>JAWKJR010000003.1:0-384027 GCA_041393675.1 Nocardioides sp. | reverse complement strand
GGCACGCTGCGCCGCAGCATCACCGACCGCAAGGTGGCGGGCGTGGCCGGCGGCCTCGCGCGGCACTTCGACATCGACCCCACGGTCGTCCGGGTGCTGTTCGTGGTGACCGCCCTGTTCGGCTTCGGGCTGCTCGCGTACGGCGCCTGCTGGGCGCTGGTGCCCGAGGAGGGGCGCCAGGAGGCCGCCATCCACCTGGACGAGCGCAACCGCACCCTGGTGCTGGTTGCCGTGGCGATCCTGGTGGCGCTGGCCGCCATCGGCGCCGGCTGGAACGACGCCTTCTGGCCCGGGATCTGGCCGCTCGCCGTGATCGCGCTGGTCGTGATGGTGATCGTGAAGAACCGCGAGAGCCGCCACCAGCGCGTCGCCTACCCCGGCGCCGGGTCCACCGTGGACTACGCGCCCACCCCGCCGGCCCCGCCGGCCCCCGGGTACGCCACCAGTGCTGGCGCCGGCTCTCCGACCGGATGGACCACCGGCGGTGCCGTCCCCGCCCCCGGGTACGCCGGCGGCCGCACGCCGCCCCCGCCGTACGGCCCCACGGCCGGCTACCAGCCACCCCCGCCGCCGTACCGGGTGGTGAACCCCAAGAAGCGCGGCCCGATCCTGTTCGGCTTCACCCTTGCCCTGGTCGTGCTGTCCCTCGGCATCCTCGGCATGGTCGACGTGGCCGGTGTCGCGGTGGCGCCGTCGGCCTACGCGGCGCTGGCCACCGCGATCATCGCGCTCATGCTGCTGGTCGGGGCCTTCTTCGGCCGCGCCGGCGGGCTGATCGCGCTCGGCCTGCTGTCCAGCCTGGTGCTGGCCGGGATGACCGTCGGCGAGCACGTGGAGACGACCACCCGGTCGATCACCCCCTCACCGCGGCCGCCGTCGGCACGTCGTACTCCCAGGGCGCCGGCGACATGATCCTCGACCTCAGTGAGGTCGCCGACCCGGCGGCCCTGGACGGCCGCAGCATCACCGTCGAGTCCGGCGCCGGGCACATCGTCGTGATCGTGCCGCCCGACACCGACGTCGCCGCGACCGCCTCGGTCGGCGCCGGCGAGCTGCAGGTCTTCGGCACGACGCACGACGGCCTCGGCGCCGAGACCACCCAGATCTTCAACGTGCCCAACGAGGTGGCCACCCTGCACCTGGACGTGCAGATGGGCTTCGGCCAGATCGAGATCCGGGCCTCCTGACCCACGAATGCCAAGGAGCGAGACGATGACTGACACGACCCTGACCTCCGACACCACGCGGGAGCGCTGGACCCACCCCGTGCACGTCGGACACCTCGTGATGGGGCTGGCCTTCGGCGGGCTGGTGGGCATCTGGGCGGCGATCGAGTACGCCGCCGTGCCGACCGCCGACCTGCGCTGGCTGCTGCCGCTGCCGTGGGTGCTCGGCGGCCTCGCCGGGCTGCTGGCGGTGCTCTTCTCGGGGCGCGGCCGCAGCCAGGTGCAGTACGCCCCCGCAGAGGCTGCCGTCATCCAGCCCGTGAACCCTGAGCCCGACCTCGACACCGGGGCCGGCGACACCCCGTCCACCGCGGGAGACCCCCGCCGCGACACCCAGGAGCAGTGATGAACGAGACCATGAACCCCGCCCCCACGCCGCAGCGCCCGGAGGACCAGACCCAGGAGCAGGCCCAGCCGGTCAGCCAGCGGTACCCCCAGCAGCATTCCCAGTCGGCGCCGCCGCCGGCGTACGGCGACGCGCAGCGCGCCAAGCGGCTGGTCCGGCGTCGCGACGACCGGATGATCGCCGGCGTCTGCTCCGGGGTGGCCGACTACCTCGACCTGGACGTCACCTTGGTGCGGCTGCTGACCGTGCTGGCGACGGTGCTCGGCTTCGGCTCCCTCATCGTGGCCTACATCGTGATGTGGATCCTGGTGCCCGAGGCGTGACCCGCCCAGGCGTGAGCCCCGAGGCGTGAGCCCCGAGGCGTGAGCGCGGGCCGGACACAGCCGAGCGCTCCGGGGGCGACGGGGGGTCGTGGAGACGGGCCACGGCCCCCCGTCCGCCACGTCGCGGACGGGCGGGCGCCGGCGCGAGCGGCGATGATGGGCTCATGACGACTCCAGTCCTCGGCCGGCTCACCGGCCTGCCCGTCCACGAGCACCCCGAGCTCCTCGCCGAGCCCACGGCGACCGCCCTCGCCGGGTGGCCGCCCGCCGCCGAGGTGGGGGTCGTCGAGATCGACCCGGAGCTGGCGGACACCGCGGCCTGCTCGGCGGCGTACGACCTGCCGCTGACCGCGGGCGCCAACTGCGTGGTGGTCTCGGGGCGGCGCGACGGGCAGGAGCGGGTGGCGGCCTGCATGGTGCCGGCCGACCTGCGGGCCGATGTCAACGTCCTGGTCAAGCGGCTGCTGGACGTGCGGAAGGCGTCGTTCCTCTCGATGGAGCGCGCCGTCGCCGAGTCCGGCATGGAGTACGGCGGCATCACCCCCCTCGGCCTGCCCCAGGAGTGGCGGGTGCTGGTTCATGAGGGGCTGCTCGCCGTCCCCGTCGTGGTGATCGGCTCGGGCGTGCGCCGCTCCAAGATCCTGCTGCCCGGCCGGCTGCTGGCCGAGCTCCCGCGCGCCGAGGTGGTCGCCGACCTGGCCCGGTGATCGAGCTCCCACCTCGCGTGGCACGAACTCCCACCTCGCGTGGCACGAACTCCCACCTCGCGTGGCACGAACTCCCACCTCGCGTGGCACGAACTCCCACCTCGCGGTCAGAGGCAGGCGGAGGGGAGCCAAAACCAGCGGAGGTGGTCGAAGTCGGCGGAGAGGTGGGCGGGGTCGTCGGCGGGCGGGATCGCGGCGGCGAGCACGTCGGCGGCCACGTCGAGGTAGCCCTCGAGGGCCGCCGCGGGTGCTGTCGTCGTGGTGCTCGGCCAGGTCATCTGCCCCTCGGCGTCGTAGTGCACGTCCGCCAGGCGCAGCGGGGGCTCGACCGGGCCGCGCCGGTGCCGCCACAGCCCGGTGGCGGCGTCGAAGCGGTAGTCGCCGATCAGCCGCCAGCCGTCGCGAGCGACCATGCGCACCGCCTCGACCAGGTAGCCGAAGACCTCCTCGTCGATGAAGTAGTTGAAGTTCACGCGCACCCAGCCGGGCTTGATGCCCTCGCAGCCGTGGGTGATCTGCCGCTCGAACTCGTGGGAGGTGTCCAGGTCGATGCCGAGCAGCCGGTGGCCGTAGGGCCCGGCGCACGAGCAGCCGCCCCGGGTCTGGATGCCGAACAGGTCGTTGAGCAGCGCGACGACGTAGTTGTGGTGGAGGTACCGCCCGGAGAGCCCCTCCGGCGCCCGAACCACGAACGACACGATCGACAGCCGCCGCGCGTCGAGGTTGCCGAGGATCTCCAGCCCGGGCTCGGGTTCCCATGCCTCCACGGCTCTGCGCAGCAGCTGCTCCTCGTGCTCGGCGATCGTGTCCACGCCGACCGCCTCCTTGAGCCCGAAGACCAGCCCGGCCCGGATCGACTCGATGATGGCCGGGGTCCCGCCCTCCTCCCGGTGTGCCGGGTCGTCGAGGTAGCGGTGCTCCGTGGGGTTGACGTAGGCCACGGTGCCGCCGCCGGGCACCACAGGCACCCGGTTGGTGAGCAGCTCGCGCCGCACCACCAGCAGCCCGGGCGTCCCCGGGCCGCCGATGAACTTGTGCGGCGAGATGAAGACCGCGTCCTTGTGGGCGCCGGGGGTCGCGGGGTTCATGTCGATGGCGACGTACGGCGCACACGCGGCGAAGTCCCAGCATGCCAGGGCGCCGTACTCGTGCAGCAAGGCCGAGACCGCGTCGGTGTCGGTCACGATGCCGGTCACGTTGGAGGCCGCCGAGAAGGAGCCGATCTTGACCGGCCGGTCGGCGTGCTCGTCGAGCGCGGCGCGGAGCCGGACCAGGTCGACGTGGCCGTCCTCGTCCTCGGCGATCGTGACCACGTCGGCGAGGGACTCCCGCCACGGCAGCTCGTTGGAGTGGTGCTCGTAGGGACCGATGAACACCACCGGCCGCTGGTCGGGCGGGATGTGCCGGGCCAGGTGGTAGCGGTCCTCCAGCGCCGACGGCAGCCGGATCCCGAGGATCCCGACCAGCTTGTCGATGGCGGCCGTCGAGCCGGAGCCGGTGAAGATCACCACCGTGTCCCCGTCGCCCCCGACCGCGTCGCGGATCAGCCGGCGGGCGTCCTCACGCAGCCGTGTGGTCTGCAACCCGGTGCCGCTCGCCTCGGTGTGGGTGTTCGCGTAGCGCGGCAGCACCTCGTCGCGGAGGAAGTCCTCGAGGAAGGCCAGCCCGCGACCGGA
Source organism: Nocardioides sp. (assembly GCA_041393675.1). Taxonomy (GTDB): domain Bacteria; phylum Actinomycetota; class Actinomycetes; order Propionibacteriales; family Nocardioidaceae; genus Nocardioides. Next base: position 379,749 of record JAWKJR010000003.1, on the reverse strand, counting down.
CGCGGTGTAGTCGGCATAGGTGATCCGGCGCGGGCCGTAGGGTCCCTCCATCACCTGGTCGTCGCCGATCACCGCCTCGCGGATCCGCTCCAGGATCGGGGGTGTCGGCCGGGGCATGCTCACCCCGCCACTGTAGGACGGTGGCTCAGCAGGCGGAGCCGTGACAGCGCTTCAACGGCCGGAGGGCCCGGGCGTAGGTGCGCACCACGCGCCGCTTGCTGCCCGCGAGCGACCGCGTCTCCGCCGACCCGGTGCGGTAGAGCTCCTCGGTGCCGTTCCAGTAGCGAATGTACTTCCAGCGCCGGCTCACGATCGCCCGGTAGGACCAGTCCTTGCGGGTCCGCACCCCTGCATCAGGCGGCCCCCTGCCTCGAGCAGCATGCGCCGGTCGGGGTCGGGCACCATCAGCGGCTTGCCGTCCACGGGGTAGGGCACGTCGACCCCGGTCAGCGCGAGCACCGTGGTGCCGATGTCCACGGCACCGACGATGTCGGTCCGCGTCGTTCCGGCCGGGAAGCCCGGCCCCCGCACGAGCAGCGGGATGCCCGCGGACACCTCGTAGGGCAGGATCTTGCCGCGCCGGACCCGATGCTCCCCGAGCAGGTAGCCGTTGTCGCTGGTGACCAGGATGACGGTGTTGTCCAGCTGCCCGGTGTCGCGCAGCGTCTGCACCAGGGACGCGAGGGCGTCGTCGACGCCGCGCAGCGCCTCGGCGCGCGCGATGCGGTGCTGGACGATCCACGCCCGGTTCTTCTGACTCAGCGGCGGCAGCCGCCTGATCCACCGCGGCTTGTCGGCCACGTTGGCCACGGTCGTGAGCGGCGGCAGGTCCGCGGCGGTGACGGTGCCGACGTACCGCTCCGGCGGCACCGGGTCGAGATCGTGCACCCGACCCACGATCCGGTAGTGCGGAGCGAGGTGGGCGACGTACATCACCCAGGGCCGGCCGCCAGCGGCGAAGTCGCGCACCACCTGGTCGGTGATGCCGGCGTAGACGTCGGTGATGTTCTGACCGGTGTAGCGCACGGTGTCGACGCCGTTGTGGGCCAGCGTCGTGTCGTCGTAGGTGTAGATGCCCGCCACGGGGACGTGCCACTCGTCCCAGCCGACCGGGACGCCGTCCTTGGCCTGGTAGCCGTTGAGGTACTTCCCGATGTAGGCCGTGCGGTAGCCGGCCTGCTGGAGGTAGGGGCCGACCGCCCGCGTCGGGTCGAAGTAGTGCACCCCGCCGTGGAAGGCGGGGCTGTTGCTGAAGACGCCGTTGTTGTGGCTGTGCTGGCCACTGAGGGCACTGGCCCGGAACGGGCAGCACAGCGGGTTGTTGGCGTAGGCGCGCGTGAACCGGACCCCCGCGTCCCCGATCAGCTGGCTGGCCTGCGGCAGGAAGGCCAGCTCGTCACGACGCATGTCATCGGCGAAGAACACGACCACGTTGGGGCCCTGCGGGGCCGGCGACGACGCGCCGGGGTGGGCCGGCGCCGAGCCCGGCGGCAGCAGCACCGAGGCCAGCGTCGCCGCCAGCACCGAGAGGAGCGCAGCAGCCAGAGCGGACGGTGAACGACGCAGCATGTCACCTCTCGCTCTCGGGTGGCTCTCGATGGTTCTCGGGGCGGGCGCGAGGTATTCCATCACTGCGGCGGGTGGGTGTGCTAATTGGCTGGCCCGGCACGGGGGCCCGACCGTACGCTCGGGCGAGTGCGCCGGCTCCCCCTCGACCATCCTGGTGAGGCCGACCACCGCACCCCCGGGCGCTTCCTGTGGTGGCTGGCCCGGGGCCAGTGGCAGACCCTGCTCGGCGGCATGGTCTTCGGCGTGCTCTGGATGGGCTCCCAGGCCGTGATGCCGTTCGTGCTGGGCCGCGCGATCGACCGCGGGGTGGCCGCCCGTGACACCGGGACGCTGGCCGCGTACGCCGGCGCCCTGTTCGGCATCGGGCTGGTCCAGTCGGTGGCGGGGATCCTCCGGCACCGGTTCGCCGTCACCAACTGGCTGACGGCGGCCTACCGCACGGTGCAGCTCGTGGGCCGGCAGGCGGTGCACCTCGGGGCGCCCTCCCGCAAGGTGTCCACCGGCGAGGTGGTGGCGATCGGCACCAGCGACATGTCCGACCTCGGCCAGGTGATGGACGTGTCGGCGCGCTTCACCGGCGCGGTCGTCTCGTTCTTCCTGGTCGCGGTCATCCTGCTGCAGACCTCGGTGACCCTCGGCCTGGTCGTGCTGCTGGGGGTCCCGGCGCTGATGGTGCTGGTCGGCCCGCTGCTCGGGCCGCTGCAGCGGCGCAACGCGCACCAGCGCCACCTCACCGGCGAGCTGGCCAACACCGCCACCGACATCGTGTCGGGCCTGCGCGTGCTGCGCGGGATCGGTGGCGAGCAGGTCTTCGCGGACCGCTACCGCCGGGAGTCGCAGGCCACGCGCCAAGCCGGCATCGCCGTCGCCCGGGTGCAGTCGGTGCTGGACGCCATGCAGGTGCTGCTGCCGGGTGCCTTCGTGGTGCTCGTGGTCTGGCTCGGCGCCCGGTACGCCGTCGCCGGGCGGATCACGCCCGGCGAGCTGGTGGCCTTCTACGGCTACTCGGCCTTCTTGATGCTCCCGCTGCGGACCGCCACGGAGTACGCCAACAAGGTGATCCGCGGCCGGGTGGCCGCCCGGCGGGTCTGCCGGGTGCTCGCGGCGCAGCCGGACTTCGTCGACCCCGCTGACCCGGCCGCCTCGCCGCCGCCGCAGTCGGCCCTCACCGACGCCCGCACCGGGCTCCGGGTCGCCCCCGGCCAGATGACCGCTCTGGTCTCCGAGCAGCCGGAGGACGCCGCCGCGCTGGCTGACCGGCTTGGCCTGTGCGCTCCCGAGCCGGACGACGAGGTGTGCCTGGGCGACGTCCCGCTCACCCGGCTGCCCCGGGCGGAGGTGCGCCGCCGCCTCGTGGTCTCCGACACCGGCGCGACGCTCTTCTCCGGCCCGCTCGGGGAGGGCCTGGACGTCACCGGGCACGGCGACGTGCCCGCGGCGCTGGCCACGGCCTCGGCGTACGACGTGCTCGAGGCGCTGCCCGACGGCCTCGCCGCTCCCGTCGCCGAGCGGGGCCGCACCTTCTCCGGCGGGCAGCGGCAGCGGCTGGTGCTGGCCCGCGCGCTCGCGGCGGACCCCGAGATCCTGGTCCTGGTCGAGCCCACCTCCGCGGTGGACGCCCACACCGAGGCGCGCATCGCGGCGCGGCTGCGCGACCACCGGCAGGGGCGCACCACCGTGGTGGTGACCTCGTCGCCGCTGCTGCTGGACGCGGTCGACGAGGTGGCCTTCCTCGTCGACGGCCGGGTCGCCGCGACCGGGACCCACGGCGCGCTGCTGCGCAGCACGCCGGGCTACCGAGCCGTGGTCACGCGCGGCGCCGAGGAGGAGGCCGACGACGTCGGGCTCCCGGGCGGGGTGGGCGCATGAGAATCCCTAGGTCAACCTCAGGCCGCGATTTGCATGGCGCCTCCGTGCAGTTGAGGGTCGTAGGCGACGTTGTCTTGCCAGCAGCGCCAGATCACGCGGACCCATGCGCGGGCCAGGATGCGGACGGCGTGGGGGTGGCGTTTGCCGCGGGCGATGGCGTCGCTGTAGACCTTGGCGGCCCAGGGGCTGGCGTGGCGGGAGTCGTCGGCGAAGTCGACCAGGGCGTTGCGGAGCTTCTTGTCCGCGGCCCATCGGAAACCGACGCCGTGGTGTTTGCCGCTGGCTCGGGTGATCGGTGCAACGCCGGCGAGTGCGGCGAGGGATTCCTCGTCGGGAAACCGGGCTCGAACGTCGCCGATCTCGGCCAGCAGTGCGGCGGCTCGGACGCCGTGGCCGGCCTTGGGGAGGCTGGTGAAGATGTGCGCGTCGGCGTGGGCGTCGAGGCGTTCGATGATCTCGGCCTCGAGTTCGCGTTCCTGGTTGCGGACGGTCTCGACGGCCTTGAGCAGGGTCAGGACGCAGACGGCGTGCCCGTCGGCTTCCTCGGCCGACAGGCCCGCGGGCGGAGCTTCGGCGACGCGTGCGTAGAGCTCGTCGATGCTGGTGCGGCCGCAGTAGGCGATGCGGCGCAGGAAGGCGGCGAACCGGGCCCGGGTCAGTCGGACCGCGGCGTGCTGGGTCGGGTAGCGGCGCAGGAACGCGATGGTCACATCGCTGTCCAGGCGGCTGAACAGCCCGATGGCTCCGGGGAAACAGCGCTCCAGTTCGGCGCGGAGCTGGTTGACGAGGCCGACGCGGGCCTCGACCAGCTGCTTGCGGGTGCGCGACAGGGAGCGCAGCACTTGGGTGGCGTCGCTGTCCTGGGTCAGCGGGGTGAGCCGGTGGCCGTCGGTGCGCAGCACGTCGGCCAGCAGGTAGGCGTCGCCCGCGTCGGACTTCGCTCCGGAACCGGTGTAGCGGCTGCGCAGGCCCTTGACCTGGCGTGGGGTGATGACCACGACCCGCAGGCCTGCGTCGAGCAGGGCCTCGACCAGGGGTCCGTCGCAGCGTTCGATCGCGACGCCCTCGACGTCGAGCTTGGTCAGCCGCTTGACCAGCCCCTTGAAGGTCTTGCCGGTGTTGGGGATCTCGAACCGCACGATGATCGTGCCGGCCTCGTCGACCACGCAGATCGCGTGGGTCTTGCTGGCCCAGTCGATGCCAGCGAACAGCTTGCCTTGGTGTCTGGACACTTCTCCGGTCCTTCCGGTGATGATGGATGTGGCACCGTCGGTGTCGAGAAGCCGTGCCGGATGCTCATTGCGTGGCGGTCCAACCCGCATATCCCTAGCGCCGGTGTTGGCTTCCCGGCCCGGCGGCTGCCGCAGATCTCATGCTGGTCCTCTACGGACAAGCGAGCTGGGCGGTCAGCCACCGGCCGGCGGTTCGTCAGGAAGCCTCACCACGCATGTCCCCAGTCGGCTACTACCGAGGGGATGGTGCACCAATGAGCACCGTGCTCCCCGTGGCCGACGGCCGCTCGCTGCGCCGCTATGTGCGCGACCTGGCCCGCCGGCACCCGCGGTCCCTCGCCGCCGCGCTGGGGCTGCACACCCTGGCAGCGGTCGCCGGCCTGGCCGCCCCGCGGCTGCTGGGCGGGCTGGTCCAGGCTGTCGAGCGGGGCACCAGCTCCACCCACGTGGACCGGGTGATCGTGGTGCTCGCCGGCTTCGTGCTGCTGCAGACGGTGCTCACTCGCTACGCGCGCCTGGTCAGCCAGGCGCTAGGGGAGCGAGTCCTGGCCGAGCTCCGCGAGGACTTCGTCAAGAACACCCTGGCGCTCCCGGTCGGGGTCGTCGAGTCCGCCGGGTCGGGCGACCTGCTGACCCGCACCAGCCGCGACGTGCAGCAGCTGGGCTGGTCGGTGCGCTGGGCGCTGCCGGAGTGGACGATCGCGCTGGTCACCGGCGTGCTCACCTTCGCGGCGGCGATCAGCGTCGGCTGGTGGGTGCTGCTGCCCTGCCTGTTCGCCGTGCCGCCGCTCGTCGTGGGGCTGAAGTGGTACCTCGCCCGCGCCAAGGACGGCTACCTGCGCGAGTCGGCGTCGTACTCCCAGATCAACGCCACGCTCACCGAGACGGTCGAGGGCGCCCGCACGGTCGAGGCGCTCGGCCTCGGCGAGCGCCGGCTGCGCCAGATCGACGACGACATCGCCGCGTCGTACGCCGCCGAGCGGTACACGCTCTTCCTGCGCACGGTGTTCTTCCCGAGCATGGAGGTGGCCTACCTCGTCCCCACGGTGCTCACCCTGGTGCTCGGCGGCTGGCTGTACGCCCGCGGCCAGGTCAGCCTGGGCGAGGTGACCAGCGCGACGCTCTACGTCCAGATGCTCATCGACCCCGTCGACCGGATCGTGGGCATCCTGGACGAGCTGCAGATGGGCGCGGCCTCGCTCTCCCGGCTGCTCGGTGTCGCCGAGGTGCCCGACGACCGCACGGTCACCGGCGCCGAGCCGACCGACGAGAAGCTGGACGCGAGCGACGTCCGGTTCGCCTACGTCGACGGCCGCGATGTGCTGCACGGCGTCGACCTGGACGTGGCGGTCGGCGAGCGGCTGGCCATGGTGGGGCCCTCCGGGGCAGGGAAGTCCACGCTGGGTCGGCTGCTCGCGGGCATCCACCCGCCGCGCACCGGTGCGGTCACGGTCGGGGGGGTGGGGCTGGTCGAGCTCCCGCTCGCCGACCTGCGCGGCCACGTGGCCCTGGTGACCCAGGAGCACCACGTGTTCGTGGGCACGCTGCGCGAGAACCTGGTGTTGGCGGTGCCCGACGGCGCCCCGGCCGACGACGACCGGCTCCGAGCAGCCCTCGACGCGGTGGACGCCCTGGAGTGGGTCGACGCCCTGCCCGACGGGTTGGCGACCGTGGTCGGATCGGGTGGCAGCGCGCTCACCGCGCCCCAGGCCCAGCAGCTGGCCCTGGCCCGCCTCGTGCTCGCCGACCCGCACACCCTGGTGCTGGACGAGGCGACCTCGCTGATCGACCCCCGCGCGGCGCGCCACCTGGAACGGTCGCTGGGCGCCGTGCTCGCGGGCCGCACCGTGATCGCCATCGCGCACCGGCTGTTCTCGGCCCATGACGCCGACCGGGTCGCCGTGGTCGAGGACGGCGCGATCGCCGAGCTGGGCTCGCACGACGAGCTGGTCGCCGCTGGTGGCTCCTACGCGGCCTTGTGGGACTCCTGGCACGGCCGCGGCTGACGGTGCGGGTGCGTGGACTTAGGCCAGGCCGTGCGCGAACGCGAAGGCCGCCGCGGCGGTCCGGGAGCCCACCTCCAGCTTCCCGAAGATGTTCGACAGGTGCCGGGCCACCGTCTTGTCGCTCAGCACCAGCTCGGCCGCGATCTGGGCATTGCTCCGCCCGGCCGCCACCAGTCGGAGCACCTCGACCTCCCGGGCGGTGAGCCCGCCCGGGAGCCGGCCAGGGCTGCCCAGCCGGGCGGCCTCGTCGGCCTCAGGGGCGGCGCCCAGCGCGGCCAAGGACTCCGCGGCCGCGGTGAGCTCGCGTCGAGCGGACTCCAGGTCACCCAGCGCGGCCACGGCCCGACCCACGAGCACGCGGGTCCGGGCGACCTCGTACGGCGCGCCGATCCGCCCCCACTGCTGGTGCGCCTTGCGCAGGTAGGGCAGCGCTCCCCCCGCGTCGCCGGTGGCGAGCGTCACCCGCCCCGAGGTGAGGGACGCCGCGGCCGCGAGCGCGGGAGTCCCGACCTGCACGGCGAGCCGCTCCAGCCGGATGCCGGCCTCCTGGGCCTCGTCCAGCGCCTCGACCGCGACCAGGATCTCCACGGCGGCGGGGAGCAGCCGACAGGAGGGCACCGGGGCCTGCACCTCGCGCAGCAGCCGCCGGACCGCTGCGGCGGCCGGCCCGTCGGACCCCTTGGTCAGCCACAGCAGCGCGAGTCCGGGTTGCGGGTCGAAGCCCAGCTCCGCGGCACGCTGGTACGCCGCGTCGGCCCCGGCGTACTCCCCTGCACGCGCAGGATCTCACCGCGCTCGTAGGCGACCAGTCCCTGCGGATGGACGGTCCCACCCTCGTCGTACCGCTCGTCCGCGAGCCGCAGCTCCTCCAGCGCCTCGCTCCACGCGCCCTGCTGGCGCATCACCTGCGCTCGGTGCAGCGAGCACTGGCCCGTGAACGTGACGAGCTCGGGCTGGTCGGCGCACCAGCGGTGCAGGGCCGCCGTCCACTCGGCCACCCGGCCGAAGTCCGCGATCTCCTGACAGCCTTCGATCGCGGTGCAGTAGAGGTTGCCCAGTACCAGCGTGGACAGTCCCCCGGCGGTGGCGGCCGCCATCGACTCATCGAGGAGAGCGAGCCCGTCGGCGACCTGGCCCCCGACGATCAGCACCCGCCCCCAGCCGCACAGCCCGAGCGCCTCGAGGTCGCGGTTCCCGGCGGCCCGACCCAGCTGCGTGGCGGCCTGCGCCCGGCGTTCCGCCTCCGCGAGCTCGCCGCTGGCGAGGTGCCGGTACATGTGCAGGAACTCCACATAGCCTCGCTCGGGGGCGTCGGGATGCCCGTCCAGCAGCCGCTCGGCCCGGCCCGCCCAGCCGGCGGCCAGCGCCGGCTCGCCTCCCGTCCCGAAGGTCATCGACAGGTGGAAGGCACAGCGGACCGCGTTCGACGCGTCGCCCGCCGCGACGCACGCGTCGAAGGCCTGCTGGTAGCGGGCGGCGCCCTCGTCGCGCCGGCCCAGCAGCACCGCGGCCTCTCCGGCGCGGCGCAGGTCCGCGGCATCGAGCAGCTCGGGATCGACCCCGGCCCAGCGCTCCCGAGCGGCAGCCCACTCGCCTCGCTCGAACTCCGTGCGGGCCCGGGCCAGGTCCTCCAGCACGCCCATGGCCGGCACCTCCTCGCTCGAGGATACCGATCTCGCCGGGCTCGCGGCGGTGCTCATGCCGGCTGCCCCACGGCCGCCGCCCGCGGCGCGCGAGCGACGATCCGGGCGGCCACGTGCTCGGCATCGCGGCCCACCCCGGCGAGCAGCATCGAGGAGAAGGCGTACTGGAAGGACAGCCCGCAGAAGAAGAGCCCCGGCACCTCGGCCACCTCACCGCGGAGCTCCCGAGGCCAGCCGTCGACCATCGGCACCGGCAGTGCCAGCCAGTCGAACGACTGCCGGAAGCCGGTCGCCCAGACCACCGTGGCGACCTCGAGCACGGACCCGTCGGCCAGCACCGGCAGCCCGCCGTCCACGCCGACGAAGCGAGCCGGGTTGCGGACGACCCCGCGGGCCGCGAGGTCGGCTCGCTTGACCCGCAGCATCGGCCCGCCGTGGTGCCGGATCAGCCCCATCTCCTTGCGGCCGAGCGGGGTGCGTCGGGTGAGCAGGTGCCGCCAGGCGAACACCAGGACCGGGAACACCGCCTTCGACACCGGCGAGCCCAGTCGGATCGGGATCTGGCCGCAGTCTCGACCCGCGAGCGTCGTCGGGCGCGACTCGGCCAGCTCGTAGGCGATGTCGGTGCCCGAGTGGGAGGCGCCGACCACGAGCACCGGGCCCTCCTCAGCTGGGCCGGGCGGCGGTACTCGCTGGAGTGCAGCTGCAGGATGCTCGGGTCCAGCTGCGACGCCTCGTCCGGGATGACCGGGAAGCGGCCGAAGGTCCCGGTGGCCACCACCAGCTGGTGGCAGTGCAGCGACCCGGCGGCCGCCTGCCCGTCGGCTGCCGAGGTGTGCACGACGAAGCCGCCGCCCTCGGCCGGTGTCACGCGCTCGACCGCCACGCCCAGCCGCACCGGCAGCGACCAGTGGCGGGCGTAGCTCTCCAGGTACGCCGCCACGTCGTCCTTGCCGGGGAAGTCCCAGGGGTCTCCGGGGAACGGCAGGCCCGGCAGGGCGTCGTACCGGGCCGGCGAGTAGAGCCGCAGGCTGTCCCACTGGCGCCGCCACTGGTCGCCCACCCGCCGCGCCGGTCGAGGACCACGCACTGCTGGTCACGGCGAGCGAGGTGGTAGGCGGTGGCGAGGCCGGCCTGCCCAGCCCCGATGATGACGGTGTCGACGTGCTCCATGGCTCCTCCTGACGTGGTTCGCTGCGTGCCTCCCCACGCTAGGAACGCGGCGTCGGGCGCCGCGTCGGGAGAACCACCCATTCCGCCCAGCCTCGAGATGGGTGCCCGGGGGCGGGTGGCGGGTCTCGGCGCGCTGTTGCGAGGAGGGAGGGATGGCTGCTGTACTCACGCCGGGCTCGGGACCCCCCGCAACTGCGCGCCTGCCCCGGGTCAGGCCTCACGGAAGGTCCACGATGGTCGATCTGGTCTTTCACGGCGGCCCCGTGTTCACGGCCGGCGCCGTGCGGGAGCGGCCCACCGCCGTCGCCGTGGCCGACGGGCGGATCGTCGCGCTGGGCCACGACGAGCTGCTCGACCTGGCGCAGCGGCACACCGAGCGGGTGCACCTCCGGGGCCGGATGTTGGTGCCCGGCTTCCAGGACGCCCACGTGCACCCGGTGTGGGCCGGGGTCGACCTGCTCCGGTGCGACCTGAGCGAGCTCGACCGCGGCCGACTACCTCGCCCGGATCGCCGCCTACGCCGCAGCCCGGCCGGGCACCGGCTGGATCCTCGGCAGCGGCTGGTCGATGCCGGCGTTCCCCGGTGGCACGCCCACCGCCGAGGCGCTGGACAGCGTCGTCGGCGACCGCCCGGCCTTCCTGCCCAACCGGGACGGGCACGGCGCCTGGGTGAGCAGCGCCGCGCTCCGGCTCGCCGGTGTCGACCGCACCACTGCGGACCCGCCCGACGGCCGCATCGAGCGCGACCGCGACGGCAACCCGTCGGGCACCCTGCACGAGGGCGCGATGAGCCTGGTCCAGCGGCTGCTGCCGCTCCCCAGCGACCAGGAGCTGTACGACGGCCTGCTGCTCGCGCAGGCCCGCCTGCACTCGGTCGGCGTCACGGCCTGGCAGGACGCGATCATCGGCGACACCGGCGACGGCGGCGACGCGGGCCCGGCGTACCTGCGCGCGCTTGCGCAGGGCACCCTTACGGCCCGGGTGGTCGGCGCCCTGTGGTGGGACCGCACCCGCGGGCTGGAGCAGATCCCGGACCTGCTGGAGCGTCGCGACCAGCTGATGACCGAGCGCTTCCGGCCGACGACCGTGAAGATCATGCAGGACGGCGTGGCGGAGAACTTCACCGCCGCCATGACCGATGCCTACTGCGACCGGCACGGCCACCCGACCGGCAACTCCGGCCTCTCCTTCGTGCCTGCCGACGTGCTGCTCCAGGCGGCGGCCCGGCTGGACGCCGCCGGCTTCCAGCTGCACTTCCACGCGATCGGCGACCGCGCCGTGCGCGAGTGCCTCGACGCGGTCGAGCATGCCGTGCGGATGAACGGGCGCCGCGACTCGCGCCACCACATCGCCCACCTCCAGGTCATCCACCCCGACGACGTCTCGCGCTTTCGCGAGCTCGGGGTCGCCGCGAACATGCAGGCGCTCTGGGCGGCCCTCGAGCCGCAGATGGTCGACCTCACCCTGCCGTTCCTGGGCCAGCCCCGCGCGTCCTGGCAGTACCCCTTCGGGGATCTGTTCCGGACCGGCGCGGTGCTTGCCGCCGGCAGCGACTGGTCGGTGTCCTCCCCCGACCCGATGGCCGCCATCCACGTGGCGGTCAATCGCCAGCTCCCACCCGAGCACCGCGAGGGCGAGGAGATGCCGCCGTTCCTCCCCGAGCAGCGGCTGGACCTCGGGACGGCGCTCACGGCGTACACCGCCGGCTCGGCGTACGTGAACCACCTCGACGACACCGGCACCATCCGGCGCGGGGCCCTCGCCGACTTCGCGGTGCTGGACCGGGACCCGTTCGCCGGGCCTCCCGACCAGATCGCCGCCACGCGCGTGCTGCAGACGTTCGTCGACGGCCGCCGGGTGTACGCCGCCGACGACGCCTGAGCGCCGCCGGGCGGCTGCCGCCGACCGCGCGGGCCGGGTGGCAGGATGCCGCCATGACGCACCCCGCCACCACGACCGGCCCGACGTTCGCGCGTTCGACGTTCGTGCGCTCGGACCTCGTCGTCCTCGCCGGTGGCGCCGTCGCCGTGGCCCTGGCCGCTCTCACCCGCTTCCTCGACGCCGGCGCGGTCGTGCCGTTCGTCTGCTCGGCCCTCGCCGTCACGCTCCTCGCCTCGCTCGTGGGCCGCTCGGTCGAGCAGCTGGGCGACAGCTTCGGGCCCGGCGCCACGGGGGTGCTCCAGTCGGCCCTCGGCAACCTCCCCGAGCTGTTCATCGCCCTCTTCGCCCTCAAGGCGGGGCTGGTCGCCGTCGTGCAGGCGGCCCTGATCGTCTCGATCCTGGCCAACCTGCTGCTGGTGCTCGGTCTGGCCTTCGTCGTCGGCGGCCTCAGGCACGGGACCCAGCAGCTCGGCTCGAGCGGGTCCGCAGCCTGATCGTGCTGATGGTGCTGTCGGTGATCGCCATGGTGATCCCCTCCATCGCTGCCGTCGTGCACACGCCGGCGGAGGCGCACGAGGAGACCCTGTCGGTGCTGGTGGCGGTCGTGCTGATCGGGATCTTCCTGCTCACCCTGCCCGCCTCCCTCCGGCGCGGCGACGCGGAGGCGGAGCGGGTTCCCGCGATGCACCAGGACCCGCCCCGGTGGCCGGTGCCGCTGGCCGTCGGGCTGCTGGCCGTCGCCGCCGTGCTGGCGGCGTTCGTCTCCGACTGGTTCGTCCACGCCCTCGAGCCGGCCATGGGCGCGCTGGGCATCTCCGAGGCCTTCGCCGGTCTCGTCGTGGTCGCGATCGCGGGCAACGCGATCGAGAACGTCGTAGGCATCCAGCTCGCCGCCGCCGGTCGCTCGGAGTACGCCTTCTCGGTGGTGATGAACTCCCCATGCAGATCGCGCTGGTGCTGGCACCCGCCCTGGTCCTGCTCTCCCAGCTGTTCGGCTTCGCCGCGCTCACCCTGGTCTTCCCGCCGATGCTGGTGGTGGCGGTCTTCGTGGCCGTCCTGATCGCGGCGGTCATCACGCTCGACGGCGAGTCGACCTGGGCGGAGGGCGCGACCCTGGTCGCGGTCTACCTGGTCATCGCCGCGTCGTTCTGGTGGGGCTAGCCATCCCGACGGGAGCCGGACCGGCCGGCGGAGCGACCACGAGCTAGTCCACCAGCCAGACCTCGCCGAGTCGCCCGGCGTCGTGCACGGGCGCAACCACCCGAGCACCCGGTCCCGCACCGTCCAGGGGTCGAGGGTGTTGAGGTAGATCCGGGTGCCGCCCTCGAAGCCGGCGAGCGTGGCGATCCGCCACTTCAGCACCACCGGCATCGGGCTGTCGTAGCCGACGCCGGGCGGCTGGTGGTGCCACTCCTCGTTGCTGGGCACGTCGGCGCCGGTCGCCGCGTGGATCGCGTGCAGCAAGTCGGAGAAGTCGCGCACGACGTTGGCGCCCAGCTCCCATGGCCGGCCGGGCACGGTCGACCACACCTCCACGGCCGGGTAGCGGTGGCCGATGCCCGCGAGGGCGATGGCGTGCTGGTTGCGCGCGATGACCAGCCCATGCTCCTCCGCGTGGCGCGGTCCCCAGCGCTCGTAGAGGTTCGGCTCGCGCTCGAGGCGGGCCAGCTGCGCCTCGAGGTCGGTGCCGTACTCGTCGACGCCCACGAGCTGCTTCGCAGGTGGTCGAACGACGCCCCGGCCGGGCGTCGCCAGTTCTGGAAGGCCGCGACCAGCACCACGGCGGGGTTCACGTCGTACAGGTGCCGCATAGCCCGGATGGTCAGCGCCACGTACTGCTCGTGCTCCTCGGGCGTCAGCGAGCCGGACGAGGCCAGCTGGTCGTCGGTCTCGGCGCCGTCGAGGTAGTGCCGGCGGGCGATCACCAGGTGATGGCTGCCCGAGAAGAACCGGTGCGTCTCCCGAGCGAGGTCGTCAGCCGAGAGGGCGTCCACCTCGGCCGGGTCGCCGCCGGCCGCCTGGCGGCGGGCGCGCAGCAGGCTGGCCAGGTGCGCCCGGCCAGCGCCGCTCGCGAGGTAGGCCGCGCCGGCTCGCGCGCTCTCGGAGGCGGTGAAGCCGTGGTTGGCCACCCAGTAGTCGTAGGAGATGATCTCGAACAGGTTGGGCACCAGGCGGAACTCCGCCACGCTCGCGTCCAGCTGCTCCGGGCGCAGGTCCAGCAGCCGTCGCCACTCCCCGTCGCGGTGCACCACCCGCTCGATCTCGGGCGGCGCACGTCGCGGTAGCGGCCCGGGCAGAAGGAGCAGTGCCGCCCGTCCTGGCCCGGCGGGATCGGCTGCGGCGCCGGCCCCGACGCGGCCATCGGGCGGTGCGCCCGCCCCGGGACCGTCCAGACCTGGGTCCCGGTGAACGGGTTGACCTGCTTGACCGTGCCGTCGGCCAGGCGGGTGAGCACCGGCCCGACGTCCATGCCACCATCAAACCCCATGAAGGTGTCGTTGCCGCTGCTGTACTCCGGCAATCCGCGCGAGGCGGCCGACCAGGTCGCCGCCCTGGAGCGGGCCGGGCTGGACGGCGTGTGGGTCGCCGAGGCCTACGGGTTCGACGCGCCCACGCTGATGGGCTACCTCGCCGCGAAGACCGAGCGCGTCGAGATCGGCTCTGCGATCCTCAACATCTACTCGCGCACGCCGTCCGCGCTGCTCCAGACCGCGGCCGGCCTGGACAACGTGACAGGCGGGCGGGCGATCCTCGGCCCGGGCGCCAGCGGGCCGCAGGTGATCGAGGGGTTCCACGGCGTGGCCTTCGACCAGCCGGTCACCCGCACCCGGGAGATCGTCGAGCTGATCCGCCGTGGGCTGCGCCGCGAGACGCTCACCCACGAGGGCACCTTCACCCTGCCCCTGCCGCCAGGGCAGGGCAGCGGGCTCGGCAAGCCGCTCAAGCTGCTCAGCCGTCCGGAGCGCCGCACCGTGCCGATCTACGTCGCCGCCCTGGGCCCGACGAGTGTCCGCTCCATGGCGTCGTACGCCGACGGGTGGCTGCCGTTCCTGTTCTACCCGGAGCGGGCCGCCGAGGTGTGGGGCGAGGCGCTGGCCGCCGGCACGGCCCGACGTGAGGAGGGGCTGGCCCCCCTGGAGGTCGTGGCCGGCGGCATGCTGGCGATCGGAGAGGGCCCGGACACCAAGGCCCTGCTGGACCTGGCCCGCCCGCTGTATGCGCTCTACGTCGGCGGGATGGGTGCGCGGGGCAAGAACTTTACCACGAGCTGGCCGGCGGCGCTACGGCTTCTGAGGCCGAGGCCCGGACGATCCAGGACCTCTACCTCGACGGCCACAAGCGCGACGCGGAGGCGCATGTGCCGACGGCCGGCTGGACGCAGCCAACCTGGTCGGCCCGGCGTCCTACGTCCGCGAGCGGATCGCCGCGTTCCGGGACGCGGGCGTGACCAATCTCCAGGTGACCCCGGTCGGCCCCGACCCGGCCGCACTGGTCGCGCAAGTGAAGGAGTGGCTGGCCTGACCGGCCCCGCGGTCAGGCTGTCCCGCCGACCGCCGTAGGGGGAGCCCTCGGGGCCCGCTGGGGGAATACCCCGATGCCGTCGTCGGCGCGTTGTGCTGTGCTGAAGACATGCATCGACGCGTCGCCGGCTCACTGACCTCACCCGTGACCAAGTGGATCGTCCTGATCGTCTGGCTCGTGATTGCCGGGGCCTCGTCGTACTACGGCGCCAAGCTGACCGACGTGCAGAACAACGAGACCTCCTCCTGGCTCCCCGACAGCGCCGAGTCGACGCGGGCGCTGGCCACGGTGGCGGAGTTCAGCAGCCCGGAGAACCTCCCCACGGTCGTCGTCTACGAGCGCCCGGGCGGGCTGACCCCGGCGGACCTGACGGCCATCACGGCCCAGGCCGGCCGGCTCCAGCAGCTCGACGGCGTCACCGGCGACGTGGTCGGGCCCATCCCCTCCCACGACGGCGCCGCCGCCCAGACGGTCGTCACGTTCAACTTCGGCAAGAACGGCTGGAACCGCATGCCCGAGGTCGTCGACGAGGTCCGTGCCGTCGCCGCCGGGCCGAGCGGCGTGGACGTCCACGTGACCGGCGCGGGCGGCCAGGCGGCCGACTCCGCCGAGGCCTTCGCCGGCCTCGACACCCCCCTGCTGTACGCCGCCGGTGCCGTCGTCATCGTGATCCTGCTGCTGACCTACCGCAGCCCGGTGCTGTGGCTGCTGCCGGTGTTCTCGGCGGTCGTGTCGCTCTTCGCCGCCCAGGCGGTGGTCTACTTCCTCGCCAGGGACGGCGGCCTCACCGTCAACGGCCAGAGCCAGGGCATCCTCACCGTGCTGGTGTTCGGCGCCGGCACCGACTACGCACTGCTGCTGGTCGCCCGCTACCGCGAGGAGCTGCGCCGGCACGAGGATCGGCACGAGGCCATGGCCGTGGCACTGCACCGCGCCGCGCCGGCGATCATCGCCAGCGCCGCGACCGTGATCCTCGGCATGATGTGCCTACTGCTGGCCGAGATGAACTCCACCTCCGGGCTGGGGCCCGTCGCCGCCGTTGGCGTCGCGGTCGCCCTGCTGTCGATGCTGACGCTGCTGCCGGCCCTGCTGGTGATCTTCGGTCGCTGGGTGTTCTGGCCCAAGCGGCCTGCGTTCGGCTCGGCGGAGCCGACCGCCTCCGGGTTCTGGGCGCGCACCGGCTCCCGCATCGCGCGGGCGCCGCGCCGGGTGTGGACCGTCACCGCGGTGGCGCTCGCCATCGCCTGCGTCGGGGTGGTCACGCTGAACGCCAACGGACTGACGACGGAGGAGTCCTACACCAAGGAGTTCGACTCGGTCGTCGGGCAGAAGGTGCTCATTCGGCACGGCCTCGCCGACGAGTCCAACCCGGTGATGGTGGTCGCCCGGGCGGCGTACGCCGATCCGGTGGCAGCCGCGATGGCCGGCATCGACGGGCTGGGCGAGCCGACGCCGCCCCAGCTGGCAGGCGACACCGCCTTCCTCACCGCGCCGATGACCGTCGATGCCAGCTCACCCGCCGCCTTCCGGACCGTAGACCGGGTCCGCGACGCGGTCCACGCCGTCGACGGCGCCGACGCGCTGGTGAGCGGCACCGCCGCGATCTTCGACGACATCGAGAAGGCGTCGGCCCGGGACAACCGGGTGGTCATGCCCGCCGTCCTGCTGGTCGTGCTGCTGATCCTCGTGGTCTTGTTGCGCTCCCTGCTGTCCCCGCTGCTGCTGATCGCCACGGTGGTGCTGTCCTACGGCGCGGCCATGGGGCTGTCGGCCCTGCTGTTCCGCTACGTCTTCGGCTTCGCGGGCGCGGACGCGTCGATCCCGCTGTTCGTCTTCGTGTTCCTGGTCGCGCTCGGCATCGACTACAACATCTTCTTGATGACCCGGGTGCGAGAGGAGTCGGCGACCCGCGGCACCCGGGAGGGGTCGCTGGTGGCGCTGGCCGCGACGGGTGGCGTGATCACCTCGGCAGGCATCGTGCTCGCCGGCACGTTCCTGGTGCTCGCCACGCTCCCCCTGGTGGCCTTCGTCGAGATCGGCGTCGCCGTGGCCCTCGGGGTCCTGCTCGACACCATGATCGTGCGCTCGGTCCTCGTGACCGCGCTCAACCTGGATCTCGACGACCGGATCTGGTGGCCACGGCGACCGGCGCCCGCTCAGGCGGCCCGGTCCGACGCGGAGCTCTCCCCGGTCTGAGCCCGCACGGTGGCCGCCAGGGCCTCGCGCCACGGCGTCGGCTCGTGCCCGAACGTCTCGGTGGCCGCCGTCGCGTCGAGCACGAACGGTCGCTCGAACTGGTGTCGGGTCTCGTCGAGCTCGCGGACGGTGGCGGACACCTTGGCCAGCGCCATCAGCCAGCCGGGGTAGGTGGTCACCTTCGGCGCGGGCCGGCCGACCAGCGCCGCGGCGTCGGCGGCCCGGGCCCGGGGGGGGGGGGGGGGGGGGCCGGGGCCACGGCCGGCCCCAGGCGCGGTCGTCGGTGGCCACGGTGGCGGCCAGCCGGCCGATGTCGGGAAGGTAGGTCCACGAGTGCGGCGCGTCGGGGTCGCCCATGGGCACCCGCACCGGCTTGCCCGTGGCGGCGCGTGCGACGACGTACTCGTTGAGGACGCTGGTGTGCGGGCTCGACCCGGGGCCGAAGTAGTCGGAGGCGCGCAGCTCGGTGGCCCGCACTCGTCCGGCCTCGTGCGCCGCGAGCGCCTCGGCCCACATCCGCGCCCGCACCTCGCCCTTGGTGCCGTTCGGCCGCACGGGCGTCTGCTCGGTCATCGGCGCCTCGACCCGCCCGTAGCCGTAGAGGTTCGACACGGTGACCAGCCCGGCTCCGGTCGACTCCGCAGCGCTCAGCAGCGCCGCGGCCACCGGCGGCCAGTCGCGTGCCCACTGGTGGTACTTCGGGTTCATCGCGTTCACGATGCTGGCGACGCCCCGCGCGTGGCGGTTGACCGCCTCGACGTCGGCGGCGTCGCCCGCCACCGCGCGGGCGCCGGCCAGGCCGAGGTCGGTGCCGCTCCGGGTCAGCACGATGACCTCGTGCCCGCTCCGGGTGAGGGCGCGGGCGGTCTCACGGCCGATGGCACCGGCGCCGACGATCAGGTGGGTGGTCATGGTCTCCTCCTCAACGAGAACGGTGTTCTGTATTGCGACTACTGAACACTCTATTCGGGACAAATGCAAGATCACCGTTCTTGTTTGTGACAGATGATCGCTGGGCATGACAGACTGGCGGCATGACCGTGGAGGGCATCCGGGCCCGCAACCGTGCCGCGATCGAATCCGAGATCCTGCGCGTGGCCGGTCGTCACCTGGCCCGCGACGGGGCCGCAGCTCTGTCCCTGCGGGCGATCGCCCGCGACCTAGGGATGGCGCCGTCGGCGCAGCACCGTTACGTCGCCAACCGCGACGACCTGCTCACCCTGCTCATCATCGAGGCCTACGACGCGATGGCCGACGCCGCTGACGCAGCCGTCACCGGTCTCCCCGCGGGCACCGCGCCGCTCGAGCGCTTCCGCGCCATCGCCCCGCCGCCCGCTACCTGGGCACTCGCGAACCCGCACCGCTACGCGCTCATCTACGGCTCCCCCGTGCCCGACTACGACGCGCCCGCCGAGCGCACGAACCGAGCCGGCACGCGCATCCCCACCCTCCTCGTCGGCACCCTCCGCGAGCTGCCGCCCCCGGCCTCCGACCCGGTGGCCGAGCGGGCGCTCGGCGGCATCCTCCACGACCCCGACATCGCCGCCGCGGGCCTCGGCGCCGCCGCCCTGCACCGCGGCATGACCGCCTGGATCCTGGTGCTCGGCGCGATCACGGCCGAGCTTTTCGAGCAGTTCGGCCCCGACGCGTTCAGCGATGCCGACGCCTTCTTCGAAGGCGTCCTCGACGCCGCCGAGCGGGTGGTCCTCGGCCCGTAGCCCTCCCGGGCTGGAAGGATGGGGGCGTGTTCGAGCTGCTCGTGGACGACATCGTCGCGGTGTCCACCCCAGGCATCGCGCTTCGCGTGCGAGTCGCCGCAGGGACGCTCCGCCTCGGCGATCGGGTCACGACCGCGCAAGGACCCGGCCAAGCCGCCGGTGCCGTCGACCTGGAGGTGCGTCACCTCAGCCGCAACGACACCGACGTCGACCTGCTCGCCCACGGGACCAGTGGACTGGTCACCCTGGTCGGTCAGTACGGCGACGTCGGTCCGGGATTCCGACTCCGCTGACGCACTCGCGGCGTGGTGCGCGCGCCCTCACCGCGGCCGGGAGTCCACGAACCGCAGCCAGTTGCGCAGCTCGACCTGACGGATGCGCGGGTCGAGGAAGGTCGTCGCCCACCGCGAGCTCGGCCCGCAGCACCGCGGAGTCGGGGTTCGCCCCAGCTCCTTCATCGCCCCCGCGTAGCGCGCGACCGCCGCCTCGTCGAGGAAGAAGCCCTCCCGCACCAAGGCGGGAGCCCGGGCCGCGATCAGGCGGCCCATCTCGTGCAGCGTGTACTCGGGGTGGTACTGGGTGGCCCAGAACGTGCCGATGATCGCGGCCTGGACGTGGCTGTGTGCGTTCGTCGCGAGCAGGGGTGCCGTCCGGCAGCCGGGTGACCTCGTCCAGATGCATGATGAAGGCGTCGAACTCGGGCGGCTTGCCCTCGTGCATCGGCGCGGTCGCGGCGGCCTCGGTCAGCCGGATGCGCCGAGCGATCCCCACTCGCGCCCGCGCGGGTTGGCCGCCACCTCACCGCCGGTCACCAGCGCCGCCAGCTGGATCCCCCAGCAGCTGCCCCAGCAGGGCTTGCCTGCGTCGAGCAGCTCCCGGGCGAAGTCGATCTGGGGCGCCACCCGGGGGTCGTCGGTGTGGTAGACGGTGAGGTCCGACCCGGTCCAGATGACCGCGTCGAAGTCGTCGATGGTCGCGCCGGCCGGGAGCGCGAAGTCGGGGTCCGCGATGTAGACGACCTCGGTGGTGGCTCGGGGCGCCTCCAGGGCCAGGAAGTCCCGGAACAGGTCGTGCGGGTGGCCCACGTCGGAGCGGTCGAAGCTCTCCCGGCTGGCCCGCGGGTAGCAGTTGACGATCAGGATCCGGTGCGCCGCGGTGGTCGTGGGCTGGGTCGTGGGCTGGGTCATGGGCGCGCTCCCCGCTGGGGAAGTCGGTGATGATGCCCGTGACCCCGATCGCGATCAGCTCGGCGATCTCCTCGGGCTCGTTGGGCGTGTAGGGGTTGACCTTGATCCCGCGCGCCAGCACCGCGCAGCTCGGCCGGCGAGACCCGGCTGAGCCGCGGGTTGAACGTGGTGAAGAACGGGTCGGAGAAGTCGACGGGATCCTCGGGGAAGAGCCCCAGGACCGCCTGGACCTCGAACTCCGGTCGGCGGGCCGAGAGCGCCTTGAGCCACTCGTGCCGGGCCGACGAGAACAGCAGATGGTCCGGCCCGATGCCCACCTCGTCGACCTGCGCCAGGACGGTGCTCACGACGTCCCACGTGTCGTGCGGCGCCGGCTGCGTCTTGAGCTCGAGGTTCATCCGCCAGTCGAGGGCGAGGGTGAGCTCGAACGCCTCGCGCAGGGTCGGCACCCGCTCCCCGCGGTAGGACGCCAGGTCCGCCGCGGTGACCGCCCCGGCCGCCACCTGCCCGAAGGGGTCGTCGCGCTCGAACCACGAGCCCGCGTCGAGCGTGCGGATCTCGGCCAAGGTGTAGGTGGTGAACGGCGCCGGGACGCGGTCGGGGAACCGCTCGGCCACGTCGGTGGTGCGCGTCATCGCGTCGTCGTGCATGAGCACGACCTGGCCGTCCGCGGTGATGGCGGTGTCGGTCTCCCACAGGTCGGCGCCGACCGCGTGCGCCGCGCGAGCAGCGGCCAGGGTGTTCTCCGGGGCGAGGCTCCGCGCGCCTCCGTGGGCGATGATGTCGACCATTCCTGCGGCCTCGACGTCCCGGACCGCCCGGGGCGCGCGCTCACTATACGGCCCCGCGCCTCCGCCACCGGTGGGGACGCGCAGCCGACCGCCGCCCGGCCCTGCCCGCGTGGCTCAGGGGAGCTCCGCGACCTCGGCCATCCGGGTGGCACCGCCGTCGGTCCAGGTGACCTGGGCCACCGCCGTGCGCAGGTCGACGCCCAGGACGGCCCGCTCCTCGCCGGCCGTCCAGGCCATCCGGAGCCGGTCGCCGCCGCCGTCGACGGCAAGCTGCCCGTCGAAGGCCGGGTGGGTGTTGCGGAAGCGGATCAGCCGGAGCAGCGCCTGGACCACGGGCCTGGCCAGCGCGGCCTCGAGCTCGGCGCGGGTGTAGGGGTGCCGGTTCACGTCGCGGCCGATCCCGGTGCGCTCGAGGAGGTCGAGGTCGTTGGTGCCGGCGAGCAGGCCGACGTAGTAGATCTGCGGGATGCCGGGCGTCCAGAGCTGGATCGCCCGCGCGGCGAGGTGTCAGCGGCGCGTCGTCGCGGCCGAGCGCGTCGTAGAACGTGCAGTTGACCTGGTAGAGGTCCACGTTCGCGTCGCGGACCCCGTCGCGAGCCGTGACATGCCGCCGCTGTTCGCGTGGATCGCCTCCACCAGCTGGTGGATCTGACCGGGCGAGAGCAGGCCCGGGCGGGACTGGTCGAGCGCATCGGCACCGACGTCGACGACCCCGATGCCGTCGTGGGTGTCGAGCACGGCGAGGGCGTTGACCGGCCGGATCCGAGCCAGCGGAGCAGCGCGCGTCCGCCTCCCGTCGTCAGCGCGTGCAGCACCAGCGGCGGCAGCGCGAAGTCGTAGACCCGGTCCACCTGCCGGGCGATCTCGACCTGGTGCTCGTAGTAGGAGTGCACCTCGACGAGCACCTGGAGCCCTCGCTCGTAGCACCAGTCGCTGACGTCCTCGATGAAGCGGAAGGTCTCCTCGGTCATGAACGACGTGAGCCCCGGCGTCTTCACGGCGTAGCCGACGGCGTCCAGCCGCACTCGGCGCACCCCCGCCGCGGCCAGCGTGTCCAGCACGCGGCGCAGGTAGTCGCGGGTCACCTCCTGCCGGACGTCGAGGTCGATCTGCTGCGGGGTGAACGTCGTCCACAGCAGGCGCTTGGTGCCGTCAGCCAGGGTGTACGGCGTGAAGGGCAGCCCGGGGCGCGGGCGATAGAGCCGCATCAGCTCCGGCTCCGTGGCCCCGTCGGGGAAGGCGCGGCCGAAGGTGAGGAACATCGCCGCGGACGGCGAGGCGTCGCCGCGGGCGAGCCAGTCCTGGAACTGGGCGGACTCCGCCGACACATGGTTGACGATCACGTCCACCATCAGGTCGACCTCCTCGGCGAGCGCCGCGACGTCCGCCCAGGTGCCCAGCCGCGGGTCGACCTGGGTGTGGTCGGCGGGGTCGAACCCGGCGTCGGCGCCGTCGTACGGCGTGAAGAAGGGCAGCAGGTGCACCCCGCCGAACAGCCCGGTCAGCGGCCCACGGAGCACCTCGCGCAGCCCCGGCAGGTCGCCCCCCAGCCGGTCGGCGTAGGTGATCAGCTCGGTCTGGGACGGCATCGGACTGCGCTCCTCGCGGCTCGGGCCTGGGCCTCGACCCTACCCAGCGGGTGGCCGGGGCCACTGCTCAGCGGATGCCGAGCGCCCGACAGCGGTCGGCGATGCTGGCATCGCACAGGGCCTCCGGCGTCACCAGCCCGTCGCGCACCACCGTGTCGGTGAGGTTGTCGACCGACACCACGACCGGTGTGAAGACGAACGACGGGACGCCCTCGACATCGGTCGGCTCGTCGTCCGGCGCGACCGAGGCCACCGGTCGGTCGGCGAGCACCGCCAAGGCCACGTCGGCGGCCCGGGTCGCCTCCCGCCGGAAGGACTTGTAGACGGTGAAGGTCTGCTGGCCGGCGACGATCCGCCGCAGGGCGTCCAGCGAGGCGTCCTGACCGGAGATGACCGGCCACTGGTCCGGGGTGACGCCGGCATCCGTCAGCGCCTCGGCCACGCCGGCGGCCTGCTCGTCGTTGCCGGCCAGGACGGCGTCGAAGCTTCCCGGCCGGCGCGACCTCAGCTGCTGGGCCACCCAGTCGCGGGCCTCCGCCGAGGACCACGTGACCGGGTCGACCTCGGCGAGGATCCGGATCCGCTCCCGGGCCAGGACCCGATGCACCGAGCGCTTGATGACCACGCCGTTCGGGTCGGTCTGGGCTCCGTTGACGACCAGCACTCCGCTGCCCCGGCCTACCCGGGCCGCCACTGCGCGGGCCACCCTCGTGCCGATGGCGGAGGGGTCGAAGGACACGTAGTAGTCGGCGCCCGCCACGAACCGGTCGTAGGCGACCCCGGGGACCTCGCCCGCGCGGCGGACCAGGGCCTCCCCGGAGTCGGCGCTCACCGCGTTCAGCACGACCACGTCGGCGCCGGCGTCGAGGACCTCCGCCAGCTGCGCCCGCTGCCGGGCCGGATCGCCCTGGGCGTTGCGCATCTGGTAGCCACAGTTGCCGCACAGGGCGCGGACCCGGGCCTGGAACGCCGGCTCGTCGGCCTGCGCCCAGCGCGCCGAGTTGTCGCTGGCGAGGAGGAGGGCCACCACCGGCCGGTCCGGCCCGGCACGCAGGCTGCCGTGGGCACCACCAGGGCCACCGTCGCGGCCAGCGTCGCCAGCGTGCGGACGCGTCCGTACCCCTGGCGTGCCGCACCGCTCCGACGGCGACGTGGCACGCGACAGGGCACCCCCTGACCCTAACCGGCGCCCGAGGGCGACCGGCCGTCGCGTCATCCTCCGCGCGTGGGCCCGGCGAAGGGGTACTCCAGCGTCGGCAGCCACTCGTCCCAGGCCGCGCGCAGCCGGCCGTCGGCGATCAGCCGGCCGAGCGCGTCGTCGAGCTCGGCGAGCAGGTCGGGGCGGCCCTTCGGGACCGAGATCCCCCAGCGGTTGCCGGTCCTCACCACGAACGCGAGGGCGAAGTCGGGGTGGCTCTCACCCAAGGGCACGAACACGACGTCGTCGTCGACCACGGCGTCCACCCGCCCCGCGGCCAGCGCCGCGAGCATGTCGGCGTACACGTCCTCGGAGTCGGCCCCGAACGGCACGCGGACGGCCCCCTCGAAGGTCTCCGCGAGGGCCATGTTGGTGCTGTGCTCGATGGCGGCCACACGCCGGCCCACCAGATCGGCGGCCGAGTGGATCGGCTCGCCCCGACGGACCAGCACGCCTTCGTGGAAGACGGCGTAGGGCCGGGTGAAGTCCATGACCTCCTGGCGGGCCGGGGTGATGCCCTGGCCGCAGAGCACGGCATCGGCGTCGCCCCGCTGCGCGGCCGGCACCATGTCGACCCAGGGCACCCGCACCCACTCCAGCCCGCGGTCCAGCTCCTCGGCGAGCAGCTGGGCGACGGCCGGCTCGTACCCACGACGCCCGTGCTCGGGAGTCCACAGCGAGAACAGCGGCGGCGCCTCGGAGTCCAGGCACGCCAGCCTGAGGGTCGCCGGCCCGCTCACGGCGTGTCGTCCCAGTAGGTCTGCCGCTCCCAGTCCGTGACGTAGCCGCAGAAGCGGGCCCACTCGTCGCGCTTGAACTCCACCAGCAGGTCGGCCAGGTCAGGGCCGAGGGTCTGGCGGATCAGCTCGTCGCTCTCGAAGGCCTCGATCGCCTCGCCGAGGGAGAGCGGCAGCTTCGCGAAGCGCGGGTCCTGCTCCCCCTCGTACGACGATCCCTGCCACGGCTCACCGGGATCGATGGCGTTCGTCAGCCCGTCCTCGCAGGCTGCCACCAAGATGGCGTGCGACAGGTAGGGGTTCACCGCGGCGTCCGGCAGCTTCAGCTCGAGCCGTCCGTTGGCCGACAGCCGCACCGTGCAGGTCTTGTTGTCCAGACCCCAGTTGATCTTGGACGGTGCGAACTGCCCGGCGTCCCAGTAGCGCTTGTAGGAGTTGACGGTCGAGCCGAAGACGAGCATCGCCGCGGCCGCGTGCGTCAGTACCCCGCCGAGAGCGTGCCGGCCGGCCTCGGCGAGGTGCATCCGGGTGACGCCCGGGTCGAGAAGGATGTTCTCCCCGTCGCGCCAGAGGCTGAAGTTGTGGTGGCAGCCGTTGCCCATCATCCCGGTGGCCGGCTTGGGCATGAAGGACGCCTCGACGCCGAGCTCGCGCGCCACCTGCTTGCAGACCTGCCGGTAGGTGATGAGCCGGTCGGCGGTGACGTCGGCATGGTCGAACATCCAGTTCAGCTCGAACTGGCCCTCGTCCTCGTAGTCGCCCTCGATCATGTCCAGCCCGAGCGCCTGGGCGTAGCCGATCACCTTCTGGTAGATCGGCCGGCCGCGCTCGAGGTGCTCGATGTGGTAGGCCGGGCTCGACTCGGGCCGGAAGCTCGCCTCCAGGCCGGTGCCGCGCCACGTCATCTCCGGCTCCGTGCCCGAGCGCAGCTCCAGACCGGTACGAGCCGTGAAGTCGGCATGCACGCGGCGCAGCATGCCGCGCGAGTCGCAGGCGTAGGGCTCGCCGGCACCCTGCGCCAGGTGGTCGGGCTCGTAGAGCCGGCAGAAGACCCTCGCCACCGTGGGCTCCCACGGCAGCACGGCGAAGGTGTCCAAGTCGGGGACGGCGGTGTACTCCGCGGCGTTGACCCCCGCCCAGCAGCACACTCCTCCCGGGTGGCCTGCAGGTTGGCTGCGGCCGTGCGGTGCTGCTGGATGCCCGTGCTGGAGATGCGCTCCAGGTGCCGCGCCGGCATCACCTTGCCGACGACCCGCCCGGTGATGGTCACGGACTGGTAGTAGACGAACTCCACGCCCCGTTCCTTGATGACGGAGAGGGCGGTCTGGAGGTCGTCCGAGGTGGCGTTGTCCTCGCGATGCCGGTCGAGCGCGGTGGTGGCCATCAGGGTCTCGCTTCCGTGGATGCGTCGGTGGGTCGGGCTGACGGGAGGGTGGTCGACGGAGGGTCGACCTGGTGAACGCGTCGCGCAGCTCGCGCTGCCGCGCCGGCGGCATGTTCACCGCGACGGTGCCGACGTGCTGACTGCCAGCACCCGAGGCGGGCCCGGCGCGGTGGTAGGTGATCAGGACGCCGCCGAGCAGGTCGCCGAGGTCGCCTTCCTCGAGCCGGGCATCGTCGCCGAGGCCAGGGGAGCCGAAGCTCTGGAAGCGCAGCTCGCCCTGGTCGCTCCAGAACGACGGGACCGGGGCGAACGGCGCCGGGTCGGCCGGCTCGCCGCGCAGGAGGGCCAGCAGGGTCGGCGCGGCACGCTTCGCGGTGTCGGTGGGCATCGACCAGTGCTCGATCCGGCGCGGCACGTCGTCGACGAGCGGGTTGGGAAGCGGGCGACGTCGCCCACGGCGACGGCGCGGGACGCGCCCACGACGGCAAGGTCGTTGCGGCAGAGCACGCCGTCGGAGAGGTCGAGGTCGTTGCCGGCCAGCCACTCGGTGTTGGGCCGCGAGCCGACCGCCTCGACGACCACGTCGGCGGGGATCCGGTGACCGGTGTCCAGCTCCACCCCGGTGACCCGGTCGTCCCCGGCGAACCCGGTGACCCCGGGCCCGATCACGAACTCGATGCCGGCCCGCTCGTGATGGCGCTGCACCGCCGCGCCCAGCGCCTCGCCGAGCACGCGGTTCAGGGGCGCTCCCGTGGGCTCCACCACCGTCACGTGGTGACCGAGGCCGCGCAACGTGCACGCCACCTCGCAGCCGATGAAGCCGCCGCCCACGACCACGACCCGCGAGGGCCGGTCCAGCGCGGCTCGCAGGTCGAGGCAGTCGGCGACGGTGCGCAGCACGTGCCGCCCGGCGTCGGGGCCGGGCAACGGCAGCCGCAGCGGCCGCAGCCCGGTCGCGACGACCAGCCCGTCGAACCGGGCCTCCCCCTGCTCGCCCGCCGCCTGCCAGTGCAGCCTTCCCGCAGCAAGGTCGGCGGACTCGACCATGGTGCCGAGCCGGAAGTCCACGTCGTCCAGGAACGGACGGCGCCGGAACTCGACCAGCCCGAGCATGGCCTCGGCGTCGCCGAGCGCCGGGTCGGCCAGCACGTCCTTGGACAGCGGCGGGCGGTTGTACGGCGGGTACGGCTCCGCGCCGTACACGGTGACCGGGCCAGCGTGGCCGGACCGGCGCAGCTGCTCGGCGACCCGCAGGCCGCCGAGTGAGCCACCGACGACGGCGACGGCGCCGTCCGCTCCGTCCGCCATCAGCCCTCGACCAGGATGGCCTGGACGGGGCAGACGTCGGCCGCCTCCTCGACGGCGACCCGCTCGCTCTCGTCGGGAGCGGGGTCGTAC
Organism: Nocardioides sp.; assembly: GCA_041393675.1. Lineage (GTDB taxonomy): Bacteria > Actinomycetota > Actinomycetes > Propionibacteriales > Nocardioidaceae > Nocardioides. The sequence continues at coordinate 352,656 of JAWKJR010000003.1, read as the reverse complement.
TCCAGCTTGCCGTCGTCGTTGATGCCGAACACGGCCGGTGCGGCGATCGCGCACTGGCCGTGGTCCTGGCAGAGGTCGCGGTCGACGGTGACCTTCCTCGCCCGTCCTTTCGTCGAGTGGGTGGGCCGGCGGCGTCAGCGGCCGGGGGTGAAGCCGAGCGGCAGCCGCATCGGACCGGTGTTGCCGGAGTCCGGCAGCCAGGTGGCCCCGGGGAGCTCGTGCGGGTCGCGCAGCCGGCGGGCGAGCAACGGCAGCGCCTCGCTCATGTCCGACCGGGCGACGAAGTGGCCCAGGCAGTGGTGCGCGCCGCCGCCGAAGCCGAAGTGCGGTGGACGGTCGGTGGCCGTGATGTCGAAGGCCGGGTCCGAGAACGCGCGGGGGTCGGTGCCGGCCGACTCGCTGTACAGGTGCACGGTCGTGCCCGCCGTCAGCCGGACGCCGTCGAACTCGAAGTCCTCCAGCACCTCCCGGGTCACCCAGCGCACCGTCGGGTCTACCCGCATGACCTCGACAGCGGTCTTGCCGAGGTCGGGCCGCCAGCCAGCCAGCCACTGGTCCGGGTGAAGCAGGAAGGTCTGCATGGCCAGCCCGAGCTGGTTGCGCGTGGTGTCGAACCCACCGAAGACCAGCAGCACCAGTCCGTCACGCAGCTCGTCGTGGCTGAGCTTTGTCGTCACCGTCGCGCGAGGCGCTGACCAGGACGGAGACGAAGTCCTCGCGTGGGGACGCACTGCGGTCTGCGATGAGGGCGTCAGTCGTAGAGCCCGCCATGCCGCCTTCGATGCGCGGCAGCTCCTTGCTCACCGAGACGCTGAGGGCGAGGCCGAGCGTCGCGGACTCCTGGGCGATGATCGGCCACTCGACTCGGGGAGGCCATGAGCGCGATCACCCGGGCGGCGTACGGTTCGGCGAACTCGGACATGAACTCGCACGCGCCGGGCTCACGGAAGCCGTTCACGAGCCTGCGGCCAGGGCCTGGAACCGGGCACGAGACCACCGATCAGCTTGGGCGAGAACGCGGGGTTCATCAGGCCGGCGGAGCCGGTGGTGCTCCTCGCCCTCCTTGTTGAGCAGCCAGCTGGCCCACCAGCGCGCGAACGGCCCGTCAGTGATCCCGTTGTGCGGCCATGCCACGCTGCCCTGGCGCAGCCTTTCGGGCTCTTGATCAGCCGGCTCATCTTGTCGTAGCGCAGCACGGCGAGCCCGTACGGCGTGGTCAGCACCACGACGCTCGCGCGGCGTGCACCTGCTCGCCGGTGATCGCGAAGCCGGGAGCCGTCACGTGTCCAGGTGAGGCACGATCGGCGGTGGCGTCGAGGTGGTGACGGTCATGCGTAGGCTCCCGGGTCCGCGACTGGGGACACAATCCTCCGATTTTAGATCTGTGTCAAGAGCGTCCGGCCGAGTCAGCCCTCCGGCGCGTCCGCGGGCCGCTCGGTGACCGCGACGACCCACCTGACCGCGCGGCACGGGGGCGACCGCCGTGAACTCGCCGTCACCCGACGGCTCGGTGGCCAGCCGGCGCCCACGACCCAGCGCGCGCGGTGTTGGCCGCGAGCACCCGCCGCTCGTCGTTGACGACCACCGCCTCACGGGGGCGCGTGCGCAGGATCGCCGTGAGCCGACGCTCCACCTGGCTCATCACCAGGTCGGCGCCGGCGACCCCCGAGGAACTCCGGACCCGCGCAGGATGGGCATCGCTCATCGTCACGACATACATGTCGGAGCCGGCGTAGTCGACGTACGGTCCGAACGCGCTGCGCCGACCTCCGGCGGCCGCCTTCTGGAACCAGTCCATCTGCAGGTAGTCGTACACGTCGATGCTGGCCGGCCGAAGTTCAGCCGCAACCGGGCCAGGTCGTCACCCGCGCGCTGCCACCAGAGCAGGAAGCGCTCCTGGCCGCCGATGACGCCCGGCGCGGCGACGAAGCCCATCCCGGCGGCAGCCGGGTGCGCGGCGAGGCGCGGCGCGATCCGCTTCTCCAGGGTCGCCAGGTCGGCCTCGGTGCACGGGGTGCCGGCCGCCTCGCGACAGGCCAGGACGTCGGCGCCGAGTGTCTCCAGCGACTCGAAGACCGGCGCCACGAGCGCTGAGACTGCCGCCGCGAGATCCTCGGCGCCCGGCACGGGCGCGTCCGGTCGTGACCTGGTCACGTCGCAGCCTCCTCGCTCGGCTGCTCGTCGGAGAGCAGCAGATGCAGGGCGACGATCCGCCGAAGGCCGCGTTCGACGTGCTCCTCAGCCAGGCGACGAGCCTTGTCTCCGTCCTCCGACACGACGGCGGCGGCGATCTCGTGGTGCTCGACCACCATCGCCGCGAGGTTGACCGGCGGCCCGATCGGGAGCCACAGCAGCCCGGAGACCTCGGCCTGCAGAGCGACCTCACGTCGGGTGAGCCGCTCGGAGTGGGAGGCGATCGCCAGCTCGATGTGGAACCGGGAGTCGGCCCGGATCCGGTCCCCCAGGCTGGTCGCCTGACCCAGCTGCTCGGTCAGTCCGAACAGCCGGCGGACGTTCACGGCCGCACTACGCTCGGCGGCCAACCGGGCCGCCTGCCCCGCGATCGCCACGTGCTCGTCGGCCAGGTCCCGCAGCTCCGACACGGTGGCATCGGCGAGACGCTGCCGCAGGTAGTCCAGCGGCGGCTCCGCGGGTCGGCGGACGAACGAGCCACCCCGACGACCGCGCCGGGTCTCGACCAGCCCGCGGTCGCGCAGCTCGGCCAGCGCCTCGCGCGCCGTCATCGGCGCGACCCCGAACTGACGGGCCAGCTCGACCTCGACGGGGAGCCGCTCGCCATCGCCGAGCAGGCCGAGGTGGATCGCCTCGGTGATCCGCTGGACCAGCTCGTCGGCCCGGCTCTCGGAGGTGGCGCGGCCGATCAGCGGCGACAGCGACGACATCGGCTCACCTCTCTCCGGATCCGGCCCGCAGACGTGTCCGCGGGGTTGTTGCCAATTAACCCATAGAATTGTAGTTTTTCGTGCAACCGCTACAGGCTCGGGCCACGTCCAGGCCGGTCATGGGACCGGCCGGCGCACACCTCAGGGAGTCCGGAATGACCTCTCCGTCTCACTCCAAGCATGACGCAGACGGCTACTACGAGTACCACGACCACGACGACGCCGCGCACCTGAACGCGCTCGGCTACCAGTCGGAGTTCAAGCGAGAGATGAGCCCGTGGGCCAACTTCTCGCTCGGCTTCACCTACCTCTCGCCGGTGGTCGGGGTCTACACCCTGTTCGCCTACGCGCTCGCCACCGGTGGGCCGCCGATGATCTGGTCGTTTGTGATCGTGGGCATCGGCCAGTTCCTCGTGGCCCTCGTCTTCAGCGAGGTGGTGGCCCAGTTCCCCGTGGCCGGCGGGGTCTACCCGTGGGCGCGCCGGCTCTGGGGCCGCCGCTACGCCTGGATGACCGGCTGGGTCTACCTCGTGGCGCTCCTGGTCACGATCGCCTCGGTGACCTACGGGGCAGGCTTCTACATCGCGCCGTTCCTCGGGATCGAGGCCACGACCGCCAACGTGATCTGGGGCGGTCTGGCCACCATCGTGATCGCCACGATCATCAACTTCATGGGCACCAAGGTGCTTGCCTGGGCGGCCATCTTCGGCTTCACCGCCGAGCTGCTCGGCGCGCTCGCGGTCGGCGGCTGGCTGCTGCTGGCGCACCGCGAGCACGGGCTGGGCGTCCTCTTCGACACCTTCGGCACCCAGGGCGACGGCAGCTACCTCCCCGCCTTCGCCGCCGCCGCCCTGATCGGTGTGTGGCAGTATTACGGATTCGAGGCCTGCGGCGACGTCGCCGAGGAGGTGCGGAGCCCGGGGACCCTCATCCCCAAGGCGATGCGGCGCACCATCTACATCGGTGGGGCCGCGGCGTCGTTCGTCTGCCTGGCCCTGATCCTCGCCGTCTCCGACATCCCTGCCGTGATCGCCGGCGAGGAGGCCGACCCCGTCAGCACGCTGCTCGCCGACGCGTTCGGCTCCACCGGCTCCCGGATCGTGCTGGCCGTCGTGCTGATCTCGTTCGTGTCCTGCGCGATGAGCCTGCAGGCGGCGGCGAGCCGGCTGGCCTACGCCTACGGGCGCGACAACATGATCATGGGCTCCGCGATGCTGCGGCAGTTCTCGCAGACCCGGCACGTGCCGCCATTCGCGCTGCTCGTGGCCGCGCTGGTCCCCGCCGTCATCGTGATCGGCTCCTCGGTGTCGACCAACGCCATCGCGAAGATCATCAGCTTCGCGGCCCTGGGCATCTACATCGCCTTCCAGATGGTGGTGCTGGCCGCGCTGCGGGCCCGGCTCAAGGGCTGGGTCCCCAGCGGGAGGTACACCCTCGGGTCGTGGGGGCTGCCGGTCAACGTCGCAGCACTGGTCTACGGCGTCATCGCGATGGTCAACATGTGCTGGCCGCGCACGCCGGACGCCGCGTGGTACGACAACTGGATCGTGCTGCTCTCCGCGGTGATCGTGGTCGGCATCGGCGTGGTGTACATGGTGCTGCACCCGGCCGCTGACCGGTCCGACGCGCCGTACGACGACGCGATCCCGAAGACGACCGTCTGAGCCTGCCGCAGCGCCGTACACCTCGGCCCCCGGAGCAGCACTCCCGGGGGCCGAGGTCGTTCCCGATCCCCCCGGCCCGTGGGCAGCTCTCAGCGGAAGGCGGCGTGGCCGGTGAGGGCCTGGCCGACCACCAGGGTGTGCATCTCCACGGTGCCCTCGTAGGTCAGCACCGACTCCAGGTTGTTGGCGTGCCGGAGGACGGGGTACTCCAAGGAGATCCCGTTCGCGCCCAGGATGGTGCGCGCTGTGCGGCAGATCTCCAGCGCCTCGCGCACGTTGTTCAGCTTGCCCAGGCTGACCTGCTCGGGACGCAGTCGACCGGCGTCCTTCTGCCGGCCCAGGTGCAGGGCCAGCAGCTGGCCCTTGACCAGCTCGAGGGTCATGTCGGCGAGCTTGGCCTGGGTGAGCTGGTAGGCCGCGATCGGCTTGCCGAACTGCACCCGCTCGCCGGCGTACGCCAGGGCCGTCTCCAGGGAGGAGCGGGCCGCCCCGAGGGCGCCCCACACGATGCCGTAGCGCGCCTCGTTGAGGCACGACAGGGGCCCCTTCAGTCCGCGCACCTCGGGCAGCAGCGCCGCCCCCGGCAGCCGGACGCCGTCCAGCACCAGCTCGCTCGTGACCGAGGCCCGCAACGACATCTTGTGCTTGATCTCGGGGGCGGCGAAGCCCGGCGTCCCGGTCGGGACGACGAAGCCGCGGACGCCCTCCTCCGGCCCCTCCGGCACCCGGGCCCATACGACCGCCACGTCGGCGATCGAGCCGTTGGTGATCCACATCTTGCGTCCGTCCAGCACCCAGTCGTCGCCGTCGCGGACCGCCCGGGTCCGCATCCCGCCGGGGTCGGAGCCGTGGTCGGGCTCGGTCAGCCCGAAGCAGCCGATGGCGTCGCCGGCGGCGAGTCGGGGCAGCCACTCCTGCTTCTGCTCCTCGCTCCCCCAGCGCCAGATCGCGAACATGGCGAGGGACCCCTGCACCGACACCATCGACCGGACCCCGGAGTCGCAGGCCTCCAGCTCCAGGCAGGCCAGGCCGTAGTCGACGGCTGACATGCCGGCGCACCCGTAGCCGTCCAGATGCATCCCGAGCAGGCCCATCTCGCCGAAGCTCTTCATCAGCCCTCGGGGGTCATCGAGGGCACCGGCCTCGAACCAGTCGGCGACGTACGGCGCGGCGACCTGGTCCACGAGCTGGCGCACCGAGGCGCGCACGTCGCGCTCGTCCTGGGTGAGCAGGTCGTCGAGGCCGGCCGGGTCGGCGACGTCGAACGGCGGGAGGGACTCGGGGGTGCTCATGACTGCTCCTCAAGGGTCGAGCGGAGGTCGGCGGTGTGCTCGCCGAGGACCGGTGGCGGCGTGGGATCGGGCAGCCGGCTGCGCGACCACCGGACGGGGTGGCGCACCTGGCGGGGGTAGCCGTCGCCGACGTCGACCGTCGGCTGCAGACCCAGCCGGTCGGCGAGCGCGAGCGCCTGACCGAGGTCGTTGACCTCACCGGCGGCGACGCCGGCCTCGGTGAGTCGCTCCACCCAGCGGGCCGCGGTGTCCGCCGCCAGCCGGGACTCGAGGAGCTCGACCAGGGCGGCGCGGTGCTCCACACGCTCCGGGTTGGTCCCCAGTGAGATCGCCTCGGGGGCGGCGGCACGCCAGGCCTCCCCCTCATCTAGACCGAGAACGTCGCACAGTCGCGCGAACTGCTCGTCGTTGCCGCACGCCACGGCAAGCAGCCCGTCCCGACAGCGCAGGGTCTCGTACGGCGCGATCGACGGGTGCTGGTTGCCCATCCGGCCCGGGCTCTGCCCGGTCGTGAGGTAGGCCGACGCCTGGTTGACCAGCGAGCCCAGCAGGCTGGTCAGCAGCGCCACCTCGATCCGCTGCCCGCGACCGCTACGCTCCCGCTCTCGCAGCGCGGCGAGGATCCCGATGACGGCGTCCTTGCCCGTGAGCACGTCGACCAGCGCCACACCGACCTTGGTCGGGTCGCCGTCCGGCTCGCCGGTGATGGCCATCAGCCCGCCGACGGCCTGCACCACGAAGTCGTAGCCGGGCAGCTGCGCGCCCGCCCCGCTCCCGAAGCCGGTGATCGAGCAGTAGACCAACCGCGGGTTGGCGGCGCTCAGCTCGGCATACCCCAGCCCCAGCCGGTCCATCGTGCCGGTGAGGAAGTTCTCGACGAGCACGTCGGCCTCGGTGGCCAGCCGGCGGGCGACCGCGAGGTCGTCGGGGTCGCGCAGGTCGAGGGCGACGCTGCGCTTGGAGCGGTTGACGCACGCGAAGTACGCCGACCCGTGGGCATCCCAGGGCGGCCCCCACTGGCGGGTGTCGTCCCCGGTGCCGGGCCGCTCCACCTTGACCACGTCGGCGCCCAGGTCGGCCAGCGTCATGGTCGCCAGCGGCCCGGCGAGCACCCGGCTGAAGTCGGCCACCGTGATGCCGGCGAGCGGCGCCGTCACTGCAGGCTCCCGTCCACGCGGCGCGGCAGGCCCCAGGGGTTGCCCTCGCGCAGCGCCGGTGGCAGCGCCGCGTCGGGCACCCCCTGCCAGGCGACGGGCCGGGTGAACCGGCTCAGCGCGCCGGCACCGACCGACGTCACGCCGGGGTCGGTGGTCGCCGGCCACGGCCCGCCGTGGTGCTGGGCCCAGGTGAACGCGACGCCGGTCGGCCAGTCGTCCACGATGACCCGACCCACGCGTGGGGCGAGCAGCGCCACCAGGCCGGCCGTCTCCGGGTCGTCGGGCCGCCCGACTGCACGCTCGCGGCCAGCGCCCCCGGCAGGCCGCCGAGGATGCGGCGCGCTCGGCCGCGTCGGCGTACTCGGCGACGAGCGCCACCGGGCCGAAGCACTCCTCGAGGAGCCGCGAGCCCGGGCGGAGCGCGTCGGCCGGCACCGCCAGCAGGGTGGCCGCCGCCGCCCACCCGGCCTCGGGAGCCGGGCCGGTCGCGAGCACCCGGCCGCCGGCGGCCTCCAGCTCGGCGACCCCGCCGGCGTACGCCGCGGCGATCGGGCCGGTCAGCAGCCACCCGGACGGCGCCGCCTGCGCGAGGGCAGCGGCGACCCGATCGGGCACGCCGGCGCCCGCGGGCACGAGCAGCAGCCCGGGCTTGGTGCAGAACTGCCCCATGCCCAGCGTGTAGGACGCCACGAACCCTGCGGCCACCTCCTCCGCGCGGGCCACCGCCGCCCGCGTCATGACGACCGGGTTGATCGTGCCCATCTCGGCGTACACGGGCACCGGCGTCTCCCGCTCCTGGGCCAGCCGCCACAGCGCCACCCCGCCGCCGACGGAGCCGGTGAACGCGACCGCGGCCACCCGGGCGTCCGTGACCAGGGCGGAGCCGGCGGCGAACCCGGACACCAGGGCCAGGGTGCCGGACGGTGCGCCGGCGGCCGCCAGCGCCTCGACCGCGGCGGCGGCGAGCAGCCGGCTGGTGCGCGGGTGGGCCGGGTGCGCCTTGGCAACCACCGGGCAGCCGGCCGCGAGGGCCGACCCCGTCGTTGCCGAGCACGCCGAAGCCGAAGGGGAAGTTGCTGGCTCCCAGCACGGCGACCGGACCGCGCGGCACCCGCAGCCGGCGCAGGTCCGGCGTGCCCGGCCGCCCGGCCCGCGGGGCGACGGCATGGTCGAGGGTGGCCTCCAGCCACGAGCCCTCGGCGGCGACGTCGCCGTAGAACCGCAGCTGGTGGGCGCACCGCGCCAGCTCCGGAGAGCCGGGGCTCGCCCAGGGCCGTCTCGCGGTCGGCCGCCACGACCAGCTCACGCGCGGTGACGGGCGCCTCGAGCGCGGCGGCGACGGCGTACAGCCAGTCCCGGCGTACGCCGGGGGCGGCGGCGGCCACGGCCTCGGTGGCCGCCGCGACACCCGCCAGGGCCGCCTCGACCTCGCGGGGGTCGCTGACCGGCAGCTCGACCAGCGCCCCGACCGGGCGTCGACGCTGCGGTCCAGCTGAGTGGGGGCGTCGCTGCCGCCGACCATGCGCGTGCTCCTTCCGGCACTCGCCACGCTAGTGCCGGCGGCGCTGGGTGCGATGTACGATTCGGACAATGAATGGTTCGCTGTCTGCCAGTATGGACAGACCGTCGCCGGAGGACGGCGAGACCGTCGCGCTCCGCTGGCTGCTCGACCGGTCAGAGCTGGGCCTGGTGCCGCACCACCTGCCCGACGCGGAGGTGCCCCTCCGGTGGGCGCACGCCATCGAGCTCGACGACCCGACGCCCTGGCTGAGCGGCTCCGGCCTGGTGCTGACCACCGGACTGCGGCTGCCCCGCACGAAGCAGGGTCAGGAGGCGTACGTCTCCCGGCTGGCCGACGCGGGGATCAGCGCGCTCGGCATCGGCACCGGGCTGCGTTTCGCTGCCGTCCCCTTCGCCGTGGTGGCCGCCTGCCGCGCCCACGGGGTTGCGCTCGTCGAGGTGCCGCTCCCCACGCCGTTCCTGGCTATCGTGCAGGCGCTCACGGACCGGCTCGCCGAGCTGCGTCGGCTCCGGCTCCGCGACGCGGTGGCTGCCCAGCAGCGGCTGACCCGAGCGGCGGTGCGTGACGGGATGCCCGGGCTGGCCGCGGGGCTCGCCGCCGCACTCCGCGCCGACGTCGTGCTGGTGAGCGGCGACGGGACGGTGCTGGGGCGGGGTGGCCCGGGGCGCCTCGATCCGGGTGCCGTACTCGCCGCCGCCGCCGGAGCCACCGCCGTGCACGAGAGCCACCGAGCCCTGGAGCTGCAGCCCCTGGGGGGGGCTCCGGGTCGGCCGCTGGGCTGGCTGGCGGTCGGGTCGGCGCGACCGCCGACCCCCTGGGACCGGCTCCTGGTGACCCACACCGTCTCCGTGGCCACCCTGGAGCTGGCCCGCCCGGTCGCCGCGGACATGACTGGCCTGGGCACCGTCGTCCTCGACGCGCTGCTCGGTCGGCGCGAGCTCACGGCCGCGGCGGCACTGACCGGAGCCGAGCTCGGCTCGGAGCTGGCCCTGATCGGTGTCCGGGCCGACACCGACGTACTCGACCGAGCGGTGGCCGACATGCGCCGGCAGTGGCCGCTGCTGGACGCTCCGCTGACCGACGCGAGCGGGCGGCTGCTGCTTCTGGCCGCCCACCACGCCGAGCTGCTGCTCGGCGCCCTGTCGGAGCGGGTGACGGCGGTCGCGATGCGCGTCGGCCCGGCGCGGCTCGTCGACGCGCTGCCGGTGCTGCGTCGACACCTCGACCACGCAGCCGCCGGCACCCGTCGCTGGCTCTCGCCCAACCCGGGGGAGCTGCTCTCGGCCGACCCAGCGGTGGCTGCCGCGGCCGCGCCGTGGGTCCGGGCCCTCACCGAGTACGACGCCGCGCACGACACCGGGCTCGTCGAGACCTTGCGCACCTTCCTGCTCCACCACGGGGCCGCCGACCCGACCGCCGAAGCGCTGGGCGTCCACCGGCACACCGTGCGACACCGCGTCCAGCGGGCCGCGGAGGTGGCCGGCTTCGACCCGACCGACGCGACCCACCGGGCAGTCCTGCTGCTGGGGCTCGGGTCGCCGTCGCGCCAGGCGGACCAGCGAGGTGGACTTGCGGGGTGGACTAGACCGGTGGCGCCCGGCGACGCGTGATCTTCGCCGTTCCGCTGCGAGGCCCGGCGTTGTCCGCTTCGATGACGCGGAGCAACCCCCGTTGCCGAGCAGGTCCCCCGCCTGTCACCGGAGAACCCCCATGAACCCCATGCTCCGCCCCCGCACGACCTCACCCCGCCGCGCGCCCGCCGGGAAGCATCGTGCCGGCACCTCCTCGATCCGCGTCGGCTCCCCGCGACGCTCCTCGTGGCCGTCGGCGGCGTCGCCGCCCTGGCCTGTCTCTTCCCGACGGTCCTCGCCGTCAACGCGCTCGCAGCACCCGCCGCGCGCACCGCGACCACCGTCGCGACCGGCGACCTGGTCGTCAACGGCGGCTTCGAGGACGGCACGACCGGGTGGCGTACCAACCGCAGCGGCCAGAAGCTCACGACCTCGCTGCCGTCGTACGCCGGCCAGGCCGCAGGGCGGCTGACCACCACCTCGAAGAACGCGGGCGTCGCGGTGATCAACGACCGCCGACAGACCGTGGCGTCGACCACCGCGGGGACGAGCTACCTCGTGAGCGCCTACGTGCGTTCCACGGGTCGTGACGTCACGGGCACTCTCCGCATCCGGGAGGTGTCCGGCTCCGGGATGCTGGTCTCCTCCCGCGAGTCGGCGTTCGTGGCCGCCTCGGGAGCCTGGACCCGCGTCGAGCTCGGCTACACCACCGCGAGCTCGGGAGCCGCCCTCGACCTCAACCTGCTCGGCACCAACGTCGCCTCGGACGTCGCCCTGCTGGTCGATGCCGTGTCGATGGTCTCCGTCGCGCCCAGTCCGACCCCCACCCCGACGCCCACCCCGACGCCCACCCCGACCCCAAGCCCGACCCCAAGCCCGACCCCAAGCCCGACCCCAAGCCCGACCCCAAGCCCGACACCTACCCCGAGCCCCAGGCCGACACCGTCGCCCACCCCGACCCCGACTCCCACGCCGACGCCGCCACCGGATCCGTGCGTCGGCAACGCGATGGGCATCCCCGCCCCGGGCTCGACCTACCTCGGCGCCGCCGTGAGCGGCGACACCACGGTCGAGACCCGCGAGGCGCAGCTGGGTCGCAACCTGGCCCTGCACCGGATGTACTACCGGGCGACCCAGATCGACCGGGCCGTGGCGGACGCGAAGGCCGACCTCGCCGCCGGCCGGCTGCCCTGGATCAGCTTCAAGGCCCCGCTCACCTGGGGCGAGATGGCAGCCGGCGACGGCAACGCCTGGGCGGCCCAGCTGGCCGACGGACTAGCCACGGTGCCCGGCCCGGTGTGGCTGGCGATCCACCACGAGCCGGAGAACGACGGCGACATGACGCTGTGGACTGGCATGCAGGCCCAGATCGCCCCGATCATCCACGCCCGGACCGACAACGTGGCCTACTCGGTGATCTACAGCGGCTGGAACACCTTCGGCGGGGACAACAACACGATCGCCACGAAGTGGCCCGGCGATGACAACGTCGACATCCTCGCCATCGACGCGTACAACGACTACGGCGTGGTGCGCAACGGCGTGAAGATCACCAAGGTGCTGGACCTGTCGACCTACTACGCCAAGATGGCCGCCTGGTCGGCCGACCACGGCACCGCCTGGGCCATCGGGGAGACCGGCCAGACCGCTGAGGCCGCCGCGATCGACCCGACCTGGTTGGACCGCAGCTACCAGGCCATGGTGAGCATGGGCGGCGCCGGCCTGTCGTACTACGACTCGTCGTTCAACTCGGTGGCCGACTGGACCCTCGACGACCCGGTCAAGTTCGGCCGGTTCCAGGGGCTGCAGCCGCAGTCGCCGACGGTCTGCTGACCGCGCCGGCTACTCCCACTCGCCGACTACTCCCACTCGATGGTGCCTGGCGGCTTGGAGGTCAGGTCGAGGGTGACCCGGTTGACCTCGGGCACCTCGTTGGTGATCCGCGTCGAGATCCGCTCCAGGACCTCGTAGGGCAGCCGCGCCCAGTCCGCCGTCATCGCGTCCTCAGAGGTCACCGGTCGCAGCACCACGGGGTGTCCGTAGGAGCTACCGTCGCCCTGGACGCCGACGGAGCGCACGTCGGCGAGCAGCACCACGGGCATCTGCCAGATGTCCCGATCGAGCCCGGCGCGGGTGAGCTCCTCCCGGGCGATCGCGTCGGCGGCGCGCAGGATCTCGAGCCGGTCGCGTGTCACCTCGCCGATGATCCGGATGCCGAGGCCGGGGCCCGGGAAGGGCTGGCGCCACACGATCTCCGGAGGCAGCCCGAGCTGCTCCCCGACGAGGCGGACCTCGTCCTTGAACAGCGTGCGCAGCGGCTCGACGAGCTCGAACTCGAGGTCCTCGGGCAGACCGCCGACGTTGTGATGGGACTTGATGTTGGAGGTGCCGGCGCCGCCCCCCGACTCGACCACGTCGGGATAGAGCGTGCCCTGGACCAGGAACGACACTTTCTCGCCATGCTCGGCCGCCTCGCCGAGCACCTCCGCCTCCGCCGCCTCGAAGGACCGGATGAACTCCCGGCCGATGATCTTGCGCTTCTCCTCCGGGTCGGTGACCGCGGCCAGCGCGTCGAGGAACTGCTGCTGGGCGTTCACCACGTGCAGCGTCACGCCGGTGGCGGCCACGAAGTCGCGCTCCACCTGCTCGGCCTCGCCCTGGCGCAGCAGGCCGTGGTCGACGAAGACGCAGTCGAGCCGGTCCCCGATCGCCCGCTGCACGATCGCGGCGGCCACGGCGGAGTCGACGCCCCCCGAGAGCCCGCAGATGGCCCTGCCGTCGGGGCCGATCTGGGCGCGCACCCGCTCGATCTGCTCCTCGGCGATGTTGACCATCGTCCAGGTGGGTCGGCAGCCGGCGATGTCGTGCAGGAAGTGCTCGAGGACCCGCTGCCCGTGCTCGGAGTGCAGCACCTCGGGGTGCCACTGGACGCCGGCGAGCCCGCGGGCGGGATCCTCGAAGGCCGCCACGGTCGCCCGTGGAGACCGCGCGTTGACCACGAACCCCTCGGGAGCCCCGGTCACCTCGTCGCCATGCGACATCCACGAGGAGAACCCGTCGGGGATGCCGCGCAGCAGCGTGCCCTGCTCGAGCACGGTGACGGGCGTCCGGCCGTACTCGCGCTGGCCGGTGTGGGCGACCTCGCCCCCCAGCGCCTGCGCCATCGCCATGAAGCCGTAGCAGATGCCGAGCACCGGAACGGAGCCGTCGAGCAGGCCCGCGTCCAGCTGTGGCGCGCCCTCCTCGTAGACCGATGACGGGCCACCCGACAGCACGATCGCGGAGGGCTTGCGCGCCAGCAGCTCCGCGGCCGGCATCGTGTGCGGGACGATCTCGGAGTAGACCCGAGCCTCCCGGACTCGCCGGGCGATCAGCTGGGCGTACTGCGCCCCGAAGTCGACCACCAGGACCAGGTCGTGCTCGCTCACAGCGCCCTCTCTGCTCGCCGGGGACTCCTGGGGACTCACCGTCGGGCCCCGCGGAGAACGCGAGTCTAGCGAGTCAGTCCGTGACGGGATGAGCGCGTACCCGCATCTTGAAGACGTCATCGCCGCTGACCAGCTGGGGCCAGCCGACCACGCACCCGCCTCCCTGCATCGCAGCGAGGAACGGATCGCCGGTCCGAGTCGTCGGGTCGACGAGGACCGCCGGCGCCGACCACGACCCGTCTGCCGCCATCAGCCGCACCCGAAGCCCGTGCCCCTCGTTCCGGACCTGGCCCTGCCTCGCCCATGCCACGACGGCGCGCCCCGTCGAGTCGGCTGCCAGCGCGACGCTGTGCAGGGTGCGCCTGGCATCGGAGACCACCTGCTCCCCAGGAGACCAGGCGCCATCGACGAACCGCCTCACCTCTACCCAGCTGGAGTGGTGGATAGCCAGCGCCACCAGGCCGCCGTCGCCGAGCTGGACCAGGAAGGAGCCATACTGCGGGCCGGCGTTCCCGAACAGGCGGGTCGGAGCCGGCCACGGGTCCCCGAGCTGAGCGCGAACACTGCGGATCTGCCATCTGCGCTGACCGATCGCCAGCTCGCCAGGCGGCCGTCACGGTACCGGCGGCATCGACGACGAGCCCCGTGGCGTCGAGGACCTCGTCGGTCGGCCTTGTGCCCACCGGCGCGAGCCTGCTCCAGTCGCCACCGGCGAGACTGCGCGAGATGTGGAGCGACGAGTCGCCGTTGTCGGTCCGCGTGACCAGGGCCGCCGCGGTGCCGTCCGCGCCGATCGCGACATCGACGAGCAGGCCATGGTTCCAGCTCACGGCCGGGCCCCAGACACCATCGACTCGGCGGATGACCTGGATCTTCTGGAGTGACGGCCCACGCCACCCCAGTACGGCGTCGCCCGCGGCGTTGACGGCCAGGTCAACGGCCTCGTACCCGCCGCCTTCGTGCTCCGCAACGTGGCGGACCCGACTCCACTTGCCGCCCGCTCGGGTGTGCCGCTCCGCGACGAAGGTGCGATCGCCGTACACCGCCCAGGCCACCGTGAGGACGCCCGCACCGTCGTACTCGAGGGTGGGCGAGGTCGCGGCGGAGGCACCCCGATAGTTCGCCAGTCGGCGAGTGTTCCAGGTCCTGGCACCGACGGGACGCACGCCCACCCAGGGATCCTGATTCCCCTGCAGCCAGACGGCCGCCTGCTCTCCGCTGGGCCCGATGGCCAGATCCTCGAACTCCTCAGTCAGTCCCGCCGCGACCACCGTTCGCGGCGCCTCCCATCCGGGGACCGGAGCCGCCGCCACCCCACCACTGGGCATCTGCTGCACGACACCCGAGCACACCCACCAGAATCGCCATCCGCCGCCACATGACCGCTCTCCGATCAGCGCCGGCCCCACTCCTGCAGAACGAGCGCGAGCGGGGCGGGGCACCACCTCCCAGTGTCTGTCCCGGTGAGGTGTCCACCAACCCCCGACGATGTCTCGCCCGTCACGGCGCACCCGGCCGGACCGGCGTAGCGTCGAAGGACGGCAAGGAGGCCATCATGAGCATCACCACAACCCCCACGAGGCAGGCCGCCGACCAGTTCCTGAAGGGTCACCGGATCGCCGTGACCGGCGTCTCCCACGCTCCCAAGGGGCACGGCAGCAACGCGGTCTACACGTTCCTGCGCAAGCAGGGCTACGAGGTCTTCGCCGTCAACCCCAACGCACCTGAGGTCGAGGGCGACCGGGCCTACCCGTCACTGGGCGAGATCCCCGGTGGCGTGGACGCGGTCGTCATCGGCACCCGCCCCGAGCGCGCCCTCGACACCATGCACGAGTGCGCCGACCTGGGCATCCGCCAGGTCTGGATGCACCGCGCGTTCGGGAAGGGCAGTGTCTCGGCCGACGCCACGGCGTACGGTCGCGACCACGACATCACCGTGATCGACGGCGGCTGCCCGCTGATGTTCGCCGAGGGCGGCGACGGGTTCCACAAGGGCATGTGCCGGGTCCTCACCTGGACCGGCAAGGTGCCGCGCAAGGTCTGACCGGCCGGCTCAGCTCGCTCCCAGCCAGGCGTGAGCGGCCAGCAGCTCGGCCACGAGGGTCTCGGTGAGCAGCCGCACGTCCTCGACCTCGTCGTGCGCGTAGCGCAGCGTGGCGGCGGCGCCGGCCACGTCGGCACCGACAGCGACGACCGTGCTGCCTCGCCGACCGGTCCACTCGAGCAGCTGCGGCTCCCACCGGGAGCCGGCCAGCAGCAGCATGCGGTAGTCGGTGGTCTTGGTGAGGTAGACGTCGACGTGGCTCCAGTCGCCGGTCTCGCAGCCGATGGCGGGCAGCCGCGGACCCTCGCGGAGCATCAGCGCCGACTGGTAGGCCGACGACAGCCGCCGGGCGGGCGCCACCACGTGGGTGCCGTCGGGCCGAGCAGCAGCTCGGCCAACAGCGGTCGCCAGTCGCCGACGCGGTCGAGCAGGTCGCCGGTCGCCTCGGCGGCGAGCGCCACGGGCGGGAGGAGCGCCGACCAGCCGCGCCTCCAGCGCCAAGAGCAGTGCCAGGGTGTGCTGGAAGGAGCGGCAGGCGACCCCGCCCCGCTCCTCGCCCGCCTCCATCCACACCGTGCGGTCCGCCGACTCGGTGAGCGGACCCGGCCGGTTGGCCACCGCGACGTACGGCGCCCCGAGCCGGGCCACCGCGTCGATCGTCTCGGCGGAGCTCGCCGAGGCGGAGACGGCGAGGACCAGTGCGCCCGGAGGCACCCGGGGCAGCAGGTCGCTGCTGGCCAGCTCGGCGCTCGCGCGCACCCCGGCGGCGCGCAACCGCGCCGCGACCACTTGGTTGGCGTAGTGCGAGGAGCCCATGCCCAGCAGCAGCACCTCGGCCGCCGCCGGCACGAAGTCCCACGCCCCGGTCAGGTCGAGGCCGCGCAGTGCCTCGGGCTTGGCGTGCAGGTCGGCCAGGAAGAGATCCGGGTTCATGACAGCCCCGCTGCCGCAGGGCCGCCTCCGGGACGTAGCGCCAGCTGGGCAGGTGCGACTCGGCGTAGGCCAGCTCCCGGTGGATCTGGTCGAGCATGAAGGGCTCGAGCAGGGCTGCGTCCAGCAGCGCTCCCGCCGAGCGCCGATAGGCCGCCAGGAACTCACGCTGCACGCTCGCTGTCCACGCGGCCACCTCCGCCTGGGGCAGCTGGGGATCGTAGTGCCCCACCACGTGCCCGACGTTCTCCAGCGAGACCAGCATGCCCGCGACGTCGTACGCCGCGGGGCGGTGCGCGGCCCGCTGCTCCGGGGCGAGCGTGGGGTTGCCGTCGAAGTCGACCACGAAGAGTCGCCCGTCGGCGGTGCGCAGCACCTGGCCGACGTGGAAGTCGCCGTGGTCTGCCACGGGACCGGTGGGCCCGTCCGCCAGCGCGAGGTGCATGGCCGCAGTCAGCTCGCCCAGCGCCGCCGCGAACGGTCGAGGCGCACCCTCCCGCGCGCCCAGCGCCAGCCGAGCCTCCTCCAGGCACCAGGTCCACCCGTCGGTCGCGTCGGGCACCAGCTCGGCCGCCACGACGACGGGCACCCAGTGCCCGTCCGGTGTGCACCACTCCACGAGGCCACACAGCCGGGGTGGCGTCGAAGCCCGCCGCCGCCAGCCGCCTCAGCCGCTCGGCGGCGGGGTGCGGGCCGATCAGCGGCTCGGTCAGCCACTTGACGACGACCGCGTCGCCCACCACCCACGACTCGTTGGTCTGGTCGACCTCGAGTCGTCGCTCGCCCGGCCCGAGCTCGGGGGGCCTCGACCCGAAGCGGGAGGTCCGGAAGCCGGCCGGCAGCTCGGCATCCGCCGCCAGCAGCGCGAGCAGCCGGCGGCTGTCGCCCGGCGACGGCCGGGGCAGACGCCAGCAGCCGTCGACGGCCCGCGGCAGCGACAGAGTCGGCACGGCTCGGGTCAGCGCCCGCCGTCGCCGAGGTGGTCCAGCCCGACCCTCTCGATGACGTCGGCTCCGCGCCGCAGGCCGTCCTCGGCCCGGATCTGCTCGCCCGCGGCGGCACACCGGCCCTCAGGCCGTCGTCGGCCAGCAGCTCCTCGACCGCCTCCAGCAGCTCCTCGTCGGCGAAGGCATAGGTGGCCAGGCGCCGACCGAAGCCCTTCTCGTCCACCCGCTGCGCGTTGTCGTACTGGTCCCAGAACAGCGGCAGCACGAGCATCGGCTTGCCGAAGTGCATCGCTTCCGTGGTCGTGTTGTTGCCGCCGTGGGTGATCACCAGGTCGACGAGCGGGATGATCCTGGTCTGCGGGAGGATCGCCGCGCCGGTCATGGTGTCGGCCAGCCGGATCTCCTCGGCCCGCGGGCCCATGCTGACGACGACGCGGTGCCGGGTCGTGCCGAGCAGGTCGACCAGTCGCTGGAGCAGCTCGATGTCGGCGCCGCCCAGCGAGCCCAGTGACAGGTAGATGAGGGCAGAGTCCTCAGGACGGTCACGAAGCTCCGCCGGCAGCTCGTAGCCCTCGTCGGTCTCCCGCACACTGGAGGCCAACCGGTGCCAGGTCTCGCCGAGCGGCCGCCGGTCGACGTAGTCGAGGGCCTCGGGGTAGACGTAGAGGTTCGCCGCTGCGGAGGTGTGGATGAAGTCGCGGTCTGGCAGCGGCGGCGCGCCCCGCTCCTGCACCCAGGCATCGAAGTCAGCCCACATGTCGCGGTGGGTCCGGTCGAACTCCGCGAGGAACGCCGGCCAGTCGGAGCGGTCGTCCTCGGCGTACCCGGAGAACACGGGCGCGATGTCGTCGCCGCGCACCTCCAGCGGGTTGCAGGACACGATCCGGACGTAGGGCGCGCCCGAGGTCAGCAGCGCGGGGAAGGCGACCACGTTGTCCTCGACCAAGACGTCGGGCCGGTGCTCGGCGATGATCGCCCGCAGCTGCGGCTCGCAGAACTTGGCGCCGTCGATGAGCGCCTGGTACGTCGGCTGGACGAACGACGCGAGCTGCTCGACCGTCGGCTTGCGGAACTCGGGTGCCGTCTGGTTGATGAAGTCGATCCAGAACTGGCCGGCTGCGTCGTCCGTGGCGGTCGGGTCGGGCTCGGCGAGGTCGACGAGGGCCTCCACGAAGCCCATCGGGGCCAGCTTGCCCGCCCAGGACCGCTCCGCGGCGAAGACCACCCGGTGCCCACGGTCCAGCAGCACCTTGCCGAGACCGATGCACTGGTTCGTGGGGCCGTAGGCGGACTCGGGCAGGAACAGCACCGTCAGGCGCGCTGGCTCGGTCATGGCGGGCTCCTGGAGCGGTGGTCCGATGTGGCCGGGCCATCGTCGCGGACGGTGGCCCACCGCGGCAACGGTGTCCCCGGCGGTGGGCGTCCCTCGTCAGCTCACGCCGACGATCGGCAGCCGCAGCGCCCCGGGTGCGTCCGGCGGCACCGCCGGTGAGCGCGGCGCCACGGGTGCCACCCGCTCGTACGCCGACCCGAGCGCCGGCCGCGGGTCGGCCTCACCCTTGTTGGGCCAGAACGCCATGGCGCGCTCCGCCTGCGCCGTGATCGTGAGCGAGGGGTTGACGCCCAGGTTGGCCGAGATCGCCGAGCCGTCGGCGATGTGCAGCCCGGGCTGCCCGTAGACCCGTTGGTAGGGGTCGATCACGCCCTCGGCCGCGGTGGCGCCGATGGCGCAGCCACCGATGAAGTGCGCCGTCAGGGGCATGTTGAACGGCTCGCCGACCGAGCCGCCGGGGAAGCCGCCCATGATCCGAGCCATCCGACGGACCGCGTCGTTGGCCTCGGGGATCCAGGTCGGGTTGGGCTCGCCGTGCCCCTGACGCGAGGTGAGCACGAGCCGGCGGGTGAGCCGCGAGCGCTTCAGGTAGGTGGTGATCGAGTTGTCGTGGCTCTGCATCACCAGGGCGATCACGGCCCGCTCCGACCAGTGCTTCATGTCGTAGAAGCCCGCCAGGTGCCGCTTCTGCCGCCACATCTCCCTCAGCCACGTCCGCCAGCGCGGGCCCGGCCCGTCCCCGTCGGTGAGCACGGTCTGCAGCAGCGACATCACGTTGCTGCCCTTGCCGTAGCGGACCGGCTCGATGTGGGTGTGCTCGTCGGGGTGGAAGGACGAGGTGATCGCGACACCGCGCGAGTAGTCGGTGTCGCCGCCCTTGGGGCCGACCGCGCCGAGGATGGACTCGGAGTTGGTGCGAGCGAGGTAGCCCAGCCGGTCCGACAGGCCGGGCAGGAAGCCCTCCGCCCTCATCCGGTGCAGCAGGCGCTGGGTGCCGAGCGCGGAGGCGGCGAGGACCACCTGGTCGGCGGAGAGCACCCTGGTGCCCTGCCTGGTGCCCTGCCTGCTGCCCTGCCTTCTGCTCAGCCTCTGGACGAGCGACGCGGTGTCCCGCACGTGCACGTCGTACCCTCCGGCGGCACGCTGGGTGAGCCGGGTGACGGTGGAGAGCGGGAGGATCTCCGCCCCCAGCGACTCGGCGAGGTGCAGGTAGTTCTTCACCAGCGTGTTCTTGGCGTTGTGCCGGCAGCCGGTCATGCACTCCCCGCAGTGGCTGCACGGGTTGCGCTCGGGCCCTGCCCCGCCGAAGAACGGGTCGGCGACGCTGTCGGCCGGCTCCTGGCCGGGCCCGCCGAAGAACACCCCGACCGGGGTCGGGTGGAACGTCTCCCCCACCCCCATCTCCTCGGCGACCTGCCGCATGACCTCGTCGCTCGGGGAGTGGAGGGGGTTGTCCACGACGCCGAGCATCCGCTTGGCCTGGTCGTAGTACGGCGCCAGCTCGGCTCGCCAGTCGGTGATGCCGGCCCACTGCGGGTCGCTGTAGAACGCCGGCAGCGGCTCGTAGAGGGTGTTGGCGTAGACGAGCGACCCACCACCGACGCCGGCGCCGGACAGGATCAGGCAGTCGCGCAGCGCGTCGATGCGCTGGATGCCGAGCAGCCCGACCTCCGGCCGGAACAGGTAGCGGGTGACGTCGAAGGACGTGGTCGGGAAGTCCTGGTCGGCGAACCGCGCGCCCGCCTCGAGCACGCCGACCCGGTAGCCCTTCTCCGCCAGCCGCAGCGCCGAGACGGCGCCGCCGAAGCCGGAGCCCACCACGAGCACGTCGTAGTGCGAGGCCTGCCGGCCGGCCATCACGCGCGCCCGAGCTTGTGCGAGACCCGCATGTAGGCGGTCATCACCTTCGCGTAGGCCTCGTCGGACATGCCGAACATCGGCGCGAGCCGCAGGGCTCGCTGGGTCGCGACCGACTGGCTCTCGGTGTAGCGGTGGATCCCTTCGGCGCCCTGCCTGCGGCCGAGCCCGGAGTTGCGCATCCCGCCCATCGGCGAGTCGATGCTGCCGAACGTCGCCCCGAACGCCTCGTTGACGTTGACCGTGCCGCACCGGATCTGCGCCGCGAGCGCCCGGGCACGGCGGCCGTCCCGGCTGTAGATCGCCGCGTTGAGGCCGTACTCGCCGTCGTTGGCGCGGGCGACCGCCTCGGCCTCGTCCTGGAAGCGGTAGACCGACACCACCGGGCCGAACGTCTCCTGGCCGAAGCAGGCCATGTCCGGAGAGACTCCCTCGAGCACCGTCGGCTCGTAGCAGTAGGGCCCGAGATCGGGCCGGTGGCGACCACCCGTGACCACGCGAGCGCCCTTGGCGACCGCGTCGGCCACGTGTGCCTCCACCGCCTGCAACTGGCGCTGGGAGATGAGGGGACCCATGTCGACCCCCACTCCAGCGACGAGCCCAGCGACATCGCCTCGGTCCGCGAGACGAAGCGGTCCAGGAACCGCTCGTAGACCTGGTCGGCGACGAACATCCGCTCGGTGGACACGCACAGCTGACCGGCGTTCGAGAAGCAGGCGCGCACCGCCCCCTCTGCGGCCTTCTCCAGGTCGGCGTCGCGCAGGATGAGGATCGGGTTCTTGCCGCCGAGCTCCAACGAGCAGCCGATCAGCCGGTCGGCGCACGCCTGGGCGACCAGCCGACCGGTGGCCGTGGAGCCCGTGAAGCAGACGTAGTCGGAGTGCGCGATCAGGGCCTGCCCGGCCTCCGGCCGGCCCGGCGACCACCTGCCAGAGGTCCGCGGGCAGCCCGGCCTCCTCCAGCAGCTCGACGCCGAGCAGGGCGGTGAGCATGGTCTGGTCGTCGGGCTTGCTCACCACGGCGTTGCCGGCGAGCAGCGCCGGCAAGCCGTCGGAGAGCGCGAGCGTGAACGGGTAGTTCCACGGCGAGATGATGCCGACGACGCCCTTGGCCACCCGGTGCACCTCCACGCGAGTGAGGACCGGCATCACGCCGAGGTGGCGGCGCGTGGGTAGGTGGCGATGGGCGGTCCGCGCGTAGTAACGGGCGGTGAGCGCCACGTGCATCGGCTCGTCGAAGGCGTGCTTGCGCGACTTGCCCGACTCCCACACGATCAGGTCCAGGATCTCGTCGAGCCGGTCGAGAACGAGGTCGTGCAGCCGCAGCAGCACCGCGGCTCGCTCGTCCAGCGAGCGGCGCGCCCAGCGGGCCTGTGCCTGGCGCGCCCGCTCGAAGGCCGCCTCGACGTCAGCGGCGCTCGACTGCGGGATGTGGGCCAGCGGCTGGCCGTTGAGTGGTGAGCGCACCTCGACGGTGGTGTCGCCGGAGGCAGCGATTCGGCGGGTGAGCCGGTCGACGTAGGCGCGGTCGAAGGCGTACGACGCGGTGGGGTCGTGCTCGGGGTCGGGCGGGCCGGCCACCGCGGGGTCGGCGTCGGCGGGGAGGCCGGAGCCGGGCTCGGGAGTCGTCATGACTCGAGCGTAGGCCGCCCACGGGAGGCGGGCTACCCCCGGGTAACAACCACCGCGGTCAGTCGAACCGACCGCTCCTGACCGCATGGCATGATGTCCGGACTCACGAAAGTGGTTCACGCAGAATGGCCCGAGACGGTGGGCCCAAGAAAGTGGGGCCCAAGAAAGTGGGCACTGGTCATCCGCATCCCCCGGTCGCGGACCCAGTGCCCACGCACAACCTAGCGAGACCTGGTTCACATGCGGGTCCTCGCAGTGTGAAGGCACCGAGTAGGCAGGTGTGAAGGCACGTGTGAAGACGCAGCGTGCAGATGCCGGTCGGGCGGCGGTCGCCACCCGCACGGCCCGAGCAGGAAGGCTGTCGTGGCTGAGAAGGACCGGGGAGCTCCACCACGCGACCGCGTTCGCCACAGCGCTCGGGGCGCCATCGACCGCCGTGGCCTCGCCCTGTCGGTGCTTCGCGACCGGCTGGCCGCGCACGGCTGCCCGGTCAGCCTCACGACGCTGAGCTACTGGCGCAGCGGTCAGCGCCATCCCGCCGGCGCCGCATCCCTCGCCGCGGTCGCGGCGCTGGAGGACCTGCTGCGCCTGGCCCCGGGCGAGCTCATCTCGTTGGTGGAGTCCCCGGTGCGACCGCGACCGGGCCCGATGGCGGTGCCCCGCGAGGCGGTGCTGGGGCATGCGCCGGCCATCCTGCGGGTGCTGCGCGGCCTCGACCTCACCGACCGCCGCGACCCGCTCCAGCGCTCGCTGCACCTGATCCTCGAGGTCGACCAGGCCGGGGTCGAGCGTCGGCTGCGGATCCGGTCGCTCATGCGCGCGCTGGTGCCGGACACCGACGGCTTCGTGTACGCCTTCGGACTCGACGAGCCGTTGCCGGGACGGGTGCGCTTCGAGGCGACCAGCGGCTGCCGGCTCCTGGAGACCGCCGCGACCGACGACGGCGCGGCCATGGGCGCGCGCTACGCCTTCGACCGGCCGCTGCGCGCCGGCGAGACCGCGCTGGTGGAGCACGAGGTGCACTTCGCGGACGGGTGGCTCCCTCAGTTCCACTACGAGCACAGCTTCCGCCGCCGCATCGGCGAGCTGCTGCTGCAGGTGCGGTTCCACCACGACCGGGTGCCCGACCACTGCGAGGGCTACGCGGTCGACGGCGACGGCGAGCGCCGCACCCGCCTGGACCTCGCCGGCCGGACCTCGGCGCACGTGGCGATGCGCGACCAGCCGGCCGGCACGGTAGGAATGGTGTGGAGCTGGCAGGACGGCGGGCCTTCCGGCCACTGAGCGCCGAGACGGCGGGAGGGCTGCTGATGGAGGAGCGGGTCGCCCTGTACGACGCCGCGGGCCGTCCGCGCGGCACGGCGCCCCGGTCCCGGATGCGGGCCGAGAACCTCCGACACGGCGCTACCGGGGTGGTCGTGCGCGACGCGTGGGGGCGCGTCTACCTGCACCGGCGCACCGACACCAAGGACGTCTACCCGGGGCGGCTCGACTTCACCGCCGGCGGGGTGCTCGCCGCCGGGGAGGACCCCGAGGCCGGAGCCCGGCGAGAGCTCGAGGAGGAGCTCGGCGTCGCGGGCGTGCCGCTCGTGCCGCTCGGCGAGGGCGACTACGCCGACGAGCACACCGACTACCACGCCTTCCGCTACACCGTGACGTGGTCGGGACCGGTCCGCTGGCAGCCCGAGGAGGTGGCGTGGGGCGACTGGGTGACCCTGGAGGATCTCGACGCGCTGCTGCGGGACCGACCGGGCGACGTGATGCCCGACGCCGCTGCGCTGTTCGCCGACTGGCTGCGGGCCCGGCTCGCCGACCGGCGGCAGCCCGAGCAGGGCTGGGACTGCGAGACCACCTTCGTCGAGGGGCGGTGGGTCGACCGGCGCCCGCGACGCCCGGAGGTCGCCGAGCAGCTGCGCCGCGAGGCGGCCCTGCTGCCCCGCCTGGCCGACCGCCTGTCGCTCGCCGTGCCGCGCGCGGTGGTGCTCGACGAGGAGCCGCTGCGCGTGCGCCATGTGCTGGTGCCGGGCGAGCAGTGTCGCCCCGCCGCGCTCGTCGCCGCCGACGGCACCGCGGTCGGGCGCTTCCTGCGGGAGCTGCACGACACCCCTCCGGCGGTCTGGGCCTCCGCCGGCCTCCGACCGGCGGAGCAGCAGCGCGCCTGGCTGCGCGGCCAGCTCGCCGACCTGGAGACGCGCGTGCTGCCCCTGCTGCCGGAGGCATACCGCCAGGAGGCGGCCGCGCTGCTCGCCGATGTCGGCGCGCCGTACGACGCCGTGCTCGTGCACGGCGACCTCGGGCCCGACCACCTGCTCGTGGTCGACGGCAGGGTGAGCGGCGTCATCGACTGGGGCGACCTGCACCTGGGCGACGCCGCGCTGGACCTGGCCTGGACCTTGCACGGTACCCCGCCCGCGTTCGCCGACGCCCTCGCCTCCGCGTACGGCGTCACCGCCGAGCGGCACCGTCGCGGCCTGCTGTGGCACCGGCTCGGTCCCTGGTGGGAGGTGCAGGCCGGTCTCGACCACCTGGGCGAGCGGTTCGTCGCCTCCGGGCTCGCCGGCGTCCTGGAGCGGCTGCCGAGCTCCTAGTCAGCCGCGGTGGCGGGGGTGCTGACGGGCCTGCCGCTCGTTGCCTCGGCGGTAGTTGCCGGTGAGCCGGGCCATCAGCTGCTGGGGATCGGCGTGCGCGATGTCGCGGAGGAACGCCGCGGCCCGTTCGCCACGCAGGACACTCGCCCGCCGCCCGTGGTGGGTGATCACCACCTCCGCGCCGCGGACGACGTACGCGAAGCCCTCCGGGCGACCCACGGCTAGTCCCCCACCCAGAAGCCCCGGCCGCCGAACCAGTCGCCGTAGTGGCCGCCCCCGGCCGGCCCGCGCGCGCCCAGGTAGGACCCCACCACGGCTGCCCCCAGGTCGTCCAGCTCCGGGGCCACCACCCGGCCCTCGACCCGGCGCGCCAGGGAGTCGATGAAGCGGGCGAGGCCGGGATCCTCGCCGAGCCGGAAGAAGGTCGTCTGCGCGCCGAGTCGCCCCGCCGCGTCGAGCTCGCGCACCGAGTGGGACACCGTCCGGGGGTGGGGCGGGTAGGCGAAGAAGACCTCGCCGTCGGCCTCCAGGTGGGAGGTGGGCTCACCGTCGGTGACGACCAGCAGCACCGGCTGCGCCGAGGGGTGCTTGCGGAAGTGCCGGTTGGCCAGCAGCAGCGCGTGGTGCAGGTTGGTGCCCTTGTCCCACATCGCGTCGAGCGCCGTGAGCTCCTCGATGTCCATCACCTGGGCGTGGCGGCCGAACGCGATCAGCTGCAGGTGGTCGCCGCGGAAGCGGGTGCGGATGAGGGTGTGCAACGCGAGAGCCGTGCGCTTCATGGGCACCCAGCGGCCGTCCATGGCCATCGAGAACGACGTGTCGACGCACAGCGCGACGGCGGCCTGGGACCGCGCCTCGGTCTCGTGCACCTCCACGTCGCGCAGGTCCAGCCGCACCGCTCCCCGCCTGCCCTCCGCGGCCGCCCGGCGGACGGCGTTGGTGACCGTCCGGGTGACGTCCCACGGCTCGGTGTCGCCGAAGGCCCACTCCCGGGAGGCGCCGGATCGCTCCCCCGCCGCCCCGGCCTGGCGCAGGTCGCGCTGGCCCTGCCGGCCGGACATCCGCTCGGCCACGTCGCGCAGCAGCGCCTTGCCGAGCTGGCGCATGGCCTTGGGCGACAGCCGCAGCTGGCCGTCGGAGCTCCGCCGGAGGTAGCCCGACTCCCGCAGGGCGCGCTCCAGCTCGGCCAGGGTGCGAGCGTCCACGGCAGCGTCCTCGCCCAGCTGGAGGGCCAGCGCGTCGAGGTCGACGTCGTCCAGGCGCGCCCCGGAGTAGGACTGCGAGAGCTGCTCGGCCAAGGCGTCCAGCTCGGCGAGGTCCTGCAGGACGCCGGTGCCGTCACCGAGGCCGAGCCCCTGCCCCCCGGAGAACCGCTCCGAGCCGGACCAGTCCTCGCCCGGGCGCAGCGCCTGGAGGACGGCGTCCATCCGCGCGAGCTGCGCCATCAGCTCCGGGGAGCCGAACGCCTGCGCCGACAGCGCCATGAGCTCCTCCCGCTGCTCGGGCGTCATCGAGGTCAGCATCCGCTGGGCGGCAGCCGCCCGTGCGGCGAGCGCATCGACGAGCTCCTCCACGGTGCTCGGCCGCTCGGGGAAGAAGTCGCCGTGCTTGGTCATGAACCCGGCGAACTGCTCGTCGGTGTCCTCGCCGCGCTGGTGGGCCTCCAGCAGGTAGTTGAGGTCCGACAGCATCTCGTTGACGGCCGCACGGTCGGCGACCGAGGCGTTCTCGAGCGCCTGCTTCATGCCGGCGAATCGCTGGTCGAGCAGCTCCCGGCCGAGCAGGTCCTTGATCTGCTCGTAGGCCTCGCGCGCCTCGCCGCTCTGCCAGTCGTACGACGCGAGCTCGCTCACCGCCGCGGCCGTGGACGGCGGGAGGCTGTCCAGCTGGAGCTCCCGCAGCGCGCGGTCGCCGTCGTCCATGGTGACGTCGCGCGCGAGCTGGCCGCGCTCGGCCAGGACCGCCCGGTCGAGCAGCTCGCGCACCTGCTCCAAGGTGCCGTCGAGGCGGTGCTGGTGCAGCAGCTCGCGCCGCCTGGCGGCGACGCGCGCCGCAAGCTCATCCAGGCCCGGCTGGGAGCTGCCGCCACGCCGGAGGAACTCCGCATCGCCCGCTCGGGGCTGGAGCCGGCCATCACGTCCTGCCCGATGGCGTCGAGTGCCTCGGCGAGGTCGACCGGCGGCGCGAGCGGGTCGCCGCCGGCGTACCGGCCGTAGCGGGCCCGGTGGGGGTCGTGGCTGGCCGGCCGGCTCACCCGTACACCGTCTCCCCGCCGCCGGTCTCCTTGCCGATCTTGCGGGCGAGGAAGAGCCCCCTCGAGGGCCAGCTCGATGGCGCCCGCGCGCTGGCCGTCGTTGCCCGCGCCCAGGCGGTCGGTCACCTGGTCGTACAGGTCGGACTCCCCGAGCACGGGCAGGCCGGTCAGCAGCTCGCGGGCGGTCACGCGGTCACCGGTCGTGACCAGCGCGCCCTCGGCCAGCGCCTCCACCAGCAGCCGGAAGTCGATGCCGCGGAAGTGCTCGCGGACCGTCTCGGCGGTGGCCGTGCGCAGCAGGTGCGCGAGGATCTCCCGCTCGCGTCCCTCTTCTCCGGTCTCGAACTCCACCTTCCCGCCGAGGACGTCGACCGCCGCCTCCAGATCGACGACCCGGGCGACCGCGCCGTCCTCCCCCCGCGAGGTGGCCCGGTGCAGCGCGGAGGCCGCCACGGTCTCGGCGCCGGCGATGGCGAACCGGGCGCTCACTCCCGATCGCTGGTCGACGGCGCTGGACTCGCGCAGGGCCCGGGTGAAGCGGGCCAGGATCTCGATCAGGTGGTCGGGCACATCGGCCACCAGGTGCGCCTCCTGGCGGATGACGGCGACCTCAGCGTCCAGCTCGACCGGGTAGTGGGTGCGGATCTCGGCGCCGAAGCGGTCCTTGAGCGGGGTGATGATCCGGCCGCGGTTGGTGTAGTCCTCGGGGTTGGCGCTCGCGACGACCAGCACGTCCAGCGGCAGCCGCAGCACGTAGCCGCGGATCTGGATGTCGCGCTCCTCCATCACGTTGAGCATCGCCACCTGGATCCGCTCGGCCAGGTCCGGCAGCTCGTTGATGGCGACGATGCCGCGGTGGCTGCGCGGGATCAGGCCGAAGTGGATGGTCTCGGGGTCGCCCAGGCTGCGGCCTTCCGCAACCTTGATCGGGTCGACGTCCCCGATCAGGTCGGCGACGGAGGTGTCGGGGGTGGCGAGCTTCTCGGCGTACCGCTCGCTGCGGTGTCGCCAGGCGACCGGCAGGTCGTCGCCGAGCTCGGCGGCCCGGCGGCGCGACTCCACCGTGATCGGCTCCTCGGGGTGCTCACCCAGCTCGCTGCCCGCGATGACCGGGGTCCACTCGTCGAGCAGGCCGACCAGGGTGCGCCGTAGCCGGGTCTTGCCCTGGCCGCGCTCGCCGAGCAGGACGATGTCGTGACCGGCGATCAGCGCGCGCTCCAGCTGCGGGATCACGGTGTCCTCGAAGCCGTGCAGGCCCGGCCACGGGTCCTCCCCCGCCATGAGCTTGGCCAGCAGGTTGTCGCGGAGCTCCACGCGCAGGTGGCGCTGGACGTGCCCGGAGGCGCGCAGCTGGCCGCGGGTCGTGATCTCGGCTGGCATCGGGGTCGGCTCGCTCACCACGGACTCACGCTAGCCGGGGGTGGCAAAGGGGGTCACCTGCCTTTCCGGGCGTCGGCACGCCACAATGCCGCCATGGCCAGGACGCGGGCGCTGCCGTCGTACGACGAGGTGGTGGCGCTGCCCCGCGGCCACCGGGTGACGGTGCCCCCGGAGCACGGCGATCCCAACGGCCACCTGAACGTGCGGCACTACCTGGGGCTCTTCGACGACGCCGAGTGGGTGGTCTTCGAGGGCGTCGACCTGGGCAGCGACCTGGCCGAGCGGGGCGTCGGCGGCATCTTCGCCCTGGAGCAGCACCTGACCTATCGCCGCGAGGTGCTCGTGGGTGACGAGGTCAGCGTGCACCTGCGATTCGTGGGCCGCACCGAGCAGCTGATGCACCTGGTGAGCTACCTCGCCAACCACACCCGCCGCGAGGTGGCTGCCAGCATGGAGGCGCTGGACGGCTACGTCGATTTCGGCACGCGGCGGCTCGCGCCCGTGCCGCAGCCGCAGGCGAGCGGGCTCGACAGGCTGCTCGAGCAGGCGGCCGGGCTGCCGTGGACGCCCGCCCTCTCGGGGTCGATCAGCCTCGGCTGATGGGCCTCGTCAGAGGTCGGTGGCGCCGTCGATGGACTCGCGGATCAGGTCGGCGTGCCCGGCGTGCCGGGCGTACTCCTCAATCAGATGCACGAGGATCCAGCGCAGGGTGAACGGCGCCCCCGTGCGCCGGCTGGGCCGCGCGGAGACCGTGTCGAGCCCGTCGCCGGCGAGCGCGGCGTCGATGCGCCGGTCGCCGGCCGCGATAGCCCGGTCGTAGAGCTCGAAGAGGCGGGCCGGCTCGTCGTCGGCGGCCGTGTGCCACTCCCAGTCGGGGTCGGTGTCCCAGTCGACGCTCGCCCAGGGCTCGCCGAGCCCCTCGCCGGCCAGCACCTGGTCGAACCAGCTCTCCTCGACCAGGGCAAGGTGCTTGAGCATGCCGCCGAGGGTCATCGTCGCCGGCGCCAGGGGCGTCGCCAGCTGCTCGGCGGTGAGGCCCTCGGCCTGCCGGCGGAGCGTGGCGCGGTAGTAGTCGAGGAAGGCGCGGAGCATGCTCACCTCGTCAGCGGCCAGCGGCGGGTCGGTCTTCTGCGTGGTGGGGTCGGCCATATCCGGCACCGTAGCCAGCCCCACGGACAGGACTCCACCGGGTTTGCTTCGCGGACGAGCCAGGCGTCCTACTCGGCCGAGCCGCGCGAGCCCTCGGCGGGGCCGAAGACCACCAGGACGGCGAAGTCCTCGCCGACCTCGACGAAGCGGTGCTCCTCGCCGGCCGGGACGAAGGTCACCACGCCCGGGGTCAGCTCGGTGCTGCCGCCGGGAGTCCACAGCGTGGCCCGACCGGCGGTGCACACGTAGAGCTCGTCCTCGGTGTGCGGGGACTGCGGATCCTCACCACCCGCCGGGATCGAGTAGGTGCCGCAGCTCAGATCGGCCACCCGCAGGTGCTCGGCGTAGTGGGCGGTGCCGGTAGCAGTGAACCGACCGGCTTCGAGGAGGGCGTGCATGAGGGCAGGCTACTGCGAACCCGGATCGCCCCGCGGATCGAAAGTTTCTCCTAAAGCGTCTCACTGGGCGAGACCGGAGGCTGCGGAGGGGGTCCGGGGGTCGGTGGTCCCTGCTGGGATGGAGCATGATCGAGACGACCAGCGGCCTGGAGCACTCGCCCCACGCGTGCGCTACGCCGTCACCTCGGACCGCACGCTGCACCTCCCGCCCCGCCGACGTCGGCGAGCGGCCCGACCTTCAGCCCGCCCTCCGCGGCTGTGGCGTGTGCTCGTGCGTGGGGTCGGCGAGCAGGATTCGCTCGTAGAGGTCGTAGACGAACGCCGCCTTGGCGTTGTTGTAGTGCATCGAGTCGGTGAACCCGCGAGCGGCCACCGCGCGCTTGTGCGCGGCGTACGCGTCGCGATCCTCCGGGTGGGTCCGCAGCCAGTCGCGGAAGAGCAGGTGTCGGCGCGGCTCGCGGGCCACCGGCGAGCAGACGTGCAGGGCCACCGCCGGCCGCTGGTCCCGGTGCAGCACCCGATGTTCCTCCCACTCCGGGATCCGGCCACGGAGCACGAAGCCCACCGACTCCAACGGCGGCACGTACGCCGCCTCGTCGGCCGGTCGACCACGATCAGGTCGACGTCGACCAGGTCCTTGGCGGCCAGGCCCGGCACCGCGGTCGAGCCGACGTGCGTCACCGCGAGCGCGGCGGCGCCCAGCGTCGCGACAACCAGTGCCCGCACCTGCTCGAACGCCGCCGGCCAGCCCGGGTCGTAGTCGACGACCACCACCGGCGCCGGTGGACGCGTGACCACCCGCGCCCGGGCGATCTCCTCGTCACTGGGCGGGGCGTACGGCTCCCAGAGCGGATGCACCGGACCGGTCGGCAGAGCCGTCATGACCCTGCGACGGCACCCGTGAGCCGTCCCGTCGCCGGGTCCCGGTCGGTGATGCAGTAGCGCAGCCCGGCGGGGTCGCGCAGCGTGGCCCAGAATTCCTCGTGCCCCAGCAGCTCGGCCCCGAGTCCCACCTGTCGGGCCACCTCGGCGGCCCGGTCGGTGGTGCCCAGATCCAGGTGGGCGGCCACCTCGCCGGCCTCGTCGTCGGTGCGCTGCAGCAGCACGTCGAGCGCCAGCTGCCGCGGGCCGCGCACCCAGGAGAACTCGGGCCGACGGACCAGAACCTCGGGCCGGCCGCCGAGCACCTGGCACCAGAACGCGCTCTCGACGTCGTACGCCGCCCGCGGCACGTCGATCGACACCTGGTAGACCATTGACCGGTGCCCCTCGGGCCACACCGCCGGGCTCGGCCGCACGGCGCCGCCATGGCCGACGAAGCAGAGGACCAGCCCGCCCGGCGAGCGCAGCACCACGTAGCCGCGGTCTGCCAGCTCGGTCGCGCCCAGCCCGACCGCGCGGTCAGCGGCCGCTCGTGGATCGGTGACGTGCAGGTCGAGGTGGATCCGCGACCGACCGCTCCCGAGCCGCTGCACTCGGAGGTAGTCGTCGCCGTCGGCCGGGACCAGCGTCGCGAACTCGCCGTGCTCGCCGCGGGCGTCGGACAGCCCGAACCCGGTCACCGCGCGCCAGAAGGCCACCGCCCGGTCGAAGCGCGCGGCCTCGAGGTCCAGGAAGGCGCTCAGCCAGAACGGTTCCATGGCCAGACCCTAGGCGAGGCCGGGCGGCCGGCGCGGCAGGACAACGGCGATGTCGTGCGGACCCGGCGCAGCCGGCCGACTACGGTGTGCGCATGCCACCGCAGCCCCGCGACCCCCACAACGTCGCCGCCGCCCGCGCGGCAGCCATCGAGGCCCTCTGCCAGCCGGACCTCGCCGACATCGTCGACCTCGTGGTCTGGGTCGAGGACGGCCCCGAGGGTCGAGCCCAGGGCCGCACGCCGTACGCCGCCAACAGCGTGGGCCGGGTCCGCTTCCACGTCGACGGGCCGGCCGAGGTGATCGCGGGCGACAACCCGATCGGCAGCGAGGACCCGATGGCCTTCCTGCCCTACGAACGGGAGGTCGCGAACCCGTCGCCGGCGCGGTCCACCGAGAACGCCTACCCGCTCGCCGCCACGCGCCTGCTGTCCTTCTTCGACAACCCCCATCGCTCTCCCGACCTCGCGATCGTGCACACGCCCCGCCACTACTTCCCCGACGAGGGTGGGCACCTCGGCGAGCACGGCTCGCTGGATGTCATCCAGTCGCGGGCGCCGTTCATCCTCAGCGGGGCCGGCGTGCAGCGGCTCGGGTACGTCCACGGCTACGCGCGGCTCGTGGACGTCGGCCCGACGCTGGCCCACCTGGTGGGGGTCCCCGATGACGAGCTGCGCGACGCCCACGGCGTCGCCCTCGACGGGCGCCCCCAGACGCAGCACCTCGACCCGGCCACCGCCCCAAGCCACGTGATCGGCATCCTCTGGGACGGCGGCCACTGCGGCGACCTGCTGCACCTGGCCGCGACCGGGGAGCTCCCCGGTATCGCCAGGCTGGTGGAGCGAGGCCTGGCGCTGCGCGGCGGGGCGGTGGCGGAGTTCCCCAGCATCACGCTCACCAACCACACCGCGATCCTCCCCGGCGTGGGTCCCGGTCGGCACGGCGTGATGGGCAACGTCTACTACGACCGCGCCACCGGCGAGCGTGTGGTGCCCAACGACGAGAGCACCTGGCACCGCAGCGCGGAGTGGCTGGTGGACGGGGCGCGGACGGTCTTCGAGATCGTCAACGACCACCTAGGCCCGATCGACCGGGTGCGGACGGCCAGCGTGGACGAGGCGATCGACCGGGGCGCCGACTACTCGACGATGGCGCTGATCCGCGCCAGCGGCGAGAGCGGCGCCGATGCCCTGGACGACGCGCTGCCCGACCCGCACACCTCGCCGTACCTGCGCAACCCCGACTACCTCGAGGACGACTACTTCCGCTGGGGGGTGCGCGTCGACGACCTGGGGCTGCAGCAGATGCGCGACCTGTTCGCGGCGCCCGACCAGGCGCCACTGCTCACCTGGTGGGCCAACGTCGTCACCGACTGCGGCCACCACGGCGGCGGCCCGCGCTCCGCGATGTCCCGCGACTCGCTCAAGCAGGCCGACGCCCGGCTCTCGACGTTCCTGGACCACCTCGACGGGCTCGGCATCCTCGACGACGTGACTATCCTGCTCACCGCCGATCACGGCTTCGAGGGCGCCGACACCGCCGTGACCGGCTCCTGGCGAGCCGCCTTGGACGGCCTCGGCATCCCCTACCGGGACGAGGGCCCAGGGCTGGTCTACTTCACCTAGACCGGCTGGCAGTCGTGGCCGCACGCACCCTCGCCGGTGGCCGAGGGCGGTGGCAGCGGGCCGTCGCCGTGCGCGGCCGGGCGGTGCAGGACGGCCGCCTCGGGCGTGATCTCAACCTCGTCGCCGAGTGCCCGGCCGGTGCCGTCGACGAGGAGCGTGTAGCCGTGCCTCTCGCGGGGCGGCAGCACCAGGGTGACCGCGTCGTTGGCGGCGAGGTTGGCGGCGGTGCCGCGGCTCGCGGCGGCGACCACGACGAGCCCGTCGCGCACGACGGGATCCACCGTGAAGGCCTTCACCCGGCCCGCAGGCGAGACGGTCAGCAAGTAGCCGCTGCCGAAGTCGGTGAGTGCCTCGGCCAGGCGAGTCACGTCGACAGGGATGCTCATGGTCGGAGGGTACGCCGCCGGCGGCGCGCCGCCCTCACGGCCGGTCGACCCAGCGCTCGCCCGTCACGACCGGGTCCGCCAGCCCACCCGTCAGCTCGGCGACGGTGGCTCGCAGCCGGTCGAGCTCGGCGGGTGCCGCGCCCAGCACCAGTCGCACCCGCTCGGCATGGGAGACGTCGAGGACGAGACCGCCGCGGGCGCGCAGCTCGGACTCGACCCGGCCAGCCTCGCCGTGGCCGAGCTCCACCGCCACCTCAAGCAGCCGGGCCCGGGTCAGCGTGCCGGCGTCCGCGAGGGCCGCGCGGACGGCGTCGCCGTACGCCCGCACCAGCCCGCCGGCGCCCAGCAGCACCCCACCGAACCACCGGCTCACGACCGCCACCACGTCGCTCACGCCCGCACCCAGCAGCACCTCCAGCATCGGCGCCCCGGCCGTGCCGGCCGGCTCGCCGTCGTCGCTCGAGCGCTGGAGGCCGCCGTCCGGCCCCAGCACGAACGCCGAGCAGTGGTGGCGGGCGTCCCAGTCCCGCTTGCGGGCCTCGTTGACGACCGCCCGGGCCGCCGCCTCGGTCTCCACCCGGGTCAGCGTGGCCAGGAAGCGGACCGCTTCACCTCGATCTCCGCCGAGGCGCGACGCACCAAGGTGAGGTAGGCGTCGGTCACCACCAGCCCACCAGCCCCCGCCGATGCGCACGACGAACGCCGCCACGACCAGCAGGAAGAAGCCTCGCACGAAGCCGGAGCCGCGCGCCACCGCCGTGCGCGCCCCGACGTACCCGCCCACCAGGTTGGCCGCGCCCATGAGCAGCCCCAGCTTCCACAGCACCGCACCCTGCGGCACGAAGACGCACAGGGCGGCCAGGTTGGTCGCCCAGTTGGCCAGCCGAGCCTTGGCGGAGGCCTCGACGAAGGCGTAGCCGAGCAGCCCGACGAGCGCGAAGACCAGGAAGGAGCCGGTCCCCGGGCCGAGCGCCCCGTCGTAGCAGCCGATCAGCGCTCCCGTCAGCATCGCCGCCGCCAGGTGCCGTCGCCCGGAGAAGCGCAGGGCGGTCTCGGCCCCGAGCCTGGGCCGAGTCGCCACGAAGGCCCCGACGACCACCAGTGCCACCAGCACGATCGGGTCGAAAACCCGCCGAGGCAGGTGCGAGGCGAGCACCGCACCGCCCAGCGAGCCGGTGAAGGCGAGCGCCATCAGCGGCCCGAAGGTGCGCGGGTCGGGGCGCACCCGCCGGTAGTACGTCGCCGCGCTCACCGTCGTCCCGCAGATCGAGGACAGCTTGTTGGTGGCCAGCAGCTGCACCGGTGTGGCCTGCGGCAGGCCCACCAGCAGGGCAGGCAGCTGGACCAGCCCGCCACCGCCGACCACGGCGTCCACGAACCCCGCCACCAGGGCGGCCACGACGAGCCACGCCACGGTGCTCGTCGCCACCTCCACCCGGCGATCCTAGGCCCGCAGCCGGCCGCGGTCGTGGCTCACTCGTGGGCGAGGAAGGCCAGCAGGTCCTGTCGGGTGAGCACGCCGACCGGCTTGCCGTCGTCGTGGGCGAGGACGGCGTCGGCGGTCTCCAGCAGCCGGACGGCGGCGCTCGCCGGCTCGGTGCAGCCGATGGTGGGCAGCGGGTCGGACAGGTGCTGCTCGACCAGGTCGGTCAGCCGCGCCCGCCCGGCGAAGAGGGCGTCGAGCAGGGTCCGCTCCGACACCGACCCGGCCACCTCGGCGGCCACGATGGGTGGCTCGGCACGCACGACCGGCATCTGCGAGACGCCGTACTCCTGCAGGATCGAGATGGCCTCGGCGATCGTCTCCCCGGGGTGGGTGTGCACCAGGTCGGGCAGGCCGCCGGACTTGGCCCGGAGCACCCCCCCCACCGTGCGCTCGCCGCGGGCGCTGCCGGGCGTGGCGAAGCCGTACTGCGCCAGCCAGTCGTCGTTGAAGACCTTGGTGAGGTAGCCCCGGCCGGAGTCCGGCAGTAGGACGACGATGACCGCCTCGTCACCCTCGGGGGTGCCACGCAGCTCGTCGGCCAGCCGCACCGCGGCGACCACGGCCATCCCGGACGAGCCCCCGACCAGCAGCCCCTCCTCGCGCGCCAGCCGCCGGGTCATCGCGAACGAGTCGGCGTCGGAGACCTCGATGACCCGGTCAGCGACGTCGGGGTCGTAGGTGCTCGGCCAGAAGTCCTCGCCGACCCCCTCGACGAGGTAGGGCCGGCCGGTGCCGCCGGAGTAGACCGACCCGGCCGGGTCGGCGCCGACCACCTGGACGGCAGGGTTGCGCTCCTTGAGGAACCGGCCGGTGCCGGTGATCGTGCCGCCGGTGCCGACGCCGCTGACGAAGTGGGTGATCCGGCCGTCGGTCTGGTCCCACAGCTCCGGTCCGGTGGTCTCGTAGTGGGAGCGCGGGTTGTGCGGGTTGGCGTACTGGTCGGGCTTCCAGGCGCCGGGCGTCTCGCGCACCAGCCGGTCGCTGACGTTGTAGTAGGAGTCGGGGTGCTCGGGCGGCACGGCCGTTGGGCACACGACCACCTCGGCGCCGTAGGCCCGCAGCACGTTGCGCTTGTCCTCGCTGACCTTGTCGGGCACGACGAAGACGCAGCGGTAGCCCTTCTGCTGGGCCACCATGGCCAGCCCGACTCCGGTGTTGCCCGAGGTCGGCTCCACGATGACGCCCCCGGGGCCGAGCTCGCCGGCCGCCTCCGCCGTCTCCACCATCCGGGTGGCGATGCGGTCCTTCACCGAGCCGCCGGGGTTGAGGTACTCCACCTTGGCCAGCACCAGCGGGCCGCCCTCGGGGAGCGGGTCGCCCTCGGGGACCAGGGTGCGGCGCAGTCTCAGCAGAGGCGTGCGCCCGACGAGGGCCAGGAGCGAGTCGACGTACTCCACCGGATCAACCTAGCCGCCCGCACCCGATCCGTCCCCTCCGTAGAGTGGCCGCGTGGGCAGGGCAGCAGCGGCACGCAAGCTGGCCGCCGCCGCGGCGTACGGCGGGGGTGGCCTCTCCGTGCTCGGAGGCGCCCTCTACGGGGTGCTGACCGCCGAGGCGAAGCTGGCCCGCCGGACCATCGGCGAGATCCGCTCCGAGCCGCCGCCGGACGCGACCGGGTGGTACGGCCGCGGCCGCCCCGGCCCGGCCGTCAAGATGGCGCTGCTGGGCGACTCCAGCGCCGCGGGGTACGGCGTCGAGCGGGTCGAGGACACTCCCGGCGCCCTGATGGCCTCGGGCGTCGCGGAGGCGGCCGACCGGCGCGTCTACCTGCGCGAGTTCGCCGTGGTCGGGGCCAAGTCGTCGGACCTGGCGGCCCAGATCGACAGGACCCTGCCGCTCGAGCCGGACCTCGCCGCGATCTTCGTGGGCGCGAACGACGTGACCCACACCGTGCTGCCCTCGCAGTCGGTGCGGCACCTCGAGGAGGGGGTGACCCGGCTGGTTGCCGCCGGCATCACGGTCGTCGTCGGCACCTGCCCCGACCTCGGCACCGTCAAGCCGATCGCGCCGCCGCTCAAGCAGGTCGCGCGGGCGTGGTCTCGGCGGCTCGCCGCGGCCCAGTCGATCGTGGTGGTGGAGGCCGGCGGGCGCACCGTCTCGCTCGGGCCGATCCTCGGCCCGGAGTTCGCGGCCATGCCGGCGGTGCTGTTCGGGCCCGACCAGTTCCACCCGTCGGCCGACGGCTACCGCTCGCTGGCGGCGGTCATGACCCCGTCGATCCTGGCCGCGCTCGGGCTGGGGCCCGACATCGACGAGTCCCCCGAGGCCCGGCGCGGCGAGCTGGTGCTCCCCATCACCGCGGCGGCGGTGCAGGCGGCCCAGCGGCCGGGCACCGAGTTGGGCGGCGCCGAGGTGGCCGGCGCGCAGCGGGGCCTGCGCGGCCGGTGGGTGCAGCTACGACACCGGCGGCGGCAGCCGCAGGCGGAGGTCGAGCCGCCCGAGGCGAGCGAGGACTCCGACGGGACCGCCCCGGGCACCGGCCCGGACGGGCCCCCCGACACGCCGGAGTCCCCGGCACCGACCGGCACCGGGGACGCCACCAGCTGATCGACCGCGGCTCGCGGCGGGCCGCTCAGTCGCCGCGCAGGATGGCCAGGATGCGCAGCAGGTTGGTGTAGATCCAGACCAGGCTGACGGTGAGGGCGAACGCCGCCCGCCACGACTCCCGCTCGGGCAGGCCGGCCGCGACGCCGTTCTCGACGAAGTCGAAGTCGAGGACCAGCATGAAGACGCCGAGCACCAGGCCGACGACCGCGAAGAGCAGGCCGAGGGCACCGAAGCCGAAGAAGCCCATCTGCTTGCCGAAGAAGCCCAGGACCATCTCCAGCAGGGCCAGCCCGACCATGCCGAACATCGCGGCCATGACGCCCTTGCGGAACTTGTCGCCGACCTTGATGTCGAAGAGCTTGTACGCCGCGAGCGTGCCGGCGAACGCCGCGAACGTGCCGATCACCGCCTGCATGACGATGTGGTCGCCGAAGCGGGCGTCGAAGAACTTGCTCAGGCCGCCCAGGGCGACACCCTCGGCGGCGGCGAAGGCCACGACCAGCGCCGGGCTGATGACCCTCTTGAAGGAGTTGACCATCGACAGGACGAAGGCCAGGCCCGACCCGATCATGGTGGCGCCGTAGAGCCGGGCCAGCGAGCTGTCGGTGAGCAGGCCGGTGACGTCGCCGATCCACCACCAGGTGACCGCGGCGGTGAGGATCACCACGCCCAGGGTGAGGGCTGACTTCTGGACGACCGAGTCGATGGTCATCGGGCGGCTGTCCTCGACCAGGCCCGGGACTCCGGGGGCGCCGGTGCCCCAGGTGGACGGGTCGCCGTAGCCCGCGTGGGGCTGGCCGTTGCCGGCGTAGGTCTGGTTGCCGTAGGCGTTGGCCGTGCCGTTGAACGCCTTGGACCGGGTGAATACCGGGTTGCTGCTTCGCATCGTCTGGTCTCTCCTCGGAGGCCTGGGGTGGTGCTGCTGGCGGCTCTGACACCGCCGTGGAGCCCCGATCCTACCGGGGCTCACCCAAGTCAACGACCGTCCTGACCTGGGTGTTCCCGTCCAGACGCCTTCTCAGCAGGCGTTCAGCCGCGGCCGGCCGACCGGCTCGGCCCGCTGGTCAGCGGGTCTCCTCCGCGACCGACTCGAGCACCGACTCCCGCTCGGCGGGCGGGTCGGCGGCGACCTCGTGGACGGCGTCCCTGATCCGCTCGCAGCTGTCGCGGAAGACCTCCACCGGCATGGTGAGCGCCGGCTGCAGCCGGTAGTGCCACTTGCCGCGCTGGGTGATGCCGAGCACGCCCCGGCGCAGCGCGGCCTGGTAGACGGCGACCTGGAAGCGAGGTGCCGGTCGGATCGTCGCCTTGTCCTGGACGAACTCCAGCGCGGCGAGGGCGCCCACCGCGCGCACGTCGCCGACCTGGTCGACCTCGTCGGCCAACGGCGCCATCTCGGTCAGGAAGACCTCCTCCAGCCGGCGGGCGTTCTGGATCGCCCGGCCGGTCCGGAGCAGCTCGATGCCCGCGTCCGCGGCGGCGCAGGCCGCGGGCGTGAAGCCGTAGGTGCTGCCCAGGTGCAGCTCGGAGGACCCCATCACCTCGTCGGTGCCGAGCAGCGCGGCGATCGGCTGGCCGCCGGCCGAGAACGCCTTGCCGAGCAGCAGCAGGTCGGGGTCGATGCCCGACCAGCGCTGCATCGCGAACATCTCGCCGCAGCGACCCATGCAGGTCTGCACCTCGTCCAGGCACAACAGCCAGCCCCAGCGCCTGGCCAGCGCGCCGAGCCGGTCCCAGAATGCCTGCGACGGCGCGTGGATCCCGCCCTCGCCCAGCACCGGCTCGATGAGCAACCCCGCGATCTGCTCGGGGTGGATCTGCTGGACCAGGACGTAGCTCTCCAGGTAGTCGAGCACCGCGGTGTCGTCGTAGGGGCCAGGACCGGTCTGGAACGGCGAGCGGAACCGGTTGGGGTAGGGGATGACGACCACACCGGCGACGTACTGCGCGCGCATCGTGGTCACGTTGGACAGGTCGCTCGAGACGCCGGCGGTGAGGTAGGTCGACTCGCCGTGGTACTGCCCACCGAAGGTGATGACCAGCGGCCGGCCGGTGGCCTCCCGCATGAACTTGACCGCACCCTCGACCGCGAGCGTCCCCGTGACGGAGTACTCCACCCGCGACAGCCGCCCCGGCGCGATCTCGGCCAAGGTGCGCCCCAGCGCCAGGGCCGGCTCGTTCTGGACCCAGCCGCTGATCTGCATCCCGTAGCGGTCCCAGGCCGCCAGCATCGCCTCGCGGACCGGTGCCGGGGTCGGGCCGAACGGCGAGGACCCCAGGCCGACATGTGGTCGGCGAAGGTGTTGCCGTCCACGTCCTCGACGAGGTACCCGCGCTTGCCGCCCTCGACGAACGGCACCAGCGTGTGGTCGCCCATCGCCCCGGTCAGGTGCGGGTCGGCCCGCTCGAACCACGCGCGGCTGGCCGGGCCCGGCAGCTCGGTGCGGACCGCTGGGAGCTCGATGTCCGGGTCGGGCTCCGCGCCGGTCGGGGTCTGGCCGGTCGGGGTCTGGCCGGTCGGGGTCTGGCCGGTCGGGATGTGTGCGTCGGTCATGTGGTCTCCTCGCGTCGTGGCGCCCGGGTGCCCCCGCTGGGACTCGAACCCAGACCGAATCGCTTTTAAGGCGACTTCCTCTGCCAGTTGGGACACGGGGGCCGGCCGCTCATCGGCAGCTCAGCCGTCATCCTTCCAGGCCAGCGCCCGGGCCCGCCCGAGGACGTCGTCCAGCATGGCGGGGGTCAGCCGGCCAGTGAAGGTGTTGTGCTGGCTGGGGTGGTAGCAGCCGAGCAGGGTCGGCGGCCGCCCGGCCGGAGGCCCGGACGCGGCTGGAGGAGTCAGCGGGACCTGCGCCGAGTGAGCGAAGCGCGGCTTGGGCCGCGGGACGGCGTACCCGGCGGCTGTGACGGCGCGCAGGCTCGCGTCCCACGCGTAGCCGCCGAGCGCCACGACCACCCGCAGCCTCGGCGCCGCCAGACCGACCTCGGCGGCCAGCCAGGGAGCGCAGGTGTCCCGCTCGGCGGTGGTCGGCTTGTTCGCCGGCGGCGCGCAGCGGACGGCGGCGACCAGCCGCGCGCCCAGCAGCCGCTGCCCGTCGCCCGCGTGGGTGCTGGTCGGCCGCGCCGCGAGGCCGACCCGGTGCAGGCTCGCGAACAGCCAGTCGCCCGAGGAGTCGCCGGTGAAGACCCGGCCCGTCCGGTTGCCGCCGTGGGCGGCGGGAGCCAGCCCGACGATGAGCACCCGTGGCTCGGGGTCGCCCCAGCCGGCGATCGGCCGCCCCAGTAGGGCTGGTCGGCGAACGACGCCCGCTTGGCTGTCGCCACCTGCTCGCGCCAGGTCACCAGCCGCGGGCACGCCCGGCAGACGGAGATCCGGGCGGTGAGGTCGGGAGTCTGGGTGCTGCGGTTTGGCCCGCAACGGCAGCCTCAGCGGCTGCCGGCCTGCAGTTTCTGCCCAATCCCCGTACGCCGGCGAGCCGGCGGACCTGCGCGGGCGTGAGTGCCACCGGGGTGCCGGCGGACGCCGGGTCGTCCGGCCACCCGCTTCCCGGTGGCACGGGGCTCTCGAACTCCTGCCCGGTCACCGGGTGCGGGTGGGTCATGGCGCCACTGTGCCAGGGCCGGAGCACCGGTCACCGCGCACGGGACGCCCGGCGCGGCTCAGCCCGACGCGATCGACCAGGCGATGCCGTCGAGGATGTCGGCCTCGGACGCCACCAGCGTGCTGGCGCTGGTGCGGGCGAGCACCCGGTCGAGGATGAGCGCGCCGGCGGTGATGACATCGGCGCGCCCCGGGTGCAAGTAGGGCAGCGCGAGCCGCTCGCGGTGGGTCAGCCGGAGCAGCCGGTCGACGTAGGCACGCACGTCGGCCACCCCGAGCTCCGCCTGGTCGATCCGCGCCGCGTCGTACGCCGGAAGGTCGAGCACGCCGGCGGTGATGGTGAGGAACGAGCCGGCCACCCCGACGACGGTCCGGGCGGCGGCGAGGTCGACGCCGGCGCCGTCGAGCAGCGCGTCCACGTCGGCCGCGCAGGCGGCGATCTCCTCACTCGACGCGGGATCCGAGTGCAGGTGCCGCTCGTACATCCGCACCGACCCCGCGTCCAGCGACACCGCCTGCCCGATCTCGCCGACACCGTCGGCGCCGCGGCCGCCCAGCACCAGCTCGGTCGAGCCGCCGCCGATGTCCACGACCAGCACCGGCTCGGCCGGCACGCGGCGCAGGTGGCGCACCGCGCCCGCGAAGGTGAGCGCGGCCTCCTCCGGCCCGGAGAGCACCTCCGGCCACACCCCGAGCCGGGCGTGCACCCCCTCGGCGAAGCGCGCGGCGTTCGACGCGTCGCGCGTCGCCGAGGTCGCACAGAAGCGGAGCCGCTCCACGGGGTGGACCGCCACGAGGGCGGCGTACTCCTCGAGGGCGGTGAACGCGCGCGCCAGCGCCTCGTCGGCGAGCTCGCCGGAGGTGTCGACGCCCTGGCCGAGCCGGACCGTGCGGCTCTCCCGTACGACGACCTCGGGCGGGTCGCCGATGAACAGCTTGATGGTGTTGCTGCCGCAGTCGACGGCCGCGATCACGGGCCCGCCTCGCGCGCCGACTCGCCCACGCACGGCCCCGCGGCCCACCACGCCCCCAGCCGCTCGAGCACCTCGTCCCCGAGCGGGTTCACGCCGGGCCCCTGGGCCAGCGCCTGGCCGGCGAGGACGTGCAGGCACTTGACCCGGTCGGGCATTCCGCCGGCGCTGATCCCGGCGATCTCGGGCACCTCGCCGAGCTCGGCCCTGGCTGCCAGGTAGGCGGCGTGCGCGACGGCGTACGCCGTCGCCAGGGCCTCGTCGGCGGCGAGCCGCTCGGTCATCTCGCGCATCAGCCCCGCCCCCTCGAGGCTCCCGATCAACGCGGCCGCGCGCGGACAGGTGAGGTAGAACGTGGTCGGGAAGGGGGTGCCGTCGGGGAGCCGCGGCTCGGTTGTCACGACGTCCGGCAGCCCGCAGG
Organism: Nocardioides sp.; assembly: GCA_041393675.1. GTDB lineage: Bacteria > Actinomycetota > Actinomycetes > Propionibacteriales > Nocardioidaceae > Nocardioides. Next base: position 309,937 of record JAWKJR010000003.1, on the reverse strand, counting down.
GGCAGCGGTGCGCGACCGCGTGGATGCCACGCGGCGGCCGGCCCAGCTGCTCGGCGACGGCCGCCTCGTCGGCGGGGTCGATCACCGGTCCGGGCCCGCGGTCGCCGGCTGGTCGCCGCGGCCGATCCTGTCCGCCGGCGGCGGCTGGAGCTTGGGCGGGCTGCCGGCCAGCTCGACCGAGCCCCAGGCGGTGTCCCACCAGGCCGTGGGGGCGTCGACAGCACCTCGTCGGGGTTGGCGAGCTCGGCCTCGGTGTCGAGTGGGCGGCCCTGGGCGTCCAGCACGACGTAGGACTTCTCCCCCGGCATGATGTAGCCGAACCGGGCCCGCGCCTGGATGCGCACGTAGGTCGGGTCCGACCACTTGTCCTTCTCCCCTGCAGCTTCTCGATGCTCGTCTCGCGCTGTGCGATCTCGGCCTTGAGATCCGCGATGTGGGCGCGCTGCTGCAGGTAGGCCTTGAGCGAGGACGCGAAGGACACGGCCAGCACGGCGAGGACAAGCACCAGCACCGCCGCCCGGCCCGTCAGCCGCGAGCCGACCGAGCTCGCCGGACGGCCGATCGGCTGCGCCGCCCGGGCGGGGCGGATCCCGGAGGAGGTGTCGCCCGGCTCCCGGGGTGCGGGCACCGGCGGAACGGGGCGCACCCGACCGGCCCGATCGCCCGGCCGACGGTTGCGACCGGGGCCGGCGCCACGCCGGGCGCGCCGCGCGCCGTCGCCCGACCCGCTCCGGGGTCCTCCTGGGGAAGCCACGCTCCCCATCATGACAAGGATCAGCCGGTGTACCGCGGGAACGCGCCGAGACCGGCGTACCTCGCGGCGTCGCCCAGCTCGCCCTCGATCCGGAGCAGCTGGTTGTACTTCGCCACGCGCTCGGAGCGCGCCGGCGCCCCCGTCTTGATCTGCCCGCAGTTCGTCGCGACGGCCAGGTCGGCGATCGTGGTGTCCTCGGTCTCACCGGAGCGGTGGCTCATCATGCAGCGGTAGCCGTTGCGGTGGGCCAGCTCCACCGAGTCGAGCGTCTCGGTGAGCGAGCCGATCTGGTTCACCTTCACCAGCAGGGCGTTCGCCTGCCCGCCCGTGATGCCGCGCTGCAGCCGCTCCACGTTGGTGACGAAGAGGTCGTCGCCGACGATCTGGATGCGCTCTCCGAGCTCGTCGGTGATCGTCTTCCAGCCGGCCCAGTCCTCCTCGTCGAGAGGGTCCTCGATGGACACGATGGGGTAGGCGGCCACCAGGTCGGCGTAGTAGGCCGTCATCTCGGCGGCCGACTTCTTCTTGCCCTCGAAGGTGTACTTGCCGCGCGTGCAGAACTCCGAGGCCGCGACGTCGAGCGCCAGCACGATGTCCTTGCCCAGCTTGAGGCCGGCTGCCTTCACGGCGTCGGCGATCAGGTCGAGGGCGGCCCGGTTGCTGTCGAGGTTGGGCGCGAACCCGCCCTCGTCGCCGAGCCCGGTCGCAAGACCCTTCTTCTTCAGCACCGCCTTGAGTGCGTGGTAGACCTCTGCGCCCATCCGCAGTGCCTCGGCGAAGGTGGCCGCACCGACGGGCGCGATCATGAACTCCTGGACATCGACGTTGGAGTCGGCGTGGGAGCCGCCGTTGAGGATGTTCATCATCGGCACCGGAAGCAGGTGCGCGTTGGCACCGCCGACGTAGCGGTAGAGCGGGAGGTCCGCCGAGTCGGCCGCGGCACGCGCCACCGCCAGCGACACGCCCAGGATCGCGTTGGCGCCCAGCTTGGTCTTGTTGGGGGTGGCGTCCAGCTGCTGCATGGTCTGGTCGACCAGCCGCTGGTCGTCGGCCTCCAGGCCGACCACGGCCGGGGCGATGTCCTCGGCGACCCGGGACACGGCCTTCTGCACGCCCTTGCCCAGGTAGCGCTTGCCGCCGTCGCGCAGCTCGACGGCCTCGAACGCGCCGGTCGAGGCGCCGCTCGGCACGGCGGCCCGGCCGAAGGCCCCGTCGTCCAGAGCGACCTCGACCTCGACGGTGGGGTTGCCGCGGGAGTCGAGGATCTCGCGGGCGCCGACAGCGGTGATGGAAGCCACGGGGGTCTCCTTCGCAACAGCAGGGACCGGACAGCTCTCACCCTAGCCGCGCGGCGCGGCACCACCCGCGGGGGGACCGGCCGGCGGTCAGCGGCCGGCGCGGGGCCCGGCTTCGGGCACTGAGGGGGGCAGCCGGCGGCGGACGGCGAGCCGCAGCGCCTGCTCGGGGTCGACGCCCTCTGCCCGCGCCTCGACGACCACTGCCAGCAGCCGCTCACCGAGATCCGCGGGTGCGTCCACGCGGACAGGGCGCCCCTCCCGGGCCAGCCGGTCGACGACCTTGTCGGCGTACAGCAGCGCGGGCAGCGAGGCCGGCAGCCCGTCGGTGGGGCTGCCGCGACGCTTCTCCTGCGCCTTGACCGACTCCCACAGCTCGTTGATCGTCTCGGGGTCGGTGGGGGCTGGACCCGCGCACTCGCCGAAGACGTGGGGGTTGCGGCGCAGCAGCTTGTCCAGGAGGCCGCGAACGACGTCGTCGAAGGTGAACTCCCCCGTCTCCTCGCCGATCACCGCGTGGAACCACACCTGGAGCAGCAGGTCGCCCAGCTCCTCGCGCAGGTGCTCGGCGTCGCCGGACTCGATCGCCTCGACGGTCTCGTGGGTCTCCTCGAGCAGGTAGCGCACGAGCGAGCGATGGGTCTGCTCCCGCTTCCACCCGCATTCGGCGCGCAGCCGGCGCATCAGGGCCAGCAGCTCGGTCACCAGCGCGACCGTCGCGGCCGCGCCCTTCGGGTCATCGTGCGCGGGCGCGCCGCTCATGCGCCGGAGGCCGTCCCCGGGCAGCGCTGGTCGGCCGGGAGGGTGCCGGCCCAGGTGGTGAGCTTGGTGAACAGCGCCTGGCCCTGGGCGTCCGAGAGCCGCTGGGGGTCGTCCTGGGGCCCGCAGGCTGCTCTCGACCAGCTGGGCGAGATACCCGCGGCCTTGGCCCCCTCGCTCGCGGACAGGGACAGCGAGTCGTTGACCGGCACCAGCAGGGCCCCGCCCTGGCGGTAGGCGTCACCGGAGACCCGCACGTCGAAGCGCGGGTCGACCGCCAGCTGGTGCTGCGCCCAGTCGGCGACCACGGACACCGCCCGCGCGGAGACCGCGTCGACGCTGGTGTCGCCCCCTCGTCGGTGAGCTGGCGGCGCGCCACCTGTTCGGCGATGTCGGAGAGGTAGCTGCCCGCACTCTGCCACTGCACGAAGCCGTCCTGCGTTTCAGGGGCAGGCTGAGGGCCTGGGTCCGCAGCTGGGACAGCGACTGCTGGTAGGCCGAGCCTGCGGTGACGTCGTACTCGTCCGCGAGCTGGTCGGCCACCGCCCGCTTGACCGCGGAGTCGAGCGCGAGCCCGCGCAGGTAGCCCAACGGGAGCGTGCCCGACGAGGACTGTGCCGCGGCGGAGCACACCGCCGTCGTCATCGCGTCCACGTCGGCCATCTCGACCGACTGGCCGTCGACCACCGCGGCGGCGCCCGGGTGCGCGTCACCGCAGCCGGACAGGGTCGCCGACAGCAGGGCGGCGGTGGCCGCGGTGACGGCTGCGCGCACGGCGCGGGGGCGGCGGGAACGGGTCGTGCTCACGGGAGCTCCTCAGCTGCTGCTCGTTGTCTCGGGGACGGTGGTGCGGGCGGCGTCGGGCCCCGGCTCGGTCGCCGGGGCGAGCACCGTGTCGATGACCGTCCGCGCCATTCAAGCAGGGCCACCCCGGAGATCGGCTGCCCCCGACCACCGCCGTCTGTGGCCGCGGCACCAGCACCGTCGACAGGGGTGCCTTCACGACGCTCTTGGGGTAGAGCCGCTGCAGCCGCACCACCCGGGACTCGGGCAGGTCGACGGGGGCGAAGCGGACGAACCTGCCGGAGATGGTGACCTCGCCGATGCCGGACTGCCGGGCGCGGGCTCGGAACCGCGCCACCAGCAGCAAGGAGGCGACCTCGGCGGGCGGCTCGCCGTACCGGTCGCGCAGTTCCTCGGCCAGCTGGTCGACGTCGTCGTCGGAGCGCACCTCGGCGAGTCGCTTGTACATCTCCAGGCGCAGCCGCTCCGAGCCGATGTAGTCGTGCGGCAGGTGGGCGTCGACGGGCAGCTCGATGCGCACCTCCGCCAGCTCGGGCTCGCCGTCGCCGCGGAACTCCTGCACCGCCTCGCCCACGAGCCGGACGTAGAGGTCGAAGCCGACGTCGGCGATGTGGCCGGACTGCTCGCCGCCGAGCAGGTTGCCGGCGCCGCGGATCTCGAGGTCCTTCATCGCGATGGCCATGCCGCCACCGAGGTCGGAGTGCTGGGCCAAGGTGGCGAGCCGCTCGTGGGCGGTCTCGGTGAGCGGCTTCTCCGCGGGGTAGAGGAAGTAGGCGTAGGCGCGCTCCCGGGAGCGCCCGACCCGGCCGCGCAGCTGGTGCAGCTGGGAGAGGCCGAGCATGTCGGCCCGCTCGATGATCATCGTGTTGGCGTTGGAGACGTCGAGGCCCGACTCCACGATCGTGGTGCACACCAATACGTCGAAGCGCTTCTCCCAGAAGTCCAGCATCACCTGCTCCAGCTGGTGCTCGGGCATCTGGCCGTGGCCGACCGCGACCCGTGCCTCGGGGACCAGTTCGCGGATCCGCGCCGCGGCCTTCTCGATCGACTGGACCCGGTTGTGGATGAAGAACACCTGGCCGTCGCGCAGCAGCTCGCGCCGGATCGCGGCGACGACCTGCCGGTCCTCGTAGGCACCGACGTAGGTGAGCACCGGGTGCCGCTCCTCGGGGGGTGTGGTGATCGTCGACATCTCGCGGATCCCGGTGATCGCCATCTCCAGCGTGCGCGGGATCGGGGTCGCCGACATCGACAGCACGTCGACGCTCGTGCGCAGCCGCTTCATCTGCTCCTGGTGCTCGACGCCGAAACGCTGCTCCTCGTCGACGATGAGCAGGCCGAGGTTCTTGACGCGCACGTCGGGGTTGAGCAGCCGGTGGGTGCCGATCACGATGTCGACGCTGCCGTCGGCCAGCCCCGTCAGCACGTCGCGAGCCTCGGCATCGGTCTGGAAGCGCGACAGCGCCTTGATCTCCACCGGGAAAGCGCTCATCCGCTCGGTGAACGTGGAGAGGTGCTGCTGCACGAGCAGGGTCGTCGGCACCAGCACCGCCACCTGGGTGCCGTCCTGGACTGCCTTGAAGGCCGCCCGGACGGCGATCTCGGTCTTGCCGTAGCCCACGTCGCCGCACACCAGGCGGTCCATCGGCACGGTGCGGCGCATGTCGGCCTTGACCTCGTCCACCGTGCTCAGCTGGTCGGGGGTCTCGGTGAAGGGGAAGGCGTCCTCCAGCTCGCCCTGCCACGGGGTGTCGGGGCCGAAGGCGTGGCCCCGGGTGGCCTGCCGGGCGGCGTACAGCTTGATCAGCTCGGCGGCGATCTGCCGGACGGCCCGGCGGGCCCGGCCCTTCCGCTTGGCCCAGTCCGAGCCCCCGAGCCGGTCGAGGCTGGGCTGCTCCCCGCCGACGTAGCGGGTGACCTGGTCGAGGCTGTCGGCCGGAACGAACAGCAGGTCGGGCGGGCCACCGCGCTTGGACGCGCCGTACTCGAGGACGAGGTACTCCCGGGTCGCCCCCTGGACCTCCCGCTGCCGCATCTCGACGAACCGCCCGACGCCGTGCTGCTCGTGGACGACGTAGTCGCCCGCGGACAGCTCGAGCGGGTCGATCTGCCGCTTGCGCCGCGTGGGCATCCGGCGCATGTCACGGGTGGAGGACGACTGCCCGGTGAGGTCGTCACCGGTCAGCAGGGCCAGCCCGTGCTCGGCGGCGACCAGCCCGTGCTGCAGCGAGCCGGTCGTGACCGTGACGACGTCGGCTGTCGGTGGCTCGGAGAGGTCCTCGACGAGCCGGGCCGGCACATCGTGCTCGGCGAGCGCCTCGACCGTCCGCTCGGCCAGCCCGTGGCCGGTCTGGACGACGACGACGCGGGTGCCGGTCGCGAGCCAGCCCCGAATGTCGGCGACGGCGCGATCGAGGTCGCCGCGGTACTCCTCGGCGGGCTGGGCCGCCAGGACCCGCGTGGGCACCCCCGGCGCCTCGGGACCGGGCTCCCCCTCGTCGGCGATGCCGAACGGGCTGACGCCCCACCAGGGGGTGCCCTGCGCCAGCGCATGTGAGCGGACGTCGCCCAGCGCGCGGTACGACGCCGCGCCGAGGTCGACGGGCGCCTGGCCGCCTCCCGCAGCCGCGGCCCAGCTCGCGCCCAGGAACTCCTCGCTGGTCGCCACCAGGTCGTGGGCTCGGGTGCGCACGCGCTCCGGGTCCAGCACGAGGACGTGGGTCCCGGGCGGCATGACGTCGACCAGCAGCTCCATCTCGTCGACGAGCACGGGCGCCAGGGACTCCATGCCCTCGACGGCGATGCCCGCCGCGATCTTGTCGGTGAGCTCCAGCAGGGTCGGGTGGCGCTCGCCGAGCTCGGCCGCGCGGCGGCGTACCTCCTGGGTGAGCAGCAGCTCGCGGCACGGCGGCGCCCACAGCCGGTCGACCGGCTCGAGGGTGCGCTGGTCGGCGACCGCGAAGGAGCGGATCTCCTCGACCTCGTCCCCCCACAGCTCCACCCGCAGCGGGTGCTCCTCGGTGGGCGGGAAGACGTCGACGATGCCGCCGCGGACCGCGAACTCGCCGCGCTTCTCGACCAGGTCGACCCGGGTGTACGCCGCGCCGGCCAGCCGCTCCACCAGCTCCTCGAGCGGCACGGTGTCGCCTGGCGCGAGCGCCACCGGCTCCAGGTCGCCGAGACCGGCCACCTGGGGCTGCAGCACCGACCGGCACCGGAGCCACCAGCACGCGCACCGGCCCGTCGGACTCCCCCGTGCCCGGGTGTCGCAGCCGCCGCAGGACGGCGAGCCGGCGGCCGACCGTGTCGCTGCGCGGGCTCGGCCGCTCGTGCGGCAGGGTCTCCAGCTCGGGTAGTAGGCCACCGTGGCCGGGTCGACCAGGCTGGTCAGCGCCTCGGTCAGGTCCTCGGCCTCGCGAGCGGTGGCCGTGACGGCCAGCACGGTGCGGCCGGCCTCGACCAGCCCGGCCACGACGAGGGCCGCACCGCGCCGCCCGGTCAGCTCCAGCGCGGGAACCAGCCCTCGCGGGCGTCGCTCACCGCCTCGGCCAGCACCGGGTCGGCCAGCACGGCGGAGGTCAGGGCCGGAGAGTGGCACGGGCGCTCCTGAGAGGTCGGGGACAGCACGAGCGCCTCACGGCCCGGGAGGGGGTGGTGAGGGGGTGTGTGCCCGAGTCTACGGGCGGTCGCCGACGCCTCAGTGGGCCGTCGGGTCGGCCACCCGCCCGACGAAGAGCGGGGTGTCGTAGGTGGTGTCGTGGATGACGAACAGGAACGGGCGGTCGACCACAGAACGGCTCAGCCACGGGAGCCGCCGTCGTTGCCCGCCACCACCGCGGTGGCCGCCGCCGCCTCGGTGCCCTCCTCGTCCACGGCGATGAACACCTCGTGCAGGACGGCGTCGAGGTGCAGCGGCTCGTCGTCGGTCATCTCGGAGAAGTCGGCCCTCGACTCGTCGAAGGCCCTGGGCATACCCAGGCTCGCGAGAGCGTCCTCGAGTGCGGTGGCGCTGCGGAAGGTCCACCGCGGCACGGTGACGTCGGCACCGCCCTCCGAACTCCCGGCCAGCAGCGCCCCGACCCGTCCCCGGCCAGCGTCGCCTCGACGTCGGCGAGCCGGCCCTGGTCGGGCAGGACGACGGTCATCGCAAGCCCGCTCCGGCGTGCGGCAGCCGGACCGAGCGCCAGCCGGCACCGGCCCGCACGGGCGTGTGCTCCATCAGGGCCCGCATCATCTGGACCTGGACCACCGAGCCATCACCCCGGTGGAAGTCACCGGGCGCTGTCGAGGACTTGTCGAACGGCTCCTCCCAGGGGGCCTTGAGGTAGAGGGCGTTCACCAGCACCAGCCGGGTGAGGGCGGTGAGGACTCCTCCGGGATCAGCTCGGGGATCCGGTCGCGGGTCTGGTCGGCCGTCCACGCGTTGATCAGCTCCCGGGCCGGCTCGGACGCGCCCCGGTAGTCCACGGTCCGCATACCGGCTCCGTAGTCGCGGGCCAGGGCGTCCAGGAACGGCCGCTTCCATGTCGCTGCGCTCGCCGAACAGCGCGAGGCGACCGCCAAGGCGATCCCGGCCCTGCTGCCGTCGGCCCGCTCGACCGGGCCCGCCAGCGCCTCCAGCGCCTGCTCGACGGCGTTGAGGCCGGCGTTGAGCGCCTCGACGTCCAGGCCGTCCAGCGCGAGCGCGGCGCGCATCTCGTCGGCGGTGACCCCGACGGCGCCGTTGAGCGTCATGCCGAGCGCCACCGCCACCGAGTACGGCGACAGCGCGAGGTTGCGCCCGCGACCGGACCGGGCGACCTGGCCGTAGAGACCGCCGCCGAAGCGCTGCATCGCCGCCACGACCTCCGGCACCGCCGCCGGGTCCGCGTCGGCGCGGGCCAGGTCGGAGGACACCAGGCCGAGGCCACCACCGGCTCCGCCCCCGGCGTCAGGCCCGCTCTCCGACCCGCGGGCGGAGAGCACGGGCCCGGCCAGGGCGGCGACCGCCAGGGCCAGCAGGGCGTCGCGCCGGGTCAGCACGGCTCCATACCGATCTGACGCGAGGCCGAGGGCGAGGTTCCGCGGGGCGGTCAGGCGGTGGCGACCAGCCCGGAGACGGCGACGCCGGGTCGGCAGTCGCAGCTGTCCGAGCACGGCAGGTAGGTGTGCTGCAGTGCCCGCAGCCCGCGCACAGGGGTCGTGCGACAGGTAGGTGTGGCGCGGCTCGGCGCCGTCCCACTCGGGGTGGTCCCACATGGCCTGACCTCCTCCTCGCTCGCCGGTCCGGCAGGCCGTTCGTCCACAGAGGAGACGTCTGGACCGGTGCGCCGTGACGCAGTGGTCCAGACGTGTTCCTCATGCGGAAGAGGAGGGTGCGGCCGAGCGGCCAGATACCGGGCAGCGCCGGGGTGGTGGTCAGACCGTGCCGTGCCGGCGCACGAACTCCAGGATCTGCTCGGCCAGCTCGGGTCGGCAGACGATGAGGTCGGGCAGCGAGACGTCGTCCTGGTTGTAGACCAGCTCCGAGCCGTCGATGCGCGAGCAGTGCAGCCCGGCCGCACGGGCGACGGCCGCGGGGGCGGCGTTGTCCCACTCGTACTGCCCGCCCGCGTGCACGGCAGAGCGTCGGTCACGTCGCGGGTCACCGAGATCACCTTGACCCCGCCGAGCCCATCGGCACCAGCTCGGCGTCGATCTCGGCGGCGAGCGCCTCGACGAACGCCGGCGGGCGGGTGCGGGACACGGCGATCCGCGGGCGCACCGACGTGCGGGGGGGTACGACGGGAGGCTGGGCGGTGCTGAACGTCTCGCCCAGCGCCGGCTGCGCCACCGCCCCGGCCACGAGCTCGCCCTTCTCCCACAGCGCCACATGGACGGCCCAGTCGTCGCGCGGCGGCTCGGAGAACTCCCGGGTGCCGTCCAGCGGGTCCACGATCCACACCCGGTCGGCCAGCAGCCGTGCCTTGTCGTCCTTGCCCTCCTCCGACAGCACCGCGTCGTCGGGCCGGTAGCGGGCGAGCAGGTCCATGAGCAGGTTATGGGCCGCCTGGTCCCCGGCGTCCTTCAGCTCCCGACCCGCCAGGCCCTCGCCGCGCACCTGGAGCAGGCGCTCGCCGGCGGCCGTCGCCAGCCAGGCCGAGAGGCGGTGGTCGTCCAGCGTGGATGGGTCGGCGGCGGTGTCCTCGAAGTCGCTCACGGGAGCAAGTGTCCCAGGTCCGGCGAGCGTCCCGGAACGGCGCACCGCCGGCGGGACGAGGCCCCGACGAGCAGGCCGCAGCAGGGGCCGCCTCGGGGTCGAGACCAGGCTGGAACTGCGCCCGAAGCAGAGCCGGAAACAGGTCCCGAGAAACGCCGGGAATCAGGCTGAGATCGGGGGCGTCTAGACGTCCAGAAAATTGCCGTCCCGGCTACTTACCAAGGGGGGCATCCAGGGTCTACTCTGAGCCATCTTTGTGGGGGCCACTCCGATCTCGAGTGGCGAATGTGGGGGCAAACTTCATGGGGTTTACGCGTTCTCTTCGTGCCTTCGTGGCGTCGGCGGTGCTGGTGGGGTCCTTCGCCGGCGTAGCGACCCTCGGGGCGGCGCCCGCCTCGGCGGCGCCAGGCAACCTGTCCTTCGTCGCGGCTGCCTCGAGCGCCGGCGCTCGGACCAGCCACCGGGTGACGATCCCGGCGTCAGTGCAGGCCGGCGATGCGCTGGTCATGTTCTTGACGACCAACTCCACCACCGCCACGGTCAACGACGCGGTGGCTGGCTGGTCGCTGATCGAGACTCGTGACGGCAACGGCATCCGCGGCCGAGCCTGGACCAAGGTGGCCGGAGCCGGCGATGCTGGCACCCAGGTCACTGTCACGTCCAGTGCGAGCGTCAAGTCCGCGATGGGCGTCGCCGCCTACCGCAGCTCGCTGGGCGCCGCCTCCGTCACCACGTCCGCGAGCAGCGTGTCCAACAGCTCCACGGCGAGCCACGCCGCGCCCAGCGTTGCCGTCGCCGACGCGAACTCCTGGCTGATCAACGTGTGGACCGAGAAGTCCGGCACGGCCCAGACCTGGACGCTGCCCGGCACCGTGACCCAGAGGACCACCGCAGCCGCCACCGGGTCGGGCAAGGTAAGCGCCGTGCTCGGCGACTCGGCCGGGGCCGTCGCGACCGGGACCGCGGCCGCCCGGACTGCCACGACCAGCTCCGCGGCCAGCCGCGACGTCACCTACTCGGTGGTGGTGAGCCCCGGGGACGATACCGGCGGACCGATCAACACCGCACCCACCGCGAGCTTCACCCTCACCTGCGCGTCGCTGACGTGTGCCTTCAACGCGGCGGGGTCCAGCGACCCGGAGAACGACCCGCTCACCTACAGCTGGAACTTCGGCGACGGGCAGACCGGCAGCGGCGTCTCGCCGAGCCACACCTACTCGACGGCCGGCACGCGCACCGTCACCCTGACCGTCAGCGACGGCAGTCTGACCGCCCAGACGACTCGCCAGGTGACCACCACGCAGTCCGCCGTGCCGCCCCCGGGGCACACGGCCATCGTTCCCGACGTGTCGTCCAACACCACGCCGCGCATCACCAGCGGCGAGATCTGGGACCTGGAGTACCTCGGCAACCGCATCTTCGTGGTCGGGGGCTTCACCTCCATCCGCAACAACAACGGCAACAACACCACCAGCTACAACCAGCGCTTCGTCGCGTCCTTCAACATGGCCACCGGCCTCGTCGACGCCAACTTCCGGCCGACGTTCGACGGCAGCGTGAGCGACATCGAGGCAAGTCCGGACGGCACCAGGCTCTACGTGGCGGGCACCTTCAACAACGTCAACGGCGTCGCGAGGCGGAAGTTCGCCGCCATCGACCCGGTCACCGGGGCGACGATCACCAGCTTCACCGCCAACGGCAACAGCGCCGGCACCCAGGTCGAGGCCAGCAACACCACCGTGTACCTGGGCGGCAAGTTCACCACGATCAACGGTGCAGCCCACCGCGGGCTGGCCGCTGTCGACGCCACGACCGGCGCACTAGTCGGTCGTACCAACGCGAACCCGGCCGGCACCTGGAACAACGACATCACCGGCGGCATCGGACCCAACGGCGCGCTCAACGTCCAGGAGCTGAAGCTGACCCACGACCTGTCCACCCTCATGGTGGTGCACACCGGTCGCCAGATCGCGGGCCAGGACCGCTACGGCGTCGGCCTGATCGACACCGCGAGCGGCCTGCTCAAGCCCTGGCGGACCAGGCTCTGGGAGGACAACCTGCAGTACGTCGGCGGGATCCAGCGCATCTATGCCGGTGACATCGCACCGGACGACTCGTTCCTGGTCGTGGGCAGTGGCTCGGGCGGCGACCGGCCGCCGATCAACGACACGGCGGTGGCGCTGCCGCTGGCCGGGGACGACTTCGTGGAGCCGCTGTGGATCTCCCGCTGCTTCGACAGCGTCTACTCGATCGGCATCTCCGAGCAAGGCGTCTACATCGGCGGCCACTTCTCCTGGAACGAGTCCCCGACCGCCAAGGACCCGTGGCCGGGTCTGGACAACGTCGGCTACGGCACCGGCCAGGGACTCTCCGGCTACGGCCTCGGCGACGACGTCGTGCGCCGCGACCACGTCGGGCTGCTGAGCCTTGACCAGGGCAAGGCGCTTGAGTGGAACCCCGGCTCCAACTCCTTCGAGGGCAACAAGGCAGTCATCGTCACGCCACGGGGCGTGGTCTTCGGCGGCGACGCGACCACCCAGGGTGGGCGCAACGTCGGCCGCGTGGCGGTCTACGACTTCGCCAACGCCCCGGCCTCCGGTGCCAACGAGACCACGATCACCAACCCGATCGAGGGCCGGGTCGAGGAGGGTGGCGTCGAGTTCACCATCGACGGCACGGCGCATGCGACCAGCGGCGTCCAGCGCGTGCAGCTCGAGCTCCAGGACCGCGACAGCGGCCGCTACCTGCAAGACGACCTGGTGACGTGGGGCTCGGCCAACACCATCAACGTCAACCTGGACACCCAGGGCGCGGTGGACACCCACTGGTCCCTGCCGGTGACCATCGCGGAGAACCGCTCGCTCAAGGCACTGGCCAAGACGTTCGGCGTCAACGGCACCAGTGACGCCAGCAAGGCGACCAAGAAGTTCGAGACGTTCAGCGTGACCGACGCGCCTCCGCGCGCCTCGATCACCGGCCCGACGGGCATCGTCCCGTCGACGACGTTCACGATCACCGGCACCGCCACAGATGACGTCGGGGTGCGCTCGATCGGGTACGTCATCAAGAACGGCTCCTCGCTGTTCTTGCAGGACAACGGCACCGTGGCGTCGACGTACAACTCCTTCAGCATCCCGCCCGACATCGTCGACGCGACCAGCACCACCTGGTCGACCGAGGTGACCGTGCCCTACGAGGGCGTCTGGCGGATCGCCGTCACCCCGCGCGACACCTCCGGCCAGTCCTCGCTGGACGAGTTCACGCGCGACTTCACGGTGAGTTCGACCGGTCTCGCGCCGACGGTCACCATCTCTCAGCCGGTCGTCATGGTGCCGCCGAACGCGGTGTCGCCGGTGCCGGTCACACCGGGGAGCCCGTTGACGTTCGCGGGCACGGCGACCGACGACGAGAACCTCAACAGCGTGGAGGTGCGGCTGCAGAACACCACCACCCGGGAGGGCCTCGCCGCCGACGGCACGTGGGGCGTGGGAATCTCCCCCGGCTGGTTCCGGGTGTCACCGCTGAACCTGAACGCCAGCACCTACTCGTGGTCCTGGACGACGCCGTTCAACCTGACGCCGGGCAGCTATGACTTCCGGGTCAGGGCGACCGACGACATCGAGCTGACGACGTCGACGGCCCAACAGGGCCGGCTCACCCTCGCCGCGCAGATCCCCGGCGACAACCCGCCGGACGCGCTGCTGGATGTGACGGGCACCCAGACCGGGCTGCAGGTGCTGCACCTCGACCTGACCGGCACCGCCACCGACGACCACGGGGTCGACCGCGTACGCGTGGCGTTCTTCGACAACGACACGCGTCGCTACCTGCAGGCCAACGGCACGCTGTCCGCGTCCTACGCCGATCTCGCGGCGACGCTGGCCAGCCCAGCAGCGACCAGCACCACGTGGTCGCTGTCGCAGGACCTCCCGGTCGAGGGCGACTGGTCGGTCACCGCCTATGCCTGGGACACCGTGAACCAACAGGATCCTCGTCCACGGGCGCCACGGCGCGCTACCCGATCTACCCGGGAGACCAGCCACCCACCTTCGTGGAGAACCTGCGCGTTCCGCAGGGCGGCGAGACCTACACCGAGGGCCGGATCCCGGTCACCGGACGGGTGGAGGACGACCGGGCCATCGCCGCCGTCCAGGTGGCGGTGCGCAACAGCGCGGGCCTGTACATGAACGCCACCGGCGGCTTCACCAGCGCCACGGAGAGCTGGCGGACGGCCTTCTTGAACTCGCCCGGCTCGCCCGGCTCGAACTACTTCCTACACCACCCCCGTCATTCCTCCGGGGACTACGTGGTGCGGGTGCGCGGCGTCGACAACCACGACTTCGTGACCGACCCGAGCCTGGATGCCACGGTGACGGTCACCCAGCCGCCCAACAACCCGCCGGTGGCCAGCTTCACGGTGAACTGCACCGACAACATCTGTGGGTTCGACGGTCGAAGCTCCACCGATGAGAACCCGTCGGCGCTGACCTACTCGTGGAACTTCGGCAACGGCACCGGGAGCGGAGCGTTCGTGAGCCGGACCTACACCAGTGCGAACACCTACACCGTGACGCTGACGGTCACTGACGAGTACCTCGCCACCTCGACGGCCACGCAGACCGTGACGATCACCGAGCCGCCCGACAACGTCGCGCCGAACGCGGTGATCGGGACGCCCACCTGCACTGCGCGCACCTGCAGCTTCACCAGCAGCCAGTCGTCCGACCCCAACGCGGGCGACTCGATCACCCGGCTCTGGGACTTCGGCGACGGCGGTGCCACCAGCACCTCGACCAGCCCGACCCGCACGTTCCCGGCTGACGGCACCTACACCGTCACGCTGACCGTGACCGACGGCTGGGGCAAGTCGAGCACGGTGACCCGCACGGTCGTGATCCAGGAGCCGGCCGGCAACCGGGTCCCCATCGCGGTGATCGACCCGCCGGCCTGCACCGCGCTGCTGTGCACGTTCTCCAGCGCCGGGTCCTCCGACCCGGACGGGGACGCGATCACCCGGCTCTGGGACTTCGGAGACGGCGGGAGCACCAGCACCACGACCAGCCCGACCCGCACCTTCCCGGCAGCGGGGTCTACACAGTCACCTTGACGGTGACCGATGGCTGGGGGCGTGCCAGCACGGCCACCGTGCAGGTGTCGGTCAGCGCTCCCTAGGTGCCCGCGGCGGGGGCCCACCCACTGAACCCCGGGGCCCCCGCCGCAGGTCTTCGCTCTACCTCACCACGATCCCCACCGCCTGGCTAGCGAACGGGCAGACGTCAGGGACCGGGCACCCGCGAGCCCGGCCGACCGCACGGGCAGGACTGGCACTGGACTAGTCCGCCTCAGCGGCACTGCGACTTTCGGGGGTTAACATCCGGCCCCTCAGCGTCTAGGGTGCTGGGCAGTGGGGCGGCTGTGGAAGTGGGCCACGGCTGTCAGTGGGGGCCACGGCGTGCCGTGGCAGATGTGGGGGCTTTTCGCATGGGGTTCATCGTTCGCTGCGTTCGTTTCGCGCTGTCCGGGCTGCTCGCGCTGACCGGACTGGCCGTGGTCAGCGTGCTGGCCGCCTCTCCGGCATCCGCGGTGGATCAGCCGCGCCCGGGGCATACCGCGCTGGTGCCGTCGGTGCCGCGCAACAACACCCCGCGGATCAGCGGCGGTGAGATCTGGGACATGGAGGTCGTCGGCAACCGCGTCTTCATCGCCGGCACCTTCACCTCGATCCAGAACAACGCCAACGGGCAGACCAACACCGTGCAGCAGGGCAAGCTGGCGGCGTACAACATCAACACCGGGCTGATCGACACGACTTTCCGGCCGACCTTCGCCGGCGGTGGCAACGGCGTCAACGCGATCGAGGCCTCCCCCGACGGCACCCGGCTGTTCGTGGGCGGCAGCTTCAACACCGTCAACGGTCAGACCCACCGCAAGCTGGCCTCGCTGAACCTGACCACCGGTGCCCCGCTGGCCGGCTTCACCGCCTCGGGCAACGGCCTGGTCAACGCCCTCGCGGTCAGCGACACCACGGTGTACGCCGGCGGCAAGTTCACCAAGTTCAACAACCGGAACAGCGTCGGCCTGGTCGCCCTCAACGCCACCACCGGCGCCCCCGACACCGGGTTCGACAACCAGCTCTCCGGCGGCATCGGCCCCAACGGCGCCCTCACCGTGCAGCAGCTCAAGCTCACCCACGACAACACCACCTTGTTCGTGGTGCACACCGCCCGCAAGATCGCCGGCCAGGACCGGCTCGGCGTCGGTCTGATCGACACCGCCAGCAAGCAGCTGCTGCCCTGGCGCAGCCGGATCTGGGACGACAACCTGCAGTTCGTCGGCGGCGTCCAGCGCATCTACGGCGGCGACATCGCCCCCGACGACTCCTTCTTCGTGGTGACCTCCGGCTCCGGCGGCGACCGGCCGCCGATCAACGACACCGCGATCGCCTTCTCCCTGACCGGCGGCGACAACCAGCAGCCGCTGTGGGTCTCCCGCCACTTCGACAGCGTCTACTCCGTGGCCATCACGGAGAAGGCGGTCTACGTGGGAGGCCACTTCGGCTTCCAGGAGTCGCCGACCGCGAGCGACCCGTGGCCGGGCCTGGACAACGTCGGCTACGGCACCGGCCAGGGCCTGGCCGGCTACGGCCTGGGCGACGAGGTCGTCCGCCGCGACCACCTCGGCGCGCTCGACCCCGCCACCGGCAAGGCCCTGGAGTGGAACCCGGGCTCGAACTCCTTCGAGGGAGTCAAGGCCATCGAGGCCACCAGCCGCGGCCTGTTCGTCGGCGGCGACGGCATGTTCCAGGGCGGCCTGCGCACCGGTCGGGTCGCGTTCTACGACTTCAACACCGTCACCACCTCCGCCACCGACACCACCATCACCACCCCGATCGAGGGACGCGTGATCCCCGGTGGCCAGGAGTTCACCATCGAGGGCGAGGCCATCGCCCCCGGCGGGGCCTCCGGCGTGCGCCGGGTCCAGGTCGAGGTCCTCAACGGCGCCAAGCGCTACCTGCAGGACAACCTCACCAGCTGGGGCTCCTCCAACACCATCCTCGCCACCCTCGGCGCCAACACCGCCCAGGGCCGACGCTGGTCCCTCACCCTGACCATCCCGACCACCGAGACCCTCACCCTGCGGGCGCGCACGGTGGCCACCAACGGCACCCGTGACCCGAGCAAGGCCATCAAGAAGATCGAGACCTTCCTCTTCGACGACCTGACCCCCGACACGCGCGCGTCTCGTCGCCGCGAGGTCTGGTCGCCTCGACCACCTTCATCGCCTCGGGCACCGCGACCGACGACTTCGGGGTCAACGCGATCAACCTGTACTTCCGCGACGCCAACGACAACTACGTCACCAGCGACGGTCAGCTGACGTCGGACTACACGACGTTCCGGATCGACCCCGACGTGATCGGCGCGACCAGCGCGACGTGGAGCTATGAGGTGACGCTGCCGCACGAGGGCGACTGGCGCATCGGCGCGCTCGCGGTCGACACCGCCGGCCAGTCCGACATGCGGTGGGCGGTCAGCGACATCACCGTCGACAGCAGCGGCTCGCCGCCGACCGTGACGCTGACCGCACCGGTGGGGTCACTCCCCCACCCAGTCGCCGACGCTCGCACTCGAGCCCGGGAGCCCGCTCACGTTCTCCGGCACCGCCGCCGACGACCAGGGTCTGGCCAACGTCGAGATCCGACTGCAGAACACGACGACGCGCGAGAACCTCGCCTCCGACGGCAGCTGGGGCGCCGACGTCCAGGCGGGCTACTACCGAGTGTCACCGCCCGGCCTCGCCGGGACGTCGTACAACTGGTCCTACACCACCCCGTTCAACCTGACGCCGGGCAGCTACAGCTTCCGGGTGCGGGCCACCGACAACCAGGACCTCACGACCTCGACCACCTACCAGGTCCGGCTGACCCTTGACGCGGCCGTGCCGGGCGACAGCGCGCCCAACGCCACGCTGGACTTCACCGGCACCGACCAGTCACTCGAGGTGTTGCACCTCGACCTGACCGGTGCCGCCACCGACGACCTCGGGGTCGCCTCAGTGCGCATCGCCCTGCAGGAGACCGAGTCCAGCCGGTATGTCCAGCCCGACGGGACCCTCGCGGCCGGCTTCGCCACGCTGGACGCCACCCTCGGCACGCCCGGCGGCACCAGCACGACGTTCGCGCTGCCGGTTGACCTGCCGGCCGCCGGCAACTACGCCGTCACGGCCTACGCCGTGGACAGCGCGGGCCAGTGGGACCGGTCCACCTCGGGGGCCACCGCGCGCTACCTGGCCTTCCCCGGTGACCTCGACCCCTACCTCAACACCACGCTGCTGAGCCCGGTCGACGGAGCCAGCTTCACCGAGTCCAAGATCGTCGTCACCGGGCGCGCCGAGGACGACCACGCCATCGGCCGCGTCGAGGTGGCGATCCGCAACTCGGCGGGGCAGTACATGGCCACGAACGGCTCGTTCAGCTCCACCGAGCGGTTCATCTCGACCTTCCTCAACAGCCCGGGATCACCCGGATCGAACTACTCCTACACAAGCCCGGCCATCCCCAGCGACACCTACACCGTCCGGGTCCGGCCGGTGGACGCCCACGGGCAGTACCCCGACACCGTCGA
This sequence comes from Nocardioides sp., assembly GCA_041393675.1. Lineage (GTDB taxonomy): Bacteria > Actinomycetota > Actinomycetes > Propionibacteriales > Nocardioidaceae > Nocardioides. The sequence continues at coordinate 291,523 of JAWKJR010000003.1, read as the reverse complement.
CACGGTGGTGACGGTCTCGGCGCCCGCGGGCAACCAGGCTCCGGAGGCGTCGTTCACCGTGTCCTGCGCGGACAACGTCTGCAGCTTCGACGGTCGCGGCAGCACCGACGAGAACGCCGCCACGCTCTCCTACGCGTGGAGCTTCGGCAACGGGCGGACGGGGACCGGCCCGGTGCCGAGCCAGACCTACACCTCGGCCGGCACCTACACCGTGACGCTGACCGTCACCGACGAGTACGGCGCCTCCTCGACGCCGGTCAGCCAGGACGTGACGATCACCGAGCCGCCGGGCAACACGGCGCCGACCGCGGTCTTCAGCCCGCCGACCTGCGTCGGCCTGGTCTGCAACGTCAGCGGTCTGGCCTCGACCGACCCCGACACCGGTGACACGCTCAGCTACCTGTGGACGTGGGGTGACGGCACCGCCAACTCGACGTTCTCCGGCGGCAGCCACACCTTCGCCGCCGGCGGTACCTACACCGTCACCCTCACCGTCACCGACGGCTGGGGCAACACCAGCACACCCGTGTCGCGGACGGTCACGGTCGGGCCGTGACCGGGCCCGGCTCGAGGCCAGGTCACGGGCTGGTCACGAGCCGGTCACGAGTGGTCGCGGGGCGCTCGGCAGTGGACACTTGTCCCGATGAGCACGCGTCCCTCACCGCTCCTGGTCACCGGTGTCCCTCGATCCGGCACGACCTGGCTGGCCCGGTTGCTGGCGACCGCCCGGGGCACCGCGCTGGCCGGCCGCGAGCCGATGAACCCGCGGGGCCGGCAGTACGCCCTCGGTGGCACCGTGTCGGGCTGGGTGCGGCTCACCGACCCCACCCCGGCAGCGGCGCGCCCTGCGCTCGACGTACGCCGGGTGGAACCCGCGCACGTACGGCCGGTACGGGCGGCACCAGTGGCGGGCGGCCCTGCCGGGCACGCGCGTCGTGGTCAAGGACCCCTTCGCCATGCTGTCCGCGCCGACCATCGTCGCCGTGACCGGTGCCCGCCCGATCCAGGTCTACCGCCATCCCGGGGCGGTCCTGGCCAGCTACCGGCGAATGGGGTGGCGCCCCGACCTGGACGAGATCGCCGACCTGGTCCCGGTGGCCGCCGACCACCGACCCGAGCTCGCGGCACTCTGGGCCACGGGGGCCGAGCGATGTCCGAGGCAGCCCGGATGGCGCTGTTCTGGGCCGTGCTCCAGCAGCTCGTCCTCGACGACCCCCCGTGCCCCCGGCACGGTGCTGGTCCCGCACGCAGACCTGGCAGGCGGCGGGCTTCCGGCCGTGCGCGCCCTCTTCGCCGAGCTGGGCCTGGAACCCACCGACGACACGGCACGGGTGATGTCAGGCGGTGACCGCCCGGCGCCGACGTCTGGCAGCGAGCTGCACCGGTTGGACCGACGCCCCGAGGAGGTCGCGGAGTCGTGGCGGCGGCACCTCGAGCCGGCCGAGGTCGCCGAGATCGAGGAGCTGGCCGGGCCCGTCCTCGCCGAGCTCGACGCCGGGCGCCTGGTGTGGTGAGCATCGTGCCCGGGCCGGCTCGGTCGAGGCAGCGGGACCGCACCCGCCGCATGGTTCGGCGCACCATGGTTCGATGGGGCCCAGCTGGCCTGGGTGGGGCCGCCGAAGGGGCGGGGTGGTGCATGAGGCGACGCGAGCCGCGGGCGACCGTGCTGCTGGCCGTGGGCCTGCTGCTGGCGACGTTCGCGACCGGCTGCGAGCCTGGCGAGCCCGAGCCACCGCCGATGTCGGACTCTCCCGCCGGGCAGGAGCCGTGGCCCGACAACGACCTGGACCTGGTCATCGACGTCCGCGACGAGGGCGAGGGGAAGGACCCGAGCTTCGCGGTCAACCCACCCACCGCCCACGTCACCATTTCAACGCTGGGCCGCGGGGAGCTGCGCGCCGTGGCGGGGCCGGCCGGCACGACCGCGGTGGCGTTCCCGAGCGTGGAGCAGTCCTCCCAGGGGAACATCGCAGCCCTGCACGCGGTCATCGACAAGTTCAGCACGGTGTTCTCCCCGGACGCCGAGGACTTCCAGTTCGGCGCGGACGTCTACTTCTCCGAGCCACCGCGGCGTGCGACCGGCGACGACGGTGACAACCTCATCCAGCGCGGCCTGTTCGGCGAGAAGGGCCAGATCAAGCTGCAGGTCGACAACGGCGTCCCCTCATGCCGGATCGCGGGCGACCAGGGTGAGGCACTCATCAAGGGGACGCGCCTGGCCGTCGGCCAGTGGTACCGACTGCGCTGTCAGCGCGACGACGACCGGGTCAGCCTGTACGTCGGTCGGATCCGCGCGGACGGCGAGGTCACGCGCTGGGCGCTGACCTCGACGACCCAGCCGACCGGCCTCATCGAGTTCGTCGGCAACCGCCCCGCGCCGGTCTCGATCGGCGGCAAGCTGAACCCCGTCGGCGAGGTGGTCGCCGACGCTCCGGACCAGTTCAACGGTGCGCTCGCGCACATCGTCTACGACCTGCACTGAGCACTCGCCCGCCGGCTCCCCGCGTCACCTGCCGGGGCTGGACGACGCCTTGCCGCCCGGCGGCAAGGTGACGGTTCGCCGGACAGAAGGTAAAGTCCGTGCTTCGCTAGCGAACAACTGCACACTCGGGACCTTTGTTCGAAAGGCACCTACCCCCCATGAGCACAACCCCACTCACGGTGTCTCGACGAGGGCTCATCACGGCCAGCACCGGTCTCGCCGCCGGGCTGAGCGTCGGTGGGCCCGCTGTCTCCGCAGCTGTCGGGACCTCCGCCACCACCCCCGGCCTGGCAGCCCTGCGCGCCAAGGCCCGCGACGGCGTGTTCTACGGCGCGATCATCTCGCCGACCACGACGGTCCGCGACTTCGAGCGCCAGCTCGGCCATCCCCTGGGCAGCCGTCGCAACTACCACCCGGCCAACCAGGTCGACCAGCTGCTGCGCCGCGCCGCCGAGGACGTCGCCGCGGGACGGCTGTCGGTCCTGTCCATCAAGCCCAAGGGCACCTGGCGCGCCATCGCCCGCGGCAAGCGGAACGGGTGGCTGAACCGGATCCTGGACGGGCTGGCGGAGCTGGACGGGCCGGTCTGCTTCACGATCAACCACGAGCCGGAGAACGACACCCGGGGTCGCGGCAGCGGGATGACCGCCTACTGGCACCGGCGAATGACCCAGTACGTCGTCAAGAAGGCCCGTCGGCGGGCACCAAACGTCGAGGTGATCCAGGTGCTGATGGCCTGGACGTTCCACCCGCTGAGCCGCCGGCGGCCCAAGAAGTGGCTTGCGCGCAACGTGTCGCTGTTCGGCATCGACGCCTACAACTGGTGGTCCCCCAGCAACCCGGAGGCCGCCCGGTGGGTGGAGTTCGGGACGCTGGTCGACCGGGTGAAGCGCTTCGCGGGCGACCGGCCCCTCGTCGTCGCCGAATACGGCACCCGCACCGATCCCAACCAGCCTGGTCGGGCCGCACAGTGGATGTACGACGCCTACGACTACGCCCTGGCCAACAACGTGCTCACGATGAACTACTTCAACACCGCGCCCCGGGGCGTCAAGGAGCCGTTCATCCTCGACTCCGAGCGCCTCGCGGCGTTCCGGGAGTGCCTGCTCGACCCGCAGTCCGTCACCCTGTGAGCCGGCCGCGGGCCGTGGTCGGCGGGCCGGCTACGGCGCCGGCGACAGGGCGACGGTCCAGGCGATGCTCCGCGTGCTGACCGTGTCGGTCGTCGCGGTCACGCCGCCGGCCGGTCCCGGGACCGGCACCCGGTCGGCCGAGTCGACGAGCGCGGAGGTGATCCGGCCGCTCCCGCCGCCGAGCGCGATCGCGCGCTGGGTCTGGTCGACGGGGAGGTTCCACCCCGTGGTCCACGACGACTTGTCCGACCAGTAGCTGATCACCCAGGCACCCGACGGGGCGTCGACGACCGGAGCCACGTGGGTGTCCACGTTGCTCGCCGTGGCCGAGGCGATGGCCCCCGGAGCCAGGGTGCCCGCCGCGTCGCGGTAGACCACCAGCGTCAGCGCCGACTTGGTCGCGGTCGCGAAGCCGACGTCGACGCTGCTGCCCGCCGAGCCGGCGGTCGCCGTCTGCATCCACACCGACGACGACATGCTCACCGCGCTGTCGGCGCCGACCTGGGCCCAGCCCGCGGGGCCGGTGAGGCCCGGGTCGAGGGCGGAGGCGCCCACGAAGAGCAGCATGGTGTCGCCGGCCTGCACTCCGCCGGGACCGTGATCGATGCCGAGGTGACGTTGCTGGAGTCGGCCGAGGTGGCGCTGTCGACGAAGGCGATGTGGGAGTCGGCAGGCGGCACGACGGTCACGGTCTTGGTGGTCGTGCCCGTGGCGCCCTCGTTGTCGGTCACCGTGAGGGTCACTGACTTGTCGCCGCCCGCAGCGAAGTCGTGGTGGACCGTCGCGGTCCCGCTGGAGGCCGTGCTCCCGTCGCCGAAGTCCCACGTGAAGTCGGTGATCGAGCCGTCCGGGTCGACCGACGCGCTGGCGTCGAAGTCGCACGAGAGCTCGACGCACGAGGAGCTGAAGTCGGCGACCGGGGGAACGTTGACGTTCTGGGGAGCCAGGAAGACCGAGCGGCCCCGCCAGTCCCGGCTGGCGTCCACCACGGTCGCCGAGCCCGTCGGCAGGTTGTTGACCAGGGCGATCCGCTTCAGCTGCCCGGTCGACCGGGACACGAAGTAGAGCTGGTCACCGGAGCTGAACGCGATGTTGGCGTCGCTCCAGTTGATCCCGTTGGAGGCGTTGACCACCTCGCTGCCGACGATGCCCGAGTCGGCGCTGAAGTAGCGGTAGTTCAGCGTGCTGGAGCCCGCGGTCGAGTAGTACAGCCGCCCGTTGTAGTAGGCCAGGCCGCTCACGGAGGCGTTGAAGCTCCCGAACAGGTCCGGCACGACGCCGGTGTAGGTCGAGGTGCCCGACCCGGTCGGGACGCCGTTCCAGTACGGGTCGTGGTAGGGATCCAGCTTCACCGCCGGGCCGAACGCGCCCTTGTGGTAGGTGCGGCTGTACAGCCAGCCGTCGCTGTTGCCGTAGAAGACCTTGCCGCCGATGAAGAAGGCACCCCGGGTGCTCCCCACGCCACGCCGGTGGTGGTGAGCGTTGTCGGCGCGCCGATCGTGGTCCCGTCGAAGGACTGCTGCCGCAGCGAGTCGCCCACGTTGCTGGGTGAGCCGACCATGATGTCGGCCGGCAGCTCGGCTCGCGAGTCGTCGGCGATCTCGTGGCCACCGAGGTAGGGGAAGAAGCCCACCCGGGGTCGGAGGTACTCGAAGTTGCCCACCCACTCGCTGTTGCTGCCGAAGTACAGCCCGTCGTCGGCGGCCAGGAAGACATAGACGGCCTCACCGCGCGGGTGGCGGCCCGGGTTCCAGTCCAGCGGCATGCCGTTCTGGACGCTCAGGGCCGCGATGCCCGGGCGCGGGACGGCACCCTGCCGAGCGGCGTCGCGCCCGTTGCTGTTGTTCATCCAGCGCATGTGGCCGCCGACGTACACCACGTCGTCGGTGACCTCGACGCCCCACATCGTGTCGCCACCGGACCAGTCGACCCAGCTGGGCGCGATGTCGGAGCCCGACGCGTAGGTCTCCCAGCGCGAGGCGCTGTCGCACAGGGTGCCGGCGAAGCCGCCGCCGGTCGCGGTGACCACGAAGTACGAGCCGTCGGGGCTGAAGCTGACGTCGCGCACCCAGGAGTCGAAGGCGTTCTTCGCGCAGTACGGCGAGAACCGGGTCGTCGCCCAGGTCGGGGACACCACCGCGCTCGCGCCGGTCGTGTCGAGCATGACCACCTGGTCGCGCAGCAGCCCGTCCACCCGCTTGAAGTTGCCGATCGCGACCACCGGTCGCCGCTCGGCGTCACGTCGAGCTCGGTGACGCCCACGGCGCTCTTCGCGCCGGAGCCGCTGTCGTTGTGCCGACCGCTGGCCTGCACGTTGACGAACGGGTCCAGCACACCGGTGGTGAAGTCGAGGGAGGCGAAACCGGCGTGCGCCACCCCGCCCACCTTGGTGAAGTTGCCGCCGACGTAGAGCCGGTTGCCCGCGACGGCGAGCGAGTTGATCCGGCCGTTGATGGAGGCGGCCTTGAAGGACTTGACGCGGTTCCCGGTGGCCAGGTCCAGCAGGACCAGCCGCCCGACGCTCTTGTCGTTGAGCCGCTTGAAGGTGCCGGCCACGAGCACGCTGTTGGGCACCGGGCCGGGCTGGATGGAGTAGACGGTGCCGTCGAGCACGGGCGCGAAACCGCTCACGAGCTCCCCCGTCGCCGCGTCGTAGGTGAGGATCCGCGACCGGGTCTCCACGGTGCTGCTGCCCCACGAGCTGGCCTGGGTGAAGCTGCCACCGACCACGACGGTGCCGCCGACCTTGGCCAGCGCGTAGACCTCGCCGTCCAGCACGCCGGGGGACTTCCCGGGGACGGGCGAGACCACCGGGTCGGCGTGCGCCGCCCCGGCCAGCGGGCCCGTCCCGAGCAGGACCAGCATCAGGGCGCTGAGCAGCGCCAGTGGTGCCCTGAGCGCCCGAGCCGAACGAGAGTGCACAGCAGTCGAGCCGGTGATCACCAGTATCCCCCCACGCAGACCTGCGACCCCCCCACGAGACCGCACTCTGAAGGATAGGCCATCATCCCTCAGGGCCATACGCCATAGCCCGTTCGGGTCATGCCGGTCTAGTCCTGGCTCATGCTGGACTCGGGGCCCCGGGGCCAACTCAGCGGTGGTGGGGACGCCGCATCCCCGCGGTGCCTACCATGGAGGAGAGCGAGGGGCTGGCGTGAGCTCGCCGGCCCGGCGGGCCGATGGCACGCGATGAGTGAAGGGTGGGGCAGCTCGATCGTGAGCCAGGAGACCGACGGCGTCAGGCCACGGGTGGTCTACCTGGGCGGCTTCGGCCGCTCGGGCAGCACCTTGCTGGAGCGCATGCTGGGCGCCGTCCCTGGCTGGACGAACGTAGGCGAGCTGGTCGACCTGGCGCGGTCGGTCTACCCCGACGACGAGGTGTGCGGCTGCGGCGAGCGCTTCTCCGGCTGCCCGTTCTGGCAGCGGGTCGGCGACGTCGCCTTCGGTGGCTGGAACGCGGCCCATCTCGCCCGGCTGGCCGCCCTGCGGGGCGTGGTGGCCCGGCAGCGTCAGGTGCCTGCCCTGCTCGGCCTGGCCCGGGGCCGGCGCAGCGGGCTGGGGTCGGCGGTGGCGGAGTACCAGCTCGACTACGGCCGGATCTACCGCGCGGTGGCCGAGGTGAGCGGCGCCCGCACGGTGGTCGACGCGAGCAAGGGCCCCGCCCACGGCCTGGCCCTCGGCCTTCGCGCGGGGAGTGACCCCGGCGATGACCCGGCGTACGACCTGGTCATCGTCAACCTGGTGCGCGACCCGCGCGGCGTCGCCTACTCCTGGTCCCGCAGGGCCCACGAGCGCCCGCAGGCCGGAGCCGACGGCGGCAGTCGGGGCCGGATGTGGTCGCCGGGGGTGAGCCGCTCGGCCGCCCAGTGGGCGGCGCTGCAGAGCGAGCTCGCGGCGATCGGCCGGTTGTCGGGGATCCGGGTGGTGCGGGTGCGCTACGAGGACCTGGTGGCGGCGCCGTACGGCGCCTTGACGGCCCTGCTCCACGAGCTCGGCGACCGGCCCGGCCCGGCGGAGCTGTCCCATGTGAGCGACCACGCCGTCACCCTGGCCCCCAGCCATGGACTGTCCGGCAACCCCGGCCGGTTCCGCCATGGGACACTTCAGCTGGCCGCCGACGACGCGTGGCGGCGGGAGATGCCGGCCGCCGAGCGACGGCTCGTGACGGCCGCCACGCTGCCCTGGCTGGTGCGCTACGGCTACAGCCGGCCCGGCTCCACCGACCCAGCATCCAGCACCACGGCAAGGAAGACCGCGTGACCCACAGCGATACCCAGTCCGGCACCCAGTCCGCCGACCCGACCCAGTGGCCCACGGTCTCCGTCGTCATCCCGACGCGGGGTCGCCCCGAGCTGCTCCGCGAGACGCTGGCGACGATCGTGGGTCAGGACTACCCCGGCGCGTTGGAGATCCTCGTTGTCCACGACCGCGAGGACGCCGATCCCACCCTGGGTGAGCTGGGCGCCGCCCCCCGCGAGATCCGCTCGATCACCAACGACGGCACCCCCGGCCTCGCGGGCGCGCGCAACCACGGCCTGCGGAACACCTCCGGCGAGATCGTCGCCAGCTGCGACGACGACGACCTCTGGCACGCAGCGAAGATCCGCCGCCAGGTGGAGCGGTTGCAGAGCGATCCCCAGCTGCTCGCCGTGGGTGCGGGCATCCGGCTGCTCATGGGCGACCGCGACGTCGACTGGCCGGGCCAGTCGGAGCTGGTGACTCACGAGCGGCTGCTGCGCAACCGGGTCAAGGAGCTGCACAGCTCCACGCTCGCGATCCGCCGCTCGGCGTTCGCCAAGGCCGGCGAGTACGACGAGGACCTCCCCCACGGCTACGGCGAGGACTACGACTGGCTGCTGCGGGCCTCCCGGGTGGGCCGGGTGGGGGTGGTCACCGAGGTGCTGGCCGACATCCGCAAGGACGTCCCCTCGTGGTTCCGCGGCCGGGCCCTTAACACGGCGGACGCCCTGGAGTACCTCGTCGACAAGCACCCCGACTTCGCCTCCGACCGGCGCGGCTACGCGCGCATCCTGGGCCAGATCGCCTACGCCCGCGGGACCGCCGGCAAGCGCTCCTCCGCGCTTCGCTTCGCGGGTCGCGCCCTGCGCGCAGACCCCGTGGCGCCACACGCCTGGCTGGGTCTGGTCAGCGTCACCGGCGTGGACCCGCAGAAGGTGCTGAGCGTGGCGCGCCGCTTCGGGCGGGGGGTGTCGTGACCAGGCTGCCCAACTTCGTCTACATCGGCCCCGACAAGGCCGGCTCGTCCTGGCTGCACGAGGTCCTGCTCACCCATCCGCAGGTCTACCTCACGCCCGCCAAGGACCTGTACTTCTTCGACCGGTACTACGACCGCGGCACTGCGTGGTACGCCGAGCAGTTCCGCGACGCCACCGACGCGCAGCTGGTGGTGGGCGAGGTCTGCCAGGACTACCTCTTCCACCCGGGGGCGCCGGCCCGGATGGCCGAGACGCTCGGCGCGCCGAAGCTGATGGTGTCCCTGCGTGACCCGGTCGAGCGCGCGTGGTCGTCGTGGCTCTACGCCCGCAAGCACGGCATGTGGCCCGACGACTTCGGCGCCGCCCTGCGCAGCGTCGACGAGCTGCTCGAGCACGGCCGCTACGCCTCGGGCCTGGACCGCTTCGGCCGGCACTTCCCGCGCGAGCTGCTCCACCTGGCGGTGTTCGACGACCTCGAGGCCGACCCACAGGGCTTCCTGGACGCCACGACCGACTTCCTGGGCATCGACCGGCTGCCGCTGTCGGCGGAGGAGCGGCAGGCCAAGCTGCCCGCGGCGCGGGCCTTCCTCGGTGCGGCTCGCGAACGCCGTGCGCCGCTCCGCCGACTGGGTCCGCGAGCACGACGGCGCCCGCCTCGTCGGCGTCGTCCGCGCTCCGGCGTGGTCCACCGGATGCTCTACCAGCGCATCGACAAGAGCCAGGTCCGTCCGGACCAGGCATCGGTCGACTACATCCGCGAGCAGCTGGCCGACGAGGTCACCCGGATCGAGCGTGACTACGGCGTCCCGGTCCGAGAGCGCTGGGGCTGGTCATGACCGTCCTGGTCAGGCCGCCCGTCACGCGGACCGCCCGCTGTTGTCGCGGCCCGTGCCGGCTCCTGACCGCCGCGGGCTGTTCGCGCGGCACTTCGACGAGTACTGGCCCCTGATGGTCTACATCTACCTGTACCCGCTGTGGTGGGTGCTGGGCATCTCCAAGATCATCGTGTTCGTGCTGTCGGTGCCCATGCTCTGGGCACTGCTGGTCTCGCCGCCGGCTGCGGGTGCCGCGCGGCTTCGGGATCTACCTGGTCTTCTTGTTCTGGGTGGGGCTCGGGGTGACCATGCTCTGGGTGCGCGCCCGGCACCGAGGCCAAGACCGGCCTCGGCCCGCTGATCGGCTTCAGCTACCGGGGGCTGTGGTACGTCTCTGTGACGATCGCGTGTCTGTACGTCCTCAACGCCGACCGCACCCAGCTGACGGCCACGCGCGTGACCCGGCTCTTCGGCTACCTCTTCGTCATCACGACCGCCGGCGGCCTGCTGGGCGTACTGATGCCCCACCTGGACTTCCCCTCGGCGCTGGAGCTGGTGCTGCCCAAGTCGTTCACCCGCCAGGAGTTCATGAACGCGCTGTTCCATCCGCGCATTGCCTTGCAGTCGGAGTTCCTGGGCTACTCACAGCCGCGGGTCACCGCGCCGTACTCCTACCCCAACACGTGGGGCAACGCCTACGGCCTGCTGGTCCCGTTCTTCCTGGTCGCGTGGCTCGGCAAGACCGCGGGCTGGCGCCGCTGGCTGGGTCCGCTGATCCTGATGGCGTCCTTCGTGCCCGTCGTGTACTCCCTCAACCGCGGCCTGTGGCTCGGCCTGGCCGTGACCGCGGCCTGGGTCGTGGTCCGCCGGCTCGCCGCGGGGGACATCAAGATCCTGCTCGCGGTCACGGCGGCCGGCGTCGCGATCCTGGTCGGCCTGGTCGTGACGCCCCTGGGCGCCACCATCTCGACCCGCGTCAACACCCCGCACAGCGACGAGCGCCGTCAGGACACCGTCGTCGAGGTCTTCCGCACCACCTGGGCGTCCTCGCCCGTGCTCGGGTACGGCGGCACTCGGCAGATGGTGGGCAACTTCAACTCCATCGCCGGCGGCGGGACACCCGGCTGCCACCAGTGCTCGGCGCCGCCGCTCGGCACCCAGGGCTTCTTGTGGGGCCTGGTGTTCATGACCGGCTTCGTGGGGGCGACGCTGATGCTGACCTTCCTGCTGTGGCAGGCCTGGATCAACGCCCGCAGACCCACCGGGCTCGGGCTGCTGTCGTCCTCGGTGCTCGTCGCGTCGATGTTCTACTTCCTGTTCTACGACGCGTTGGATCTGCCCATGCTGGTCACGATGGTCACCATCGGGCTGTCCTCCCGAGACCACGCGCCCCCCACCTCGGTGGAGTGGGACCCGCTCGCGGCGGCGCATGCGACTGCCGGGGGCGCCCGATGAGCGCCCGCCCTGCCACGCCCGGCTCGGTCCTCCCACCCGGGCTGGCCGCGCTGCTGGGCGAGATCGGGCTGGATCCGGCCCTCAGCAGACTCACTCGGCGTCCCGGATCGGCGCGCCGCGCCTATCTGTGCCTGCCCTCGCCCGAGCGGCCCCAGGTGCTCGTGCCGGCCGCCCCCGCGGGGGCCGACCTGGTCGCGGAGCGTCGCTCCCGAACGACTCCCGCACGGATCGCGAAGCAGCTGGTGGCATTGGGCCTGCGTACCCGCACGGTGACGGCCCTTCCCGTCCGCAGGCTCGTGATCGACGACCCGCGCTCGACGAGCTGGTCGCCTGGCTCGGCGGGACCGGCGCGACCCGGCTCGGCGTCCTCGCCGGCCCCCGCGGGCCAACCGCAAGCCCGTGCTGCGGCTGACGACCGAGGCCGGCGAGGCGCTGGCGTTCGCGAAGGTCGGCAGCAGTCCGGTCGCCTCGGCCCTGGTCCGACAGGAGACCGCTGCGCTCACCCGGGTAGCCGACGTCGGCTGGCAGAGCATCCGCGCACCACGCGTGCTGCGCGTCGGTGAGCTGCGCGGGCGCGCGCTCCTGGTCACCAGCGCGCTGGCCGCCGCCGCCGACGTCCGGCAGCCGTGGAGCTGCCGGTGGAGCCGACCCGGGAGATCGCTCGCACCGGCGCGCGCGACGACCTGCCGCTGGCCGCGACCGCAGTCCTGGCGCGCCGTCTCGGGGCGACCCGGGGCCCCGCTCCGCCGAGCTCGCCGCGCTGGCCGATCGGCTGCGCGACCTCGTGGGTGACCGCCGGCTCCCGCTCGGGGCGGCGCACGGCGACTGGGCGCCGTGGAACATGGCCTGGAGCGGCGACGTCCTCGAGGTGTGGGACTGGGAGCGCTCGACACCGACGTCCCTCAGGGCTTCGACGCGATCCACTTCGCCGCCGCCCGGGTGCGGGCGACCGGCGACGCCGACGACACCGACGAGGCCGAGCGACGCTTCCTCGCCGAGCTGCCAGGTGCTGCTGGCGGGCTGCGGCGTCGACCCTGCCCTCACCAGGATCCTGCTGGCGCTCGACCTGCTGCACGCGGGCCGGCGCTACGCAGCCGATCTGGACCTCGTCCCGGTTCCTGCCGTCGAGGCGCGGCTCGCCTGGGTGCTGCGGCTGCTGACCGGCCAGACCGACCTGATCGAGCGAGGAGTGCTCGCATGAACCTCCGCAAGCTGACACCGCCCAGCCTTCGCCTCCGCGGCCGCCAGGCGGCGGTGTGGTACGGCGAGCGCACCGCGAGCCGCCGACCCGTGCCCGACTTCCTCGTGATCGGTGGCCAGCGCTGCGGGACAACCTCGCTGTTCCGGGCGCTGATGGGCCACCCGCAGATCCGCCGCCCGCAGCTGCACAAGGGCGTCAACTACTTCGACCTCAACTACGACCGAGGCCCGGCGTGGTACCGCGGGCACTTCCCGGTGCGCGGCGCGGGCGACGACACCCGGGTCTTCGACGCCAGCGGCTACTACATGTTCCATCCGCAGGCCGCCGCCCGCATCGCCCGCGATCTGCCCGAGGTCAAGCTGGTGGCGATGGTGCGCGACCCGGTCGAGCGCGCCTTCTCGGCCTACAAGCACGAGCTGGCGCGGGGCTTTGAGGGGAAGACGTTCGCCCGGGCCATCGAGCTCGAGGACGCCCGGCTGGAGGGCGAGACCGAGCGGATGCTCGCCGACCCGGCGTACCAGAGCTTCAACCACCGCCACCACGCCTACCGCCGCCGGGGCGAGTACGCCCATCTTCTCGCGCCGTTCATCGACGGGCTCGGCCGCGACCGGCTCCTGCTGATCGAGTCCGAGTCGTTCTTCGCCGAGCCGGAGGACGAGTTCCGGCGGATCATCGAGTTCCTGGGCCTGCACGACGTGCTTCCTGCGTCGTTCGAGCGCTACAACGCCCGCCCCGGCGCCGGCCTCGACGCCACCGTGGCCGACCGGCTGCGCGAGCACTACGAGAGCCACGACGAGGCCCTGGCTGCGCTGCTGGGGCACCCTCCGGTCTGGAGGCGCTGAGTGACCCTGGTCCAGGACCGCCCGCTGCCGCTGCTGTCGTCGTACGTCGGGCACGTACGCCGGCACTGGCGGCGGCTGCTGGCGACGGCGACCTTGGGCGCCGTGATCGGCGGGGCGATCTTCTTCTCCCTGGCTCCGCGCTACTACGCGACCGCACGGGTCGCGGCCTCTCCGCAGATCACCTTCCTCTCCCTGGACCCGGAGAACCAGAAGGAGGAGGTCGTCACGCTCGACACCACCGCGGCGCTGCTCCGGTCGGACTACGCACTGGGCCGCATCTCGCGGGCGATGGGCGTCTCGACGTCCGAGGCCGGCTCCAGCATGGTGATCTCCGCCAAGCCGGGATCTCGAGTCCTGGTGCTCCAGGTTCGCGCGGACACCCGAGCCCAGGCCGTGTCCGGAGTCGACGCCGCGACCCAGTCTCTGCTCGCACTCCAGGCCGACACCTTCTCGATCAGCCGCACCCGCGTCCGGCTCCTGAAGAAGCGCATCAGCGTGCTGCAGAACCAGCTCTTCGAGCAGGTGGCCGAGGGCGCCCCGGCCCAGAACCTGTTCGAGTCCGTCTCGGTGCTCGAGGACCGGCTGGACAAGGCGGTCGCGACCAACAACACCGACTCCATCGTGATCGTGCGCGCCCAGGTCGTGCGCTACCGGCCCGGCCAGGTCGAGGTCTTCGTGTCCAGCGGCCTGACCCTGGGCATGCTGGTGGGGCTGCTCAGCACCCTGGTCTGGCCCCACCTGGGCCTGCGCCGCCACCGCGCCGCCGGCACCGGGCGGGGACTGCGTCTGCGGGGGCCGCGGTCATGACACCGACGGGTATGCTGAGGCCGACCGGAGGCGCGGCACCCGCCCCTTCGGGCGTGTCGCCGAGCGGCCCGACCCAGCACGGGCACGGCTCCCGGGCCGGCGCACATGAACGAGGGGACCACCAACGACCATGAGCAGCTACGACCTGGCGCCCACGCGGCATCTTCGGCTCTGGCCGGCCCTGCGAGCCCACTTGCTGCTCATCACGCTGCTCGCCGCGCTCGGTGCGGCCGGCGCCGCGGCCCTGGCGTCCCAGCTGCCCACGCAGTACGTCGCCACCTCGAGCGTGCTGGTGCAGCCGCTGGACGGCAACCCCTACAGCCCGACCGGGTCGGGCAGCGACCTGATCCGCCTCGAGACCGAGGCGCAGGTGGTGTCCTCCGACGAGATCGTCGCGGAGGTGCGCAAGGCGCTGCCCTCGCTCGCCGACGCCAACCTCACCAAGGGTCTGGGCGTCGTGATCCTCCCGAACACCCAGATCATCGAGATCACCTTCCGCAGCTCGCGCGCCGACGTGGCCGCGGTCGTGGCCCGCCAGTACGCCGACAGCTACCTGCAGTACCGCAGCGACAACCGGACCCGGGCCATGGACACTCGACGGTCCGGCATCGAGGCCAGCCTGCGCAACGTCGAGGACCGGCTGCGCCAGCTGCGCAAGCAGGACTTCGGCCCCGACAGTCCCGAGGTGCGCGCCAGCGGCGCGCAGCTGCAGAACCTCCGGCTCCAGCTCTCGACCCTGGACACCTCCGACGCCCGGGCGGGCCAGGTCGTGATCGCCCCCGTGGCAAAGCGCTCCGGACTCGCGCTGCCGCTCAACCTCGCGATCCCCGCCGGAGCGCTGGTCGGCCTGCTGGTCGGCGCGGCCCTCAGCGTGATGCGGGAGCGCCACCTCGAGCGGCTGCGCAGCGTCGACGACATCGAGCACCTCAGCGTGCCAGTCCTCGGCCACTTGCGCGCCGAGACAGCCCCGGTTGCGGCCGGGTCGGGCAGCTCGGGCACCGCCTCGGCTGCGCTGCCGGACGCCGCCCTCATGGTGGCCGCCGTGCTCACGCGGCGGGTCGCGACACCGTCCGCCGTGGTCGCGGTCGGTGGCCTCTCCGGTGCTTCACCCACCGGGTTCGCCGCAGAGCTGGCCAAGGCGCTGGCGCACGGGCGACAGCATGTCCTGTTCGTCGACGCCGTCAGCACCGCCGCGACGGACCGGCCGGGCTTCACCGACGCCCTGGGTGGCAGCGACGAGCTGGAGACGATGATCGTGAGCAGCGGGGAGCTGTCCGTGCTGCCCATCGGCACCGACCCCGGGGCGGGCCGCGGCTGTACGGCACGCCGCGGCTGGACCGCGTCCTGCGGCGCGCCACGGGCCGGTTCGACTGGGTGATCATCCACGCGCCCGATACCGGGCAGACTTCGGGTCGCGCCCTGGTGGCCGGCTGCGACTACTGGATCCCGACGGTGGCGATCGGTGCGGACACCCGCGACGAGCTCGAGCGGGGTCTGCAGTGGGCCGCGACCACGGGCACCGAGGTGCTCGGCGTCGTGGCCGTGGATCGCAAGGCCGGTGGCCATACCCCTGCTGCCCTGCTGGCCGAGGAGCCCGACGACCAGCCCGGCGAGCCCGACGACCAGCCGCTCGACCTGTCCGCCGACCAGTCCGACGAGAGACGTGACGTGCCCGCCGACGACGAGGCGGTGGCGGGCCTCATCCCGACCCACCGCGCCGACGACTCCAGCGAGGACTCCAGCGAGGACTCAGGCGAGACAGAGAGCCAGGAGAGGTCGAGGACGAGACCGGTGACGCGGTCGACGATGCCGAGGCCGCGGGTGACGAGACCGCCGATGCGGACCTCCTCGACCTGGTCGACGACGTGGACGACGTACCCGAGGGAGCGCAGCGGGCCACCACCGGCTCGGCCCCGGAGCGCCCCGGGGGCGATGAGCACCGCCGCGTCGGGCGAGGAGGGCACCGGTCACGCCCGTGGTGAGCTGACCCGGCTCGCCCGAGGCGGGCTGGGCGGGCTGCTCGCCTCGGTGGTGAGCAGCCTGGGTGGGGCTGGCGTTCATCACCTTCGCCACGTGGGGCTTCCCGAAGGCGTCGGTGGGCATCGTCTTCACCGTCACCTCCCTTTTCCTCATCGCGCTGGCGGTCGTGACCCTCGGCTCGGACGTCGGCGTCGTGCGGTTCGTCGCGATCAAGATGTCCGAGCGGCGTCCCGAGGAGGTCGGCGCGGTGATGTCGGCGACCCTGCTTCCGGTGCTGGTGCTGGCCGTGCTCACCGCGGCCGCCCTCTGGTTCACGCTGCCGGCTGGTGCCGCTGCCCGACGACTTCGGCCGGGCCGCTCGGCTACTGGCCCTCTTCCTCCCTGTCGCCTCGGTCTCCAACCTGGTGCTGGCCGGCACGCGCGGGCTGGGGTCGGTGCGGCCGACGGTGATGGTGGAGAGCCTGCTGCGGCAGGGCTTGCAGCCGGTCCTGGCGGGCATCGCGGCGCTCACCACGGAGCGGGCGATCTGGCTGGCGCTCGCCTGGGTGGTCCCGTACGCCCTGAGCGCCGGCGCGGGCGTCCTGGCCTTCCGCCGGCTGTGTCGGGCCGCCGAGGTGTCGGCCTGGGCGTCGCCGCGCTCCGAGGTCGTCCGGCGGGTCCGGCGAGAGGTCTGGTCATTCAACGCGCCGCGGGCGCTGACCCAGATCGCCCAGATCGGGATCCGGCGGGCGACATCCCCCTGGTCACCGCGCTGGCCGGCCCTCCGCCGCGGCGGTCTACACCGCCGCCTCGAGGTTCGTCGCCGCCGGCCTGCAGACGATCAAGGGCATCCAGCAGATGGTCGGGCCACAGATCGCTCGGCTGGTAGCCGCGGACGACGTGGCGGGGGCTGGGATGACCCTGCGTACCGCGACCACGTGGAATGTGCTGATCGCCTGGCCGGTCTACCTCACCTGTGCGGTGATCCCCTCGGTGGTGCTGCTGCTCTTCGCCCCCGGTACTCCTCCGGCTGGCCGGTCGTCGTCATCTTGGCGCTCGGCATGCTGGTCGGTACCGCCGCCGGACCGGTCGACATCGCGCTGGATGCTGGGCCGGAGCGTGCAGAGCCTGCGCAACAACATGGCGGCCCTGGTGACCAACCTGGTGCTCAACGTCCTGCTCATCCCCCGGCTCGGCATCAGCGGCCGCCCTGGCGGTCGGCCTCGATCCTGGTGTCGAACGCGCTGCCCACCTGGCAGATCCGCCCCAGGTGGGCAGCGTCGACAGACCGCACGACCGGGCTTGCGGACGTCCTCGCACGTCGCCTCCTGGGCGGCGCTCGCCTGCTCGCCGCGCGGGCCCTGGCGTGCACCACCCCCGGGTCTCCTGGCGGCCTCAGCCCTCGGCACGGCTGTCTGACATCGCGCTGCTCTACGCGCTTCCGGCGGCCGCTGCACGGCGCGCGCTGGCCCGGGCCGTCGTCCGGCGCCGGCGCCGCCGACATCAACCCTCGCAGGCGTCAGCGTGAGGTCCGGCCCGCTGACGCCGGCAGCCGTGCGCGCGGCCTTGGGGGACGTCGGTCGCCGCAACGGTCCGCAGCCGGCGTCGGGCTCCAGCCGCCTGCCGATCCCGTGCACCGGCCCGACGACGGCCAGGTCGAGCCTGCGGTCGTGACTGAGGACGGCGAGCTCCGCCCAGGAGCCGCGCACCATCAGCCAGGGGCCGCCCGTCGCGGCGCTCACGCCCTCCAGCAGGGCCCGGAGCGGAGCCGCGGCGGCCAGCAGCCGACCGCGCTCCGCGCGCCCGGGAACCGGCGAGCGGCGGCCGTGGCGACGGAGTCGGGCCGCGTCGGACTGCCCGGCGTCACCTCGGGCGCCAGCACGCCGAGGACACCCGCCCAGACGGGGCAGTCGACCGCGTGCGCCCGCAGGAGCAGACCCGGTCCCGGCGGTGGGCAGCCGGCCCAGCAGCACGACGTCCGCCCGAGCCGCAAGGCCTCTCACCACGCCTGCGTCCGCTGAACTGTCCTCGGGGACCCAGAGCACCCGTGGCGCCCCCGCCGCTGCGGCGCGGCGCGAGACCCCGGGGCGGGCCACCAGCTCGGCGAAGGCCGCGACGGCGCGCTCGGTCTGGGCCGCGGGCGGCCGGGGTGCGGGTGTCGGCACGAGCGTCGAGGAGCGCCTCCAGGTCGGGGAGCGTGCGGGCGCGGTCGACGATGTCGCGCTCGGCGCACCACGCCGAGAACCGCTGCTGGTGATCGTCGACGTGCTCACCCAGCGCGGGGTCGCGGGGCACGACGATCGGGCGGTGGCCGGAGCGTCGTGCGTCACTGATCGTGCCCGGCCCGCCATGGGTGATGACGACGTCGGCGTCGGCCAGCTGCTCGCGCAGCTCGGCCGGCGCGAGGAAGGCCCGCCCCTCGGCCACGGCAGGTGCGGCGGACTGCCCGTACTGGATCAGCACCCTGTCGCCGCGCCCGCCGTCGCTCGTCGGCCCAGTCCACGAGCCGCTGGAAGGCGGTGGTGGTCGGTACCGACCACGATCACGATGCGTCGAGAGGTCACAGCAGTGGCCCGATGACGAGGGAGTCGTTGTACAGCTCGGCCTGCTCTGGCCACTGGACCAGCATCAGGTCCGTGATGGGCCGGCACAGTCGGCCGGTCAGCGTGGGGGTCTCGATCCGGTCGTAGACCTCGACGAACGCCGTCCGGGCCCCGGTCACCTTGGCGGCGACGAAGAACGGGAGCGCGACCGCGGCCCCGGTCGAGACCACGACCGTGGGGCGGAACCTCCGGGTGACCCGCCACGCCAGCACGAAGTTCCGCAGCAGGTTGGGCACGTTGCGGGTCGTCGGGTGAGCGGCCCACCAGACCGGCGCCTCCCCGGCCAGCGCCGCCACCGCATCCGGGGTGTCGAAGGTGACCCACGCCCGGGCGCGCTCGCGCCACCAGGGCTCGAGGGCGAGCAGCTGGGTCAGGTGCCCACCGCTGGACCCCACCAGCAGCACCCGCTGGTTCGGATCCGCGGCCGGTTCCTGCTCGGCCTGCGCACGCCTGCTCACAGGACTCCTCATCACGGGCTCCTCGGTGGGCTCCTCAGTGAGGGATGCTAGCGGTCACCGCCGGGTCGCTTTCGCGTGGCCGGTCGGTCGGGCAGCGCCGCAGCCGGTGGACGATCGGGACGGGCTGTCGCCGGTCAGTAGGCGCCGCGGGACCGAGCCACCGCGTCGACGGTGCGCACGCCGATCCCGAGGTCGTCGATGATCCGCCAGTTGTCGGCATAGCGAAGGTCGAGCTCGACCGACTTCTCCCACGACAGGTTCGACCGCCCGGAGACCTGCCACAACCCGGTCATGCCGGGCTTGACGGCGAGCCGCCGACGCACGACATCGTCGTAGCGGGCGACCTCCTCCGGGAGTGCCGGGCGGGGGCCGACGAGCGACATCTGCCCGAGCACGACGTTGATCAGCTGCGGCAGCTCGTCGAGCGAGGTCTTGCGCAGCACCCGGCCCACCCGGGTGATTCGAGGGTCCGCCTTGATCTTGAACAGCACGCCGTTGCCCTCGTCCTGCTCCAGGATCTGCTGCCGGACCGCCTCGGCGTCGGTGCGCATGGTGCGCATCTTGTACATGGTGAACGGGGTGCCGTCCTGGCCGACCCGCACCTGCTTGAACAGCCCGGGCCCTCGGGAGTCGAGCCGAACGGCGAGGACCAGCAGCGCGAGCAGCGGCGCCGCCAGCACGAGCAGCAGCAGGCCGAGGGTGCGATCCATCGCGCCCTTGACCAGCCGGACGAAGACCGACGGCCGGCTGGAGCCGACGTGGATGAGGGTGGTGTCGGCGAACTGCACAGGCTCGACCCGGTGCGGCGCCACGTGGGTGAGCGGGGAGAACAGGCTGAGCGCGGTCGAGGAGCCCTCCAGCTCCCAGCTCAGCGAGCGGATCCGCTCGCTGGTGACCCGCGGGCTCGGCACCACGACGACGACGTCGGCGTCGACCGAGCGCAACCACCCGGTCAGCTCGGGCCCGTCGGAGACCACCGGCGCGGCCAGCACGGCGTCGGCGCCCGGGGGCAGCGGGGAGTCGTCGTCGACGGCGACGCCGCCGACGACCTTGGCGCGACGATGGCCGGCCCACCGGGTGGCCACGTGGACGATCGAGGCCCGCTCGCCGAGGACGACCATCCGCACCGGCCCCAGCACCCTCGCCCGCACGAGTGACGCGGCGGCGGCGGCGGCGGTGGTGGCCAGGACGACGACTCCGGTGTCCACGGAGCAGCCCGCTGGGCAGGTCGAGCACCGCCACCAGCACGGCCATCACCGCGAACGGAAGCGCCATGTCCCGCATGAGCCGGGTGAGCCGCGGCAGTCCGGGGCGCACCGACTCGATGCCGGAGTAGTAGCCCGACCACCAGCGCGAGGGTCAGCGTGAGGACCAGCGCCCACACCTGCATCCGCACGACCGCACCGGCCGCGACGCCGATCATCGCGGCCGAGGCGACCTCGCCGACCATGAGGGCCAGCGGCTGGATCCGGCGACGGCCGGCGACGGCCCGACTCTCGCGCCAGGGCGCCAAAGTGACGTCGACCCGGGCCACCAGCTCGCCACCGGGGTCGACGTCGAACGCGACGCCCACGGCGTCACTGTCCCCGACGCGCGGCCGCGGAACGACCAAGGCGTCATCGGCACTCGACCGGGGCGCGGGCATGCGCAGCCCCGGGTCGATCGACGTGCTCTCCACGTGCACTACCCCCACACTTGTCCCCACCTCGGGGATCCCCGGTCGGCGTCCCCACCAGCCGACCAGACCCAACGATCTCGCGCTCTAGGGAGCACCGTCAATGGGCGTTGATACATCCCCTGCCAAGGCCGCGGGACTACGGGTGCCGTGAGCCGCGCCCCCCAATGGCGCGACGATCGACGCAGCTTGCAGCGTCGCCGAATTGGTCACCAGGACCACCCCCACAACACCTCGGGGTCCCCACGTCCCCGGGCTTCCCCAAGCATCCGTCCCGCGCGAGATCACTGTCAAGTCGAGGCCCGCGGGCATCTGGACCAGGAACCTAGATTTTACGTGGGGCAGGGGGGCCGCCACGCGGCGGTAACGCGGCTGAAACGCGGTCAGGAGTTGAACTTCTGCTGGGTGCGGTCCAGCCCCTCGGCGACCAGGGACTCCACCGCATCCGCGGCGTCGCCCACCTGGAAGGCCAGCTCCTTGCGCTCGGCCGCGGAGTAGTCCGACAGCAGGAAGTCGGCGACCTCCTGCCGGCCCCGCGGCCGGCCGACCCCCGACCGGACCCGGTAGAAGTCGCCGGTGCCGAGCGCCCCCCGGACCGAGCGCAGGCCGTTGTGGCCGTTGTCGCCACCCCCCAGCTTCACGCGCAGCCGTCCGAAGGGCAGGTCGAGCTCGTCGTGGACCACGACGAGATGGTCGGGCGGCACCTTGTAGAAGGCGCCCAGCGACGCGACCGCACCGCCGGTCTGGTTCATGTACGTGCGCGGCCGAGCCAGCACCACGCGCGGCCCGGGAGACCCGGGGACACCGAGACGTCCCTCGACCACGTCGGCGCGGCCGGACTTGTGCGCGCGGACCCGCGAGCCCATCCGCTCGGCCAGCTCCGCCACGACCAGGTAGCCCAGGTTGTGCCGGTGCCCGGCGTACGACGGACCGGGGTTGCCCAGCCCGACCACCAGCCAGACCCCGCCGTTGCCCTCAGCAGACCCGCTCGACATCGCGTCCACCTCCGACCCTCGGGGCCAGGCCGCCGCACCGCCCGGGCGGCCGGTCAGGCGCCCCGGCAGGTGGCCCAGCAGACGACCCAGGTGGACCCTGAGCCGCGCGCAGGTCACTCCTCGTCGCCACCCTCGGCCTCGGCAGCCGGCGCCTCGTCGGCGGGCGCTCCCTCGGCCTCGGCGGCCACACCCTCGGCCTCCTCGCCGGGCTCGGCCTCGAGCTCGACCTCCGTCGGCGCGCTGGTCACGTTGACCACGAGGGTCTCGGCGTCGGTGAGCAGGGTCGTGCCGGACGGCAGCGCCAGCTCGCCCGCGGTGATCTGCGTGCCGACCTCCGCACCCTGGATGTCCACCTCGACGAACTCCGGAATGTGGGTCGCCTCCGCCTCGAGCTGGATCGTGGGGT
Organism: Nocardioides sp.; assembly: GCA_041393675.1. Classification (GTDB taxonomy): domain Bacteria; phylum Actinomycetota; class Actinomycetes; order Propionibacteriales; family Nocardioidaceae; genus Nocardioides. Next base: position 269,476 of record JAWKJR010000003.1, on the reverse strand, counting down.
TCTCGGTGACCACCAGCGCCTCGCGCACCGCCTCGCCCACGAGGTGGACGGGCACGTCCACGGTGACCTTCTCGCCCTTCTTCACCGCGACGAAGTCGATGTGCTCGAGCACGCGGCGGATCGGGTCGACCTGGACCTGCTTGGTCAGGGCCAGCTGGGTCTTGCCGTCGATGTCCAGCTCGAGCAGGGCGTTGGCGCCACCGTGCTTGAGCGCCATCATCGTGTCGTGGCCGGGCAGGGTCACGTGGATCGGGTCGCGCCGGGCCGTACACCACCGCCGGGACCTTGTGGTCGCGGCGGATGCGCCGCCTCGCGGCGCCCTTGCCGAACTCGGTGCGCAGCTCGGCGGTGATCTTCTCGGCCATGGCGTGGTGTTCTCCTGCTCGGGGATCGGTCCGTGCGGACCGGTGGGGCGTACGTGGTGCCCGGCGCAGATGCGAAACGCCGCGCGACCGACCGCGCGGCTTGGGAGCCGGCCCTGTCGATCACGGAGAGCGGACTCTCCCTCGCCGAGGCAACCGCCACAGTCTACCGGCGGGCCGGCTGGGGCCCGAAATCGGCCCGGCGGTCAGGCGTGGCCGTCGAACATCGAGGTCACCGAGCCGTCCTCGAAGACCTCCTGGATCGCCCGGGACAGCAGCGGTGCGATGGGCAGGCAGGTGAGCTTGTCGAAACGGACCTCGTCCGCGACCGGCAGCGTGTCGGTCACGACGATCTCGAGGGCCGCGCAGTTCTTCAGTCGGTCGATCGCGTCGCCCGAGAGGATCGGGTGCGTCGCTGCGATGACCACCCCGGCAGCGCCCTCGTTCATGATCGCCTCCGCCGCCTGCACGATGGTGCCGCCGGTGTCGATCATGTCGTCGACCAGCACGCAGATGCGCCCCCGCACGTCGCCCACCACGCGGTTGGCCACGGTCTCGTTGGGTCGGTCGATGCGCCGCGTCTTGTGGATGAACGCCAGCGGAACCCCGCCCAGCCGAGCCGACCACCGCTCCGCCACCTTGATCCGGCCCGCGTCCGGAGAGACCACGGCCAGGTCCTGCGCGCCGTACCGGGCCAGCACGTGGTCGGCCAGGATCGGCATCGCCATCAGATGGTCGACGGGTCCGTCGAAGAAGCCCTGGATCTGGTCGGCGTGCAGGTCGACCACGATCAGCCGGTCGGCGCCCGCGGTCTTGAAAAGGTCCGCCATCAGCCGCGCCGAGATCGGCTCGCGGCCCCGGTGCTTCTTGTCCTGGCGCGCGTAGCCGTAGAACGGCATGACCACGGTGATCCGTTTCGCCGAGGCGCGCTTGAGCGCGTCGACCATGATCAGATGCTCCATGATCCACTCGTTGATCGGCGCCGTGTGGCTCTGGATCACGAACGCGTCCGACCCGCGCACGGACTGCTGGTAGCGCACGTAGGTCTCGGAGTTGGCGAACTGGTAGGCATCGGTCGGCACCAGGGTCGTGCCCAGCTCGAGGGCCACCGCGTCGGCGAGGGCGGGGTGCGCGCGGCCGGAGAACACCATCAGATGCTTCTTGGTGGTCCGTCTCGTCTTTGCCGTCTTGCCTGTGACCACGAGAAGCCGCTCCCCTGTGATGCGCTCGATGCGGGTGCCGACCCCGCTGCTGTCAGGATTCTCCCGCACCCGGGTCGGCGTCCCCAACCCCGGGGTCGTCGGCGGACAGGGAGGGATCCGGCCCGCTACCGGCGGCCGGCTCCGGGCTCGCCCCTGCCAGTGCCGCGGCCGCGGCAGCGGCCTGCGGGGTGCCGGCGCGGCGGGAGAGGGCCCAGCCCTCGTGGTTGCGCTGCGGGGCGGCCGAGGTGGCGAGCGCGCCGGGGGGAACGTCGCGGCGTACCACCGTGCCTCCGGCGGTCGCGGCACCGTCGCCGATGGCGACCGGGGCCACGAAGGTGTTGTTCGAGCCCGTGCGCGCCTGGCGGCCGACGGTGGTGCGGTGCTTGGCGACGCCGTCGTAGTTGGCGAAGATCGTGCCGGCACCGATGTTCGCGCCCTCGCCGATCTCGGCATCGCCCACGTAGGACAGGTGGGGCACCTTGGCGCCCGCAGCGAACTGGGCGTTCTTGGTCTCCACGAAGGTGCCGATCTTGCCGTCGGGGCCCAGCTCGGTGCCGGGCCGGAGGTAGGCGAACGGGCCGACCGCGGCACCGGCACCGATGACGGCGAGCTCGCCGTGGGTGCGCACGACCCGGGCGCCCGCGCCGATCTCGCAGTCCTTGAGCGTGCAGTCGGGGCCGACCACCGCGTCCTCGGCGACGATGGTCGCGCCCAGCAGGAAGGTGCCCGGCAGGATCGTCACGTCAGGGGCCAGGACCACGTCGGCGTCGACCCAGGTCGTGGCCGGGTCCATGACGGTCACGCCGTCGCGCATCCACCGGGTGACGATGCGGCGGTTCAGCTCGGCACCCAATGCCGCCAGCTGCGCCCTGTCGTTGGCCCCCTCGGTCTGCATCACGTCCTCGATGACGTGCGCACCGACGGTCAGACCGTCGTCGCGCGCGAGCTGCACGACCTGGGTGAGGTAGTACTCACCCTTCGCGTTGTCGTTGGTGAGCCGCGGCAGCGCCTGGGCGAGGAACTCGCCGTCGAAGGCCAGGATGCCGCTGTTGATCTCGCGGATCTCCCGCTGCTCGGGCGAGGCGTCCTTCTCCTCGACGATGGCCACCACGTCGCCCTCGCCGTCGCGCACGATGCGGCCGTAGCCGAACGGGTCGTCGACGACGCCGGTGAGCACGCTCACGGCCCGTTGCGCGGCCTCGTGCTCCTGCGCGAACGCCCGCAGTGTCTCGCCCTGCAGCAACGGGGTGTCGCCGGCGGCGACCAGCACGGTGCCGGCCCGGATGTCCGCGGCCTCGACCGCCACCCGCACCGCGCCCCCGGTGCCGTCGAGGACCTCCTGCACGGCGGTCACGACCGAGGGCACGTAGGCCCGGATGTGCTCGGTCACCTCGTCGCGTTGACTGCCGACCACCGCGACGACGCGGTCCGGGCGAGTCGCCTCCACGGCGGTCAGCACGTGGCCGATCATGCTGCGCCCACCGACCTCGTGCAGGACCTTCATGGCGCTTGGACTTCATCCGCGTGCCGCCGCCCGCGGCGAGCACGACGACCGTCAGGTCCTGCCGCATGGGTCCTCCTGTGTCCGCGCCCGCCGGCACGACATCGGGGCGAGCTCCGGGCCGGGGTCGGCGGAGCTCCGCACCATCCTCCCCCACCGGCCCAGCGGACGGGAGTGTCGACCCGGACTCCACCGCTGCCCACCGCCGCTCGAGCGTGGCGACGATGGAGCGGGCGCCGGTGGCTAGCTCGAGCACCAGGTCGAGGCGACCGTCCGCCCCGAGGCCGACACCGCCAACGAGGAAGCGGGCCCGCGCCGCGTCGGGGCGCTCGGGGAACCGTCGGGCCAGCGCCGGGGAGGCCGGTGGGTGCGGGCCTCCCGCTCCTGGGCGCCCACCGCCCACAGTCGCCAGCCGGGAGCGGTGCCGTCGGTCAGCAGCAGCCGACCGGACAGCCGAGGCTCCTCGGCGTACTCCAGGCTGGTCGGGTCGCCCGGACCGGTGATGTCGCCGAGCTCGAGGAGGTCGACGGCGGGATGGTCCCAGCGGGTGACCTGGTCGGGGGCGGGCCACCCGGCTCAGCCAGTCCTGGACGACGCCGCGCAGGAGCGGGGCCAGCGCCGCTACGTCGGCGACCTCCCCGCGGCGCCGTCCGAAGCGTCCAGCAGCGCCGCAGCCTGCGCCTCGCTCCACCCGGTCGTCAGGGCCAGCTCGGCGCGGTAGGCGGCGTCGGCATCCAGCTGACCGGGAGCCGGCTGCTCCTGGGCCTCGGGCAGCGCCAGCGCGACGTACGCCGGGGTCGCCGCCGGCAGCCCGGGCCACCGGTGCGCCAGCTCGGGGGCCAGGAGGTTCAGCTGTCGCCGCGCCTCGGCCTCGACGGAGGTGATGCCCGGGTTGGAGGGGACCTCCGCATCGCGTGCGGGGAGGCCGAGGAGGAGAGGAAGTGCACCGCCGTGTCGCCCACCTGCTCGTAGCGGAACACCTGCAGGCTGCCCGGGCCCAGCGCCTTCTGCAGGGTCCGGACGGTGTCGAGCGGGTCCAGTGGGCGCCGGTTGGCAGCGACGAACTCCGCGAAGGCCCGGCGGTTGCCGCGCCGCCGGGTCAGCTCACGGTAGAAGCTGCGGGCGTAGTCGATCCGGTTGAGCAGGTAGAGGACACCGTGGACATCGTCGACCACGCCCTCGCTCCGCAGCCGGGCGACCAGCTGGGCGAGCGCCGGCCCGGAGCCGGGGCGCGTCCAGGCCTCCGACGACATCACGACGTGACGGCAGTCCGAGCCGGTGATCTCCTGGGCGAGGTCGGCCAGCAGCCGTTCGAAGCGGTCCGCGTCGTACCGACCGTAGACGAAGTCGGCGTGCCGGAAGCCCACGTCGGGCTCGTCGGTCACCAGGCCGGTGAGCGGGTAGAGCCAGCCCAGCTCGGCGAGCTCGGCGCGGCGCTCCCAGATCTCATGCTGGATGCGGGACGACCCGGCCTTGAACGAGCCGCAGTGCAGCCACAGCGACCGGGTCACGAGGCCTCCCTGGAACGGCGGCCGCCCAGGTGGGCGACGAAGCCCGCGAACCGCTCGTGGGCGCGGTCCCAGTCGAAGCGGAAGGTGGGGTCGGGGTCGCGCCAGCCGGGGCCGTAGTTCACCTCGAGCACTGCCTCGGGGTGGCGCGGCAGCCAGACCTGGTGACCGGCGACCCGGCGGGACACCGGCGGCAGGACATCCTCCGCGGCCAGCTCGCCGTAGGTGTGCGGCCACATGAACATCCGCCCGGCGTGGGGCCACGCGGGGAAGAGGTCCACCTTGAGCCCGCCGTCCGCGGCGGCTCGGCAATGACTGGCGCGGCGCTCCTCGAAGGCCAGGTCCAGCTGCCCGGCCAGCGCCGCCCGGGCACGCAACTCACGCCACTGCCGGGCGGCGCCGGCGGCGTCCGTCGTGTCGTCCTCGGGGAGTACCACCGCCAGGTCGATGTCGTCGTCGTGCGCGATGACCCCGCCCTCCCGGACCAGCCCCAGCAGCGTGCCCGACGTCACCAGGACCGGGTAGCCCCGCTCGCCAAGCTGTTCGGTCACCCGTTCCACGGTGGCCCACACGGCCCCCGGGTCGCGCTGGCCGAGCGCGACGTCGTACCCGTGCGGGGTGAGGGTGCACGGCGCGAGCGCCCGCTCGCACTCTCGCCAGAAGGGCGCGAAGTCCTCCCCCTGGGCGATCCGCCGCTGACGGATCCGGCCGAGCTGGCGATGGGTGCGGCCCGGGCGCTGGCGGAAGGCCAAGTCCAGGAGCACGCTCGCCTCCCGCCAGGCGCGGCCGCGCGCGGACGAGCCCACCGCGTCCAGGCGCTCGCGCAGCTCCTCCCACCGGCTGGCGTCGCGCTCGGCGCCGGCGAGCGCCTCCTCGACCGCCCACCGGACCTCACGCGCGACCTGGCCCACGTGCGCCGGGTCTCCCTGCTCGGGTGCCACGTGCGTGACCCTAGGCCATCAGGCCCGTCCGCATGGCTCCCCGGGTAGGAGTCGAACCTACGTCGCTAGTCCTGATTCAAAGTCAGGCGGGCCCTGCCGGCAGACCAACCGGGGATCGGCCTCCCAGGGTAGGGCCCGACGGGCGCAACTCCCACCTCGCGCGACCGCAACTCCCACCTCGCGCGGGCACAACTCCCACCTCGCGCGACCGCAACTCCCACCTCGCGCGGGCGCAACTCCCACCTCGCGCGGCCGAACTCCCACCCCGGCGTAGGGTGCGGGGATGGACCTGCCCGTGCTGCCGCCGGTACTGCCGATGCTGGCCAAGTCGGTGAAGGGGATCCCGGACCCGCAGCGGTACTCGGTGGGAGAGGTGCCGGGGCTGAGCTTCGAGCCCAAGTGGGACGGCTTCCGCTGCCTGGTGTTCAAGGACGGCGACGAGGTGGAGCTGGCCTCGCGCAACACCAAGCCGCTGACCCGGTACTTCCCGGAGGTGGTGGCGGCGGCCCGGGCACAGCTGCCCGACCGCTGCGTGCTGGACGGCGAGATCTTCGTCGCGGTCGACGGGCGGCTGGAGTTCGAGGTCCTGCAGAACCGCATCCACCCCGCCGCCTCCCGGATCGCCCTGCTGGCCGAGCAGACCCCGGCGTCGTTCGTCGCCTTCGACCTGCTGGCGCTGGGCGACGAGGCCTGCCTGGACCGCACCTTCGCCGAGCGCCGCGCGGCGCTGGAGGCCGCGCTGAGCGGGCTGGCCGGCCCGTGCTACCTCACCCGGACCACGACCGACCCCCATGAGGCCGAGGAGTGGTTCCACCAGTTCGAGGGGGCCGGGCTCGACGGCGTGGTCGCGAAGCCGCTCGGCGCGCCGTACCAGCCCAACGCCCGCAGCATGCTCAAGATCAAGCACGAGCGCACCGCCGACGTCGTCCTGGTGGGCTACCGGGAGCACAAGACCTCCACCCCGGAGGCGCCGCTCATCGGCAGCCTGCTGCTCGGCCTGTACGACGGCGGCCGGCTCCAGCACGTCGGCGTCTCCGCCTCGTTCACCGCAGCCCGCCGGGCCGAGCTGTACGGCGAGCTGCAGCCACTCGTCTGCGACCTGGCCGAGCACCCGTGGTCGGAGTGGAGCGAGTGGGCGATCGCCAACCCCGACCGCGTTCCCGGCACCCAGAGCCGCTGGAGCCAGGGCAAGGACCTCAGCTTCACGCCGCTGCGCCCCGAGCGGGTGCTCGAGGTGGCCTACGACCACATGGAGGGGCGGCGGTTCCGACACACCGCCCAGTTCCGGCGCTGGCGTCCCGACCGTGACCCGGAGTCCTGCGGCTACGACCAGCTCGACGAGCCGGTGAGCTACGACCTGGCTAAGGTGGTGGGTGTGGGGTGATCCCCGATGGCGGGGAGCCCACGAGCGGGAGGTGGACACACCATGAGCGAGACCTACGACGTCGTCCTCCTCGTCGAGCAAGAGCTCACCGCCGCCGACGCGGCCCAGGTCAGATCACTGCACGAGGGCCTGGACCAACCGGTCGCCTACCACGTCCTGCTGCCGCTCGAGGACGCCTCCGCGCGCATCGAGGCCGCCATGGGCTCGCTGGCAGCCGGTGAGGTGATGGCCTCCCCCGCCATGGTGATGAGCGACGTGGACCTCGAGGCGGTGCGCCGCGACTGCGAGGAGCGCTCCGCCGAGGAGCTGACCCACCCTGGCCGCGCTGGAGGAGGCGGGCGCGACCGCTACCGGCACGGTGATCACCGAACCGCCCATCGACGCGCTGGCCGCGAAGGTGGCGGAGGTCGACGGTCGCGAGGCGATCATCCTCACCCGGCCACACGTCGTCGCGGAGTTCTTCCACGTCGACTGGACCTCCAAGGCCCGGCGCCGCATCGGCGTGCCGATCTTGCACCTGCTCGAGCACGAGAACTTCGACGAGCAGGCCGGCGCCGGCGAGGGCGTCACCGGGATGTGACTGGCCACGGCGCCCGAGCCGGCCGAACCGGCTAGGCCGGGGAGCCGGCCGCCCCGGCGCCCTCGGTCGCCGCCAGCTCGACGGCGATGTCGAGATGCCCGGCGTGCCGGGCGTACTCGGCCAGCACGTGGAAGCAGATCCACTCCAGCGTGGGCGGGCTGTCGGCGAACCGGCCGCCCGGCGCGGCCAGCGTCGTCAGCGCATGCCGCCGCAGGACGTCGCGCGTCTGCGCGCCGATGGTGTGCAGCCGCTCGGCGAGGTCGGAGGCCGTGACGCCAGCCGGCACCGCCCAGCGGGCCTCGGGTCGGGTCGCGTCGGAGTCCTCCCCGCGCCACGACTCATCGACGTTCCAGTCGCCCCAGGGGTTCTCGATGCGCTCGCCGAGGAAGCCCCAGACGAACCAGCGCTGCTCCATGTGCAGGCAGTGGTTGAGCATCTCCAGCGGCGTCCAGCCGCTCGGGACGCGTGGCGTCAGCTGCTGCTGCTCGGGGAGGGACAGCACGGCCGCGGCGATCTCGCCACGGACCCAGTCCAGGTACGCCGCCCACCGGGCGGTCCCGCCGGGGCCGGTCTTCGCCGGCTCGCGGCGGTTGCGCGCCATCCGCTGGTCCTCGTTCACTCGTCCTCGCTGCGGCGTTCGATCCGGTTGCCGTGCTCGTCCCAGTGTGCCGCCACCTTCTTGCTCGGCTGCACCCGGGGCGGCTCACCGGGCATCTTGGGATAGTCGGGCGGGTAGCTCAGCTCCACGGCCCCCTGCTCCTCCCACAGCGCCAACAGGGGTTCCAGCGAGTGCGCTCGGTCGTCGATGCCCGCCCACGGGTCGCCGTCGGCCAGCCGCTCGGGCACCGTGAGCAGGTTCAGCGTCGCCGGGTCCTCGGTCTCGGCCAGCTCGGCCCAAGTCAGCGGCGTCGACACCGGGGCGCCGGGCAGCGGGCGCAGCGAGTACGCCGACGCGATGGTGCGGTCCCGGCAGTTCTGGTTGTAGTCGACGAAGACCCGCTCCCCGCGCTCCTCCTTCCACCAGGCGGTGGTGACACCGGCGTCGCGCCGCTCCAGCTCCCGGCCGAAGGCGATGGCGGCGTGCCGCACGTCGACGAACTCCCAGCGCGGCTCGAGGCGGACATAGATGTGCACCCCTCGGTTGCCGGAGGTCTTCGGGTAGCCGGTCATGCCGAGCTCCTCGAGCAGCTCGCGCGCGGCGCCTGCCACCCGCACCGCGTCGGCGAACCCGGTGCCCGGCTGGGGGTCGAGGTCGAGCCGGAGCTCGTCGGGCCGGTCGACGTCGACGCGGCGCACCGGCCAGGGGTGAAAGGTGAGCGTGCCCATCTGGGCGCACCACACGGGCACCGCCACCTCGGTCGGGCAGATCTCCTCGGCGGTGCGCCCGGAGGGGAAGGTGACACGCACCGTCTCGAGGTAGTCCGGCGCCCCCTTCGGCACCCGCTTCTGGTAGAACGCGTCCGCGTCGCGGTCCATCGGCCCGGCGGCCAGCCGCATCCCCTCCCGGACGCCGGACGGCCACCGCTCCAGCGCCGTCGGCCGGTCGCGGAGGGCGCGCATCAGGACCGCACCGACCGCTGCGACGTACTGCGCCACCATCAGCTTGGTGATCGCCGGGGTCCGGTCGGTCGGCTCGTAGATCACCCGGTCCGGGCTCGAGACCCGGACGGCGCGGTCTCCGGCGACGACCTCGGCGGCGGGGGTGGCCATGCGGGCCAGGCTAGCGGCCGGGCCGTCGCCCCGACGTCGCGACAGCGACGACGCCAGTGGCGGGCCGGCGGCAGGGGCCCGCCGCCGTCGTACGTACTAGTGACGGGCGGCTTACGCGCTGGTGACGGCGTCGGCCAGGCCCTGGGCTGCGCCGCCCCGCGCGGCTACCGTGACGGCATGGGCTATGAGGTGGAGAAGACCGACGAGCAGTGGCGGGCCGAGCTGTCGCCCGAGGAGTACGCCGTGCTCCGCCAGGCCGGCACGGAGCGGGCGTTCACCGGCGAGTACACCGACACCGAGACCAGGGGCGTCTACGTGTGCCGTGCCTGCAACGCCGAGCTGTTCGAGTCCGACACCAAGTTCCACTCCGGCTGCGGGTGGCCGAGCTTCTACCAGCCGATGACCGACACGATCGAGTACCTCGAGGACAACTCCCACGGCATGGTCCGCACCGAGGTGCGCTGCGCCAGCTGCGGCTCCCACCTCGGCCACGTCTTCCCCGACGGCTACGGCACGCCCACGGGTGACCGCCACTGCATCAACTCGATCAGCCTGCGGCTCAAGCCGGAGGAGGGCTCGGTCAGCGGGTGACCGGCCGCCGCGACGGCGTACCGGAGCACAACGACCGCCCCCTCGACAGCGCTCGCCTTCGACAGCGCTCGCGACACCGCTCCCCTTCGACACCGCTCCCCTTCGACACCGCGCCGATTGGGCACAAACCGCACGGGCGGGACGCCCGTTCGCGCGATTGCGGGCCAAACGGCGGCGACAGCGGCACCCGCGGCCGCGTCAGGGCAGCCGGGCGACCAGGTCCGCGGCCGACACCCGCGGCCCGGTGTAGAAGGGGATCTCCTCGCGCACGTGCAGCCGTGCCTCCGAGGCGCGCAGCTCCCGCATCAGGTCCACGATCCGGTGCAGCTCGTCGGCCTCGAAGGCGAGGATCCACTCGTAGTCGCCCAACGCGAACGACGCGACGGTGTTGGCGCGCACGTCGGGGTAGTCGCGCGCCATCTGGCCGTGCTCGGCGAGCATCCGCCGGCGGTCCTCCTCGGGCATCACGTACCAGTCGTAGGAGCGCACGAAGGGGTAGACGCAGACGAAGCCCTTCGGCTCCTCCTCGTCGAGGAAGGCCGGCACGTGCGAGCGGTTGAACTCGGCGGGCCGGTGCAGCGCGAGCTGGCTCCACACGGGGGCGAGCCGACGACCGAAGGCGGTCCGCCGCAGCCGCTGGTAGGCGTCCTGCAGCTGCTCGGCGGTGGCGGCGTGCCACCACACCATGACGTCGGCGTCCGCGCGCAGCCCGGAGAGCTCGTAGAGACCGCGCACCACCACGTCGTCGGCGGCCAGCTTGGCGACCAGCTCGGCCAGCTCGGCGGCCTCGGCACCGCGGTCGGCGTCGCCCAGCGGCGTCTCGAGCCGGAACACCGACCACATCGTGTAGCGGATGGTGTCGTTGATCTCGCGGAGCCGGGCGGCTCGGGTCTGGTCGGCGCTCATGACGTCATTGTGCCCGGTGGACGGTGCCCGGCCGCAGCGTGTCGACAGCCGCGGCAGCGGAGGCGAGGACGGCCGGGATCCCGACCCCGTCGTACGCCGCCCCGCACAGCGCGAGCCCCGGGACCTCGGCCACCGCGCGGCGTACCCGGCCGACCAGGTCCAGGTGGCCCACGGCGTACTGCGGAAGAGCCCGCGCCCCAGCGCTGCACGTGGGTGGCCATCGGCCGGGCACCCAGGCCGACCGCGGCCGCCAGGTCCGCGAGCGACACCGCTACCAGCTCCTCGTCGGGGCGCTGGAGCGACGCCTCCTCGCGGTGGCGGCCCAGCGAGGTCCGCAGGAACAGCAGGTCACCGCCGTCGGCGCGGCCACGGCCCGCCGCGCGCACCCAGTCCCACTTCGCGAAGGAGAACGTCGACGCCTTGATCTGCCGGCCCTCGCTCGGCGGGACGAGCAGCCCCGATCCGGGGAGGTCGGGCAGCTCGTCGGCGCGGAAGGCGAGCGTGACCACCGCCACCGACGCCGACTCGATCCCGGCCAGCTTCCGGGCGGCCTCCGGGGCGACCCCGGTCAGCAGCCGAGCCGTCGGCGCCGCCGGAGTGGCCAGGACGACGGCCCGCGCGCGCAGCGTCCGGGGCCGCCGCGGAGCCGACCACCAGCTCGAAGCGGGCGCCGTCGACCGCCGGGGCGACGGCCCGCAGCTCGCGCACCACCGCCGCTGTGCGAACCGCGAACCGGCCCGAGTCGACCAGGGCGCTCGGCAGTCGCGCCATGCCGCCGGGGATCCCGGCGAACACCGGAACGGCATAGGTGGTCGGGATCGTCCCGGCCTGGGCCAGGATCGAGCCTCGGCTGAAGTACTCCACGAGCCGCGGCAGCGCCGCGCGCGCGGAGATCAGGTCGGCATGGCCGGCGTACACCCCGCCCAGCAGCGGCTCGACCAGCCGGTCGACGACCTCGCGGCCGCAGCGCTCGGCCACCAGCTCCCCCACCGACACGTCCGCGGTGAGCCGCGAGGCCGGCAGCGCCCGCTCGGCGCGCAGCCGCGCCAGGCCGCTGTCGGTCAGCACGGCGGCGGTCTCCGGCTGGTCCGGGTCCAGCGGGACGCCCATCAGCGTGCGCGGTAGCCGCAGCAGCCGGTCACCGAGCCAGACGTAGGACTCCGCCACGGCGGGTGCACGACCTCCAGACCCAGCTCCGCGCCAGCGCGACGCCCTCCGGTCGCCGGTTGAGCATCGCCTCCGCGCCGACGTCCACCGTCACCCCGGCCACCTCAGCGCCCCGCAGCATGCCGCCGAGGCTCGTGGAGCCCTCGAGCACGAGCACGTCCTGGTCGACCCCCAGCCGGTACGCCGCCGCCGCGCAGGCCGGCGATGCCCCCGCCGACCACGGCGACGTCCACGATGCTCACCCGGCCACTGTCGCACTCCGGGAGCCGGCCCCCGGCACGCGGGGTCTGGAACCGGCCACGCACCCGCCGCGTCCGACCCCCATGGCACGCACCCAGACCCGGCTCGACGGCCGACCCACGCACCCCGCCGCTCCCCTCCGCTCCCGCGGTCGGCTGTTGATCGCCGCCCCGATCCTGCTCGCGGCCCTGCTGACCGCCTCGTGCAGCGCGGGGGCGACTCCGGGGCGACGCGGTGTCGTCGGCGGATGCCCCGGCCGCCGAGCGCGCGAGGCCGGCGCTGCGCCCGCCAACGCCCCCGCAGCGGACACCGGCTACTCCGCCGACCAGACCGCCACGCAGGTCCGCGAGCCGGCCATCATCTCGACCGGCACGGTCTCCTTGCGCAGCACCGACGTGGGCCAGGCCCGCTTCGACGTCCAGAAGGTCGTGGATGGGCACGGCGGCACCGTGACGGATGAGCAGACCGACACCGGGAAGAGCGGCGACGTCATCCGGTCGCGGATGGTGCTGCGCATCCCGAGCGCCGACTTCGACGCCGCCATGGACGAGCTCGAGAAGGTCGCCGCGCTGGAGTCGTCCGCGCGCGCGTCGGAGGACGTCACCACCCAGGTCATCGACACCCAGGTGCGCATCCGCGCCCAGGAGCAGAGCCTGCGCCGCATCGAGCTGCTGCTGGACCGCGCCCAGAGCATCAAGGACATCGTCTCCATCGAGGCCGAGCTCACCCGGCGGCAGGCCGACCTGGACTCGCTCAAGCAGCAGCAGGCCTGGCTGGCCGACCAGACCTCGCTCAGCACCGTCACCGTGCACCTGCAGCGCTCCGCCACCGACCAGCCGGTCGACGAGGACACCAGTGGCTTCCTGGCCGGGCTGCGCGCGGGCTGGCACGCCCTGGCGACCTTCGCGAGCGGCGCGGCCACCGTGGTCGGGACCCTGCTCCCCTGGGCGGCGATGCTGACGCTGCTCGGCCTCCCCTCTGGTGGCTGCTGCGCCGCTACGTTGGCCGCGGCGGGTCGAGCCGCCTCCCCGACGCGCCGGCCGAGCCCGCCGAATCGTGACCGGGTCGCGGCGCGGCGTACGGTCGGTGCCGTGAGCCTGACCTCGGAGAACCCCGCCTGGCCGTCCTCATCGACGCCGACAACACCTCGCCCAAGCGCTCGGGCGCCCTGCTGGAGGAGATCGCGTCGCACGGCACGGCCACGGTGCGGCGTGCGTATGCGGACTGGACCAACGACCACACCACTCAGTGGAAGCGGCTGCTGAACCGCCACGCCATCCACCCGATCCAGCAGTTCGCGTACAGCACCGGCAAGAACGCCACGGACTTCGCGCTCGTCATCGACGCCATGGACCTGCTCTACGCCGGCAACCTGGACGGCTTCGTCATCGTGTCCAGCGACAGCGCTTCACCCGGCTGGCCACCCGGCTGCGCGAGTCGGGCAAGGTCGTCATCGGCATGGGTGAGCGCAAGACGCCGCAGGCGTTCGTGACGGCCTGCGACCGATTCATCTACCTCGATCTCCTCGGCGAGTCGGCCGAGGACGCCGACGACGCGGAGGACGTGAAGGAGGCCGAGCCCCAGGCCCGGCCGCCGGCACTGCGGCGCATCCTGACCGCCGCCATCGAGGGCACCTCCCAAGACGACGGCTGGTCACACCTGGGGTCGGTGGGCACTCACCTCAGCAAGAGCCACCCCTCATTCGACCCGCGCGACTACGGGCACACCAAGCTCAGCAACCTCGTGAAGGCGCAGTCCTACGTCGAGGTGCGGATGCCCGACGCCAGCTCGCCCGGGCCGGTGCTGGTCCGGCTCAAGCCAGCGGGTAGGTCTGCACGAACTCGGTGAGCCGCTCCAGCGCCGCCGGGTCGGTGCTCGGGATGACCCCGTGCCCGAGGTTGAAGATGTGCCCGCGCGCGGACCGACCGGCCTCGATCACCTCGGCAGCGCGGGCGGTCATCACCTCCGGTGGCGCGAAGACGAGCGTCGGGTCGAGGTTGCCCTGCACCGACCGGTCGCCCACGAGCGGGACGGCGTGGTCCAGCGGGACCCGCCAGTCGACGCCGACCACGTCGGCCCCGGCCTCGCCCATCAGCGAGAGCAGGCTGCCGGTGCCGACGCCGAAGTGGATCCGCGGGACGCCCAGCGCCCCGGCTCGCTCGAGCACGGCCGCCGAGTGCGGCATCACGTGCTCGCGGTAGTCCCCGGGGGCCAGCGCGCCGGCCCAGGAGTCGAAGAGCTGCACTGCCGAGGCGCCCGCCGCGACCTGGATCTCCAGGTAGGCCGCGGCGATGCCGGCGATCTTGCGCATGAGGGCGTCCCAGACGTCGGGCGCGCCGAACATCATGGCCTTGGTGCGGGCGTGCTCCTTCGACGGCCCGCCCTCGACCAGGTACGACGCCACGGTGAAGGGCGCTCCCGCGAACCCGATGAGGGGCGTCCCGCCGAGCTCGGCCACCAGCTCGCGCACTGCCTGGGTGATGTCGGGGACGTGCTCGGGGGTCAGGTCGGGGATCGCCGCCACGTCGGCCAGGGTGCGCACCGGCGCGGCGACCACCGGTCCCACGCCCGGGGTGATGTCCAGGTCGACCCCGACCGCCTTGAGCGGCAGCACGATGTCGGAGAAGAAGATGGCCGCGTCCACGCCGTAGCGGCGCACCGGCTGCAGGGTGATCTCCACGATGAGCTCCGGCGTCATGCACGCCTCGAGCATCCACACGCCCTCGCGCAAACGGCGGTACTCCGGCAGCGAGCGGCCGGCCTGGCGCATGAACCACCGGCATGCGCCGCGGCCGCGCCCCGGGCAGCCCGCAGGAACGGGCTGTCGGCCAGGTCGAGCGCGGGAGGGTCGGCAGCGCTCGGCATGCCGGGATCCTCCCAGGCGGGGCGGCGTGTTGGCACATCGGCGCGACCGGCCCGGACCTACTGTGGGCGCATGGCCGTGGGACGTGAGCCGCGCCCGGTTCCGGCGCTGCCGACGAGCCGCCGGCGTTCGCCGCGGCCGTCGAGGCGATGCGGGAGCCCGGCTGCGCCCGGAGATCTTCTGCGAGGAGATGCCGGCGCCGCAGCGGATCGCGCCGTACGCCGCGGCCCTCACCGCCGACGTGACCGTCGACGACACCGAGGTAGGCACCGGCCGGCTCATCGTGCTGCACGACCCCGACGGGAACGACGCCTGGGGCGGGACCTTCCGCTGCGTGGCCTACGCGCGCGCCGACCTCGACCTCGAGCAGGCCACCGACCCGCTGCTCGCGGAGGTCGCGTGGACCTGGCTGACCGAGGCGCTCACCGCGCACCGGGCCCGGTACTCCGCCGCCTCCGGTAGCGTCACCCGGGTGGCAACGGAGAGCTTCGGCGGCATGGCCGAGGACGGCGCCACGGCGCAGATCGAGATCCGGGCGTCGTGGACCCCGGCCGACGAGGCGGGCGCGACCTACGACGTCGTCCCGGACGTCGCCAGCCACGTGGAGGCCTGGGGGGAGCTGCTCTGCACGGCCGTGGGCCTGGAGCCGGTCCCGGACGGCGTGGCGACCATCCCGAGCCGGCGCGGCCAGCGCGGCGGGCGCTGAGGGATGATGCCGCCGACCTCCCACTCGCCCCAGCCCGACCCGGAGCCCCGCGAGAAGCAGGCACCCGAACCCGCCCCGGAGCAGGCCACGCCCGCGGCACCACTGCTGACGCTGCGCGACGGGCTGCCCGAGGTCGTCGACACGGCCGCCGGGCTCGACCGTGCCTGCCGGGCCCTTCGGGAGGCCTCGGGCCCGGTGTCCATCGATGCCGAGCGCGCGTCCGGCTACCGCTACACCTCGCGCGCCTACCTCGTGCAGCTGCGCCGCGAAGGCGCCGGCACGGCGCTCATCGACCCCACCGCGTTCGACTCCCTCGAGCCGCTGATCGCCGCCCTCGACGGCACCGAGTGGGTGCTGCACGCCGCGACGCAGGACCTGCCCTGCCTGGCCGACCTGGGGCTGCGCCCGACCGCCTTGTTCGACACCGAGCTGGCCGGTCGGCTGCTCGGCTACCCGCGGGTGGGTCTCGCGACCCTGGTCGAGGAGCTGCTCGGCCGCCGGATGCGCAAGGAGCACTCCGCGGTCGACTGGTCGACGCGGCCGCTGCCCGAGCCCTGGCTGGAGTACGCCGCGCTCGACGTCGAAGTGCTGCTGGAGCTGCGGGAGGCGCTGTCGGCCCGGCTCGCCGAGACCGGCAAGCGGGAGTGGGCTCGGCAGGAGTTCGAGGCGCTGCTGACCTTCGAGCCCAGCACGCGGCCCGAGCCCTGGCGACGCACCTCCGGCGCGCACCGGCTGCGGGGCCGTCGCGCCTCCGCCGCCGTCCGCGCCCTGTGGGAGGCGCGCGACCGGATCGCCCGCGATCGGGACGTCCCCCGGGCCGCCTCATCCCGGACTCGGCGATCGTGGCCGCCGCCGCCGCGATGCCGGGCGACGTCCCCGCCCTGTTGGCCGTCCCCGGCTTCCACGGCCGAGGCGCCCGCCGCTGGGCCAGGAATGGGCGGCCGCCATCGACGCGGCCCGCCGCCTCCCCGAGCAGCAGCTGCCCGGGCGGGCGGCGGCACCCGACGCCCCGCAGGCCAGGGCCTGGGCCGACAGGACCCGGTGGCCGCCCGGCGCCTCGTGGTGGCGCGCGAGCGGCTGGCTGCGCTGTCGGAGACCCTCGCCGTCCCGGCCGAGAACCTGCTCACCCCCGACCACCTGCGCCGCGTGCTGTGGACTCCCCCGACACCCGCGAGCCGTCGGCCCTGCGCCGGGAGATCGAGGCGATGCTCGGTGATCTGGGCTCGCGGGCCTGGCAGATCGACCAGACGGCCGGCCTCCTCGCCGACGCGGTGATCGCCGGCGACCGGGCGCCCGACAGCGACTGAGCCCGGCCCGGCTCACCCGCCGGAGGCGCTCGCGTCCTCGCTCGGGCTGGCGCTGTCCGAGGGCGGGGCCAGCACGGCTCGCGAGGCCTCGTCGATCTGCTGGCCGAGCTCGCCCAGGTCACCCAGGACCGGCGCCGACACCAGTGCGCGCAGCTGCGGCTCTACGGCGCGCTCCAGCGAGGCCCAGGAGTCCAGGAACGGCGGGCGGTCGTCGCGGACGCTGTCGGTGAAGACCACCGAGTTGGCGGGCTCGCGACCCGGCTGCAGGAAGTCGTCGGAGGCGGCGGCCTCGACGTTCGCCGGCACCAGGTAGCCGCTGCGGGCCACTCGCCCCACCGACTCCGGCGCCAGCAGCTGGACCATCAGGTCGGCAGCCGCGGGCGCGCTCACCGTGTCCGCCGACAGGCAGAAGCCGAGGATCGACCCCACCGTGCTGTCCCGGCTGAGCCGCGGCATCGGCATCACGTCGAAGTTCAGCCGGGGTCGCGCGGAACCGCGGGACGAGGTTCCGGAATCCGGTGATCATGCCGACCTTGCCCGCCTCGAAGAGCTGCACGGGGCTGTACTCGGCCTGGACCCGCATCGGCGGCGTCACCTGGGCGTTGCGCAGCAGGGCCAGCGTCGTCTGCAGCGCGGCCTGGCTCCCGTCGTCCTCGAAGTCGAGCGACGTCGGGTTCAGCTGGTCGTCGAAGACCTTGCCGCCACCGGAGTAGATGAACGGCGCCAGCTGCTCCAGGGTCGGCCGGACGTACACCCCACTGGTGCCCCGGGCGGGCCGGGTGGCGAACTGCGCGGCGGCCGTGAACTGGTCGAAGCTCCACCGGTCCAGCTGCTCGGGCACGTCCAGCTGGCGACGGGCCATCCGGTCGAAGTCCACGAGGTCGGTGTTGAGGTAGACCACCATCGGCGAGATGGAGTAGGGCATGCACTGCAAGACGTTGTCCCCCGCGAACGCCGCCAGCGCGTCACGGGAGTAGCCGTCGCCGAAGGAGACCCCCCGCTGGTCGAGCAGCTCGTCGACGGGGCGGATCAGCTCGGCGCTGCGCGAACCACTGCACGTCGCCGCGCGAGACGAGGAAGACGTCCGGCAGCGGCTCACCGAGCGGTAGGCGCGCAAGGCCGCGTTGCGGGTCGGCCACGACACGACCTCGACAGTCGTCTCGACGGTGGGCTCGACCTGGCTGAACTCCTCGGCGATCCGGCGGAAGGACGTGACCTCGTCGTCCGGTCCGAACACCCCGAGGGTCAGCGTGACCGGCGCGAGCGGCGGCGGCGAGGAGGACGACGGGCTCGGGGGCGGCGGCTGGGCACCACTGCAGGCCGTGACCGCGCTCGCGGAGAGCAGCGCGAGAGCGGCCAGCCACCGCCGCGAGCGACGCACCACCGACAGACACCTCTCCCGTTCCCCTGCTGCCCGTCCCGCACCCGCGAGCACACCCTATCCAGGCGACCAACGCGCACGGGCCGCACGAGGCAGGCCGCCCTCCCGCGGAGGTCGTGGACGCGTCGAGCCGGCGCTGCTCCGAGCGTCCCAGCAGCCGGTGCCGATGTCCATCCGGAATCGGCGGGGCTCGGGGCAGAGGCCGCCGGTGCAGAGTGAGTACGCCGGACCGGGAGCGCCTCACGGCGCGTGGCCGCTCGCAGCGGCTGAAGTTGGGACCCGGGGCTGCCGCGGCCCGGCGTACTCACTCGCCGAGTGTAGGGGGTCAGGCCAGCCCGTGCGCGAGTTCCGCGTGACCTGCTCGCTCGAGCTGCTCGGCGAGCACGAGCATCCGCGCGGTCTCCTCGTGGGTGGTCCCGGCGAGCCCCGCGCGCCCCGTGGCGACCACGCGGGCGAACGCGGCCGCCCGGAACAGCACGTCGGCGAAGTCGCGGTCGGCGATCCCACGCGCAGCACCTCGTCGACCATCGACTTCAGCTCGTCGGGACCGGGCGGGTCGGCCACCCCCGCGACCACGCGCGCCACCGGGGCGGAGAGCCGGCCGGCCTCGAACTCGTGCGCGGCTCGCTCGGGGTCGGCGTACACCCAGGCACGCAGCACGTAGAGCCGCCACAGGCAGCCGGCGAGGGACTCCGGCGAGGCCCCGGCCCACAGCTCGGCCAGCGTCTCCAGGCCCTCGGTCTCGGCGAGCCGGACCACCCGCTCGGCGACGCCGGAGTCGGCGCTGTCGTGCGCCCCGCGCACCAGCAGCGTGGCGGCACGGTCGGCGGCCTCGGACAGCCGCGCCGGGTCGTCGTCACCGGTGATCGCCTCGAAGAAGCGGTCACCCGGCGTCGCGGGGCGGTGGAACCGGTCGGACATCCCGACCAGCCTACGGGCCCGGACGCGTGGGGTGGCGACGGCTCAGCCGGCGAGGACCTTGCGGATCCGCTGGTCGCTGACCGGCTCGGCGGTGCCGAGCTGTTGAGCCCACAACGACACCCTCAGCTCCTCCAGCAGCCAGCGCACGCGGCGCAGCGCGGCGGTCTCCGGCCGGCCGGCGAGCGCCTCGACCTGGTGCAGCCAGGCCTGCTGCAGGTCATCGACCCGGTCCATAAGTGGGCGGTCGCCGGCCGGGTCGCGGGCGAGCCTCTCCCGCCGGGCCGACAGCGCGGCCAGGTAGCGCGGGTAGTGCCGCAGCCGGCCCACGCCGGCCTCCCCCACGAACCCGCGCCGCACCAGCCGCGCGAGCTGGGCGGTCATGTCGGCTCGGGCGGCGAGCTCGACCAGCTCCGCCCGCCCCGACAGCGCCTTGTCGGCGGCCCGCCAGGCGGCCAGCACGGCGAGGACCTGGCCCACGGCCTCCTCGAGCCGCTCCGGCTCGTCCTGCCGGCATCCAGCCAGCGCGGCGGCGTACGCGTCGGGGTCCCGCACCGGCGGCAGCCCGTCGACGACGTCCAGCACCAGGCCCGCCCGCACGTCGGCGAGCAACTCGGCGACCGACGGGTACGGCGAGCCGGCCAGCCCGAGCTTGGCGGCGCTGTCCAGGCCGTCTGCGACCGCCTTCACCGGGCCGCCCCGGACGTCGCCGCCGGCCAGGTCGAGCAGCAGCAGCCGACGCAACCCGAGCCGGTGCTGCGCCTCGGCCTCCGCGGGGGAGCCGTAGACGGCAAGGCCGACGGTCGCGCCCTCGTCGTGCAGGGCCGGATGGACCAGCACCTCGTGGCCGGCCCGGGCCTGCACCAGCGTCTCGGGGAGCGTGCCGAACGTCCACGTCGACTGGCCCGTGGCGGAGAGCCCGCTGTCGGCTGCCACCTCGGCGACCGCCTGGGCGAAGTCGGCGCTCAGCGGGGCCTTGAGCGCGTCGAGGTCCTTGCCGCGGCCGGCCTCCCGGCCCCCGTCGTCGACCACGCGGAAGGTCGGCGCGAGGTGATCGGGGACCCGGCTCCAGTCCCAGGCCTCGCGCGGCACCACGACCCCGGTCGTGGCGCGCAGGTGGCGCTCGAGTGCCGTGAGCAACGGCTCCTCCCC
Organism: Nocardioides sp.; assembly: GCA_041393675.1. Taxonomy (GTDB): domain Bacteria; phylum Actinomycetota; class Actinomycetes; order Propionibacteriales; family Nocardioidaceae; genus Nocardioides. Next base: position 249,057 of record JAWKJR010000003.1, on the reverse strand, counting down.
CGGGGGCACGGCGGCCAGGAACGCGCGGGCGGTGTTGGGTGCCGGGACGAAGCTCACCCGCAGCTGCTTGGGCAGGCTGCGGATCAGCGCCACCACCAGCTCCTGACGCAGGCCCGGCACCAGCCAGGAGAAGTCGTCGGCGTCGACGCGGTTCAGCGTCGCCACCGGCACCTCGATGGTGAGGCCGTCGTCGGCGGCGCCGGGCTCGAAGTGGTAGCTGATCGGGAAGGTCAGCCCGCTGTCGGCCCAGCTGGTGGGGAAGTCGTCCTCCCGCACCTCGTCGGCCCCCTCATGGGTGAGCATCGCGGGGTCGAAGGTGAGCAGGTCGGGGCGGCGCTGCCGCTCGCCCTTCCACCACTGGTCGAAGTGCGCGCCGCTCACCACGTCGGCGCCCACGCGGGCGTCGTAGAAGTCGAAGAGCGTGTGCTCGTCGGACCACCAGGTCCCGGCGCCGGGCCCGGTGCTCCAGCTCCTCGGCCTCGGCGAGCAGCTGGAGGTTCCCGCGGTAGAACGCATGCCGGGTGTCCCACTCGCCGTAGACGAGCGCGTGCCGGATGAACAGCTCCCGCGCGAGCGCCGGGTCGACCGCGCCGTAGCCGACGAGCCGGTCGGCCACGAGCGGGACGCCGTACAGCGTCACCCGCTCGTAGGCGAGCACTGCGGCGCGCTTTTTCGACCAGTGCGGCTCGGAGTAGCTGCGCTTGACCAGGTGCGCCCCGAGGCGCTCGGCCCATTCCCGGAGCGATGGCGGCGTTCTGCCGGGCCCACAGTCGCGAGGTCTCGACCAGCTCGCCGGCCATGAGGAACGGCGGGTTCTTGCCACGCAAGGCACTGCCCGGGAAGATCGCGAACTTCGGTCCCGCGCGCCCCGAGGTACTCCCGCGGCCCACGCGGCTTGCGCCCCTTGCCCCGGCTCGGCTCGCGCTCCTCCAGCGCGCCGACGTGCGACAGCAGCCCGGCCAGCAGGGCCTGATGGATCCCGTCCGCGTTCGCGCGCTCCCGACCCACCTCGCCGCTCGCAGGGGCGCCGAGGGCCACGCCCATCTCGCGGCAGACCTGGCGCAGCTGCGACTCGAAGTCCTGCCACTCCCGCACGCGCAGGTGGTTGAGGAACTCCCGCTTGCACATCCGCCGGAAGGCGCTGGAGGAGAGCTCGCGCTGCTGCTGCCGCAGATAGCGCCAGAGGTTCAGCCAGGTGAGGAAGTCGGAGGAGTCATCGCGGAAGCGGGCGTGCGCCTGGTCGGCCTGGGCCGACAGCTCCGCCGGTCGCTCGCGGGGGTCCTGGAGCGAGAGCGCGGCCGCGATCACGACGACTTCGCGCACGCAGCCGAGTCGCTCGGCCTCCAGGATCATCCGACCCCGCCGCGGGTCGATGGGCAGCCTGGCCAGCCGCCGGCCCACGCGGGTGAGCCGGAGCCCGCCGGTCGAGGAGCGACCGCCAGGTCGCGTCTCGAGACCGAGCGCCCCCAGCTCCTCGAGCAGCTGCGTGCCCGCCGCGACGTGGCGCCGGTCCGGCGGCTCGACGAACGGGAACCGCTCCATCGCCCCCAGGCCCAGCGCGGCCATCTGCAAGATGACCGACGCCAGGTTGGTCCGCAGGATCTCCGGGTCGGTGAACTCGGGTCGGCCGAGGAAGTCCTCCTCGGAGTAGAGCCGCAGGGCGATCCCCGCCTCGACCCGGCCGCAGCGCCCGGAGCGCTGGCTGGCCGACGCCTGGCTGATCGGCTCGATGGGCAGCCGCTGCACCTTGGACCGCGCGGAGTAGCGGCTGATCCGCGCCACACCGGAGTCGACGACGTACCTGATGCCAGGCACCGTCAGCGAGGTCTCGGCCACGTTGGTCGCGAGGACGACGCGGCGGACGACCGAGTCGTGCCGCTCGAAGACCCGGTGCTGCTCGGCCGCGGACAGCCGGGAGTAGAGCGGCACGATCTCCACCCGCGCGCACCCCCGGCCGGGCGGTACGTCGGCCAGGGCGTCCGCGGTGTCGCGAATCTCCCGCTCGCCCGGCAGGAACACCAAGATGTCGCCCGGCCCCTCGGCCGACAGCTCCGCGACGGCGTCGCGGATCGCCTCCGTCTGGTCGCGCACGACCGCCTCGCCCTCGTCGTCGGTCTCGGGCAGCTCGACCAGCGGGCGGTAGCGGATCTCGACGGGATAGGTGCGCCCGGACACCTCGACGATCGGCGCCGGCCGCCCCTGGCGGTCGGCGAAGTGCGCGGCGAACCGCTCGGGGTCGATGGTCGCCGAGGTGATGACCAGCTTGAGGTCGGGCCGGCGAGGCAGCAGCCGCTTGAGATAGCCCAGCAGGAAGTCGATGTTGAGGCTGCGCTCGTGCGCCTCGTCGATGATGATCGTGTCGTAGCGACGCAGGTCGCGGTCGCGCTGCAGCTCGGCCAGCAGGATCCCGTCGGTCATCAGCTTGACCCGGGTGCCGGCCGAGGTCTTGTCGGTGAAGCGCACCTGGTAGCCCACCACGCTGTCGGGGTCGCCCAGGCCGCGGCCCACGCCGTCGGCGGCCAGCTCCTCGGCGATCCGCTCGGCCACCGAGCGAGCCGCGATCCGCCGGGGCTGGGTGTGACCGATCAGCCCGCCGGTCGCCCCCCGGCCCCCACCCGACCGCCGCCCCTGACGCTGTCCGCGCCCGAGCTCCAGACAGATCTTCGGCAGCTGGGTCGTCTTCCCCGACCCGGTCTCGCCCGCCACGACGACCACCTGGTGGTCCCGGATCGCGGCCGCGATGTCGTCGCGGCGCTGGCTGACCGGCAGCTCGGTGGGGTAGGAGAGGCGCACAACGTCGGCCATTGTCGCCGGGGTGGCGGGCCGACGCCACCTGGAATCGCCGGTCCGCCGGATCCGCGCCCCCACACAGCCGGCACAGAGGTCGCACAGACAACACACAGGTTGGTCGGGCACGCTTGACCCATGGAGCTCACGCGCCAAGACGGCACCCCGCTGCGGGTGCTCGTCGTCGACGACGAGGTCAACATCGCCGAGCTGGTGGCGATGGCCCTGCGCTACGAGGGGTGGGAGGTGCAGGCCGCCCACACGGGGAGCAAGGCCGTCTCGACCGCGCGTGACTTCCGGCCCGACGCCGTCGTCCTGGACATGATGCTGCCGGACTTCGACGGGATGGAGGTGCTGCGGCGGATGCGCACGCAGGACCCGCACCTGCCCGTCGTGTTCCTGACCGCGCGCGACTCCGTCGAGGACCGCGTCGCCGGGCTGACCGCAGGCGGCGACGACTACGTCACCAAGCCCTTCTCCCTGGAGGAGCTGGTCGCCCGGCTGCGGGCGCTGCTGCGACGCGCGGGGGCCCAGATCAGCGAGGAGCACCACGTGCTCACGGTGGGCGACCTGCGGCTCGACGAGGACAGCCGCGAGGTGTTCCGCGGTGACGACGAGCTGACGCTCACGGCGACCGAGTTCGAGCTGCTCCGCTTCCTCATGCGCAACCCGCGCCGGGTGCTGAGCAAGGCGCAGATCCTCGACCGGGTCTGGAACTACGACTTCGGCGGGCAGGCGAACGTCGTCGAGCTCTACATCTCCTACCTGCGCAAGAAGATCGACGCCGGCCGCGACCCGATGATCCACACCATGCGAGGCGCGGGGTACGTACTGAAGCCTGCCAACGGCGACAGCGGGGCCGCGAGCGCATGAGGTCGCTCACCGGCCGGCTGGTGGCCACCGCGGTTGCGCTGGTGGCCGCGGCCAGCCTGCTCATCGGGGGGGCGACGATCCTGGCGATGCGGGCCTCGCTGACCAATCAGCTCGATGCGCAGGTGCGCAGCTCGGTGGCGCGGGCCGCCCCGGACCCTGACCACGACGAGGCGGCCGACCACCGGCCGCCCGGGGGCGGTGGTCTGCGCCTGGCCGACATCGGCAACCAGGGTCCCGGCACCCTCATCGCGCTGTTCGGCACGACGGCGTACCCGCCCGTCATCCTGGGCGAGGAGCGCGGGGACGTGTCCCTGCTGGACACGGAGACCTCGGCGCGGCTGGAGCAGGTGCCGGCCGACGGTCGCGTGCACAGCGTCGAGGTGACCGACCAGCCGCGCTACCGGGTGATCGCCGTCGACTCGCCGTCGGGGCGACTCGTGACCGGGCTGCCCACGCGCAACGTGACCCAGGCCGTGGCCTCGCTGGTGCTCTGGGAGGCGCTGCTCACCACCGCGGGCATCGTCATCGCCGCGCTGGCCGGCCTGGCGCTCGTACGGCGCCAGCTCCGCCCGCTGCGCGAGGTGGCCGCGACCGCGCACGAGGTGGCCGAGCTGCCGCTGGCCACGGGTGAGATCGACCTAAGCCCTCGAGTGCCCGACCACCTCACCGACGAGCGCACCGAGGTCGGCCAGGTCGGGGCCGCGCTCAACAGCCTGCTGTCCCATGTCGAGTCGTCGCTCGCGGCGCGCCATCGCAGCGAGCAGCAGGTCCGCCAGTTCGTCGCCGACGCCTCTCACGAGCTGCGGACCCCGCTCGCCACCATCAACGGCTACGCCGAGCTCGCCCGTCGTCGCCCCGACGACGAGTCCGGCGTCCGCACGGCGCTGGACAAGGTGGAGGCCGAGGCCGAGCGGATGACGCACCTGGTGGAGGACCTCCTCCTGCTGGCCCGGCTGGACGCGGGTCGCCCGCTGGCCAGCGAGCCAGTCGACCTGTCCCGACTGCTGCTGGAGGCGGTGAACGACGCGCGCGTGCTGGCGCCCGACCATCACTGGCGGCTGGACCTCCCCGAGGAGGTCCTCGAGGTCACCGGCGACGAGCAGCGGCTGCATCAGGTCGTCACCAACCTGCTCACCAACGCCCGCAAGTACACCCCGGCCGGCACCACGGTGGCCGTGACCGCGCGGGCGGGGCTGCTCACCGTGCACGACGACGGGCCGGGCTTCCCGGCCGACCTGGTGGACAAGGCGTTCGAGCGGTTCGCCCGCGGTGACGCGGCCCGCAGCCGAGGCACCGAGGGCGGGGCCGGTCTCGGGCTGTCGCTGGTGGACGCGATCGTGTCGGCCCACCGGGGCCGCGTCTGGCTGCGCAGCGAGCCCGGGGACACCACGGTGACGGTGGAGCTGCCGGAGTGAGCCCCTAGTAGGGCGACTGCACGCGGGTGATCGGCGTCGAGAGCGGCTGGATGCCGCGCTGCTTGGCCCGAAACACCGCCGCGGGGCGCCCCCGCCCGGCCGGGGAGGGGCGGGTCGCTCCCGTCTCCTCGATGAGGTCTTCGGTGCGACGCATCTTGCGCTGGAAGTTGCCGGCGTCGAAGTCGCCGCCCCACACCACCTCGTAGACGTGGCGCAGCTCCGAGAGGGTGAACTCCTCGGCGACGAACGCGGTGGCGAGGGTGGTGTACTCCAGCTTCGCCCGCACCCGCTCCAGGGCGTCGGCCAGGATCATCCGGTGGTCGAAGGCCACCTTCCGCCGGCTTGCCAGCAGCGGGACCACGGGCTCCCACAGCGCCTCGGCCGCGTCGCTGCCGGCCCGGGTCTCGACGGCGGCGGGGATGACCGCGACGTGCGCCACGCTGACCACCCGGCCGCGCGGGTCGCGCCCGGGCGCGCCGTACGTCGCGAGCTGCTCCAGCACGACGTCCGCGACGCCGGTCTCCTCCTCGAGCTCGCGGCGCGCCGCGGCCAGCACGTCCTCGTCGGGCTGCACGAAGCCGCCGGGCAGGGCCAGCGCCCCCCGGTGCGGCTCATCGTCGCGGCGGATGAGCAGGACGCACAGCTCGTCGTGGAGGATCGTGAAGATCGCGATGTCGACGGTGACGTAGAAGATGGGGTACTCGCTGGTGTACACCATGGGGCCGACGCTAGTTGTCCTGGTGACAAGTGACAAGCGGCGTGCCGGGCGTGAGACGGTGGGCCGCATGCGGACTCTCGACGGCAAGGTGGTCGTCATCACCGGGGCCGGCTCGGGGATCGGCCGGGCGCTGGCGGTGGAGGTCGGCGGGCGCGGCGGGCTGCTCGCGCTGTCCGACGTCGACGAGGTCGGGCTGGCCGAGACCGCCCGGCTGGCGACAGCCGCAGGCGCCCGCGAGGTGCGCACCGACCGGCTCGACGTCGCCGACCGCGCGGCCGTGGCGGCGTACGCCCGCGAAGTGGCCGGAAACTTCGACCGCGTCCACGTGCTGGTCAACAATGCCGGCGTCTCGCTGTCCGGAGACGTCGCAGACCTGTCCTATGCGGATCTGGACTGGATCGTCGGCGTGAACTTCTGGGGCGTCGTCCACGGCACCAAGGAGTTCCTGCCGCACCTCATCGCCAGCGGCGACGGCCACGTGGTGACGATCTCGTCGCTGTTCGGGCTGGTGTCGATGCCCGGCCAGGGCGCCTACAACGCCACCAAGTACGCCGTGCGCGGCTTCACCGAGGCGCTGCGCGAGGAGATGCTGGTGGCCGGGCACCCGGTCGGGGTGACCGTGGTGCACCCGGGCGGGATCAAGACGGCGATCGCCCGCAACGCCCGGGTGGCGGGCGACCTGGACGCAGCCGAGCTGGCTCGCCATTCGACGAGCGGCTCGCGCGGATGGAGCCCGAGCGGGCGGCTCGATCATCGTCGCCGGGATGCTGGCCGGGAAGGCGCGGGTGCTGGTGGGACTCGACGCCCACGTGCTGCACCACGCGGCCAGGCTGCTCGGGTCGCGCTACCAGGACCTCGTGGCGCTGGGAGCCCGCCGGCTGCCTCGTCCGGCGCGACCCGCCCGTGATCTGGATGGCTGACCGCACCGACGGCACCGGGCTGTCGCCCGGAACGGCCGTGCGGGTGGTCACCACCAAGTGGGGAGACCGCCCGCACTGGACGTTCGACGGGGCCTATCTGGGGGCCGACGGGCACGGCGACTGGGTGGGGTTCACGGCGGGACGCTCGGTTCAGCCGGCCGGGGCGGAGTTCGTGGCCGCCCACGACCACGTGACGCTGGTGCCAGCCGCCGGCGCCTTCCTGGCGACGTACTGGCCGGACCGGACGGCCGAGGGCGACGTGCGCGTCTACGTGGACGTCACGACAGTCCCGCGGTGGGCCGGCTCGACCCTGCACGCCGTGGACCTCGACCTCGACGTGGTCCGGCGAGACGACGGCACGGTGTTCGTGGACGACGAGGACGAGTTCGCCGAGCACCGGGTGGCCTTCGGCTACCCGCCCGAGGTGGTGTCGGGCGCCCTTCAGACCTGCGCAACCCTGCTGACCGCCGTCCGCCGGCGGACGGAGCCGTTCGACGAGGCGACCCCCGCCTCGTGGCTCACGGTCCTCCGCTCCCTCCCCGCCCGCCAGGCCGACCCGGCCGGCGGGGTCATCTCGAGGCGGACGCCGAGGAGGCGGACCGGACGCACCCGATCGCTTCCGTCACCCGGACCGTCGCGCGCAGCGTCCTCGGGCACCAGCGCGGGCACCCGGTCGAGCAGCGAGACGGCGGCCGCGGCCAGCACCTCCGGGTCGTGGCTGGGCTCCGGCAGGGTGAGGCTCCGCTGCAGCGTCACGAACGGACGCAGCCGCACCTTGATCCCCACCCGCACCGCCGGGCGCCCCTCCTGGTCGATGTCGGCGACGACGGCGCGGGTCAGCCGGCGGACGGCGGCGTCGACCTCCGAGCGGGACTGCAGATCCGCCTGGAACGTCTCCTCCCGCCCGTGCGCCTTGGGCACCCACGGCGTCGCGTCGACCACGGTGTCGCCGACACCGCGGCCGAGCCGGCGGTACCACGGGCCCATCGTCGGCCCCAGCCGCTCGGCCAGCAGACGCGCGTCGGCCGCCGCCAGCTCGCGCACGGTGCGGATGCCGAGCTCCGCCAGCTTGCGGGCGGTCTTGCCGCCGATCCCCCACAGGGCGGACGTCGGTCGGTCACCCAGCACCTCGAACCACCGGTCCTCGGTGAGCACGAACGTGCCGCGCGGCTTGCCGAAGTCCGTCGCGATCTTGGCTCGTAGCTTGTTGTCGCCGATCCCGACCGAGCAGTGCAGGCGGGTCGCCTCGAGCACCGCCGCCCGCAGTGACTCCGCGAAGGCCACCGGGTCCCCCCAGCTCGCCGTGCCCGGCCCCCGCCCCCACGAACGCCTCGTCCCAGCCCAGCACCTCCACGACGACCGGCACCCCGCCCCACGTGAGGCCGCGCAGGGTGGCCATCACCTCGGCCGACGCGGCGTCGTACGCCGGCTTGTCGACCGGGAGGAACACCGCGTCGGGGCACCTGGTCGCGGCGGTCCGCAGGGGCATGCCCGACCGGATGCCGTGCTCGCGGGCGGCGTACGACGCGGTCGAGACCACCCCGCGCTCGGTCGGGTCGCCGCGCCCGCCGACGACCACCGGCAGCCCCACCAGCTCGGGTCGGCGCAGCACCTCGACCGCCGCGATGAACTCGTCCAGGTCCACGTGCAGCACCCACGTCCGCAGACTCGGGCCCGCTCCCGCCATGCCACCGCATCCTGCCAGCCCGGGTGGATAGTCCGCCGCGTACGGCACCACCAGCACACCCTCGAATGGTGCTTTCCGCGGCGGACTATCCCTGCGAGGATCGCCGCATGCGCCCGATGGATCCCACCGCGCTCGGGTTCCTGCTCGCGGAGAACCGGCGGATGCCCATGCACGTCGGCGGCCTGCAGCTGTACACCAAGCCCCGGACGCCGGGCGCAACTACGCGCGCGAGCTCTACGACCACATGCGGGCCAGCGACAAGATCGCGCCGCTGTTCCTGCGCCACCCCTACCGCTCGGCGAAGACCGGCGGGCAGTACGTCTGGGTGGAGGACGAGGAGTTCGACATGGACTACCACGTCCGGCACAGCGCGCTGCCCAAGCCCGGCCGGGTCCGCGAGCTGCTCGAGCTCGTCTCGCGACTGCACTCCACGCGGATGGCCACCGAGCGGCCGCTGTGGGAGTGGCACCTGATCGAGGGCCTCCGCGACGGCCGGATGGCGATGTACGTGAAGATGCACCACGCCCTCGTCGACGGCGTCTCGGCCAACCGGCTGCTGCAGAGCATCCTCACGACCGACCCGGATCGGCGCGACCTCCCGGCGCCGTGGGCCAAGCACCCCCCGGCCAAGACCGCCCGCGCCCAGGAGGCGGCCGAGCAGAGCCTCGAGACCGTCCCGGTGTCCACCCTCAAGCAGGCCCTGGGGTGGCCTCCGACGCGGCCGGCATCCCGAAGGCGCTGCTCACCACGCTCACCAAGAGCCTGCGCAACGAGACCTCGGCGCTGTCGCTGTACGCCCCACGGACCATCCTCAACCAGAAGATCACCGGGTCGCGGCGGTTCGCCGCCCAGAGCTGGCCGATCGAGCGGATGCGCGCCATCGGCAAGGCCAGCGGCACGACCATCAACGACGTGGTCCTGGCGATGTGCAGTGGTGCCATCCGCAGCTACCTGATGGAGCTGGACGCGCTGCCCGACACGACGCTGATCTCGATGGTCCCCGTCGGGCTCAAGGCCAAGGAGTCGGCGGTCGCGTCGGCCGAGGGCGGCAACGCCGTGGGAGCGGTCATGGTCAAGCTGGGCACCGACCTGCCCGACCCCGCCGACCGGCTGGCAATGGTGCACGCGTCGATGCGCGACGGCAAGGAGTCGCTGTCGGCCATGACGCCGCTGCAGATCCTGGCGATGAGCGCCATCGGCCAGGCCCCCGCGGTGCTGCCGACGATGCTGCGACTGCAGGGCATCAGCCGCCCGGCGTACAACCTGATCATCAGCAACGTGCCCGGGCCGCGCACCACGCAGTACTACAACGGCGCCCGGCTGGTCGGGAACTACCTGCTCTCCATCCCCATCGACGGGATGGGGCTCAACATCACCTGCACGTCCTACGACGGCAACCTGGACTTCGGCCTCACCGGCTGCCGCCGCACCGTCCCCCGGTTGCAGCGGCTGCTGACCCACCTCGACCACGAGCTCGTCGCCCTGGAGCGCGCCGCGGGCGTCAGCTGACCGCTCGGCTGGTCTGGTCGGGTTGTCCACCGCAGCGAGGACTACCGCCCGTAGACGGTGCGGACGACGGCGTCCATCGCGACGTCGGGCAGCACCTTGCGGGCGCGGACGATGGTGCCGGCCCCGCGACCGACCGGGTACCGCGCCCGTGGGGTGTTCGTGACCGCCGCGCGCACGATGGTCGCGGCGACGGTGTCGGGTGGGCTGGACAGCAGCCGGGAGCGGTCGGCGCGCTCGAGGACCTTGCGGACCTTGCGGGCCTGCCGCTCGTAGGCACCACCCGCGCTGGCGGCGGTCAGCGACTCCCGGGAGAGGGCGTTCCACTCGGTGCGGATCGGGCCCGGCTCGATGAGGATCACGTCGACGCCGTGACCGGCCAGCTCCACGCGGAGGCTGTCGGAGAGGCCTTCGACGGCGAACTTGGTGGCGTGGTACCACGCCCCGAGTGGCTCGTAGAACTTGCCGCCGACCGAGGAGACGTTGATGATCCGGCCGCTCGCCTGCTCACGCATGGTGGGCAGCACGAGCTGGATCAGCCGGGCCAGGCCGAAGACGTTCACCTCGAACTGCCGCCGGGCCTCGTCGATCGGCACGTCCTCGAGGGCGCCGTAGGAGCCGTAGCCGGCGTTGTTCACCAAGACGTCGATCCGTCCGGAGTCCTCCAGGACTCGGCTCACGCCGGCCACCATCGACGCGTCGTCGGTGACGTCCATGGCGAAGGTGTGGACGCCGCGGTCGGCGAGCGCCTGCATCCGGTCGACCCGGCGCGCGACGGCGTACACCTCGAAGCCGGTGTCGGCGAGCCCCGCCGCGGTCTCCTCGCCGATGCCGCTGGAGGCTCCGGTCACGAGGGCGACGCGCTTGCTCATGGGGCCAGTGTGCCGGCCGGGGGGTGAACCCGCACCTCCAGCCCGCCGCCCAGCGTCTCGGCGACCGCCGTCAACCGGGCCCTGGTGATGTCCGCGACCGTGGCGTAGCCGGCCAGCGCGGCGTTGGAGCCGGGGCGGACCGGCTCGGGGCTGTTCACCGAGAGGCACTGCCGGGTGCCGCCGTCGGCCAGGTTGGCCAGTGCGGTGGCATGGCCCGTGGTCCCGCTGCCGGCGAAGAAGTCCAGGACGACGGCGTCGGCGGGCATCGTGCCCAGGATCCGCAGCAGCAGCCCCGTCGGCTTGGGCGACTCGAAGACGTGACCGACGATGCCCTTGAGCTCGGCGACGGCCGTGTCGGTGGAGCCGACCTCCTCGGCGAGCCAGATGGTACGCAGCTTCTTGCGCCGGCCGGGGTGCAGCCAGTCCTTCTGGAAGACGTCGACCCGCGGCCCGGTGCGCCCGTTGATCCGCTTGCAGACCAGGTCCTCGGGTCGCTCCTCGATGCGCGCGGCGGACCAGCGCCACACCGCCTGCGTCCCGTCGCCGAAGACCGGCCATATCTCCTGGGCGCCCGGGAACCGCCCCGGGGCGACGCGCCCGGACTCCGGATCGCCCCACACCGAGAAGTGGAGCGTGCGCGAGGTGGCGGGGTTGAACTTCTTGTTGGTGTTGCGCAGCGGGAGGTGGCGCAGCCGCCGGCCGTCCGGCTCGGTGAGCGGGAAGTCGGCGGGGTTGACCGTCTCGGCGCTGGTCGCGTCGAGCACGCAGCGCTTGGCGTCGCGGGCATAGACGAGCAGGTACTCGTGAGCGGTGGCGAAGCCGGCGCCCAGCTGCCGGCCCTTGGCGTTGAGGTTGACCACGATCTGGGCGAGAAAGCACTCCTCGCCGAACACCTCGTCCAGCACCAGCCGCAGGTGCGCCACCTCGTGGTCGTCGATGCTCACGTACATCGCGCCGGTGGGCGCGAGCGCCTCCCGAGCCAGCGCCAGCCGAGGCCGCATCATGGCCACCCACTCGGCATGGCGTGACGTGCCGCTCGCCCGGTCGCCGCGGACGTCGTCGTGGTAGGCGAAGTCGTTGCCGGTGTTGTAAGGCGGGTCGTGATGTAGACCAGGTCGACGCTCCCGGGCGGGATGGTCGGCAGGACCTCGAGGTTGTCCCCCTCGACGAAGACGTTCCACGGCCGGTCCACGTCCGGCAGGCTAGTCGGCGTGGCGACGCTGTACACCGTCGACCGGCCGGGCCGGCCTGGCCGGCTCAGCACGATGCCCCGGCCCGACGGCGGCTCGGCCCTGGCCGGCGAGCTGGCCGCGCTCGCGGAGCGAGGCGTCACCCTCGTGGTGTCGCTGCTGGCCGAGCCCGAGTCGGACCAGCTGGGGCTGGCGGAGGAGGCGGAGGCGGCCGAGCGTGCCGGGCTGGCGTTCCGCCGGCTGCCGACCCCGGACTTCGGCGTCCCCGAACCGGGACCGGCACAGGACCTCGCGAACGACCTCGCGGCCCGGCTGGCCGCGGGCGACCACGTGGTCGTGCACTGTCGCGGCGGAGTGGGCCGGTCCTCGCTGCTCGCCGCCCTGGTGCTCGTGGCCGAGGGCGACGCTCCGGACCAGGCGTGGGCGCGGCTCGGCGACGCCCGGGGCAGGCCAGTGCCCGAGACCGACGAGCAACGCGCGTTCGTGCGGCCGCGCTGAGGCGAGGCGGTCAGCCGGGCTCAGCCTCTGCCGAGCTCCTGGGGGCGCCGTCCACGGGCCGGCGAGGCTGCGCCGCCTCAGGTCCGCAGGGTCGACCCGCTTGGCGAGGTCCGCGTGGGCCAGCAGGGTCGGGAAGGGCAGCTCCTGGGGCGGGTACGCCGCGATGGGCAGCTCGCCGCTGAACACGACGTACACGGTGCTGCCCTGGGGGGCGATCTTGAGGAAGGTGCCGTTCGATGACGCCGGAGGCGTGCGCCACGGCACGGCGCCGGTTGTTCAGGGTGAGCGCGCGCTTGGTCGCCGCCGCAGTGGCCTGCTTGCCACCCTTGTCCCACGCGATCTTGGCCTGGGGCCCGTACTTGATCGCGAGCTTGGCACCCTGGGCCGCCGCCTTGGCCATCCGTCCCACTGCCACCGTCCCACCTCCTGTGCCCGCGCCTCCCCCGGTGCGGCCCTCCCATCCAACCAGACACGGCCACAGATGAATCCCGGCCGGGAGGGGCCCGGCCCGCCTACCCTGACCCCGTGTCCCGCCGCCCGGCTGCTCGCCTCGCCACCCTCGCCCTGTCCGCCGGGCTGGCCGTCGGGCTGACCGCCGCGCCCTCCACGCTCCCGGCGTACGCCGACGGCACCGAGCCGCAGACCTCCGAGGGCGTCCCCGGCGAGACCGCGCTGCCGCTGCCGCCCTGGCGGCGGCTGACGCCCGTGATCACCGCGGAGTCCGGCTTCACCGTGGCGCCCGGCGTCGAGTTCCGCCAGTGGACCAGACCGACGAGCGCGGTCCGGTCCGAGCGTTCCTGCTCACGGTGGACCCGTCGGTCTCGGGCGTCAGGCTCGACTACACCGCAACGGGGACGGTGCGCACGGCGCTCGCGCGTGCTGCGGATGGTCCGACGCGACGGCGCCGTGGCCGGCGTCAACGGCGACTTCTTCTGACATCCACGACACCGGGGCTCCGCTGGGCGCCGGCCGCGACCGCGAGCGGGGCCTGCTGCACGCGCGAGCCAGCGACTGGACGACGGCCTTCTGGATCTCGCGCCGGGGCGTCCCGCGGGTCGGGGAGCGGCGCCTTGTGGCCAGGCTGGTCCAGCGGCCCTGCTGGCGCCTGGGCCACCTCAACTCTCCGACCGTGTGGCCCGACGCCATCGGGATCTCACCCCGGCCTGGGGCCGGACGGCCGGCTACCGCGTCGTCGACGGCGTCCGCCGGCCGGTGCGGGAGGTCGTGGTCCGGCACGGCCGGGTGGTGGCCAACCGACCCCGGCTGTCGCAAGGGAGGAGGATCCGTGGGCTGCTGCTCGTGGGGCGCGGGGACGGGGCGCGGCGGCTCGCCCGGCTTCGGGTCGGGAGCCGGCTGGAGGTCCGCTGGCGGCTGGAGGGGCGGCCGCCCGTGGCGATCGGCGGCAGCGAGGTGCTGCTGGCCGGCGGCGTCCGGCAGGCGACCGACGACGTGGAGCTGCACCCTCGGACGGCCATCGGCATCGACCGCGACACCGGGCAGCTGCTGCTGCTCGTGGTCGACGGGCGGCAGGAGGTCTCCCGCGGGCTCACCCTGGTCGAGCTGGCCGACCTGCTGGCCTCGCTCGGCGTCGAGGACGCCCTCAACCTGGACGGCGGCGGCTCCTCCACCCTGGTGGCCCGGGACGCCGACGGCGTGCTGCGCGTGCTGAACGCACCGTCGGACGGCGTGCCGCGCAAGGTCGCGGACGGACTGGCCGTCTTCTCCGCGGGCTGAGCCGCGGCTACTCGGGGACGGACGCGTCGACGATCGCCAGGGCCACGGACGTGACCGGCGCCAGGCACTCCTGGTGCGGCGAGGCCACCGGCTCGGCGACCAGGCGCAGCGGCCCCGTCTCCACGTGGACGACGGTCGGGACGTCGCAGCCCAGCGCCACGACCGAGCCGACCAGCACCATGCCCGGCGGCACGACGGCGCGCCTGACGGCCCGGCGGATGTCGCGGGCCAGCGGGTGGTCGCCGAACTGCGCGACGAACGCGTCCACGTCGGCCGGGGTCGTCAGGGGGACCACGCTGCCGTCGACCCGGCCGTGCGCGGCGGTGCCGTGCAGGATCCGGAGGACCGTGGCGGGGGCCGGCTCGCCCGGCGGCTGCACCGAGGGCCCGCCCTGCGTGGGGGCGCCGCTCGAGGGCGACGCGGACGTGCTGGGCAGCGTTGTCCCGTCATCGCGTGCGGTGCCACCGGCACCGCAGCCCGCCAACGCCGCGAGCAGGACCACCCCCGCGGCCGGTGCCGCGAGCGCTCCGCTCCGGCGGCGAGGTCGCATCGGCGTCATAGTGGTCCGACGCTAGCCGACGCCCCGCGGTTCCCTAGCCGGGTGTGGCAGGCTGCCGCCGTGCCCCGCTTCACCCGCGCCGAGCTGGAGTCGTTCCGCGGGGCCGAGGTGCCCGACCTGGTCGGGCCGCAGGTGCGGCTGCTCGTGGTCGGGATCAACCCTGGGCTGTGGACGGCGGCGACGCAGACCCACTTCGCCCACCCAGGCAACCGCTTCTACCCCGCCCTGCTGGCCGCGGGCATCATCGACCGGCCGATCGACCCGGCCGCCGGGATGACCGACGCGGACCGCGACTACCTGCGAGCACGCGGGATCGCCCTCACCAACCTGGTACGCCGGGCCACCGCCACCGCGGCCGAGCTCGGCGCCGCGGAGCTCCGGGAGGGCGGGGCCCGGCTGGTCGAGACGGTCACCCGGCTGCGGCCCCGCGTCGTCGCGATCGCCGGGATCACGGCGTACCGCACCGCCTTCGGCGTGCGCGACGCCGTGGCCGGCCGCCAGCCGGAGCCGCTGGCCGGCGCCGAGCTGTGGGTGGTGCCCAACCCCAGCGGGCTCAACGCCCACGAGACCGTGGCCTCGCTCGCCGAGGCGTACGCCGCGGCCGCCCAGGCCGCCGGGCTGTGCTGAGCCACGGGCCCGGGCCGGTCACTCGGGGAAGATCTGCCCCTTGCCGAGCACGGTCAGCCCCTCTTGCACCAGGAAGCCTCGGGCCAGGTCCTCCTCGTGGTCGACCCCGACCCGGCACCCGGGCGGCACTACGACGTTCTTGTCGAGGATGGCGTTGCGCACGACCGCGCCGGTGCCCACGTGGACGCCGTTGAGCAGCACCGACCCAGACACCTCCGCGCCCGACTGCACCCACACCGACGGCGAGAGGACCGACCGGTACACCGCGCCCCCGTTGACCACGACCCCCGGGGACAGCACGGAGTCCTCGGCGGTGGGCGCCTCCCCGCTCTCGCCCCGGGACAGCTTGGCGGGCGGCTGCGGACCGTAGGAGGTCAGCACCGGCCAGGAGAAGTTGTAGAGGTTGAAGATCGGCAGCGGCGCCACGACGTCCATGTGCGCGGCGTAGTAGGAGCCGATCGACCCCACGTCGCGCCAGTAGCCACGGTCGCGCTCAGTCGAGCCGGGCACGTCGTTGTCCTTGAAGTCGTAGACCGCCGCCTCCTTGCGCGCGACGAACGCCGGCACGATGTCGCCGCCCATGTCGTGGGCCGAGCCGCTCATCACCGCGTCGTCGGAAACCGCCTCGACCAGCGCGTCGGCGTCGAAGACGTAGTTGCCCATCGAGGCGAGCACCTCGTGCGGACTGTCCGGCAGGCCGGCGGGGTCCTGCGGCTTCTCCAGGAACTCTCGGATCCGACGCGGGTCCTGCGGGTCGACGTCGATGACCCCGAACTGGTCGGCCAGCCCGATCGGCTGGCGGATCGCGGCGACCGTGCAGGAGGCGCCCGACTCAAGATGGGCGGCGACCATCTGCGAGAAGTCCATCCGGTACACGTGATCGGCCCCCACCACGACGACGATGTCGGGCTGGTCGTCGCGGATCAGGTTGAGCGACTGGTAGATCGCGTCGGCGCTGCCGAGATACCAGTGCTTGCCGACCCGCTGCTGGGCCGGCACCGGGGCGACGTAGTTGCCGAGCATCGTGGAGAGCCGCCAGGTCTGGGTCACGTGCCGGTCCAGGCTGTGGCTCTTGTACTGCGTCAGGACGACGACCTTGAGGTAGCCGGCGTTGACGACGTTCGACAGGGCGAAGTCGATGAGCCGGTAGATGCCCGCGAACGGGACGGCCGGCTTGGCCCGGTCGGCGGTCAGCGGCATCAGTCGCTTGCCCTCACCGCCCGCCAACACGATTGCCAGGACGTTCTTGCGTGCCTGGCCGCGGTTGGCCTCGATCGTGCTGGAGCGCAGATCCATGAGCCGAGGCTAGCCCTGTCCGCGCGGCCTCGGGCAGGGGTAGTTTCAAATCATGCGAGTCGACGTGCTGAGCAGGGAGTACCCGCCGGAGATCTACGGCGGCGCGGGGGTGCACGTCGCGGAGCTGGTGCGCGCGCTGCGCGCCCGCGCGGACCTCGAGACCAGGGTGCACGCCTTCGGCGCGCCGCGGGACGAGGTCGGCGCGGCGTCGTACGCCGAGCCTCGCCGAGCTCGCCGACGCCAACGCCACCCTGCGGACCCTCGGCGTGGATCTCGCGATCGCCCACGGCTGCGCCGGCACGGATCTGGTGCACTCCCACACCTGGTACGCCAACTTCGCGGGCCACCTCTCGGCCCTGCTGTACGACGTCCCCCACGTAATCACCGCCCACTCGCTGGAGCCGATGCGCCCGTGGAAGGCCGAGCAGCTGGGCGGCGGCTACGCCGTGTCATCGTGGGTCGAGCGCACCGCCTACCTCGCCGCCGACGCCGTGATCGCCGTCTCGTCGGCGATGCGAGCCGACGTCCTGCGGTCCTACCCCGACATCGACCCCGCCAAGGTCCACGTGGTGCTCAACGGCATCGACAGCCAGACCTGGCGTCCCACCGAGAACCCCGACCGGGTGCGGGAGCTGGGCGTCGACCCCGACCGGCCCTCGGTCGTCTTCGTCGGCCGGATCACCCGGCAGAAGGGGCTGCCGCTCTTCCTGCAGGCGGCCGCCGAGCTGCCGCCCGAGACGCAGATCGTGCTGTGTGCCGGCGCGCCGGACACCCCGGAGATCGAGGCGGAGGTGGTCGCGCTGGTCGAGGGGCTGGCCCGCAGCCGTACGGGTGTCGTCTGGATCCGGGAGATGCTGCCGCGCGCCGACGTGATGGCACTGCTCACGGCCGCCACGACCTTCGTGTGCCCCTCGATCTACGAGCCACTGGGCATCGTCAACCTCGAGGCGATGGCCTGCGAGACCGCGGTCGTGGCGACCGCCACCGGCGGCATTCCCGAGGTGGTCGTCGACGGCGTGACCGGGCGGCTGGTCCCCATCGAGCAGGCCACCGACGGCACCGGCACGCCGCTGGATCCCGACCGCTACGTCGCCGACTTCGCGGCGACGCTGACCGAGGTGCTCGCCGACCCGGACCGGGCCGCGGCCATGGGCCGGGCCGGGCGCGACCGGGCGGTGGCCGACTTCAGCTGGGAGACGATCGCCGGCCAGACGGTCGACGTCTACCGCTCCCTGCGCCGGACCGGCTGACCGGTCGGCGCAGCCGAGGGCGCACTCGTGACTGACATCGCCATCCGCACCGAGGCACTGGTCAAGCGCTACGGCCGGGACCGGGGCCTGGACGGCCTCGACCTCGAGGTGGCCTGCGGTGAGGTCTACGGCTTCGTCGGCCCGAACGGCGCCGGCAAGACCACTACGATCCGGCTGCTGCTGGACCTGCTGCGCCCGACCAGCGGCACGGTGGAGGTGCTGGGCCAGCCACCGCGGCCGGCGGGCGTGGCGCTGCGCCGCAGGATCGGCTACCTCCCCGGCGACTTCGTCGTGAACGGTCGGCAGAGTGGCGCCGAGCTGCTCGGGCACCTGGCCCAGCTGCGCGGCGGGTTCCCGCCCGGCGGATCGCCGCGCTGGCCGACCGGCTCGACCTCGACCTGGACCGGCGCATCCGCAGCCTGTCCAAGGGCAACCGGCAGAAGCTCGGGCTGCTGCAGGCCTGGATGCACACCCCCGAGCTGCTGGTGCTGGACGAGCCGACCAGCGGCCTGGACCCGCTCCTGCAGCAGGAGTTCCTCACCATGGTCCGGAGGCGCGGGCCGCCGGGCAGACCGTCTTCATGTCCTCCCACGTGTTGAGCGAGGTGCAGCGCGCGTCCGACCGCGTCGGCTTCGTCCGCGACGGGCGGATGGTCGGCGTGGAGCCGGTCGACAGCTGCGCGAGCGCGCCGTACGCCGCGTCGAGATCGCGTTCGAGGGCGCCGACGACCAGACGCTCGCCCGGGAGTTCGGCGCCCTGCCCGGCGTCGGTGACGTGGCCGTGGACGGCGGCGTGCTGCGCTGCCGGCTGGCCGGCCGCGCCGACCCGCTGGTGCGAGCCGCCGCCATGCACACCGTGGTGAGCCTGCTCGCCGAGGAGCCCGGCCTGGAGGAGCTGTTCCTCGAGTACTACCACGCCCCGGAGCGAGCCCTGGGAGGTGACGCCGATGGCCGCTGACACGCTCAGCGTGCGGCGCGCCCGGACGCCGTGACCCGCACCGTGCTGGCCAAGACGCTGTGGGAGTCGCGGCGGTCGGTCCTCGGCTGGACCCTCGCCATCGCCGGCGTCGGCGCGACGTACGCCGCCTTCTGGCCGAGCATCGACACCCCGAGATGCAGCAGGCGATGGCCAGCTACCCCGAGGCGCTGCTCGAGGCGATGAACTACACCGACCTCACCAGCGCGGCGGGGTACGTCGGCAGCGCCGTCTTCGGCCTGCTCGCGGCCGTCCTGTCCACCGTGCTGAGCCTGTCCTGGAGTGCCCGCGCGGTCGCCGGCGACGAGGAGGACGGCGCCCTCGACCTGCTGCTGGCCCACCCGATCTCGCGGCCCGAGTGGCACTGGAGCGGATGGCGGCCTGCTCGTCGTCCTGCTCGCGGCCGCCGCCGCGCTGTGGCTGGTGCTGATGGCTCTGCGGCGGCCGGCCCACCTGGACGGGATCTCGGCCGGCGGGCTCGCGGCCGCCAGCCTCCAGCTGGTGCTGTTCGCGGCGGCGCTGGGGTCGGTGTCCTTCGCCGTCGGCGCCGCGACCGGGCGCAAGGGCTGGGCGCTTGCCGCAGGCGCCCTCGTGGCGGTCGTCGGCTACCTCGCCAACGGGGTGTTCCCCCAGGTCGAGGCGCTCGCCTGGACCCAGCACGTCACGCCCTGGCACTGGTACCTCGACGGCGCACCGCTGCGCCACGGGGTGCAGTGGCTGGACCTGCCTCGGCTGGCCGCGATGGCGCTCGCCCTGGTGGCGGCCGGCACCTGGGCCTTCGACCGGCGCGACATCGGCGTCTGAGCCACGCGCGCGCGATCGGGCAGACTGCACCCCATGTCCCCCTGGATGTCCCCTGGATGTCCCCCTGGTTCGCCGACGGCTGGCCGGTGGCACTGGTCTGGTGGCCTTCTGGGCCGGCGCGACCGCTCGCGGGGTGCGCTCTACTGGCTGGGCCGGGGGCTGCGAGGGGCGGGCGACCGACGCCGCCGGCTCGCCGAGCGCCCCGGCGTGCTGCGCGCCGAGGCCCTGGTCCGCCGGTTCGGCGCCCCCGCGGTCGCCCTGTCCTTCCTCACCGTCGGCGTGCAGTCGGCCGTCAACGCCGCCGCCGGGCTGCTGCGGATGCCGGCCCGGCGCTACCTGCCCGGGCTGCTGGTCGGCGCCGCGCTCTGGGCGACCGTCTACACGACGGTCGGCTTCGCCGTCCTGTACGCCGTCCTCGGGCGCGCGAGCTGGTGGTGGCTGGCCGCCGGAGCGGCCGGTGTGCTCCTCGTGGTCGTCGGGACCTGGCGGACCCGGCGCCGCGAGGACCGGCTCCTGCCGTCATCTCACCAAATGGACATCCCGTCCGACAAGTGAGACGAACGGCCGTCCGGGCCTCGCGATCCGCCACGCTGACCGCAGACCGGGCCCGCCCGGCACCCCACCGACGCAGGAGATCCCATGGCGCTTCACCCCGAGACCCTGGCCGTGCACGCCGGCCAGGAGGAGCCCGACCCGGCCACCAACGCCCGGGCCGTCCCGATCTACCAGACCACGTCGTACGTCTTCGACGACACCGAGCACGCCGCGGACCTGTTCGCGCTCAAGGTGTCGGGCAACATCTACACCCGGATCATGAACCCGACCCAGTCGGTCTTCGAGGCACGGATGACCGCGCTGGAGGGTGGGGTCGGGGCACTCGCGACCGCCTCCGGATCGGCGGCGATCACCTACTCGGTGCTCAACCTGACCTACGCCGGCGACAACATCGTCGCCGTGTCCACGCTGTACGGCGGCACCTACGCGCTGTTCGCGCACACGCTGCCCCAGTTCGGGATCGAGGTGCGCTTCGTCGATCCGGGCAAGCCCGAGGAGCTTGGCCAGCACGTCGATGAGCGCACCAAGCTGGTGTTCGCCGAGACCATCGGCAACCCGCGGATCAACGTGGTGGACGTCCGCGCCTGGGCCGACGCCGCCCACGCCCAGGGCCTGCCGCTGATCGTCGACAACACCGCGCCGACGCCGTACCTGTGCCGCGTCTTCGACCACGGCGCCGACGTGTCGGTGCACTCGGCCACCAAGTACATCGGGGGCCACGGCACCTCCATCGGCGGGGTCATCGTGGACGCCGGCAGCTTCGACTGGACGGCCCACGCCGGGCGCTTCCCGGGGCTCACCCAGCCCGACGGCGCCTACCACGGAGTGGTGTGGACCGAGGCGGTCGGCAACCTGGCCTACATCATCCGCGCGCGCACCGTGCTGCTGCGCAACACCGGTGCCGCCGTCAGCCCGATGAACTCCTGGCTGTTCCTCCAGGGCCTGGAGACGCTGCATCTGCGCATGGAGCGGCACAGCCAGAACGCCCAGACCGTCGCCGAGCACCTGGCGGCCCACCCGTCGGTCGCCTGGGTGAACTACCCGGGCCTGCCCGGCTCACCGGACAAGGCGGCGGCCGACCGGATCTTCACCGGGCGCGGGTACGGCGGCCTGGTGTCGTTCGGCATCACCACCGGTCGCGAGGGCGGCAAGCGCTTCATCGAGGCACTCGAGCTGTTCAGCCACCTGGCCAACATCGGGGACGCCAAGTCGCTGGCGATCCACAACGCCACGACCACGCACTCCCAGCTGACGCCCGAGGAGCTCGCCGCCGCCGGCGTACCCGAGGACATGGTGCGGCTGTCCATCGGCATCGAGCACGTCGACGACCTGATCGCCGACCTGGACCAGGCGCTCCCGGCCGCCACCTGACCGAGGGACCGCATGCCACCCGCCGAGCACACCTCCCAGCGGGTCGTCCTCTTCAGCGAGGGCGACCCGCTGGTGCTCGACAGCGGGCACACCCTCGGTCCCGTCGAGGTCGCCTTCGAGACCTGGGGAGGCTCGACGACGCCGCCTCGAACGCCGTCTTCGTCTGCCATGCCCTCACCGGGGACTCCACGCCACCAGCTCCCCGAGGCCCCCGGCTGGTGGGACACGATGATCGGCCCGGGCAAGCCGGTCGACACCGACCGGTTCTTCGTCATCTGCCCGAACCTGCTGGGCGGCTGTCGCGGCACGACCGGGCCGACGTCGACTGATCCGGCCACCGGGGCGGCGTACGGCCTGGACTTCCCCTGCTCACCATCCGCGACTTCGTGACCGTGCACCGGGCGCTGGTCCGACCCTGGGCATCGAGCGGCTGCTCGCCTGCATCGGCGGGTCGCTGGGCGGGATGCAGGCGCTGCAGTGGGCCCTCGACGCCCCCGAGGAGGTCGGCCACGCAGTCGTGATCGCCGCCTCGAGCCGGCTGTCGGCCCAGAACATCGCCTTCTCGGCCGTCGCTCGGTCGGCGATCATGCGCGACCCGGAGTTCGCCGAGGGGAGGTACGCCGAGGACCCGACGACCGAGGGCCCGCGCACCGGGCTCGCGATCGCCCGGATGATGGCCCACATCACCTACCTCTCCGAGCAGGCGATGGCCGAGAAGTTCGGGCGGCGGTTCCAGGACTCCGACGCGCCCCGGCACCGGTTCGGCGTCGACTTCGCCGTCGAGTCCTACTTGGAGCACCAGGGCCGGACTTTCCTGGATCGCTTCGACGCGCTGTCCTACCTCTACCTCACCCGCGCCCTCGACTACTTCGACCCCTTCGCCGACCCGGCCGCGACCGACGCTCTCCAGGCCTCCTGCGCCGTCGGCCGGGGCACCCGCTTCCTGGTGCTGTCCTTCGACTCCGACTGGCGGTTCGCCACGTCCCATTCGCGGCGGATCGTGCGGGTGCTCGAGCGCGCCCGCGTCCCCACGTCGTTCCGCGAGATCACCGCGCCCCACGGCCACGACTCGTTCCTGCTCGACGTGCCGGAGTACCTCGCCACCGTTCGGGCGTTCCTCGACCACGCCGCCCAGGCTCCCGGGGGGAGCCGGCATGCGTCCTGACCTGGAGGTGGTGGCCAAGCTGGTCACCCCCCGCACCCGCGTGCTCGACCTGGGCTGCGGCGACGGGCAGCTGCTCGCCGACCTCGCCTCCCGACTGGGCTGCATGGGCACCGGCGTGGACCGCGATCCCGCCTCGCTCCTGGCCGCGATCCGTCGTGGAGTCTCCGTGATCGAGCTCGATCTGGACAGCCAGCTGGGCGAGTTCGGCGACGCGTCGTACGACCTGGTCGTCGTGTCGCAGACGCTGCAGGCGGCCCGCCACCCCGACCAGGTCCTGCGCGAGGTACGCCGGATCGCGGGGCACGGCGTCGTGTCCGTGCCGAACTTCGGCCTCTGGAAGCACCGGGCGGCGCTGGCGCTGCGCGGAAGGATGCCGGTCTCGGCCGAGCTGCCGCACCCGTGGTACGACACACCCAACATCCACCTGGCGACCCTCACCGACCTCGAGGACCTCTTCGCCGCCGAGGGCTTCACCGTGGAACGGCGGGTGCTGCTCGACGCCGCGGGTCGCGCCGCCGGCGGTCTGCGCGGCGTGGGCCCCACCCGGTTGGCCGCGAACCTGATGGCCTCGGGCGCGGTCTACCTCATCTCCGGCTGACCCGCGCGTCCCCAACTCCCGCCTCGCGCGTCCCGAACTCCCGCCTCGCGCGTCCCGAACTCCCACCTCGCGCGTCCCGAACTCCCACTTCGCGGAGTGGGGGGAAATTCCGGGGTGGGGGGACCGGGGAGGATCTAGGATCTGGACGACGCCCGAGGACTGGGCGGATGCCGGTACGGGGGACCCGAGCTGACGGGGCCCGGCGCGAGGAGGATGAGGACGTGACCGCGTTCTTGGTGATCGGCGGCGTGGGCGTGACCCTGCTGCTGGTGTCGGTCGTACTGGGCGACGTGTTCGACGGCGTCTTCGAGCTGGGCGGCAGCGACCTGTTCTCTGGGGCGGCGCTCGCGGGCTTCCTGGGCGCGCTCGGCTTCGGCGGCGCGCTCGCCTACGACGCTACCGGCAGCACCGGCGTCGGCATCGCCGTCGGCGTCGCCGCCGGGCTGGCCATCGGCCTGCTCGTCGGCTGGGTGATGGCCAAGCTGCGCCACGACGGCGACGACGCCAGCATCCGCAGCAGCGACCTGGTCTGGCGGGAGGGCACGGTGGTGAGCGCCATCCCCACCGACGGCTACGGCGAGGTGTCGGTGCTCGTCGGCGGCCACCTCACCAAGCTCAACGCCCGCGCCGCCGAGGCGCTGCCCCCGGGCACCCCCATCGTGGTGACCGGCGTGCTGTCCCCCACCTCTGTCTCGGTCGAGTCACGCTGACCCGGCCGACGTACCCCCTCGAGGAGCTCTCATGTTCGGACTGTCACCCGCCCTGACCGCCGTGGTCGGGATCGTCGTCCTGCTCGTGCTGCTGGGCGCGCTCATCACCAGCCGCTACCGGGTCGCCGGGCCCAACGAGGCCTACATCGTCACCGGCCGCCGCGGCAAGGCGATCCGCAACGTCGAGACCGGTGAGCTGTCCACCGACCTGTCCGGCCAGAAGGTCGTGATGGGCGGCGGCGTGTTCGTGGTCCCGTTCGTGCAGAAGCTGCACGTCCTCGACCTGTCCTCTCGGCGCATCTCGGTGCAGATCCGCGGGGCGGTGTCCGGCCAGGGCATCAAGCTGAACCTGGACGGCGTCGCCATCGTCAAGGTGGGCGGCAACGAGGACTCCATCCGCGCCGCAGCCCAGCGCTTCCTCACCCAGCAGGCCGAGGTCGAGACCTTCACGCAAGAGACGCTCGCCGGCTCGCTGCGCTCCATCGTGGGCTCGCTCTCGGTCGAGCAGATCATCCGCGACCGTGCCGCCTTCGCCCAGCGCGTCGCCGACGAGTCCGAGACCTCGCTGACCGGCCAGGGCCTGGTGTTGGACACCTTCCAGATCCAAGACATCACCGACGACGGCACCTACCTCGCCGACCTGGGCCGCCCGGAGGCCGCGAAGGTCGGCCAGACCGCGGCCATCGCCGAGGCCAACGCCCGCCAGGCCGCCGAGCAGGCCCGCATCGCCGCCGAGCAGGAGATCGCGATCACCCAGCGCGAGCTGGCGCTCAAGACCGCCGAGATCAAGGCCGAGACCGACGCCGCGACCGCGCAGGCGGCGGCGGCGGGCCCCTCGCCCAGGCCGACCGCGACCAGGCGATCCTCACCGAGCAGGAGAAGGTCGCGGTGCGGCAGGCGGCCCTCAAGGAGCGCCAGCTCGACACCGAGGTGCGCAAGCCCGCCGACGCCGAGCGCTACCGCGTCGAGACCGAGGCGCAGGCGCGCCGCAACGCCGAGATCCTCGAGGCCGAGGCCCGCAAGGCCGCGTCGATCGCGGCCGCCGAGGCGGACGCCGAGACGTCGCGGCTGACCGGTGAGGGCGAGAAGTCCCGGCGCTCGGCGCTGGCCGAGGCCGAGGCGATCGAGGGCGCGAAGCGCGGTGAGGCGGAGAAGGCCCGGCGTACCGCCGAGGCGGACGCCGTCCGCGCCGAGGGCGAGGCGCAGGCGACGGCGATCCTCGCCACCGGTGAGGCCGAGGCGACCGCGATGACCAAGCGTGCCGAGGCGTTCGCGCAGTACAACCAGGCCGCCGTGCTGCAGATGCTCGTGGAGATCCTGCCGCAGGTCGCCCGCGAGGTGGCCGCGCCGATGGGCGCGATCGACAAGCTGACGGTGGTGTCCACCGACGGCGCCGGCCACCTGCCCCGGCAGGTGACCGACAACATCGTCCAGACCATGGAGCTGCTCAAGAACGCCACCGGAGTCGACCTGCAGACCCTGGTCGACCGGTTCGCCGGGCGCGGCGAGGAGCAAGAGCCGCCGGCTCCGAAGGTGGTGCCGCCGGCCTCGTCCTGACCTCAGGACCCGCTCGCTACCGTCGACGGCATGCTGCGCACGCTCGCCTCGCCGCTCACCCGCGTCGTCGACACCGCGCTGGACCGCACGGTCGCGCCCGGCTTCTCCCAGGTCGGGTACGCCCTCCGGTCGCGCCTACCCGGGTGGCCGGCGGACCCACCGCCGGGTGCCCTGGCCGGACGGGTCGCGATGGTAACCGGCGCCTCGTCCGGGCTGGGCACCGCCACCGCATCGGGCTGCGCGCCTCGGCGCGCGGGTGCGTCTGGTGGTGCGCGACGAGGCGAAGGGCGCGGCGGTGGCCGAACAACTGCGCCAGGAGGTGCCCGGCGCCGACCTGGAGGTGGACCGGTGCGACGTCGCCGACCTCGACGCCGTCCGGCGCCTCGCCGGAGAGATCCTGGCGGCCGAGGACCGGCTCGACGTCCTGGTCCACAACGCCGGTGCCTTGCCCGCCACCCGGCAGGAGTCGCCGCAGGGGCACGAGCTGACCATGGCGCTGCACCTACTCGGCCCGGTGCTGATGACCGACCTGCTGCTGCCCGCGCTGGCCCGGTCCGCGGAGGATCCCTGCGGGCGGAGCCGGGTCCTCCTGGTCACCTCCGGCGGCATGTACGCCCAGCGGCTGCGCGACGACGACCCGGAGTACCAGCGCGGCGAGTACTCCGGCACCGTGGCCTACGCGCGCTCCAAGCGGGCCCAGGTCGAGCTGCTGGGCAGCCTCGAGGAGCGGTGGGCGCCGGCTGGGGTCCGCGTCTACGCCACGCACCCGGGCTGGGCGGACACTCCGGGCGTGCAGACCTCGCTGCCGACCTTCCGGCGGCTGACCCGGCCGGTCCTGCGTGCGGCCGACGGCGGTGCCGACACGACCGTCTGGCTGGCGGCCGTCGAGCCCTCGCCGAGGTCCGAGGCCTGTGGCACGATCGACGGGAGCGACCCCTGCACCTGCGTCCCGGCACCCGGCCCTCGCCGGATCAGGTCGATCGGATGTGGGGCTGGGTGGTCGGGCAGCTGGACGGCTAGGGACGGCGAGGAGGCGCGGATGGCCCTGTGGGAGCGGGTCCGCGGCCTGCCGCCGCCGACCCCGCACGTGCGGGCGCTCCAGGTGGCCGAGCGCGGCGTGGCGATCTACTGGCGGCCGGGGTGCGGGTACTGCGCGATGCTGGGGGCACGGGTGCGCAAGCACGCTGGCCGCGCCGCGTGGGTGAACATCTGGGAGGACGAGGCAGGCGCGGCGTACGTCCGCGACGTCAACGGCGGCAGCGAGACGGTGCCGACCGTGGTCATCCACGGCGTGCCCTATACCAACCCCAGCCCGGCGCTGGTCAAGGCCGCGCTGACCGACTGACGCGCTGCCGGCGCCGAGGTCACGCC
The DNA here is from genome assembly GCA_041393675.1 of Nocardioides sp. Lineage (GTDB taxonomy): Bacteria > Actinomycetota > Actinomycetes > Propionibacteriales > Nocardioidaceae > Nocardioides. The sequence goes on along the minus strand of JAWKJR010000003.1, from coordinate 222,019 downwards.
CGCCAAGCCGCCGAACGGCGAGGGTGCGAGCGCGCCGGCGCGCTCCGCACCAAGGACTCCACCGGCAGCAGGAAGCCGTGCCGTTGGACGCACTGGACCTTGGCGTGCTCGATCGGGCCGTCGGTGCTGTCGAGGACCACGCGCCACAGCACCTCCGCGAGCTCGCCGCACTCGGGACATCCGGTCGCGTCCATGGTCACCCTCCTCGGTGCCACCTCGGCCACCGCAGTCGGTCGACGAGGGCGCTGTCACGTCATGGGAGGGAGGAGGGCCGTCGGGCCGCGCTGATACCAGCCCGAGGCTCTGCGCCTGCGCGACGCCGCCTGGTCACTCGCGAGGACCGAACTCCGCCCACACGGCCTCCGCCGACTCGGGGTGCCCCGCCTCAGCGAGCGCGCGGACCCAGGCCGCGGCGGCCTCGACCCGGCGGGGGCGAGCGCGTCGGCGGACATGCCGCTCAGCGTCTGGCGTAGCACCCGGTCGGCGTCCTCCAGCCGCCCGGCCCGTGCCAGGGCGGCGCCGCGCTCGGCGCGGAGCACCTGGGCGAGGACCATGTCGTCGGTCACCGCCAGCTCGGCGTCGCCGTACCGCGCCGCCGCCTCGTCGTGGCGCCCGCACTCGTCGAGCAGGAGCGCACCCTGGCGCAGCAAGGCCGGTCGGAGCGTGTCCGGGTCCCAGCCCGGGCCGGTCGGGCCCGGCGCGTCCAGGAGCGCGCCCAGCCGGTCGGGCAGCCCGTCCAGCTCCACCAGCGCCCCGTCGACGTCACCGGAGCGGCCGCGCGCCAGGGCACCGCCGCGGGCCGCATCCAGGGCGGTGTCCGCATCGCCGGCGCGAGTGGCCAGCTCCAGCGCCGCCGCGTAGTCCGCCCGGGCGGCGGCGAGGTCCGTCGCCTCCCACGCAGCGTGCCCGGCGCGCAGCAGCGCGCCACCGGCCTCACCGAGCCGCTGCTCGCTCTGGAACGCCCGCGCCGCGGCGGCGTAGGACTGTCGAGCCGCCGCCCACTCGCGCAAGCCGGCTCGGGCGGCGCCCAGCGCCCACTGTGTCTGGCCGACCAGGCCCGGTGCGGCCGCGCCCAGCTCCGGCAGCGCGTCCTCGAGCAGGGCGGCGCCGTCGGCGTACCGCCCGGTCTCCACCCACGCGAGCCCGAGGAACCGCCGCCCCAGAGCGACCATGAACGGGTCGCCCGCCTCGGCGGCCAGCGCGCCCAGCCGGTCGGCTGAGGCCTCGAGACCGGCAAAGTCCTGCAGGTCGGTGAGCAGGTCGCACACCGACGCCAGCGCGCCCAACCGCAGTCGCGGCGGGAGCCCCGGGAGCTCGGCCTGGTGCCGGGCGAGGGCCAGCGCGGTGCCGAGGTCGCCGCGCGCGGCGGCCAGTCGCCAGCGCAGGTCCAGCGCGTTCGCCAGCATGCCCGGGTGCCCTGCGGCCAGCCGCTCGGCCTCCGCGGCCAGCTGGTCGGCGCGATCCAGGGAGTCCGGCGCGACGGCATGGCCCGCCGAGGCCAGCGCGTGGCTCTGCCGCCAGGCCCCCCCGCCCGCCCGGCGTTGTCGGCGGAGCGGAGGTACGCCGCCACGGCGTCCGCCCCGTCGCCGAGATCGCCGACCAGCCGCCACACGGCTCCGGCGTAGGGCGCATGGCCGGCCGTCTCCAGCTGCTCGGCGATGGCGGCCACCCGGTCCCGCGCCGACGGGTCGCCCGTCGCGGCGTCCAGGAAGGCCAGCTGCGCTCGGCAGCGCAGCGCCTCGCCTCGTCGCCGGCCCGCTCGGCCGCGGCCGCCGCCCGCTCGAGCATGGGCCGCGCCTGCGGGGCGGCAGCTCGGTGCTCGCCACCCGCTCCAGCAGGGCGATGTCCCGGTCGTCGGCGGGTGTCGCCTCGGCCAGCAGCTCGGCGCGGGCGCCCCGCCAGGCGGTGGCGGTCCGCTCCACGTCGTCGGCGACCGCGGCGAGCTGGGCCCGCAGCTGCCCGGCCAGCCGGGCGATGCTGGTCACCACTGCTGGCCGAAACAGCCGGCGTAGAGCTCGTCGTACTCGGTGGTGTCGAAGGCGCCCTGGTGGATGACCTCGCCGGTCAGCGCGTAGAAGCTGGCCCCGAAGGTGACGAAGGCGGCCTTCTGCTGGCCCGTGCGCTTGGTGCAGGTCTGGGCGTTCGAGACCTGGAGGGCGCCGTCCTCGGCCTGGCACCCGGCGTAGTCGGCGGGCAGTGTCTCCCCGGCGACCCACACGTCGGCGCAGGTCGGCAGCGTCTCGCTCGCCGGCTTGGGGTCGCCGCCGGACCCGCAGCCCGCGAGCGCCCCCGTCAGCAGTCCGCTCGCGAGCACGGCGGCGCCCAGGCGGCGAGGCGAGCGGCGGGACGCGCGGGCGGACATGGGCCCTACGGTACGACGAAGGGCCCGGCGCCGTGGTGGCTTCCGGGCCCTTCGGCCGGCTAGTCCGAGCGGCCGCTCAGGACTCGACCTCGCCGCTGACGGTCTCGCCGGCCGCGACTTGCGCCGGGCCGGTCGCGATGGCGATCCGGTGGCCCTGGGTCTCCGCGTAGGCGTTGGCCACGCGCACGGTCAAGACGCCCGCGTCGTAGGAGGCGGTGACGTCGTCGGCGGTCACGCTCGGCGCCAGCCGGAACGCCCGGCGGAAGGCGCCGTAGCGGAACTCGGCGAGGTGCCGGCGGTCGGTGTCCTCGCGGCGCTCGTCGCGGCGCTCGCCGCTGATGACCAGCTCGCGACCCTTCACCTCGACGGCGATGTCGGTGCTGAGGTCCAGGCCGGGGAGCTCGAGCCGGATGAGGGCGTCGTCACCCTCGCGGTGCGACTCGGCCGCCGGGCTGAACGCCTCGGCGCCCGGCGCGCTCAGCCCGCCGCCGAAGGCGCTGCGGACGAGGGCGTCGAACTCACGGAACGGGTCCCGGCTGACGTAGATGCTGTTGCTGCGCATGGTGGATGTCCTCCTGTTGTTCTGCTCGCTGTTGTTCTGCTCGCTGTTGTTCTGCTCGCTGATGTTCTGCTCGCTGACGTCCTGCTCGCTGACGTCCTGCTCGCTGCTGGTCTGCTGGCGTCATGTCGGCGGAGGAGCCGCGTGCTCGTCTCACTGGTACATAACTTGAGTCCGATCCTATCAATTCCCTTGAGCCGGTCAAGGCCGCGATCGACCGCAACCGGGCGCGGGAGCCACACGTGTGAGAGGTAGTTGACCGCCCGACCCGAGGAGGATCCAGTGCCCACCCATCGACCCGCCCGGCCCCACCGGCCCCAGCGGGCCCGCAGCCGGTGGCTGCGGAGCCTGGCCCTGCTGGTCACGGCCAGCCTGGCCCTGGCGCTGCCCGCCCCCTCGGCCCAAGCCGCGCAGATCATCCTGTCCACCAACGGCGACAACACGGCGTACGGCGAGGCCGGCGGCTTCGTCCGCTTCCCCAGCCGCTACAAGGTCAAGATCGTCGACGGCTGGGTCGTGGACAAGTGCTTCGACCCGGGCGACGGCCGGGGCATCTACATGTATGCCACCGTCTTCGTGCGCACGCCGCGCGGGCGGTGGATCCCGAAGCGACTCGGCGAAATCGGCGCGGACTCCAACGGCGGCTGCCCCGAGGTCAACGTCGACGTGCCGACGGTCATCCGCGACTACTCCGCCAAGGCGTGGCAGGTGCGCTACATCACCGTGTGGATCTGCGAGGAGGACCGCGACAAGTCCCACCAGTGCCTGGCCAAGCACTCCAAGACCTACTACAACCCGCACCTGTACTGACCCCCCTGCAGCTCACCCGGAAGGAACCCACACCATGACTCGATCCACGCTCCGCCGGCTCCTCGGCGCCGGGCTCGCGCTCACCGCGGCGCTGGCGTCCGTGCCCGCACCGGCGCAGGCCACGGCCGCGGCCGCCTCGCCCCTGCCGCGTGCCGCGGCGGCCGTCCAACAGGTGGCAACCGGCCTCCCCACCGAGGATCCCGCCCTCGCCCGGGAGCGTGCCCGGATCACGCGTGTGGTGCTGCGCGCGGTGCGCCGCGGCGCCGACCAGGCCGGAGTGGACCGGGCGCTCACTCGGGCGGGCTTCCAGGTGAGTCCCAGCGGGGCCGCCAGCGACCCGGCCACCCCGGTCCCCGCGTCGGCGGCAAACGACGTCGCGATGTACCGGCCGACGATCGTGCACAACGGCGGCAGTAACTACACCTGGTCGGCGGCGTACGCCTGGAAGAACTCCGACTTCACCCAGGACGAGCCCGGCGACTGCGTGCTGTTCGACGGCTGCCGGCTCTACGGCAAGGACGGCCTCGGCCTCTACTTCGACCGGCGGCTCACCATGACCGGCTACCTGGCGCGCTTCAGCTGGCGCGAGGGCGGCAGTGCCACGATCAGGAGCCCCTGGGATCGCAACCGGTTCGGCGTGGCCTACCGCAAGCAGGACATCACCAGTCACCTCACCGACCCCGACGACCTCAACATGTACTACGGGGTGGTGGCCGTCTCGATCAAGGGCCGGCCGTGCGGCAGCACCAGTGCCTGGTCCAAGTACGCCCACACCTGGCAGAAGATGGCGCTCACGGACGTGACCATCGGCGCAGGGACCTCACGTTCAGCTTCGGCAAGGAGGGTTCCCGGTTCCAGACGGTCAGCCAGCCCAAGGTGAACACCAAGAAGTGCTGAATCAGTCAGGCCCTCGGGGCCCGTCGGGACCCGTCAGGTCAGTGACCCGGGGTCCTCGGGCACGTCGACCGCATGCTCGCGCAGCGCGTCGAGGGGCAGGACGTCGAGGGCGCGCTCGCTGGTGGCCGCCAGGACCACCGGCGCGGCGACGCCCTCGGCGTACGCCTGCAGCCAGCGCACCGCGACCACGCACCATCGGTCGCCGGGCGAGAGCCCGGGGAAGGACCACTCCGGGCGCGGGTTGACCAGGTCGTTGCCGACCCCGAGCTGGTGCTCGAGGAACTCCCGGGTCATCACCGCGCAGACCGCGTGCCGGCCGACGTCCTCGGGCCCGCAGCGGCAGGTGCCGTCGCGGTAGAAGCCGGTGACGGGATCGGTGCCGCACGGCTCCAGCTCCCCGCCCAGGACGTTGCGCTCCGTCACCGGTCCAGCCTAGGCGTTCCCGAGGCGCTCAGACCTCGGCGCGAGCCCACCAGCGCACGGTCAGGGAGCCCGCGAGGAGCGCCGTGAGTGGCACCAGCAGGATCTGCGTCGCGGACACGGGAGGAACCCCGGGCGACCCCGCCATCGCGAGCAACCCTGGCGACGCGACAGGGAACCAGCCGCCGCTGCCCAGCAGCACCGCGATCTGTGCCGCGGCCACCAGCAGGATGACCGCTCCCACTCCGGGCAGGTAGCCCCGGCCCACGCTGGCGGCCAGCCCGACACAGGTCGCCACGATCGCGCTGAGGATCGCCGAGGCGGCGAGGCGAAGCAGGCCCGAGCCGACGTCGGCGCCGGCGGTCGGCCCCACCTGAGCCAGCAGGCCGGCCAGCGCTGTGATGCTCACGGTGAGCAGGGCGACCACCAGGCCCCAGCCAGTCAGCACGACCAGCTTGGCCGCGGCGATCGCCGAGCGGGACACGGGAAGGGCGAACAGGGAGGAGAAGGTGCGATCGGCGAACTCGCGGCCGAACACCCAGGCGGCGACGAAGCCTGGCCCGAGGAACATCCCGACGGCGAGGACCTGGCCGGCGGCGCCGAGGTACCCCTGCCAGCCTTCCCCCGGGACCAGCGCCTGAGCCTTCAGCGCGGCTGCCCCGGGGCCTCCGCCGCGCGCCAGGACGAGGAACCCGATCGCCAGGCCGGGAAGCATGAGTACCATCAGCATCGTGGTCGCCCGCACGGTCGAGGAGCGTCGGAGCTTGTGCCACTCCACCACCAGAGCACTCCTCATGGGCCCCTCCGGGTGACCTGCACCCCGTCAACCTGAACCCCGTCGACCTGAACCCCGTCGACCTGGGCCACCAGGTCGAAGAACGCCTGCTCCAGGTCGGCACCGGCGGCATCCAGGTGCCCAACCACGCGACCCCGGTGCAGCACGGTGACCACGTCCGCCACGCGGGCCAGCTGGTCGAGGTGGTGGCTCGACACCAGCACGGCGGCACCGGCGCCGGCGTACTCGCGCAGCAGGTCCCGGATGAAGACCACGCCTGCTGGGTCCAGGGCGTTCGCCGGCTCGTCCAGGACCAGCACGGACGGGCCGTGGACCAGCGCGGCGGCCAGGCCCAGCCGTTGGCGGTTGCCCAGAGAGAGCCCACGCGCCCGGCGGTCGGCCCAGCGCTCGAGGCCGAACCGCCCGAGCGTCGCCGTCACCGCCGCCCCGATCTCTCCGACGCCGTGCAGCCGGGCCGCGGCGGCGAGGTTCTCGCGGACGGTGAGCTCGGGGTAGGCGAACGGTGTCTCGATGAGGGCCCCGACGCGGGACCAGTCCGGGCGGCTGCGGACATCGACGCCGTGGAGCAGGCCGGCCCCTGCGTCCGGGCGAGCCATCCCCAACAGCATCCGCATCAGCGTGGTCTTGCCGGCACCGTTCAGGCCCACCAGCGCGTGGATCTCGCCGGCAGCAACCGTGAGATCGACGTCCTCGACCGCCGCCTCCCCGTCGTAGTAGCGGCACAGGCCGCGCGCCTCGAGCAGCGCAGTCACGTCGTCACCTCCCCCGCGAGCTCGGGCGCCATCAGGAGCAGGGCTCGGGCCACCCGGTCGCCCAGCGGCTCGTCGGTGCCGTGGGCCCCCCAGTCGATGAGCGCCGACATCAGCCCGCCGAGCACCGAGCCGGTCGCCACTCGGGCCGCGAACGCGTCGGCGCCGGTCTCGACGAGGGCGTGGACGATGACCGCCTCGGTGCGCAGGTTGTTCTCCCAGGCCTGGGCCCAGATAGCCGGATGACTCGACGCCACCTGCATCCGCGCCCGGGCGCTGGGGTCCTCGCCGACCTGGGCCCAGGCACTCAGCAGACCCCCGACGACGCGGGCCGGCAGGGCCAGCCGCGGATCCGTCGCCGCGACTGCGCGCCCGATGGCCGGGTCGAAGGGGTCGTCGAGCACCACCCGCTCCTTGGTCGGGAAGTGCCGGAAGAAGGTCATGTGGGACACGCCGGCCGCCGCCGCGATCTCCGCGACGGTGACCTCGTCGAAGCCCCGCTCGCTGAACAGCCGCAGGGCGACCTCCTGCAGGTGCTCACGAGTCCGGCTTCCGCGCGTCACGAGTGACTGTTAGTCACTCACATACACTCGTAGCAAGCTCCAACCAGAGGGGGTGGGCACCGGATCGGTGCCCACCCCGCCTGGGAGCGCACGCACGTGGGGGTGGCGCCGCTCTGGGGAACGCCGTCAGACCGGGGGAAGGCTGCGGCGAGAAGGTCGTGGAGGAGCTGCCTCTCGGCGTCGCCGAGGGGGCCTGGCGCCCGGAGCACCTCGCTCGCCCGGGGCACGTCGACCACGTCGAACCCCTGGACGCTGGGCCGCCACACGCGCGGGAGCAGCGCCCCCACGAAGCAGAGCAGCCCGCCGACGTGCACGTCGTACGGCGCGAGCGCGGTGGCCACTGCGTGGTGCTGGCCCACCAGGGACTTCACGAGCAGGGTCTTGTCCCGGCCGCCGACGAGCAGCCGCTCGCGCTCGGTGTCGTGGGAGCCGGTGGACAGGGCGACGTCCACCCGGGCGCCGTCGTACTGCCAGGCCTCGATCACCCACACACCGGTCGGCGTGATGGCCACGTGGCTGAGCTCGTCACCGGCACCATCGGCGCCGCGCCGCCGGTCGTGGAGCAGCAGGGCGCGCGGGCCGGCCGCCTCCTCGAGCCTGGCCGCGAGCGACCGGGAGGCATTGCCGCGGGCCGCCTCGCGGCGCTCCCGCTCGCGAGCCATGGACGACTCGAGGTCGACGAGCGCGGTGAGCCACGTCTCGGCGGGATCCGTACCCATGTCCGACCCCTTGCTGTGGCGCCCTGCGGAGCGCGTCGTGGTCTGTGGCATCTTTCCTCCGGTCCCGAGACGAGTGATGTTCGTCTTTCTAGTCCATCGACGCGGCGCGCGTGGCAAAACGCGGGGCAGATCCGGGCAAAGCCGCGTTCAGGCGTGAAGTTGTCTGAACCGGTGGTGGGGGGCGGGCCAGGGGCATGACCCGGACGGGCTAGGCGAGAAGGAACCGATCGGGGGTACACGTCGCCCGAACTGATGTGGACCAGTTGATGCGAAAGTGAAGACTCTGCGGGATGCTGGGCCTGGCGCCGCAAGTGCGCGTACGCTGAGCCAACCCCGACGGAGGACCGAGCGTGGCTTCTCCGCGGGACGAACAATCGGAAAGGCAGGCAACGGTGAGTTCTCGGGACCGAGCGGCAGCAGCCTCAGACGGGCTGGGACGCAGGATCCGTCAGGCGCGACTGGCCAAGGACTGGACGCAGGGCGAGCTGGCAGGCACGGAGTTCTCGGTGGGGTACATCTCCCGCATCGAGTCCGGTGAGCGCTGCCCGAGCCACCGCACGCTGACCCGGCTCGCGGCCCGGCTGGGCGTGACCGTGGAGTACCTCAACACCGGCGCCGACCGCGACATGCGGCTGGCCCGGCACTCCGACGTCGACCAGGCCGAGCTGATGCTGGCCGGTGGCGACGTCCAAGCCGCCATGGCCGCGGCCGCCGCGCTCGTCGACTCCTGCGCGCTCAAGCCCTTCCCCGACCTGGAACGCCGCGCCCGCCTCGTGCACGCCCTCGCCTACGAGGCCACCGGCGACATCCACGCCGCCATCATGGCGCTGGAGGACCTCGACGAGGCCTTCACCGACTGGGAGCCAGACGCCGAGATCGGCATCGCGCTCACCCGGTGCTATCGCGAGGTCGGCGAGCCCGCCAAGGCGATCGTCGCCGGCACCAGAGTGCTGTCCGCCTTGAAGTCGCGCGGCCTCGACGGAGCGACTGAGGCCATCAGGCTCTCGGTCACCATCGCTGGTGCTCACGCGGACCAAGGTGACCTCGGACAGGCGATCCGGATCGCCCGGCGCGCGATCGGCGCAGCCGAGGCCGTCGAGTCACCGCGCGCGCTGGCCTCGGCGTACTGGAACGCCTCGGTCTACGAGTCGGAGGCCGGTCGCCTGGACCGCGCCGTCAAGTTGTCGACCCGGGCTCTCGCGATCCTGGAGTCCGGCGAGTCGACCCGCACTGTGGCTCGCCTTCGCCAGCAGGTGGCGCTCTTTATGATCGTTCACTCCGAGGGCGACCTCGCTGAGGCCCGTGGGCAGCTCGAACTCGCCAGCCGTGAGCTGCGCTGGTCCTCAGCGAACCCGATCGATGCCGCGCACAACTCATACGTGTGGGGGCGGTTGCACCTGCGAGAGGGGTCGCCGGAGGCCGCCCTGGACTGCGCCACCCGCATCTCACCCGAGGTCCAAAACCTCGATCCACTGATGGCGACCGAGATGCGAGTGCTCGAAGTCATGGCCCTGGTGGCCGCTGGGCGGCCCTACGCCGAAGCGTTCGCCGACGCGGTGGCCCTGCTCACTCTGATGGGGACCGAGCGGGGCACCGCTCAGCTGTGGTTCAACCTCGGCGAGACCGCCTCATCGGTCGGCGATGTCGAGCGCACGGTGAGCGCGTACCGGAGTGCTGCGATGGGCCTGGGTGCGGCCCAGGTGCTGTCGCCAACACAAGACCGCAAAGCCTTCTCGATGTCGCTCGGCTAGGTCGCTCGACTTGAGATGCTTCCGGGCCCGCGGGGCCGGGAACCGTCAGCAGCACTCCCTGGCGCCTCTGCTCAAGGCGGGGCTGTTGGCGGCGTCTGCTGACGTCGGGACCGAACCGAGGCTGAACAGGCACGCGGCGGCGATGAGGGCGGCGATGAACCGAGACATGGAGTTCTCCTTATTGGGGGGTGAAGCGTTGCTTGTGACAATGATGTGACACCTGTCGGGCACATCTTGGCAACTTCTCAGGCAAAATGAACAGGCGTCGGCTGCAGAATTGTGTTGCTGACGGTGATTTTCTCGTGCTCGTGGCCGGTTGCCTGTAGTCCGCAAGCAAATGGCGCGCGTGCCCGCCACCGTTGACCCGCGACAACCAGCTGGCTGGGGCGGGCGTCCCACCGGGCACGAACCCCACCCCGCCGCTCGCCGCTCGAGCCCCGCCCGCCACGACGCTCCGGCCCCTGCTCGGGCTGCCGGTCGCCCTCGTCCTCGCCCTCACCGCCTGCGCCCCACCTCGCTGGGCCGGCACAACGACGCCGCGGTCTGGTCGGCCAAGCGCGAGGTCGCCTGGCGGTCTCGGGGCTACGTGCTCGGCGCGTTCTCACCGCGCGGTGGCCTCGTCGCCGGCGCCAAGGACGGGCACGTCGGCAGCGTGGCGATCTTCGCCCGCGGCGGCGACGGGCCGGTGCTGCTCGGCCTCGGCTCGGGCTACCGGGTATAGCGCTACGCATGGGAGGACGAGCGCAACGTGCTCGCAGTCGTCGCGCGACACCCGGGGCAGACCGCGTTCTCGAGCAGGCAGTGCTGCGGATCAGCGTGGCCGGGCACCTGGAGCTCGCCGTACCCCGCACCGGGTCAGCGAGGCCGGCTCGCAGCTGCTGCGCCGGCCGACTGACGGCGGCCAGCTCAGAAGTCGTAGCCGCCCATCGCCCAGCGCGGCACGACCAGCAGCCCCGCGATCCGCTCCGGCGCGGTGTCCCGAGGTCGCACCCCGAAGGTTCCGCCCCCGCCGGTGCGGACCCACCGAACGCTCGGCCAGCCAGGACGCGCGTCCGGCCCCCACCAGGTCACCTGCCGGCCGTTCATCAGCAAGTCGACCTTCGCGTACGACGCTCCGGGGCGCACCAGGAACACCACGCCCACGGTCCCTCGCGGGCGCAGTCGGGGCAGCCGCAGCGTCACCCGGGGGGACAGCACCGTCGCCCGACCATCGGCGAAGTAGGGCTCGGCGACGCGTCGGCTGGCGCCCGTGACGCGGCCGGCCGTGTCGTCGTAGGGCCGCGCCGTGCACGCCTGGCTCGACCACGCCTTGGGGTCGCCGGTGGGACTGACCGGTCGGTAGCGCACGCACGCCGCCTGGCCCGGCTTGAGCCGCACCCGCACGGCCGTGGTGTGGCCGGTCAGCTCGTGCGTGACCCAGGCCGGCTTGGCCCGGCGGCTGTCCCCGCGCCGCAGCTGGTACTGCAGGGTCCAGCCCTCCGAGACGTCGTCGGAGACGCGCGCCAGCGCGGTGCCGCCCGGCGCGAAGGCCGGCGCGGCCTCGAAGACGGGGTCGGGCAGCCACGGGGTGCCGGTCCAGTGGGTCGGGAAGAGGTCGTCGCGGAACTGGTACCACGCCGGATACACGGCCACCACGCCCACCGGTGCGGTCGGCGTGCGTGTGTCCGCGACCACGCGGCCGGTGCCGCTGCCCGTGACCCGGTAGAGCAGGGCGGGCTCGTCGGGCTCGCTGTACGCAGACGTCGCCGGCTCGCGCCCGTCCGGGCTGCGCCAGCGCGGCGACCCGGAGAACTGCCAGTTCGGCGTCCGCCCGGTGACGACCGCGACCCGCATGCCCGGCATCAGATCCGGCACCAGGAGCCGGCCGCGACCGGCCAGCGCCACACCGTCACCGTCACCGAGCCCGGTCCGGGTGACGCGGGTGACGTCACCGGCGGTGATGAACGCCTCCTCCCCCCACCCCCGGACCTGGCACTGGGTCAGCCAGGCGTCGGCCGTGCCTGCCTCGCGGTAGCGGATGCAGAGCACCTCGCCGGCCGCGATCGGCTGCCGGAACGGCTGGTCGGGGTCGAGCCCGCTGGCACCCGACAGGTACGGCGCCATCGCGTCGGCGCGCGCCGACGACCGCGAGACCTCCACGTCGACCGCGCCGAAGGGATAGCCACCCCGGTGGAAGTCGAAGGACGCCGTCCCCGACAGCACCAGATCGAGGTCGGGCACGGCCACGACCTTGGCCACGCCGGCCGTACCCGTGGTGGTGCTCACCGCCCCGCCTGGTGAGGCCGGCGCGGAGAGCGCCAGGCCCGCGCCCAGCAAGGCGATCGTTCCGATTCTGAGCGCGTCTCGCACGCCTGTCCCCCGTGTGCTCACGGGTCGCATCCTAGGCGTCGGACGCCGCGGACGCGCGCCTTCTCCGGTGGCGAGGATCGGAAGAGGCGAAGCGGAGACTGTGACCCGGCTCGCAGCTTGTTCATCTTCTCGTTGTTGTGCTGGCGGACGCGGCCCCGCTTGGCTGGGGCCATGGAACGCGAACGCCACGAGAGCCAGGCAATGGCCGACGTCATCGCCCACCTACAGGCCCGGTTCCCCGCGATGTCCGCCGAGGCCATCGCCGAGGCCGTGCGCAGCCTCTACCAGCAGTACGACGGCGCCGCGGTGCGGACGTTCCTGCCGATCCTGGTCGAGCGCGAGGCCGGCGACCGGCTGCGCGCGCTGTCGGTCGCGTAGGGCTCGGACCCGCTCCCCCTGGCGCCCGGCCAGCCACTCCCCCCAGAGGGCGCCGTGCTCGGCCGCGCGGTCGGCGGCGTCGGGGCCGTACAGGTAGGCCCACACCGAGACGCCGCACGCCTCCCCGTGGCCCTCGCAGGCCAGCAGCCCCGTGCCGGCGGCCGGCTCGTCGAGCAGCAGCGAGAGGCTGTTGGGCCGGGCGTCGAGCACGGTGCCGGCCAGCGGGGGCACGCCCTCGCCCGAGGTCGCCACCCGATCCCCACCCGGGCGTCTGAGGGGACGCCCACCGCCGCCGCGAACCGCGCCCAGCCGTCCTCCTGCGGGCCCGGCCAGCCGCCCATGGGCAGCGCCGAGGTGGCGGGCCGGCCCGGGAAGTGGCTCAGATGCAGCCACAGGTTGCGCAGGAAGAGCTTCCAGCCGCCGAACATACCGTCGTACTGGTCGTCCCAGGGGTTGCCGTCGCCGAAGCCGGTCGTGACCAGTCGGACCACGCAACTGCCCTGGTCGCGCGCCTCGACCAGCCACTCGAAGGCCAGCCGGGGCCGTCGTCGGCGCCGGTGAAGACGATCCGGCGCGGGGTCCCAGGCCGCCACCACGCCCTCGACCTGCATCTCCGGGCCGGGGCCGAACGACGCCGTCGCCGCGCCGCCCGCGCGCTCCTCGACGGTGTGGGGGACGTACCACGACGAGATACCCGGGCCTGTCGCGATCGCCTGCCACACCTCCTTTGGCGTGCCGGGCACCTCGATGGCCAGCTCGATGCGGCGCCGCTCGGGGGTCGGGCTCGCCGACGGGGTCGGGGATCGGGGTGGGCTGGTCAGTCATCGGCATGCTCCTGTCGGGGTCGGGGGTGGGCGGCCACGACGAGCCGGTGCCAGCGCCCGCCGGGCGCGGACTCGTCGTGGTAGCGCGCGGTCAGGGCGGCGACCGCCCCGGCCAGGTCCTGGGTGAAGGCCGCGCGGTCGGCCGCGCTCGCGAACCGGATGTCGGCGTCGAGGGCGAGCGTGGCCAGCGGGCGGCCGGCGGCGTCCGCGCGACGGCTCAGGGTGGCGACCTCACGGACGACCCGCGCGGCCAGCGCGATCACGTAGCGCGCGGAGAGCCGGTCCGTGCGCGCCGGGTCGGCGGCGTCCCGGCCCAGCGGAGGCGGCGCGACGACGTACCCGCGCGCGCTCGCGCGGACGACCCGCTCGGTGAGCCCACGCCGGGGCCGCTCCTCGACGAGCTCGACCAGGCCGTGCCGCTCGAGGGTGCGCAGGTGGTAGTTGACCTTCTGCCGCGGCAGCCCAGGCTCGCCGCCACCGAGCTCGCCGACCCGGGCTCGGCCAGCGCGACCAGGATCCGGGCCCGGATCGGGTCGAGGGCGACGACCGCCGTGGCCGCGTCGTCGACGACGTCGAGGTCGTGCACAGGGACAGCCTGCTGTTGAAAACTTCACTTGTCAATATGGGTCCCGGCCCGCCCTCCGAGCCTCACGACGAGGCCGCGCCCCTGATCAGCGGTGCAGGTGGGTGCTGCCGCGCACCTGGGACAGGTCGCCGGGGATGTGCCACCACACGGCCAGCGCGTCCCGGTGGTCCATCGCGGCCAGCGGGTACAGCACCCGGGCCGTGCGGGGAGCCACGGTCGCCCGCGGGCTCCAGACGCCGCGCCGGCCCATCAGGCTCGCGCGCACGCCGTACCCGGGCTCGTCCACCTGGTCCGGCGGCGACCAGACCGCGACCACCCGGCCCGTCGAGTCGGCGGCGGCGTCCCAGTACGCCGCGTCCGAGCCGCTGACCCGCACCGGGTCGGTCCAGGCGCCCTGCACGAAGCGGGCCGCGACCAGGGACAGGTCCGCGCGGTTCCAGATCGCCACGGTCACCCCCGCGTCGGTGCCGAGCACCCGCGGCGGCGCCCAGAGGTTGGGCGCGGCGCGACTCCCCACCAGGACTGGGGGTGCCCAGGTCCCGCTGTCGTCGGCGCGAGCGGCCCAGACCTGCCAGACCCCGGCGTCGGTGCGGTCGCGCCACACTGCCGTCGTGGTGCCGGCCCCGTCCACGGCGACAGTGCCGAGCCCGATGATCCGGTCACTGTCGGCGATGCTCGCCAGCTCGACCGGGGCGCTCCAGCTCGCGCCCGCCGGGCGCAGCATGACCGTCACGGTCTCATCGACAGCGCCCGGGCCCAGCCGGCTCATCATCACCGCGGCCTGCCCCGAGCCGCCCAAGGACAGGTGGAGGTCCCAGACCTCGTCGACGTGACCCGTCATCCGCCACGCCTTTCCAGGAGTGCGCTCGGCCAGCAGCAGCCGCCCGTTGCCCAGCCGGGGCAGGTTGACCCACCGCCACGCCGCGGCCGCGCGCATGGGCGAGCCCAGCTCGAGCTGCAGCCCAGTGAAGCTGCCCCGGGCCCGGCTCGCCACGACGCGTGCCTTGCTCCATCCGCCACCCGGCCGCGAGTGCCGCACGAGGACCGTGGGCCGGTCCTGGTTGTCCAGCCAGGCCAGCCAGAGCCGCCCGGCGTGGTCATAGGCCACGTTCGCGTCCTCGGCGTACCCGCTGCCGCCGAGCGTGACCGGCCGCCGCCAGTCACCGCCCGCGGGCCGCAGCACCACTCGGACCGTGCCGGCCCGCATCACCGCGACCGCCATGTCTCCCGTGGCGGCGACGGCGGTGTCGGTCGCCACACCGTCTCGGGCCAACACCTCCGGCCGGTCCCAGCCGCCGGTGGCTGCCGTCGCCTCGACCCCTGCGGCGGCGCTGGCGCACACCCGCGCCGCCGTCACGACGAACCGCACTCTTCCCGAGAACATCGCTCCCCCTCTCGCTCGGCCCACGACGCCACCGCCGAGCCGGCGAAGCGCCGGGTCTCTCTCCTCCAGCATCCGGCGCGGTCAACTGGACGGCAAGGGCGCTCGGTGTGGCGTGGACAGCAGCCCCGACCGCGCCGCCGCCGGCGCGCCCGACCGAGTCCGACCCAGCCCGAGCGCGTCACACGGCCAGCCCTGGACCGACCCGGTCGGGCGCCGTATGGTCGAAACCAAGCCAGCAGAGGGCCCGTGGGCCTTGCTTCGGCTCCGCCCTCTCCGTGGCCGTCCGCCACTCGAGGAGGGCAGCGACGTCATGAGCAGCGCACCGAGCTACCGGGCGAACGCCGTCTGGGCCGGCGTCTTCTTCATCATCGCCAGCGCGTTCTTGTTCGTCGGGGAGGCGCTCCACGGGCCCGCCGTGACCGACCCCGACGTCCTGACCGAGGCGGCGGCGGCCGAGCGCGCCGGGTGGGGCCTGGCCTCGGCGGTGGTCCTGGGTGCGGTCGCGGTCGCGGTGCTCTTCGTCGAGCTGCCCGACCTGCTCGCCAGCGCGCTCATCGCACCGCTGGCGGTGCAGGAGGTGGTCCTCGCGCTGCACCTCATCCTCAACGGCTTCGACCGAGCCGCGCTGGACCGACTGGCGCAGCGCCGCCCCGCGGCGTACGCCGCCGTCGACGCGTGAGCTCACTGTGGAGGTGGATCATGAAGTACTTCACTACGCCGGCCCAACGCATCGGCTGGCTGTTCGTCCTGGCGACCGCCGCCGGGGTCCTCAGCGTGGCGGCGCTGGCCGGGCCCCTCGGTGACGAGGACCTGCTGAGCGCCGTCCGCGCCGACCAGACCATGGTGCTGCTCGGCCAGATGCTCATCGTCGTCATGCTGGCCGCGATGGTCGGCACGGCGGTGCTGCTGTGGCCGGTCCTGCGGCGGCACAGCGACACGCTGGCGATCGGCTACGTCCTCGCCCGGACGCTCGAGGTCGTGGTCATCGCCGTCGGGGTGGTCGCGGGCCTGCTGCTGATCCCGCTGAGCTGGGAAGTCGCCGATCGGGGCGCGACGCTGGCCGGCGCAGATGCGGTGGCGAGCACGCTGAAGGCCGCCGGCGACTGGACCGGCTACCTCGGGGCGCAGATGGTCTTCAGCATCTCGGCGCTGCTGCTGAACTGGGGGCTGTTCCGCTACCGGCTCGTCCCCCGCTGGCTGTCGGTGTGGGGCTGGTCGGCGTCCTGCTGATGTTCGCCTCCGGCCTGCTGGTGATGATCGAGTCGCTGCACTCCAGCGAGGCGACCCTCAACCTGCTGGTCGTCCCGCTCGCCGTGCAGGAGATGGCGATGGCCCTGTGGTTCATCGTGAAGGGCTTCTCCGAGACCGTCGACAGGGAGCCCGCCGCCGAGGTGCCCGCTCCGCGAAGCGCGCCCGCCCCCGAGCCGGCGCACGCACGCTGAGGAGCGGTCCTGCTCGCGCGAACGACGCTCAGCCGTCGCGGGCGGCGAGGTACGCCGCCATGACCTCGGCCCGGATCCGGCCCCGGTCCGACACCAGCCACCGGTGCGCCACCGCCCAGGCGCGCACCTCGGCGGGCGTGGGTGGGGCCGGCGCCAGCGGCCGGGCGTCGGCCCAGGAGGAGACGGTCGCGTCGCCGACGGACTCTCGGCGGCGCCCACCCAGGCGGCGGCCGGGAAGCGGTAGGCCCACTCCTGGGCCAGGGTGCGGGTCTCGCAGAAGACGATCGGCACCGTCGGCCAGCGCACCTGGCACTCGGCGAGGCCGTCCGCAACCACCGCGGGCCGCACCCGGTCGAGCTTGAAGACCGAGGAGAAGCGGTCCTCCACCACGACCGCCGCCTGCGGCACCGCCGCCAGGTCGGCGAGCTGGTACTTCAGCCGACCGGAGGTCAGCGTCCCCACCAGGTCGGCCAGGCTCTTGCGCTCCACGGTGGCCAGCAGGCTGCCGTCCTGGACCACGCCGTAGTCGCCGGTCGGGAGCGCCGCCTTCGTCACGGTGACCCGCCGGTCAGCGAAGGTGTAGGCGTAGCGCTCGTGGGAGTCGACGACGATCTCCAGATCGGGGAGGCCGCCCGCCCGCGCGCCGGGCACGCGCACCCCGGGCCGGGCCTGCTTCACGGTGCGCGCGGTCTGCCAGAAGATCGCCTGCCGCCCGCCGCGGACGGTGGTGATCACCAGCTGGGAGCGGTTCTCCCGGGCCCGGTCGAGGACCAGGTCGATGGCGGCGCCGCGGCGTACGCAGCTGCGGGTCGGCACCCGCTCGAGGATCTCGACCTCGTCGGGCCAGACGTCGACCCGGTGGCAGTAGATCTTCGCCGTGCGCGGCCAGGTGTCCCGCGCCTTGAGGATCACTCCCTGCTCCCCCAACGGGATGCGCAGCAGGTAGGGCAGCGTCGAGTCGCCGTCGGGGTTGCGGGCGACCAGGAAGTCTCCTCCGGCACGTGCACCAGTGTGCCCGAGCTGCGGGCCGCGGACGGCACCTCAACCGGCGGCGTCCCCGTCGAGGGTCATGCCCAGCTCGACGAACCGAGCGACGAGTCCTCGACGGTTGGCCACGCCGGCCTTGGCGAGCACGGCCGCGACATGGCTGTCCACGGTGCGCACCGACACGACCAGGTGGGCCGCGATCTCGGCGTTCGTCATACCCTGCGCGACCAGACGCGCCACCTCCGACTGGCGCGCGGTCAGCCCCAGCGGGTGGTCCTTCGTGCTCGGCTGGGGCCCCCGGGGGACGCCGGCGATCCCGCGCAACCGCAGGCTGGCGCGAACCGCGCGGGCCATCGGCTCCGCTCCGAGGTCGTCGAGGTCGGCCAGCGACCTCAGCTCGTCGTCCACCTCGTCACTGCGGCTCAGGGCGACGGCCGCCTCGTAGCGGAAGCCGGCCGCCTGCCAGATCTGGTGGGCCTCGCGCCATCGCCCGACGCGCAGCATGGTGTAGGGCTCCCGCTCGAGGAGGTCGTCGGCTGGCTCGTCGGCCTCCTGCGGGCTCAGGGTGTGCAGCCAGTACCCGAGCTCGGCGCGGACCGCGGGCGTGCCGTGCTGCTGGGCCAAGGTGGCGGCGGTGCGCACCGGATCCCGGGCCCGCTCGGGATCGCCCGCCAAGACCGCGGCCTCGGCGATCGCCGCGGCTGTAGGTCCGATCCGCTGCGGCTCCCCCGTCGCCAGCGCCAGCGGCCACGCCTCGGCGAGCAGGTCGTGGGCGGCGGGGTCCCCGCGACGGGCCGCCAGCCGCGCGATCAGGGTCAGCGCCGCGGAGCGGATCGGCGGCGAGCCCTCGGCGGCATACGCCGCACTGCCCACCACCCGTCCCCACCGCCCGGCGGCGAAGTGGACCATCGCCTGGCACAGCTGGAGGTAGCGCGAGAACATCAGGAACTCGGTGCGTTCGGCAAGAGCCACACCGGCCCGGAGATGGATCCGGCGTCGCCGAGGCGCCGGTCCTCGATCTCATGCCAGGCGAGGTTCACATAGGCCCGGCATGCGTGCTCGGGCAGGTCTGCGGCCACGGCGACCGCCAGGCTCTCCTCCAGAGCTGGGTAGCCGTCGCGGTCGCGCGTGCCGAGGCGCGCGAGGCCGAGGTTGTTCAGCAGGTGGGAGCGGGTCCCGGCGCCAGATCCGGCGTCGCCAGGGCAGTTTCGGCGACCTCGATCGCCTCCTGGTCACGCCCCGCCAGCGCCAGCAGCTGGGACCGGTTGCTCAGGGCCATCGCGAGGAGATCCGGGTCCTCGGCGGTGGCGAGCACCTCGAGCGCGCGACTGTCAGCGTCCGCGGCGGCCTGCGCGTCGCCCGCCCACCAGCTGATCCGGGAGAGCCACCGCAGTGCCGCGCCCAGGTGCCGCGGGTCTCCTGCCTCGCACAGCTCCACGGCCCGACGTTGCGCGGCGACCGCCTCGGCGGAGGGAGCATCCACGGTGTAGTACTCGATCGCCAGGCTCTGCCACAGCGTCGCCTCCGCAGCGGGTTCGAGCTCGGGCTGCTGCTCGAGGACGAGGCGCAGATGGGCAGCGGCCTGCCGATGCGCGCCGGCGTCCATCGCCTCCTGGGCAGCCAGCGGACCGTAGGTCAGCAGCGCCGCGCGGTCGCCCGCGCCCTGGGCGTGGTGCACCACACGGGACAGCTCCACCGGCGTACGCCCCACCAGCGCGGCCAGCACCCGACGCTCGGCCTCGATGCGCGTCGCCACCGGCATCGTGTGCAGGACCGCCCGCCGGGTCAACTCGTGACGGAAGCTCACCTTGCCCTCGGTCACGGTGAGCAGCCCGCTGTGCTCGGCCGCCGCGACGGCTGCCAGACCGCCCGGCACCACGTCGTCCAGGAGCCAGGCCTCGGCCGCGGACGGGATCACGGCGAGCTGTGTCACGGCCTCGACCGCGGCGGGGTCGATCCGGGCCAGCCGTGCCTGGACCGAGTCGGCGATCGTGAGGGGTACGGCGTCGGCGTCTCCGGTGGCGATGACCTCGGTGACGAAGAACGGGTTCCCGGACGTGATGCCGTAGAGCCGGTTCGCGTCCACCCGACCGCCCTCGGTGAGCTGCCGCACCGCGTCCAGGCTGAGCTGCTCCAGGCGCAGGCGCTGCACGGTCGCCACCCGGGCAGCCAGCCCCAGCAGCTGTCGCAGCGGATGGTCGGCCCCCACCTCGTCGTCGCGGTAGGTCAGCACGATCACCGCCGGCAGATCGCCCAGTCGGCGGATCGCGTAGCTCAACGCGTCCAGGGTGGCCTCGTCGACCCAGTGCAGATCCTCCACCACCACCACGGTGGGTGACGGACCGCTCGCCAGCTCGTCGCGGAGCGCGTCGAGCACGCCGAGGCGGTCACCCCCGCAGCGCCGTCGCGAGGGGCGCTCCGACCACCGGGGTCAAGGTCGCGCAGCGGACCCAACACCCGCGGGGTCGCCAGGTCGTCGCACCAGCCGGTCAGCACCCGCCCGGTCGGCCTCTACCAGTTCGGGCAGTCGCGCCACAAGGCTGGACTTCCCGATGCCGGCCTCGCCGCACACCAGCACGACGGATCCCCGGCCGGTGGCGGCCTCGCGCACCCCGTCGGCGAGGGCGGCCAACTCCGCCTCCCGCTCGAGCAGCAGCGAGCCCATGGGCCTGGGAACTCCATCGTGGGCGAGTCTGGCACAGCACCCGTCAGCGGGCACCGAGGCGGACCCGCGGCCAGGATCGCCGCAGGCCCGCCTCGTCCCCCACCCCCGGGCTCAGAAGCTGAAGGTCGTGGCCCCCTCGCCGATCCACTCCCACAGCTGCACCGTCCCGCCGACCTCGGCGTTGTCGGCCAGCTGGCCCGGGTCGAGGCCCTTCGCCTGCACGCAGATGCCGCATGCGAGGAGGCGGCCTCCCGACGCGGCGTACCGCTCGAGCAGGCTGGGGATGGTCGGGCAGCCGTCGCACGCGGTGCCCCGGGCGAAGCCGATCTGCGCCAGCCTGACCGCCTCCTTGGCCAGGAACGTCACGGTGGGGCGCCCCGACTCGGCCGCACCGACGGCCATCAGCAGCGCCACCGTCACCCGCTCGGGATCCTCGAGGCCTTGTCGTCAGTGAGATGACCGCCCTACCGGACATGGGAGGACTCCAGTTCTCGAGCACCGCAGGGCTGACCGGGCCGGGCACCTCTTGGTGTCAGCCAGCCGAGCACGGCCGCGACCGCGACGAGGGCCAGCACGTCGCCGTACAGGTGGCCCCTCATGTGCGCGTCGCCGAGCGACTGGACGGTCATGATCCCCGCGTGGACGACGCTCGACCAGACCGCGAACCAGATCAGGGTCACGTGCCTGGCCGGGTCTCGGGCGGCCCACAGCAGGAACGCGCCCAGGGTGGCGTAGAGGCCGAGGATCATGTCCAGGTACATGGAGTGCCCGTCGGCGTGCCAGGCCCAGCCGCTGGGCCAGATCTTGGTGAGCGGGTAGATCGCGACGATGAAGATGAGCCCGACCGCGCGCAGCGCAACCCGCAACGCTCGCGGGTGGAAGTCGGCGACGGTGGCACTCATCGGCTCACCTGCCCCGCCATCGCCTTGACCGCCTGGGTGGTCAGGGCGTCGCCGCCGATGCCCCAGCTGCCGCTGTCGACCTCCTCGACGACCACCCAGGTCACCGGCCGCAGGGCCTCCCCCTCGATCGCGACCATGGCCTCGGTCACCGTGGCGATCATGTCGCGCTTCTGCTCGGCGTCGAAGACGCCCTCGATCACCTTGATGTTGACGAATGGCATGACAGGCTCATTGCGTCGGCGCGGCCCCCGGCCGCGATACCCGGACCTCCCGGGCCCGCCCAGTCAATTCGCCCGAGGCTGGGACGGGCATCGGCAACCGCCACCGAGACCGGGGCGGCCGGCTACCGAGATCTGGCGGGGTCGCTACCGAGACCAGTCCCCCGCCCGGCCAGGCCGAGGTGCGTGATGCTGCCGGTCGTACGGCTTCGCCACTGCCCGGTGACGCACCCGCCTGGCGGGCGATCCCTCACGTGGCCCGGCCGGGCCCTGGCCAAGTCGCCGGCCGGGATCTACTCTGCCCCCACGGACGCACCTCTCCCCCGCGTCCGCTGCCGGCGGTCCAGCCGGACCGGCCGGCTCTCGGGAGTGGTCGAAGGGAGTCCCCGTGGACACACACGCGCGTCTCGGACGGCGTCGCGGCGCCATCCTCTCCGTCGCCGTCGGGCTCGGAGTCGTGCTCACCGCGGCGCCGGCGTACGCCGCTGCGACGGTGGCGATCGGCAGCGACGGCTACACCAACGCCGACAGCAGCCATGCCACGCAGGTCGAGCCGGACTCGTTCGCCTGGGGCAGCACCGTGATGGCGGCCGCGCAGACCGGCCGCTACAACGACGGCGGCGCCTCCAACATCAACGTCTCGGTGTCGCTGGACTCCGGCGCGACCTGGGTCGAGCGGCAGCTGCCCGGCATCACCGACAACAACACCGCGGCACCGGGCCCCTACAACCGGGTGAGCGACCCGGTCGTGGCCTACAACGCGAGGTTCGGCACCTGGCTGATCTCGACGCTGCCGCTGCTGGAGAGCGGCGGGGTGCACGGCGCGGCGGTGGCGACCAGCGTCTCGACCGACAGCGGCAACAGCTGGTCGGACCCGGTCGTCATCCCGGGCTCCACGACCGGCAACCCCGACAAGAACTGGATCGTCTGCGACAACACTCCGTCCAGCCCGTTCTACGGCAACTGCTACACCGAGTGGGACGACAACGGCTCGGGCAATCTGATCCGGATGAGCACCTCGACCGACGGCGGCTTCACCTGGTCGAGCAAGGTTGCGATCGGCGGCAACGCCACCGGCATCGGCGGGCAGCCGGTCGTGCAGCCCAGCGGCACGGTCGTCGTCCCGATCATGAACGCCAACGACCCGGATCCAGGCGTTCACCTCCACCAACGGTGGCGCGTCGTGGAGCTCGCCGGTCTTCATTACGTCGGTCGCGCGGCACACCGTCGCCGGCAGCCTGCGGGTGCCGCCGCTGCCGAGCGCCGAGATCGACGGCTCCGGCAAGGTGTACGTCGCCTGGCAGGACTGCCGCTTCCGGCGACGCTGCACGAGCAACGACATCGTGATGACCACGTCGACCAACGGGACGAGCTGGACGTCGGTGGTCCGGGTGCCGATCGACAGCACCACGAGCGGCGCCGACCACTTCACGCCCGGGCTCGCCGTCGACGCGGCGTCTTCGGGGTCGACCGCCCGGCTGGCGCTGACGTACTACTACTACCCGTCGGCGAGCTGCTCGGCGAGCACCTGCCAGCTGCGGGTGGGCTACGTCTCCTCCAACAACGGCGGCAGCACCTGGACGGCGCCCACTCAGCTCGGCAGCACCATGAACGTCTCCTGGCTGCCGAACACCACGCAGGGCCGGATGTTCGGCGACTACATCTCCACCTCGTTCGTGGCGGGCACGCCGATGCCGTTCTTCTGCGCCGGCACGGCACCGGTGGGCTCGACGTTCAACGTCCGACTCACCACCGCGACCGGGCTGTCCGCAGCCGCCGCCGGCTCGGCGGCCGCCTCGTCGGCCGGCGCGCGCGGGGCTTCGGACAACCCCAACTCGCCGAACGCCGGTGACGGTGGCGCCTCCGCGGGCCACCACCGCTGACTGGTAGCACCTGGGGCGGGGCGCCGGGAGGCGCCCCGCCCCAGGTCCGCGGGGTGATGCTGTGATGCTATGATGTGTCGATGCGGACCACCCTCGAGCTCGATGACGCCGTCCTCGCCGCGGCCCGGTCGCTCGCTCGCTCTCGAGGCATCAGTCTGGGAGCGGCGGTCTCCGAGCTGGCGCGCCGTGGCCTCGGCACGCCGTCGACCGGCGGCGAGGCCGTGCTCATGGACGTCGCCTACGCGCCGTTCGAGGTGCTCATGGGCGACCCCGACCACGTGGTGACCCCGACCTGGTCAACGCCCATCGCGACGAAGACTGATGGCTAGCCCGACCGCCGGCACGTCGTCGGACCCGACGTGGCTCTGCGACGTCAACGTCCTGGAATGGCCCTGGTGCTGTCCACCCACGTGCATCACCGCGCCGCCCACGCCGCGCTGGGTCAGCACCCGGGTGCGTGGGCGACCACCCGGATGACCGAGGTCGCGCTCGTCCGACTGCTGCTCAACCCACAGGTCACCGGCCGCAGCTTCGGAGCGACCGAGGTGCTGGCCGTGCTGCGCGGATCCGCCAGGACCCCGCTGGCGCTGGCTTTCCGACTCGTCGACCCTCGCCGACCCCCTCCTCGACGTCTCGGTGCTGACCGGTCACCGGCAGGTGACCGACCTGCACCTGGTCAACCTGGCGGCCGCGTCCGGGTCCGGCTGGCGACCCTGACGCGGCGATCCCCGCCTACCTCGCTCCCGCCGACCGGGTGCATGTCGTGGTGCTGCCGCAGTAGTGGCCGATCCGCCGGCCCGGGACGGCGGCGGACGTCAGCCGACCGTCGTCCGCATCACGCAGTTCTTCGCGCCCTTGGGCCGGACGTGCTCGAAGCCGGCCCGCTCGAAGAGCGCCCGGGTGCCGTCGTAGAGCACCGACTGCCGCGCGCCCTGGGTGTCGTGGGGGTAGCCCTCGACGATCCCGCCGCCGGCCTGCGCGATCAGGTCGAGCGCACCGCGCAGCGCGATCGCCGACAGGCCGCGGCGGCGGTGCTTCTTGTCCACGAAGAGGCAGGTGATCCGCCAGTCGGGCCGCAGGTCGGCCTCGGCGTCGTACTGCTTGCGGTGGTAGATGTTCGGCAGCTCCTCGGGTGAGCCGTACTGCGCCCACCGCCTGTGGAGGGCCGGTGGCGCGCGCGGCGATCGAGCCAGATGCTGAGGTGCCCGATCCAGTGCATGCATGATGCATGCATCACTGTCCTCGGCCACAAGCTCACGCCCCCGCGCGCGAGCGACGCGCTCACCGACTACCTCCGGCTGCCGATCGTCCGCTACCCCGCGGAGCCGCTGCTGCCTCGGGTCTGGGAGCTGCGCGGCCGGTTCACGGCGTACGACGCGACGTTCGTCGCGCTCGCCCAGGCTCTCGACTGCCGGCTGGTCACCTGCGACCGGAGGCTGCGGGCGACAGGCGTGCGGATCGAGCGCTTCTGAGGGCGCCGGTAGGCGGGCCCGGGGTGTCACTTCGGACTGCCGCGACGGGGTGAACGTCGTGGTGCCAGAGCAGGAGCGGAGACTCAGGCGGGGTCGTCCTCGTCGTACCTCAGCCAGGCCCCAAGCGGGTCGCCGGCTGCGGCCAGCTGGCGCAACGTGGCGACCATGAGGAGGAGCGGCCGAGATGCCTCCCGATGCTTGGCGGCCTCGACCTCGAGTGCCGAGGCGATGCCCTCGAGGCCGACGCCTGGCTCCAGATCGACCGGCAGCACATCCTCGACGTAGGCGTCGCCGCGCCCTCGGCGGCGGGCGAGACTCGTCGCGCGGGTGCGGGCGACCGCCAGGAACTGAGGCTTGCCGCCGGTGTAGGTGGCCTGCCGTACCGCACGATGCGGACATCCTCGTGGGGCACGTCCCCGAGCGGGAGGTGCAGTTCTTCCTCGAGCTCGCGCAGGAGGCCGTTCTTCACCACGGTGACCAGATCGTCGGCGCCGCCGAGGTCGAGGTCCCAGTCGAAGGACCCCGACGCGCTGAGGGCGAGCGCCCCCGGCTGGACCAGGTTGCGGTGGTTCTGCTGGTGGAGCCAGAGGACGCCGTCCCCGACGAGGAGGAGGTCGCCGCCGATGTGGTTGGAGCAGCCGCTGCGCTCCAACGTGGGAATCCTGCCGAGCCGAAGACCCACGTCGGCGAATCCGAGCTCCGGCAGGCTCAGCCGCCGGTCGCGGATCACCTGGTCGGCGAGGCTGTTGGTGACGATGTAGGCGACGTAGTCGGTCTTGTCGAGCCGCACGCTGGTGCTGCCGGGCAGCAGGTCCGTCCCGAGCCTGATCTTGCGCTCCACGAACTGGCCACGCCGGCCGCCCCAGCGCCGCCACACCTCGGCTGCCGGCCCGGACGGGCGCCAGGGCTCCCCTACCTCCACGGCGATCGTCGGCTGCTCGCGGCGTAGCTGCTCGTCGAGATCCGGGTGGTAGCGCAGTCCCGGAGCACGGCCCGGGAGGGAGAGATGGCGCCAGCGGTCGTACGGCGCGTCGTACGGATGCGCGACTGGCGGCACGCGCGTCGCGTAGAGCGCCGCCCCTTCGCGTGACTTGGCGGCCCAGTCGATGACGAACGCCACCAACGACGCCACCAGCGAGACCAGCCCGACGACCAGCCACAGTGACGACGACACCACCAGAGACGCGACCGACAGCACCAGCCCGAGCAGGGTCAGCACCAGGATCACTCGGTAGCCGACGGAGGTGCGCACGAACCAGGCCGTTCGTCGGAGCCAGTCCAGCGGGCCGCGCCGACGCTTGTAGATCACGGAGTGCCAGCGGCGGGCCAGGGCGCGCCTGTCGAGGCGACCGGGCAGACCCGGTGTGGGCTCCATCGCACTTCCGGGTCCGTTCACCGTCACCTCCCGCACGCAGTGTGGCAGGTCCCCGCCCGTGGTCTACATGCCCAGCAGGGCCAGGGGCACGACGGCGACACCGTCGGCACGCCGGTAGGCCTCCTGCCCGCCGGTGAGGATCACCAGATCCACCACGTCGTTCGGCAGGCGGTCACGCAACCACCGCAGATGGCGCACATCGCGATCGGTGACCGCGGCGGCGAGCTTGACCTCGATGCCGACGACGCCCCCGCTCTCCGACTCGACGACGAGGTCGATCTCGTGGTCGCCGTTGCGGGTGCGGAGGTGACCGACGGTCGCACGGGCGGCCTGCGCCGCGGCGCGCACGCTCAACGTGGCCAGCGACTCGAACAGGGCCCCGGCCATCTCGACCCCGCGGCCGGAACCGAGGCCGTCCGCCGTCACTCGCAGCAGGCGGGCGGCCAGCGCCGGGTCGGCCAGCTGGTGCTTGGGCGCCTGTTGCCCCGACTGGCTGGTGATGTGGGCGATAGAAGAGCTGATGGATGACTTCGTGGGTGTGGCCGCGGACAAGGCCACCACTATGGGTCACATCAAGAGAAGCGACCTCAACCGTGAGGTGTCAATTCCTCGAAGGGACCTCTGGAAGGACATCGATTCCAGGGTCAGGCCCTTCTGGGACGAAGCACTTCATGCTCGAATGCAGGCTTCGTCACTTGCCCGCGTGCGCGACGAGCTGCTCCCGCTTCTCATGTCCGGCAAGGTCCGTGTCTCGGAGAGCCCAGACGCGCGATGACGGCACCGACCGAGGACGACCTGGAGCAGTGGGTTCTGGAAATCCTGGCCGAGCTCGGCTGGGTTCACGTCTACGGCCCAGACATTGCGCCGGGTGAGCCGGATGCGGAGCGCGACGACTACCGCGACGTCGTCCTCGACGGTCGTCTGGCCGCCGCGATCGGCCGCCTGAACCCTCATCTGCCCGGTGAAGTCGTTGCCGACGTGCTGCGGACCGTCCAGCGGACCGAGTCACCGCGCATCGAGTCAGAGAACTGGAACGCCTACCGCTACCTGGTCCAGGGCGTGCCGGTCGAGTACCACGACGCCGACGGCCAGCTGCGCATCGACCGGGCCTGGCTGATCGACTGGGACGACCCCAACAACAACGACCTCGCCGCCATCAACCAGTTCTCAGTCGAGGGGCCGAAGCGGACTCGCCGTCCGGACATCATGCTCTTCGTCAACGGCCTGCCGCTGGCCGTGTTCGAACTGAAGCGCCCGGGCAAGGTGTACGCCAAGGTGATCGGCGCCTTTCGCCAGCTGCAGACCTATCGCAATCAGATCCCCGAGATCTTCAAGTGGAACCAGGTTGCCGTCGTGTCAGACGGCATCGAGGCACTTGCCGGGGCGTTCTCGGCGCCGTGGAACCACTGGGCGGCGTGGAAGACCATCAACGGTGCCGTTCGCGACCCCCGGGACATCGACGGCTTCCGCATCCCCCAGATCGAGGTGCTGACACGAGGCATCTTCCGACCCGATGTGTTCTTCGACCTCTGCCGCAACATCGTCGCGACGATCGGCGACGGCACCGAGACCCGCAAGGCCGTCGCCAAGTACCACCAGTACTGGGCGGTCAACAAGGCGATCGACCAGACCCTGGAAGCCGTGGAGACCGACGGGCGAATCGGCGTCGTCTGGCACACCCAAGGGTCGGGCAAGTCGCTGGAGATGGCCTACTACGCCGGCAAGATCATGCGCCACCCGGCCATGGACAACCCCACGGTCATCGTGCTGACCGATCGGAACGACCTCGACAACCAGCTGCTCGACGAGACGTTCGCACCGGCCAAGCCCGGGTCGCCGCTCCCGGAGGCCCCGGTGCAGGCGGAGTCCCGGGCGCACCTCAAAGATCTGCTCGCCGGACGCGAGTCCGGAGGCATCATCTTCACCACCCTGCAGAAGTTCGGCCTATCCGCGGAGGACCGCCAGGCCGGCCGCGCGTTCCCACTGCTGTCAGACCGCACCAACATCGTGGTAATGGTCGACGAGGCCCACCGATCCAACTACGACGTGATCGACGGCTTCGCCCGCAACGTGCGCGACGCGCTGCCGGAGGCGTCGTTCATCGGCTTCACCGGCACGCCCATCGACGAGAAGGACCGGTCGACTCCGGAAGTCTCAGGTACATCGACATCTACGACATGACGCAGGCGATCGACGACGGCGTCACCGTCAGGTGTACTACGAGCCGCGGCTGGCCAGGGTCGAGCTCCCCGACGATGCCAAGCAGGAGATCGACGAGTTCGACGACGCCACCGTCGGCGCTCCGAGAGGAGATCAGCGAACGGCTGAAGTCCAGGTGGAGCCAAGGTCGAGGCGATCGTCGGGTCCGAGAAGCGGATCGCAGCTGGCTCAGGACATCGTGACTCACTGGGAGGCTCGCCGCGACGTGCTCGCCGGCAAGGCGATGGTCGTGACGATGTCGAGGCGCATCGCGGTCGACCTGTACGCCCGCCATCGTCGCGCTCGGCCGGACTGGCACAGCGACGACGACGCGGCTGGCGCCGTCCAGGTGGTGATCACCGGCAACGCGACCGACCCCGCGTCGTACCAGCCGCACATTCGCAACCAGCAGGAGCGGCGGGCGATGAAGCTGCGGGCCTCAATCCGGACGACCCGCTCGAGCTGGTGATAGTGCGGGACATGTGGCTGACCGGCTTCGACTCGCCTCCGATGCACCATGTACGTCGACAAGCCGATGAGGAGTGCCGGGCTGATGCAGGCCATCACCCGGGTGAACCGGACGGCTTCAAGGACAAGCCGTCCGGCCTCATCGTCGACTACTTCGGTATCGCGGAGAACCTCAAGGACGCGCTCGCCACCTACACCGACCGCGACGAAGCAGGACCGCGCCATCGGTGAAGACGTGCGGCTCGCCGCGATCCCGGAGATGCTGGTCGAGCACTCCCGTCGTCAGCGTCTGCTGCACGGCGTCGACTGGGTGACGACCCTGGGCAGCGGGGATACCCGCGCGTTCGTCTACGCCGTCACCGAGGCGGTCGACCACCTCCCAGAGCACCGAGCGTGACCGGGAGGACGACTACATGATGTTTGACGCCCTACCCGGTGAGTTCGACCAGCCACAGGTCCACCTCCCGTCCATCGAAGCGATTCATGGCGCACGCCGGGCGGTTGAAGCGCCTCTTCTCGCTGGTACGGCGTCGGCGGAGGCAACCGCCATCCGTGGCGACGGCCTTCTTCGACGCCGTGCGCCAGATCGCCAAGATCGAGGCCATCGACCGTGACACCGACGGTGAAGCGCTGCTGGACACCGCCGTGCGCCAGATCATCAGTGAGCATGGCGGGAACTGGGGTGATCGACATCTTCGCCGAGGCCAGGCTGGAGAAGCCGGACATCTCGGTGATCGACGACGAGTTCCGCCGACGCTGGAAACATCCGATCAGAAGAACCTCCAGCTCGAGGCCGTCCGCCGCCTGATCTCCAACGACGTCAGACAGTCGGCAAGCGCAGCAACATCGTCGCCGGCCGGAAGTTCTCGAGATGCTGGCCGACGCACTGAACCACTACCCAGAACCGGACCATCGACGCCGCCCAGGTGATCGCGGAGATCGTCGAGATCGCCAGGGCCATCCGCGAGCAGCGTGCTCGCGGGAAGACCGGACTCACCGAACGAGCTCGCGTTCTACGACGCGATGCGCACAAACGAAGAGTCCGCGCGGCTGGCGATGGAAGACGAGACGCTGCGCGCGATCTACATGAGCTGACCGCGATCTCCGGCGGGATGCCAAGACGGACTGGCAGGTCAAGGAGACCGTTCGAGCGAAGCTGCGGACCCGGATCAAGCGGCTGCTTGCTACAGCATGGGTATCCGCCGGACCAGGAACCCGCTGCGACGGATCTGATCATTCAGCAGGCTGAGGTGATGGCAGAAGCGTGAGAGCGGTCGTCGATTCAGCTTGGCGGCCCGAAGGATACGATGCGTTCACGCAGACGAACGACGACGGAGGACGCTGTATGTCAGGAACTCGGCGACCGCCCCCAAGAAGCGCGGACGCGCGCCTCGACTACGAGCTCAGGAACGGCGACTGGGTGCAGTGACCAAGTCGCGCACGCGCTATCGGGTCCCAAGTCACCTGTTGACCGGCGAGGGGCACCCAGCGCCCGGAAAGGCGTCTGGCTGCACCTGGACCTGCGAACCAGGAAAGGCATGTCTGAGGTGATCGGGGCGAGCGCCCTGGACAGGTCGGTACCGCTATCGCGCTCGGCAGTCGCGGCGAGAGTTCCGCGACCTGGGGCGTGAAGTGCATATCTTGGTCGTCGGCCAGTCGGCACTGGCAAGTCGGGTACGATCAACTCGATCATCGGTGCACAGGTCGCCCAGTCGGCGACTTCAAGGCAGCGCGACGGTGGACATCTTCAAGTACTCCGGCCTGCTTAAACGGCATCCCTCTCCGCGCTTTTCGACACGCCGGGTTTCGCCGAAGCAAAGGAGAGAGCCACAGATTGAAAAGTACGTGAAGAAGATATTGAAGCAGATCCATCGTCGATCTGATGATCTACGTATCAACGGTCGACGGGTCCGCGTTGACAAAGTGAAACTCGAGACACTGGAGGTTCTTGAGCAAAGGCCTTAACGACACTTGGGACCGGAGTGTCGTTGCATCTTGACTCAGTGCGACTTGATCCCCCCCGGCCAGGTTCGTGCATCAGCGGGATGGACGCATCGAGCAAGCTTCGCAAGGCGATTAGGACTGAGATCGGTCGAGAGGCAGCGTCACGTATGCCCTTCATTCCGATATCGAACAAGCGAGTCAGAACGCCCGACCGTCGGGTCTGGCTGGGCGGTCTACGGGCAGAAATGCTTGCACGGGTCGACGAGAATGGGTTCGAGGCAATGTTTCTGAGCATGTTGCCAAGAGTGACGTCGACCCAACCGAGCCCGTCGACCAGGAGGGACGTGGATCAGCGCAGCACCATGGTAAAGGACCCCGCACCCGCGGAGACGGTCGGAGTCGTGACCGGGCAGCCAATCTTTGAGAAGTTGATGCGCGAATTCCAGGTGGCCCACGCCCCCCCGCTGGCGAGAGAAGCCTCCGACGTCCCGGCTCGTCGCCAGCCACAACGAGAGGCGGCGGCGGCCGTCCCTCGCGGTCCGCGCCATACGGAGACACCTGTTGTCGTCATGGAGGCTACCAATCCTGGCCTTGCATCCGTCATAACCGTCGCCCCCACGCCTCTCCCGCTTGACACATACGCGACGATCTCCGAGCCGAGAGTCACAACTAGGGACGGAGTCGTTCTATCGGAGACGAGGTTTGAGGCTAGCGATCGATCCGCGACCATACAGATCAATACGGCCGACCAGGTGAACATCATCCAAACCGTTGAGCGGCGCGGCAGCGTCGTCTGGAAGTCGGTGCTAGGGGGCGCTGCACGAGTGGTCGGTATCTTGAAGACCCTTTTCGGCATGGGCTAGCTGGCGAATCCGAGCGGCACCTGGCGCTGCGTCACTCCACGAGCGCACGACCTGTCGGGCTATCTGCTTGCGAGACGCGCTGCCACTGCTTGCGAGATGCGCGACTACTAGCTGGGTTCCGGCTCATTCAGCTTCCCGAACGGCACGTGGACGCTCGGTACGAACTCTGCCGTGGAGCGCAGGTGACTTGCCTGGTCGTCAAAGTAGATGTGCGGTTTCAGCTCGCTAACGATGAGGCCTTTGTCAACGCCCCCAGGAAGAACGCGCTGTCGACACTCACGCCCCAGTCCTTCAGACTGCGCACTGCCCGCTCGTGAGCGGGGGCGTTGCGCGCTGTTATGAGTGAGACGTGAAGACGTGCAGAATAGCCAGGATCGCTCGAGCTCAGGTCGCGTTCCAGGGCTTGAATCCGGTTGATGTCGGCCAGGAACTGTTTGAGTGGACCGGGCGAGATCGGGTCCTCTCGTAACCGCTCCTCCCGTTCCAAGTAGTCGAGAAGATCCTCCGCCTCCCCGTAGTACTTCTCTGACGAGTCATCGCTCAATACACCATCGAAGTCGAAAGCGATTCTCAGATCCCTCGACGCGTCATCGTCATTGGATCCCGCCATGACCCTCCCCGCAGCCAGACCCATGTCAATGGCGTGTTTGACATCGCGCTCATCGGCACTCAGGAACAGTGACATCCCAAGTGGACGCATGTATCGATATGGACTTTCTCCTGAATTGAAGATCGCTCGCGAAACAGGCAATCCGTGATGCTTGATCGATCGCATGACACGCAATCCCGTTTCTGGGGAGTTCTTGGAGAGAACGAAGACCTCCACAGGAGGGTTGCTGGGATCCAGGTCATTCAGTCCCAGGAGGCGTCGGATAAAGGGGAAGGCAACGCCCTTGTCCAACGGTGAGTCGATCTGCTCCTCCTGATACCTCCGGTACTCCTCGACGCCATGCTCGTCGAAGATCTGTTGGGATATCGAGAGATCAAAAAGCGCGCTAGACGCAACACCCAGCACCAGGCGTGAACTCAGGTCATACGGCATACACTCTCCGATCGTGACTGAATACCGGTTCTAGGAATCAGTGCAATCGTAGCAATGCGAGGCGCTTCCGGCGCGCAAAGAGGCCAAGTCGCTGATCAGCAGACAAAGTAGTGGTCGAATCAACTTGGCCTGACCGCACGACGATCGTCACGCCCGCGCGAACGCCCTCGCCAGCGCCTCCCAGATCTCCTGCCTCGCCTCAGCGTCCAGCGGCCCATCGGCGCGCAGCTGCTTCCGCACCCCGGCGATGTCACGGACGGCGAACCCGTTGACCTCGGGCACCCGCAGCCACGGGAGGTCGGCGCCGACGAAGCAGAACGTCGCGCGCACCGGCACGTCGTACGACGCCAGCGCGGCGCTGACCGCCTCGTGCTGTCGGGTCAGACCGGCGACGAGGGAGGTGCGGTCGCGGCCGCCGACGACCAGCTTCTCCCGGCGCGGGCGGCCGAAGAGGCCGCCCGAGATCTCGACGCCCACCTTCGCGCCGGGGTAGTGCTTGGCGTCGATCACCCACACCCCCGACGGGGCGACGGCGAGGTGGTCGAGGTCGCCGCTGCGGGAGGTCGGGCCGAGGCGGCGGTTGTGCAGGAACAGTACGTCGGTGCAGCCCTGCTCCAGCTTCGCCGCCACCCGCCGCTCCCCCTCGGCGCCCTGCGCGAAGACGCGTGTCGAGGCGGGCTCGGAGGTGACCGCGAGCAGGAAGCCGCCGAGGCGCGGGTGCCGCTCGCGCACCCGCTGGTCGCGGGCTGCGACGCGCTTGGCGTACTCCCGCTCCAGGGAGGCGCCTGGGTCGAGCTGGACGTCGGCGGGTCGGGGGCGGGCGACGGCGGCTCGGTGGCTGCACCCGGCCGCGCACGCCAGGCAGGTGGTCGTGCGGGACGTGCGCGGTCCCAGACTGCTTCCTCGCCGACAGCCAGGGCGGCGCCGCACGCGGCGCAGGTGTCCGCGCGGCGCAGCCGGAGTCGCTTGGTGGTCGACGACATGGTGGTCCCCCGTCCCGAGAAGGTCGACGAGGCAGTTCTACCGCCGGCACGCGACGGCCTATCCTGACCCATGGCCAACCTGGCGACGCCCAACCTCCCTCGCGTGACTTCGCGGCGATGGCCACCTCTTCGGAGCCGTCGGCTCTGGACGTGAGCTACCGCGACGACGGCTGGCTGATCCTGGCGGGCACGGCGTGCAGCTGGAGTTCTTCCCGTACGCCGAGCTGACCCGGGCACCAGCTCGTTCAGCTGCTGCCTGAGGCTCGACGACGTCGACGCGTTCTACCGGCGCTGTCTCGACGCCGGTCTCCCCGAGACGACCCAGGGCTGGCCGCGGCTGCACCGCCCAGGCTCGAGGCGTCCGGGCTGCGCATCGGCGCGCTGATCGACCCCGACGGGACGCTGCTGCGGCTGGTGCAGAACGGCTGACCCACGCCGCCCGGCGGCACGTGCGAGGCAGCGCCGACGGGATGCGTCGAACCCCGCATCCGTCGGCGTGGGATGTGCGACCCTGCTGCCCACGGCACCCACCTGCCCGAACGGAGCGTCGCGATGCCTCCCACCACTCGTCGTACGCCGCGCCGGCTGGCGCTGCTGCTCGCCGTGCTGCTCGGCTCCCTCAGCCTGCTGACGGCGTCCCCGATCTCGCCGTCGGCGGCGGCGGCCTGCCGCCCGGGCGTGGCGCCCGGCAAGCCCGGCTCGTGCACGATCGTGGTGTCGATCGTCGGTGCCGCGTCGATGCGCGAGGGCGCCGGCAAGGCGCTCCGAGTGCGGATCCGGCCCGCGTCGCACCCGGCCTTCGTCCTCCTGGCGTCCACGCGCAACGGCACCGCCCGAGCGCCCGGCGACTACCGGCGGCTCGATCAGCGGCGGGTGCGCGTGGCGGCCGACGCCCGCACCGCCAGGCTGCGGGTGCGCGCGCTCGACGACGCCGCGATCGAGCTGCCGGAGACCTTCACAGTCAAGCTGGCGGCCTCCGGTGTCGGCCGCCGGGCGGCTACCGGGTGCGCGTCAAGGCCGGAGCGGGTACGTCGACCGTCACGGTCGTCGACGACGACTCCTCGGTCGTGACCATCGCTGACAGCACGGCGGTCGAGGAGGACGGGCTCCACCCCGTCGCGAGATCCGATGACCAACTCCGGCGACCGCAGCTGCACGGTCAGCGTCACGACCACCACGACAGCGCGATCGCGGGCAGTGACTACTCCGCGATCTCCGGAGCCTTCACCGTCGCCGCTGTCCCGAGGACCAGCTGGTCACGACCATCCTCGACGACGACGCCGTCGAGCCGGCCGAGCGCTTCCTCCTCACTCTTCCGGCTGGCGCCGGGCCAATCCGCCCGAGTGCCTGCTCGGTGACGACATGGCTACGGCACCGTCACGTCGGGCGACCGGCCGTCGTACGTCTCGATCGCCGACGCGACCGTCATCGAGGGCCAGCCCGGCCAGACCCTGATCAGCATGACCAGGCCGGCCGGGCGCACCTGCTCGGTGCGGGTCTACACCGCCAACGGCACCGCGGTGGCCCGGCGACCAAGCACGGCGCTGACGGGCGGCCTGTTCACCCTGGCGGGCATCGCGAGGACCTTCGCTGTCCCTCACGCCGGTCAACGACACCCAACGGTCGAGCCCACGGAGACCTACTCGATCTCGATGACACTGGACGCCGGTTCCGACGCCGCATGCCGGCTGCGCGACCCGTACGCCGTGATCACCCTCGTCTCGGACGAGTAGCACGGACCGCCGCGGGTCGGGCTGTGCACCATGACTTGCTTCTCGAACATATGTTCGTATAGTATCCTCCATGACCGCAGTTCTCGATCTCCGTCCCGACGCCGGGCACCACCCGGCGTGGGCGCTGGTGACCGAGCTGCACACGCTGCTGGACGAGCGCGGGGGTCGGTCTCAGAGCCGCTGGCGTCGGGGGAGTACGCCGGGTTGGTCGCCGAGGTCGACCGGGCGGTCCGGCGGCTGGAGGCGGTCAAGCTGCGGCTGGTCGGCCGCCGACCACGCCCCGTGGGCGCGTTGAGTGGGATGTCGGGCACCGGGGCCTGGCTGGCCCAGTGACTCCGCACCGCCGGCGGCTGCGGCCGGCCAGGTCGCCCTCGCGGCCCGCTGGAGTCGCTGCCCGAGACCGGCGCGGCGCTGGACGCCGGCGAGGTTCCCCGAGCACGCGTCGGTCATCGCGACCACCACCCGCCGCCTCCCCGACACCCTGATGCGGCCCAGCGCGCCCAGGTGGAGGCGCGTGACTGGTCGCCCACGCCAAAACCCTCGACTTCGTCGCGCTGCGCAAGAAGGCCCGCCGCGCCCTCGACGACATCACCACCCAGCACGAGGCCGACCGCCACCACGACCAGACCCTGCGGGAGGAGGAAGCCGCCGCCTGGGCCAAGACCCGACTGGTCCTCCACGACAACACCGACGGCACCCTCACCGGCCACTTCACCGTCCCTTGCTCTGCCGGCGCCATCCTGCGCAAGGTCATCCAGCAGCTCGCCTCCCCGCCGCGCCCGACCCGGCGCCACCGACGCCCACACCGGCCCCCAGCCCGAGCGCGACGGCTCCGAGAGCCCTGATTGGCCCCGCCGCCACGGCCAGGCCTTCACCGAGCTCCTCCTCGAACACCTCCCCACCGACCGACTCACCCCAAGACCGCCGCCACCATCGTGATCCGCTCGACCACCACCAGCTGCTCGCCGACCCGGCCGGCGCCGGCCTCGACACCGGCGACGAAATCAGCGCCGCCCAGGCCTCGCCGGTTTCCGCCTGCGGCGCCGGGATCCTCCCCGCCGTGCTGAATGGCGCCTCCCTCCCCTCGACCTCGGCCGCCAACAACGCTTCTACACCGAGCCGCAGCGTCGCCCTCGCCGCCGTGCACGACACCTGCGCCGCCGACGGCTGCGACCGCCCCCTACGCCTGGTGCGACCTCCACCACGAAGACCCTGGACCCACGGCGGCCACACCGACCTCGACAAAGCCATCCTCTGCGGCTTCCACCACCACCGCATCCACGACCCGGCGTACTGGCACCGGATCCACCCCGACCGCACCGTCACCTTCCACCGACGCACCTGACCGCGCCACCGTCCCCGCCCGCCTGCCGAGCAACGGATCCGCCGAAACCCCAACAGGGGGGCCCATGGCGTGACACCATCCTTTGGCGTGGGCTCGGAGAGGCGCGCACGGATCGACTTGCGCTGGCCGCCATGCTGGTCGGCGGCATCTGCGTCGGGCATCGGCCTCAACGCGCTCCGACCCTCGCGGGCGGGCGTCCCTTGCTCGCGCCGCACACCACGCCCGGGCTCCCGACGGCTACGTGAGCTCCGGGCGCCCGCCGAGGCGCCTTCACCGTGGGCCGGTTCGGGGCCGCCCGTGCGTCCGGACAGTGCTCCTGTTCGACGTCCCCGGAACGCACCGTGAAGCGAACGGCGGTCCGGTCGTCCGGGAGGCGCGTGAGAGCGGCCTGGAGGTCGTGGTGCCCGATCCGCGCCACTTCTCCAGGACGCCTCACCGGCGCGTTCGGCGATCGGCCTGGTGAACGTCGTGACGCTGACCGGGCCGGCGCCGCGCAAGCCGTCCGGCGACCCCTACCGATACGACGTCCAGACCGCGATGCGGCACGACGACAGCCCGGGCGGCTACCAGATCGCCCAGATCGACGTGGCGCTCTACGCCGAGTCCCTGGGCTCCGACGGGGTCGGTGCTGTGCGCAGTGCTGCGCGCCGTGGTCGTGGGCAGCTGCGGGGCTCGACACCTCGTCGACCTCGCCGGGTTCCGGTCTCGCCGACCACCTGGAGGACTCCGCGGACGCCTACTCCGCGCAGGACCTCGCCGCCATGCAGGCGATGTCGGGCTGCGGCTGACCTGCCGGGCCCGCCCCGGCCCGCTGTGCTGCTCCGCGCGCGACACCGCCACCCACGTTCCCGCCCACAGGCGGCCGCCGGCCGAGTGCGCTGTGCACGGCTACCCAGGCCCAGCCCGGCGGATCCGGTCCAGGTCCATGCGCAGGGGGCTGGCGTGGCGCCGGTCCGACCAGGGCGTAGTCCGCCAGCAGCGCCTCCAGCTCGGGGCGCCGCCGGATCGGCCGCGGCCTCGCGCGGGGTCAGCCCGCCCAGGGCCGGGATGGGGCCGTCGAGCCAGGAGGCCTCCTGGCGGCGCAGATCTCCTCCACTGCCTCTGGCGGCAGTGCCGGGTCGTCGGTGCAGCGGCCCGGGCAGGCTGGTGCCGAACGCCGCCAGCGCCGCCGCTGGGTCGCCTCCTTCGGCCAGCAGATCCGCCAGTGGACGGGTCGATCCGTCACCAGCGTCGCGTCCGGGACCAGCGCGAGCAGCCGGGCCTGGAGGCCTACGCAGCCGCTCCACCGCCATGGTCTCGATCGTGAAGCCGTCGGCGCGGCGCGTGACCGTGCCGAGGACGACCGTTGTCGTCGTCGGTGGACACCACCAGGCCGATCGTCGTCGGCTCGCCGAGCTCGGCGAGCGCGGCCCAGGCGGCGGCCAGGACCGGCGACGGTGTACCTCGCCTCGCAGCTGACCAGCTCCTGGCCGTGGGTGGTCTGCAGCGCCGGCGGCCGGCTGAGCGCACCGAGCCAGGCGGCGACCTCCTCCGGCTCCGGCTCCGAGCGCAGCAGCTCCAGCAGCCGGGGTCGCATCGTGCGCGGGATGCCCAGCGGCCCGATCCAGAGCCGAAGCCGGCCGTCGCCCACCGGCAGGGCGCCCCAGGAACAGGTCGGCGGCATCCAGGGCACGGCCAGCGTGGTGTCGTGGACCTCCACGTCCTCTCCGGTGACCAGGTCGCGGCAGCGCACCGAGCGCAGCGTGGACTCGCACCTCCAGCGCCGCAGCGGCGCGGTCAGCCAGGACTTCCAGCAGGGCCCGCTCGTCGGCGGGCAGCAGGTCGGCGCACAGCTTGAGGAAGTCCGCCAGGCCGCCGTCGAACACCGCGGAAGTCCTGGTGGTGTCGTCGCCGGCCATGGCCCGGCGTACGGCGTCGGGTCGGTCCGGCTCCGCATCCTCCAGCAGCCCGGCCCAGGCCAGCATTGTGTGCCGGTTCGCCGGCCGCTGGGCGAACTCGCCGAGCTTGAGCCACAGCCAGCTGACCCGGGCGGGCAGAGGGTGGACCGCGGAGCGGCCGTGACAGAGCTTGTACTTCTTGCCCGACCCGCACGGGCACGGCTGGTTGCGCCCGGTCTCCCCAGCCGGGGGTTTGAGGAACTCCTGCAGCCGGCGCCGTGACGGCGCGTCCGCGGGGATGCCCGACGCGACGTAGAGCCGCTCGGCCTCCTGGGCGTCGCCGCGGAGGGCCGCGATGTCGGCGAGATCCTCCAGCGCCGGCTCCAGCTCCGGGTCGGCCTCGACAGCCGCCTCCACCAGCGCCCGCCAGCGGCGGCCGTCGCGCTGGCACTCCGCGGCTCGCGACTGCAGGTAGAGGCCGACCGCGCGCTCGGGCCCGGCGTCGTCGCCGACCGTTGCGAGCGTTCCCAGCTCGGCCAGTCGCGCCAGGCCCGGATCCATCGTCACGTCGTTGGCGGCCAGGGCGACGACGAGCCTGCCACCGTCGGCGAGGGCGGCCAGGACGCGTTCGGGGTGCTCGACGGGACGGTCGGCGCGTATCGACCGGCAGGCCTCGGCCCAGCTGCGGTACGCCGCCCGCTGGTCGGCGCGGAGCCACTCGGGCTCGCCGTACCATCCGGTGCCCGGCTCGCCGACCCGGCGCTCGTGGATCTCGAAGCCGGCCTCGCTCAGCAGCTCGGTCAGGGGACGCACCGGCCGCGCCAGGACCTGCGGGTCGGCGCGCAGGGCGGCGATGACGACGTCCTCCAGGGCCGCCCCCGGCTCCCGGGGGAGGTCGGGGTCGTCGGGCCAGCCGAGCACGTCGTACGTCGCGGCGACGAGCGCCGCTGTCACCTCGGGCAGCTCGCTCGGCACGGCGTCGGGCTCGACGACGAAGGCGTCGTCGCGGTAGCGCACAGCGAGGACCGTGCCCGGCTCGAAGGCGTCAAGCCAGCCCTCGGGACCGCGCAGGGCCAGGGTGGCGTCGTCGGGCAGCCGGGGCACGTCGCGGTGGAACACGGTCTTGAGCTCCCCGCCGCCGGCGAGCGGGCGGCCGTCCAGCGCCACCAGGCCCCACAGGTCCAGGTCGTCGACGGCGAGCATGCCGAGGGCGCGCTCCTGGGCCGTCACCCGGTGCGTGAGCACGCAGTCGCGCACCAGGGTGGGCAGGTGCACCAGTCCCCCGTCGGCGCACTCGTAGACCTCCAGCCGCCACTGGAGCGAGCGACGCAGGGTCTCCTCGTCGGCGAAGACCCCCGCCCGGGCGGCCTGCTGGCGAAGCTCGGCATAGCTGGTTGGGGCCCGGGCGAGCAGCTCCAGCACGGTCACCGCCTGCTCCTCGGGCAGGCCCGGGTCGGCCCGGTCCGGGAGCCACACGGCGCCCAACGCCAAGGGGAGGCCCCAGTGACCGAGGGCGGTCAGCCGGCCCCGCTCGTCCAGGATGCCGAGCGTCTGCCACAGCGGCCCGAGGACGCCCAAGGCGGAGGCGTAGGCCCACGCGTCGTCGGGGTCCTCCTCGGCGATGTCGATCAGGTCCGGCAGCGAGTGCAGGTCGGCCACCCAGGCCTCGGCGGTGGCCTCGGCGCCGACTCCGCGCCGGACCAGCCCGACGACGAGCGCCAGCCAGTCGGCATGCTGAAGGGCGCCCACCGCGGCCTGCTCCTCCGCCGAGGTGTGCGGATCCTCGGGTGGTGAGATGGTCGCGCTCGCGGCGCGGAGCCAGACGGCGGGGCCGTCGCTGCCGGAGAGGTCCGGCCCTGAGGCGTCCCAGCCGCAGGCGTGCCGGAGGTAGTCCCCTGCGGGGGTGCGGCGGCGTACTGCCTCGGCCAGCCGTTCCGTGGCCTGCAGCAGCTCGGTCGTCGGCGGCTCCGCCCGCTCCTCGGTGAGCAGCACCCGGCTCAGCACCGTGGCGGCCGCGGCGTCGGCCTCGGCCCAGCCGGCGAGAAACTCCTCGTCGTCCTCGTCGTCGGACCAGAAGTCGCCGTCGGCGACGGGGTCGCCGGGGTCGCCGGGGTCGCCGGGGTCGCCGGGATCGCCGGGATCGCTGGAGCCTGGGGCGTCCACGGTGTCGTCAGCCACGTCCTCACCGTAGTGGCGCCGCGCTTCGGGCCCAACCGGGCCGACGGGCCCACCGCCATGGCTCTGGGCGCCGGGAAGCGCAGCACCATCCGCCGGTCCGCGAGGCGTCCTCGCAGTGCCGTCGTCAGGGAGCGGTCGCGCCGAGACAGCACGGCGAGCGCGGCGAGGCCCTTGACCGAGAGTGAACGTTCATTCATGCTGAACGAGCGTTCACTCATCCCGAGGAGAAGCGCATGTCCTGGACCACCGCAGACATCCCCGACCTCACCGGCAGGACCGCCGTCGTCACCGGCGGCAACGGCGGGCTCGGGCTGGAGTCCGTCAAGGCCCTGGCGGGGGCCGGAGCGCGGGTGGTCATGGGCGCCCGCGACCAGAAGAAGGCGACGGCGGCCCGCGACGAGGTGACGCGGGAGCACCCCGACGCCGACGTGGAGATCGTGGCGCTCGACCTCGGGTCCTTCGCGAGCGTCACGACCGCCGCGGCCCAGATCGCCGCCGCGCATCCCGCAGTCGACATCCTCCTCAACAACGCCGGGCTGATGGCGATGCCCGAGCGCCGAACGGCCGACGGCTACGAGATGCAGTTCGGCGTCAACCACTTGGGCCACTGGCTGTTCACGGCCGGCCTGCTCGCGCCGATCCTGACGGCCGACGCCGCTCGCGTGGTCACCGTCACCAGCACCGCCCACCACATGGGGCGGG
The DNA here is from genome assembly GCA_041393675.1 of Nocardioides sp. Lineage (GTDB taxonomy): Bacteria > Actinomycetota > Actinomycetes > Propionibacteriales > Nocardioidaceae > Nocardioides. Next base: position 180,594 of record JAWKJR010000003.1, on the reverse strand, counting down.
TGGTGGATCCCGACGACGTCAACCTCGAGGGGCACTACGACCCGTGGCGCGCCTACGGTCGCGCGAAGCTCGCCAACCTGCACTTCGCGCTGGGGCTGCAGCGCGAGTTCGAGAGGCACGGGGTCCGGGCCGCGAGCCTGGCCGCCCACCCCGGGCTGTCCCACACCAACCTCCAGGTGCACACCGTCGCCGAGGGCGGCGGCGGTCGGTCGGCTCCCTTCTGGGCGTGGCTGGCCCGGCGCACCGGGATGTCGGCTGCCGACGGCGCCCTGTCCCAGCTGCGGGCCGCCACCGACCCCGGAGCGCAGGGTGGCGAGTTCTACGGTCCGCGCTGGGTCAACAGCGGGCCGCCGGTGCGCAAGCCGATCCTGCGGCGCGACCTGGAAAGAGGGATCGAGCGACTGTGGCGGGTGTCGGAGCGGGAGACCGGCGTGGCGTTCGACTTCGGGGCGTCGCGGGAGCAGGGGTGAGGACCGACCGCCCGGCCGCGATCCGTCGAGCGCTGCGCGAGCTGGTCGCCCAGCGGGGGTTTCACGGCGCGTCGATGGGCGCCGTCGCCCAGGCGGCGGGGGTGGCGACCGGTACGGCGTACGTGCACTACGAGTCCAAGGACGAGCTGGTGTACGCCACCTACCTGGAGCTGAAGGCCGAGCTGGGCCACGCGGTGCTCGCGGACCTCGACCCCTCGCTCGCTCCGGAGCAGACCTGGCGACACGTCCTGCTCCGCGCGTGGGAGCACCTCTCCGCGGAGCCGGCGCGGGCGCGGTTCCTCTCCCAGCTCGAGGAGTCGCCGTACTACGAGGAGGCCCACGCGCGGCTGCTCGCCGCCGGCGACCCACTCGCGGAGCTCGCGCGGGCTGATGAGCTCACCGCCCTGCTCGTCGCGCTGCCGGAGACGGTGATCTACGCCTTGTCGTTCGGTGCGGCGGTGCGCCTGATCGCGGCGGGCGTCCGGCTCGAGCCGGACGAGCTGGAGCTGCTGGTCCGCGCCACCTGGACAGCGGTCACGGCTCGCCGATAGCAGCTCGGGTCGGCGCGGCGGACGCATTGGCCCACGTAGCGCGCCGCGGCACGGCGACCCGCTCGGCTACCGCGTCCACCGGTGATCCGCGTCCGACAGCGGGGTCGTCGAGCGCTCGTCGGGCACCGGCCGGCGCCGCCCCGAGGACGAGGAGGCCGGCCGGGTCTGGGCCGCCCACGCCGGCGGCGAGATCGCCGACTGCGAGGTCTTCCTGCCCAGGCTCTACCAGCTGAGGCCGGTCGTGCCGGAGGGGCCGCGCAACCCGTACGCCGACCTCAGCGTCGACGGGGGCGGGCGGGACGCGGTCTACCGACACCTGAGCTAGCCGTGTCCGAACGCCGCCGCCGAGCGGAGCGCCGGAACCTGGCCGGCCCGGCATCAGGCCGTCGCGGCCGGGAAGCCGGGCGTGAGCTCGGTCGGCTCGGTGGGGCCGAGCGGCACGGTCAGTGTCACCTCGGTGCCGGTGCCCGGCCGGCTGTGAATCCTGAGCCGGCCGCCGAGCAGCTTCGCTCGTTCGTCCATTCCGCGCAGCCCGAGACCCGGGTCGGGACGATCCCGCGCCGAGCGCCCGCCGACCGGGGCCATGCCTCGCCCGTTGTCGGTCACGGACACGCGGACGGTGTCCGCGCCGTACGCCAGCGTGATGCGCACCCACGAGGCCTCGGCATGCCGTTCCACGTTGTGCAGGGCCTCCTGGACGATGCGGAAGATGAGCAGCTCGGACCGGCTGCCGAGCCGTAGCGCGGCTCCCTCCGACCCCATCTCCACCAGGAGACCGATGCGGGCGCGCAGATCTCCGGCCAGCCAGTCGACGGCGTCGAGCAGCCCGAGGTCGTCGAGCAGCGAGGGCCGCAGATCGTGGCAGTAGCGCCGCACGTTGACGATCGCGTCGCCGAGGACGTCCTGGACGCCCTCGAGCCGGCTTCGGGCGGGCTCGGGTCCTCGAGGCCGCTCCCGACGGTCTCGATCTGGGTCTTGGCGACGACCAGCGACTGAAGGATGTCGTCGTGCAGCTCGCGAGAGAGCCGCTTGCGCTCCTCCTCCTGCGCCTCGGTGGCCAGCTCGACGTAGGTCTCGAGGTTGCGCTTCGCGAGCCGCAGGGAATCGAGGGCTTCGCGATTGCGCCGATGCGTGCTGATGCTGTTCAGGGCGACGCTGAGCTGGTTGGCGAGCGCGGTGTGCACCTGCTGCTCGTCCGCCGAGATGGCCTCGCCGAGCTGCGTGAGGCCGATGGCCCCCACGATCTGGTCGTCGCACTTCAGGGCGGTGACGAGGGTGTGGCAGGCGGGGTAGCGCTCTCGGCGCTCTCCGTGCCGCCGGGTCCGCACACCTGCGTCGTGAGTCGCTTCTGGACGGCGTCCAGCTCGCTGGGAGACGCCGCCTGCGAGGAGTCGATGTCGGTCCGCTCCGGGAGGCCAGCCGCGCCGATGAGGCGGATCCACGCCACCTGCTGCCTTCGGAGGTCGAGCTCCGCGGCCAGGGTGCTGCGCAGGACGTGGTCGAGATCGAGCGAGCCCGCCAGGGCCGAGGCGCTGACGTTGAGCCGGGAGAGCTTGCGGTTCACCTCGGCGGCGGCCCTGGCAGCGGCCTTCTCCCGGTCCACCCCGGTGGCGACGATGACGGCGATGGCCAGCACGATCGCGAACTGGGTGAAGATGCCGACCCGGGTCGTCTCGTCGTGGTGGCTGATCTCGGGGACGGACAAGACCACGGCCCACAGCACCGTGGGCACCGCCCCACGCAGCCCGAAGCTGAGCGCTGCGTAGACGACGGGGATGAGGAACACCGAGACCGACAGCAGGTAGAGCTCCGAGTCCCCGACCAGGATCCCGGCCCCTTCGAGGAGCGAGTGCCCGGCGTCGATGGCGAACACCAGCGCCTGGATGACCCAGAACCTGGGGTCGCCGAAGGGCGTCCGCCAGCCACGCAGTGCGCTGGGCGATGCGACACCGTCGCTGGGCCCACGCTCAGTCGGCATCGGAGAGCCGGATCCAGTGATGGCGCATCGCGACGGTGACGGCTTCGGTCCGGGAGGAGACCCCCAGCTTGTCGAAGATGCTGCGCATGTGGGCCTCCACGGTGCGGGTGCTCAGGAAGAGGGCGCCGCCGATGGCCTTGTTGGACGCCCCCTGGGCGGCCAGCTCGAGGACCTGGCGCTCGCGACTGCTCAGCTGTGGCGGGTCCTGCTTCGGGTGGGCGACCCAGTCCAGCACGGTGCGCGCCACCAACGGTGACAGCACCGTCTCGCCCTGGGCGGCACGGGTGACGGAGTCGCGCAGCTCGTGAGCCTCGACCGTCTTGAGCAGGTAGCCGCTGGCCCCCGCGGTGATCGCCGCGTGGACGTACTGCTCGTCCTCGTAGACCGACAAGATGATGATGGCCACGTCGGGGAAGTCCGCGTGGATCCGCCGGGTCGCCTCGATCCCGTTCACGTCGGGCATCGAGATGTCCATCAACACGACATCCGGCTGCAGCGCGGCAACCAGGCCGTGGGCCTGCTTTCCCTCGCCCGCCTCGCCGATCACCGCGATCGAGCCGTCCCCCGACTCGAGTCGCTCACGGATCCCGTCACGGAAGAGCGGGTGGTCGTCCACGACCAGCACCCGGAGGACGCGGTCGGCGCCGTCGGTGGAGGGCTTCATCGGAACTCCTTCGCGCAGCAGACTCTACGCGGGTTCGAGGCCGCCGGGCCCGCAGTTACACGCTCCGACCCGGCGTACGCCGGGTCCCCCGGGCTCACCGGCACAGGCCGGTGCCCGGGGGACCACCTCGCGTCGACCCGACCAGTGCCGGGGGGTTGGCCGGCCAGGTCCCGAGGCTCGGGGTCAGCCGGGGAAGTCCGCCAAGTAGGCGTCGATCGCATCGGTGGCCTCGCGTGCACCCTCCTGGGCCTGAGTCGCGTCACCGGACTCCAGCTTCGTGAAGGCCGCCTCCAGCGCGTCGTAGGTCTCCTGGCTGTTCTCCTGGACCGTGCCCTCGACGGGCGCCCAGAGTGGCTCGATGCCGTCGGAGAGCGTCTTGCCCTGGTCCGCCGACGCTGCCGCGATCTTGGCGACGAGGTCCTTGATCCCGGTCAGACCCTTGGCGACCGCCGCGGCATCGGTGCGCTGGTCCTCCGGCCTGGCGGAGGAAGAGCTGTCCGACGACCCGGAGGTGTCGTTGTTGTTGCTGCACCCTGTGAGGGCCACGAGGGCGAGCGCCGCTGCAACCGCGGCCCGGACGAGTGAGTTCCGCATTGCGCTCCTTCAGTTGGTCGGCGGGGACTCCGCCGACGTGGTGGCGAGGTGGTGCCTACAGCCGGGAGTCTCGGCTTGCCGGCCACATCTCGCTGGCGCCAGGGACCGTGAACGGAGTCCTGACATCGGCCAGCGTCTGCTCTCGCCACGCACGGGCGCATCGGTGTGACCCGCAGTCCCCGTAGGTGTTAACACCTACCGCGACGGCGGGATGCACCGATGTGGACGGGAAGCTCACGCGGCGACACTGGCGACACTGGGCCGAGGCCCGGCCACCGTCAGGGCAGGCGTCGGCCCGAGAAACCCGCTCCACGGATCGTGAGAGAACTGGAGGAACAGGATGACCAGACCCTCCCGCCGAGGCGACCGTCCCGCCGCCGTGGCGGACTTCGATCTCACCCCGGAAGCCGAGGAGCTCGACATGTCCCGGCGCAACCTGCTCCGGGCCTGGGACTGGCCGGCGTGGTCGCCGCCGCCTCCGGCGGCGCCCTCGGCCTGGTCTCCTACCGTGACGAGGCCGACGCCGGCACGGTCGGGTCGGCCAGCGGACAGGAGCACCAGTGGTGCCGGGTCGTGGACCTGCGCGCCTGCAAGGGGGAGCGGAAGTGCCACGCGGCCTGCGCGGACCGGCACGGGCTGAACCTCGACCAGTCCTGGATGCGGGTCCTCTCGTGGCAGGACACCGACGGCAGCGAGCACTTCATGCCGGTGATGTGCCAGATGTGCCAGGACCCGCCGTGCCTGAACGTGTGCCCGGTCAGCGCGACGTTCAAGACCGACCAGGGCGTCGTCCTCGTCGACCAGGACCAGTGCATCGGCTCGCGAGCCTGCATGGCGGCCTGTCCCTACGAGGCACGCTACTTCAACTGGAGTGCACCCCGGCCGGCGCATCGCATGCCGGCGCCGTCACCGAACACCCCGGAGTTCCCGGCCAACCAGCTCGGGACCGTCGGCAAGTGCGTCCTATGCGCCGACCGGATCCCCTACAGCAACCAGCTGCCTTCCTGCGTCGAGGCCTGCCCGCGCGGGGCGCACTACATCGGCGACCTCGTCACCGACGTTGCCGTCAACGGCAAGACCACGGTTCGGCTGTCGACCTTCCTGCGCGACGGCAACGCAGTGCGGTTCAAGGAGGAGCTGAACACCAATCCCCGGTGCTACTACATCCCCGGCTACGGTCAGCCGGTGGGCGGCCGCAGGGCGGTGTCTCATGACCGCGCCCGACCAGGCCGGCCGGCCCGAGGGCCACGGCGCCGACGTCATCGAGGCAGTGCTGCGGCCGTTCGGCAAGCCGAGCAGGCGGTTCCGGCTGACTGCCGCGGCACTGACCGTGGTGGTGCTCGTGGGCATTGCTGGATGGATCGACCAGCTGACCCGCGGGATGGCCGATGCCGGCTACGCCGACAGGTCGTTCTGGGCCATCTACATCGCTGACGTGGTGGCCTTCATCGGCGTGTCGTACGGCGGTGCGGTGGTGTCGGCGATCCTGATGCTGGCCGGTGCGTCCTGGCGGGCGCCACTGGTGCGGCTGGCCGAAGGCGTCGCGCTGGTCACGGTCATCGTCGGCGCGCTGTTCGTCCTGCCCCACCTGGGGCGGCCCGATCGCCTCGCCAACATGGTCCTCCACGCGAACACCGCGTCGCCGGTGTTCTGGGACATGGTCGCCATCATCATCTACACGCTGGCCACGCTCGTCTTCTTCACTCTCCCCCTGGTGCCCGACACCGCGGCCCTGCTGGAGGAGTGCCCCGACGACCTCGGGCGCGCGCGCCGGGCCTGCTACCGCTTCATCTCCCGGGGGTGGGTCGGGTCGGTCGAGCAGCGCCGGGTGCTCCACTCAGCGATGACGGTGGTCGCGATCGTGATCATCCCCCTTGCCGTCTCGGTCCACTCGGTGCTCGCCTGGGCCTTCGCCCTGGTCAGCCGGCCAGGCTGGCACGAGAGCATCTGGGCCCCCTACTTCGTGATCGCGGCGCTCTACTCCGGGGTCGCCCTGGTCATCCTCGTCACTGCCGGATTCCGGCGCGGCTACCACTTGGAGGCCTTCATCCACGAGCGGCACTTCGTGCGACTGGCCTTCATCATGGTGGCGCTGGGTGCGGTCTATGTGTACCTGACGTTCGCGGACCTGCTCCCGAGCGCGTACGTCGGCGAGTTCGGCCCGACCCAGATCATCGAGGGGATGCTCGTGGGCAACGTGGCCGCCTGGTTCTGGTTCTTCCTGGTTCCCGGCACCATCCTGCCCATCGTCCTCATCGCCCTGCCGAGGACCAGGACCATCACCGGCATCACCGTCGCCTCGGTGCTCGTCGTCATTGCCATGTGGGTGAAGCGGGTGATCATGGTCGTGGAGACGTCCTCCTTCGACCACCTGTCCAACTCCTTCGGGCGGGTCTTCCACTTCACCTGGGTCTCGGTGTCGGTGACCCTCGCCGGAGCTGCCGCGATCGTGCTCATGCTGATGCTGCTGTTCCGCTTCGTGCCGCTGCTCTCGATCGCCGACCTTCGAGAGCTCTCGCCCGAGACCGACGGCCCAGCCACGAAGCGGCCGCCCGCAACCAGAGGCTCCCACGGGCACCACGCCGGTCAGGTGGGGGTAGTGCTCCTGCTGCTGGCCGGTCTCGGGGCGTTTGGCGCCGCCAAGGCGCAACCCGCCTTCGCGGACTCCCAGAGGGGGCCCAAAGCCCCCACCCCCGTCGTTCAGGTCACGGCGTCGGAGGACGGCGCGAACAACACGGTCACGGCGACCGTGACCGCCGGCGGCAGGCCCGTCGAGGGTGCCCGGGTGAACTTCTACGAGAGCACGACCATGTTCGCCCCCGGCGACAACAAGGTCCCGATCGGCACCATGGACACCGACGCCTCCGGCACGGCCTCGTTGACCTACGTGGCGGCGACCACCGGTGCCCGCACGATCACGGCGACGTACTACCCCGACGTCATGGGCGACCCCGTGGTGGGGACGACCAGCCTCGACGTGACCCAGGCGGCCGACATGTTCGTCCCGACTCCACCGCGTGTCCTGGCCGGGGCCGGCTCGCTGCTGGTGCTCACCATCCTCTCGATGGTGGGCGTCGTCTTCCTCATCCTGCTGGCCCAGGTCCTGCGCGTGCGCCGAGCCTGTCGCCCGGTGGCCGCGGGGCCGGCGGGTCGCGCCACGCCGGCCTGACGGCCTCCGGCGAGCTCGCAGGAGCGCCGTCCCCAGCGGTTCAGTCCGAGGTCGGACTCGCCTGGCCGTGCCGCCTGACCGGCTGGCTCCCGCCGTCCTGGCGCACACTGGGCACAGACGGAGCACGACGCCGCGGCCCGACGCGGCTCGGCTGACCTGAGGGGCACGAGCAAAGGACGGATCGGCATGCGCATCGACGACTGGCGGGTCAGGCTGGGCGGGAGCCTGTGGCGGCGGCACCCCGGGGTGCGCAGTCACGAGCAGCTGACGCTCGGGGAGCGGGCCGCCGACCGGCTCCGCAACTCGATGGGCTCGTGGGGGTTCGTGTTCGGGTCCCTGCTCTTCCTCGCCGGCTGGATGGTCGGCAACCGGGGGGTCGGCTTCGACCCGTACCCGTTCATCCTGCTCAACCTGCTGCTGTCATGCGTCGCGGCGCTCCAGGGCGCGATCTTGCTGATCGCCGCGCGGCGCGCCGACCAGGTCGCGGCCGAGCTCGCGGTGCACGACTACGACACCAACGTGCACGCGCTGCAGCTGATCGAGGCGATCAAGTCGGCCACCGACGACGTGCACCGGCACTTGCTCGGCGGCGGCCGGCCCGAGGCGCCGGCACCCTAGAACGCTGCGCGAGGGATCGCCGGCCAGTCAGTCGGACCGGTTGGCGACGTATGCCGTGACGACCGTGCCCGCGGCCAGCACGCCCCAGACTGCGGCGGTGAGCAGCAGCGTGTGGCCGATCGCCAGGGCGACGGCGCCGAAGCCGGCGCCGGAGAGCACGAACGCCTGCCCCAACGCCATCAGGACGCCGAGCGCCACCGCCAGGATCGCCACCGTCTCCAACGCGTTCGACATCGAGGCGGCTCGCTCGCCCGTGACCACCCGATGCGGGGGCCGCTTCTCGAGCAGCTCGATGATCCGGTCGGCCTGGGCGGAGGTCACTGGGCCGACCGTCCGATCGGGCGCCGAGGCCGCGGCGGTCGCCTTCTGCTCCTCGGCGCGCCGCGGCTGCGCCTGGCAGTGCGGACAGCGATCCTGCTCGCCGTCCACCCAGGCCCGGCCGCACTGGTGGCAGATGATCGTCGCGATGTGAACTCCCCCGTTGGCTCGTCGGCCCCGACGCTCGCGCCGGGCCGTGTCTGTCAGCCGGAATCATGGCACGAGCCGGGCCGGCGCGGGCGCATGCGGCGACACCCGACGCCGGCTCTGCGCGTCGTGCCCGGCACGTCGCGCTGCCTCGGCCCTGGAGCCCCCCGGGAGTTCGTGGTGTGGTGGCGGGGAAGGCCTCGCCCGGAGGCGCAGGGCGTGATGAGGGAGGGACACGATGACCTACCGACTCCGTCGACTCGACTGCGGAATGTCGATCAGCCAGCCGTTGCTCGAGCAGACGCTCAATGGCGTCGAGGGCGACGTCGTGGCCATCGTGCCCAACGTCATGCAGGCCCCTTCGCCCGGGTCAGCTACCTGCTCATCGTCGAGCGGACCGGGGAGTCGCAGGCCCGGACCCGGTGACCGAGGTGTGCTGTGATGGCGAGATGACTGACCAGTCACTGACCCTTCGGTCGGTCGGCGTCGTCCGTTCTGATGTCCGCGACCCGGCCGACGCGCCGCGGCAGGGCGACGAGGACGAGTGCCTGGCGTGGGTCGAGATCGACCCGGCGTACGCCGAGGGGCTGACCGGCGTCGAGGAGGGCGCGGAGCTGCTCGTCCTCACCTGGCTGCACCTGGCCGAGCGCGACGTGCTCGTCGTCCACCCGCGCGGTGACGAGGCGCGGCCGCTGACCGGGGTGTTCTTCACCCGGTCGCCCGGCCGGCCCAACCCGATCGGCCTGCACCGGGTGCGGGTGCTGGCTCGGGACGGCGCCCGGCTGCGCGTGACCGGGATGGAGGCGGTCGACGGGACGCCGGTCGTGGACCTCAAGGCGGTGCTCGGCGGGGCGGGGACCGCTGAGGCCTACCCGGCGGGCCTGGCCACCGTGGCGGCCAGCGCCGCTCGGGCGCGACCAGGCAGTAGGAGTCGGTGAGCAGCTCGGCGAGCTCGGCCCAGTCGGAGTCCTCGTCCAGCAGCAGGCCGATCACGTTGGCCCCCACTCGCTCTTGAAGTACGGCGCGCCGAGGTGCTGGAAGGCCATCACCTCCTCGGGCTCGCCGCGGAAGGTGATCCGGAAGAGCTGGTCCTCCCCGCCGAAGACGTGCGCGATGGTGGCGCCCTGGACCCGCCAGCGGGTGCCGACCCACGCCGGCTCGCAGATCACCTGGGGCAGCACGCCGAGGATGGACTCGATGCGGTCGACCCACGCCTCGGGGACGAGGGGCCGGTCCTTGGGTGCCACGGGGTCAGCCTGCCATGCGGCGGGGACACCCCACTCCGTAGCATCGGATCGGGACGAAGGAGGGCGCCATGTTCGGGCTCGGGGTCATCGGCCTGTCGCTGACGATGGTGGGGCTGACCAGCGCGGTGCTGGCGCTCGTGATCTTCCTCGTGCGGCGGAGCCGCTAGCTCAGCGTGCGGGGCCGGGGGTGAGCCGCTGCGGCGTGGTCGTGACCTCGGCGAGCTTGCCGGTGGTGATGCCCTTGACGCCGAGCGCCCAGCTGCCGTAGGCGTAGCCGCCGTTCGCGGTGGCCGTCGCGCCGACGTACGCGCCGAAGCGGGAGGCCTTGCCGCCGCAGCTGTTGCCCGTGGTGCAGATGAAGCGGTCGGCGTACCCACTGGCCGCGGTCTCGAAGACGCAGAGGTGGCCGGGCTTGGCGTTGGGTGCGGCGGCCGTCCCGGAGCAGCCGTCGGGTAGCTTGCCGCCGTCGAGGATGAAGTGGGCGGTGGGCGCCTTCTTCATGCTGAACCCCCACGCGATGCCGGCCAGGCCGAAGCCGCCCGGCGCAGCGCTGCCGAACGCCCAGCCGCCGCGGAGCACCTTGGGCTTGCGCAGGTAGCGCGCGTCGGACTGGTCCTTGGTGTAGTACGGCACCGCGGCGGCCTTGGCGGATGGCGCGGTCGCGCCGGTCACCCCGGCGACCGAGGGCCCCACCACGGCGACCAGGCTGCCGAGCAGCAGCCCGGCGAGAGTGGTGAGCGCGGGCGTGCGCCAGCGGCTCGCGGCACGGGCGGTCGCGGTGTCGGTCATGGGGGCTCCTTCGGTTCCCGAGCCTCACTCCGACGCGCGGCGCGCGGTGCGGCGCAGGTGCCACTCGGCGAGAGCGAGGTTCGGTATCCAACACAACCACGCGACGAGCGGGTATGTGGCCGCAAACGTAAAATCCATCGACATCGCGAGCGGGATCAGCAGCCGCAGCGTCACCGCGGCGAAGGCCAGTGCGAACGACCGGACCGCCCAGCGCCGGTGGGTGCGGAGGTCGCGCCGCCGTGCCGCGGCGTACGCCGCCAGGGTGGTCGTCGTCCAGAGCACGCCGAGGACCGCGAAGCCGGCCGCCGCGATGGCGCCGTTCGCGGTGAAGAGGGCGGCGGCGAAGCCGGAGACTCCACCCGCGACGGCTGCGAGGACGTACCCGCGGCCGAGCCAGCGGTGCAGCCTCGGGCGTCGACGGAGGGCCGGCCACAGCTGCCAGGGCACCAGCAGCAGCGCCACGCTCGACGTGACGACGTGGAGTCGGAGCGCCAGGCCGAAGCCGTTGGCCGCCACATCGGCCGGCAGCAGTCGGAAGCCGGAGGCGGCCAGCGCCGCGCCGTACCCGCCGATCAGCAGGCAGCCGAGCGTCGCCGCGCCGAGGCCGGCGCGCGCTCGTCGGCGCAGCCGGGTCGTGGTCGGGGGCCTGGTCGGGGGCCTGGTCGGAGGCATGGTCGGACGGGTGACAGACATGAGCCAACCCTGGTCGCGGGCCCGGACCGCCGCCATCGGGGTCGCCCCCGAGACGGCCCGGGCCGATCCCCGGGGTGCGGTGGTGGTTGTCCACAGGGACGGGATCGGGGGGCGACGGGGGGCGTGCGCCGAGGCTAGGGTGAGGGCGGCTGGTGGGACGGAGGTTGTCCGGGATGCGTCGCAGGCTGCTGGCTTCCACGGGGGTCGTCCTCGGAGCGCTGGTGCTCCCTGGGCTCGCCGGGTGCACGACCGACCCACCCGACCCGCCCGCCCCGAGCAGCTCGGCCCTCGCCGTCGGTGTCGGACTCCCCCACCCCGACCGTGTCCGACTCCCCCACCCCGACGGCCGAGAAGCCGGTGGAGTTCATCCGGCGGTGGATCGCGGACGGTACGACACGATGCAGAACACCGGAGAGACGGAGGAGACCGCGTTTCGAGCCATGAGCGACGAAGTGCGATCCTGTGCATGGGGACTCGCGGATCAAGTTGATCGACACCATCTACCGCAAGTGGTGGGCATGGGTGAAGACCAGACGGCTCGCGGATTCGCTCGGGTGATTGGCGTAGACGGTTCCGGCGGACACCCAGTCGTGCGCGCCCACGTCTGTCATCGTGCAGATTCGCAACAGCCGGACGAGGTACAGCGGGCGCAGGTCGACCGCAGTCAAGATCTTGCCAGCTGAGGCCTAGTGGTCGTTCGTAGCGGTTTGAGTCACCCGGACTGGGCGAGGGCTTCAATACGTCTCCGGCAGTCGCTGGAACATGAGTCAGATCCCGAATGACGATCGGCGCTCGCATCCTTGTTGCCATCGCGATTGTTGCGACGGACTTGGCCTGCATGTCATACTGCCGGCCGGGATCGCGCGCGTGCGAGGCAGATTGTCACACGCTTTGGGATCGCCGAGCGTTCACGAAACCTGCTAGTACGCTCCCGACGAGCTGCGCGGGATGTATGGCAGCGCCTCGTCGGAGGGGTACCGCTACCGCCTCGAGCCGCACTGCGAGCTGGGGGGCGCGGCGACGTGTCACCGCGCGGCGGTGTGTCAGGAGCCGCCGGGGACCTTCCGGTTCGACGTCTACCGCTCGCCCGGACGTGCGGCCGCCGTCGTGGAGCCTGATCGGGTACGCCTGCCTGACCGACGCGGAGGCGGGCGAGCTCGGCGGGCTGACGCCGGCGATGGTGGCGGCGGCATTCCAACGGCTGACCTGGCCGGAGCCGGAGCTGCGGGTACAGCCGCCGGACGGCGAGACCCTGGTCAACTTCGACACGAACTTCTTCACGACCCTCACCGAGCCGTCGACGCAGGACGTCACGCTGCTCGGCATCACGGTGACCATCGAGGCGACGCCGCAGTCCTACGTGTGGCACTTCGGCGACGGTGCCGAGGAGACCACCAGCGGCCCGGGCTCGCCGTACCCGACGCTCGACATCACCCACGCCTACGCCGATGCCGACGTCGAGGTGTCGCCGTCGGTCGACGTGGTGTACGCCGGGCGGTACCGCCTCGGCACCGGCGCGTGGACCGACATCCCCGCGACGCTCACGGTGCCCGGCCCAGCCATCACGCTCAGCGTGCTCGAGGCCTCGCCGCAGCTGGTCGGCTGACCTCCAGCCGGCAGGGGCAAGCGGGCGCCACGTCCGCATCGGCGTCGCGATCTCGATCCCGAAGTCGATGTCCATGTCGACGTCGATGTCCATGTCGCCTGAGTACCCGGTGTCCCCCCCGGAGATCACCGATTGGGCACAAACTGCAGCCCGGCGGCCCGATTTGCCGCCGTTGCGGGCCAAACCACGCACCCCCGGGCCACCCCACCACAACCCGTCGCAGCTCGCGACGCCGGCCGGCACTACCAGGCGTAGGCCTCCGGAGCGGGCTTGGCGCCGTTCGGGCCGGGCGGTGGGAAGAGCTCGTCGAGGGCGGCCAGGGTCTCGTGGGAGAGCTCGATCTCCAGGGCGCGGAGCGTGCCGTCGAGCTGGTCGACCGTGCGCGGCCCGATGATGGGCGCCGTGACGCCCTCGCGGGAGAGCAGCCACGCCAGACCGACGTGGGCGGGGTCCTCGCCCAGGTCGGCACAGAGCTGCTCGTAGGCCGCGATGGTGTCGCGGTGCTGCTCGAGACCCTCCGAGGAGCGCCCCTTGCCCGACCGCGAGCCGCCGCCCTCGCGCTCCTTGCGCAGCGCACCGGACAGCAGCCCGCCGTGCAGCGGCGACCACGGGATCACCCCGATGCCGTAGGCCTGGGCCGCGGGCAGCACCTCGAGCTCCACCCAGCGGGTGAGCAGGTTGTAGATCGACTGCTCGCTGACCAGCCCGACGACGTGCCGAGCCGTGGCGGCCTCCTGCGCGGCGGCGAGATGCCAGCCGGCGAAGTTCGAGGAGCCGACGTAGAGGATCTTGCCTTGCTGGCGCAGCACCTCCATCGCCTCCCAGATCTCCTCCCACGGCGTCGCGCGGTCGACGTGGTGCATCTGGTACAGGTCGAGGTAGTCGGTCTGCAGCCGGCGGAGCGACGCGTCGCAAGCCCGCCGGATGTTGAGCGCGGAGAGGAAGGTGTCGTTGGGCCAGTCGCTCATCGAGCCGTAGAGCTTGGTGGCGAGCACAGTCTTCTCGCGCCGGCCGCCGCCCTGGGCGAACCACCGGCCGATGATCTGCTCGGTGATCCCCTCGCCCTGCTGCCAGCCGTAGACGTTGGCGGTGTCGAAGAAGTTCAGGCCGTGCTCGTGGGCGCGATCCATGATCGCGTGGCTGTCGGCCTCGGAGGTCTCCGGGCCGAAGTTCATGGTGCCGAGGCACAGCCGGCTCACCGACAGACCGGTGCGGCCGAGGTGGGTGTACTGCATGGCGCGGGCGTCGCTCATGGAGTCTCCTGGCATCGAGGTGGGCTCTTTCGCGAGCCTACTCAGCCGTGCGTACGCCGGACGCCGGCGCTGGCGGGCCGGGAGCGGCGGGAAAGGTGAGAAGGATGCCCGTCGCTCCCGGCTACCCAGGTGGAGCCGCGGGGCCGGCGCTGGATACCTCGCCGGCCCACCGCCGGGGCGGTCGCTCACCCGGCGATGGCGATCGGGATCCGACGGCGGCCGAAGTCGCCCGCGCGGGCGGCGAACCGACCGGGGAGCGCCGTGCGGCACTCGGGGCACCGACCGTCCGGGGTGAGGTGGTAGCGCAGCAGCTCGTACCAGTCGCGCTCGATCAGCGCCGCGTCGCAGTGCGGGCAGTGGGTGACCTCGCCAGGCCGGTGGTGGACGTCGCCGGTGTAGGCGAAGTGCAGCCCCTCCTCAAGAGCAATGTCTCGCGCGCGCACCAGCGTGGCCAGCGGCGTCGGCGGCACGTCGCGCATCCGGAAGTCGGGGTGGAACGCCGAGAAGTGGTGCGGGACATCGGGGCCCAGCTCGGCCAGCACCCAGCGGACCATCTCCCGCAGCTCCTTCTCCGAGTCGTTGTAGCCCGGGATGAGCAGGGTCGTCAGCTCCAGCCAGACGTGGGTGTGGTGTCTCAGGTAGACCAGCGTGTCGAGCACGGTGCGCAGCGAGGCGCCGGTCAGGGAGCGGTAGAAGCCCTCGGTGAAGCCCTTGAGGTCGACATTGGCGGCGTCGACCGAGGCGAACAGGTCGCGCCGCGCATCGGGGTTCACATAGCCGGCGGTGACGGCCACGGTGTGCAGGCCGGCGGCGCGGCAGGCCCGGGCGACGTCGATGGCGTACTCGGTGAAGATCACCGGGTCGTTGTAGGTGAACGCCACGCTCTGCACGGCCCACGCGCGGCCGGCGTGGGCGATGTCGGCCGGCGAGGCCTCGTCCATCAGCCGGTCCATCTCGCGGGACTTGGAGATGTCCCAGTTCTGGCAGAACTTGCAGCCCAGGTTGCAGCCGGCGGTGCCGAAGGACAGCACCGAGCTGCCCGGGTAGAAGTGGTAGAGCGGCTTCTTCTCGATGGGGTCGATGCAGAACCCGGAGGACCGGCCGTACGTCGTGAGGACCAGCTGGTCGCCCTCGCGCTTGCGGACGAAGCAGAAGCCGCGCTGGCCGTCGCGCAGGCGGCACTCGCGGGGGCACAGGTCGCACTGGATCCGGCCGTCGTCGAGCCGATGCCAGTAGCGGGCGGGGTGCGGGTCGACCGGGTCGGCCCCCTGCTGATGCCCCTGCTGATGCCCGTGCTGATGCCCGTGCTGATGCTGGTGCGAATCCTGGTGCTGATGCGGGTGCGCGCGGGTGCGGATGGTCATGACTGCTCCTCGGGGAGAGCCTGGTGATTGGGCTCGTGGAAGGCGCGGACGACATAGCGCGACAGGCGCACGTCGTCGGCCCAGAAGGTGGCCGGCAGCCCGAGCTTGCGCTTGAGGCCGCTCAGGAAGTCGGCGGGGCCGGGGAGCTTCGCCCAGACCTGGGGCAGGAAGGTCGCGCGGCGGCCGGCGTACTCGAGGACCAGGCCGTCGATGCCGGGCCTCAGCTGGCGGACGGCGTCGGCCTCGTTGCGCCAGGTGATCGGCGTGCTGGCGGACAGCACGCTCACCTCGATCTCGGTGGCGGCCAGCTCGCGCCGTTGCAGCGGCAGGAACCGCGGGTCGCGGAACGCCGCGCCGCGGGCGTTGATCCGGACGTCGTCGCCGAGCGGCCGGACCGCCGAGGTGCTGCCGATGCAGCCGCGCAGGACCCCGGCCCTGGTGAGGGTGACGAAGCTGGCGCCGCGGCGGGCCAGCCAGGCGGGCTCCTCGGGCGGGGTGACGGCGACCCCGAGATCGGCGGCGATGACCGAACGGGCCAGGCCGGTGAGGATCCGGCCGGCGTCCTCGGGCAGGTCGAGGGGATCCACCGGCGGTGGCTCGGGCGACGACGGGTCAGGCGGCGCGGGCCGCGTCGAAGGCCACAGCGGCATAGCCCACCACCCTTCGTCGGTCGCCGGCGGTGTCGCCGGAGTTGCAGCGCCCGAGCAACCGGGCGGAGAGCCCACGCCGGCGCGCCGCGAGGAGCAGGCCGTTGACGGGCGTGGCGCCGCAGGCCTGCTCATGGCTGAGTGGGCCGTCGAGCGCGAGCATCTGAGCGGTCGAGGCGCTGTCGACGGTGACCGCCGCGTCGTAGGGCAGGTAGTGGCTGAGGTCCGAGCTCACCACGACGGCGGTCTCCGGCCCGTCCCACAGCGCGTCGAGGACGTCGGCGACCTCCTCGGGAGTCGCCCCGCCGACGGCGAGGGGCACCAGGTCGAAGGAGTCCAACACGGTCTGCAGGAACGGCAGCTGCACCTCCAAGGAGTGCTCGGCCGCATGGGCGGGTCGGCTGTCGACCAGCTGCGGCAGGGCCGCCCGCACGGCCGGCTCGACCGGCTCGACCGGCACCACCCCGAGCGGAGTCGCGAAGGCATCGACCGCAGGGAGCGCCAGGCCGTCGATGTACACCCGGTGCGTCGGGCCGAGCAGGACGACGCGGCGCAGCCGGTCCCGGGCTCGCTCCAGGGCGGCGAAGCCGAGCGCGGCGGTCGAGCCTGAGTAGATGTAGCCGGCGTGCGGCACGATGACGGCCTTGGGCGCCTCGACGAAGCGCGCGGCCGCCTCGAGGGCGGTCAGCCCGGCGCGGCCGCCGGCCAGGAGCTCCGCCAGCACGCGGGCCAGCTCCCCGGGCTCGCCCGGGTAGAACGACCCGGCCACTGCGGCAGGGCGCACCGTACCCACGCCTCCAGTGTCTCTCATCCGCGAAGCGGCGACCGCCGACCGAGACCAGCGTCACGTCGCGGCGGGCGGCGGCGCGACCACGGCCACAGGGGTCCCGCTCTCGGCGTACCGAAGATCACGGTCGGCCGGGTCGACCCCTCTGCACCCGGGGAGCACAGTGGAACGTGGAGGCGATTGTCGTGACAACCCCAACCTCAACCCCCACCCGATCCCGGGACTACCCCGTGCACGTCGACGCCAAGCTGGACGCGCCCTTGAGCCGCTGGCTGTGGCTGGTGAAGTGGCTGCTGGCGATCCCGCACTATGTCGTGCTGGCCCTGCTCTGGGTCACCTTCGTGGTGCTCAGCATCGTCGCCTTCTTCGCGATCCTGTTCACCGGCAGATATCCGCGGGCCATCTTCGACTTCAACGTGGGGGTGTTGCGCTGGACCTGGCGGGTCAACTACTACGCCTACAGCGCGCTCGGCACCGACCACTACCCGCCGTTCACCCTCGACGACCGGCCGGACTACCCGGCCCACTTCGAGGTCGACTACCCCGACCACCTCTCGCGAGGGCTGGTGCTGGTCAAGTGGTGGCTGCTGGCCATCCCCCACTACCTGCTGGTGGCACTGTTCACCGGCGGACTGGCCTACACGATCCAGGCCGGGTCGACCGACGTGCAGGTCTACTTCAGCCTCATCGGAGTGCTGGTCGTCGTGGCCGCCGTGGCACTGCTCTTCACCGGCCGCTACCCCGGCGCGGTCTTCGACCTGGTGCTCGGGCTGAACCGCTGGGTACTGCGCGTGTCGGCGTACGCCAGCCTGATGACCGACGAGTACCCGCCGTTCCGGCTCGACCAGGGCGGCGCGGACCCGGCTCGGCTGGCCGCCAGCTCCACCGGACCGACGTTGACGAGCGGCGGCGCACCTCCGCCGGCCGTCCCGACCACGCCGGCCGGTCAGACCGGGACCCCGCCGACTCCGCAGGGCCTGGCGCCCGGCTGGACCGCAGGCCGGGTCGTGGCGGTCGTCCTGGGCAGCCTGCTGCTGGTCGGCGCCATCGGCTCCGGCCTCGGCGCGGGCGCGGTCGCGATCGCGCGGGCGGCCCGCGACAGTGACGGCTACCTGACCAGCCCCACCCGGACGCTCACCACCGAGAGCTACGCGCTGGTGACCGAGTCGGCCGAGATCCGGACCGGCCCGGACGCCGAGTGGGTCCCGCACGCCATGCTGGGCGACACCAGGGTGACGGCGACGAGCACCGTCCCGGTCTTCGTCGGCATCGCGCGGACCGCCGACGTCGACAGCTGGCTGGGCGGGGCCGAGCACGCGACGGTGTCGCGGATGACCTCAAGCGGGACGACGTACACGGTGTCCGGCGAGGGCCCCCGGCGATCCCGCCGGTCGCGTCGAACATCTGGGTGGCCCAGGCCGCAGGGCCCAGCACCCAGCGGCTGGTGTGGGAGGTCGAGCCCGGCGACTGGACGCTCGTGGTGATGAACGCCGACGCGACCGCCGGCGTCGACGCCGACGTGTCGGTGGGGGCAACGGTCCCGGCACTGGACTGATGCTGCCGGCGCTGCTGGTGACGACCGGAGTGCTGCTGGTGCTGGCGGTCCCCTGCTTCGCCGTGGCCTTCCGGCCGCAGCGCGTCAGCTGACCTAGGCGGCCCGGCCTCGGTGGGGGCCGGGCCCGCCTCGGGCCTGGCGGATACCGTTGCGCATGGTGATCCGCCAGGCCCATCTTCCTGAGCACGCCGCGATCCTCGACCTCGTGCTGCACCGCTGCGCGCACCTGAACCGCGCCCTCGTCGAGCCCGCGGTGATCGACCCCTCGGCCACGGAGGATCGAACCCTGCTCGCGGCGTACGACGACGGCGGTCTCGTCGGTGTCGGCCTGCAGTACCACGGCATCGGCATCGCGCCGGGCCGGCTCTACCGACTGCTGGTCGTGGCCGACGCGGCCCTCGGCTCCGGGCTGGGAAGCGCGCTGCAGCGTGAGCTGGACGCGGCGCTGCCGCCGGATGCAGTCGCCACCAGCGGAGAGATCGACGATCGCGACCAGCACGCGCTCGCGGTGGCCGAGCACTGGGGCTACTCGGTGACCCAGCACTCCGTGACCAGTCGGCTCGGCCTGGCCGGCGTGCCCGAGCCGGCCCTCCCGGCCGGCGTCAGCGTGGAGGTCAGCCCGCGGCTGGCCGTCGCCGACGAGGCCGCGGTCGAGGCGATGTACGCCGCCAGCCAGACCAACCCCGAGGTGGCCCAGACCGGCGTGCTGACGCTCGCCGCGCTGCGCGCCATGGCGGCCGAGACCGCCGGAGTGCTCCCCGTGGGCCTCGTGGTGCGCGACGCCGGCCGGCCGGTGGCGCTCTCCTTCGCGATAGTCGCCGACGGGGAGGCCCAGGTCGTCTACACCGGCGTCCGACCCGACGCGCGCGGCCGCGGGCTGGCTCGGCTGGCCAAGCAGGCCCTGCACGTCGCGGCCGCGCGCCTCGGTGCGTCGTCGGCGGTCACCGACAACGAGGACGACAACGCCGGCATCCGCGCGGTCAACGCGGCGCTGGGCTACCGCCGGGTCCTCGGGAGGTACTGGGTCTCCCGTGCGGTCGCCCGCTGACCGCGCCGGCCCGCTGGATGCGTCGGCCGGGGCAGTCCCAGGAAGTGTGGCGTACGTCGCACTCAGCGGGCCGCAGGAGACACCGGGCGAGCCGTGAGGCACAGTGGGAGTGTCTCGATGCCCTCGCGGCAGTCATGACGCGCGCCCCGTGGCCTCCGCGCCAGGTGTCCGGGAGTCGGCTCGGTGCTGACCGAACGGAGGCAGCATGCAGCGCTCGTCAGGAACGACCTATCCGATCGTGGCCCGCGAGGACGTGTCCGACGCGACCTTCATCCTCGTGGTGCGCCACCCGCTGATGGCGCGTGCCGGCCGGCCCGGCCAGTTCGTCATCGTGATGTCCCATGCGGAGGGCGAGCGCATCCCGCTGACCCTCGCCGACTTCGACCGCGAGGAAGGGACCATCACGCTGGTGATCCAGGCGGTGGGCAAGTCGACGCGCGAGATGCAGCAGACCTGCCGGGTCGGCACCGCCCTGCACGGCATCGCGGGCCCGCTGGGCATCCCCAGCGCCATCGGCGCGGCCCGCAGCGTCGTCTGCGTGGGTGGCGGCCTGGGCGTGGCGCCGGTGTTCCCGCAGGCCAGGGCCTTCCACGAGCGCGGCGCCCAGGTGATCGGGGTCCTCGGCTTCCGCTCCCGGGACCTGGTCTTCTGGGAGGACAAGTTCCGGGCGGTGTGCGACGAGCTGATCCTGTGCACCGACGACGGCTCAGCAGGGATCCAGGGGCTGGTGACCGACGGGTTGCGGTTGGCCATCGAGAAGTACGACGACATCGACGAGGTCGTCGCCATCGGCCCACCGGTGATGATGCAGGCCTGCGCCGAGACGACCCGCCCGCACGGGATCCGGACCAGCGTGAGCCTCAACCCGATCCTGGTCGACGGCACCGGCATGTGCGGCGGCTGCCGGGTCAGGCTCGGCGACCAGGTCAAGTTCGCCTGCGTCGACGGCCCGGACTTCGACGCGCACCTGGTCGACTTCACCGACCTGACCGCCCGGCTCAAGCGCTACCGCTCGGAGGAGGCGGCCGCGCTGGAGCGCTGGACCAGGGAGTGCCGGCGTGCCGAGGGCGCCGCCGAGGACCTCGTGTCGCAGCTGCCGGCGGCGGGAGCCTGACCATGCCGGGCAAGCGGACCATCCGCAGCATCCCCCAGGACCGCACGCCGGTCCGCGAGCGCCCACCGGCGGAGCGCGCGTCCAACTTCCTCGAGGTCAACCAGGGCTACGACGAGGACGAGGCCGCTCGCGAGGCGTTGCGGTGCCTGTTCTGTGCGGATCCGGTGTGCATGAACGGCTGCCCGGTGTCGATCGACATCCCCGAGTTCATCCGCAAGATCGGGGACCGTGACTACCGGGGCGCCTACGACCCCATCGCGCACACCAACCTGCTGCCCGCCGTGTGCGGGCGGGTGTGCCCCCAGGAGACCCAGTGCGAGCAGGTCTGCACCGTGGCCGACACCTTGGAGCCGGTCGCCATCGGCAGGCTGGAGCGGTTCATCGGCGATCTCGCCATCGCCCACGACTGGGCCCGCCGACCGTACATCGCGCCGACCCCCTACCGGGTCGGCATCGTCGGCTCCGGCCCGGCCGGGATGGCCTGCGCCGCCGACCTGGCCAAGGCCGGCTGCCAGGTCACGGTGTTCGAGGCGCTCCATCTCGCCGGCGGTGTACTCCGCTACGGCATCCCCGAGTTCCGGCTGCCCAACGACGTCATCGACGCCGAGATCGCCAACCTGGAGCGGCTCGGGGTGGTGTTCGAGTGCAACACGGTCGTCGGCCGACTGTTCACCATCGAGCAGATGATCGAGGAGCTCGGCTTCGACGCCGTGTTCATCGGCACCGGCGCCGGCTACCCCACGATGCTCGGCATCCCCGGCGACTCCCTGAACGGCGTGCTCTCGGCCAACGAGCTGCTCACCCGGGCCAACCTGATGCTGGCCCGCGACTTCCCGGCCCACGACACCCCGATCCCGCTGGGCCGGCAGGTGGCCGTCGTCGGCGCCGGCAACACCGCGATGGACGCGATGCGGGTCTGCCTGCGGCTGGGCGCCGAGAAGGTCTACTGCATCTACCGCCGGTCGCGGGCCGAGGCGCCGGCCCGCGCGGAGGAGGTCCACCACGCCGAGCAGGAGGGGTCGAGTTCCACTGGCTGACCAACCCGGTCGCGGTGCTCGACGACGGGGAGGGCAGCGTCCGGGCGATGCGGTGCGTGCAGATGGAGCTGGGCGAGCCCGACGAGTCGGGGCGGCGCCGACCGGTCCCCGTGCCGGACAGCGAATTCGAGTTCGCCTGCGACCAGGTGGTGTTCGCGATCGGCACCAACGCCAACCCGATCATCGGCCAGACCTCGAAGCTGGCCCTCGACTCGCGCGGCTACCTCCGGGTCGACGACGACCTGGCCACCTCGATGGCCGGGGTGTACGCCGGCGGCGACATCGTCACCGGCGCGGCCACCGTCATCGAGGCGATGGGCGCGGGCCGCACGGCTGCCGCCAGCATCAAGCGCTACCTCGGCATCCGAGACGCGGCGCGACGGTACGACGAGCCGGGCAACGCCGTCTTCGGCATCGCCGCCCACGAGCACAACTACGTGCGGGTGCGCCTCGTCGGCGCGCACCCCCTTCCCGACGAAACGGCGGTCCCCACCCGATGAGCACCCTCCCCCTGAGCGCCCCGACCGGCTCGAGACAGGTCACCACGTTGACCGAGCACGTGGTGGAGATCATCAGCGACTCCGGTGAGGGCGCGCAGCGCTGCGGCCAGTCGTTCGGTGCGATCGCGGCCCGTGCCGGCAACGGCGTGTGGACCGTCGAGATCATCCCTGCCGAGATCCAGCCCCCGGCCCGGAGCGTCGCCGGCGCCAGCGGCAACCGGGTCCGGCTGGGCTCGGGCCCGATCACGAACGGTGGCGACGAGGCGGACCTGGTGGTCGCGTTCAACGAGCAGGTGCTGCTGGGCCGGGTGCACATGAACGAGCTCAAGCCAGGCTGCACGATCCTGCTGGAGAACATGTGGCGCGACCATCGCGACCCCCGGATCTCCGCGACCTACGCGGAGACCATCGACGTGCTCACCGCCGCCGGCTACCGCATCGTCGAGGTGCCGATGGAGCGGGAGTGCCGCAAGCTGGTGCGCGACCCCCGGCGCGGCAAGAACATGTTCGCGCTGGGCATGCTCTGCGCCCTCTACCAGTTCGACCTGGACCTGGCCCGGGACCAGGTGGCCCGCACGTTCCGCAAGAAGTCGGCGACCCTGATCGAGTCCAACATCGGGCTGCTGGACGCCGGCTACGCGTGGGCGCTCGCCCACCTGGAGCTGGCCTTCCACGTCCCCGCGGTCCCCTCGGCCGAGCCGACGATCGTCACCAACGGCAACACCGCGCTCGCGCTCGGGGTGGTGGCCTCCGGCATGGAGATCTGCGCGATGTACCCCATCACGCCGGCCCCCTCGGCCTCCCACTACCTGAGCGAGATCTTCCCCAAGGTGGGCGGGGTGGTGCACCAGGCCGAGGACGAGATCGCCGCGTGCACGTTCGCCATCGGGGCGTCGTACGCCGGCAAGTGCGCCGTGACGATCACTTCCGGCCCGGGGTACTCGCTCAAGCAGGAGGGGCTGGGCCTCGCGGTGATGGGTGAGATCCCGCTCGTCGTCGTCAACGTGCAGCGCGGCGGGCCGAGCACCGGCCAGCCGACCAAGGTCGAGCAGGGCGACCTGCTCACCACGATCTTCGGCAGTCACGGCGATGCCCCCAAGGTCGTGATCGCCCCGAGCTCGATCGAGGACTGCTTCTACTCGGTCATCGCGGCCCGGCGGATCGCCGAGACCTTCAACATGGTGGTGGTGGTGCTGTCCGACGCGAGCCTCGCGACGGCTCAGCAGCCCTTCCCGCGCCCGCAGTTCGACCCGGCATGGCTGGCCCCGCCGGTGGACCAGAGCCAGGTGCCGCCGGGCCTGGCGCCGTACGCCTGGGACGACACGACCGGCCTGTCGCGCCGCTTCCTCCCCGGCCAGCCGGGGGGCATGTACACGCTGACCGGCCTGGCCCACGACACCGCGGCGAGCGTGGCCTACGACCCCGACGCCAACGAGCAGGGGATCCACGCCCGCAGCCTGAAGCTGGCCGCCCTGCAGAAGACGTTGAAGACCCCGCAGGTGTACGGCGACCCGACCGGCGAGCTGCTCGTGATCGGCTGGGGCAGCACCAAGGGGGCGATCGAGGAGGCGGTGGACCGGATCCGCGCCGAGGGACGCCGGGTGTCGTCGCTGCACCTGCGCTTCGTCAACCCGCTGCCCTCCGGGCTGGGCGAGATCATGGCCGGCTTCGACCAGGTGATGACGGTCGAGGGCAACTGGGGGGACCGGCTTGAGGACCCGATCATCGACCTCGACAACCGCCGCCACCCGGCGCTCGCGATGCTGCTTCGGTCGCGCTACCTGGTGGACGTCGACTCGTGGACCGAGGTGGGCGGCCAGCCGATCAAACCGGGCCGGGTCCACCGGGCCATCGCACGGAAGCTGGAGCTGTGATGATCGACCTCACCCACACCAGCGCGGCCGAGTGTCTGCTCCGCCTCTACGACGAGCGCATCGAGATCGAGGGCTTCCAGAAGGGCGTGCCGCGGTGGTGTGCCGGCTGCGGGGACAACGCCGTCCTGGCCGCTCTGCAGCGGCTGCTCCGCGACGAGGGCCTGCGCCCGGAGAAGACCGTCTTCGTGTCCGGCATCGGGTGCTCGAGCCGGCTGCCGCACTACATGAAGACCTACGGGTTCCACGGCATCCACGGGCGAGCGCTGCCGGTGGCCGAGGGTATTCGGATGGCCCGGCCGGATCTCCACGTCTTCGTCAACTCCGGGGACGGCGACTCCTTCAGCATCGGCGCCGCCCACTGGATCCACGCGCTCCGCTACAACATGCGCATGGTGGTGATGGTCCACGACACCCAGATCTACGGCCTCACCAAGAAGCAGGCGTCGCCGACCTCGCCGCGCGGCACCCGCAGCAACACCACCCCGCAAGGCTCCTACCTCGAGGGCCTCAACCCGCTCACAGTCACCCTCGGGGTGCAGAACGTCTCCTTCGTGGCCCAGGCGGCCGACTGGATCCCCGAGGTGCTCTACCAGATCATCGAGGCGGCGTTCCACCACGACGGCCTGTCCTTCATCCGGATCGTCCAGCGCTGCCCCGAGTGGATGCCGGACGCGTTCGAGCCCTGGTTGCACGACCCGGCACGGGTGCAGCTGCTCCACCACGAGAAGTCGCTGTCGATCAGCTCCGGGCTGGCCCAGATCTACCCCAACCGCCTCGAGCACGATCCCGCCGACCTCAACCGGGCGCGGGAGATCGCCTCGTCGCTGGACCCGGTGCCCGTCGGGATCCTGTACCACGACCCCACGGTGCCCCGCTACGAGGACATCGTCCGGGCCGAGGCCTCGCACTCCTCGGCTGCGGTACGCCGGCTCCTCGAGGCGGAGTTCGACAAGTTCGCGGTGACGTCCGGCAGCGCAGCGGAGGGGCTCGATGACTGAAACCGTCCCGCTCCCTGGTGCGACCGGGTCCGACGGCGCTCGCGGTCGCCACGACGAGCAGGACCGAGCGTCGTTCTACCTGACCGGGCGCCGGATGGCCACCAGTCTCGGGAACGTCGAAGGGCTCGGGCTGCGCTCGGCGCAGTTCGCGCCGTACCGGCGGCTCGCCGAGCTGCGCTACGACTACCCGTTCGTGCTCGCCGACGGGCAGGACGTGACCAGCACCCTGCTCTCGCTGTCCGGCATCATGGACGAGCTCCTCGAGGGCCTCGCCGTCGGCGAGGACGCCGACCGCCTGCGGCACCACGCCCTGCTGCTCGAGGGCGAGATCAGGGTCCGTTCCGAGCAAGCGTCCGCGCGCCTGTCGGCGGTCTGGGACGAAAGCGTCGCCGAGCTGCTCGCCGCCGAGGCCGACGAGTCGCTCGACGACAGCCTGACGCGGCTCACCGCCGCCCGGGCCGTCGACGGCGAGCTGGTGGCCTGCACCCGCGACACCCCCGGCACGTGGTCGGACACCTGTGGAAGCTGGTCCAGCGTCAGCGGATGCGGCACCTGGCGTCTCGGATCGCGCGGATGCGGGAGGCGCTGCAGGACATCCTCGACGCCGAGCAGGCCAACTCCCCGGCAGGCCTGGCCGGCGACCGGCTGGCCAGCTCGCTGGGCCCGGTCTTCGGAGACGAGCTGGACGTCGACGCCCTGTCGCGGATGCTCACCGACAACCGGCCGCGCTTCTCGCTGTCCGATAGGCGACGCGACCGGGTGCAGAGGCTGCTCGACGTCCTCACCAGCCAGCGCTTCGTGCCCTCCGACGTCGAGGCGGACGGTGCGGCAGCAGAGCTCTACGACTTCGTGTACGACGACGCCAGCGCTGCCATCGATGCCTACCACGAGCGGTACGCCGCGACGACCGACCTGGCCAAGGCTCTGGTCATCGCGGAGATGGAGGCCGACGGCCGCTACCGCGAGGAGACCCACGACGCGCTCTTCGAGACCTGGAGCGTGGCCGACCTGGACGCCGAGACCCTGGAGCTCTTCCCGGAGTACCTGGTGCGCGTGGACGCCGAGGACCTCGACGCCGAGGACAGCGTCGCGCTGCTCGAGGCCCTCGCCGCCGGCATCCCGCTCAAGACCCTGGTCCAGGTCAACGACCTGCTCCGCGGGTCCTCGTCGTCGGGGCGTGAGCACGAGAGCGGACTGTCGGCGCGGATGCTGGCCACTGCGGCGCTGGCATCCGGCGAGTCCTTCGTGATGCAGTGCGCGACGGCGGCCCTGTTCCACTCCCGCGACCGGATCGTCGCCGGGTCGAGCTCGGCCGGCGCGGCGCTCTTCGTCGTCTACTCCGGGGAGGGCAGCTGGCTGGACGACCTGCCGCACTACCTGGCCTCGGCCGCCGCGATCGAGTCGCGGGTCTTCCCGTCGTTCGTCTACGACCCCGGCGCCGGCGACACCTGGGCCGAGCGGTTCTCCTTGGCCTGCAACCCGCAGCCCGAGAAGGACTGGCCGGTCCACCGCGTGAGCTACCAGGACCAGGACCTGCAGACCGTGGTCCTCGACCTCCCCTTCACCGCGGCCGACTTCTGGGCCTGCGACGCCCGGCTGGTCCCCCACCTCGCGCTGGCCGGCGAGGACGGCTCGGACGGCGAGGTGGTGCCGTTCGCCGAGCACCTGACCACCAACCCCGAGGCGTGGGCCGACGAGCTCCCCTTCGTGCTCATGATCGGCCGGGACGACGTCCTGCACCGCGTCCTGGTCGACCGGCCGCTGGTGCACATGACTCAGCGCAGCATCGAGCAGTGGCACCGCCTGCAGGAGCTCGGCGGGATCCACAACTCCCACGTGGCCCGCGAGCTGGCCCGCCAGCGCGCAGAGTTCGAGGAGGAGCGGGCCAAGCTGGTGGCGGCCGGTGCGAGCCCGACCAGTGCTGTCGGCCCCGCCGCCCCCGCGTCCCCGGTCGAGGCGGTGACGGCCGACGACGAGCCCGACGACCTGGGCGAGCCGCAGGCCCACGACCCCTACCTGCCGTGGATCGAGACCGCGCGCTGCTCCACCTGCAACGAGTGCACGGCGATCAACGACCGGATGTTCAAGTACGACGACAACATGCAGGCCTACATCGCCGACCCCGACGCCGGCAGCTACGCCGAACTCGTGCTCGCGGCCGAGAATTGCCAGGTAGCGGTCATCCACCCCGGCAAGCCGCGGAACCCGGCCGAGCCCGGCCTCGAGGAGCTGATGAGGCGGGCCGAGCTCTTCGCCTAGCGCGGCTGCCGGCTCGGCCACCCCGGGCCTACGTCCCTGCCCCGTGACTCCGGCGTGACCTCTCGGGGGCCGGCATACTGGTCGGGTGAGCGGCGGCATCGTCGAGGAGTCCGGCTCGGGCCGGCCGATCGAGCCCGGCCGGGAACGGGTCGCGATCCTCGGCCGAGCCCGGGCCGGGCCGGAGCACGAGCCGGTCGAGGTCGGCTCGCTCCCGGCGTACGACGCCGCCTTCGGCGACCGGGACTCCCCCTGCGCCGGGCCGTCACGGCCTACCTCGACCAGGACGCCGACCTGCCGCTGGTCGTCCGCACCGACGACCTCGAGCCGGGCCTGGCCGCGCTCGCCGACGCCGGCGTCACCCTGCTCGTGGTGGCGCCCTCGCTGCTGCGCGGGCGCGAAGCCGAGGCCCACGCCTGGTGTGAGCAGCACCGCGGGCTGCTCCTGCTGGACTGTCCGGGCGGCGTGCTGCCGCCCGGACTGGGGGCCAATGCCGCGGGCTACACCCCGAGGCTGCGAGACGCCCGCGGCCGGCGGGTGTGGACCGCGGCCGCGGTCGCGGGCGTGGTGCGCCGGCTCGACGCACTGCGGGGTCTGGCACGCCCCGCCGGCGCCGAGGCAGAGCTGGCCGGCGTCAGCGTCGACCCCGCGCCGGTCGCGCCCGCTGCCAACCTGGTCCGCGACCTGCCCGGCCGGCGGCCGGTGGTCTGGGGGCGCGCACCGCTTCAACGGACCCGGAGTGGAGCTACGTCGGCATGCGCCGGCTGCTGCTCTACCTGGAGCGCTCGATCGACGCCGGCCTGGCCTGGACGGTCTTCGAGCCGAACGGCGAGCCGCTGTGGGCCGAGGTGCGCCGCGAGATCGAGGAGTTTCTGACCGGGATGTGGCGGGCCGGCGCGATGGTCGGCAGCACCCCGGACGAGGCCTTCTTCGTGCGCTGCGACCGGAGCACCATGACCCAGAACGACCTCGACAACGGCCGGCTGGTCTGCCTGGTCGGCATCGCCCCGGCGCGGCCGGCGGAGTTCGTGATCCTCCGCATCGACCGCGCCGTGAGCTGACGTCGGGTCAGCTGCAGCCGGAGGTGGCGCCGCAGCCCTCGCAGACATAGCAGGAGCCGGCGGGGCGCATCTTGGTGCCGCAGGTGAAGCACAGCGGGCTGTCGACCGCGTGGCCGGTGATCTTCTCCATCAGCTCCGCTGAGGTGTGCGCCTCCTTGGCCGCGTGGGCCGGGACCTCGCGCGCCTCCGAGCCGTGGGTGTCCTTGGTCTCGCGGTCGGTGATCGGGTGCTCCTCGACCAGCTCCGCCTCGACCGCAGCCTCGCTCTCGATGTCGACGAGGTGGGGGCTCTTGAGCGACTCGGCCTCGCTGATCTCCTCCAGCGGCTCGTACGAGCCGGTCTCGAGGTGGCGCTGGCGCTCCTCGGCGGAGTAGATGCCCAGCATCGAGCGCTCCTCGAAGGTCATGTAGTCCAGCGCCAGGCGGCGGAAGATGTAGTCCATGATCGACTGCGCCATCCGCACGTCGGGGTCGTCGGTGAGGCCGGCCGGCTCGAAGCGCAGGTTGGTGAACTTCGAGACGTAGGTCTCCAGCGGGACGCCGTACTGCAGGCCGATCGAGACCGCGATCGAGAAGGCGTCCATGACGCCGGCCAGCGTGGAGCCCTGTTTGCCGAGCTTGAGGAACACCTCGCCGAGGGTGCCGTCGTCGTGGGCTCCGGAGGTCATGTAGCCCTCGGCCCCGCCGACGGTGAACGAGGTCGTGCGCGACTGGCGCGACTTGGGCAGCCGGCGCCGGGTGGGGCGGTACTCGACGACCTTCTCGACCGCCTTCTCCGCCGCGGGCTCCTCGGCCTGCTGAGCGGGCTTCTTCGCCTTCGCGTCGGCCAGCGGCTGACCCACCTTGCAGTTGTCCCGGTAGACCGCGGTGGCCTTCAGCCCGAGCTTCCAGCTCTGCAGGTAGATGTCCTCGATCTCCTCCACCGTCGCCGTCTCGGGCAGGTTGACGGTCTTGGAGATGGCACCGGACAGGAACGGCTGGCAGGCCGCCATCATCCGCACGTGGCCCATCGGGGCCAGCGCCCGCGCGCCCATCGCGGTGTCGAAGACCTCGTAGTGCTCCGGCTTGAGCCCCGGCGCGTCGATCACGTGGCCGTGCTCGGCGATGTAGGCGACGATCGCCTCGATCTTCTCCTCGTCGTAGCCGAGCTTGGTCAGCGCCCGCGGGATCGTCTGGTTGACGATCTGCATGGAGCCGCCGCCCACGAGCTTCTTGAACTTCACCAGGGAGAAGTCCGGCTCGATGCCGGTGGTGTCGCAGTCCATCATGAAGCCGATGGTGCCGGTCGGCGCCAGCACCGAGGCCTGGGCGTTGCGGAAGCCGCTGCTCTTGCCCAGCTCGACCACGTCGGCCCATGCCTTCGTCGCGAGCTTGTGGACGGCGCCGTCGACGGAGGTCAGCGTGCGGACGGCGTCGTTGGCCGCCTGGTGCTTGCGCATCACCCGCTGGTGGGCCTCGGCGTTGCGCGCGTAGCCGGCGTACGGCCCGACGACCGCGGCCAGCTCGGTGGAGCGCTTGTAGGAGGTGCCGGTCATCAGCGAGGTGATCGCCGCCGCCATCGCCCGGCCGCCATCGGAGTCGTAGCCCAGGCCCATCGCCATCAGCAGCGCGCCCAGGTTGGCGTAGCCGATGCCGAGCTGGCGGTAGTCGACGGTGGTCTTGCCGATGGCCTCGGTCGGGAAGTCGGCGAAGCAGATCGAGATGTCCATCGCGGTGATGATCACCTCGACCGCCTGGGCGAACAGCTCGGCGTCGAAGGTGTCGTCGTCGGTGAGGAACTTGAGCAGGTTGAGCGAGGCGAGGTTGCACGAGGAGTTGTCCAGCGACATGTACTCCGAGCACGGGTTGGACGCGGTGATCCGGCCGGTCTCGGGGTTGGTGTGCCAGTCGTTGATGGTGTCGTCGTACTGCAGACCGGGGTCGGCGCACTCCCACGCCGCCTGGCTGATCTTGGCGAACAGGTCGCGGGCGTCGACGGTCTCGATGACCTCGCCGGTCTGCCGCGCCCGCAGGCCGAACTCGCGACCCTCCTCGACCGCGCGCATGAACTCGTCGGAGACCCGCACGGAGTTGTTGGCGTTCTGGTACTGCACCGAGGTGATGTCGGCACCGCCGAGGTCCATGTCGAAGCCCGCGTCGCGCAGGGCGCGGATCTTGTCCTCCTCGCGCGCCTTGGTCGCCACGAACTCCTCGATGTCGGGGTGGTCGACGTCCAGCACGACCATCTTCGCCGCGCGGCGGGTGGCGCCACCGGACTTGATGGTGCCGGCGGAGGCGTCGGCGCCACGCATGAAGGACACCGGGCCCGAGGCGGTGCCACCGGAGGACAGCAGCTCCTTGGAGGAGCGGATCCGGGAGAGGTTCAGGCCGGCGCCGGAGCCGCCCTTGAAGATGAAGCCCTCCTCCTTGTACCAGTTCAAGATGGAGTCCATCGAGTCGTCGACCGACAGGATGAAGCAGGCCGAGACCTGCTGCGGTGACGGGGTGCCGACGTTGAACCAGACGGGTGAGTTGAACGAGAAGTACTGATGGACCAGGAGCCAGGTCAGCTCCTCCTCGAACACCTGCGCGTCCGCCGGGGTCGCGAAGTAGCCGTGCTCCTCACCGGCCGCGCGGTAGGTCTTCACCACCCGGTCGATGAGCTGGCGCAGGCTCCACTCGCGGGCATCGGTGCCGACCGCGCCGCGGAAGTACTTGGTGGTGACGATGGTCGAGGCGTTGATCGACCAGTAGTCGGGGAACTCCACGCCCTTCTGCTCGAACACCGTCTCGCCGGTCTTCCAGTTGGTCTGGACGACATCGCGGCGCTCCCAGGTGAGCTCGTCGTAGGGGTGCGTGCCCTCGGTGGAGAACACCCGCGTCATGGTCAGGCCGGCCGCAGCCTTGCCCCCCCGGCTGGTGGCGGGGTGCGTTCCTGGGGTGGCCGTCTCGGTCATGGGGTCTCCTCCGCGATGAGTGCGTGTGCTGTGCCGGCGCTGCGGCCGACCGGGTGCTGTGACGAGCTGTGACTAGTGGTGTCAGTGGTGCTGATGATGTTGGTGGTGTTGAGATGAGGGCAGGTGGTGCGCCCGGCCCGCAGCTTCCCCACTACGGGCCGGGCAGTCTGTGTCAGCCGGTCGGCACCGGCTGGGGTTCGCTGGCCGCGCGCTCCGCGCCGTCATGGTCGGATCGTTCGACCGCACTGGCTGCGCGCTCCGCGCGCATCAGTGCGATCTCGGTCTGGAAGTCGTCGGCGGACTCGAAGGCGCGGTAAACACTCGCGAAGCGCAGGTAGGCGACCTCGTCGAGCTCGCGCAGCGGGCCGAGGATCGCCAGGCCGACCTCGTGGGCGGGCACCTCGGCCCACCCCTCGGCACGCAGGGTGTCCTCGACCTCCTGGCCCAGGCGGGCCAGCTGGTCCTCGGAGACCGGGCGGCCCTTGCAGGCCTTGCGGACCCCGGAGACCGCCTTGTCGCGAGCGAACGGCTCGCTGACCCCGGACCGCTTCAGCACGGTCAGCTGCATGAGCTCCACGGTGGTGAAGCGCTTGCCGCAGCCCCCGTTGTCCGCCGGGCAGGTACGCCGCCGGCGCACCGAGGCGCCGTCCTCGGCGACGCGGGAGTCCAGGACCCGGGTGTCGGTGTTGCGGCAGTACGGGCAGTGCACCCCGGGCCCCCTCTCCTCGCTCCGACCCCGGACCGACCGGGGCCGCCGCCGTTGTGGACGACGTGTGTAGATCCAACGGATTCCTGTGGGTTTTCCATCCGCGTCGGTGGAGGGATGAGCCTCACCTGTGGACCTAGATGTGGAAAACCACAACGGTGTAACTACTAGATGTAGTGGTAACCGTACGTGCGGATCAGAGGGATTGGCAAGAGGTCCGCGGCAGGAATTCGGCACCGGGCCCCCACCTCGGCATCTCCGCAGGTCAGCGGCCCTGTCCGGGGCTCGACACCGACCCGACGTCGGCGTGTCGGCGACCCGGCGGGGCGGCACCACGCGGCCGGCGGGTGGGCCTCCCGCGGGCACACCACCCCGTCGGTCACAATGGCTGCGTGACGGCGACGGGCAAGCGAGGCGGCTCCCGCCGCAGCGCGCGTCCCAGGGCCGGGCTGGGGCCCGACGTGCTCTTCCTCGCCAGCGGCATCACCCTGGCCGTCGTGGCGTGGGGGTACCTCGTCTACACCGCCATCGACTTCGGCGCCCAGGCGCGCGGCGGCGAGTCCACGGCCTGGTGGTTCCTGGCGCTGGCCTCGGTCGGTGCCGTCGCCTGCCTGTTCGGAGCGCTCATGCTGGTCGCCCGGCTGGCCCGCGCGCTGGGGCTGGTGCGCCCGCCGGGCGGCGGCCCCCCTGCGGCCGGCGGTGGCGGTCACCGGGCGGCCTGACCGGGGCGACCCCGGGTGGCCCTCGCACTCGGCGTACGACGCCGCCGAGCGCCGGCTCCTTGTGCTCGACGCCCGAGAGCCGCTATGCACGTCTTGTCAACCACGGCTCGGCGTGCAAGCGAGAGGAAGACCCATGGCACCACTCCTCCCGGCGGCCGCACCGGCTCGCCGGATCGCCTCGCTGGCGACCGCCGCGGCGCTGGTCGCGCTCGCCTTCGTCAGCGGCTATCACGCCTCACCCTCCGGGCAGTCGGCGCCCACACCGGCCGCGACCAGTGCCGGCTCGGCCATCCGTCAGGTCGCGGCCGTGACCGCGGTGCGGAGCAAGGCCACCGGCCCCGTCAAGAACGTCGCCCGGACCTACAAGCTGCCGGCGATCGGTCCGGTCGGTGGCTTCAGCGTTAAGTTCCCCAAGCTGCCCAAGGGCAAGTACCTGATGAACTACTCGATCGTGGCCGGTGCGGACGTCGCTGGCGCCAGCATGCTCTGCGCGGTCGACCGCCCGACCTTCCCCGCCCAAGGCGTGGACTACGGCAGCACGTTCCTCACCTACGCGACCTCGCACTCGACCACGGTCGTCGACACCGCGCAGGGGTTCGTGCGGCTCCGCTGCCAGGTCACCAACGGCGCGACCATCGACCCGGACCCGGACGCGACAGCAGTCTCCGAGGTGAGCTTCGTCAAGGTCGACGGCATCAAGCGCAAGACCGCGCGACAGATCGAGCTCAAGCGCTCGGGCGGATCGGGAGCATCCAGCTCCGGCAGCTGACCCGGGCTCAGGACCGGGGCTGATCGCTCTCGCGACGTGTCCGAGACGTCAGCCCCGGTCCTGGCGCCGGCGGACCAGCTTCAGACCCGACCAGGTGTCGTCGATCGCGGCCACCTTGACGTCGACGACCCCGAGGTCGAGCGCTAGGGCGCGGACGAGGTTCTCATCGAGGTCGACCGGGACGCCGAGCGCCTCGGCCACGGCCGCGCGGGCCGACTTCTTGGGCCAGCAGACCCAGATCATGCCGTGGGTGGAGGTCCGTTCGATGAGGGTCGGCAGCCGCCGGGCGAGCGCGGCGTGGCGGGTGTGGAAGGTGACGACGAGGTCGGCGGCGCGAGGCAGCCGGCGGACGATCTGGGCGGCGCCGAGGTCACCCAGCTCGACCCCGGGCGGCTGGCCGTCCAGGAACACGATGAGGTCGTCGCGCACCCCGAGCTTGCGGGGAAGGGGCGTGCCGGAGTAGCCGGCCGGCTGGCTCACGCCGGTGCCCCACTCGAGACTCCCGCAGTGGCCAGCAGGGCGTCGTGCCGCTGCCGGAGCACGGCGCGGTCGGCCTCCTGCGGCACCGCCTGCTCGGCCCGCTCCACCACCAGGTGCGCCTGGGCCAGGACGGCCGCCAGCCGGTCGGGATCGACCGTGCAGGCGGCGACGCGGGTCAGCGCGTCGAGCAGGT
Organism: Nocardioides sp.; assembly: GCA_041393675.1. Classification (GTDB taxonomy): domain Bacteria; phylum Actinomycetota; class Actinomycetes; order Propionibacteriales; family Nocardioidaceae; genus Nocardioides. The sequence continues at coordinate 146,451 of JAWKJR010000003.1, read as the reverse complement.
GCACGTAGACGACCACGTGACCCTCGGCCGCCTGCCGGATCTGGTCGTAGGCGGAGCCCACCAGCCGGGCGAAGGTGATCGGCTCACTGAGCAGCACCCGGACCCGACCCTGGTCGTCGGCGAGCGCCGTGGCGGGCTCCGGGGAGGCGGTGAGCCGGCACAGCGCCACCGAGAGCCGGTTGACGCACGCCGTCGCGGTGATGGGGTCGTTGATGCCGGGCGAGAGGGCCCGCAGCGCGACCTCGACCAGCTGCATCAGGGGGAATTCGGCATCCTGGGTGGCCGAACGCTGGGAGCCGACCGCCACCGTCCTCGCGAACTCGTGGGCCACGTCGTCGGGCACCCGAGCCGGCGCGCCGTCGAGCCCGTACAGCCGGCCGATCGGCTGGCCGGCCACGACGAACCGACCGGGCCGGACGTCGAGTCGGACCACCAGGTCGTGGGCGGCGGCGGTCGCGATCAGCGCGCCCACGTCGACCAAACGGACGTACCCGTCGCCCGGGGCCGGCACCGGCTGCCCGGGCCCGGTCGGCTCGTCCTGCGCCGCATCGGACCCGGCGGTCATACCGGGGTGGCACCGCGGCCGGAACAGCGCGTCGACGTGGTCGAGCAGGTCGTCGCCGAGCTCGTCGACCAGGTGCATCACCTGGATCGAGGAGGCGATGTGGTGGATGAAGTAGACCAGGACCAGCACCGCCCCGACCGCGGCCACCACGGCCGCACTCACCGAGAGGTTCGGCACGGGTCGATCGTTGGCGACGGTGCGGAGCACGAGCATCGCGTAGACGAAGACGGCCAGGAAGACGCCGATGGTGACCTGGTTGCCGCGGTCCCGGATGAAGCTGGCCAGCATCCTCGGCCCGAACTGCTGGCTGGCCAGGGTGAGCGCCACCATGGTGATGGAGAAGACGGTGGTGCCGACGGTGACCATCGACGCCGCGATGGTGCCCAGCAGCGCCCGGGCCCCGTCGGGGCCACCGTTGAACAGCAGGCCGGCCCAGGTGCCGTCGTGCGCAGCGTCGAGCCGGCCGAGCAGCCAGGCGAAGACGACGGCGGCCGCCATCAGCACCGCCGGCCAGAACCAGAAGCTGGCCCGAGCCTGCTCGGCCGGGGTGCGAAGCCGGTTGCGCACCCGGGCACCCCCTTCCGGCTCGCCCGGCCCACCCGGGTGGCCCACGTGGTCGGCCACCGGTCCGGCGCACCTGTCCGGTCGTCGTCAGTCCCGTCCGGGCAACCTATCGCGTCCTGTCCCGGAGGCGCGGCCCCGGGACAGACCGCGAGGGGCGGGCTCCCCAGCCCCGCCCCTCGGCTTCCCCGCTCCGCCAGTCGGGGTCGAGGCGACTGGCGGACGCCTTCTCGGTGATGGACCCGACCTCAGCCCACGGGCACCCGCAGCTCCTGACCGGCCTGCAGCATCGCCGAGTCCAGCGCGTTGAGGCGCTCGATCGTGTCCACCATGGCGCGCACGTCGCCGTCGGTGGCCAGCTCCGAGGCGATCCCCCAGCGTGTCGCCCGGAGCCACCTGGACCACCCGGGTCGGCTCGGGCGTACCCGGCACGTCGGTGGCCGTGGAGCGCGCGCCGGCGAAGAAGGCCAGCGCGAGCAGGAGCAGGAGACTCCCAGGAGCACGACCGCACGACCACGCCTGGTCAGCCGGACGCTGCCCACCGGCCGGCCGGCGTGAGCGCTGCGTACTGTCCGTGCCGGGCGCCGCCCGAGCGGGACGTGGGTGACGGCGATGGTGCTCATGGAGACCTCCTGGGGAAGTGGCCGCCCCTGCGGCCGGTGGTCGTTGTGCTCTCTCGATGTCGGGACCCAGGTCTACCGGGCGCCGCCGACAGTCCTGTCGGAGTCGGCGCCACCCCTGCGCAAGGGGCCAATGATGCCGGAATCTCGATCAGACGTTCGATCGAACACATGTACGACGGTAGAGCATGTGTTCGAACAGCGCAAGAGGCGCGCCGAACATTTGTTCGAGTGCGGCGTAGGCCCGGTGGCACCGTCGCGGCCGGCCCCGATCGGCTCCCCAGAACCAGCGGCCGGCCACCCCATCGACCACCCGATCAACCTCCCGATCGACCACCCCATCGACCACCCGATCGACCACCCGATCGACCGGCGGATCGAGATCTCGACGTATCAGCGCCCGGCCGCGCCGTACCTCTACGAACGTGTCCGGTTTCACCACTCAAGGAGTCACGATGAACACCAACCACTCGATCCGACCCAAGCTCGTGTCGCTCGCCTCGGTGTCGGCCCTCGCGCTGACCGCGTTCGCGATGGGCCACCAGGGCGCCGCGCAGACCGCGCCTGCCGCCGGCGGCTCTGGCGACAACCTCACGCTCGTGAGCGCGGTGCCGCACAAGTCCGGTCTCACCAAGGGCGACGCCGTCCACTACACGCTGCCCGACATCCCGGCGACCTCGGGCTTCACGGTGAAGTTCCCGAAGCTGCCCAAGGGCAAGTACCTGATGACCTACGAGGTCGTCGCCGGCACCGACAACGGTGGCGCCATGCTCTGCGCCGTGGACCGCCAGAACGGCCCGGCCCAGGCGGTCGACTACGGCAGCCCGTTCGCGTCGTTCGCCACCGCGAGCTCCGCCGACATCGTCGACCTCGGCCAGGGTTGGGCGCGGCTGCGCTGCCAGCCGAACGGCGGCTCCACGATCGACCCCGACCCCGACGGCTCGGCCGTCTCCGGGATCAGCTTCGTGCGGCTGGGCAAGGTCAAGAACAAGACCGCCGGCGTGGTCAGCAGCAAGGCTCCGGCCAAGTCCGCAGGCTCGTCCTCGGGTCGCTGACGACGCTCACGGCTTCGAACCAGCCCAGGGGGCCGGCGCGCACATGGGGACCGCGCCGGCCCCCTCGGCCGGTCCGGGGGCGGGAGCCTACGAGTCCCGGCGGCGCTTGGCCATCACCCGGCGCCCAAGCGCCTCGAACGCGCCGACGGCGTACGCCGACGTCCCCGGCGTGAGCGCCGTGGTGCGGGAGACGACGCCGCGCCAGACCGGCAGGGTGCGCACGACGCGACGGCTGCCGAGCAGCGCCACCGCGGCGTCGGCGGCCTCGTCGACGGTGAGGATGCGGCCGCCCGAGTGGACCAGTGCCTTGGCCGTGCCCGCGTCGTCCATCGCGGTGAGCATGTCGGTGTCGACCCCGTCGGGACCCAGTGCGTGCACCCGCACCGAGCGGGGAGTCTCCGCGTTGACCGACGTGGTCAACGAGACCACCGCGGCCTTCGTGGCGGCGTACCCGCTGAGGCCGGGCACCGGCCCGTGTGCGGAGAGCGAGGCCGTGTTGACGATGTCGCCGCCGGCCGGACCGAACGCCGCGAGAGCCGCGCGCATCCCCCAGATGACGCCGAGCAGGTTGACCTCCACCAGCCGGCGCAGCTCGTCCTCGGCGAGGTCGGCCAACCGGCCGTCGTGGCCGACGCCGGCGTTGTTGAACCACGCCGTCAGCGGGGCGTGCCCGACCGCGGTCTCCGCGGCGCGACGATGCGCCTCGGGGTCACGGACGTCGAGCCCGACCCCGGCGGCCGCGCCGATCCGCTCGGAGGTACGCCGAGCCGCGTCGGCGTCCACGTCGGAGCAGACCACGGCGTACCCGCGCGCCACCAGCCGCTCGGCGATCACCGCACCGATCCCGCGACCCGCTCCCGTCACCACCGCGCTGCCCACCCGGGCTCCCCTGCTGCTCATGACCCGATCGTAGGCCCGACACGCCGTTCGAACACCTGTTTGAAGTCCGTCGCCGCGCGGTCTACCGTGAGACCTGACGAGGTTCCCGACCAGCTTCCCGCCACACCCCCGGCCGAGACCGGCGGGCAGGGCGGACCCACTGAGGCTGACCAACCGTGAGCGAGGCACCATGAGCCAGGCCCGAGGCCGCCGCCCCAGCACCCGTGGCGAGAAGGTCAGCGAGCTGCCCGACGGGCCGCCCGACACCACCGGCCTGACCCCGCGCCAGCAGCGGGTGCTCACCACCATCAAGAGCTCGATCGAGAGGCGCGGCTACCCGCCCTCGATGCGCGAGATCGGCGAGGCGGTCGGGCTGACCTCCTCCTCCTCGGTCGCCCACCAGCTCCGAGTGCTGGAGGAGAAGGGCTTCCTCAAGCGCGACCCCAACCGTCCGCGGGCCTTGGAGGTGTTCCTGCCCGAGGTGATGGCGGCGCGTCGCTCCATCTCCGGCGCCGACGACAGCACCGTCGACCCGACCGGCATCGGCGACGCCGTCCCGGCCGCGGCCCTCGTCCCGGTCGTCGGCCGGATCGCCGCCGGCGGCCCCATCCTCGCCGAGGAGCGCATCGAGGACGTCTTCCCGCTGCCGCAGCAGCTGGTCGGCGACGGGACCCTGTTCCTGCTGGAGGTCTCCGGCGACTCGATGATCGACGCCGCGATCTGCGACGGCGACTACGTCGTCATCCGCCAACAGCCCACCGCCGAGAACGGCGACATCGTCGCTGCCCTGCTCGACGGCGAGGCCACCGTGAAGACCTTCCAGCGCCGCCACGGGCAGGTGTGGCTGCTGCCGCACAACGCCAGCTACGACCCCATCGACGGCACCCACGCCACGATCCTGGGCAAGGTCACCGCGGTCCTGCGCCGGCTCTGAGGTCCGGACCGGTCCGGTCACGAGCGCCCGGCCGACCTACTCGGGGTAGGCCGCGACTCGCGGTCAGCCGGCCTCGGCCGCCAGCCTGGCGATCGCCTCCCGGACCACCTGTGGGTCGGTGGTCATCCACATCGGCGGCAGGCTGGCGCGGAGGAACGCGCCGTACCTCGCGGTGACCAGGCGCGGGTCCAGCACCGCCACGACGCCGCGGTCCTCGGTGGTCCGGATCAGCCGGCCGGTGCCCTGGGCGAGCAGCAGCCGCGTGCGTCGCGGCGACCTGCATGAAACCGTTGCCGCCCGTGCGGTCGGCGGCCCGCTGCCGCGCCGACATGAGCGGGTCGTCGGGCCGGGGGAAGGGGATCCGGTCGATGAGCACCAGCTGGCAGGTGTCGCCCGGCACGTCCACCCCTGCCACAGCGACAGCGTGCCGAACAGGCAGGTGTGCGGGTCCTCCACGAACAGCCGGGCCAGCTCGGGGAGCTGGGCCTCGCCCTGGGCCAGCACGGTGAGGTGCGGCAGCCGCTCGCGCACCCCGGCCGCAGCGGCCTCCGCCGCGCGGCGCGAGCTGAACAGCCCAAGTGTCCGCCCGTGCGCGGCGTCGACCAGCTCGGCGATCTCGGCGAGCTGGGCCTCCCCAGCCCGTCGCGACCGGGCGGGGGCAGGTGGCGGGCGATGTACAGGATCGCCTGGCGCCCGTAGTCGAACGGCGACCCGACGTCCAGCCCTCGCCAGGGGACCGGGTCAGCGCGGCCGGGTGGTGACGCCGCAGGTGTGGTCGCGGGGGCAGAGTCCCGCCGGCCGTGGTTGGGACTGGCCCCGCGGAGCGTGGCGGAGCGGGTGGTAGGCCAACGGGCTCTGCCCCGCGGCCGTGCCGGAGGGACCGTCGCCACCGACCCGATCCTCGGACCGCAGCCCGACCGAGGTCGCCACCACCGAGAAGTCGCCGCCGAGCATGAGCGTGGCGGAGGTGAAGACCGCGGTCTTGGCCGAGAGCAGCTTGTCGCGCATGGGCTCCCAGACCTGGATGGGCGCCACGCACAGTCTGGGCGGGAGCCGGTCGCCCGCCTCGGTCAGCCAGAGCACGTCGCTCTCGGCGGCGGCGGCCATCCGCTCGGTGACGACGAAGACGTCCTGGACCATCCCGCGCGCCTGGGTGCGGCCGGCGTCGACGCCGTCGGGGCCGGGGTCGGCACTCTCGCGCGGGTAGGCCGACAGGCAGGCCCGTGCCGCGTCGCGCACGAGCACCAGCGCGTCGGCCAGCGCCTCGGGCACCTCGTCGAACCGGCCCGGGGCGCACTCGGAAAGCACCGCGGCGAGGGCGCCCGCGGCGTCGTCCACCGCGTCTGCCTCGGTGCCTTCGACGTGGCGCTGGCTGCGCCGCGCGGCCCGCTCGACGTCGGCGACGGCGAGCTCGTCGGTGGCGGCCTGAGTGACCCGGGCGGTCAGCTCGTGGGCCTCGTCGATCACCACGAGGTCGTAGTCGGGCAGCATCGGCACGCCCTGGATGGCGTCGATGGCCAGCAGCGAGTGGTTGGTCACCACGAGGTGGGAGCGCATCGCGCGCTCCCGGGCGAGCTCGGCGAAGCACTCCGCGCCGAACGGGCAGCGGCTCGCGCCCAGGCACTCCCGGTGGCTGACGCTGACCTGCCTCCAGATCCGCTCGGTGTGCCGCGGTGCGCGGTCGCGCTCCCCCGTGCCGCCGGCCTCGGCCTCCTGCTCCGCCCAGGCCCGCAGTCGCAGCACCTCGGCGCCCATCGAGCCCTCGGGGACGTCCACGAGCACGCCCTGGTCGTCGGGGACGCCGGCGCGGACGCGGTGCAGGCAGGCGTAGTTGCCGCGGCCCTTGAGCACGGCGTACGACGCGTCGACGCCGGGCTCGGCCCCGACCGCCTCGACCAGCCGGGGGATGTCCCGCTCCACGAGCTGGTGCTGCAGGGCCAGCGTCGCCGTCGCCACGACCACCCGGTTGTGGGCGAGCAGCGCCGGGACGAGGTAGGCCAGGGACTTGCCGGTGCCCGTGCCCGCCTGGACGAGCAGGTGCTCACGCTCGGCCAGGGCGCGGCGGACTGCCTGCGCCATCGCCAGCTGGCCCGGCCGGGCCTCTCCACCCAGCGCGTCGACGGCCAGATCGAGAACCCGCTCGACCGCAGCCGCTTCCTCAGCGCCGAGCTCCGCGTCGGGGGCAGGGTCGACGGCGTCGGGCACCCGAGCACCCTAGTCGTCGCAGCGGACGTGCAGCACGCGCCCAGCCCGGGTGGGCCGGGGCTCAGTCGTCGCCGCCCTCGCCGTCGGTGCTGTCGGACTGGATGTCCAGCTTGCCGTCGGACCCGCAGACGGCGTGCATCTCGTCCTCGTGGTGCTCGCCGTCCTCCTGACCGACGAACTTCACCTCGACCTGTTGCGGGCCGTCGGCGCCGATGATCTTCTGGAACCCGGGGTAGGCGTAGCTCGACACGATCGAGATGGCCGTGCCGGTGCACTTCATCTCGACCGTGCCGCCCTCGCCCCGCCAGATCTGCCGGTCGGTCACCGCCGGCGGGGTGCCGCCACCACCACCGCCTCCGCCGCCCGGTGACGACGAGGACGAGGGTGGGCTGCCCGGGCCCGAGTCCGGCGTCTGGCTGCCGGGCGGCCCGGTGGCTGACGAGGACGCGCCCGGCCCCTCGGAGGGGCCGGCCGAGCGGGTGGGCCGGCGGACGATGGGCGGTGGGCTGCTCGGGAGGCCGAACCCGTCACCGGTGCGCTGGGCGGCGCCGGTGGACGCGACCGGGTTGGGCTGACCGACGACCAGGTCGCGGCCGGCACGCGAGATGACGGTCCACACCATCGTGGAGCCCAAGGCGACGACGGACACCCAGACCAGGGCGCCCACCAGCACCGTGCGGGTCGACCTCACGACTCCCCCCTCCGCCCGCCGCGGCGCCACGCCACGACCGCGTCCGTTGCTGTGGCAACGCCCCTCATCGGAACCATGATCGGGCTAGCCTTCCTGATGTGACCAGCATCCTCGTCGTGGAGGACGACGACGCCATCCGCGGCGCGGTGCGCCGCGGGCTCAGCGAGCGCGGCCACGCCGTGGCGGTCGCCGCCACCGGCATGGCCGGCCTGGAGCACGTCCTCGCCGAGCAGCCCCAGGTGGTGCTGCTCGACCTCGGCCTGCCCGACGTAGACGGGCTCACGCTCATCCCGATGATCCGCGCCGCGAGCGACGTGCCGATCATCGTCATCACCGCCCAGGACGACGACCCGACCATGGTGCGGGCGCTCGACAGCGGCGCCGACGACTACATCGTCAAGCCGTTCGGCACCGAGCAGGTGGCTGCGCGCATCCGTGCCGTGCTGCGGCGTGGCGGCGCCGGGCGCGGTGCCGATGCCGGCGAGCCGATCCGAGTCGGGGGCCTGGTGATCGACGAGCGGGCACGCACGGCGACGCTCGACGGCGAGCCGCTCGAGCTCGCGCGCAAGGAGTTCGACCTGCTGGTGGCGCTGGCGGCCCGGCCCGGCGAGGTGGTCACCAAGCGCGAGCTGCTCGCCGAGGTCTGGCAGCAGGCGTACGGCGGCGCCGACCGCACCGTCGACGTGCACCTGTCCTGGCTGCGGCGCAAGCTGGGCGAGACCGCGGCCGAACCGCGCTACCTGATCAGCGTGCGCGGCGTGGGCGTGCGCCTGGTCGACCCCGGGTCGAGCTGATGCGACGGCGGATCTCATGGCTGGTCGCCCTCACGACGTCGACCGTGGTGGTCAGCTTCGTGATCCCGCTGTGCCTGCTGGTGCGCTCGATGGTGGAGGAGCGCGCCCGGGCGGGGGCCGACCAGGAGGCCCGCAACATCGCGATCCTCGTGGCGCGGCTGCACAGCTCCCCGGAGATGGCCAGCGTGATCGCCGAGCAGGACCAGGGCGTCGAGGCCTCCACGGCCGTGATCACGACCGACAAGACAGTGCTGGGCGGCCCTCAGACACTGGCGAAGGACCCGGAGATCAGGCTGGCGATCCGCAGCCAGACGAGTTTCACGCGCACCGACGCGACCGGCTTCCGGGTGATCATCCCGGTGCAGGTCGAGGAGGGTACGGCCGTGGTCCGCACCAGCGTCACGCCGGCCCAGCTGCACCAGGGCGTCACCCGCGCCTGGACGGCCATCATCGCGCTGGGCCTGTCGTTGATGGCGCTGTCGCTGCTGATCGCCTTCCGCCTGGGCCGGCGCGTCAGCGAGCCGCTGCGCCAGGTCGCCGACGTCGCGCACCGGCTGCGCGAGGGTGAGCTGGACGCGCGCGCACACGTCGAGGGCGGCACCGAGGAGACCGAGGAGCTGGCTCAGGCGCTCAACGGCCTGGCCGAGCGCACCGGCGAGCTGCTGGCCGCTGAGCGCGCCGCTGTCGGCGACCTCTCCCACCGGCTCCGCACCCCGGTGTCCGCGCTGCGGCTGGATGCCGAGGCGGTCCCGGACCCCGAGCTCGGCTCGCGGCTGCAGGAGCACATCGCCGCCCTGCAGGTGACCATCGATGCGATCGTGACCGAGGCCCGGCGGCCGGTGCGCTCCGACCTCCGCGCGCAGTGCGACGCAACCTCCGCCGTCGCCGACCGGGTGGACTTCTGGCGGGCCCTGGCCGAGGACCAGGGCCGGCTGATGAAGGTGGCGGTCCCTGCGCGGCCGCTTGTGGTGCCGCTCGCCGAGGACGACCTGACCGACATGGTCGACGTGCTCATCGACAACGTCTTCCACCACACCCCCGAGGAGACACCCTTCGCCGTCGACCTGCGCCTGGTGAACGGCGTGGCCGATGGCGGGGGCGGCACGGTGCTGCTCACCGTGGTGGACGACGGGCCCGGCCTGGCCGGCGGGCGCAGGGACCGCCCCGGGTCGACGGGGCTCGGGCTGGACATCGTGCGCAGGACGGCGAGCGGGTGCGGGGCGACCTCGCCATCGTCGGGCGCTGCCGGCGGACGCGCGTGGAGGTCAGGCTGCCGCTGGTGCGGGCCTGACCTCCACGACCTGGTGTCGCTCATCGACGCGTGAGCCGGCGCGATCGAGCGGTGCCGCCGGCTCAGTCGTCCTCCGGGTCCTCGGGCTCGTCCGAGTCGTCCTCGCCGTGGTCCTCGCCGCCGTCGTCGCCCTCGTCGGCGCTGCCGTGGTCATCACCGCCGTTGTCGTCGCCGGCGTGGTCACCGCCGCCGCCGCCGTGGTCGCCACCGCCGCCGTTGTCGCCGGCCGGGGCCGGGGCGGCGGCACGACGACCGTGTGGGTCTCGTGGGTCACGCACTCGTCGTCCTCGAGGACGGCGGGCGGCTCGCACGGGGCCCACTCGAACTGGACCCCGCCGATGACCTTGGGAGGCTCGGCGTCGGAGCCGTCGGTGTGGCTGACGGTCGTCTTGGAGACCGGCTTGACCGGCTCGGGGGCCTTCGCGGAGGCCAGCTGGAACGCGGTGCCGCCGACGGCCACGCCCATGACGACGGCCGCTGCGGAGATCAGGTGGAGAGCTTCATGGCGTCAGCGTGCGGGACGCGGCGCTATGCCCGCGTCGCGGGAACGTCGAACTTCCTCAAGGCCCGGCATAACCCGCTCTTAACGCGAAACTGAGGAAGGCTTGCCCGGTCAGCCCGCACACTGGTCGGCATGAGCTACTCCCGAAGAAGCGCGACCGCTACCGGCTGGCGGTCTCCGCCGTCTCCGGCGTGGCCACCGTCAGCGCCCTGGCCGCCACCGGTGTGATCGCCGGCGCCGCGGCGCAGGACTACCAGCTCCAGCAGGCCCAGAAGCAGGCGGAGGCGCGCGCGGCGAAGGTCGCCTGGCGCCAGCAGCGCCGCGCTCTGACCAAGGCCAGCAAGACCTACTACAAGAACCTCGTCGACAACGCGGCGCACCCCACCGTGGTCGTCGCGCAGCGCCCGCACCGCACGACGGTCACCACCCAGTACATCCGCGGTGGCGGCTCGGTCGGCGGCGGCGGCTCCGTCGGCGGTGGCGGCTACGTGCCGCCCTCGACCGGTGGCGGTGGGGGTGGCACAGGTGGCGGTGGCGGCGGTGCGCCCGCTCCCCGCCGCCGCCCGCTCCGCCGCCGCCGGCGCCGAGCTCAGGCTCCTGACCGCCTGAACGGACCAGCCATGTCGGCGACGACGTTCGACGCTCTGGGCACCTACGTCTTCCTCGCGACGCGGCGGCCAGCCGCACTGCCCCCACGCAACGGCTGGCCGCCGCGGTCTTCCGACGTGGACCGCACCTGCAGCCGCTTCCGCGAGGACTCCGACCTCACCCTGGCCAACCGCCACGCCGGGGACTGGGTCGAGGTGGACCCGATTCTGGTGGCCGCGGTCTCGACCGCCTGCGACGCCGCGGGCCAGACCGACGGCCTGGTCAGCCCGCTGCTCGGCCGCCCCCTGGCCCAGCTGGGCTACGACCGCGACTTCGCCGAGCTGGGAGTCCACGAGCAGCTGCCCGCCCCGCAGCCGACCCCACCGGCCCTCGATGCCTGGACCGAGATCGGCCTCGACCCCGACGGGGCCGTCCGGGTGCCGGCGGGGACGGCGCTCGACCTCGGCGCCACGGCCAAGGCCTGGGCCGCCGATCTCATCGCCGCCGCCGTGTGGGGCGAGCTGGGCGAGCAGTGCCTGGTGAGCCTCGGCGGCGACATCGCCATCGCCGAGGGCGACGGCGACGGGGACCCCTGGCCGATCGAGATCTCCACCCGCCCCGGCGAGCCGGCCCAGGTGGCCATCACCTTGGACCGGGGTGGCTTGGCCACCTCCAGCACCCAGGTCCGCCGCTGGACCCGCGCCGGAGCGGTGCTGCACCACGTGCTCGACCCGCGCACCGGGTCACCCGCCCAGACCCCGTGGCACACCGTGACCGCCACCGGCCCCACCGCCACCGCGGCGAACACGGCCACCACGGCCGCGATCGTCCTCGGCGAGGCCGCCGTTCCCTGGCTGACCGAGCGCGGCGTCACCGCGCGCCTGGTCGACTCGACTGGGGGAATCCACCACGTGGGGGCCTGGCCGGCGGATACCGTCGACTCCGTGGTGGCGCCGCCCGCACGCACGACCCAAGAGAGGAGGGGCGCCTGATGCTCGACGGCCCGTTCCTGTGGTACCTCAACCGCAGCACCGGCATGGTGATCCTGGTGCTCTTCACCCTGAGCACGGCGCTCGGCGTCCTCAGCACGCGCGGCAACGCCGGCAAGGGCGTCCCCAAGTTCGTCACCCAGAGCCTGCACCGCAACATCGCCCTGCTGTCGGTCTCCCTGCTGGTAGCTCACATCGTGACCGCTGTGGTCGACACCTTCGTCGACATCCGCTGGTGGCAAGCGATCGTGCCCTTCTACGGGTCGACCTACCTCCCGCAGTGGCTGGGGCTCGGCACGGTGGCCTTCGATGTGATCGTCGTCATCACGCTGACCAGCCTGGTCCGCGACCGGCTGAGCCATCGACTCTGGCGCGGGCTCCACCTGTTCTCCTACGTCGCCTGGGCGGTGTCGGTGGCGCACGGCATCGGGATCGGCACCGACATCAAGGCCGGCGCCACCTGGGCCTACGCCATCGTCGGCGGCTGCGTCGCCGTGGTGCTGGCCGCTGTCGGGTTGCGCGTGGGCCAGCTGGCCGCGGCGTCGGCGGTCGCCCGGGTCGACCCGGGCGCCAGGTCCAGCGGGGTGGGAACGTGACGTCCGCGTTCCCGAGCGGCACGGTGCCCTCCCCCGTGCCCGTGCCTCTCGATCTCGAGATCTACCCTGGGCCGGCCCTGCTCAGCGGCATCGACTCCGGCCCGAGCCTGGCCGCGCACCGCGCTCAGTACGGCGACGTCCCCCACCTCGGCGTGGACGAGCTGATCGACGCCACCGAGCGGCTACGGGCCCGTGGCCGCGGTGGGGCCGGCGTTCCCGTTCGCGATCAAGCTCCCGGACGGCGGCCCAGGGCCGGCGGCCGGTGATCGTGGTCAACATGAGCGAGGGCGAGCCGGCCAGCGCCAAGGACTCCGCCCTGGCGCTGACCCGCCCGCACCTCGTGCTCGACGGCGCGGTGGCGACGGCGCGGGCGCTCAAGGCACCCGAGGTGCACGTGGTGCTTCGGGGGAGCGCGCCGGCGTGGTCGCCGCGATGCGTGCCGCCATCGACGAGCGCAGCCACGGGAAGCCCAAGTCTTCAGCCACGTGGCCGAGCGGCGGCGCCGTGGCCGGGCAGGCGCGCGGTCCTCGAGCTGATGGCGGGCCGGCCGAACGCGCCGGTGACCGCCTGGTCCCCGAGGCGGTCTCGGGCCACAAGGGCCGGCCGACGCTGCTCTCGAACGCCGAGACGTGGGCCCGAATCCGGGCGCCTGGTGCACGTCGGCGAGAGCGCGTACGCCGCCTCGGCACGGCCCGCGAGCCGGAGCACCACGCTGCTCACCCTCTCGGGGAGGCTCCGCGCGTCGTCGAGGTCGAGTTCGGCAGCCGGCTGCGCGACGTCCTGCCCGAGTCCGTGGTCGGCCTGCCCACCCTGATCGGGGGCTTCCACGGGCCTGGGCGCAGTGGAGACGCTGGCCAGTGTGCGCGTCCGTCGACGGGATGAAGTCGCTGGGCATCCCCCCTGGGTGCCGGGGTGGTGCTGCCGACGGCCAGCTGCCCGGTGACCTTCACCACCCGCGTGGTCGACTACCTCGCCGACCAGAGCGCCCAAACCGCTTCCTGCGGACCGTGCTTCCACGGGCTCCCGGCGCTCGCCACCGCGCTCCGGGCTGCGGTCGACGGCAGCGGCCGGCTGGAGCGCGTGGAGGGCTCGCCGGCCTGGTCACCCGGCAGGGCGCGTGCGCCCACCCGGACGGGACGGCCCGGCTGGTGCGCTCGATGCTGGCGGTGTTCCCCGACGAGGTCGAGGCGCATACGGCCGGTGCAGCGCGCACCCCGCTCGGTCGTGACGGCGAGGTCGGCGTCGTGAGCCCGCGCGGCGACGCAGGGCACCCACGGTCGTGGGGCGGCTCCGGGTCGACTGGCCGACCTGCAAGGGCCGGGGCTTGTGCCACGAGGAACGCCGAGCTCATCGACCTCGATGAATGGGGCTACCCGATCGTCCGCGGGCCGGTCACCGACCTGGCCGGGCAGCATGCCCGCGAGGCGGTGCAGGTCTGCCCCCAGCTGGCCATCCGGCTGGTCCGGGCGTGACCGGCTGACCCTCGGCCCGCTCGCCGCTCAGCTAGCGAAGTGCGCGAGAACTCGTCGGTGAGGGCTGCCGCCCGCGCGCGAGGCGGCCGGCCTGCGCGACGGTCTCCTCCGCCAGGCGCCCGGGATCGACGCCGACCGAGCGGGCATCGGCGTCCCCGCCGTTCCCGAAGAGCCAGCCGTGCAGCATGCCCGGTGTAGGCTCGAGGTGCGTTCCACCGCCAGATTGCGCCGCAGCAGGAACGCCTGGGAGGCCACCTCGTTGCGGGCCAGCTCGCGGCCGCCCGGGGGCAGCTGCCACCGGTCGTAGTGCCACTGGAACCGAAGCCGGGCACCAGATCGGGTCGGTCGGTCTGGATCAGCCGCCAGCCGATCTCGGGGCGTGGCGCCCGCGCCACCTGCCCGCCGTGGGCCAGGGCCAGCAGCTGGCCCCGAAGCAGATTCCCAGCACCGGAACGTCGTGCGCGTCGGCGAGCGGAGCATCTCCAGCTCGGCTGCACCCAGGCGCCCACCCGGTCGGCGTCATACGCCGACCACGGAGCGCCCATCACCACGACGGCGTCAGAGCCCGCGGGTCGGGGAAGTCTGGCGGCCCCGCCAGGGCGGTCAGAGTCGGCCTCGGGGACCACCTGGTGCTCGACCACCTCGTAGAGCCGCTCGCCGGAGTCGATCGCCGATCGGCCCGGGTGGGGAGACGTGGTCGTGCTGGATCACCAGGGCGCGCACCTGCCCTCCTCACGGGGTCGGGCCGGCTCCTGCGGGCCGGCATTCGCGGCCCTTGCTGGGGTGGGGGTGGGCCGTTATCGTTCGAGGCCTAACGGTCGACCCCGGTCCGCGCGACCCTGGACGAGAGAAGCCGATGGCCCTGCGACGACCACGCTCGTCTCCGAGGTTCGAGGCCGACTGCGTGGTCGCCGAGCTGGCACCCGGCCGGGGCGTCGTCGAGCTGACCCTCGCCCGCGCCGACCCCGTCCGCCCGGCGCTGCCGCCAGTAGACGCCAGGGCGCATCTCGACCTGGTCACCAGTACTCCCCTGTGCGGCAGCCCCGCCGACCCGACGTCGTACCGCATCGCCGTGCTGCGCACCCCCGACAGCCGCGGCGGGTCAGCCGCGGTGCACGCACTGGCCGAGGCGACACCGTGCAGGTGCGCAGGCCCCCGCAACCACTTCCCGCTGGTGACCGCGCCGCAGTACCTGTTCGTCGCGGGCGGGATCGGCATCACCCCGTTGCTGCCAGTGATCGAGGAGGTGGACGCTGCCGGCGCCGACTGGCGGCTCGTGTACGGCGGCCGCACTCATCGCGTCGATGGCCTACCTCGACGTGCTCGCCCAGTACGGCGATCGCGTGGCGGTGGTGCCCCAGGACGAGCAGGGACTGCTGGACATCGCCGACCTGCTGGCCACCCCGACCCGGAGACGCTGCTCTACACCTGCGGGCCGGAGCCGCTGCTGCGGTGATGGAGGAGCGCCACGCCGGCGCCCGGGGCTGCATCCTGGAGCGGTTCAGCGCGAAGAGCCTGGACCGCGACACCGAGGACGCCGGCTTCCAGCTGGTCTGCAGCGCTCCGGCATCACCGTCGACGTCGACCCGGACACCACCGTCTTCGACGCGATCCGAGCAGCCGCCAGGGTGGCGGTGCTGGGCTCCTGCCTGGAGGGCATCTGCGGGACGTGCGAGACCGCGGTCCTCGAGGGTGAGGTGGACCACCGCGACTCCGTGCTGGACGCTGATGAGCAGGAGGCCAGCGACTGCATGATGGTCTGCGTCTCGCGATGCCGTGGCGATCGGCTGGTGCTGGACCTGTGAGAAGGGAGCCGACGATGACAACTCCCGCACCGCACCCCGCGCCCGGGCCGTCCGCCGGCGCTGCGCCGACGTCCCCCGGCACGCCTGGTTCGCTGCCACCTCCGCCGAGGTCGGCCGCGTGCCGCTCGCACACGGCGCGTGCTGGGCGAGCCGGTGGTCCTGTACCGCACCGCCGACGGCAGCGCCGTCGCCCTGGCCGACCGGTGCGCGCACCGGCCGGTTCCACTCAGCACCGGCCGGCTCGACGGCGACGACATCGTGGCCGGCTACGGCTTCCACGCTACGCCCGCGACGGCCGCTGCGTCGCCGTGCCGACCAGGACCACGTCCCGTACGGCGCCCGAGTGCACGCCTATCCCGTGCCGCGACGACGGCTCCTTCATCTGGAGGTATGGCCCGGTGGAGCCCGCTGGCCCGGCACGGCCACCCGCCGGACACCGCCTGGCTGCGCGACCCGGCCTGGGCGACGTTCGGCGCGGAGTGGAGACCGCGGCTCCGCTGCGGCTGCTGCTGGACAACTTCTCCGACATCACCCACGTGCCGCACGTCGACCCGACATCGCCCCGCCGGCGCTCGCGGCAGGCCCACGCCGCCGCTCCAGGTCACCGTAGGCGAGACCACCTTGCCGCTACTCCGGTCCTGGCCGCTGGCGCCAGTGGCCGCGTGGCAAACCGAGCTGCTGGGTCGCGGACGGCGAGGTCTTCGCGCAGCGGGAGGAGGGGGAGTTCTGCTCCCCCGGACTGTGGGTGGACCACTGGCACGTCGACTCCGGCTCTACCAGCCACAGCTTCGTCTTCACCCACGCCCTGACGCCGGTCGACGACGACACCACCCGGCACGCGTGAGGTCAGCCAGGCTTCGCCAGCGGCGCGCCGCGGTCGAGAAGACACTGGTGCCGATGTTCGAGCGCTACTACCGCGCCGTCCAGCGGATGCTGGAACCATGCACCACGTCCGAGGTCGTGGACGGCCCGGCCCCGGTGGTGCACGTCGACGCCGACCGCGCGGCGACGCAGGTACGCCGGATCATGGCGCGGCTGGTCGCCGACGAGACCGGCGCGCGCTGAGCGCGACCGGTCCGGCGTAGCCAGTCCTGCTCCGTGGAGTCCAGCCCGCTCGAGCCCGACGCCAGGGCGGCGGCCGGCCCGGCGTCGGACTGGCCCCGCGCACGGGAGCCGAGCGGCGATCGCCCGCGTCCGCTGCTGGCACTGGGCTCGGCGGTGGCCGGGCTGCTGGCCTACGCCTTCTTCGCGCTAGTCACTCGGTCCTGGGGCCAGGCGGCCACGCCCGTGTCGGTGCTGCAGACCTTCTGGGGCTTCACGGCCGCGGCGCTCACCTTCCGCTCCAGCACTGGATCGCCCGCACCGGTCGCGGCCAGCGGCGAGGAAGGGGGCCAGGTGCAGGCGGCGCTGCCGCGGTCGCAGGTGCGGTCGTCGCCGCCGCCGCATCTCGGGCCGTGGCGGTGCTGGGCCGGGACCCGCTCTTCCATCGCGCCGACCTGACTTCCCGCACTGGTGGCCTTGGTGGCGCTGGGCGCCGGCGTCCTGGGGCTGACCCGCGGCGTGCTCACCGCGCGGCGGCGGTTCGCCGCCGTCGGAGCCAGCCTGGCCGCGGAGAACGCCGTCCGACTCGCCGCTGCGGCGGTGATCGCGGGGGCAAGGTCCTGACCCGCGGCGTACGGCGCCTGCCTGGTGCTCGGCTACGCGGTCGCCCTCACCATCCCGGCGGCGTTCCGCGTGGTCGCGGACGGCGCGTGACGACGGGTCGCCGTCCCCTGCTGCAGGCCGCCAGGGCTGACAGTCGGCTCGCCGCCCAGGTGGCGCTGACCGGAGGGCCCGTGCTGCTGGCCCTGGCCGGCGGCGGGCCGGCCGAGGTCACCGCCCTGTTCGCCGCAGTGGCGCTGTTCCAGGCTCCGTACACGCTGGGCAGGAGGTGCTCGCGTCGGCGACCGGTCGGCTCACCCGGCTGGTCGTCGCGGGACGACCGGCTCGCTGGCCCGCCTGCGCTGGACGCTGGTGGCGGTCACGCTGGGCGGGTCGGCCGCAACGGCGGGCCTCGGCGCGACCCTCGGGCCGGCGCTGGTCGGCCTCGTCTTCGGGCGGGAGCTCGAGCTGGCGGCCGGTCCCACCGCGGCGGTGGCGGCCGGTACGGTGTTCGCGATCGGCTCGCTGGTGCTCACGGTGCTGCTGCTGGCCCGCAGCCGGCCGGTCGCCCTGCTCCGCGGGTGGGCCGCCGGTCTGGTGCCCGCGGCGGCGTTCTTCGCCCTCGCGCCGGTGGCGGTGCTCCCGCGCACGGCGACGACCTTCCTGGTGCTGGAGGCCGTCGCCTGGTGCTGGTTCGCCGGTGAGGACCTCCGCGCCGGCGGCGCGGAGCCGCGACCGGACCGGGCGTGAGCTCCCGGGCCGGTCAGGCCCGGCGGCGGAGCGACTCGGCGAGAGCCGTCGCGACCCGCTCGACCTGCTCGGCGGAGAGCCCGTTGTGGAAGGGCAGCCGCAGCAGCCGGACGCTGACGTCGATGGTCACCGGGCAGTCGGTGGGCCGTGCCGCGAAGCGGCGACCCCCCTCGGAGTCGTGCAGCGGCACGTAGTGGAAGGTCGAGCCGATCCCCCGCTCGGCGAGGTCCGCGATCACGCTCGGGCGCACCGCCGCCGACGGCAGCAGCACGTGGAAGAGGTGGTAGGCCGGCTCGCAGTGCTCGGGGACGACGGGCAGCCGCAGCCCCAGCTGGGCCGCCGGCTCGGCCAGCGCCGACAGGTAGCCCTCGTAGACGGCCCGCCGCTTGGCCTGGATGGCCTCCCGCTGCTCCAGCTGGCCGAGCAGCTGCGCGGCCAGGGTGTCGGAGAGCCCGAAGGAGGAGCCGGTGTCGCGCCAGGAGTACTTGTCGACCTGGCCCTGGAAGAACGCCCGGCGGTTGGTGCCCTTGTCGTAGACCACCCAGGCGCGGTCCACGTCGGCAGGGTCGTTGAGGACGAGCGCCCCGCCCTCGCCACAGACGATGTTCTTGGTCTCGTGGAAGCTCAACGTGGCGAACCGGCCGAGACTGCCCAGCCGCCGGCCGCGCCAGCGCCCGAACAGCGCGTGGGCGGTGTCCTCGACCAGGGCGACGTCGGGACGTTCGGCCAGCACCGCCAGCAGCCCGTCGAGGTCGCCGGCTACGCCGGCGTAGTGCACGGTCACCACCGCCCGCACCGTGTGACCGAGCTCGGCGTCGGCCAGCAGCTCGGCCACGTGGCGGGGATCGGGCCCCAGCGTCTCCGGCTCGATGTCGCAGAAGAGCAGCCGCGCGCCCTGCCGGGCGAAGGCCAGCGCGCTGGTCACGAACGTGAACGACGGCACGATCACCGTGTCGCCCGGCCCGACGTCGAGCAGCAGTGCCGACATCTCCAGCGCCATGGTGCACGAGGTGGTGAGCAGGACCTCCTGCCCGCCCGTCTCCTCCCGCAGGATCTCGACCGCCTGCTTGGAGTAGGGCCCGTTGGCCGAGGAGTGCCCGCCGCGCGCCGCGTCGGCGAGGTAGTCGAGCTCACGACCCTCGAGGGTCGGCCGGTTGAACGGGATGGGTTCCGCGGCGCTCATGCGGCCTCCTCGTCCGGCCAGGGGACCGGCCTGCCCACCAGCCGGGCCAGCGCGTGGTTGCTGTCCGCGAAGTGCGCGCGCAGCCGGCGTCGCAGCTCCGGCGGCAGGGCGGCGGCGCCACCGCGGCCTCGTTCACGCGTCGGCCGAGCATGGTCGGACGGTGCCCGGGGTCGACGCCGAGCCAGGCGTAGAGGGCAGCCACCGCTCCGGCGTCGAGCTCCTCGAGGAACTGCACGCGCATGTCGGCGCCGAACCTCGCCAGCCAGGGCTCGAGCTGGCGGGCGTAGTGGCCGCGCTCGAGGTAGGCGAACGGCGACACCGACGTCACGGTGGGGTCCCACGGCTGCGGACCGGCCAGGTTGGCCTCCAGCGCGCCGGCCAGCGGCCGGGTCTCCAGCCCGTGGGCGGTCGAGAAGGCCCAGTGCGAGACGGCCCGCTCGACGGGGTCGCGCAGCTGCACCAGCACCAGCGGGTCGCCCAGCGTCACACGGGCCCGCACCCCGGCCTCGGGGTGGTCGAGGTAGCTGGTGCTCTTCTCGCCGAGCACCGCGGCGTCGGGCTGGTGGGCGAAGAAGGTACGGCGGTACCACTCGATGCCGCGGGCCGCCTCGTCGGCGTCCAGGAAGACCTTCGGCTCGGGCCGCACGGGCCGGGCCATCGCGATGTCGGGGTGGTCCTCCAGCAGCCCGCGGAGGTAGGTCGTCCCACAGCGCTGGGCACCGATGACCAGCAGGTGTCGAGTCACTCGCCGGCCTCCGCGACCGGCACCCCGTCCACTTGGGCGGGGTCGAACCGGACCCGCTGGTCCACGTGGAAGGGGTGCGGCGTGCTGACGGCGTTGAGGGTGCGGATGACGTACTCCCCAGCATGGACAGCAGCGCGATGGTGAAGCCGTTGAACACTGCCAGCAGCACCACCATCGTCGTCCAGCCCGGAACGGCCGTCTCGGTGACCAGCCCGCGCACCAGGTAGAACGCGCCCAGCAGGAACGCGCCCCGGCGACAAGGAAGCCGAGCATGGCCGCCAGCCGGAGCGGGAACAGGAGTAGCTGAACAGGATGGTCAGCACCAGCCGCAGGATGCGCAGCAGGCTGTAGTTGCTCGACCCCACCGGCCTGGGATCGTGCCGCACCGGCACCGAGCTGGGGTTGTGGGAGTACAGCAGCGCCTGCCCGGTGATGTAGGGGTGGGCGGTGTTGTCCGCGCAGATCCGGGCGACCACGTCACGGTGCAGCACGCGGTAGTTGGAGACGGGCAGCCAGGCCGGCTGGTCGAACACCCGCCGGTTGATCAGGCTCACGACCTTGCTGCCCAGCTTGCGGTAGCCGGCGGCCTGCTTGCTCTCGAACTCGCCGAACACCACGTCGTGTCCCTGGCGAGCGTGCTCGATGAGCTTCATCGCCTCCTCGGGCGGGTTCTGCAGGTCGTCGTCCAAGGTGATGACCCACTCGCCGGACGCCTCGTGGAACCCGGCCAGGTTGGCGTTGTGCTGGCCGTAGTTCTTCAGCAGGTTGAGGGCGACGACGCGCGGCGTGGTACGGGCCCGCTCGGAGATCACCCGCCAGCTGTCGTCGGGGCTGCCGTCGTTGACCAGGATCAGCTCGTAGTCCAGGCCGCTGACGTCGAACACCTCCAGGATGCGGTCGATGGTGCGGCCCACCACCTGCGCGCTGTTGAACACCGGCACGACGAGGGAGTACGTCGGTGCCTGCGGGGTGGACATGACCCGATCGTGTCACACCCGGGGTCGCCGGCCGAGCAGCGCCGGCGCGCCTACTCCGGCGCCGTGGCCAACACGGCGGACACCTGCTCGCACCAGGTCGGGTCCGCGTCCCTCAAGAGCAGCCACACCACGTGGTCGGCACGCCCGCACCGCCGGTAGTCCTCGGTCAGCACCGGGTCGAGCCAGGTGCCGACCAGCCGAGGCTGCACGACCAGGACCGTCGGTCGCTGCTCGACGATCCAGTCGTTGAACCCGGTCAGCCCGCCGGGCCAGGTGGCGGCGACGTAGTCCACCAGCCCGTTGTCGAACATCTGCTCCCGGATCGGGTTGACCTTGCCGGAGAGGACCAGCCCTTGGGGGGCCTGGAGCGAGAGGAAGGTCGCGTCGGGCCCGACGATCGCAGCGACGGCCTCGGCGCGGGCCCGCTGGCCCAGCAGCTCCTCGCTGCGGGTCGTGAGCGCGTAGTGGGTCGCCACGGCATAGGCCAGCCCCGCCACGACCGCCGTCGCCACCCCCACCGCCGGCCTGGGCAGCAGCCGCCACAGCGGCCACAGCAGGAAGGCCGTGCCGAGCGCCGCCGTGGGCATCACGACGAACGCGTCCGGCCAGCCGTTGAAGGCCCGGTAGCTCCAGGCCAGCGAACCCACCGTCGCCGCCCCGGTGACGAGTACCGCCCGCCCCTCGCGACTGCGTCTGAGCCGGGGCCACGCCGCCACCACGAGTGGCGCCACGGCGGCCGCCGCCAGGCTGCCGAGCAGGATCCACACCGTGTGGTGGTATCCCCCGGCCAGCACCTCCCACGTGAACGACAGGTTCTGCAGCGCGCCGAACTGCTGGGTGTACTCGACGTGGATGAGGACGAAGCAGTCCAGGAAGTACTGCAGCTCGCCGCGAGCGGCGTACCACGCCAGGAAGGCCGCCAGCGGCAGCAGACCACTCACCGCCAGGGCCACCAGGCCACGCAGCCGCCGGCCACGCTCCTCCACGAGCAGCAGCCCGACCAGGGCGGCGGCGATGGCCGGGAAGAACACCGGCTGCCAGGTGAGCGTGCCCAGCGAGATCCAGAGTCCGGCCCACCACCACCGGCGCTGCAGCGTCGTGACCAGGGCGAGGGCGAGGAGGAGGACCATCGGAGTCTTCTCGCGCGGCCCGCCCGACGCCAGCGCGATGTAGCCGCCGTAGGTGATCAGGGTGAACCCGGCGACGGCACCCGCCCAACGGCTGCCCAGGACCTCCCGACCGAGCGCATGGACGGCGTAGACAGACGCGACGGCGAGCAGCAGGAAGAAGACCCGCGCCGCCAGCAGGTCGTCGACGCCGAACCGGCGCCCTGCCCAGATCGCGACCCCCGGCAGCAGGTGGCTCAGCGGGCCGGAGCGGTTGAGCACGCCGTCATAGGGCGGGACGCCGTCGGCGAACCGCTGACCGGCGTAGGCGTAGACCCCGAGGTCCCGGCTGAGCCCGGCGTCGAAGCCGTGCAGCAGATAGACGACGGCGGCGACACCCGCCGTCACCAGGCCGACCGGGTCCGGGCGCCCGAGCCGCCACGCCGGCCGACTCTCCCCGAGAACACGGAGACAGCCTAGCCCGGCCCTACGGGTCACGTCGGCAGCGTGCGGTCGCTAGCGCGGCGCCTTGCCGACGATCTCGCCGATACGCGCACAGGCCTCTGGCCCCGCGGTCGTGGACACCCACCACGAGGTCTCCAGGTCGCGGGCGCAGCGCTCGTAGTCGCGCTCCAGGACGGGCTGGATCCAGTCGTTGTCGGTGAAGCGCCCCTTGGTGATGAGCGTCGGCCGCTGTTCCTCGACCCAGCCGGCCACTCCCGCCAGGCCTCCGGGACGGGTCGCGTCGATGTAGTCGGTGAGCCCGAGGCCGTACATCTGGTCGCGCAGTGGATTGACGCGGTCGGTGAGCACGAGGAAGGCCGGCCCCTCCATCGAGAGGTAGGTCGCGTCCGGGCCCAGGACCTCCTCGACCGCCGCCGCCTGCTCGCGCTGGCGGGTGAGGTCGTCGGTACGCCGGCCCAGCGCGAACGTGACGGCCAGCGCGAGCGCCACGACCGCCCAGCCGGCCGTGACCAGGATGGCCCGGCGGGAGTCGCGCGCACCGACGAGCGGCGTGAGCAGCACCGGGACCCCCACCGCCGTCATCGGGACCAGGATGAAGGCGTCCGGCCAGCCGTTGAACGCGCGCACGCTCCACACCAGCCCGCCGAGGGTGGCGATGCCGAGCACCAGCACCGCGCGCCCCCGCGGGTCGGCCCGGAGCGCGGCGCGCGACGCCACCCACAGGGCCCCGGCCACAATGGCGGCGGTCCCGAGCACCAGCACCCAGCGGGTGGCGCCGTAGCCTCGGTCGAGCTCCTCCCAGGTCCAGGTGAGATGGGTGAGCGCGCCGGACTGCTCGGTGTAGCGCACGTGGATCAGCACGAAGCAGTCGAGGAAGTAGCGCAGCTCGCCCAGGGCGGCGTACCACACGAGGAACGCGGCCAGCGGGAGCAGCCCGCTCACGGTGACGGCGACGGCGGCCCGCGGCCGGCGGCCGCGCTCCTCCAGCAGCAGCACCCCGGCCGCGACCCCGACGATCGCCGAGGCGAAGCCCGGCTGGAAGGTCAAGGTGCCGATGCTCACCCAGAAGCCGGCCCACCACCACCGGCGCCGCACGGTGGCGAGCAGGGCGAGGGCCAAGAACAGCACCATGGGAGTCTTCTCGCGCGGCCCGTCGGTCGCGTAGTGCACGAATCCGCCCAGGCTGACCAGGGCCAGTGCCGCGGCGACCCCGGCCCAGCGGGCCCGGAGGGTCTCCCGTCCCAGCAGGTACACCGCATACACCGACAGCACGGCGAGCACGAGGAAGAACACCCGGACCGCGATCACGTCGTCGGCGCCGACCAGCCGGCCCAGCCAGACCCCGATGCCGGGGAGCGCGTGGCTCAACGGGCCGGAGCGGTTGAGCACCCCCAGATAGGAGGCACGCCCTCGGCGAAGCGCTGGCCGGCATAGGTGTACAGGGACAGGTCCCGGGTCAGCAGCCCGTGGAACCCGTGCAGGCTGAAGACCGCGCCGGAGACGACGGCGACGACCGCGCCGAGCGGGTCCCACCCGCCAGACCGCAGCGCCGGCCGGAGGTCCCCCTGGATCACGCGGTCAGCCTAGCCAGCGATCCGGGATCGCGGAGCCGCCGCACGCGTCTCGGCCCGCTGGTTGAGGAGCCGCCGCAGGCGGCGTCTCGAATCCTCACGCGGGTGTCAGGACCACCGGCAGCCGCTTGATCCCGTTGACGAAGTTCGACCGGACCCGCTGCACCTCACCGGCGAGCTCGATGTCGGCGAGCCGGGGCAGCAGTTCCTCGAACATCAGCCGCACCTCGAGCCGGGCCAGCGCATTGCCCAGGCACAGGTGCGGGCTGCCCTTGCCGAAGGTCATGTGGTCGACGTTGAGGCGGGTGATGTCGATGCGGTAGGGGTCCGCGAACACGGCCTCGTCACGGTTGCCCGACGCGAACCACATCACCACCTTGTCCCCGGCCGCGATCTGCTTCCCCCCGAGCTCGACGTCGCGGGTCGCCGTACGCCGGAAGTGGTAGACCGGCGACGCCCAGCGCAGCAGCTCCTCCAGCGCCCCGGCGACCTTGCCCGGGTCCTGCTGCAGGGCACTCAGCTGGTCGCGCTGCTCGATCAGCCCGACCATGACGTTGCTGATGGAGTGCCGGGTGGTCTCGTTGCCCGCGATCACGAGCAGCGAGAAGTAGTTGTTGAAGTCCTGCGCGGAGAGCGGGATGCCGTCGTCGGGCATCCGGTTGGCGAGGATCGACACCAGGTCGGTGCCCTCGCCGCCGGTGCGCTCGTCCTTCAGCGCGTTGCCGTAGTCCCACACCTCCTGCACCGTGGGCGAGCGGAACGGCAGGTGGCGGTACTCGTCGGACTCCTCGAGGTCGGCCCGCACCTTGGCGTAGTCGGGATCGGTGTTGGCGACCAGCTCGTTGCCCCACGCGATCAGCTGGCCGGTGTCCTCCTGGGGTACGTCCAGCAGCCGCGCCAGCACGTTGATGGGGAAGTCGGCGCTGATCCGCTTCACGAAGTCGATCTCGCCGCCCTGGTCGGCGGCCTCGGCGAAGGCGGCATCCACGGTCTTCTTGGTCAGCTCGCGCAGGAACGCCTCGTAGTTCTTCATCAGGTTGCGCGGGGTGAACTCCCGCTGGACCAGCCGGCGGAGCGCGGCGTGACGCTCGCCGTCGGTCTCGAGCAGGGAGCGGCGGAAGTCGCGGAGGTCGTCGTCGACCTCCTCGATGTTGACGAACTGCTCGGAGGTGAAGGTGTCGGGGTCGCGGTCGACCGCCCAGATGTCGTCGTAGCGGGTGACCGCCCAGAAGCCGTGGTGGGGAGCGGCCTCGGGGTTCCAGTGGACCGGGTCCTCGGCGCGGAGGGTGTCGAGCTGGGCGAAGCCGCGGAGGTTGGCGAAGCCGTCGATGTCGGCGAGGTCGACGCCCTCGAGCGGGACCGGGTCGTGGCGGGACATGCGGCGCCTCCTCAGGCGGGTGATCCGGGGTCGGGGGTGGTCAGAGGTGGTCAGAGGTGGGCAGAGGTAGTCAGAGGTGGTAGGTGTACTCGTGGAACTCCCAGTCGGTGATCCAGGAGTTGAAGCGCTCGATCTCATCGCGCTTGTAGGTGAGGAACGCCTTCACGAACGGCTCGCCGAGGGCCTCCGCGAACTCGGTGTCGGCCTCCAGGGCGTCCAGCGCGGATCCGAGGTCGGTGGGGAGCATCGGCGACTTCGAGACGTCGTAGCCGTAGCCGACCAGGGGCTCGGGCGGCTCGAGCCCGTCGCGGATGCCGAGCAGTGCGGCGGCGAGCATCCCGGCGATGGCGAGATAGGAGTTGGCGCTGGCGTCACCGAGGCGAAGCTCCATGCGCGCCGACCCGCCGCGCTCGGGCGGGATTCGCACCATGGCGCTGCGGTTGTCCATGCCCCAGTCGATGAGCCACGGCGCGAGCGTGTCGGGCCCGAAGCGCTTGTAGGAGTTGACCGTCGGGTTTGAGACCGCGGCCAGGGCGGGCGCATGGGCGAGGACCCCTGCCACGGCCGCCCGGCCGACCCGGGAAAGGCCGTCGGGACCGTCGGGGTCGTCGAACAGCGGGGTGGCGCCGTCGGGTGACCACAGGGAGAAGTGCAGGTGGTAGCCGGAGCCGCCCTCGTCGTTGAACGGCTTCGGCATGAACGTCGCCAGGTGGCCGTTGGCGCGCGCCAGCTCCTTGATCGCGGCCTTGAACCGGTGTGCGCGATCGGCGGCGTCCAGGGCCGGGCCGTGCCAGAGGTTGATCTCGAACTGGCCGGAGGCGAACTCGTGGTTGGCGGCGACCACGTCGATGCCGTACTCGCCGAGCTGGCGCAGCGAGGCGAGCAGGACGTTCTCGGGGTCTCCCTTGAGCCCGGAGACGTAGACGTTGCCGGTGCCCTCGCCGTACCGCTGCCAGCCGGAGGGCGACTTCTTCGACTCCTCGAGGATGTAGAACTCCAGCTCGGGGCCCACCATCGGGACCATGTCGAGCTCGGCGAAGCCCTCGACCACCGATCGCAGCACCGCCCGCGGGCTCTCGGCGGAGGGCGTGCCGTCGGGGTTGTAGAGGTCGGCGATGCAGTGCGCGACGCCGGGCTCCCAAGGCACCGGGAGCAGCGTGTCGATGTCGGGGAAGGCCAGGATGTCGGGCAGCCCCGCGGAGAGGCCGCCCTCGATGTCGACGACGCCACCGCGCGGTGTCGTGCCGTAGACGGACCGGCAGAACGCCACGCCGCTGCTCACGGTGCGGGCGAGCCGGTTGACGAGCAGGTCGCGGCTGCGGTCGGTGCCGATCAGGTCGGCGTACCCGAGCCGGACGACGTCGATCCCTTGCTCCAGCAGGCGGTCGGCCGCCGGCTGCAGACCGGAGGTGTCGAAGTGAGCCATGAGCCGTCCTTGCCATCGTCGGATCGGTCGAGTGGGCGTGACCGAGGTCACACGCCGAAGTCGTTCGGGTCCGAACAGTACCGAGCGCTCGGCACCCGGGCAAGAGGTAGTGCCGCCGCGGCGGGCGGGCTATCGTACGGACCCGAACGTTCCCTGCCTCAGGAGCTCCCATGACCGAGATGAGCGGCTTCTTCTACCCGCGGACCGCGTCCGGCCAGGCCTCGCTGATCCCCTCCCCTCCGTGGTACTACTCCGGCGACCTGCTCACCGTGGAGTACCGCACCGACCCCGCTCGGGTGGCCGAGCTGCGGCCGGCGCCGTGGGCGCCGGCGCCCGAGGACCCGGGCGCGGTGGCTTTGATCTGGGCCGACTGGCAGTCCTGCTCGTCCTCCCGCGGGGAGCTGCTGGCTCCGGTGCGCAGCCCGTACAAGGAGGCGTTCGTCGTCGGCCGCTGCGCCTTCGAGGGCGAGGTCTACTCGCGGTGCGTCTACATCTGGGTGGACAAGGACTTCGCGATCGCGCGCGGCATCCACCAGGGCTACCCGAAGAAGCTCGGCTCGATGTGGCAGACCCGGCCGATGGCCTTCCCCCACGCCGCCCCCGTGCTCGGCCCGGGTGGGCAGTTCGGCGCGACCCTCGCCTCCGGCGACCGGCGCCTGGCCGACGCCGTCCTGACCCTGCGGGAGGAGTCCGACACCAACGGGTTCGTCAACGGCCATCCGATGGCCCACCACCGCATCTACCCCGACATCGCCGGGCAGGGGGACGCCTACGCCGAGCTGATCCGCTCCGGCGGCTCGGAGTTCGAGGGCGGCCAGTCCTGGCGCGGCGACGTCCAGCTCACCCTGTACGACTCCCCCACCGAGGAGCTCTCCCGGCTCACCGTGGACGAGGTGATCGGCGGCTACTACCGCCAGGTCGGCGTCGTGTGGGACGGCGGGACGACCCTGGCTCGGCTCACCTGACCCGCCTCAGGGCAGCACCACGGTGCGCTGGCCGGTGAGGAACACCCGGTCCTCGGCGTGCAACCGGACGGCTCGCGACAAGACGACACGCTCCACGTCACGGCCGAGCGCCACCAGGCGGTCGGCGCTCTCGGCGTGGCTGACCCGCTCGACGTCCTGCTCGATGATCGGCCCCTCGTCGAGGTCTGCCGTGACGTAGTGCGCCGTGGCGCCGATCAGCTTTACGCCCCGCTCGTAGGCCTGGTGATAGGGCTTGGCGCCCTTGAAGCCCGGCAGGGAAGGAGTGGTGGATGTTGATGACCCGACCGGGCAGCCGACGGCACAGGTCGTCGGAGAGGACCTGCATGTAGCGCGCCAGCACCACGAAGTCGGCGCGGTGCTCGGCCACCAGCTCCAGCAGTCGGGCCTCCGCCTGGGGCTTGGTCTCCGGCGTCACCGGGATGTGCTCGAAGGGCAGGCCCGCCGCCTCGGCGATCGCCCGAAGGTCCTCGTGGTTGGAGACGACGACGGGGATGTCGACGGGCAGCTCACCGAGCTGCCAGCGGTAGAGCAGGTCCAGCAGGCAGTGGTCGGCCTTGCTCACCATGACCAGCGCGCGCCGGCGTACGTCCGCAGGGCGCAGCGAGAGCACGGGGTCGAACGATGCCACCTCTGCCGCGACGGCCGAGCGCACCGTGTCGACGTCGGACTCGGTCTCGAACTCGGTGCGCATGCAGAACGTGCCGGTCACCGGGTCGGAGAACTGCGCGTTCTCGACGATGTTCCCGCCGACGGACACGATGCCCTCGGCGAGCGCGCGGACGATGCCGGGCTGGTCGGGACAGGTGAGGGTGAGGACGTAGTGCATGCCAGGACGGTACGTCGCCGCGGCCGGGCGGTCGCCGGCGGCGTCCGGATGCCGGCCGCCGACCCGCGTTCGGGGCCGCGAGTAGGGTGAGCGCATGCCGGACCAGCACACCCTGGAGGAGACCGAGCGCGCGACGCGCGACACGGTCGGTCACCTGCCGCTGGACTTCCCGGCGATGCACGCCGTCTCCAGCCTCTACCGGGCCGCCAACGCTGCGCGCAGCCATCTCACCAACACGGTGCTGCGCCCGCACGGCCTCACCTGGACCGGCTTCCTGGTCCTGTGGCTGCTGTGGATCTGGGACTGCCTGGAGACCCGCGCGGTGGCGGAGAGCATCGGCATCTCCAAGGCCACCCTTACGGGGGTCATGGGCACCCTGGTCTCCCGCGGCCTGGTGGACCGCCGGGCCTCCGAGGCCGACCGGAGGCTGGTCGAGCTGCGGCTCACGCCGGCGGGTCGCGAGCTGATGACCGAGCTGTTCCCGGCGTTCAACGCGGCCGAGGCCGAGCTCGTGGCCGGCGTCCCGGCCGAGCACCTCACCGTGCTCACCGAGGCGCTGCGCAGCATCGTGCGCACCGCGGAGGACGGCTGACCGCTCTGCTCAGCGCTGCCTGCTCAGCGCTGCCTGCTCAGCGCTGGGCGGCGGCCCTGACGAACGACTGGAAGACGCCGAGCTGCTGCGGGTCCTCCGCCCAGGTGTCCTCAGGGTGCCACTGGAGGCCGAGGAACCACCCCGGCCCGTCCGGGATCTCGACCGCCTCGACCACGCCCTCCTCCGAGCGTGCCGTGACGACGAGCCCCTCGCCCAGCTCGGCCAGGCACTGGTGGTGGTAGCAGGAGACCTCCACCTGCTCGCCGACGACCGAGGACGACAGGGTCCCCGGCTGGACGCTCAGCTGGTGGACATGGTGCCGGTGGTGGCCGAGCGCCCCCGGCATCTCGTCCATGTCCTGCAGCAAGGTCCCCCCGCGCAGCACGTTGACGACCTGGAGCCCCCGGCAGATCGCCAGCAGCGGCACGCCGGCCGCGAGCGCGACGCGGGCCACCGCGAGATCGAAGGCGTCCTGGTCGTCGTCGACGTCGTAGAGCGCGGCGTGCTCGGGCTGACCGGACCAGTGCCCGGCCAGGTCACCGCCGCCGGGCAGCAGGATGCCGTCGGCCCAGTGCAGCCGCGCGGCGACGTCGTCGTTGCCGACCTGGCCATCGGGAGCCGAGGGTAGACGAGCAGCGGCTCCCCGCCGGCGGCGTACACCGCCTCGACGAGCTTGCGGGCGGCCACCACGGCGCCGTAGCGCAGTGCTGAGGCGCTCTCGAGTACCGGGCCGGGATCGCGATCAGCGGCCGGCTCGGCCCCGGCTCGCCCGCGCGGTGGTCAGCCATGGTCGAACTGTGCCATTGCGAGTTGCTCGACCGCGACTCGGGGCGCGCTCAGATCTCCGAGCCCGGCGGCTTGGGCTTGCGGATGCCGCGGAACTCCCAGTCGCCTCCCTGCGCCGTCGACAGCACCTCCTCGGTCTCCGTCGGCTGCGCGCCGACGTCCGAGCGGATCGGCGTCGGCCCGGAGACGATGTGGTTGCGCAGCGTGCCGAGCCCCTCGACCTCGACCTCGACGACGTCGCCGGGGTAGACGGTCCGGGAGGTGGCGGGAGTCCCGGACAGCAGCAGGTCGCCGGGGTGCAGCGTGATCGTGCGGGCGATGTCGGCGACGAGGTAGTGCATGTCCCACTCCATCTCGTCGGTGGTCGCGTCCTGTCTCACCTCGCCGTTGACCCGGGTCCGGATCCGCTTGCCGTGGAAGTCCCAGCCCTCGACCACGCCGGGGCCGACGGGGCAGAGCGTGTCGGAGCCCTTCACCCGCAGCATGGAGCCGGAGTCGGTGTCGCGGAAATCGTGCAGGCCGTAGTCGTTGGCGACGGTGTAGCCGCGGATGTAGTCCCCAGCCTCCTCCGGCGACACGTTGCGGCAGGTGCGGCCGATCACGATGGCGATCTCTCCCTCGTAGTTCAGCCACTTGCACAGCTCGGGCCGCACGACGGCGGCGTCGTGGGAGTTCAGCGCCGAGACCGGCTTGTGGAAGTACGTCGGCGCGGGCGGGAGCCTGGTCATCATCTCCTCGACCCGCGACCGGTAGTTGAGGTGGACGCAGATGATCTTCGTCGGCGTCACTGGTGGGAGGTGGATCGCCTCCGCGATCGCCACCACCCGGCCGTCTCCGGCCACCAGCGTGTCGCCCTCGCGCACGACGTCGACGGGGTAGCCGTCCAGCAGGATCCGGCGGGTCTCTCTCATGTCAGCCCTTCATGTGCGGGTGTCCTGGTCCAGTGGTTGAGGAGCGAGCGCAGCGAGTGTCTCGAAACCCAGCACCCGCCCGGCCTCCTCGACCATCTGATCACCCGGCGGCGGGGACATCGGCGCCGGGGTTGCCCAGCTGGCGGAGGTACTCGGGGTCCTCCGGGGTCGCCTTGGGCCGCGGGAAGCCCCCCTCCGGCCGGTCGAACCACAGGTGCACCTGGCCGGTGCCGATGGAGTTCTCGTAGTCGCCGTACTGCCGCGCACGCGAGGTGTTGGCCTCCTCGCCGACCGCGCCGGCCAGCATCAGGTAGTGCGCGAACATCGCCTCCGGCCGGTAGGGCATGAACTCCGGCATCGTCGTCAGCACCCGGGCATGGTCGCCCTCCTTGAACCACGCGATGCGGTCCATGTCGGCGGCGTACGCCTCCGGGGTGCGGATGTGCTCCACCCCGCGGCCTCGTGGTCGCGCAGCTGGCGCAGCTTCCAGAAGGTGTGCGACAGCGCGCCCGAGGCGATGAGCAGCACCTTGCGGTCGGTCTCGGCGACGGCGTCGCCGAGCACCCGGCCGGCGCGCAGGAAGTCCTCCAGCTCGCCGGTCTGCGCGACGCTGACCGAGATCCAGCGCTTGTCGAGACCCTCCCCGAGGTACTTCCACAGGTTGAGCGTGGCGTAGTACATCGGCAGGTACGGGTCGTCGATCGCCGTCACCCAGGTGGCGTGTCGGGCATCGAGCCGGTCCATCGCCCACGCGAGCTCGGGGTCGCCGACCCAGTCGTAGGGGATGCGGCACATGCCGCGCGGCAGCTCCTCGGCGGTGAAGAGCCCCGCCCGGCGGTCCTGGGCCGTCACCACGAACTCGACGGTCGTGAACCAGTGGGAGTCGAGCACGACGACGGTGTCGTAGTCGAGGGTCTCGAAGACGTCGCGGCGCAGCTGGTGCAGCGCGTCGACCAGGCTGAAGTCGGGCCCGTGGTTGAGCTCGCGGCGGGTCTCCTCGGGCAGCATGATCGTCGGGACGTGCGCCAGGATGCCGGCGCCCACCACCTCGCCCATCGGGTGTTCCTTTCTGTTGGCTGGTTTCGAGACGCTCGCTTCGCTCGCTCCTCAACCAGCGGTGTCGCTTCGCTCGCTCCTCACCCGGCGGGCGGCGCGAACACCGTGTTCTTGATGTCGGTGTAGAAGTCGAAGCTCCACACGCCACCCTCGCGGCCGATGCCGGACTTGCCGTTCCCACCGAACGGCGCGCCGAGGTCGCGCACGAAGAAGCAGTTGACCCACACCGTGCCGGCGTTCAGCGCCGCCGAGACCCGCTCGGCGCGGTCGGGGTCGCCCGTGGCCAGCGTCGCCGCCAGTCCGAAGCGGGTGTCGTTGGCCATCGCCACCGCCTGCTCCTCGGTGTCGAACGACTCGATCGTGATGACCGGGCCGAACACCTCCTCGGTGAGGATCTCCGCGCCGGGCGGGGCGTCCACGAGGATGGTCGGGCGGAAGTAGAGACCACCGAGCTCGTCGTTCGGGCCACCCCGAGCAGCACGCGCGCCCCGTCGGCCTTGGCCCGCTCCACGAAGCCGACCATCTGCTCGAGCTGCCGGCGATGGATCAGCGCCGAGACGTCGGTGTCCTCGTCGCGGGGTCGCCCTGCCTCAGCCGGGCGGCCCTCGCCACCAGCCGCTCGGTGAACTCGGCGGCGATGCTGGACTCCACGAGCATCCGCGCCGCCTTGAGGCACACCTGGCCGGCGTTGTCGAACTGCTCGACGGCCAGGTCGACGGCGAGGTCGAGGTCGGCGTCGCCGAAGACGACGTACGGCGACTTGCCGCCCAGCTCGAAGGACAGGGGGACGACGTTGCGCGCCGCCGCCGCGGCCACCAGACCTGCCGTGGGGACCGAGCCGGTGAAGGCGATCCGGTGGAGGCCCGGGTGCGCCGTGAGCGCGGCGCCGGCCTCTGGCCCGAGGCCCTGGACGACGTTGAAGACACCGGCCGGCACCCCCGCCTCGGCCATGATGTCGGCGAGCAGGCTCGCGGTCAGCGGCGCCCACTCCGGTGGCTTGAGCACCACCGTGTTGCCGGCCGCGAGGGCCGGCCCGATCCGCCAGGTGGCCAGCATGAGCGGGGCGTTCCACGGGGTGATGATCGCGACCACGCCGGCCGGATCGTAGGTCACCCGCTCGCGATGGCCCCGGCCCGGGACCTCCAGGTCGGGGTGGCCCAACGAGTGCTCCGCGTAGTCGGCGAAGAAGCGGAAGTTCATCGCCACCCGCGGCATCACGCCCCGCCGGTGGGAGCGGATGAGCGAGCCGTTGTCCCGGGTCTCGACGCGGGAGAGGTCCTCGATCCGCGCCTCGACACCCTCGGCCACCCGCCGCAGGATCGCCGAACGCTCCGCGACCGGGAGGGCGGCCCAGGCCGGGAACGCCGCTCGTGCGGCCGCGACGGCACGGTCCACCTCCTCCGCCGTCCCCCGGTGGACGTGTGCGATCACGGTCTCGTCGATCGGCGACAGGTCCTCGAAGGTCACCGCCGACGTCACCCGGGCACCGCCGATCCAGTGGCGGACGTCGACCTCCACGCCCTCGACGAGGGTGGTCATGGGGGCCTGCGACATACCTTCTCCTGAGGCGAGGGGGCCTGATCGTTAGGGGCCAAACTATGAGGCTGCCCTCACCCGGTCAAGGACGGCGGTCCCGCCGGCCGTGGCCAGGATCCCGGCGCTGGGCGACAGGTGGGCGAGTCCCTCTTGGCAACGGCCGAGCCTGCCCCTATCGTACGGACCCAAATGGTTCGCATGTGACCTGGCGCACATTCGAACCCGACCGTCCTCGGGCCGGTCCTGTCCGCTGTCGCCGTACCCGGGAGAGACATGAGCACCTCCGAGTCCCACCACCCCGAGCACCACGATCTGCTGCCCGGCGAGAAGCTCGCCAAGAACAAGCTCGGCATCGCCGGGGTCGTCTTCTTCGTCGTCGCCGCCGCGGCCCCGCTGGTCGGCATGACCGGTGCCGTCCCGGTCGCCATCGTGGTCGGCAACGGGGCGGCCGCCCCGGGGGCCTATCTGGTGGTCGGGCTTGTGCTGTTGCTGTTCAGCGTCGGCTACGCCGCGATGAGCGAGCGGGTCAGCAACGCCGGCGCGTTCTTCGCCTACGTCGGCCGCGGGCTCGGCATCGCGCCGGGTGTCGGCTCGGCGTTCGTCTCGCTGCTGTCCTACATCACCATCCAGCTGGCGATCTTCGGCTTCTTCGGCGCCGTCGCCTCCGGCCAGCTCAACGCCAAGCTCGGCACCAGCTTCGCCTGGTGGGGCTGGGCCTTCCTGGCCTGGGCGATCGTCACGGTGCTGTCGATCCTGCAGGTGGACATCGGTGCGAAGGTGCTCGGGGTGCTGATGCTGCTCGAGGTCACCTCGCTCGCGATCACCGGGCTGGCCGTGCTCTTCCACGGCGGCGGCCCCGAGGGGCTGGACCTGGGGGCGTCGTTCGCGCCGGGCAACATCTTCAGCGGCGGCTTCCTCGGTGGCGCCGGGATCGCGCTGGCGTTCGCGTTCGCGTCCTACATCGGCTTCGAGGCCACGGCCATCTACGCCGAGGAGACCAAGGACCCCAAGCGCGCCGTCCCGGTGGCCACCTACACCGCGGTGATCCTGATCGCGGCCCTCTTCGCGATCACGTCCTTCGCCGTCGTGAGCGCGCTGGGCAGCAGCCAGGTGATCGACCAGGTCGTCGGCTACGCCGGCGAGGACCTCGCCACCCCCGAGGAGGTGCTGTTCTCCGTGGCGCGCGAGTACGTCGGCGGCTGGCTCGCCACCACGATGAGCTGGCTGGTGCTCTCCAGCCTGTTCGCGGGGCTGCTGGCCTTCCAGAACTCCGCCGCGCGCTACTTCTACTCGCTGGGTCGCGCGGGCGTGCTGCCGCGCGCGCTGGACCACGTGAACAAGCAGGGGGCGCCGCTGGTGGGCGCGCTGGCCACGTCGGCCGTCTCGGGCGCGGTGATCACCTGGTTCGCCGCCACCGGCAAGGACCCGGTCGGCAACATGTTCTTCTGGTTCAGCGCGGTGGCCGTGCTGGCGATCGTCGTGGTCGAGGTGCTGGTCTCGGTGTCCGTGATCGCCTATTTCCGGCGTACCCGCGAGGACACCCGGGTGTGGAACACCGTCATCGCGCCGGCGATCTCGGCGCTGGCGCTGGCGTTCGGCGGCTACCTGGTGATGAGCCGCTTCGGCCTGCTTTCCGGCACCGTCGCCGAGGGGGTGAACCCGGCGGCGCAGACGTTCGGCCTCAACACCCTGGGCTGGATCCTGGTGCTGTCGCCGTTCATCGCCTTCGCGCTGGGCGCCGTGCTCGGCGCCCTGCGCCGCTCCGAGGAGAACGAGGACGCCATCGCCGACCTCGTCACCTGACCCCGGCTGCCGCCGATACCACCACCCGAGGAGGTCACGATGTGCATCGACCCACCGATCCACCATGCTGAGGTGTCCCGTCGTGGCCTGCTCGGCTGGGGCGGCGCGGGTTGGCCGCCGCCGGCGCCGGCTCGCTGCTGACCGCCGCTCCCTCGGCCGCCGTTGCCTCCGGGGCGATGGCGCATCGCCATTCCAGTCGAGTCGTGCTGCTCGGCGTGGCGGGTGGACCTCCCCCCGAGATCGATCGGGCCGGCATCGCCAGCGCCCTGGTGATCGGCGACCGGGTGTACGTCGTCGACTGCGGCCGAGGCGCCGTGACCCAGTACGCACAGGCCAGGCTGGCGTTCACCAACCTGCGCGGCATCTTCCTCACCCACCTGCACGCCGACCACGTCATCGACTTCTACGACTTCGCGGCACTGCCGGGGTTCGGCGTCAACGACTCCAACGACGGCATCCTGCCACCGGCCGCCGGCCAGCCGAAGGTCCAGGTCTACGGTCCCGGACGCGCCGGCGGCCTCCCGCCCGCGGACGATCCCGCGCCGCCGACCATCAACCCCGACAACCCCACCCCCGGGATCACAGACCTCTACGAGCTGCAGAAGGCGTCGTTCGCCTACTCCACCAACCTGTTCATGCGACGGGCGGGCATCCCCGACCCCGACAGCCTGTTCGAGATCCACGACCTGATGCCACCGGCCGAGGTGGGAGCGGACTGGACCAACCGAGCGCCGGCGATGGAGCCGTTCCTCGTCATGGACGACGGGTTCGTGCGGGTCACCGCCACCCTGGTGCCGCACGGGCCGGTGTTCCCGTCGTACGCGTTCCGCTTCGACAGCGAGGAGGGCTCGGTGGTGTTCTCCGGAGACACGGCGTACTCCGAGAACGTCATTCGCCTCGCCCAGGGCTGCGACATGCTGGTGCACGAGGTCATCGACTTCGACTTCTACGTCAACTTCCTCGGGCTGGACCCCGCGCTGCTCCAGCACCTCCTGCTGTCGCACACCGACGTCAACCAGCTCGGCGCCCTGGCCGAGCTGGCAGCTGCCGAGCGACTGGTGCTCACCCACCTGGTGCCGGCCGACCCCAGGCTGATGAGCGACTCGACCTGGCGGCGGAACGCGCAGCAGGGCTACAGCGGCCGGGTGTACGTCGGCGACGACCTGATGTCGCTGCCGCTGAGGACGAGGGGACGGCGCGTCATCGCCTGAGCATCGGCGCGGAGGCGCTGCCAGCCGGAGCATTCCCACCGCGTGCGTTCCGGGCTAGGCTCCATCCGCTCGGGAGCCGCTCGGGCGTTGGTGCTTCGGGGGAATCATGCGCAGAACACTCCTGTCCGCGATGGCCGTCGTGGCGGTCGCCCTGTCGAGTCCGATCGGCCTGGCGGGCACCGCCGAAGCCGTCACGGTGACCTGGACCAATCCCTACTCGATCGCCAACACGGCGGTCACGACCTCGAGCGGCCTGGCGAGCGGCACCTACGGTCGAGCGGTGCTCTACACCCACAACACCGGCGGCGGAACCAACAAGATCTTCGGGTTCTGGAACAACAGCGGTGCGACGGCGACGACGCTCACCGTGAAGAACTCCAACGGCGGCAACATGGGCAACATCGGCTGGGAGGACATCGCAGCCGGCAAGCCCTCCACGCACAAGATATGGATCGGCGACGTCGGGGACCCGAATCGGTCCCGCGTGAACCTCAACGCCATCTCCTTCGCTGAGCCTGCGACCAACGTGGCCACGGCCAACGTCACGGGCATCAAGTACCCCCTCGCGTACGCCGACGGGGTCAAGCGCGACGCCCAGGCGATGTTGGTCAACCCCGCCAACGGCCGGATCTACGTCATCACCAAGGAGGCCGCCGGCGCCGGCATCTACGCCGCGCCGACGAGCCTGAGCACCACCGTCACCAACCCGCTGACTCTGGTCGCGAGCGCGCCGCCGAACATCACCGGGGGGTCCTGGGCACCCGACGGCAGCCGGTTCGTGCTCGTCTCACCCACGGCGGCCTACGTCTACGCATCGGTCGATGCCGTCCCCGTGGTCGTGAACGTGCCCAGCCAGCTGCCGAACATCCAAGGAGTGGGATTCGGAGCCAGCGGCTACGGCATCTACGTCTCCAGCGAGGGCACCCGGGCGATCTACAAGACCACGTCCCCCGGGGCGGCCAGCGGCTGGACCCCGGCCTGGACCGACGACTTCAGCAGCCTCGACACCACCCGATGGAACGTGCGGGATCACGACTACGCCAGCAACAACCAGGCTTGCTGGGAGGCCGACGCCGTCTCCATCGACAGCGGGGCTCTGCGCATCCAGGCCTCCGACGTCCCCTGCGTCGTCAGTGCCTCGACCACGATGCCCTACACCTCCGGCTACGTCGACACCATCGGCAAGGCGAGCCTCGCCGACTACTTCCGCCTCGAGGTGCGTGCCAAGGTGCCGCTCGAGGAGGGTATGTGGGCCGCGCCCGTGTGGTTCCGCCCCGATGGTGGGGGCGATGGCGAGATCGACCTGATCGAGACGTGGGGGTGGGACTCTCGCGACTTCGGGGCCTACCGCATCCACCAGGACATCCACGGCACCTATGCCCCGAGCCAGCACGACCCGTTCATGACCGAGTACGCCTTCGACCCCGCCGCGTGGCACACGTACGTGATCGAGAAGACCCCCGGCCGGATCGACATGTCTGTCGACGGGATCGCTACGCATTCCTGGACCAGCTCCAGCCCGAGCTGGTACGACGCCTACTTCGAGGCTGGCCGGACCTGGAACCTCCGGGTCAACCTCCAGGTCGGGGGCGCTCGCGGACTGCCCGATGCGTCGACGGACTGGACGCCGGACCTGACGGCCATGAAGCTCGACTACATCAAGACCTGGACCTACACCCCCTGAGCCTCACCCGGACGGGGTGTCTGACACGTTCCAGCGACGGCGAGTGACCGCCGGGGAGCGCGCTCAGCCGAGCTCCTCGAGCGCGGGCAGCAGTGTCTCGGCGACCTCGGCGGCGAACTCGACCGGGTGCCGGTCCGGCATGACCTCGACCTCGCTCACGCCCAGCTCGGCGAGGCTCCGGGCCATTGACAGCGTCGCGTCGACGTCGGCCAGGACCGGGTGGACCAGCAGCACGGTCTTCTCCACCGTCGCCGGGTCTCGCCCCACGTCGGCGCAGTGCCGGGCGAGCACGTCGAGCTTGTGGCTGACCTCGTCGACCGAGCTGCCGAACAGGTTGCAGGAGTCGGCATACTGCGCCACCAGCCGCAGGGTCTTCTTCTCGCCGCCGCCACCGACCATGACCGGCGGCCGAGGCTTGGCGAGCGGTGCGGGTGAGCAGAGGGTCTCGGCGAGCTGGTAGTGCCGGCCCTGGTAGGGCCCGTTGTCGTCGCTCCACATCTGCAGGCAGATCTGCAGCGTCTCCTCCAGCCGCTCGAACCGCTCGGCCACCGGCACCACCGGCACCCCGAGGCCGCGCTGCTCCCGCTCGTACCACGACGCCCCGATGCCGAGTCGGGCGCGACCGCCCGACAGCACGTCCAGCGTGGCGATCTGCTTGGCGAGCAGGCCCGGGTAGCGGTACATCACGCCGGAGACCAGCAGGCCGAGCGTCACCCGCTCGGTGTGGGCGGCGACGTAGCCCAGCGAGGTGTAGCCCTCGAGCATCGGGTCCTCCGCCGGCGCCACCGCCTCCATCTGGAAGAAGTGGTCCATCAAGGTGAGCGAGGAGAAGCCGGCCTGGTCGACGATCCGGGCCGTCTCGGCCAGCGTGGGCGCGATCTGCGCGGGGTCGTCGGGAACGGCGAAGCTCCAGTAGTGCAGTCCCAGTCTCATGGCAGCGCCCTTTCCTCGGAGTCCTCGGGCGATCATGTCACCGCGCGCCAGGCCGGACGCCGCTCGGGACGCCGTGCCGCGACCGCCGCCGTCGTGATGGTTACCCAACTGCAACGGAATCCGTGCGGAAGTTCGGTTGTCCGGTCGGAATCCGCGTCGATATCGTGCGTTGGTCGCTGGACCGGCGGCATCAGGCACCGGGGACGAGGCGGCGATGAGCGAGGGCGCAGCGGGCGAGGCGACGACCGACGCCGTGGGCGTCACCTCGCCCCGGCTCGACCCGGAGCCCTCGGGTGGGGCTCCTGCGATCGAGCTCGTCGGCGTCTCGAAGCGGTTCGGCGACGTGCTGGCCGTCGACGCGGTCGACCTGACGATCCGAGACGGCGAGTTCTTCGCGATGCTCGGCCCCTCGGGATCGGGCAAGACGACGGTGCTGCGGATGATCGCCGGCTTCGAGGAGCCCAGTGGCGGCCACGTCGTGCTCAACGGGGTCGACGTCACGGGTCGGCCGCCGTACGCACGGGACGTCAACACCGTCTTCCAGGACTACGCGCTGTTCCCGCACATGGACGTGCTGACCAATGTCGAGTACGGCCTGCGCGTGAAGAAGGTCCCCAAGGCCGAGCGCCGCGAGCGCGCCCTCGCCGCCCTCGACACCGTCCGCCTCGGTGGGTACGCCGAGCGCCGTCCCTCGCAGCTCTCCGGCGGCCAGCGCCAGCGGGTCGCCCTGGCCCGGGCCCTGGTCAACCACCCGCAGGTCCTCCTGCTCGACGAGCCGCTAGGAGCGCTCGACCTGAAGCTGCGTCGCGAGATGCAGCTGGAGCTCAAGCAGATCCAGCGCGACGTCGGGATCACCTTCGTGTTCGTGACCCACGACCAGGAGGAGGCCCTCACGATGAGCGACCGGATCGCGGTCTTCAACGAGGGCCGGGTTCAGCAGGTCGCCTCGCCCGCCGAGCTCTACGAGCGCCCGGCCACCGACTTCGTGGCCGGCTTCGTCGGCACCTCCAACCTGCTGACCGGCGAGGTCGCGCGAGCCGTCGTCGGGCGGCCGGGCAGCTTCGGCATCCGCCCGGAGAAGATCCACTTCGCCGCGACCGGTGCGCTGGCGGAGCCGGCCCGCGCGACCGGCACGGTCACCGAGGTCGCCTACCTCGGCTCGGTCACCCACTTCGTGGTCGAGCTGGACGGCGGCGGCAGGCTCACCGTGCTGCGCCAGAACCTCCACGGCTCTGCCGACCAGGCCCTGTCCCATCGGGGACAGCACGTGGACCTGGGCTGGGCCGACGAGCACGTCATCACCTTGGCCGCACCCGCGGCCACCCCCTCGGGACCCCACGATCCGGCACCGCTGCCGGCCGTTGAGAAGGAGAACTGAATGCGACCACACCGACTCACGCGCAGCGTGGCCGTCGCGGCCGCGCTGTCGTTCGCGCTGGCGGCGTGCGGCACCGACTCGGGCGGCGACGGGGGCTCCGGCGGCTTCCAGGCCCCGGACGTCCCGATGGCCGACGCCCTCGGCGACAACGAGGGCGCCGTCAACATCCTCGCCTGGCCCGGCTACGCCGAGGACGGCAGCACCGACAAGGCCGTCGACTGGGTGACGCCATTCGAGAAGGAGACCGGCTGCCAGGCCAACATCAAGACCTTCGCGACCTCCGACGAGGCCGTCGAGCTGATGAAGTCCGGCCAGTACGACGTGGTCTCGGCCTCCGGCGACGCCTCGCTGCGGCTGATCGCCAGCGGCGACGTGGCCCCGGTCAACACCGATCTGGTGCCCAACTACGCCGACGTGTGGGACTTCCTCAAGGACCGGGACTGGAACTCCGTAGACGGCCAGATGTACGGCATCCCCCACGGCTACGGCGCCAACCTGCTGATGTGGCGCACCGACGTCGTGGACCCGGCTCCCACGTCGTGGGGCGCGGTGTTCGACGAGGGCTCGCCGTACGCCGGCAAGGTGACCGCCTACGACAGCCCGATCTACATCGCCGACGCCGCGCTGTACCTGATGAAGACCCAGCCGGACCTCGGCATCAAGGACCCCTACGCCCTGGACAAGGACCAGCTGGCGGCGGCCGTCGACCTGCTGAAGAAGCAGAAGACGATCGTCGGGGAGTACTGGTCGGACTACACCAAGGAGATCTCGGCCTTCAAGAGCGGCGACTCGGTGCTGGGCACCACCTGGCAGGTCATCGTCAACCTCGCCCAGGACGAGGGTGCGCCGGTGGAGGCGGTGCTGCCCGACGAGGGTGCGACCGGCTGGTCGGACACCTGGATGGTCGCCACCAAGGCCGAGCACCCCAACTGCGCCTACGCCTGGATGAACCACATCATCAGCCCCGAGGCCAACGACGCCGTGGCGGAGTGGTTCGGTGAGGCGCCGGCCAACGCCAAGGCCTGCGACATCGCGACCGAGGGCTTCTGCGACGCCTACCACGCCGGCGACGCGGACTACGCGGACCAGATCCACTACTGGAACACGCCGATCGCGGAGTGCCTGGACGGCCGGACCGACGTCGAGTGCACGACGTACGCCGACTGGACCCAGGCCTGGACCGAGATCAAGGGCTGACCCCGGCCACCGATGTCGGGATTCCTGCACCGCCACCCCCGGCTACGGCTCGGCGCGCTGCTCACGCCGCCGATGCTGTGGCTGGGGGTGGCCTACTTCGGCGCCCTGGCGGCGCTGTTCATCACCGCGCTGTGGACGGTCAACGACTTCACCGGCCAGGTGCAGGTGCGCTGGAACCTCGGCAACCTGCGGGACGTCGTGACCCGCGACATCTACCGCACCGTCACGCTGCGCACGCTCGGGGTGGCGGCGGTGGTGACCGTGATCGACGCCGTCGCCGCGTTCCCCATCGCGCTGTTCATGGCCAAGATCGCCTCGACCCGGCTCCGGCGGCTCCTCGTGATCGCGGTGCTGACCCCGCTGTGGGCGTCGTACCTGGTCAAGGCCTACGCGTGGCGGGCGATGTTCTCCGCGACCGGGCCGGTGAACTGGGCGTTGGAGCCGCTGGGGCTGACGGGCCCGGGCTACGGGCTGCCGGCCACCGTGGTGACCCTGGCCTACCTGTGGCTGCCGTACATGATCCTGCCGATGTACGCCGGCCTCGAGCGGCTGCCGGACTCCCTGCTGGAGGCGTCGGCGGACCTGGGCGCGGGGCCGTGGCTCACCGTCCGCCGGGTGGTGCTGCCGGTGCTGTTCCCCGCGATCGTGGCCGGCTCGATCTTCACCTTCTCGCTGACGATGGGGGACTACATCGCGGTGAAGATCGTCGGCGGCACCACCCAGATGCTGGGCAACGTCGTCTACGACACCTTCCTCACCGCCAACAACAAGCCGCTGGCGGCGGCGGTGTCGATGATCCCGGTCGTGGTGATGCTGGTCTACCTCACTGCGGTACGCCGGACCGGGGCGCTGGAGAATGTGTAGCGGGCGGCGGCGGAGGGGTGCGCGGCTGATGGGTCCCTCGACCGGATCGCGGCGGCTGCTCGCGGTGCTGAGCGGGCTGGTGCTGCTGTTCATCTACGCCCCCCTGGCACTGGTGGTCGTCAACTCCTTCAACACCTCGCGGGCCTTCGCCTGGCCCCCCGAGGGCTTCACCACCCAGTGGTGGTCGGCGGCCTGGCAGTCGCAGGGCGCCCGCGACGCGGTCCTGGTGTCGGTGCAGGTGGCCCTGGTGGCGACGGCGGTCGCGCTGGTGCTCGGCACGATGGCGGCGATGGCGCTGTCGCGCTACCGCTTCTTCGGGCGCGACACCGTGTCGCTGCTGATCATCTTGCCGATCGCGCTGCCTGGGGTCGTCACCGGCATCGCGCTGGCGAACGCGTTCCAGACCATCCTGGGTCTCCGCCTGGGGTTCCTCACCCTGGTGATCGCCCATGCGACCTTCTGCATCGTCACGGTCTTCAACAACGCCATCGCGCGGCTGCGCCGTCTGGGCGGCAGCCTCGAGGAGGCGTCGATGGACCTGGGTGCGGGCCCGTTCCGGACCTTCGCGGCCATCACCTTCCCGATGCTGCGCTCGGCGCTGCTCGCGGGTGCGCTGCTGTCCTTCGCGCTGAGCTTCGACGAGATCATCGTGACGACGTTCACGGCCGGGGCCGGCATCCAGACCCTGCCGATCTGGATCTTCCAGAACCTGTTCCGCCCCAACCAGGGGCCGGTCGTCACCGTCGTCGCTGCCGTGCTGATCCTGCTGTCGGTCGTGCCGATCTGGCTGGCCCAGCGGCTCGCGGGCGCCGACGAGACCGCCGCGGCCGCTCGCTGAGCGCCCCGTCAGCCGGCTAGCGCCCGCTCAGGGCCTCGCGGATCGAGTCGGTCGCCTTCTCCGCGTGCACGAGCAGCGCGCCGAGCGTGACCTCCGCCGCCGTCACCCACAGCAGCAGGTCGTCCTGCTCCCGCCGGACCGGCAGCACGACCGTGATGCTGGAGCCGTGGACCAGCGTGAGCAGCGCGAGCGAGGTGTCTGCCTCCTCCGCGACCACGGGGCGAGAGGTGGCCGTCACCGCCGAGGCCAGCGAGGTGAGCGAGCTGGACATGGCCGACACCCGCCGCACCGTCGCGGCGTCGAAGCCGAGCGAGCACAGGTTGAAGCCGTCCGCGGTGCACACCATCGCCGACTCCAGGCCGGGCAGCGCCTCCTCCATGCCGTGCAGCAGGGCAGCACCTGGCCGCCCGCCCACGCGGCCCAGGCGTCCCAGTGCTGGGCGGAGGCGCTGTCCATCTCGTCGCCGGGGCGGTGCCGGTCCAGGCCG
Organism: Nocardioides sp.; assembly: GCA_041393675.1. GTDB lineage: Bacteria > Actinomycetota > Actinomycetes > Propionibacteriales > Nocardioidaceae > Nocardioides. The sequence continues at coordinate 102,574 of JAWKJR010000003.1, read as the reverse complement.
GGGAGGGTCAGGATCGTGGCCTCCGTCGGCTCGGGGGCCGAGGCGGAGGTGGTCACGGAGCGACCTCGGCCGCCGGTGTCACGGCGTCGAGCGCGGAGGTGAGCACGGTGACGACGTCGTCGCGGTCGCGAGGGTCGGCGACCACGACCGGGATGCGGGCGTCGAAGTCGGCCACGGCCGCCGTGATCTCCTCCAGCCGGCCGGTGGGGGCGTCGGCGAGCCGGGTGACGGCGACCGTCAGCTTGTGGGCGGGCGCGTCCTGCGCGATGAACTCCAGCCACAGCTGGGTGTCGAGGACGGCGTACTCGTGGTGCCCGAAGACCCACAGGACGACGGCGGTGCTGCGCGGCATGGCCGAGCGGCGCACCTCGTCGAAGCGCTCCTGCCCGGGGGTGCCGACGACGGAGACCCGACGCCCGTCCGGGGCCGTCCACTCGCCGATCTCGAGGCCCACCGTCGTCGTCGCCTTGAGGTGCCGGCCGGTGCGCAGCCGCATGGCCGTGCTCGCCACGTCGGTGGCCGCGACCGAGGCGTCCGACACCGTGACCACGGCGGTGGTCTTGCCCACGCCGAAGGGGCCGACGAAGGTCACCTGACGCGGTCGCGTCGGCGCTACCAGCGAAGTCACGTGTCCAACCCCCGGTCTTGTCCTCTGGTTCCGGGTCAGCCTAGGGACCGCGAGGCCACGGCGCTGGCGAACGCCGGCAGAGCACCCGACCGGGCGGCGGGATGGCCCGATCCGACTAGTCCACCTCGAGCTGCGCGAAGAGCGCGGCCGTGTCGTGGTCGCGGATCAGCTCCGGCCGTGCCTGCACCCAGGCGTGCAGCGCAGCGACCACCGCGGGCCACTCGGGGTCGATGTCGGCGTAGCTCAGCAGCGGCTCGTCGGAGCGCCCGTACACGTCCAACCGCGCCGCGGCACCGTGCACGGGCGTCTCGTGGGGCGCCACGAACCGGATCCGGGTCGCCTCGGCGGGCCGCACCCGTCGGTGGGACCAGAGGAACCTCCGTGAGGCCTCGGTGGGGGTGAGCAGCTCACGGTAGGTCCAGATGAACAGCAGCGTCACGCACAGCGCCGGGAGGAAGAAGGCGACCAGTGCCCAGCCGACCACGTCTCCGGCGCCGACCGTGGACTCCCCCACCAGGCCGCCGGCCCCACCCGACCGAAGCGCGCGCCGCGCCGCGGCGACGAGGGCGGCGATGAGGATGAGCAGGAGCGGCGTGCCGAGGTAGCGGAAGCTGCCGGGGGCGCGGACCAGCACCCGGCTCGGCGCCGGGCCGAAGCCGCCGGGACCGCCTCCCACCATGTGCGGATGCTAGCGGCCTTTGCACTAGCCTGCCTCAGACGAAGGAGGCGACCGATGGGCGACACCCGCGCGGAGCAACGCGCCGCACGGCGCGCCGAGCTGTTGCGGTTCCTCGCGGGTGCCGAGCACCCCCTCGGGTTCGGCTGGCTGCGCGAGGACGGCTCACTCGACACCACCCGCCCGGTCGAGCTGTGGATCACCTGCCGGATGACGCACGTGGCCGCCCTGGGCGTGCTCGCGGCCGAGGAGCCGGCACCGGGCGGCCCGAGCCGGGAGCGGCTGGCGGCGCTCGCTGCCCATGGGGTGCGCTCCCTCACCGGCCCCCTGCACGACGCCCAGCACGGCGGGTGGTTCGCCGCCGTCGGAGCCGACGGCCCCACGGCCACGGCCAAGCAGGCCTACGGCCACGCGTTCGTCGTGCTCGCCGCCTCGTCCGCGGTCGCGGCCGGCGTCACGGCGGCCGAGCCGCTGCTCGCCGAGGCGCTCGCGGTCTCCACGGAGCGGTTCTGGGACGACGAGGCCGGGCTGGGTGTCGAGGACTGGGATCGCGCGTGGAGCGCGCTGGAGGACTACCGAGGCGTCAACTCCAACATGCACACAGTCGAGGCCTACCTCGCCGCCGCCGACGTGACCGGGGACCACGTGTGGCGCGAGCGCGCCGGCCGCATCGCCGGGCACGTCGTCGACTGGGCGGTCGCCAACGACTGGCGCATCCCCGAGCACTTCGACCGCGAGTGGCGGCCCCTGCTGGAGTACAACGCGGACCGGCCGGCGGATCAGTTCCGCCCCTACGGCGCCACGGTCGGCCACGGGCTGGAGTGGGCCCGGCTCCTGCTCAGCATCGACGCGAGCCTCACAGTCCAGGCGCCGGCCGGCCTGGCCGAGGCGGCCGTCGCGCTCTACGACCGGGCCGTCGCCGACGGCTGGGCCGCCGACGGCGCGGACGGCTTCGTCTACACGACCGACTGGCAGGGCAGGCCGGTGGTGCGCGACCGGATGCACTGGGTGCTGGCCGAGGCGATTGGCGCGGCCGAGGCGCTGCACAAGGTGACCGGCGGTCAGCGGTACGCCGACGACGTCGACCGCTGGTGGGCCTACGCCGACCGCTACCTCGTCGACCACCAGCTCGGCTCCTGGCACCACGAGCTCGATCCGACGAACCGCCCTGCCGGGACGGTGTGGCCGGGCAAGCCGGACGTGTACCACGCCTACCAGGCGGCGCTCATCGCGGAGGTGCCGCTCGTGCCGTCGTTCGCGGCGGCGCTGGCTGCCCGCTGAGCCGCCGGGGCGGACGCAGCCGTGGGACCAGGCAGGTCAGACGGCGTACGACGCCAGCTCGCCGGCCAGCTCCGGATGCGCTCGCCCGCGCACCAGGGTGCCCTCGGCCGTGTGCTCCAGGACGTCGATCTCGGCGCGCTGGTGGAGCCGGTTCATCAGGTCACCGCGCTCGTAGGGCACCAGCGCCGCGAACTCCACCCCGGGCCGCGGCAGCTCGTCCTCGACGAGGATGCGAAGCTCCGCGATGCCCTCGCCGGTGCGCGCGGACACCACGGCCGAGTGGGGCTCGCGCTGCCGCAGCCGCGAGAGCACGAGCGGGTCGGCCAGGTCTGCCTTGTTCACGACGATGATCTCGGGGACCCGGTCGGCGCCGATCTCGCCCAGCACCTCGCGCACCGCCGCGATCTGGCCCTCGGGGTCGGGGTGGGAGCCGTCGACCACGTGCAGCACGAGGTCGGCGTCGGAGACCTCCTCCAGAGTGGACCGGAACGCCTCCACGAGCTGGTGGGGCAGGTGGCGCACGAAGCCGACGGTGTCGGACATGGTGTACTCGCGCCCGTCGACCGTCGTGGTGCGACGGGTCGTCGGGTCGAGGGTGGCGAAGAGCGCGTCCTCCACGAGCACGCCCGCGCCGGTGAGCCGGTTCAGCAGCGAGGACTTGCCGGCGTTGGTGTAGCCCGCGATCGCGACGCTCGGCACGTGGTGGCGGCGCCGCTCCTGGCGCTTGACGTCGCGGGTGCCCTTCATGTCCGCCAGCTCCCGGCGCAGCTTGGCGATCCGGCTGTTGATCCGGCGACGGTCGGTCTCGATCTTGGTCTCGCCGGGACCGCGGCCACCGATGCCGGCGCCGGCGGCGCGACCGCCCACCTGGCGCGACAGGTTGCCACCCCAGCCGCGCAGCCGCTGCTTGAGGTAGTTCAGCTGCGCGAGCTCGACCTGGGCCTGACCCTCCTTGGACTTCGCGTGCTGGGCGAAGATGTCCAGGATCAGCGCGGTCCGGTCGACGACCTTGACCTTGAGCCGGTCCTCCAGGTTGCGCAGCTGGCTCGGCGCCAGCTCGCCGTCGCAGATGACGGTGTCCGCGCCGGTCGCCTGGACGATCTCGCGCAGCCCCTCGACCTTGCCGCGGCCGACGTACGTCGCCGGGTCGGGCGAGCTGCGCCGCTGGTAGATCGCGTCCAGCACCTCCGAGCCGGCGGTCTCCGCGAGCAGCGCGAGCTCCGCCAGATGGTTCTCGGCATCGGTCACGGTGCCCTCGGTCCAGACGCCCACCAGGACCACCCGCTCGAGACGGAGCTGGCGGTACTCGACCTCGGAGATGTCGTGCAGCTCGGTGGACAGGCCGGCCACCCGGCGCAGCGCATAGCGCTCGGCCAGGTCCAGGTCGCCACCGGAGAGGTCGACCAGCTCGGGGTCGGGCTCGTCGAACGGGCCCCCGCCGGTCTCGTCGGCGTACCCGCTCTCGAAGTCCTCGTCGTCCCAGCCGCTGGTGGCCGCCAGCTCGGCGGACAGATCGAAGTCGCGTGCGTTCGTCATACCCTGCCCAGCGTAGGTGGCCCACCCTGGCAGCGCGAACCGATATCGCGGGACTAGCGTGGCGCTGTGACCCACGACCTGCCCGCACGCGCCCGTGTCGTCGTCATCGGCGGAGGGTGATGGGCTGCTCGATCGCCTACCACCTCGCCCACGAGGGCTGGACCGACGTGGTCCTGGTAGAGCGCGACCGGCTCACGTCGGGCACGACCTGGCACGCGGCGGGGCTGATGACCTGCTTCGGGTCCACCTCGGAGACCAACACCGCGATCCGGCTCTACTCGCGCGACCTCTACGCCCGGCTCGAGGCGGAGACGGGCCAGTCGACGGGCTTCCGCCCGGTGGGGCTGATCGAGGCGGCTGCCGACACCGACCGGCTGGAGGAGTACCGCCGGGTCGCCGCCTTCCAGCGGATGCACGGGCTGGAGGTCCACGAGATCTCGCCGGCCGAGATGAAGGCGATGTTTCCCTGGGCGCGGACCGACGACCTGCTGGCCGGCTTCCACGTCCCCGGCGACGGGCGGGTCAACCCCGTCGACCTCACCACCGCTCTGGCCAAGGGCGCACGCCAGCTCGGCGTCCGCGTCGTCGAGGGCGTGTCGGTCACCGAGGTGCTGACCCGCCCCGCCGGCCAGGTCGACGTGGTCACGGGGGTGCGCACGACCGCCGGCGACGTCGAGTGCGAGTACGTCGTCAACGCGACCGGCATGTGGGCTCGGGAGCTCGCGGCCACCAGTGGGTTGGTCGTCCCCAACCAGGCGGCGGAGCACTACTACCTGATCACCGACACCATCGAGGGGATCGACCCGAACGCACCGATCTTCGAGGACCCCTCCTGCTACGGCTACTATCGCGAGGAGGGCGGCGGGATGATGGTCGGCCTGTTCGAGCCGCGCGCCGCCGCCTGGCGGGTGGAGGGGATCCCCGCGGAGTTCTCCTTCGGCACGCTGCCACCGGACTGGGACCGGATGGCGCCGTTCCTGGAGACGGCGATGGCGCGGGTGCCGGTGACGATGGAGGTCGGCGTCCGGACCTTCTTCTGCGGGCCCGAGTCGTTCACGCCCGACCTGGCACCGGCGATCGGCGAGGCGCCGGGGATCCGCGGCTACTTCGTCGCGGCCGGCATGAACTCGGTCGGCGTGCTGTCGGCGGGCGGCCTCGGACGGGTGCTCGCGCACTGGATCACCACCGGTCGGCCGGACGTGGACGTCACCGGCTTCGACGTCCGCCGGTTCCAGCCCTACCAGGACGACGACGGCTACCGGGCCGCGCGCACCACCGAGATCCTCGGCACCGTGTACGCCGCCCACACGCCAGGCACGCAGCTGCGCACCGCCCGCGACGTCCTGCTGTCCCCGGTGCACGACCGCCTGGTCGCCGGGGGCGGGTACCTGCGCGAGGTGTCCGGGTGGGAGGGCGCCGACTGGTTCGCCGGGCCGGGCGTCACACCGGAGGCGACGCCGACCTGGGGCCGGGCGCCGTGGTTCGACCGCTGGCGCGAGGAGCACCGGGTCGTGCGTGAGGGCGTCGGGCTGATGGACATGAGCTTCATGGCCAAATTCGCCGTGACCGGCGCCGATGCCGGCGCCGTGCTGGACCGGATGTCGGCAGGGGCGGTCGACAGGGCCGGCGAGACCATCACCTACACCCAGTGGCTGGACGACGACGGCCGGATCACCGCCGATCTGACGGTCACCAAGCTGGCGGCAGACCGCTTCCTCGTCGTCGCCTCCGACACCGCGCACGGGGCCGTGCTCGACCAGCTGCGCCGCGGGGCGGCCGAGGCCGACGTGGTGATCCGCGACGTCACGGCCGAGCTTGCTCAGCTCAACGTGCAGGGGCCCCGCTCGCGCGCCCTGCTGGCCGGGCTCACCGCGGCCGACCTCGCCACCGAGGCCTGGCCGTTCCGCACCGCCCGGGAGGTGTCGGTGGCCGGGGTGGAGGTCCTGCTCGCCCGCATCACCTACCTCGGCGAGCTGGGCTATGAGCTCTACGTGCCGGCCGAGGAGACCCTCGCCGTCTACGACGCGGTCCTGGCGGCGGGGAGGGCGTACGGCGTCGCGCCGGTCGGGCTCAAGGCGCTCTCGTCCCTGCGGATGGAGAAGGCCTATCGCGACTTCGGTCACGACATCGACAACACCGACTGCCCGCTCGAGGCGGGGCTGGGCTTCGCGGTCGACTGGGACACCGAGTTCACCGGCAAGGCGGCGCTCGCCGCTCGCCGGGCCGCCAACGCCGAGCGTGGCGGGATGACCCAGCGGCTGGTCCAGCTGCGGCTGCTCGACCCCGAGCCGCTGCTCTACCACGCCGAGGTGGTGCTCCGCGACGGCCAGCCGGTGGGCTACGTGCGCGCGGCGTCGTACGGCTGGACCCTGGGCGGTGCGGTCGGGCTGGCCATGGTATCGGCTGGCGGGGAGCCGGTCACTCCCGACTGGCTCGCGGCGGGTACCTGGCAGGTCGACATCGCCGGCAACCGGCACCCCGCCGAGGTGTCGCTGCGGCCGATGTACGACCCGTCCTCGGCGCGGGTCCGCGTCTGACGGGACCGACTCTCAGCCCCGACCCCCGGGCCGGAACTGCGGAGGCGAGGCCAGCAGCCCGTCCAGCTTGTGGAAGGACTGACCCCAGCCGGCGGTCGCGGGCCCGGTCATGCCCTCGGAGAACGGGCCCTGCCGCAGCTCCAGGCGGGTGCCGTCGCCCTCCGGGTGCAGCTCCACGCTCAGCGTCACGGTGCTGCCGTCGGGGAGACCCGGGAAGCCGGACACGACCTCGTGACCCACGAGCAGCTGGTTCTCGACCACCTCGACCAGGGTGGTGTTCAGGGGTGAGCGCCGCTCGTGGTCGTCGTTCGCGACCATGGTGAGCCGCCAGTGCCCGCCGGGCACCGGGTCGACGTCGATGAGCCCCACGGGGCAGTGGAACGCCAGCGCCCGAACCACTGCGCCAGCTGGGCCGGCTCGACGAACGCCGCGTAGACCTCGGCCGGCGGGGCGGCGAAGTAGCGGAGATGCGGATCTCCGCGAGCCCGGCCGGGTCTGCGGCCATGCGGTCGGCCGCGTCCTCGGGGGTGTCCTGGGCGGTCTTGTCGGTCCTGTCGTCGGTCATGGCTGGTCCTTCCCTCCCGCCGCGGATGCGGCGGCTTGCCGGGTCTCGAGGTGCGCGGCCAGCCGGTCCAGCCGGTGGTCCCAAGGGCCGAGCAGACCGTCCATCCACCGCCGCGCGTCGTACAGCGCCTCGCCTCGCAGCGAGCTCGGGCGCCACTGGGCCCGGCGGTCGCGCGCTACCAGCCCGGCCGACTCCAGCACCTTGAGGTGGCGGGAGACGGCGGGCAGGCTGATCGCGAAGGGCTCGGCGAGCTCGGTGACGGTGGCGCTGCCCTGACCGAGCCGCTCCAGCATCGCGCGCCTGGTGGGGTCGGCGAGCGCGGCGAACACCTGGCTCAGCCGGTCGGTCCCTGACAACGGTGTTTGCGCTCCTCGTTAATTAACAGAACTGTTAACTTAAGCTACCCGAGCCCCTCCGTCAAGGGGCCCGGCCCGCACCCGCAGACCTCAGCGGCCTGCCACCTGCCCGACAGGCTCAGCACAGCAACGGTCGGCACGGTCGAGGACATCGGCGGCCAGCGAGGCCGCCCGACCCAGGAGAACCGATGCCTGTCACCAAGTCCCATCTCGCCTCCCTGGCCGTGGCCACCACGGCCCTCCTCGGCGGCGGCGTCGCCGTCGCGACGGCCGCCACCGGCGACCAGCCGGCGTCCTCGTCGGCAGCCACGTCGGGCCCGACGGCCGGGTCCGCGGGGGCCACCGGACCGCAGGGTACGGCGCCCGGCACCTCGTCGGACACCGCGGTCAGCGGCGCGCAGAAGACCAAGGTCGTCGACGCCGTCGAAGCCGCGCACGACGGCGTCACCGTCACCGACGTCCGCCAGGACCCCGACGGCTCCTACGACGCCCTCGGCACCGACGCCGACGGCCACCCCGTCTTCTACGACGTCAGCACGGACCTCGCCACCATCACCGAACACACCGGCGGGCCCGGCGGCCACGGGGCGGCCCGGGCAGCTCGCCGGACACCCCGGTCACGGGCGCGCAGAAGACCAAGGTCGTCGACGCCGTCGAAGCCGCCGCAGGACGGCGTCACCGTCACCGACGTCCGCCAGGACCCCGACGGCTCCTACGACGCCCTCGGCACCGACGCCGACGGCCACCCCGTCTTCTACGACGTCAGCACGGACCTCGCCACCATCACCGAACACACCGGCGGGCCCGGCGGTCCGGGCAGCCCGGTGTGGACGGCACGGGCGCCGCGAGCTGAGTCCCCCGACCGGAGCAGCCGGCGGCCGCGATCGGTCGCCGGCTACTTCGGCGGCATCCGCAGCGCGCCGTCCACCCGCACCACGGCGCCGTTCATGTACGGGTTGGTGAGGCACTCCAGCACCATCGAGGCGATCTCTGCCGGGTCGCCCAGCCGCTTCGGGAACGGCACGCTCTCCCCAGCTGGGCCTTGAGCGCCTCCGGGTCGTCGGCGAAGTCGTAGATCGGGGTGTCGACCAGCCCGGGCGCCACAGTGTTGAGCCGGATCCCGGCCGCCGCGAGATCCCGGGCCACGGGCAAGGTGAGCCCGACCAGCCCACCCTTGGAGGCGGCGTACGCCGCCTGACCGATCTGGCCGTCGAAAGCCGCGATGCTGGCGATGTTCACGATCGAGCCCCGCTCCCCGGTCGACAGCGGGTCGAGCCGGCTCATCGCGGTCGACGCCAGCCGGATCGCATCGAAGGACCCCACCAGGTTGATCGCGATCACCCGCTGGAACGCGGCCAGGTCGTGCGCCGAGGCGTACTCGCCGTCGCGTCCGATCGTCCGTTGCGCCCAGCCGATGCCGGCGGAGTTGACCAGTACCCGCAACGGACCCAGTGCGGCGGCCCGGTCGACCGCTGCCCGGATCTGCGCGGTGTCGGTGACGTCGACCGCCGCGAACTCCCCGCCGAGCTCGGCCGCGAGCGCGGCGCCCTCTCGGCCTGCACGTCCGCGACGACGACGCGGGCGCCCGCGTCGGCCAGGGCGCGCGGCGGCGGCGCCGATCCCCGAGGCGGCACCGGTCACGAGCGCCGCAGTTCCGCTGATGTCCATGGGCGCGAGCATAGGTGCCGCTAGAGGTCGGTCGTCCCCGGGCGACGACGACGGCGGGCCCGGTGAGCTCGACCCGCCCGTCGGCGCGCCAGGTCACCCGCAGTCGCCCGCCCGCCACACCGACGACGTACGACGACCCCGGGCCGAGCCCGTCGGCCTCGGCGGCCGCGACGGCTGCGGCGCAGGCGCCGGTCCCGCACGAGCGGGTCTCCCCGAGCCGCGCTCGTGTACCCGCATCGCGACCTCGCCGACGCCGCGGACCACGAACTCGACGTTGACCCCCTGCGGGTAGACGGCGGGATCGTGCTCGGGCGGCTCGGTGAGCGGCCCCGCGTCCGCGAGGTCGTCGACGAAGGCCACCGCGTGCGGGTTGCCCATGTCGACGTGCCGGGCCGGCCACGAGCGCCCGGCTACGGCGACCTTCGTCTCCCCGAGCAGCCTGGCCACCCCCATGTCGACCGTGATCTCCTCGCCGTCGACGGTGACCGTCTTCACTCCGTCGCGGGTGGCGATCGGGATCGGCTCGCCCGGCCAGGCGAGCCCCTCGTCCACGAGGTGCCGCGCGAAGACCCGGATGCCGTTGCCGCACATCTCGGCGAGCGACCCGTCGGCGTTGCGGTAGTCCATGAACCACTCGGCCCCGGGTGCCCCACCGGCCGCCGCGGAGCGGATCACCCGGAGCACGCCGTCACCGCCGATCCCCGCGCGCCTGTCGCACAGCGCCACCACCCGCGCCGCCGGCAGGTCGCCGTGGACCAGGCCGTCGGGGTCCGGCAGCAGCACGAAGTCGTTCTCGGTGCCGTGCCCCTTGAGGAAGGGGTAGCTCACGGGCCCGATTCTCCCACGGCGGCCACCGCCGCCAGGGCGCGCTCGACGCAGTCGGGCTCGTCCTGGCGCACCCACGCCACGCGAGGGTCCTTGCGGAACCAGGAGTCCTGGCGCCGGGCGAACCGACGGGTGGCCCGCGCCGTCTGCTCGCGCGCCTCCTCGAGGCTCAGCTCACCGCGGAGGTACGCCGCCACCTGGCGGTAGCCGATCGCCTCCCGCGCCGTGCGCCCCTCGGCGAGCCCGGCGGCCAGCAGCCGCTTCACCTCCTCCACCAGCCCGGCATCGAACATGCCGGCGACGCGTGCCGCGATGCGCTCGTCGAGCGTGGGCCGGTCGATGTCGACCCCCACCTGGACCGACGCCGGGTCGGCGTACTCCAGCTGCGGAAGGCTGGCCGAGAACGGCCGGCCGGTGATCTCGACGACCTCGAGCGCCCGCACGATGCGTCGGCCGTTGTCGGGCAGGATCCGCGCCGCCGCCTCGGGGTCGAGCCCGGCCAGCCGCGCGTGCAGGGCGGGCGCACCCGCCTCGGCCAGCTCCGCCTCGAGGCGGGCCCGGACGTCGGGGGCGGTGCCCGGGAAGTCGAACCGGTCCAGCACCGCGCGCGTGTAGAGCGCCGACCCGCCGACGAGCACCGGGGTCGCCCCGCCTTCCCGGATGTCGGCGATGGCCTCCCGCGCGCGCTGTTGGAACTCGGCCACCGTCAGGGTCTGGGTGACGTCGAGGAAATCGAGCAGGTGGTGCGGGATGCCCCGGCGCTCCGGCTCGGGCAGCTTGGCGGTGCCGACGTCCATCCCCCGGTAGACCTGCAGCGCGTCGGTGTTGACCACCTCCCCGCCCAGACGCTCGGCCAGGTCGAGCGAGAGCGCCGTCTTGCCCGACGCGGTGGCGCCCACGACGGCGACGATCGGCGGGGCACCCACGCGGGCTAGTCTTCCAGGCGTACGCCGGCACGGGGCCGGCGCTGGACACGTCGGCGCAGGGCCGGCAACGGACAAGGAGCACGGCGATGGGATTCCTGGACGACGCCAAGGACAAGCTCGGTGACCTGGTCGACCAGCACGGCGACAAGGTGTCGGAGGGGCTGGACAAGGCCGCGGACATCGTCGACGACAAGACCGGCGGCAAGTTCGGCGACAAGATCGACATGGGCGTGGACAAGGCCAAGGACGCCCTCGACGCCCTCGACGGCAAGAACGACGACCTCTCCTGAGCACGCCTGAGGCGGGCGACCCCCTCAGGGGTCGCTTCGTCGTCGTGCCGGCGTCCTACGTCTACCTGCTGCGCGAGGGGGACGCCGGGCCGGAGGTGTTGCTGCAGCTGCGGCAGCACACCGGCTTCATGGACGGCCACTGGGCCGCCGCCGCGGCCGGGCACCTCGAGCGCGGCGAGACAGCGTACGACGCCGCACGACGCGAGACCCGCGAGGAGATCGACGTCCACGACCCGGTCCTGGAGCTGGCGACCGTCATGCACCGCACCCGGCACGCCGACCCGATCGACGAGCGCGTCGACTTCCTCTTCACCGCCCGCGCCTGGTCGGGCAAGCCGCGCATCCGCGAGCCGCACAAGTGCGCGGAGCTGCGGTGGTGCCCCCTGACCGCCCTCCCCGAGCCCGTGGTCCCGCACGAGCGGGTGGTGCTGGAGGGTGTCCGCGCCGGCGGACTGGCGGCGTACACGACGTTCGGGTTCTGAACCGCTCCCTCAGGGTCGTGGGTTTGAGCCACCCAGTGACCCAGAACCACGGCGCTCGGCCCGAGCGGCGCTCCTCCGCACCCTCAGCCGCAGGACGGGGCGTCCGGCAGCGGCGTGGGGAGGCCGACCGCCGGCATCCCGAGGCCGACCGACGCGGTGGCGGGGGTGCTGCGCGCCGCCCAGGCGTCGCCTGCCGGCGTGTGGCGCACGCCGAGCACCGGGCCGTCCGCCACCAGGTGGTGGGGGGCGGCGTAGGTGACCGCCACGGTCACCATGTCGCCGGGTCGCACCCCGTCTGCACCGTCGGGGCTGAAGTGCACCAGCCGGTTGTCGGGAGCCCGCCCGGAGAGCCGGTGGGTGGCGCTGTCCTTGCGACCCTCGCCCGCGGCGACCATCAGCTCGAGCCGCCGGCCGACCAGACGCTGGTTCTCGGCCCAGGTGATCTCGTTGACGAGCTCGACCAGTCGCTCGTAGCGCTCCTGCACGACCGCGGCCGGCACCTGGTCGGGCATCTCCGCGGCGGGGGTGCCGGGTCGCTTGGAGTACTGGAAGGTGAAGGCGCCGGCGAAGCGGGCCGCCCGGACGACGTCGAGCGTGGCCTGGAAGTCCACCTCGGTCTCGCCGGGGAAGCCGACGATGATGTCGGTGGTGATCGCGGCCTCGGGGATCGCCGCGCGCACCCGGTCGAGGATGCCCAGATAGCGCTCCTGGCGGTAGGAGCGCCGCATCGCGCGCAGGATCCGGTCGGAGCCGGACTGCAGTGGCATGTGCAGGCTCGGCATCACGTTGGCCGTCTCGGCCATCGCCTCGATGACGTCGTCGGTGAACTCCGCCGGATGCGGGGAGGTGAAGCGCACCCGCTCCAGCCCGTCGATCCCACCGCAGGCGCGCAGCAACGTCGAGAAGGCCCGCCGGTCACCGAACTCCACGCCGTAGGAGTTGACGTTCTGCCCGAGCAGGGTGATCTCCGTGACGCCCTCGGCCACCAGCGCCTCGATCTCGGCGAGGATCTCGCCCGGCCTGCGGTCCCTTTCTTTGCCCCGCAGGCTGGGCACGATGCAGAAGGTGCAGGTGTTGTTGCAGCCGACCGAGACGCTCACCCACGCGGCGTACGCCGACTCGCGGCGGGTCGGCAGCGTCGAGGGGAACACCTCGAGCGACTCGAGAATCTCGACCTGCGCCTCCTGCTGGACGCGGGCCCGCTCGAGCAGCACCGGCAGCGAGCCGAGGTTGTGCGTGCCGAACACGACGTCGACCCACGGCGCCCGGCGCACCACGGTGTCGCGGTCCTTCTGGGCCATGCACCCGCCGACGGCGATCTGCATGCCGGGCCGCGCGGCCTTGACCGGCGCCAGGTGGCCGAGGTTGCCGTAGAGGCGGTTGTCGGCGTTCTCCCGGACCGCGCAGGTGTTGAAGACCACCACGTCGGCCGGCTCCCCGCCGGCTGCGGCGACGTACCCCGCCTCCTCCAGCAGCCCCGTGAGCCGCTCGGAGTCGTGGACGTTCATCTGGCACCCGTAGGTGCGTACCTCGTAGGTGCGGGGGGCGGCTTCGACACTGCTCATGACAGTCGTCAAGGGTACGGGCCGAGTGCCGACCTCCCGAAACTCGACTACCGTCGTCGGCATGCTGTCCTGGCGATCGCGCAACTCGGTCCTGTCGGTCTGCTCCGACGGGTCCGTGCTGTCGGTCGGCAGCGTGGGCTCGGTGGCCTCGGTCGGGAGCGTGGGGTCGTTCGCATCGGCGCTCTCAGTCGGCTCCGCGATGTCGTTCCTCTCCGTGGGCTCCCATCAAAGCGACCGCTCGCTGCTGTCACACCGCAGCACCGGCTCGGTCCTCGCCGCTCGGTCGTCGCACGCACTCGCGGCCGCACAGGGCACCGGCGGCCTCGGCTCCTGGCCAGGTGGCGTGGCGGCGGCGACCCTGCTCGCCGCCGGCGCCGTCGCACTGGCGGTCGCCCACGCCGTACGCCGAGGCGTCTCGCCCTGAACACCCTGGCCGGCTAGCGCTTCGGCGTCACCCAGAGCCGGATCACGCCCTCGACCACGACGGCGCCGTCCGCACGCACCCGCGCACTCGCACCGGCAGGTCCGGCTCGTCCGAGGCCCACTGTGCGGGGTCGGTCTCGGCGATGCAGGTGATGTCGGAGTCGGCCTTGGCGGTGTACGACACCTCCATCCCCTTCGGGATCCAGCGCTTCCCGCGCGGGATCGTCACCTCCGCGAGAGCGCCCATCACCGCCTCGAGCCCGTTGCACAGCGCGATGGCGTGGACCGTCCCGAGGTGGTTGTGCACACGCCTGCGGTTCGGGATGACCAGCTCGGCGTGGTTGGCCTCCACGACGGTGAAGCGCGGCCGGATGCTGGCGAAGTATGGCGCCTTGCGGGCGAAGGCGAACGAGAACAGCCGGGGCCCCTGGGGAGCCGGCCGAGCCGCTGCCAGAGGGTCAGACCTGGGACATAGGGCGATGTTACCAGTCGGTAACTTCGCCGCCCTCGCGACCTGACCGTTGCCGATCCGAACGGAATCTGTGATTGGTTGAAGCGCATGACTGTCCGGGCAGCAGAGCGGTCGGAGGCGTCCCAGCGGGAGGCCCTGCTGGTCCTCGACGGCGTCAACAAGTGGTTCGGCGACCTGCACGTCCTGCAGGACATCAACCTCACCATCGGGCGCGGCGAGGTGGTCGTCGTCATCGGTCCGAGCGGCTCGGGCAAGTCCACGCTGTGCCGTACGATCAACCGGCTGGAAACCTTCGAGCAGGGCACCATCACCCTCGACGGCGAGCCGCTGCCGGCGGAGGGCAAGGCGCTGGCCCAGCTGCGTGCCGAGGTCGGGATGGTCTTCCAGAGCTTCAACCTGTTCGCCCACAAGACCATCCTCGAGAACGTCACCTTGGGCCCGATCAAGGTGCGCAGGAGGCCGGCGGCCGAGGCCGAGGAGCAGGCGCGTCGGCTGCTGGAGAGGGTCGGCGTCCAGGCCCAGGCCGACAAGTACCCCGCGCAGCTCTCCGGCGGCCAGCAGCAGCGGGTGGCGATCGCCCGGGCGTTGGCCATGGAGCCCAAGGTCATGCTCTTCGACGAGCCGACCTCCGCGCTCGACCCGGAGATGATCAAGGAGGTGCTCGACGTCATGGTCGACCTCGCCCAGCAGGGCATGACCATGGTCGTGGTCCCACGAGATGGGCTTCGCCCGGACGGCCGCCGACCGCGTGATCTTCATGGCCGACGGCCAGATCGTCGAGCAGAGCAACCCCGACGAGTTCTTCACCAATCCCCAGTCCGATCGCGCCAAGGACTTCCTCGGCAAGATCCTCAAGCACTAGCAACCGAGCGAGGCCATCCACGTCCCTGACACCTGCACGACCGGGCCCCGAGCCCCACGGTCCTCCCTGGACGACCGACCCACGACCTTCCGTAGAGACGAACCCACGTGAACGAGGAGACGAGACAATGCGACTGACACGACTCACCGGGGCCCTGGCGGCACTGGGCCTGGCCGCCAGCCTGGCGGCCTGCGGCGGCGGCGGACTCCGTCGACGTCGAGGTGAAGCAGGCCGAGGGGCTGACCGGCGCGGCCAAGACGCTGGCCGATGCCGGAAAGATCAAGATCGGGGTCAAGGTCGACCAGCCGGGGATCGGCTACCGCGAGCCGGGCGCCGACGCGCCCGCCGGCTTCGACATCGAGATGGGTCGCATCATCGCGGGCCGGCTGGGCATCGACGACGACGGCATCGAGTGGGTGGAGACGGTCTCCGACAACCGGGAGCCGTTCCTGCAGAACGGCACGGTCGACCTGGTGTTGGCGTCGTACTCGATCACCGACGACCGCCGCAAGGTCGTCGGGCAGGCGGGCCCCTACTACGAGACCGGACAGCAGCTGCTGATCCGCAAGGACAGCGAGGGCGACATCACCGGCCCCGAGGACCTGGCCAGCGTCAAGACCTGCTCGGTCGAGGGCTCGACCTCACTGGCAAGGGTCGAGGACGAGTACGGCGCCAGCCCGGTGCCGTTCGCGACGTACTCCGAGTGCGTGGAGCAGCTCGAGAACAAGACCGTCGACGCGGTCACGACCGACGGGGCGATCCTGCTCGGCTACGCCGCGCAGAACCCCGACGAGCTGGTGGTCGTGGGAGACCCCTTCTCGACCGAGCGCTACGGCGTCGGCTACAACAAGGACGCCGAGGGGATGTGCGACTTCCTGAACGAGACCCTGCAGGCCTCCTTCGACGATGGGAGCTGGGCCGAGACCTTCGCCGCCACCCTGGGCAAGTCGGACGTCGAGACGCCGGGCACCCCCACCCTCGACCCCTGTCCGTGAGCTCAGAGCCGGTGGGTGGCCAGCGCCACCCACCGGCACGGTGCATCCCTGCTGAGGACCGCGCATGACCGCCTTCTCCGAGAACTGGCACCAGATCCTGCTCGGCTTCGGCGTGACGATCGAGATGGTCGTCGTCGCCGGCGTGCTGGCCCTGGTCGTCGGCTCCCTCATGGCTGCGCTCAGGGTCTCGCCCATCGCGATCGGCCGGGTGATCGGCTCGGCGTACGTCCGCCTGGTGCGCAACACGCCGCTCCTGCTGATCATGCTGATCTTCGCCTTCGGCCTGCCGGAGCTGGACATCCGGCCCGAGGTGTCTCTCGGCAGCGCCCGGCTGCTGAGCTTCAACGTCTTCTTCATCTTCGCCACCACCGCGCTCGGCCTCTACACCGCTGCCTTCGTGTGCGAGGCCCTGCGCTCGGGCATCAACGCCATCCCCCTCGGCCAGGCCGAGGCCGCGCGGTCGGTCGGCATGACCTTCGGCCAGACCCTGCGTGAGGTGATCCTCCCGCAGGCCTTCCGAGCCGTGATCCCGCCCATCGCGAGCGCGCTCATCGCGATGACCAAGAACACCTCGGTCGCCCTCGGCGTGGGCGTCACCGAGGCGACGTTCGTGATGAAGAAGCTCAACAACGACTACCCGACCCAGCTGATCGCCATCTTCGTGGGCTTCGCGCTCGGCTACATGGTCCTCGTCGCCCTCATCTCA
The DNA here is from genome assembly GCA_041393675.1 of Nocardioides sp. Lineage (GTDB taxonomy): Bacteria > Actinomycetota > Actinomycetes > Propionibacteriales > Nocardioidaceae > Nocardioides. The sequence goes on along the minus strand of JAWKJR010000003.1, from coordinate 85,781 downwards.
CTGGTCGCCGGCAGGCTCGAGCGGAAGCTGAGGATCGCCTGATGGCCGCGAGTGTGCTCTTCGACCAACCGGGCCCGGCCACGCTGCGCCGACACCGGCTCTACACCGTGGTGACCGTCGCGCTCGTCCTCGTCGTCGGCGCGTGGGTGGTCTGGAAGCTGAACGACGCGGGCCAGTTCGAGTCGCGGATCTGGAACAAGCTCCTCGCCGCCAACGTGTGGCGGGAGATCCGGCAGGGGCTGACGGCGACCCTCATCGCCGCCGCGGTCGCGATCGTGACCGCCATCATCACCGGTCTGCTGCTGGCGGTCGGGCGGCTGTCCGACCACCGGTGGGTGAGCCGCCCCTGCCTCGTGTTCATCGAGTTCTTCCGGGCCGTGCCGCTGCTGCTGCTGATGCTGTTCCTGTTCTCCTTCATCGGGGCCCAGTTCCCCGAGCTCGAGCGCAACGCGCGGGCCTTCCTGGCTGTCGTCGTCGGGCTGACGCTCTACAACGGCTCGGTGCTCGCGGAGGTCTTCCGGGCCGGCATCCAGGCGGTGCCCCGGGGGCAGAGCGAGGCGGCGTACGCGATCGGTCTGCGCAAGACGCAGGTGATGACCATGATCCTGCTGCCGCAGGCGGTCCGGTTCATGCTGCCGGCGATCATCAGCCAGTGCGTGGTGGTGCTGAAGGACACCTCGCTCGGTTTCATCGTGACCTACGACGAGCTGCTGCGGTCGGCCAAGACCATCGCCACCTACGTCGGGAGCAGCCTGATGACCTACGTCGTCATTGCGGCGATCTACATCGTGCTGAACTCGCTGCTCTCGGCGCTGGCCACCGTCGTCGAGGGGAGTCTGGGCCGCCGCGGGAAGGCGACCGCCGCCGCGGTCGAGCAGGTCGAGGAGGCTGCCGGGCTGCAGTAGCCACGCCGCGGCACGGGCCCGGGGACGACGACGCACGGCGTCCCGAGACGCCGTCCGGCCGTGTCACGGAGCCCGCGTGGGAGCCGCGGTGCGCGCTGCTCGCTAGGCCACTAGATGAAGAGCAGCTGCGCGCCGTCGGTGAGCTCCATGAAGTCCGTCGCGGAGATGATGCCGTCCACGCCCTCGTAGAGGTCCTCCTCGTGCAGCTTCATCATGTCGGCGGACATCCGGCAGGCCCAGAGCTTGCCGCCGGACGCGGAGATGATCTCGAGGAACTCAGGGACCTCGGGCACGTCGAGGTCGGCGATCTGCTTCTTCATCATCTTGGTCGTGACCGCCGTGACGCCGGGCATGCCCGCCATGCCCTGCGGCATCGAGACGCCGAACATGCCGGGCGGGTGCATCGCCGTGTTGCCCAGATAGGAGAACTTCGGGTGATCCATCGTCTTCTTGTTGATCATGTCAGAGCCCCAGAAGGTGAAGAACAGTGGGTCTCGATGCCCTCGCCCAGGGCGGCGTTGGCCAGGATCAGGCCCGGGTAGGCCATGTCCAGGTTGCCCTTGGAGCAGATGATCGCGAGCTTGCGCCCGGTGGCGACCTCCTCGTCGAACGACGGGACGAACGGTGCGTCGGTCATGGTGTGTCCTCTCGAAATTGACCGGGATGGTGGGGTGACCGGGATGGTGGGGTCGGCGTACGCCGGGTGACGGCGGGCCGGGAAGGGTGGTCAGCGACCCGAGATCACACGCAGCCCTTGGGCTTGGGCAGCCCGGCGACGTAGCTCATCTTCTTGGCCGGCTTGCCGGGGAACAGGGTGAACAGCTCCTTGACCGGGACGCCGGCCTGGGTGCTCACGCGCCGCAGCGTCGCGGTCTCGCCCATGACCTCGTAGTCGTCCCGCAGGAACTTCACGATCTTCCAGTGCTCGGGTGTCATCTCGATCCCGATCAGCTTGGCCAGCTCGGTGCCGAGCTCCTCGTTCCAGGCCGTGGGGTCGGTCAGGAACCCTTCCTCGTTCACCTCGACGGTCTGGCCGGCGATGGTCGTGGTGGGCATCTGGTACTCCTTCGATGTGGTGGGGTGGTTGGTCTGACCCGAGGCGCTCACTCGGCGTGCTTGCCGGCCATCTTCATCTCGGCCGGGAGCCCGAGCGGCCGGCCGGGGAGAAGGGCGTTCCAGTAGATGTGGCGGAACGCGAGCTTGGAGAGGTGGTTGAGCCGCGACTCCTTGAGCAGCTGGAGCGGGCCCACACCTCCGACCGGGAAGGTGCCGGTGAGCGGCTGGGTCTCGTAGTTGAAGTCGAGCAGCAGCGCCTTGCCGTGACCGGACTCGACGAAGCAGTTCGCGTGCCCGTCGAAGGAGTGGGTCATCGGCTTGCCCTGGGCCAGCTCGACCAGGTTGTCGACGAAGACGTCCACGGAGAAGTGCGCCACCGAGCCGGCCTTGGAGGTCGGCAGATTGGAAACCGTCGCCGAGGGCGAAGATGTCGAGGTGCGCCGTGGACTGCATGGTGTGCTTGTCCACCGGCACGTAGTTGAGCTCGTCGCCCAGCCCGGACTTCGCGACGTAGTCGGCGCCCATGTTGAGCGGCACCGTCACCAGCAGGTCGTAGGGCACCTCGCGCTCGTCATAGGAGCGGATGACCTTCGCCTCCTGGTCCACCGACTCGATCATGAAGTCGGTCTCGACGGTGACGTCGCGATCGGCCAGGGCGTGCCCGAGCTCGCGGCTGGCCACCGGCTTGGTGAACGCGCCGTCCAGCGGCGTGACGAACACCAGCTCGGTCTGCTCGCGCAGGCCGTGCTGGGACAGCCATCGTCGGCGAGGAAGGTGAACTCCAGCGGGGCGACCGGGCGCCATGTCGGCATCTCGGTGACGTGCACGACGAGGCGGCCGCCGTCCCACTTGGAGAGCTCGTCGCGCAGCGCGATCGCGCCCTCGTAGGTGTAGAACTCCGCGATGCTCTTGTGCCACTCGTCCCCGAGCATGCCGGGCGTCTGGTCGGGGCGGGGGGAGGTGCCGGTTGCGATGACGAGGTAGTCGTAGTCGAGGGTGCGGCCGTCGACCAGGGCGACGGTCTTCTCGTCAGGGTCGACCCGGTCGATCTCGCCGAAGACCAGGTTGGCGTGCTCGTTGATGTACCTCCGCTTGGTCTTGCGGATCTGCTCGGGGGTGTTCATGCCGAACGGGATGAACAGGTAGCCGGGCTGGTAGTCGTGGATGTCGTCCTTGTCGACGATGGTGACCGTCCAGTCGGGCAGATGCTTGTGCACCTTGTTCGCGATCATGGTGCCGGCGGTACCGCCGCCGAGGATGAGCAGGTGGGTGGGGGACGAGGTGGTGGGGAGACTCATGGTTCTGTTGTACCCCGGGGGGTATCTCGATATCGAGGAAAACCCGTGTCTCCTTCCTCACCCAGGCAAGCCTTAGCTCCTCGCCTCCGGGCGTCTCGGCGACCCTCGGCGGGCAGCGGCCGGGCCGGCTCAGACCCGCGGGGCGAGGAGCTCGACCCGGTTCCCGTGCCCGTCGAAGGCGTGCATCCGGACGTGCCCGGGGAAGGTCGAGCGCTCGGAGTCGTCGACCTGGAAGCCCAGCCCGCGCAGCCGGGCGGCGGTGGCGTCGAGGGCGGCCTCGTCCGCGACGGCGAACGCCGGATGCGCCTTGCGCGCCGGCTGGAACGGGTCCTCCACGCCGAGGTGGAGCTCCGCCGTGACGGCGCCCCGGTCGCCGTACCCTCGCAGCCAGACGCCGCCGCGGGCGCGCAGCGGCTCGGGCTTCTCCACCTCGAGCAGGCCCAGCCCGTCGCGGTAGAAGCGGCGGCCCGCCTCCTCGCCGCCGGGTGGGATCGCGACCTGGACGTGGTGCAGCGCGATCATGCGGCCGCGTCCGCCGGGCGCTGGGCCACCGCGAAGACCCGCCGGAACGGCAGCACGACCCTTCCGTCGCGCGCCGGGTAGGCGGCGCGCAGCCGTCGCTTGAGCTCGGTCTCGAACGGCGCTCGCAGCTCCTCGGGCAGCGCCTGGAGGAGTGGGCCGAGCGCCCGTGCCCGACACCCAGTCAGAAGACCGGGTCCGGGCCGGAGAGCTCGTGGAGGTAGGTGGTCTCCCAGACGTCGGTGACGCACCCGGTCGCCCGCAGCGCCTCCAGGTAGACGATCGGGTCGTAGCTCGCCGGCACGGCGACGCCGGACGTGTGCGCGGCGTACGGTGCCTCGCCGGCGAGGTCCGCCGGATCGCGTGACTGGGCTGGTCGAAGTTGCCGGGGACCTGGATACCCAGCCACCCGCCCGGGGTCAGGGCCGCCACCAGGGCCGGCACCAGCGCGAGGTGGCCGGGCACCCACTGCAGCGTCGCGTTGCTGACGAGCACGTCGACCGGTTCGGTCGTGGCGAGCCAGTCGCGAAGGTCCCGAGCGACGACTTCGATCCCCGGCGCGGCGGCCCGCGCGGCCGCGACCATCTCGGGACTCGCGTCGACTCCGACCACCCGCGCGTGCGGCCAGCGTTCGGCCAGCCGGGCCGTGAGGTTGCCCGGCCCGCACCCGAGGTCGACGACGGTGCCCGGCCGCGGCGCCCCGATGCGCGCGACGAGCTCGACGAACGGCCGGCCACGCTCGTCGGCGAACGTCAGGTAGTGGGCCGGGTCCCAGGTGTGCACGGCGCTCCTTCCCGTGGCCGGAAGTCTCTCGACACGAAGAGGTGGCTCGAGCATTCCGTCTTTTTCTCTTGATGTCAAGATTCTTGACTGATCGGATACACTCGGTTTGTGCGCGACGAGGTGGACGGACTGGTCGAGGCGTGGGCGCGGGAGCGCGGAGACCTCGACCTCGCACCGGTCGAGGTGTTCAGCCGGATCAGCCGGCTGGCCCGCCACCTCGACCCGCGCCCGGCGGCGTGCCTTCGCCGACTTCGGGATCGAGCCCTGGGAGTTCGACGTCCTTGCGGCGCTGCGCCGCGCGGGGGCGCCGTACGAGCTCTCGCCGGGGCGGTTGCTGCGCGAGACCCTGGTGACCAGCGGCACCATGACCAATCGCGTCGACCGACTGGTCGCCCGTGAGCTCGTCGGGCGGCAGCCGGACCCCGACGACCGGCGCGGCGTCCTGGTACGGCTCACCGCCGAGGGCAAGCGGGTCGTCGACGGCGCGTTCGAGTCGCTGCTGGCCGCCGAGCGAGAGCTGCTCCGCGGGCTCTCCGCCGCGGACCGCCGCCGGCTCGCGGCCCTGCTGCGGCCGCTGCTCGCCCCTTCTCCTAGCGGCTCCGCCAGACACAGCTCCCATCTCGTGCGGCCACAGCTCGCACCTCGTGCGGCCACAGCTCCCATCTCGTGCGGCCACAGCTCCCACCTCGTGCAGCCACAGCTCCCACCTCGTGCAGCCACAGTTCCCACCTCGTGCAGCCAGAGCTCCCACCTCGTGCGGCCACAGCTCCACCTCGTGCAGCCAGAGCTCCCACCTCGTGGTCAGCCGAGCAAGTCGGCGGCGGCCAGCCACTCCGACTCCAGCGCGTCGCGCTGGGCGGCGAGGTCGCCCAGTTGCCCGGTCAGCGCGGTGAGCCGCGCGGGATCGGCGGCGTGCGCGGCGATCTCGGCGGTCAGCGCGGCCTCGTCCTCGGCAAGCCGCGCCAGCTGCTTGTCCAGCCGGGCCAGGGCCTTGCGCGCGGCTCTCTCCTCGGCGCTGCCCGCCTTCGCCCGCGCGGCGGGCGGAGAGGGAGTCTCGTGCCCCCCGGTGGCGGGCTCGACGCAACGGCGTCCGGCGAGCTCCGCCCTGCGCCGGGCCAGGTAGTCATCCACGCCGCCCGGCAGCATCGAGATCGTCCCGTCGCCCAGCAGCGCCCACACCGAGTCGGTCACGCGCTCGAGGAAGTACCGATCGTGAGAGACCACCACCAGCGTGCCGGGCCACTCGTCGAGGAAGTCCTCCAACACCGTGAGTGTGTCGATGTCCAGATCGTTGGTGGGCTCGTCGAGCAGCAGCACGTTCGGCTCGGTGAGCAGCAGCCGCAGCAGCTGGAAGCGCCGGCGCTCGCCGCCGGACAGGTCGCCCAGCCGAGCCGTGAGCCGGTCGCCGGTGAAGCCGAACCGCTCCAGCAGCGCCGTAGCCGTGACCTCCCCGGTGGCCGTTCGGGTCACGCGGCGGATGGCCTCGACCGAGGCGAGCACCCGGGCCTCGGGGTCGAGGTCGTCCAGCTCCTGGGTGAGCTGCTGGAGCACGACGGTGCGCCCGCGCCGGACCCGCCCCGCCGAGGGTGGCAGCGTTCCCGAGAGCAGGTTGAGCACCGAGGTCTTGCCGGCCCCGTTGACGCCGACGATGCCCACGCGGTCCCCGGGGCCGAGCCGCCAGGTGGCGTGAGACAGCAGCACCCGCTCGCCCCGCACCAGGTCGACGTCCTCGACGTCGAGAACGTCCCTGCCCAGCCGCTGGGTGGCGAACCGCTGCAGCTCCAGCCGGTCGCGCGGTGGCGGCACGTCCTCAATCAGCGCGTTGGCTGCCTCGATGCGGAACTTCGGCTTGGAGGTGCGGGCCGGGGCCCCCCGACGCAGCCACGCCAGCTCCTTGCGCACCAGGTTCTGCCGGCGGGCCTCGACGGCCGCCGCCTGTCGCTGGCGCTCGGCCTTGGCCAGCACGAAGGCGGCGTACCCGCCCTCGTAGCTGTCCACCACCCCGTCGTGGACCTCCCAGGTCCGGTGGCACACGGCGTCCAAGAACCAGCGGTCGTGCGTGACCACGACGAGCGCCGACGGCCGCGCGGCCAGGTGCCGCGCCAGCCACGACACCGCCTCCACGTCGAGATGGTTGGTCGGCTCGTCGAGCACCACCAGGTCATGCTCGCCCAGCAGCAGCGCCGCCAGGGCACAGCGCCGTCGCTCACCGCCGGACAGCCCCGCGACGGCACGGTCCAGCGTGACCTCCGAGAGCAGCTCCTCCACGAGCTCGCGCATGGCGGGGTCGGCCGCCCACTCGTGGTCCGCCCGGCCGCGCAGGACGGCCTCGCGCACCGTGTGGGTGTCGTCGAGGGCATCGCCTTGGTGCAGGTAGCCGATCGTCAGGCCGCGGGCGTGCGAGACCCGGCCCGCGTCGGCCGGCTCCTGCCCAGTCATGACCTGCAGCAGCGTCGTCTTGCCGTCCCCGTTCCTCCCCACCACGCCGATCCGCTCCCCGGCATCCAGGCCGAGCGAGACCTCAGCCAGCAGCGGACGGACGCCGTAGGCCTTGGACACTCGCTCGAGGTTGAGCAGGTGGGCCATCAGTCCGGCTCCACCTCGCGCGCGCCCGGACCGGCCCTTCGGCGACCAGCACGCGCTCGTGCCCCTGCCGGGTGAAGGCCTGGCCCACCGCCACCGCGGCCTCTTGGGAGTCGCAGAGGAACACGCAGGTGGGCCCGGAGCCGGACACCAGGCCGGCCAGGGCACCCTCGACCTCTCCCTTCACGATCGTCGCCGCGAGGTCGGGCCGTAGGTCCAGGGCGGCGGTCTGGCGGTCGTTGTGCAAGGTCGCGGCCAGTCGACGGGGGTCCCCGGTCGCCAGTGCCTGGAGCAGGTCGCCCGCGGACAGGGGCTCCGGGTCGGCGTCCGGGTGCAGCTCGTCAGAGTGCGCGTAGACGGCCGCAGTCGACATCCCCTCCGGCGACGGGACGATGGTCCACCACCAGCGACCCGCGTCGTCGAGCGGCTCGACGAGCTCGCCACGGCCGGTGCCCAGGGCGGTGCCGCCCAACAGCGCGAAGGGCACGTCGCTGCCGAGCTCGGCAGCCAGCTGCAGCAGCGTCCCGGTCGAGGTGCCCAGGTCCCAGAGCCGGTCCAGGGCGACGAGGGCGGCAGCTCCGTCGGCAGACCCCCGGCCATCCCGCCCATAACCGGAACCTGCTTCTCGATCACCACCGACGCGTGGCCGGGTACGCCGTGGTGGGCCGCGAGCAGCGCGGCCGCCCGCGTGACGATGTTCGTCTCGTCGAGCGGGATCTCGGCCGCGTCGGGCTGGCTGTCGGCGGCCGATGGCCAGCTGCCAGTGGTCGGCCGGCGCGGCGGTCAGCTCGTCGTACAGGCTCACGGCCTGGTAGACGGTCGTGAGCGGGTGGTAGCCGTCCCGACGGCGGGCGCCGACGCCCAGGTGGAGGTTGATCTTGGCGGGTGCCCGCACGACGACCGGCCTCATCCGGCGAGCCTCTCGGCGATCCGGGCGAACTCCGCGATGCCCAGCTCCTCGCCGCGGGACCGCGGCGAGATCCCGGCCGCGACCAGGGCCGCCTCCGCGGCCGCGCCCGACCCGGCCAGGGCGCTGAGCGCGGCTCGCAGGGTCTTGCGGCGCTGCGCGAAGGCGGCGTCGACCACCGCGAAGACCGCCTCCCGGGAGCTCGAGGTCCGCGGAGGCTCGTGCCGGGTCCACGAGACCAGGCCGGAGTCGACGCGCGGGGCGGGCCAGAAGACGTTCCGACCGACCGCGCCGGCCCGGCGTACGTCGGCGTACCACGCGGCCTTCGCCGACGGGACGCCGTACACCCGGGAGCCGGGCGCCGCGGCGAGCCGGTCGGCGACCTCCGCCTGCACCATGACCAGACCTCGCTCGAGGGAGGGCAGCGCCTCCATCAGGTGCAGCAGCACGGGCACGGAGACGTTGTAGGGCAGGTTGGCGACCAGGGCGGTCGGTGGTGGGCCGGGGACCGTGGCGAGCCGGAGCGCGTCGGCCTGGACGACCTCGCACCGGTCGGCGAGCCCGGGCGCGTGCTCCGCCAGCGTCGTCGGCAGCAGGGCGGCCAGCGCCGGATCGACCTCGACGGCCACCACGCGCGAGACCACCTCGAGCAGGGCCAGCGTCAGCGATCCGAGTCGGGGCCGACCTCGAGCACGACGTCGCGGGGGCCGACCTCCGCCGCGCGGACGATGCGGCGCACCGTGTTGGGGTCGATGACGAAGTTCTGGCCGCGCTGCTTGGTGGGGCGCGTCGTACTCACGGGCGAGCGCTCGCACCTCGGCAGGCCCGAGCAGCCGCACCTCCTCGGCCCCCCGGGTCGCGGCGCCGCCGGGGGCGTGGAGGGCATGGGCGCCAGCCTAGGCGGCAGCCGACGAAACTTCCCACCTCGCGCGGCACAACTCCCACCTCGCGCGGCACAACTCCACCTCGCGCAGCCCAACTCCCACCTCGCGCGGCAACTCCCACCTCGCGGGTCAGCGGGGCAGGCCGAGGCGCGCCGCGCAGGCAGGCCACGCGCCGTACGCCTGCGCGTGCGCAGCCGGGTGGCCACGGCGTCTGCTCGGCCCGGCTGTGCTGGTGCGGGTAGCCGGACCCGCCGTAGGCAGCCAGGTGCCCAGCGAGAACTGCAGCCCGCCGTAGTAGCCGTTGCGGTGACGGCCCGCCCAGTTGCCGCCGGCCTCGCCACTGCGCCAGGCGGTCCCAGACGGGTGCCACCCACGTAGCTGGGCGCCGGCTGCGGCTTGGTGCCGACCTTGACGATCGCGTCCACATGCGGCCGCAGCACCTGGGCCCTCACGACCGTGCGCGCGACCAGTCGGCCGTTGCGGTAGGTCAGCCGGTAGGTCACGTTGCGCGCGCCGCGGACGCGCCGTCACGCACGACCTTGGTCTGACCCTCGAACAGGTCGGCGTCAGAGCGCCGTACGGTCGGGGAAGTCGATCGCCTCGCCGGTCACGTCCTTGCGCACGATGCGGATCCGGGTGAGGACCAGCCGGTCGCCGTCGGCGATCTCCGCGTCGAGCCCGGCCGCACCGGTCGTGCCGGTGCAGCCGGACGCCGAGCTCGCGCAGCGCGTCGCCCACGGTCAGCGCCGTGAGCGTGTGCCAGATCGCCTTCCGGAGGCGCCCAGCTGGCTCCACGCCGTCTTGGGGGTGACGACCTCCACGCGCAGGCCCGAGCGACTGAGCGCGGTGGATCGGCTGACGGAGAGGTCGGGCGGCCGAACGGCGAAGACCGACCTCGTGGAGGGCGGAGGCCAGATCGGTCGCGGTGACCCAGAAGGTGCGGCTCTTGCCGTCGACCGCCAGCTCGAGGGCGTCCGAAGCGCACGTTGATCTGGGCGCCGTCGGTGATCGGCGAGTCGACGTCGGGCAGGACGACGTCGTGCTCCGTGAGCCTCGGCGGCAGGCGCTGCCGCCGACGGTGCCGGCGAGAAGGTCGTGACCTGGCGCCCCGTCGACGGTCAGAACGACGCGGTGGCTGAGGGGCGGCGTAGCCGACCGACGTGCCCAACACCACCGCCACCGTGACGACGGCGACGACGGCCAGGAGGGCACGACTGGCTCAGGCGGGCGGCAAGGCGGGTGAGGCGGTGGAGCACGGTTCTCCGAACGTCGTCCGTCCAGACCTCCAGGAGCCGGGCGCAGCCGCGTGCTCACCCAAGGGTGGAGTGCGAGCGGGGGTCTCGCAGCGGCCCGGAGGCCTCTGGTGCGCCGGCGGATCGTCCCGATCCCGGCCAACGATCACGAAACGATAACGGCCTCCCGGGCTCTGGCCAACTCGAACGCCGGGATTCGGTCTCGACGTGACCGGTCTCTCCAGCCGCCCGCGTGGCCACGAAGCGCCGCCGACGGCCCCGGCGGCACCAGGCCTGCCAAGGGCCTCGAAGGCCGCGTCGGTCGCCGCGTCGATGGCCGCCGCCACAGCTCGCCAGGTCCTCCCCGCGGACCTGCGCCGTAGCCCGCACCGTGAGCGGGACGAGGTAGGACGCGTTGGGCCGACCGCGGTAGGGCATGGGCGTGAGGTACGGCGCGTCGGTCTCCACCAGGACCCGGTCCTGGGGCGCCACCCGCAGCGCCTCCCGGAGCGGGTCGGCGTTCTTGAAGGTCACCGTGCCGGCGAAGCTGAGAGAGCGCCCCGGTCCAGGCACCGGCGCGCGACGTCGGCGTACGCCGGAGAAGCTCTCGCAACGGTCGGGGCGCCCTCCTCGGCCAGCACCCGGAGCACGTCGTCGTGAGCGTCCCGGTCGTGGATCACCAGCGTCTTGCCGAGCCGCTTGGCCAGATCGATGTGACGGAAGCTCTCCTGCGCGGGGCGCCCGTCAGGGTCGGTGCGGAAGAAGTCACCCAGTCTCCCCGATCCCTCGCGCCCCGCTCGCTCCCCGCCGCCATTCGCTCGATCTCCGACAGCGCCTCGTCGAGCGCCCCTCGGGCGGCCAGCCGTGGCGCCTCGTTCGGGTGCAGGGCCACCGCCGCCACCAGTGCCGGGTGCGTCGCCGCCGCCTCGACCGCCCAGCGGGCGCCCGGCGATCCACAGCCGATCTGGACGATCCGGGTCACGTTCACCGCGGCGGCGGCCCTGACGGCGTCAGCCGTGGCGAGCCACTCCCCGTCGGCGATGTCGAGATGGCAGTGGTTGTCGGCGACCGGGTGAAGCGGGTCGGGGGCCGGCGGCCAGGAGCAGTCGCGGCCACTGCCCTGCTCGGTGGTCGCCGCGCGGGCACGAGTCGGCTGGTCGTCCACCCGCCGATCCACAGGATCCGCGCTCGCCGGCCTCGCCGGCGCGGTGCGACGTCGTACACCGCTCGCGCTTCAGCACGCTGGTCCGCCGAGCGACGGTCGCGATCCGCCTCCTTGCAGGAGACGCCCTGCTCGACCTGCGCCACCGCCGCGCGCAGCGCGTCAGGCGTCCAGGTCGCCGGCCGCTGGGCGCCGGCCACCACGACGGTCACCTCGCCGCGCACCCCTCGGCGGCCCACGCCGCGAGCTCAGGTGCAGCGGCCCGCGGCGTACCTCCTCGTGGGTCTTGGTGAGCTCCCGGCAGACCGCCGCCGGACGCGCTGCGCACCGAACGCCTCCGCCATCGCCTGCAACGCCGCCTCGGTGCGGTGGGGCGCCTCGAAGAAGACCATCGTGCGCTCCTCGTCGGCCAGCCGCGCGAGCCGCCGAGCGCGCTCCCTGGCTGCTGCGAGGCGGGAAGCCCTCGAGCAGAACCTGTCCACGGGCAGACCCGACACAGCCAGGGCGGTCAGCACAGCCGACGGGCCGGGGACGGCCGTGACCCGCACCCCGGCTTCGGCCGCGGCGGCCACCAGCCGGTAGCCGGGGTCGGAGATGCTCGGCATGCCGGCGTCGGTGACCAGGAGCACCCGCTGCCCCCTCGCGCAGGCCGGTGAGCAGGGCCGGGGTCGGGCGCCTCGTTCCCCTCAGAGTACGACGTCACCCCGCCCCGCGGCTGCACCCCGAGCTCGGCGCACAGTCGCTGCAGCCCCGCCGGGTGTCCACCTCGCGGCGATGCGTCGGCCTCGGCCAGCGCCTGCGCCAGGCGCGGCGAGGCGTCCGCGACCCGGCCGATCAGTGCCCGCGAGCACCAGCTCGCCCGCGCCCTCCCCCTGCGTCGTCACCGCACGATCATGGCACCGCGCGCGGCCGCGGCGCCCACCTCCCGCGCCGTAGAGTGACCGGTGGTAAAGGCACGCCCGTGGACACCGAGGAGCGTCCGGAGCCTCCGCACCACCGGCCCCGGCGGCTCGTGCGCGAGCGCGGGCTCGCCGAACTGTCGCAGACCGCCGCAGGCGAGGTCGTGCCGCTGGCCGAGGAACGCGCCCGAGGCCATTTGTCCCTCCGAGGACCCGTTCGTCGGCTGGGTCTCGGCCGTCGCCGTGACCCTGCTCGCGCTCTTCTTGCGGCTGTGGCACCTCGGCTCGCCCAAGGCATTCATGTTCGACGAGACCTACTACGCCAAGGACGCCTGGTCGATGGCGAACTTCGGGTACGTGCGTACCTACGTCAACGGCGCCGACGGCAGGTCCTGGACAGCCAGACGACGGGCATCTGGAAGGCCGACCCGTCGATGATCGTCCACCCCGAGGTCGGCAAGTGGCTCATCGCCCTCCCGGGGAGAAGGCCTTCGGCATGGACCCGTTCGGCTGGCGGGTCGCCTCCGCCGTGGTCGGCTCGCTGATGGTGCTGCTGATGGTGCGGTTCGTGAGGCGACTCACCGGCTCCACGACCCTCGGTCTGGTCGGGGGGCTGCTCCTCAGCTTCGACGGGATGCAGCTGGTGCTCTCCCGGATGGCGCTGCTCGACATCTTCTGGCCTTCTTCCTGCTGGCCGGCGTGCACGCCCTGGTGCTGGACCGCGACTGGTTCCGAGCCCGGCTGGCCGAGCGGGTGCCCGGCCAGGTGTCCCGCGAGGCGGGGCCGGTGCGCAGGCTGCTGCTGCCGGCCATGGCTGCTGGTGTCCGGCGTCTGCTTCGGGTTGGCGCTGGGCGCAGGTGGACAGCGCTGTACCCGCTCGCGGGCTTCAGGCTGCTGGTGTGGGCCTGGAGCGCGGGCGCGCGCCGCTCCTTCGGCGTCCGCGCCGCCGCGCCGCGGTCGGCGCTGGTCGACGGCGTGCCGGCGTTCCTCCCAGCTGGTGCCCGTGGCCCTGGTGGTGTACGTGGGCACCTGGACCGGCTGGCTGGTGCACGCGGACCGCTGAGGACAGCGGCCTGACGGCTCTCGCTACACCCAGTTCGTCTCCTGGGACGGCACCTGCAACGACGAGGAGACCGGAGCTGACGCTGAGACCAAGGACCCGGCGCTGGCCGACGGCCACCGAGCCCGACGCCACCGGCTTCGGCGGGGTGACCCAGTCGCTGCGGTCGCTGTGGTACTACCACCGCGACGTCTACACCTTCCACACCGACTTCTTGAACTGCGCCCAGCACGACTACGCCTCCAAGCCCGCGGGCTGGCTGCTGGTGAACCGGCCGGTCGGCGCCGACGCCCAGCTCGGGATCGTGCCGGGGGCCCAGGGCTGCGACGCTCCCGCCGACTCCGACTGTCTGCGGCAGGTGCTCATCATCGGCAACCCGGTGCTGTGGTGGGGAGGCTGCCTTGCCCTGATCGCCTCGGCGGTGCTGTGGGTCGGCGCGCGGGACTGGCGCTACGGCGTCGCCGTCGTGGGCACGGCCAGCACCTGGCTACCGTGGCTGATGTACGACGACCGGCCGATCTTCATCTTCTACGCGATCGCGACCCTGCCGTTCCTGGTCCTCGCCTGCACGCTGGTGATGGGGCGGCTCATCGGGACCTCGGCGACCCCCTCGGGCCGGCGGACGGCCGGCGTCATCGTCGCCGGGTCGTTCTTCGTGCTGGTCCTGATCGCCTTCGCGTGGTTCTGGCCGATCTGGACCGACCAGCTGGTCACGCACCAGGAGTGGGCCGACCGGATCTGGTTCAAGCGCTGGATCTGAGCCGGGCTTCCCTCGACCGATCGTTGTCCGTACATTTATCCCCGACCACATGGCCCAGGAGGATCCCGTGACCACAGCGCGTCCCCGGCGTACCCCGCGCCCGCCGAGCCGCGTCCTGACCCTCGGCACCCTCTCCGACCACGCCTGGCCCGGCCAGCTCAGCGCACGCCACAGCGGCCTCGACACGCGCGCCGTGCTTGAGACGCTGGACGCCTACTACGTCGCGGTGGACTCCCGCGCCAAGACCCGGTGCATCGATGGGCGGCACGACCCCGGCCTGGACGAGACGCTGCTGGGTCCGCAGGTGCCGGGCGGCGCGCCCGGCTCGGCGCTGGCCTACCGGCTGGGGGTCGACAAGGACGACCTGACCCGCGGCACCTTCACCGGTGACGCGGAGATGATGATCGAGTCCTACCTGCGGCCTGGGCTGGCGCCCGGCGGCCATCGCGACGACCTGACCTCGGGGGACGAGCACGTCGGCTGCGGGGCGATCGACGCTTCTGCACCAGGTGCTGGAGTGCATGATCGACCCCGACCTGGTCGAGGATCGCTGCCGGCTGGCCCGCACCATCCTCGACACCGAGTTCAACCGCGACCACTACCTGCGCGTGCTCGGGGCGGGGCTGAGTTGAAGAGCAGGTCGACGGCGTACTTCGCCGGGCGCGGGGAGACTTGACCTGCTGGCCCGCAAGGGCCTCAACAAGCGTGTCGGTGCTGGAGGAGGGTGTGCACCAGGAGGCCCTGGTGGTCGTCAACCTGGTGCCCGAGACGACCCCTTGTCCTCCAACCCGGTTCGCCTCCGAGCACGACGGGGATGCAGGCGTTCGGCTACGACCTGTGGCGGTCGCGGCAGATGGCGCAGCTGCTGTTCCTGATGCCGTCACAGCAGCTGGACCGGGAGCGCTTCGCACGCCCGGGTGATGATCACGATCGCGACGCTGATGGCGCTGACCGACGGATCGCTGCCCCTGGTGCTGCGGCTGCCGGCCTAGCGACCCGGGCCCAACCCGGGGGCCCGCTGGCGGACGCGCCGTCCACCTCAGGGCCGTCCACCTCAGGGCCGTCCCCGTCCGGCCGAGCGGAGCCCAGGGACGCGTCCCCCTCAGGCGCAGCCAGGAGGCGGGATCGCTGGCGGTGCGGCCATCGGCCGAGGAGCATCGCATCAGCCCGGACGGGACGTTGCTCATCACTCAAGGCCGACGGTGGCGCTGGCCAGCTCGACCACGTCACCTTGCTGCACGAACGGCACCGAACCGGATCAGCGGCCTCTCCCTTCAGCTGAGCCTTCGGATACCCCTGGGGGTATGTCTTGGGACAGGCTAGCCGGATCTCTTCCCCGCGCGCAAATCGACGAAGTGGGAGGTTTGGCCGCACGAAGTGGGAGGTACGCCGCACGGGGCGGACGTACGCCGCACGAAGTGGGACGTTCGCTGCACGAAGTGGGAGGTTTGCCGCACGAAGTGGGACGCACGAAGTGGGGAGCTACCGCTACAACACCCACCTCGCAGCGCCAGCCCCCACCTCGCGCCGCCACAACTCCCACCTCGCGTGGATTATTCCCACCCGCCGAGTGGCCCGCCAGGGAGGGGTCGCGGCCGACGAAGGCCATCAGTGTGACCGGGTCGACCTCGCGGGGCACGGGGACGGCCGGGCCGTAGTGCCCCGAGGAGCGGAGTTAGCCGTCCAGCGGCCGCATGCCGGCGAGCAGGCCCGCCGCGTGCTCGCCGCCTGCCTGTGCGCCAGGCCCGCCGCCTCGGCGAGGTCCCAGGGTGTGCATGAACACGTCGGCGGTGTAGAACGGTCGACAGCCTGGCACGGGCAGCTCCCCCACCTGCGGGTGCCGCAGCCACCCGGGCTCGGGCAGCTCGAGCAGCGCCTGGACCTCGGCCGTGCGGTGCTCCCACGCGCCGACCGGGTTCTGCGTGACGGCGGCCCCGCGGCAGCACGACTTCCGTGCCGGCCTCGAGGAACCCGGCGAACCAGTCCAGCAGGTGCGCGACGACGTCGCGCGCCGCCCACGGCGCCACGGGCGTCGGCGCGCCCCAGTCCGCCACGCCCCGCGCGACGGTGCCGAAGCCGGCCGCCACCACCCGGTGCCGGGCGGCCGGGTCAGCGGGCAGCGCCACCTTCGTGCGCCTGGAGGCGGCGTCGGGCAGCGCCGCGAGCAGGGCGTCGAGCGCGGCGTAGCCCTCCTCCATCCCGGTCTCCATCCCGCTGGCCAGCCACGCTGTCGCGGCCGGTTGTCCACCAGCGACTGGGCATGCAGCCGGGTCCGACCGCCGCCCAGGTCCTCGAACCCCAGGAGGGACAGGGCCACCCTGTCGGGGTCGCCGTCGAAGGTGAGGTCTGGACGATCCGGTCGTCTCGATCTCGTGGAAGCAGCCGTGGAAGCCGTAGGCCTCTCGCGGGTCGCGACGTAGCGCCAGCATCCGCCCGCTGCGCGCGTCCTGCTCGAGGATCTCGTCGTCAGGACTCGGCCCGACCCAGCGCGCGAAGAGCTCGGGGTCGGTGTGCGCCCGCAGCAGCTGAGCCGGTGTGGCCGCGAAGTCGCGGGTCATCCGGATCATGGGGACGTCGGGGTCGGCCTCGACGGTGACGGTCGGGGTCTGCGTGGCGGGGTTCATGAGGCGGTTCCTTCCTGTGGCAGTGCGTCGAACGGTTCGGTGATCTCGGCGAGCACGGCGTCGAGGCGGGCGTACCGCTCCTCGGCCTGGCGGCGGTAGCGCTCGAGCCACGTCGTCATCAGGTCGAACACCTGCGCTTCGAGGTGGACCGGACGGCGCACGCCGTCGCGGCCCTTGGTCACCAGGCCGGCGTCCTCCAGCACCTTGAGGTGTTTGGAGACGGCCTGGACGGTCACGTCGTACGGCGCGGCCAGCTGGCTCACGGTGGCGTCCCCGACCGCGAGCCGGGCCACGAGGTCCCGCCTCGTCGGGTCGGCCAGGGCCGCGAACACCTGCGACAGCCGCTCGTCTTCCTCAACCATGAGGTTGACAATGCCGGGCCTCGACCACATTGTCAACCACCCGGTTGAAAAACACTTTCACGTGCACCCTCGTGCAGATTTGCACGTGAGTGCAACGCCTTCCTACGCTCGTCAAGTGCCCGCCGTCATCGACCCGTCCGCCGTCGACCCGTCCGCGGTCGCCCTGCCCGCTGTCGACCTGCCCGCCGGCGCCCTGCCCGCCCCCGCGGGCGAGTCGTGGCGCGACCGCAAGCGCGAGGAGACCGTCCGGGCCCTCGCCCACGCGGCCTACGACATCGTGCGCGACCACGGGATCGGCGCCGTCACGGCCGAGGCGGTCGCCGAGCGGGCGGGGGTGTCCCGCCGCACGTTCTTCAACTACTTCCCCTCCGTGGAGTCCGTGCTCACCGCCAGCGTCGCCCGGTTCTTCACCTCGCTCGGGGAGCGGCTGGACAGCCGCCCCGACACCGAGCCGGTTCTCGCCAGCGTGCTCGCGGTCATCGCCGACCCGGCCGACGTCGAGCTCGTGGAGCGGATCGGCGTGCTGGCCACGGCCGCCGACGCCTCCGCCCAGGCCCGCGGCCTGATCCTGGTGGAGCTGCATGGCTGGCTGGACTGGTTCGAGGAGTGGCTGCGACGCCGGCTCGGCCCCGGGCGCGACGAGCTCTTCGTCGCCACGCTCGCCTCGGGACTGCTGGCCGCCGGCGAGGCGGCGATGCGGGTCTGGAGCCGCCATGCCGCCGACCCGGCGTACGCCGGACCCACCTTCACCCAGCACCTCGCGGCGGCGCTCGACCAGCTGCGCGCCGGCCTCGACCCCGACTCCCCCGCCGACTGACCCCCTCACCACCCGCCGGAAAGGCCGCGATGTCCACCCTGCTCTACCGCCTCGGTCGCTGGAGCGCGACCCACGCCTGGCGCGTGCTCGCGCTCTGGCTGGTCGCCCTCGTCGGCGTCAGCACGCTCGCGGGCACCCTCGGCCGACCGCTCACCAGTCGGGTCTCCATCCCCGACGCGTCGTTCCAGCGGGTCTTCGAACAGCTCGGCCGGGAGATCCCGGACGCCGCCGGCGGCTTCGGCACGGTGGTGCTCAGCACGGAGTCGGGCGCGTTCACCGCCGAGCAGCGACGCGCCGTGCAGCAGGCGTTCGCCTCCTGGCTCGACGTGCCGCACGTCACCCGGGTGGTGGACCCGTTCGAGGCCCAGCAGCAGATCGACTCCTCGGCCGGCGACCTGGCCACCGCGAGGCGCCAGCTCGACGACGCGAGGACCCAGCTGACCGACGGACAGGCGCAGCTGGACACGGCACGCGGGCAGCTGGACTTCGGCCGCTCGGCACTGGACCAGCTGCTCGCCACCAACCCGGACGACCCGTCGATCCCCGGGCTGCGCCGCCAGCTCGCCGACGGTGAGCGCCAGCTCGCCGACGGTGAGCGCCAGCTCGCCGCCGCGGAGAAGCAGCTCGCGCGCGGCCGGCGCCACTACGCCGCCGGGCTCGCCCAGTACCAGGCCGGCGTCACCGTCCAGGCGGCGACGGACGGCACCCGCACGGTCAGTGCCGACGGCCGGTACGCCGTCGCGCAGGTGCAGTTCGACGACAACGCCCAGTCCATCCCGCCCGAGGACCGCGCCGAGATCCCCGCCCGGGGCGACGCGATCCTCGCCGAGGCCGGTGTGGCGGCGTACTACTCCGTCGAGATCACCCAGGACACCGCGATCGTCGGTCCGGGCGAGATCATCGGCCTCACCGTGGCGCTGCTCGTGCTGGTGCTGATGCTCGGCAGCCTCGTCGCGGCCGGGCTGCCGCTGCTGGTGGCCCTGCTGGGTGTCGGCGTCGGCATCGGGGGCGCGATGGCGTTCACCGCCGTGACCGACCTGAACACGATGACCCCCTCCCTGGGCCTGATGCTGGGCCTGGCCGTGGGCATCGACTACGCGCTCTTCATCGTCAACCGGCACCGCGCCAACCTGCTGCACGACATGCCGCTGGTCGAGTCGGTCGCCCGGGCGACGGCGACCGCCGGGAGCGCGGTCGTCTTCGCCGGCGCCACGGTGGTGATCGCCCTGGCGGCGCTGGTGCTCTCCGGGCTGCCGATCCTCGCCGAGATGGGTCTGGTCGCGGCGGGGACGGTCGCGATGGCGGTGCTGGTGGCGATCACCGTCAGCCCGGCCGTGCTGCGACTCATGAACACCCGGGTCGCGTCGCGGCGGGCCTGGCGCGCGGCCGGCTTCGCCACCCCAGGGCGGGCCGAGACCCGAGCCGTCGTGAACGACGACCGGGAGGAGGAGCACGGGGGCTGGTACGTCCGGCTGGCCACGCGCCGCCCCTGGCTCACCGTGCTCGGGGTGGCGGCCCTGCTGGGCGTGGTGGCCATCCCGGTCGCCCAGGTGCAGCTCGGCCTGCCCGACGGGGGCAGCGAGCCGTCCGGCTCGAGCGCCCACGCGGCGTACACGGCGATCGCCGAGGAGTTCGGTCCCGGCATGAACGGGCCGGTCGTCGCCGTCGCGACGCTGCCCGCGGTCGACGGCACACGGACGGAGGCGGACGTGCTGGCCGCCCAGGCGCTCGTGGCCGGCCGGCTGGCCGGCGTCGAGGGCGTCCGGAGCGTGCTGCCGTTCGGGGTCAGCGCGGACCGGAGCACCCTGGCCTTCCAGGTCGTCCCGACCACCGGCCCCGCGGACCCGGCGACCGCGGCCACCGTCGACCGGATCGCCTTCGCGGCCCAGAGCCTGCAGCGTCACGACGGCCTCGAGGTGGGCCTCACCGGCCAGACCGTGGCGAACCTGGAGATCTCCGACCGGCTCGGTGCGGCGCTGCCGCCCTACCTCGCGGTGGTGGTCGGCCTGTCGCTGGTGATCCTGATGCTGGTCTTCCGCTCGGTGGTCGTCCCCCTGGTCGCCACCGGCGGGTTCCTGCTCTCGGTGGGCGCGGCCTTCGGAGCCACGGTGGCCGTGCACCAGTGGGGCTGGCTCGGCGGCGTGCTCGGCGTGCACCAGCCCGGGCCGCTGCTGTCGTTCATGCCGATCCTGCTGATCGGCATCCTGTTCGGGCTGGCCATGGACTACCAGATGTTCCTGGTCTCGGGGATGCACGAGGCCCGCGCCCACGGCGAGGACGCCCGGACGGCGGTCCGCTCCGGGTTCGTGCACGGCGCCAAGGTGGTCACCGCCGCCGCGGTCATCATGACCTCGGTGTTCTTGGGCTTCGCCTTCTCGCACCTGGCGATGGTGCGGCCCATCGGCTTCGGTCTCGCCGTCGGCGTGCTCGTGGACGCCGTGCTGGTGCGGATGACGCTGACGCCGGCGGTGATGCACCTGCTCGGCGACCGGGCCTGCTGGCTCCCCCGCTGGCTGGACCGGCTGCTCCCTGACCTCGACGTCGAGGGCGTCCGGCTCACCGAGCGCCTCCGCGCCGGGCACCTCGGCGACGGCTGGGCACCCCGGAGCGCGAGCTGGAGACCACCGCGACCGCTGAGCGCGCCCGGCCCCGGGGTCGGCGAGGACCAGCCCGGCAAATCGGCCATGCCCAACGCCGCTGGCTCGCCGACTGCACCGGGCAGCCCTCACGAGCCAGTCGTCACGGGTGGCTGAGTTGGCAGCGACAACCTCGCCGACGCCCTCGGCGGGCGACCGTTCTATTCGCCCTCCAGGCGAGACGGCGGTAGCGACCACGAGCCGTGCCCGGTGCGCACACGATGGTGGCTTCCATTCGCCTGCAGGCGAGACCACATTCGCGACTGCCCCTTCCCAACGAGACCCTGAAGGGGGAATCGTTTCTATTCGCCTTCAGGCGAGACCACGACCGCGATGCCGACGTCACCGTCGACATGTGCGGCGACTGCGGCATACTGCACTTCTATTCGCCTTCAGGCGAGACCACGGTCGCGTCCACCTACGCGACCGACGAGATCCGCGATCGTTGCGATTCTATTCGCCTTCAGGCGAGCCCGTTCGCGACCCAAGGCGTACGGCACCGAGAAGCGGGTGTTCTGGTTTCTATTCGCCTTCAGGGCGAGACCACGTTCGCGACGTCTCGCTGACTACCCCGCCGAGCAGGTGCCGTTTCTATTCGCCTTCCAGGCGAGACCCGTTCGCGACGGGATCTTCGCGTTCGTGCTGCTGCTCATCGCGTTTCTATTCGCCTTCAGGCGAGACCACGTTCGCGACAGCCTCGACCTATCGCTGTGTCGAACCCGCGCAGTGCGTTTCTATTCGCCCTCAGGCGAGACCACGTTCGCGACACCATGAGCGGCTTCCCGACCTCGTGGGTCATCTGTTTCTATTCGCCTTCAGGCGAGATCACGTTCGCGACACGTGTCCGACAGAGAGGACATGGTGGTTGACGTGTTTCTATTCGCCTTCAGGCGAGATCACGTTCGCGACGCGACCAGACCCACCCCCAGGTCGTCTACCTCAACAAGAAGTTTCTATTCGCCTTCAGGCGAGATCACGTTCGCGACGACCGTGAACCCGGACGAGAACGCCGGCGTCGAGGTTTCTATTCGCCTTCAGGCGAGATCACGTTCGCGACTGATCACCGAGCTGGCCGTCGCATCCGGCGGGCCGTCGTTTCTATTCGCCTTCAGGCGAGATCCCACGTTCGCGACGATCACTGATCAAGGAGGGTGCAAGGCACACATGGGGTTTCTATTCGCCTTCCAGGCGAGATCACGCTCGCGACCGAGATCGCCGACGACTTCGACGGCATGGGCGCCTACCGTTTCTATTCGCCTTCAGGCGAGATCACGTTCGCGACCGGGACGATCAGCGAGCTAAGCGAGCGCTTCGACTGTTTCTATTCGCCTTCAGGCGAGATCACGTTCGCGACTCGAGGACGACTGGTCCATGACTGACCAGGGGTTCCGTTTCTATTCGCCTTCAGGCGAGATCACGTTCGCGACGTGACGCTCGACGTCTGGTCGGGTGCCTACGGTGATCTGGTTTCTATTCGCCTTCAGGCGAGATCACGTTCGCGACTAGTCTCTGCGCCGTGCCACCGCTGCAGGGGTTTCTATTCGCCTTCAGGCGAGGTCACGTTCGCGACCCTACCCCCTCGCGCAGGCCCCTGACCAGCACAAACGGAAGCCCCGTGCACAGACGATTGGCGCGAAGCGGTCGGGGCGCTCAGGAAGCCCTCGAATGGCCGTTTCTGAGCGTGGGAGGCCCTGCACAGACGACGGGCCCGGAAGCGCCGCGCCAGCCACCCTCACAGCGCCGCCCAGAAGCGACTTCGCCGGTGGGGCGGCCTGGCCGAGCAGCTGGACGTCGTCCCAGCACGCCGAGCAGTTGCGGATGGCGTAGATCGAGTCTGAGTCGGGATCGATGATCTCGGCGCTGGAGTCCATCACCTCATCCAGGTCCTCCGGTTCGATTTGAAGGAGGAACACGGACTTCTGGATCCGGTCTCCACACTCTGCAACAGCGCTGCCAGTCGCGCACGACGGTCGTCCTCGCTCACGTCGTAGGCCACGATCACCGTCGTCAACGCCGCTGACGCACCCGTCCAGGGTAGGTCCGGATCGACGATCTCGCTGCAGGCGCTGCGCCTGGACGTGCAGGTGGCGGCGGAGCGACCCGGCGACCCCGACCAGAGCTCCTTTGGTGACGGTCAGCATCCGCGCCTCGTACTCGTGGAGTACGACCTCGCGGCCGGCCTTGGTCAGCAGAACGCCAGCCTTGCCGGGCTCGGTGCGGGCGTGTTCCTGGCTGAGTCGCTGCGCCCGCGCTGCCCGCAGGACGACCTGGTCGACGACCCAGGGTCGGAACTCCTCGAGGAGGTCCAGGGCGAGACTCGGCCTTCGGTCGTCGTCGGCGTGCAGCACCCCGAACAGCGGATCGAGCCCCGCGGCCCAGCAGGCCGTCACCGCCTCTCCGAGCATCACGGTGTAGAGGAACCCTAGAGCGGAGTTGGCAAGATCCAGAGGCGGCTGCCGCGACCGCGACTCGAACTGCAAGTCCTCTAGAAACAGACCCCCGTAGGCGGGCCAGTAGACCCGGGCCGCGGCGCCCTCCAGCCCCATCATCTCGTCGCGTCCCGTGGCATCGGGCAACAGGCGCATCAGTGCCTCCATGTCGCTCGTCGCCTCGCGCACCTCATCGGCCTGCTCGCGGCGTCCAAAGCGTCGCAGGAGCACCGTCTGCTTGATGAGCTTGGCCTCCACGATGGCCCGACGCACTGCGTCCAGCCGCGGGTCCGACGCAGCGTCCAGCTGCGCCCGGAGCCGCTCGGCCTTCGGTCGATCCCGCAGGCCGACCAGACACCCGGTGTAGCTGCCCCGCCGGCTCGCGAACACCACGTCGACGCCGTTGAGCATCGCCCATGACCTCGTGCCTGCGCTGACGCCGACCGAGCCGAAGCAGACCAACCTCCCGACCCGCGAGCTGGGCAGCTCCAGCACCTCGGTGTCGTCGGGGGTCTCCACGATCAATCGGCCCTTGGCCATGCGCACCCGGCCGCCCTGGAGTGCCACGTAGACGGACTTGCGCTCCGGCTCGTCTATCCCGTCCGCCGAGACCAGCGGTGGATACCGCGGGCCGAAGTCCTCACCCAGGAAGACGAATCCCCGGTCGAAGTCCATGACCTGCGTCTTGTCCTCGCCGAGCTGCATGTCGAGCACCTCCAGTTCACGGGTGAGGACGCGCGCCGCTTCCCACGCCTCCTCGGGACTCGCCGCCGGGATGGCGATGTCGTCGGCGTACCGCACCGGAGAGAACCCCTCGGCCGCGGTCCGAGCATCCACGCCGGCCAGCACCAGGTTGGACAGCAAGGGCGAGAGTGGGCTGCCCTCGGGAAGCCCGCGAGGAACGTACCGTCGCCCCGTCGGCGAGCGTGCCGACCGCGCTAGGAGCGAGCGGACCACGTCCATCAGCTGCGCGTCACCCACGATGGCGCCCAGCAGTCGGGCGGCGGTGTCGACCGGGGTGTTGGGGAAGCAGTCGTCCACATCGGTTCGCAGCACCCACGCGAGCCCCTCCTCGCGTGCCTCGGCCAAGGCCTGAACGGCATGTCGTACGCCGAGTCCGGGGCGGTAGGCGTAGCTCCACGGCCCCAGATGCGGGTCGACGAGCGGCGTGACGACATCGAGAATGGAGCGCTCGAGGACTCGGTCGCGGATGCTGGGGATGTGCAGGGTCCGCACTCGGTCCTCGTTGGGTAGCTCGGTCTCGAAGAGATCCGACGGCGAGAACGTGCCGTACTCCAGGTCAGTCGCCAGCCGGCCGAGCTCGTTGTCCAGGTCCTCCTCGAAGCGCCGTACGCCGTGAGAGAGGACGCCGTCGTCGGCGTCGTTGGCCAGGACGTCGCCCCAGGCACGGCGAAGTTGCTCGAACCCGAACGCCTCCTCCGCCAGCCGACCCACGTCAGCCTCGTCGTGCGGGCCGGACGCACCATTAGCCGAACCCGCGGTTGGTGTAGCTGCCCAGCCCTGAGTAGGGGCCAGCCGCAGCAGTGGCGTGACCGGCGGCGACCAGATCACTGTCGGGCAGCAGCCACTCCATGAAGCCCCCTCGCCCCGGTCACGACATAGTCCTTGCCTTTGGCCCGGGTCTGGAAGCTACCCCAGCTGGCGCTCTCACTGCGCAGCGCCAGGTCGGTCACCAGGATCGCCCGGTACCTTTGCTGATCGATCGGATGCGGAGTGCTCGATGTCGGCCCAGCGAGTCCACCGTTGGCAACCCGCGGCACAGCGAGTAGGGCTCCGGAAGCGCGCTGACCCGGCTGTTGCGGCGCCGCATCGTCGGAGAGCAGGTCGAGCCGCCAAGTCCTCCTCGGCGGCGGAGACCAGATCGGCCCAGCTGTGCTGGGCCAACAGCTTCTCGACAAACCCGGCTGGCGCAAGTGGTCACCGAGCCGGAGAGCAGGTTGATGGGTGAAGACCTCCTCCATACGACTCGACATCGCCTCAGTCAGGGAGGGGACACCAGACCGAGCGCGTCGTCGCGGATCACCGGTGGCGAGCAGGCATAGGGCTTGTGCGCGTGGTGCTCGGCCGTGGTGTGGTCGAGGAAGACGTGAAGGTGCTCACCTTGGATGTGACCCGGGTCCCGCTGGAAAACGGTATCCAGAGAGCGGCCGGCATCAGGAGACCTCGGTGGTGTCGACTGGGGAAAACGGGCGGAGCCACTGAGCGCCGATGATCTCCCCCGTAGGGAGCCGCGCACGTCGGGGTAGGGGAAATACAGATCCGGTCGGTCGATCGCGGCGCGGCGAGGACCCGCGAGACGATCGAACCCTATGCCAGGCTGAGGGCTGGGCAGGCCATCCACCTGCGCAGCGTAGCGCGGGCGCACGGGATGACGCCGTGATCGGTGTCTGGAGTCGGGTCTCGGCTCGACGGACCGCGCAGTCGGGCAACCGTGCCGCTGCTGCACCGTGGTGACCGTCTCTCCGTTGTCGCCAGGATCGACACACCTCGTGGGTGGTGAGATTGACGAGTCGGATCGGCTCCGGTCACACGCCCCCAGCCGACAGTTCGCGCTCGAGACCAGGATCGGTGTCCCCGGTCCTCGCGCGATGTGCCATCACCTGCGGCGTAGGCTGCGAGCGATGCACCCGGTGGATGAGGACCTGTCCAGCATCGGCTCCCTGCCCGTAGAGCAGCGGGATGAGTCGATTCCACGGATAGAGGCAGGCTTCGTCCAGGCAGCCGTGCTCGGAGACCACATTGGCGAGCCCCCACCCGATGGCCACCTGAACCGTCTTGGGCACTCTGAAGTAGAGCAGGACGGGGCTCCCGTGGTGCTCATGAAGCGCCTGCTGGACCGCCCGGAGGATCAGACCCGCCGCGCGGGCGGGATGCACGGCGGCCTGTCTCGTGCCGTCCAACGAGACGGGCCCCTGCCCGGGCTGCGGAGCCTGAGTCTGCACCGACACCGGCCTGCTCAGCCTGGGGATCTGCCCCGCCTCCACCGCCTGGTCGGGCACACAGACGTCGTAGCGGTATCGCACGGGCACCTTGGCGGCATGGAAGTCCCGCCCGGGCGTCAGCCGGGCAGTCACCAAGCAGGCCTCGCCCGCGGCCGCTTCCTCGCCGATGAACAGCTCCAGCTGCTCTTCACGCGGAAATCGCGGTCCCTCGTCCAGCGCATATCCATGATCCAGGGGCCGACTGGGGATCTCCCAGGAGAGCCCGGGTCGCAGCCTGCTCCCGTCATGGGTCGGCGCTTCCTCCAGCCGGGATCCCGGCCACCAGAACAAGTCGTATCCGACGGCGAGCGCCACCGGATTGAGGAGGTTGGGCGCGAGGTTGAAGGCAGTGGAGACGTCGTCCTCGTTCATGGTCTGCTCGAGGTCGCGGCCCAGGGAGGCAATTTCGTCAGCCACGTCGATCACACCATCAGCGTCGGGCCGTCGAGTGAGCCACCTGGTGACCACGCGGATGTCGCTGTGGGCGTTCTTGCTGGCTTGCTGGAAGCTGCTCAGGTGCCCGTCGCCCATGGCCGCGTCGAGCGCCCGGACGTAGTAGAGGGTGCCCCTCCCGGCCAGCCTGCGGCGTCGCAGCCAGAGCCCGCCCAACAGCAGAAGCGCCGCGACAAGGACGACGAGCCAGCGGACCACCACGACCCGATCAGCTGAGTGGTTGGGCAGGGCGTCCTCGATCACCAGCGAGAACGCCGCGGTCAGCACGGCGCCGGCGACGACGATTCCGAGATCAAGCAGGAGGCCGCGCCGTCTGGACCAGGGCGAGGCGCCAAAGGACCCCCGGCTCCGCGGCGTCATGTCGAGGGGGCGTCGAGGCTGAGGAAGTGCAGCTCGGTCATGGTCGCGGGGGTCGGCGAGACCACCACGGTCCGCATCGTGGGCGGCGCTGCATCAGGGCGTGGTGCACGACGTTCGCGAGCCTGGACGCGCTGGTCAGCTCCCCAGGACTCCAGCGGTACCTCGGTGACGTCAGTGGCCTCGTCTCCATCCTCACGTCGTTGGGTGAGCCGTGCCCCCAGCAGCCGGCCGCCGTCGCCGGCCCGCAGCCGGACGCAGCGTCGGTGTCGTTCCATCCCCACAGCACGTCGAACCCTGGTGGTTCCGGAGCCCGGTGGTTGACCCGTGAGGTGAGCGCCGTCGCCGACCAGGTCAAGCCACAGCCATTCGCGCATCCCCAGCCCGGGCAGCTCGTGCCACTCTGGGCTCAACGGGCGTAGACCGGCACGAAGCGTTGAGACGGGGTACTCCGGGCCGGTGGTCATGACGGTTCGGCCTCCTCGTTCAGGCTCAGCGCGGACATCAGCTCCCTCGGGAGGGACGCGAGAGGCACCGGCGGTCAGGCCTGGATCCTGCCGTAGCCTCTGGCTCCGGCGCCTGACGGACGTGAGTCCGTCGTCGAGATCCCGACAGACGTGGTGGAACAGGTTCTCGAGCACGGCGCGGGCTGCCGGGTCCGGGTCCTCGAGCCAGCTCCACGCAAGCTCGAGCGTCGCGCCCCGGGGTGCTGCCGCCAGTCGGTACAGGGCCGACGCCCTGGCACCGCCCGTGAACCGATCGATGGCGATGTGATGCGGCGCGACTGCGACACCTCCGGTCATCGGGCTGTCCTCGAAGCGGACTCGCGACCGCCGGTCACGGCCACCGAACACCCAGGCCGTCACCGCCTGCACCTGCGAGGAGGACGCCCCGACCGCTCGGAGGATCACTTGGATACGGTGCCGAAAAAGGCCCTTCCAGGAGCTGCCTGGGACGAACGGCGTTTCGTCGGAGCCCTTGAGGATCGGCAGCGGCTTCTGTGGGCCGACGGGATGACCGCTGCCGAGGTGGATCGGCTCGACCACCCTGAACTCGATGCTCGGTTGACCGACGGTCGACGCACCGACGTCGTTGCTCCCGGCAAGCTCGTCGGGTCTGGCGTCCCAGCGGCTGGCAAGGACTCCGGTTGGCTCGGGGGTCTCCGGCCAAGTGTGGCGGTCAGTCAGCCACCAGCCGAGACCTGCGGCTTCGTCGAGATCGCACTGCGCGCTGCGCACCTGCCGGACGCGGAAGGCCCCCATGCCGACGCTTCGACCTCGTCCGAGGAAGGGGCGCCAGTCCTGACAGCGGTCAAGCAGCTCGGCGTCAACCGCGCCCTGGTGTTGCAGGATCACGCGCACGGTGGCCGGCGCCGAGTGCTCGGACCATCGAGAGCGTGTTGTCCTGGGCAGCCGCCCGGATGGGGTCGATGGCAGTCTGGCCGCGATCCTGGATGGCGCCACCCGCCATGACATCGACTGATACGACGGCGAGCAGGCTCGCCTCGGGCTTGGCGCCGGGCCGCTCGAACTCCGACGGGTCGGCGCCGAGCCACTTCGGGCCGAGCTCAGGCCCCAGGTGAGCCTTGAGGGACCCCGCCACCGAGGTTCCCGGAAGATACGGCGAGTCGCCGGTGCCAACGCGCTGCACGGGCAGGTCGATCTGGGACCGCCCCTGTCCTGCCGGTGCGGCTGTCGCAACGTTGGCGGGAGCCCCGATGCTCCACCGCTGGGCGGTCTCCAACTCGATCGCGATCAGGGTCCTCTGGTGTGCTCACGACCGGGCTCCCAACGAGACGAGATGGTCGATGTGGTCGGGCCGGTCTCCCGACCGGGCCGCCTCGGTCTCGTGTCGCAGGATGACGATGACCAGGCGTCGCTCGTCCGGCTCGAGCCCGCGTCCAACGCCCTGGCTGACCACACGGTCCACCTCGGCGGCGAGGTCCTCCGCGGAGAGGCTGCCGGCACGTTGCATGGTGTCGCGCGCTCTGTCCGTCACCCATCCGAGCACGGCGCGGCGACGCCCGGGGGGAAGGCGCTCACTGAGGCGGCGGCATGGGTCTTCCGCGTCACCCTTTGAGGCGGCCGCCGCACCATCATCAGGTTCGCGTCCGGTCGACACCGTCGGCGCAGTGACGTACTGAACCTCGCCGTAGCCCTCCTGGCGTCGGACGCCGATCCCGTCGAGCAGCCGGGCGAGAGCGGAGTCAGTCCAGTCGTCGTCAAGCAGCGCGACCGAGCCGGCGCTGATGGCCAGGTCCACCTGCCGAGGTACGCCGGCCACTCCGTTCCACGTGGGCAGGGTTTCCAGGCGGCTCCAGACCCGCACCACGCCGCCGGCCCCTGGCTGCCGGGTCAGGTGGTCGCCGAGGTCGAATGCCGCGGCACCCATGGCGTCGATGAGGATCGCCGGCGAGCGGAGCACGAGGACCGCCCTGCCATCGGCGAGGAGATGGGGCGTCGGTGCGGGCCTCGGTTGCGGCTGCACCTCCCATCGACAACGGCCCAGAACGGACCGGTTCCCACCGAGGCTGATCTCTCGCGGACCCAGTAGCCAGTCTCGGACCGACGGGTCGACCTCGTCGTCGATGCGGATCGTGCCGGTCAGCACGGTCTGCCGGCGAAGGTGCTGACGGGAGAAGAGCTTCCCATCTATCGGAACACCACCGCACAGCGCCGCTCGCGTGGCGGTCACGGTCGAGCGGGCATCGACAACCCAGCCCCGCCCCTCGGAATAGCGTGCCTCGGAGGGCACCTGTGGGTCGGCGGCGCAGGCGTGCCAGTCTTCGGGTCGCACGCCATCGGCGGTGAGCACGGCAAGGTCGCGCCAACCCGGCTCCGGGCAGCCGTCGTCCTGGTACTTGCAGCTCACCAGCGACTGGTGCAGCAGTCCTGCTCCGGCGGGCACCGCCTGAGATACTGCGAGGCCGGGAAGCGCGCCGTGGAACGCCGAGATGGCGTCGCTTCGGGTGGCTCCGAACCCGCCCGGGTCATCGATCATGGCACCGCCCAGGGCGCCGCGTACGACCGTCCCGGGTATCACCCGGTGGGCGTGTCGGAAGTTGTACAGGCCAGCACGTCGACCAGCGCTGACACGCGCCAGGGGTGTCACCTGATAGGCGTAGGTGGTCACGACGAGTCACCCCCTCGCAGGGCGAGCACCGCGCGGGTGTCGGCGTCGGTCCACTCCCGTTCGCTGCCGTCGTCAGCGATATCCACGATCCGAACCCGACCCTGGCCGCGCAAGCGGTCGCTGCCGAGGCTGGTGATGCTCCGGGCGGCGACGCGCAGGAGCAGCTCGTCTTCTCGCCATACCTCGGCGGGGACCGCGCGGACGGTCGGCCAGGCCTGCCACGTCGCGGCGGAGGCCCACACGACTTCTCTGATGGCTAGGAACCCTCGCTCGGCGACGCCCTGCTCGCCGATCTTCACCCGGCTGGTGAGCGCGGTCGCAGCGGAGTCCCACAGCGGGCACGTCCATCGCCAGCGACTCGGATGCTGGGCGTCACCGAACAGCTCGGCCACTCTGGTCTCAGGGATGCCGAGCTGCTCGACCAGTTCTGCGCGGAAGCGGCCCTTGACTGCGGAGGCCGGAAGCAGCTCGTCGGGGTCGACGGTGGCGTCGATCCCGCCCTGAGCGGTGCCGGTGGACACCGCGAACGGCGCGTGGAAGGTCGCACGGAACGTCAGCACGGCGACTCCTCCCGCTGACCCGACGGCTGGTAGCGGCGAGGCTCCCGGGGCCACCATCGAGCACGCACCAGGAGGCTCTCGAGCCCGGACAGCCACTCTGCGGCCGCCTCCTCGGTGGGTTCGACCGGGGGTTCGATCACGTCCCCGACCTGCTCGAGCCGGCCACGGTGGCGTTCCACCGCGGCGACGCGGTTCCGCGCGCTTCCGGCGGGGGTGCCGAAGCCCTCGCGCAGTAGGCCCGCGAGTTGGGCCTGGGCGTGGGGCGGCAGAGTCAAGGTGCGGGATCGCCGCGACCCCGGGTCTCCGAGGTCGGCCCCGATGTCCGCCAGCGAGACGACGTGCACACCCTCACGGGTGTCCGGCCCCAGGTTCCAGGAGTCTTCACCGTCCACGGTGAGGTCCCGGAACCCGATCCACGACTCAAGCCCTTGACCACGCCGCTTGGCGGCCTGCATCGC
Organism: Nocardioides sp.; assembly: GCA_041393675.1. Lineage (GTDB taxonomy): Bacteria > Actinomycetota > Actinomycetes > Propionibacteriales > Nocardioidaceae > Nocardioides. The sequence continues at coordinate 54,903 of JAWKJR010000003.1, read as the reverse complement.
GGACTCTGCCTGCGCACGCGACTGTGCGAACGGATGCGCTCGGTGGGCGAAGGCGATGCCGATCCCCAGGGTGGGGGCGGGCAGGGCCCGGTTTGCTAGTGCTGCGGAGAGCCTGCCGGTGATCTGCGCGAAGGAGGTGGCGACAGCATGGGCGAACTCCCAGGCGAGCACCGCCGGGAGGCTCACCAGCAGGTCGTCGCCGCCCAGGTACTGCCGCTCGACGGGGTAGACCACTGCCGGGACCTCGCCCTGGTTGACGTGACTACTTGCTGCCCGCGCGGCGGTCTTGATGGCGCGATCGACCCGGGCAGAGGCACGAGCGAGGAGCTCCCGGTCACCGCTGTGTGTGGCATGCTCCCGCAACGCGGTGAACCAGGCGCCCATGCTGTTGCCGTCCGCGGCGATCACCGCCAGATGGGAGCGGGAGTCCTTGCGTCCGACCGCCTGTCGCTCGCCCTCGGCCGACGGGACGCCACGCAGGGCGAGCTCCTCGAAGTCCCGCGCACGACGCGGAGTCAGCGACTTCTGTTCGTTGCTGATCGCGTCGTGGGTGAGGTAGCGCCTGGCGCACCCCGGACCGTAGGGCCGGTCCGGGGGCTCATCGCTGTCCGCGGAGTCACGATTGAGACGGTCCACAGGTCCGCCGTGCATCGCCGGCTCTGCACCACATCCGGGGCACCAAGCGGCCACGGTGAGGTCCAGCCCCGCCGCCCGGAACCGGACATCGGGGGGCCGTTGCGATCTCACGAAGTCGTCGTAGGCGTCCACGTAGGAGTCTCCCTGCTGGCTCCAGACAGACCATTGGAGCAGCGGCAGCTCGAGGTTGAGATGCCGGAGAACGGCGCGGCCCGCCTCCAGCGCGTTTGCCGGATCCTCGACCGTGAACACCACGATCCCGGCGATGTTGCCTGCCTCGTCGTGCGCCAACCGGCCACCGGCGGCGGAGACGACCGGCTCGATGCGGTCGGCGTGCGTGCAGTCGGTCAACATCCGGCTGGCGCCACGCATCAGCCGGAGTCGATGGGTCAGTTCGAGCCACGGCTGGATCCGCTCGGCGGCCACGACGACGTACGTGCTCATCGGCGGCGCCGTTTCGAGATGATGGGCAGCGATGGGTCGTTCGAGCTGAGCGGGGGCAACGGCTCGTACACAGTGGGGCGATTGGCGAAGTACCGGCCGTTGGCCTGGGTGAAGAAGTGGAAGCTCTCGCGGAACTCGTCATCGCCGACGTGGGCCCAGTCGGCGGCCGGTGGGTAGGCGACCCGCTCGCTCCATTGTGCCGGGCCAGCGATCGACAGGAGCCTGGCCATGTCGGGGAGCTGGTGGGTGAGACTCAGGTTGCGCGCCGAGTCCGCGACCCGGTCGTTGATGGCCCTGATGAAGTCGCGTGGCTGGGGGTTGACATCCCGCCAGCCAGCTCCGGCGGCGTACCGCTCGGCCAGGGTCGTCGCCTCACAGGCGACCTCAGTCGCCACCGCAGTGCCGAGACCAAGCGGCTTCCCACCTCCGAGATGGGTGCCGAACTCCGCCGGCGTGTCTTGCCACGCCGGCACCAGGCGTAACAGCGGTGCCGGGTCGAGCGCCAACAGGAGCGTCTGGAGTGCCAGCGGGGACAGCTGGTCGAAGGTGATCGTGCACTCCACGACGGCGCCCTCGACGAGGGTGGCGTCGCGGGCCTCCATGCCGCTGCGCCGCTGCTGGGTGGCCGACGCTTCATGCCGGGGTCGGCGGGCGTGCCACTGCTCCTGCTGCCCGTCGGGGTCGCTGTGCCAGTAGAACTTACGCCCGCGGATCCGGCGCGGCGAGGCATCAATGCTGGAGCCCCAGTGGGACAGCACCTCCCCCGGCTCCGGCTTGGCGGATACGTTGCCGTGCTCTAGGTAGAACATCCCTGATCCGGGCTTCGGGCTCCCCATCGGCGTGAGCTTGACTCGCTTGGTGCGGATCTTCGCGTCGGAAGCCAGCTCGGCCGAGCCGAACCACACGTGTCCGGCGTAGCTGCCTTGGCTGCCGCGGCGGCGTGCTGGGTCGCTGTCGGCCTCGGGATTCACGGCTCCGAAGATTTCGCACGACAGACAGAGGGGGTCCTTGTGGCTCTCCGGTGCGCACGGGAGCGGTGACTCGCCCTCGGCGTATGCCCCCAGCCGTTCCCTAACCGGGACGCGTCCGGGTCGGCGCCAGATCTGGGACAGCTGCATCTCCGTGACTTCACCGGCGTCGTCCAAGCGCACCCACACCACGTCGGCCGGGAACAGCAGGCCGGTCGCCCGGGTGCGGCGCGCGATCGGGGTGTGTCGGCCCCGAACCGGCCAGTCGACCTCGGCGAAGGTCCGCTTGGTGAGCCAGGACCGATCCTTGTCCAGTTCGACGCGTCGACGGTCGTCCGACCCGTCGCACGCACGCGAGAAGCGCCGACTCGCGGCTTCGGTCACTGAAGCCGTCTGCGCGGTGAGTGTGCCGGTGGCCCAGAAGCACCGGCCTTCACCCCGATACCCTTTGCGGACCTTCGTGTCGGTGACCAGGAACACCTGATCTCCGGCATCTCCGATCCCGCCGACTGCCGGACGGGGCTCCACACCGTCGACGTGCTCGATCTCAGCCCGGCCAAGGGCTCCCCAGGTCTCCTCGCCGAGGATCCTCACCGGCACGCCGCTCTGTGGCAGCCCCGGACCGGTCCAACGGGTCTTGATTCCCAGTGCCGAAACGAACACGGTCTCCGGCTCGCACAGGCGCACCTCTCGGGCTGCTCCGGATTCGGACCTCGTGACCTGCGCCAACCGCCAGTCCGGCCCAAGCCCCTGCGGAGGCATTCGGTACGCGGGCAGATAGTCGGCGTCGAACACACGCAGACACCCGTGGAACAGCGCTTCGTGCAGGCTACGGACGGCGCCACGCACGCTGGAACCAGGGATTCGGGCGAACTGGCCGTTGTCAGTCCAGCCGTCTTCGTCGGCGGTCCGTGGGAGAAGGAGGGGGTGCGGAACTCCCAACGCACCCGGATGCGCCCGCTCAGCGAGTCTGCGTGGCCACCGTCGTGCCCTCCGGGTCGGGCGCGCATGACCGGCTGCAAGGGGAGGAATTGGTAGGGGTTGACAAACCGTCCCTCGTCCATGTTTCCCCTTCACCCTGGCTCGAGACACCCGAGGCCCACGCACCAGCGCTCGGGCTATCCAAAGCGACGGCCGAACGACCGGGGCATCCCCCGGGTCTTCTAACTGGAACATACAATGATCGTGTTCCCACAGCCACGTCAACGCCGCAAGGCGCCGTATTCTGAAGGAGGAGGATGGCTGCTCCGACAAGAGGATGGCTGCCCGCCTCCTAGAACTAGAACTCCGACCCTGGGCACGGCCGTACACCACATCACTGGACTCCACTTCATTGTGAACGAGGGCTAGGACGCTCAGTTCCAGCGAGCTCGTCCACGTGAGTCACGCGCATGGGCCGGCGGGGTCATGCAACAACCCGATCCGGCCGGCTCATGAGGCGGCCACCTCAACCCGCACCGCATCGGCGCGCCGGGAACTTCTGAACCTTGCCTTCTACCCAGGCCGCTGCAGTCGCGTGCGAACTTTCCCGGCTCACCCACTTCGTCTGTTGACTGGGCTCCGCGGCCTCCTCACGCTTCCACGTCAATCCACCCTGATCGCGAAAGACCACAAACGATCTCAAGTTCGGGTCTCTTCGCGAACCCTTTCTCACGAGCCCGGGAAGGCCAATTCGATACACCAGTTGGGAACATGCGCGCATGTTCCCAACTGTCAGACGTTCAGGGGTTTCAATATCCCTGACGAAGAGTTCGACCTTCCCTAAAGGGTAGGGGCTGAAGTTGACTACCTTTGCCTTGACGTTCGTGACATCACCAGACACATCTCGCGTGTAGATCGTTACAACATGGACCATTCTCGCTTTTTCAGAAACTCGTTGGTATTCGGCTTGCCTAAACGCGTGCCGTGAGTTTTGGCAGGCCACGAGCGCAATCGCGACCGCCAGAAGATCTATCACAAGCCCGACGATCGACCAGGTGCGTCGCCCTCGCCGGCCAGGCACATGTGCTGGCGGCCCTGGGTTTCCGTCCTGAGGAACTTCATTCACCAACAGCCCTGCCCCTTTCGAGTCGGTTCACGTCCGGCGAGCGCTCTGCATAGTTGGCCCGCACTGGCGAGCGAGAGACGTACCCGGCCATTGCTTCTATTCGCCTTCAGGCGAGACCACGTTCGGGACGCGGCGCTCAAGGCGGAGATCAACGACCTGATGACCAGGTTTCTATTCGCCTTCAGGCGAGACCACGTTCGGGACCAGGAAGACCTGCTCGACGCGATCGGCCTCCCCCGTTTCTATTCGCCTTCCGGCGAGACCACGTTCGGGACCAACGCTGCCGACACCGGCATGGACCGGAGCGAGTTGTTTCTATTCGCCTTCAGGCGAGACCAAGTTCGGGACCACCGGTCTGAGCGCTATCGCCAAGGCGGAGCACATCCGCAAGTTTCTATTCGCCTTCAGGCGAGACCACGTTCGGGACCTCGCCCGCGCCGTCGTGGATCACTGCCGCCGCGGTTTCTATTCGCCTTCAGGCGAGACCACGTTCGGGACCTCGCCCGCGCCGTCGTGGATCACTGCCGCCGCGGTTTCTATTCGCCTTCAGGCGAGACCACGTTCGGGACAGTCAAGGCCGCGGTAGAGGGCTACCATGAATACTGGAAGTTTCTATTCGCCTTCAGGCGAGACCACGTTCGGGACCCTGGGGGCTCTGCTGCTGGTGGCCTGGAACAAGAAGTTTCTATTCGCCTTCAGGCGAGACCACGTTCGGGACGGCGACTACATCACCGGCTATGCGTGGCTGCCCGAGGGTTTCTATTCGCCCTCAGGCGAGACCACGTTCGGGACCCCGAACGCCTTCGGCTGGGGCATGAGCATCGGAACGTTTCTATTCGCCTTCAGGCGAGACCACGTTCGGGACCAAGTCCTACATCGCTTCCCGACCCTGAGTCGGTGACGGTTTCTATTCGCCTTCAGGCGAGACCACGTTCGGGACCCGACCGAGGACGAGCGACGTTCTCCGTCATCACCGTCATGTTTCTATTCGCCTTCAGGCGAGACCACGTTCGGGACACCGCACGTTGGTACGCGCAACCGTTAGGGGAGCACAGTTTCTATTCGCCTTCAGGCGAGACCACGTTCGGGACACGAAGACTCTGCGGTCGTCAGCAGTGTGTACGGTTTCTATTCGCCTTCAGGCGAGACCACGTTCGGGACTCCTACCCGGACCGGATCGCGGCCGCGTTCCCTCGTTTCTATTCGCCTTCAGGCGAGACCACGTTCGGGACGTACGTCACATGACGCCGTCGACAACAGCCTGCACCTGTTTCTATTCGCCTTCAGGCGAGACCACGTTCGGGACCCTACCAAACGCTCCCGCGGGCCAGTGACCAGCGGAAACGCAGCGTCGCTGCACAGACGACGCTCGTAGGCGCCCTGAGCCAGCCCCGGAGCCTCCGCGGGCTCGCCTTGAGCGTGAGGGGGACTGCCGCCCAGATCCCCAGCCACCCTTCGCCGCAAGGCCGCCGCCCCCGACAGGAGACGGTGCCGTGACGAAGACGCTGGGCCGACGTCACTTGCCACCGCTCCTAAAGACCCCTCGGCGCCTCGACGGGCCGGTTCACCCGCTTGCCCCTGCGACACCCGGGTGTGACGACGGCGACGGTCCCTTGAGGACTCCCTCGTGCGGGAGCACGATGAGTGGAGAAGGGTCGTGATGTCCATGGCCGAGCACTTCGACTACGACCTCGAGCGCAGCGCGTTCTCCTGGGAGCGGGAGGCCAGTGCGCTGCCGAGACTGCCGGCCGGCGGCCTCAACATCGCCCACGTGGCGCTCGATGCGCAGGTGGCGGCCGGGCACGGCGACGACGTCGCGCTGATCTGTGTTCCCGAGACCGGGCCGGCGACCCGGCACACCTACGCGGACCTGAGCCGGGAGACCAGCCGGTTCGCCCACCTGCTGCGCCAGCTCGGCGTCGGCACCGGCGACCGGGTGATGTCGCTGCTCGGCCGGCAGGCCGAGCAGTACGTCACCGCCCTGGGCACCCTCAAGAACGGCAGTGTCTTCTCCCCGCTGTTCTCCTCCTTCGGCCCCGAGCCGATCCGTCAGCGGCTGCTGCTCGGCGACGCCAAGGTGCTCGTCACGACGCCCAGCCTCTACCGCCGCAAGGTCGCCGCACTGCGGGCCGAGCTGCCGATGCTCGAGCACGTGCTGCTGGTGGGGGCCGGCACGGCGGACGCCACCGTGGACCTGGAGGTCGAGCTGGCCGGGCAGCCGTCCAGCTTCGACATCCCGGCCACCGACCCCGAGCAGATGGCGCTGCTGCACTTCACCAGCGGCACGACCGGGACGCCCAAGGGCGCGATCCACGTCCACCAGGCGGTCCTGGCCCACCACGTCTCCGCGCGCTACGCCCTGGACCTGCACCGGGGGGACGTGTTCTGGTGCACCGCGGACCCCGGCTGGGTGACCGGCACGTCGTACGGCATGATCGCGCCGCTCACGCACGGCGCGACCCTGGTGAGCTTCGCCGGTGAGTACGACCCACGGGTCTGGTACGGCATCCTCGCCGAGCACCGGGTGAACGTCTGGTACACCGCGCCCACGGCGCTGCGCATGCTGATGCGGTCGGGGGCCGCGCTGGCCGGCGAGTACGACCTGAGCTCCCTGCGCCACATCGCCAGCGTCGGGGAGGCGCTCAACCCCGAGGTGGTGCTGTGGGGCGAGGACGCCTACGGGCTGCCCGTCCACGACAACTGGTGGCAGACGGAGACCGGGGCCATCATGATCAGCAACTACCGCGGCACCGAGGTGCGGCCGGGCTCCATGGGGCGGCCGATGCCGGGCCTCGACGCGGCGGTCCTGCGTCGCGGGGAGGACGGCCGGGCCGACCGCACCGACGGGCACGTGACCGTGGCCGACGTCGGGGAGGTCGGCGAGCTCGCGCTGCGGCAGGGCTGGCCGTCGATGTTCCGCGGCTACGTCGGTCAGGAGGAGCGCTACCGCTCCTGCTTCGTCGACGGCTACTACCTCTCGGGCGACCTGGCCACCGTCGACGTGGACGGCTACGTCTGGTTCGTCGGCCGCGCGGACGACGTGATCAAGTCCGCCGGGCACCTGATCGGGCCGTTCGAGGTCGAGACTGCCCTCATGGAGCACCCGGCCGTGGTGGAGGCCGGGGTGATCGGCAAGCCCGACGAGCTGGCCGGCGAGATCGTCAAGGCGTTCGTGACGCTGCGGGCCGGCTTCGACCCGACCGAGGCGCTGCGCGGCGAGCTGCTCGCGTTCGGCCGCAAGCGGCTGGGCGGGCTGGCTCCCAAGGAGATCGACTTCGACCAGCACCTGCCCCACACCCGCAGCGGCAAGGTGATGCGCCGCCTGCTCAAGGCCCGGGAGCTCGGGCTGCCGGAGGGGGACGTCTCGACGCTGGAGGGCCAGCCATGAGCCCCCGGACGAAGACCCCGCCGAGCGCCTCCTCGTCCGGCGCGCCCGCCGGTGCCGGCGACCACCGACGCCAGCTGCTGCGCACCATGCTGACCATCCGCCGGTTCGAGGAGGCGTGCGCTGAGCTCTACAGCGCCACCAAGATCCGCGGCTTCCTGCACCTGTACGTCGGCGAGGAGGCGGTCGCGACCGGCGTCATGTCGGTGCTCTCCGCGGAGGACGCCGTCGTCTCGACCTATCGCGAGCACGGGCACGCCCTGGCCCGCGGAGTGCCGATGGACGAGGTGATGGCCGAGATGTTCGGCAAGCAGGCCGGCTGCAGCCGCGGCCGCGGCGGCTCCATGCACCTGTTCCACGCCGACACCCGCTTCCTGGGCGGCAACGCCATCGTGGCCGGCGGGATCCCGCTCGCGATCGGGCTCGGCCTCGCCGACAAGCTCGCCGGCCGGCCCCGGGTCACCGCGTGCTTCTTCGGCGAGGGTGCGGCGGCCGAGGGGGAGTTCCACGAGTCGCTCAACCTGGCCGCCCTGTGGCACCTGCCCGTCCTCTTCGTCTGCGAGAACAACCGCTACGCCATGGGGACGCGGCTCAGCCACGAGCACGCGCGCACCGACCTGGCACTGCGCGCCTCGTCGTACGGCATGGCGGCCTGGGCCGTCGACGGGATGGACGTCCTGGCGGTGGAGGAGTCGGCGCGCCAGGCGGTGGAGGCGATCCGCCAGGGAGGTGGGCCGCACTTCCTGGAGATGAGGACCTACCGGTTCCGGGCGCACTCGATGTACGACCCCGACCGCTACCGCGACAAGGCGGAGGTGGCCGAGGAGCGGACCCACGACCCGATCACCGCCCTGGAGCAGCGGCTGCGCGCCGACGGTGAGCTCTCCGAGGAGCAGCTGGCCGAGCTCGAGCGCGTCGTGTCGGCCGAGATCGAGGCGGCCGTCGAGTTCGCCGACCAGGCACCGCTCGAGCCGGTCGAGGAGCTGACCCGCTTCGTCTACACCGACCGGGAGGTGCGGGCCGAGGAGGTGCGGGCATGACCGCGACGCTGGTGGAGACCACCTATCGCGAGGCGATCCGGGAGGCGATCCGGGACGCGATGCGCCGCGACGACCGGGTCTTCTTGATGGGCGAGGACGTCGGGGAGTACGGCGGCTGCTTCGGCGTGAGCCTAGGCCTGCTCGAGGAGTTCGGCCCGGAGCGGATCCGGGACACCCCGCTGTCGGAGAGCGCGTTCGTCGGGGCCGGCATCGGCGCCGCCCTGGGCGGGATGCGGCCGATCGTCGAGGTGATGACGGTCAACTTCAGCCTGCTGGCCCTGGACCAGATCATGAACACGGCCGCCTCGCTGCAGCACATGTCGGGCGGGCAGTACGCCGTGCCGCTGGTGATCCGGATGACCACGGGCGCCGGCCGACAGCTCGCGGCCCAGCACAGCCACAGCCTGGAGGGGTGGTACGCCCACATCCCCGGGCTGCGGATCGTCGCACCGGCGACGCTGGAGGATGCCCGCGGCATGCTGTGGACGGCGCTGGAGGACCCCGACCCGGTGCTCGTCTTCGAGCACGGCTCGCTCTACAACGTGAGCGGCGAGCTCGCCGAGGACGCCGGGCCCGTGGACCTCGACCGAGCGGCGGTTCGGCGGCCGGGCAGTGACGTCACGCTCATCACCTACGGCGGCACCCTGGCCCGGACGCTCGAGGCGGCCGAGCAGCTGGCCGACGTCGGGGTCTCGGCCGAGGTCATCGACCTGCGCACGCTGCGCCCCCTGGACGACGCGACCTACCTCGACTCGGTGCGCCGCACCCACCGGGCCGTCGTGGTCGACGAGGGCTGGCGGTCGGGGAGCCTCTCGGCGGAGGTGAGCGCCCGGATCACCGAGCAGGCGTTCTACGACCTCGACGCCCCCGTCGAGCGGGTCTGCACCGAGGAGGTGCCGATCCCCATGCCAAGCACCTGGAGGACGAGGCGCTCCCCCAGGTCCCCGACATCGTCGCGGCGGCTCGGCGCACGCTGGGTGAGCAGCCATGACCGACTTCACCATGCCCTCGCTGGGCGCGGACATGGACGAGGGGACCGTGCTGGAGTGGCTGGTCGGACCCGGCGACGAGCTGCACAAGGGCGACATCGTCGCCGTCGTGGACACCTCGAAGGCAGCGGTCGAGGTGGAGTCCTTCAGTGACGGCGTGGTGCGCGAGCTGGTGGTGCCGGTCGGCACCACGGTGCCGGTCGGCACCGTCCTCGCGCACCTGGAGCCGCTGGGCACGCCGCTCGCGGTGCCCGCGGCCGCACCGGCTCCGGTCGCCGCTGCCGAGCCTGCCGCGGCTCCCGCGGCAGCCCCGGCGGGGGCGCCGCACGGCGAGGTGCACTCGCCCCTGGTGCGCAAGCTGGCCCACGAGCTGGGGTGGACCTGGACTCGGTGACCGGCACCGGTCGCGCCGGGACGATCACGAAGGCCGACGTACGCCGGGCCGCGGCGGCGGTCGAGGCGGCGGCGGCCTCGCAGCCGAGCGTCCCGCCCGTGCCCACGCCCGTGTCGAGACCGCGGGTCACGCCGTATGCCCGTCGGCTGGCCCGTGAGCTCGGGGTGGATCTCGCGTCGGTCGCGCCGCACGAGGGGGACCGTGCGCGCGGCCGACGTCCGGGCCGCGGCAGCTGGGCCGGCTGCCGCCGCCCGACCCGCGGCCCCGAAGCAGAAGCCCCCGAGCCCACGACCCCCGTGCCCACCGGGCCCACCGTGCCGAGGACCGAGGCGGCGGCGCGGGCGCTCGCGATGCGCGAGACGATCGCCCGGCTGATGGCGCGCTCGAAGCGGGAGATCCCGCACTACTACCTCACCGCGACGGTCGACATGTCCGAGGCGCTGGAGTGGATGCGCACGCAGAATGCCACCCTGCCCCTCTCCGAGCGGCTGGTCCCCGCGGCGCTGATGCTGCGCGCGACGGCGCTCGCGCTCGTCAAGCACCCCAGCTGAACGGCTTCTGGGTCGACGACGCCTTCCAGCCCGGCAGCGGCATCCACCTCGGCGTCGCCATCTCCCTGCGCGGCGGCGGGCTGGTGGCGCCGGCGATCCACGACGCCGACCGGCTCTCGGTCGCCGAGACGATGGCCGCGATGCGCGACCTGGTCACCCGGGCCCGCGCGGGGCGGCTGCGCGGCAGCGAGATGTCCGACCCGACCCTCACGGTGACCAACCTCGGCGAGCAGGGCGTGGAGTCGGTCTACGGCGTGATCTACCCGCCGCAGGTCGCCCTGGTCGGCTTCGGCCGGTCGCCGAGCGGCCCTGGGCCGTGGCCGGCCTGCTCGGCGTCCGCCCGCTCACGGTGCTGACCCTGGCCGCCGACCACCGCGCCACCGACGGCTTCACCGGTGGACGGTTCCTCGCCGCCGTCGAGGACCTGCTCCGCCACCCCGACCAGCTCTGACCCCGGGAGGCACGATGACCATGCAGACCCTGACCCCCGACCAGGCGCGGGCCGCCGTCCAGGCGGCCGTGCGGCACGTGGTGCCCGACGCCGACTTCGACCTGGTCGACGACGACGACTCGCTACGCGGGGAGTTCGAGCTGGACTCGCTGGACTTCCTCGCCTTCGTCGAGACGCTGAGCAGCTCGACGGGGGTGGCGATCCCGGAGTCCGACTACCCCAGACTGGCCACGATGACCACCAGCGTGGCCTTCCTCACGGGAGGCTGACCATGAGCCGCAAGGAGCGCCCCGGGCCGGCGACCCGACGGACGGGCTACGTGATCGCGGTGCTGGTGAACGCCGCCCTGCTGGTCGTGGTGAACCGCTGGCCGGGCTGGGACGCCGTACCGTTCCTCACCGGCGACACCGAGCGGGTCCTCGAGCTGGTGAACCTGTCCCTGATCGTGAGCATCGTGGCGAACGTGCTGTACGTCGTCGCCGACCCGCCGTGGTTCAAGGCGCTCGGCGACATCGCGACCACGGGTGTGGGCCTGGCCGCCGTGCTGCGGGTGTGGCAGGTGTTCCCCTTCGACTTCGGTGACGCGTCGTTCCCTTGGGGGACGCTGACCCGGGTCCTGCTGGTCGTGGCCGCCGTTGGCAGCGCGATCGGCATCATGACCGCGGCGAGCCGGCTCGTGACCGGGCTGGGCCGGCGCGGCTGACCTCGGCCTCGGCTGTCAGCGGGGGTCAGCCACGAGCGGCACGCTGGGTGGACTTCGACCATCGGGAGGCGCCCATGTCCACTTCACTGCGCACCGCCGGAGCGGCACTGACCGCCGTCGCCGCGCTGACCGCCACCACCACGCTCGCCGGGGCCGCCGGGCCGGCGGCCGGGCCGGCATCCGGCCCGGCGCGGCCAGCGCCGCGCTTCCCCCGCACCGTGCCCGTGCCCACCCTGCCCCGCCCGGAGGACTTCGTGGCTCGCGTGACCCATCCCTACTTCCCGCTGCGGCCCGGGTCCCGCGGGGTCTACCGCACGGTCGGGGGGAGCGCCGTGCAGCGCGACACGGTCACGGTGCTGGCGCGCACCCGCACCGTCCTCGGCATCGAGGCCACCGTGGTGCACGACGTGGCCCGCGAGAACGGCGAGGTCATCGAGGACACCTACGACTGGTACGCCCAGGACCGCACCGGCACGGTGTGGTACCTCGGCGAGGACACCACGTCCTACGACGGCGGCCAGGTCAGCCACGAGGGCTCGTGGGAGGCCGGCGTCGACGGCGCGTACGCCGGCATCGCGATGCCGGCCGACCCCGAGCTGGGCGCGCCGTACCGCCAGGAGTACCTGCGCGGCTCGGCCGAGGACCAGGGCGTGGTGCTCGACGTGCGCGGCAAGGTGACCGTGGGCAGCCAGCTCTACCGGCGGGTCCTGATGACCCGCGACTACACCCGGCTGGAGCCGACGCTGGTCGAGCTCAAGTTCTACGCCCGCGGCGTCGGCAACGTCATGGAGCTCGGCGTGAGCCCCCAGGCCGAGCGGGTCGTGCTGGTGAGGTTCCGGCGCGGCTGACTCGGCCCGGGACGCTCGATCGGAGGCCGCACCCCCCGCCCGGCGCACGAGACCGGGGCTAGGGTGGAGAGGAGGGGAGTGACGATCCATGACATACCCGGATCCTGACCCGAGCACAGGCCGCGACCACCTGAAGGCGGTGCGCGACTTCGGATATCACCTGGTGGTGTTCCTCTTCGTGACCGGGCTGCTGGTCGTCCTCGACGTGCGAGGCGGCACCCAGGCCGGCTCGGTGGCCGGCCTCGACTGGGCGTACTGGGTGGTGCTCTTCTGGGGTGTCGGCCTGGCTGCCCACGGCGTCTGGGCGTTCCTGGGCGACCACCGCCTGGGGCGCGTCCGGCACGGCTGAGCCGCGGCCCGCGTCAGCGGGCCGTCACCAGGTGCCAGCCCAGCCACCACCAGACGAAGACGACGACGAGCTGCGTGGGGCGCCGACGCAGCGCCCAGGTGAGGACGCGCCCGATCGAGGCGACCTCCGTGGGCCGACGCGAGCCGGCGACCCCGAGGAGGAGGACCGACGCCGCCAGCACGGCGTAGGCCGTGACGGTCAGCTGCGCGCTGGCGCTCACGTCGCCCACGCCCGGACGCGTCGTACCAGCCACCAGCCCGCCAGCAGCCACAGCCACAGCCCGGCCGCCCGGCTCGGCCACAGGTCCAGGACCGGTTCGATCACGGTGCTCAGCGAGGGGTGGTCGACGCTGTCGACCCGCGGGGCGGGCTGGTGGACCAGCGTGGACAGCTCCACCAGGCACAGGGCGACCCCCACCCCCGGCCACAGCCACCAGCGCGGCGGGGCGGGCGGCTCGCCGTCCCGGTCCGGCCCGGGGCCGGGCCACCACACGGCCACCAGGACCACCAGGCCGACGACCGCACACGCCAGATCCAGGCCTCGGGACAGCCGCGGGAGCGGCGCCATCGCGAGCGCGGGGAACGCCGCGGCGAGTGGGGCGATCCGGTGCGCCACCGGGCCGGGCTCGGCGACGGCGACCGCCGCCCGCCACCGGCCCGCGTCCGCGACCACCAGCATCAGCGCCCCCGCGACCAACAGCTCGTCGAGCAGGTAGCCGCGCTTCACCATCGCGGTCAACGCCAGCACCAGCACCAGCACCGCCGGCTCCCGGGCCAGCCCGACCCGGGTCCTGACCGCTCCCGCCTCGCGGCGGCTGGAGGCCTCGGGCACACCTTGAGGCTAGACGCCGCCTCGCGTCAGCGTTCACCCGGTGCTCGGCGAGTCGGGCGCCGCGCGCCCGTCTTGCTATCCGGTGGCCGGGCTGACTGAGAGCACCCGCCGACCGGTGCCGACGAGGACCACGTCGACCCGGGCGATCTGGTCGGGGTCCAGGGCCGTGGCCGCGTCCAGCTCCGTCGTACGGCCGGGCAGGCCACGCCAGGTGGCGATCTGTTGAGCCTCGCCGCGGCCCGGCGCACGACCAGGGCATAGGCCTGGTTCTCCTCGGCGCCGGCGGGGATCGTCCTCCTCCGAGCAGGACAGGTGCATCTTGGTGCCCCAGGCCACCTGCTGGAGCGTGAGCGTGGCCTGGAGCGCGTGCTGCCCGACCGGCGTCGTGACCGGCTGCGTCGTCGCCGCCGGCTCCGGGCCGCCGAGCCGAGCACCCACGAGCCCGGCCAGCACCGCGACGGCGGCCGCCGCCGCCACGAGCCCGGCCACCATGCGCACGCGCATGCGACGGCGCTGACGGCGTACCCGGGACAGGAGCCGGGGCAGCATCGTGTCGGGCACCGGCAGCACCTCGCCGGCCCCCAGGAACACCGCCTCGTCCACACGGGCCAGCAGGCCGGGCAGCCCCGCCAGGTCGCGCACCGCGCGGGCACAGTCCGTGCACTGCCCGAGGTGCTCCTCGTAGGCACGCCGAGCGTCGGGCTCAGCGCGCCGAGGACGTACGCCGCGTCGTCGTGGGCGAACGGGTCGGTGCCGCTCATCCGGTCACCCCCAGCTCCTCCAGCGCGAGCCGCAGGGCGCGCAGGGCGTAGTGCGCCCGGGACTTCACCGTGCCTTCGGGGATGCCCAGCCGCGCGGCGACCTGCGCCACCGGCCGGCCCAGGACGTAGCACTCGAACAGACCACCTGCCGGTGGTCCGCGGACAGCCGCTGCATCGCCTCCGCGACCACCCACTCCTGGAGCAGCCGGTCGACGTGGTCGTCGCTGTGCACGGTGTCGGGGAGCTCCGCCGTCACGTGCTCGGGCCGGATCCGGCGCGCGCCACTCGTCGATGACGATGTTGCGCGCAACGGTGAACAGCCAGCCCCGGGTGGCCGACGCCGAGCGCGCGAGCACCTCCGGATGCTGCCACGCGCGCAGCAGCGTCTCCTGACACGTCCTGCGCCCGCGACGCGTCGCGGTCGGTGAGGTGCAGGCAGTAGCCCCACAGCGCCGCCGCATGCTCGGCGTGCAGCGTCCGCATCAGCTGCTCCAGGTCGTCCGGCACGCTCCCGGGCTCGCTCCTCCCCGCCTCGACATCGAGTCTGCGCCACCCGTCAATCCCGGGCGAGGGGACGGCGCTGCGGCCCAGGTGTCCCTCGTGCACGGCCGCCACGAGGCCCGCCACCACCGCGACGGCCTCGGACCCCGCCGCCAGCCAGGCATACCAGCTCCAGCCGGTCGTGATGCCGAACAGGCCCGGCCCCGTCGCGATCAGGAAGGCGACCAGCGTGCTCGCGCCGAACCCCACCACCAGCAGCAGCGGCAGCCAGTGCCGCCAGCGCAGCAGGAGCACGGCGATGACCAGCCCCGCGACCACGTTCACGACGAAGAGCGCCCCCACGACCCCCTGGTCCTTGACCCCGTCGAACCACAGGTACAGGTGCACCACGGCCGACACCACGGCCGCCACCGCGCCGAGCATCCTCATCGCCCTGTCTCCGCTCCGGTCCGGGTCGGACCCGGCTCCTCGGTAGGGAGACGGTGCGCCACCGGCTGCGGTTCAACCGGCGGCGTGGCGGAGCTGAACGCGGCCAGGAAGCGATCCCGCAGGGCGTCCATCCGCCACACCGGCGCCGCGGCAGAGGGGCGCAGCCCGGCCGACCAGCCCCAGTCCGCCACGGCGGAGAGGACGGCGGGGTCGCGCGCGAGCAGCGACACGGGGACGTCGTACCCGGGGCGGCTGCCGCTGACGAGGTGGTGCGGCTGGTGGTCGCCCAGCATCAGCACCACGAGGTCGTCGTCGGGAGATGTCGTCAGGAACGACACCAGGGTGCCGAGGGAGTACTCCACCGACTGCCCGTAGGCCTCCCGCACCAGGTCCGGGTCGCTCAGCACCTCCTCGGCGGTCCGGCCGCGCGCGGGCATCCCACGGAAGACCGACCCGTCGCCGACCCGGCTCCACGGCACCGGCTGCGGCAGCGGCGCCCACGGATGGTGGCTGGAGACGAGGTCGACCTCGGCCATCACGCGCGGGCGCGGGTCAGCAGTCAGCTCGGCGGCGCGCAGATGGGCGAGCGTGTACTGGTCGGGCATCGTGGCGTAGCCGAACGCCGGGCCGCGGTAGCCGGCGTTGCCGGCGTCGTACAGCTGGTCGAAGCCGTAGAACCGCTGCCCCTCGCCCCAGGCTCGGGTCACGGACGGGACCACGAACACGGTGCGCCACCCGGCGTCGCGGAAGGCCCGGCTGAGGGTGAGCCGCCGCGAGCCCAGCAGCTGGCTGTAGCGGCGCTGACTGTCGACCCAGAGCCCCGACTGCAGCGTCGAGTGGGCCAGCCAGCTGCCAGCGCCGAAGGTCGGCGAGGTGAGGAACGCGCTGCGCGCGCCGTAGCCGGCTCGGCGCAACTGCCGGGTGCCGCGGTCGAGGACGGCGTCGACACCCGGCGCCATGGGCGAGTCCTGGATCGCGGACCGCCCGTAGCTCTCGACGAACACCACCAGGACGTCCTTGCCGCGGAGCCGGTCCAGCAGTCCGGCCGGAGTGGCCCGCGCGAGGGGGTCGGCGGCGATCTGGTCGGCGAACGCGGCATGGTCGCGGCAGGTCGCGCGCACGTCGCCACCTCCTCCAGCGCGACGCCCACGGTGTCGGTCGAGAGGGAGCGGTGGTAGGGGCGAGGTCCCAGCCTGAGCCTGTTCGGCACCAGGCCGACGACGGTCAGCACGGCCACGGCACCGAGCGACCACCGGGGCGTGCGCCAGTCACCCGGCTGCCGGCGCGCCGCCAGCGGCACGAGCCCGAGCAGCCCGACCAGCACCACCCCGGCCGTCGCGACCGCCGCGCGAGCGCCGCCGGCCGGCCGACCGAGTCGCCGAGGACGCCGACCGCGGCGCCGAGGTAGAACCAGTCGCCGAGGACGTCGAAGCGCCGGTCAGCACCAGCGTGAAGCCCACGTTGACCGCCTTGAGCGCCAGCAGCGCCCCCGCGAGGCCGCCGAGCACGAGCGCGAGCAGGTCGGCCCAGCGCGCGCAGGACGACGGCGACGGCCACCAGCACCAGCAGCTCCAGCGGCACCCGCGCCACCAGCCAGGGCGAGAGGTGCCGGTCGCCGTTCGGAGCGGCGAGCGCCACCGCAGAGCAGCACCACGGCGAGCACGCTCACCACGACGTCCCGGCGGAGGGCGCGACCCGCCCCGCGAGCCGCTCGACCACCTCGGTGGCGAACGAAGGTCGAGCAGGCCCACGCCGAGCCCCAGCAGCCCGACGGTCAGCCACCCGGGGAGCAGGGCGCTGGCGGCGGCGAGCAGCACGCTGCCCTGGAGGGCCGCCACCACCTTGCGCCAGCGGCGCGCGGCCACCAGGCGGCGCAGGGCCGGCCACAGCGCCTGGGCGCCGGCGAGCAGGTAGCGCGCGAGCCCGGACAGCAGCACCCACCACCCACCCTGATGGCCGACGTGCACGCTGAGGGCCATGATCAGCAGCGCGTCGGTCTCCACGTCGGCGCGCGCCCAGACCGGTGACCGAGGCGGTGCGCCGGGCGAGCCAGCCGTCGACCAGGTCGAGCAGCAGCGCCGGGGCGCCGACCGCGACCACCGTCCACGGCGGCACCAGCCCCGAGCGTCTGCGCCGCCAGCGCGACCACCCCGCAGGCGAGCACCGAGCGGGTCAGGGTGACGGCGTTCGCGGCGCCCAGCCGGGTCTGCCCGGCGCGGGCCAGACCCCACCCCAACAGGACGACGACCGCCAGCTGGGTCCCCAGCGACCGCCCACGCCGCGGGGCCCAGCCCCGCGACGAGAGGTCCAGGCCCGTGAGGAGCAGCAGGGCGGCCAGCGCCGCCCAGCTCCGCCCCGACCCCCGGCTCGATCCTGGGCTCGATCCCGGGCTCGATCCCGAGCCTGATCCGACGCCGAGTGAACCTGCTGCACGATCCTCCGTGTGATGGATATGCGCGGTGTCTCCTCGCGCCGACCCCGTGGCCCGGCGCCGGGAGACACCGTCGTCGGAACCACGGTGGCGCCCGTCGCGGTTCATCGCAGGACCAGGGTGGAGGAAGGGGACCGTTCGTGGAGGGTGAGGCCCGTGCCTTCTGGGTGAGGTCACCGGGCGTGGGCGAGATCCGGTCCGAGCGGCTGCCGGTCCCGCGCGGGGCGACCTGCTGGTGCGCACGGCGTACACCGCGGTGAGCCGCGGGACCGAGCGGCTGGTGTTCCAGGGGCGCGTGCCCCGCAGCCAGTACGCCGCCATGCGCCCCGTTCCAGGTCGGGGACTTCCCGCTCCGGTGAAGTACGGCTACCTCAACGTGGGGGTCGTCGAGCAGGGGCCGACCGAGGCTCAGCGGCCGGGCGGTGTTCCGCCTGCACCCGCACCAGACCGCGTACGTCGCCCCCGCAGGCGCCGTCGCCGGTGCCGACGGAGGTCCCTCTGCGTCGCGCGGTGCTCGCCGGGACGGTCGAGACCGCCCTCAACGCCCTGTGGGACGCCCCACCGCTGGTGGGCGACCGGATCAGCGTCGTCGGTGCCGGCCTCGTGGGGTGCTGCCTGGCCCGACTGCTCGTCGGAGTCGCGGGCAGCGAGGTGACGCTGGTCGACGTCGACCCGGGTCGCGCCGAGACCGCCGCCGCCCTCGGCGTCGGGTTCGCCCGGCCGGAGGGCGCCGCCCGCGAGCAGGACCTCGTCTTCCACACCAGCGCGAGCGCGGACGGCCTGCGCACCGCGCTCGAGCTGCTGGCTCGCGACGGCACCGTCGTCGAGCTGAGCTGGTACGGCGACACCGAGGTGACGCTGCCGCTGGGTGCGGCCTTCCACTCCCGCCGGCTGAGCATCCGCTCCAGCCAGGTCGGCGGCCTGGGCGCCGCGGCGCGTCCGCGCTGGAGCCTCGCCGACCGACGGGAGCTGGCGCTCGAGCTGCTGCGGGACCCCGCCTTCGACACCCTCCTCACCGGCGACTCCCCGTTCGAGGAGCTGCCGCAGGTGATGGCGGGGCTGGCCGCGGGCGACCTGCCCGGCATCTGCCACACGATCAGCTACGACGGGGGGTGCGCGTGACGTTCAGCCTGACCGTGCGCGACCGGATGATGGTCGCCCACAGCCTGCCCGGCGAGCTGTTCGGACCGGCGCAGCGGCTGCACGGGGCGACGTACGTCGTGGACCTGACGGTGCGCGCCGACGAGCTCGGGACCTGCGACGTGGTGTGCGACCTGGGCGCCCTGGCCGGAGAGCTGCGGGCCGCCCTGGCCGAGCTGGAGTACCGCAACCTCGACGACGAGCCGGCCTTCGCGGGCGTGCTGACCACCACCGAGGTCCTCGCCCGCACGCTCGCCGACCGGCTGGCCGGCCGGCTCGCGGACGGCCGGCTCGGCGACGTCGGGCACGTGCGGGAGCTCGAGGTGACGCTGCGGGAGTCCGACGTCGCGTGGGCCAGCTACCGCCACCCGCTCGGGGAGCCGTCGTGACCACGACCGAGGGTGACCGCGCCTGGCGGGGCCCGCTGCCGGGCTGGTCGTGCCGGCGACCTCCGGCGCGGCCCGCCCCCAGCGGCGGCAACGTCTACGACCACGAGATCGCCCGCGGGCTGGCCGCGCTGGGCGTCGCCGTCGAGGTGCTGCCCGTCGAGGGCGCCTGGCCGCGGCCGCGGGTGTCGCTGGCCCCCGGCTCTGCGCGGCGCCCTCGCCGGCCTTCCGGACGGCAGCACGGTGCTGGTCGATGGGCTGGTCGGCCTCGGCGCCGGGCCGGTGCTGGCCGACGAGCGGCGCCGGCTCCGGTGTGGCTGCTCGTGCACCTGCCGCTCGCGCTGGCCGGCGCCGACGCCTCGGCACGGGCCCGAGCATCGGGTGGCCTGACGTCCTGCGCGGGTCGTCACCACCAGCCGCTGGAGCCGCGACTGGCTGCTCGGCGCGTACGGGCTCAGCCCACGGCGGGTGTACGCCGCGCCCCCGGCAACCACCCGCCCCGGATCGCCGAGCCCAGCGCCGACGGCGGGCGGCTGTGCGTGCGGCGCGGTCGGGTCGGCCAAGGGCCACGACGTGCTCGTCGCCCTGGCTCCCTGCTCGACCTGCCGTGGCGGTGCTCGTGGGTCGGCCCGCTGGACCGCGAGCCGGCGTTCGTGGGCACGGGCTGCGGCCCGGCGCCACCGGGCCGTCGCGGGAGGTCGAGGTCGCCGGGCCGGTCGCCTCCCCGGCCTGCCCGCCGTGTACGCCGGCCACGACCTGCTCGTGGCGCCCACCCGGCTGGGAGACCTACGGCATGGTCGTCACCGAGGCGCTCGCGCACGGCCTCCCCGTCGTGGCCAGCGACGTCGGCGGGGTGGCCGAGGCGCTCGGGCGAGCGCCGGACGGCGCCCGGCCGGGTGCCCTGGTGGCTGCCGGCGACCCGGCCGCCCTGGCCGGGCACTGCGCCGCGCGCTCACCGACGCCGGCTGGCGCGCGGACCTCCGCGCCGCCGCGCTCGCCCGCCGCCCCGGCTGGGCGGCTGGCCGGCCACGGCGGCAGCGGTGCTGGCCGCCCTGCGGCCAGCCGGCCGGGGCATCGGCGGCGGCACCGCTGAGGCGGGCGTCGGCATGAGCGCCGTGTCTCGGGCCGTCGCCCCCACCGCCCCCCCCGCCGGCTGGCTCCCGGCTCTGGCTGCTGGTCCGGCTGGGGCTGCCGGTGGCCGCCCTGGCGGCGGTGCTCGCGCGGGTCGGGGCCGAGCCCTTCGCACGGGCCCTCGGTCTGGTCACCCTGCCCGCCCTCGCGGCCGCTCTCGGCGTCACCGCCCTCACCACCGCCTGCTCCGCCGGGCGGTGGGTGTGGATCGTCGCCCGGAGGCTCGGCCTGGCGCTGGGCCTGCGCGACGCCGTCCCGGCGTACTACCGCTCGCAGCTGCTCAACCAGGTGCTCCCCACCGGGGTGCTGGGCGACGTGCACCGAGCGCTGCGGCACGGCGGCGGCCAGCAGGCGGTCGGCCGCGCCGCCCGGGCGGTCGCCTGGGAGCGGGTCCTCGGTCAGGTCGGTCTCGCCGCCCTCGCCGGGCTGGCCCTGGTCCTCGCCCCGACCCGACTGCCGGCGGGATCGGGCCGAGCCGCCCTGCTGGTGGCGCTCGGCCTCGGGGCGGGGCTGGCCCTGCTCGCCGGCGTCGGGCGAGGCGGTGCCGCA
Source organism: Nocardioides sp. (assembly GCA_041393675.1). Taxonomy (GTDB): domain Bacteria; phylum Actinomycetota; class Actinomycetes; order Propionibacteriales; family Nocardioidaceae; genus Nocardioides. The sequence continues at coordinate 33,939 of JAWKJR010000003.1, read as the reverse complement.
CCGCCCCGGCGCCGGCGGGTGGGTGGCGGCGGACGTCCGCCGGCTGCTGGCCGGTCAGGGGGTGCTCGTGCCGCTCGCGCTGTCCGTCCTCGTGGCGGCCGGCCACCTGCTGGTGCTCCTGGTCGCGGCGCGCAGCGCCGGCGTGCTCCTGCCGCCGGCGCGAGGCCGCGCCGCTGCTGGTGCTGGTGCTGCTCGCGTCGTCACTGCCGAACATCGCCGGCTGGGGTCCCCGCGAGGGCGCCGCCGCCTGGGTGTTCGGCGCGGCAGGCCTGGGCGTCGCGACCGGCGTGACCGTCGCCGCCCTGTACGGCGTGCTCAGCCTCGCCGCCGCGGCCCCGGCGCTGTCCTGCTCGGGCTCGACACCTCTCCCTCGGCGCCGGGGGTGAGCCGCCCGTGACCCGCCCCTACGTGCTGCTGAGCTGCAGCCTCTCGCTCGACGGCTACCTCGACAACGCCGCAGGCCACCGGCTCGTGCTGTCCAACGCCGCCGACCTGGACCGCGTCGACGACGTCCGCGCCGGCTGCGACGCCATCCTGGTCGGCGCCGGCACGGTGCGCGCCGACGACCCGCGCCTGGTCGTGCGCAGCCCGGAGCGCCGGAGCCGGCGGCTCGCCCGCGGGCTGGACCCGACCCCCTCAAGGTGACGGTCACCCGACGCGGCGACCTCGACCCGGCCGCCGCCCTCTTCCACTCCGGGGCGCCCCGCCGCTCGTGGTGTGCCCGCAGTCCGTCGCGGCCCGGCTCCGGCGTCGGCTGGCCGGGCTGGCGACCGTGCTCGGCGGCCCGAGCCGGCTGTCGATGTGCTGGCTGACGCAGACCCTGGCCGACCAGGGGGTCCGCCGGCTGATGGTCGAGGGCGGCAGCCGGGTGCACACCCAGTTCCTCACCGAGGGACTCGCCGACGAGCTGCAGCTGGTGGTGGCCCCGCTGTTCGTCGGCGACTCCCGGGCGCCGCGCTTCGTGGGCGACGGGAGCTTCCCCTGGGACGAGCACCGCCGCGCCGAGCTGGCCGACGTACGCCGCATCGGCGACGTCGTGCTGCTGCGCTACGCCCTGTCCGCCCGGTTCCACCAGGTCGAGGAGCCCCTCCATGTCTGCTGACGTCCCCGCGGCCACGATCCGCACCGAGGTGGACCTCCCCCTCCGACTGCCCGACGGCCGGCAGACCACGGCCCGGGTCGTCACCTTCGCCGGACTGCTCGACGGGCGCGAGCACCTGCTGCTCGAGCTCGGGCGACCCGGCCGGCTGCCGCTGGTGCGACTGCACAGCGAGTGCCTGACCGGCGACGTGCTCGGCAGCCGACGCTGCGACTGCGGGCCACAGCTGGCCGAGGCGATGCAGCGGATCACCGACGCCGGCGGCTACCTGCTCTACCTGCGTCAGGAGGGCCGAGGCATCGGGCTCTACAACAAGCTGGACGCCTACGTCCTGCAGGACCTCGGCCTGGACACCTACGACGCCAACCTGGCGCTCGGGCACGGCGAGGACGAGCGCGACTACACCGTGGCGGCGCAGATGCTGCGCGCGGTGGGCGTGGAGGTGCTGATGCTGCTCGGCAACAACCCGGACAATCGGCACCAGCTGGCCCGGCTCGGCATCGACGTGGTCGAGCAGCTGCCGACCGGCGTCCATCTCAACGACGCCAATCACGGCTACCTGACCGCGAAGGCCACCCGGGGCCAGCACCGGCTCGAGGTGCCGGTCGACCGCTGAGCGGCGGCTCGGGGAGCGGCGCCGCCCGTGGGCCGGGTCTCAGTCCAGCAGGTCGGAGATCGTGGTCGGGGTCAGGCCCTCGGCCCGCAGCCGGAGCACCATCCCCGGCAGGGCCGCGAAGGTGTGGTAGCCGCCCAGGTGCATGAGCACGATCGACCCGTGGGTCGCGTTGGTCACCACCTTGTCCTGCATGGACGCGGCGGTCGGGCCGCCGTCCTGCGTGCGCTTCCAGTCGATGGTGTCGACGTCCCACATCAGGGTCTTGGTGTAGCCGATCGCCGCCGCGGCCGAGCGGGCGTGCGCGTCGTCAGGCGCCGTACGGCGGCCGCCAGTACGGCGCGCTCACCAGCCCGGTGAGGTCGCCGATGACCTGCTGGGCCTGCGTGAGCTCGGCCTGGATCTGTGCGGTGGTGGGCGGGTCGGCCGGGCAGCTCGGACCTTCGCCGCCGACCACCAGGTTGCAGTGGTGCATGGTGTGGTTGCCGACCTCGAAGAGCTCCGGGTGGGCGGCCACGAGCTTCATGACCGCGGTGCCGGGCGGGGTGAGGGCCGTCGCGCCGGTGGGGTGGAGGGTGGCACAGACCCGGTCGACGACCAGCCGCTTGACGATCTTGCGGGCGGGATCGAGCCGACCGCCCATGTCGAAGGTGAGCGCCAGCCGCGGCTCGTCGGTCGGCACCCGGGTGAGGACGACGCTCGCCCCGGCCGCCGGCTTGGCCGGCACCTCGCAGGTCAGTCCCTGCGCCTCGAGCCGGCGGGGCCGGGTGAGCGGCAGCCACCAGCCCGCCCAGTCGCCGGTGTCGCCCAGCGCGTAGGGGCGCCCGTTCACGACGGCGCGCTCGCTGACGTCGGCGGTCGTGCTCGCGGCGACCTCGTCGTACCGCGTGGTCTGGAGCCCCCAGCCGTCGCCGAACCGGTAGCCCAGGTAGCGTCCCGGGGCCAGGGCCAGCGTGTGGGCGGGGTCGTAGTGCCGGCGGCCCGCGATCCCGACGAGGTAGGCGACCGACGACTCGAGCACCTCGTAGCCGGCCAGGTCACCGGTGGCGACGCGCAGGTAGTAGCCGGGGCGGCTCCCGATGCGACGCCGCTGGTCGACCGTGACCAGCAGCGGGGAGTTGACCACGCGCAGCGACCGCTGGGCGACCACCGCGCCGGTGGCCGAGAAGCGGTACCCGGTGTGCGGTCCCGGCTCGAGCCGGCCCGGTCGCGACATGGCCTTCGCGGGCGGGTCGGGCGTGGCCGCGCGGCTGGTCGGGGACGTGGCCGGGGACGTGGTCGGAGATGTGCTCGGCGAGGTGGTCGGCGAGGTGGTCGGCGAGGTGGTGGCGGACGGTACGACGGATGCCGCGGAGGCGGAGGTCCCGGTCGTCGAGGTCCCGGGCTGCGGCTGGCACGCCGCCACCCCCGTCCCCGCGAGGGCGGCCACCAGGGTCAGGGCGACGACACCCCTCATGCCTTCATCGTCGCGCGGGCCGCGGGCCGCCTCAATCGGTCGGGAGCGTGATGCGCGCGTCACCGCGCGACGCGGTGGGCGCAGGGACGTCGGCCGAGCCGCCGTCGTCGGCGAACAGCCGCGCCGTGGTGCGGTACGCCTCCGCCAGGGCCGGGCGCAGTGGTGCGTGGCGCTGCACCTCGGAGAGGATCTCCACCCCCCAGGGCCCGGCGAAGCCCAGGCCGCGCAGCGTGTCGACGAAGCCCCGGACGTCGAACACGCCCTCGCCGCACAGCACGCGATGGTGGATCGTCTCCTGGAACACGTCGGTGAGCCGCGGCGGCGGGGCGTCACTGAGCTCGACGACGAAGACCCGGTCGCCAGGAATGGTGGCCAGGTCCGCGAGGGTGGACGGGCCACGCTCCAGGTGCCAGATGTCGACGGCCAGCCCGGCCGCGGGGTGGCCCGCGGCCTCCACCAGGTCGGCGGCGACACGGAAGTCGGCGACGTTGGCGAACGGCAGCGGCTCCAGGGCGACGCGGACCCCCACTTCGGCGGCCCCGGCGGCCAGCCGGTGCAGCTCGGCGGCCCAGCGCGCCACGTCGGTCAACGGTGGCACGATGCCGTCGACGGCCTCGACGTCCGGGCCCAGCTTGATCGTGCGGGCACCCAGGGCCTCCGCCGCGGTCAGGAGCGTGGCCCACAGCTCGTCGGAGCGGGCCCGGCGGGGACCGGTGGTCCACCAGTCCTCGAGCAGCTCGACCTCGCGGTGCACCAGGCCGAGGTCGTCGAGGATACGGCGTACGTCGGCGAGGGCGTAGGTCCGCTCCGCGGCCCGCAGGTCGCCGATGGTGAACCCGATGCCGGTGAAGCCCGCGGCCGCGGCCGCCTCGGCGCGGCTGCGCAGGTCGAGGGGGCTCAGGTGTCGTCCGGGGACGGGCATCGCGTCGCCGGCGTGCGTCCAGCAGGTGGCCAGCAGGTCGGGCATCATGTGCGCCGGTCAGCCGTGCCCGGGCCGGGTGCGGGCGGCGTGCTCGGTCAGCGCGGCGTCGAGCTCCGGCGCGCCCCATCCCTCGGCCAGCGCCTGCCGGACGAGCGCGGCCTGGGTCTGCGGGGCCATCCCGCCGATCGGCTGGTCGCGGTCCAGGTTGGTGGGGAACGGGTAGCCCTCCGCTCCGGCCGCGACGACGTTGTCGAGGTAGCGGTCGGCAGCGCCGGCGGCCTTCCGCGCCAGCAGCACCGGGTAGACCGCCCGGCAGATCGCCACGCGGTCGACCGCCTCCATCGCCCGGCCGAAGGGCGAGGACACCTGGAGCAGGTTCGCCATCCGGCGTACGTCGGAGGACCGGTTGGTGCCGGCCCCGTGGAACAGCGCCGGGTTGAAGAAGGCGGCGTCGCCCCTGCGCAGCGGCAGCTGGGTGTAGTGCTCGAGGAAGTAGTCGGTGAACTCCGGGAGGTGGAAGGCGAGGTAGCCGGGCTCGTATTGGTGGGAGTACGGCAGGTAGAGCGTCGGCCCGGTCTCCACGGGCATGTCGCAGTGGGCGACGGCACCCTGCAGGGTCAGCACCGGCGAGAGCCGGTGGGCGTGCGCAGGGAACCGCGCCGAGGACGACGCATCCATGAAGCCGAGGTGATAGTCGCGATGGGCGGTCTGCGCCTGCCCGCCCGGGTTGACCACGTTGACCTGGGAGGTGACCTGATAGCCGGGCCCGAGCCAGGCCTCGCTGACCAGGGCGATGACGTCGTTGGCGTAGTAGTCCGCGAAGACCTCCGGGTCGCTCATGGCCAGCTTGTCCAGGGCGCCCCAGACCCGGTCGTTGGCGCCGGGCTTGGCGAAGTGGTCCCCGGACGAGCTGCCCGCCGCCTTCTCGACCTCGATCCGGGCGAGGAAGGCCTCCGTGGCGCGGTCCACGACCGACAGGTCGGGGAACGCGCCCTGGAAGACCACGATGCCTGGCCCCGCGGTCAGGGCCCGCATCAGCTCGGCCTGCACCGCCCGCCGGTCCGGGCCGAGGGCCGCCGTACGCATGCGCTCGCCGTACAGCAGCACGTTGCTCGCCACGTCGTCGGCGTAGGGGTAGTCCTCGAGGCGGGTCTGCCGGCCGACGACCGCGATGAAGTCGTCGAGCGAGCAGTCGGAAGCTGAGAGCCAGCCGGTGGTGAGAGCGGGGGCGGGGCCGATGGCGGTGGCGCTGGGAGCGGGCATGGTCGGATCTCCTGTGGGTACGGGGGGCCTTGCTGCTGTGCTGGTCATGAGCTGACCTCGGCGATCGTCACCGGACGGTGGCGCGCCAGGGAGAGGGTGGCGGCCTCGGCGATCCACGCGACGGCCAGGGCGTCGCCCACCGTGCACGGCGAGGGATTCCGACCGGCGACGACGTCGGTGAAGGCGGTCAGCTCCGCACGGAAGGCGGCCGCGAGCCGGTCCATGAAGAACGTCCAGGGCTCCCCCGAGGGCCAGCTGCTGCCAGGCTCGAGGCTGCGCAGCGGAGTGCTCTCGCTCAACCCGGCCGCGACGCTGTCGGCGGTGCCGTGCAGCTCGAGGCGCACGTCGTACCCGCGCGGGTTGTAGCGGGTGTTGGACACGACCGCGCAGGCACCGTCGTCGAAGGTGAGCAGGACCTGCGCTGTGGCGACGTCGCCGAGCTCGGCGAAGAACCCATCGCCGCGAGCGCTTCCGGTGGCGTAGACCTCGACCACCTCCCGACCGGTGACCCAGCGGACGGTGTCGAAGTCATGCACCGAGCAGTCCCGGAAGATCCCTCCCGAGGCGGCGATGTACTCGCGTGGCGCGGGCGCGGGGTCCAGCGTCGTCGACCGGATGGTGTGCACCCAGCCGAGTTCGCCGGCGGCCAGGGCCTCGCGGGCGGCGACGACGGCCGGGTCGAACCGACGCGGGTAGCCGATCTGCACCGGTACGCCGCTAGCAGTCACGTACGCCGCCACCTCCACCGCCTCGTCGAGGACGCCCGACAGCGGCTTCTCGCAGAACGTGGGGATGCTCGCGCCGACCGCCGCGCGCAGCAGGTGGGCGTGCGCGTCGGTCGCCGCGGCGATGACGATCCCGTCGACTCCGCTGGCGATCAGCGCCTCCGGCGAGTCCGCAGGCTCCGCGCCGAAGCGCTGCGACACCGCTGCGGTGACGGCGGGAACGGCGTCGGTGACGACGAGCGAGTCGACGGCGTCGAGGTTGGTCAGGGTCTCGGCATGGAAGGCGCCGATCCGGCCGAGGCCGATGAGTCCGAGTCGCACGAGGGGCTCCTGGGTCTGGTGGGCGGGCCCGCGGAGGGCGGCCTTGCCAGCCTGCTGCGCCGGCTCGTCAGCGTCAACGGACCTGGGCCCATCAAAAGGCCTCATCTGGCCGGGGCTACCACCGGCCTCGACGGGGTGGCTCGTTGACCCAGGGCGGGACCGCCCCCAAGATGTCCGCGTGGGCCACCCCTACCCGATCCGCGAGATCGCCCGTCAGGCGGGCCTCAGCGAGGCCACTGTCGACCGTGTCCTGAACCATCGCCCGGGGTCCGAGACAGCACCGCGAGCACCGTGCACCAGGCGATCACCGATCTCGACCGTCAGCGCAGCCAGCTCCGGCTGACCGGTCGGACCTTCCTTGTCGACGTGGTGGTGCAGGCGCCCGAACGGTTCTCCTCGGCGGTCAAGCTCGCGCTCGAGTCCGAGCTGCCGTCGCTGCGCCCCGCCGTGATCCGCTCGCGCTTCGACTTCCGCGAGACCGGCCGGCCCGGCGACCTGGTGCGGGTGCTGGAGAAGATCCGCCGCCGCGGGTCGCAGGGCGTGATCCTCAAGGCGCCGGACGTCCCCGAGGTCACCGAGGCCGTCGACGCGCTGGACCAGGCGGGCGTCCCGGTCGTCACCTTGGTCACCGACCTGCCGCTGAGCCGACGGGTGGCCTATGTGGGCATCGACAACCGCGCCGCCGGGGCGACGGCGGCGTACTTGATCGACCGGCTGCTGGGCGAGGACCCCGGCGACGTCCTCATCGCTCTGAGCCGCAGCGTCTTCCGCGGCGAGGAGGAGCGGGAGATCGGGTTCCGCGCGACGATGCGCCGACGGAGCCCGGAGCGTTCACTCGTGGAGCAGACCGACACCGACGGGCTCGATGAGGCGGTGCGGGCGTCGACCCTCCGAGCGCTGCAGCGCCACTCCCGGTTGAGCTCGGTCTACTCCATCGGCGGTGGGAACAAGGCCATCTGGGAGGCGTTCGACGAGGCCGGCCGCGACTGCCGGGTGTTCGTGGGGCACGACCTCGACCGCGACAACTTGGAGCTGCTGCGCGAGAGCGGCTCACCGCCGTCCTGCATCACGACCTCGGCTACGACATGCGAACGGCCTGCCAGGCCATCATCCGGGCACAGGGCGCGATCGACGGTCCGGTGGACTCGGTGCGATCCCCGATCCACGTCGTCACGCCCTACAACGTGCCGACGCTGGGGATCTGAGGCGTCGCGGAGGGCCGGACCGGTCTCGTGCCTCGCGGGTTTGGTGGAGCTGAGGGGATTCGAACCCCTGACCTTCTCCAATCGAGGGGCCGTTGGAATCGCTCGTACTCCCTCGGCCTCTTTCGAGCGAACTCGCTCAATCGTCAACCCTGCAACGGATCGCGTTGCGTGCTGCCAGCAACGTTACCCGGCGAACCAGGACTGCTTCGACCCTTCTCGGACTGACTTCCCGCTGACTTTCCGGTACCCCTCTGGCAGAAAGACCGACGGGGGCCACGCGAGCCTTCGGCCAGCCCATGTCTGTGTGACTCGGGTCAGCGGAGCGGGAGGTAGTAGACGCAGTCCTTCCAGTCTTCGGGCTCGCTGGCGCCTGCGATGAGCAGCAGCTCGTCGATGACTTGGCCTCGGGGAAGCGACTCGGGGATCTCCAGGACTCCGGGCATGGCAAGCCCCGCCTCGACGCGCTGGAAGGCGAAGTCCTTCATCGTGGCCAGGTCATGGGTAAGGACGACTCGACCTTCTTCGGCCGCCCAGGCCAGGATCGCTGGGTCGTCGAGAGTCCGCAGGCCGGACTGCTGAACGGTGAGGACATCGGTGTCCGGCGCGCGACGCAGCAGGCCTTTGACCATGGCGTTGTCGAAGTTCTCGTCGGCGAGGAACCGGACCGTCATCGGGCCGAGCGCGCCAACAGCCGGGCGCGGAGCCCCTCGGGCGGGAACCGCCCCTCGACCTCCGCCTGGGCCGCAGAGCGCGTCTGGTCACGCTCGGCCAGGTAGGCATTGACCTCTTCACGATGCCGCACGCAGTAGGTGAAGACCGCGTAGATGTCTCCGAGCGAGACCGTGCCGTACGACTCGTGAATCGACTCCGGCGAATCGCCACGCTCAAAGGCCGCGACCAGGGTGTCCAGCGGCACTCGGGTGCCGATGACCATGAGTCGACCCGCCTGGTCCCTCACCAGTGGAATCGGCTCCGGGTCGATCGCCGATGCAGTCATGCGGACGCACCTCCTTCTCGCTCAGGATAACGGCACCGGTTCTGCCCTCTGCTGGCTTGTCGCGCCCAGGTGGCCGTGCGCCACGATCACAGGCCGAGGTCCCTGCTGGAGGTAGTGGCCAGTGCTTCGAGGGGCCGGATGTAGTGGTTGACCAGGACGGTGAGGTCTTTGTGGCGGGTCTGCGCGGCGATCCGGGCCAGGGGGACGCCGCCGAGGGCGGCGGTGGTGGCGTGCCCGGCGCGCAGGGAGTGGGCGGTGATGCGGGTGGCGTCCAGGCCGGCGTCGATGGCGCGGGCACGCAGCATCCGGGCGATGGTGTCTCCGCCGAGGGGCTGCAGGCTGAGGTGACGGCGGTAGAACCGGGTGAACAACGGTCCGGGGGTGTGGCCGCGAATCTCCCGCCACGCGGCGAGCGCGGCCAACGGGTCGGTCTGCGGGTGGCGGCCGCGGGCGACCGCGACGATCTGGCCGCGGCCCTCCTGGTCGGTCTTGGACCGGCCGATCGTGACCAGCAGCCCGTCGGGCTTGTCTTCGAGGTCGAGCAGCGTCAGCGCAATGAGCTCAGAGCGGCGCATCGCGGAGGCGTAGCCGAGCAGGATGATCGCGGCGTCACGGATCCCCATCGCATCGGTGCGGTCGATCGCGGACAGGATCTGCCGTATGTCTTCGGTGGACAGCGGCCGGGCCAGGCGCCGGGGTGCGCTGCCGTAGCTGCGGCGCAGCCCGAGACGGACCTGCCGCACGGTCTCATCGGCGACCGGATCGGCCGCGCCGTGCATCCGATGCACGTGCCGGATCGCAGTACAGGCACCATCCAGAGTTACGATCGCGGCCCCTTGCGCGGCACGTTCGGCCAGGTAGGCACACAACGCGGCCGGGTCGCCAGGCAGCGGGGTCAGGTTCCGGGCCGCACACCAACGGGCCCACTGGGCCCAGGTGTAGGCGTAGATGCGGCGGGTCGACTCGGTCCGGGCGGCATCGATCGCCGCAGCGATCCGCTCAACATCGGCCTCGCTCAACGCACTCGAGACGGGGCTGGCTGTCGATGGCACGGCGGGCGCCGCCGTGTCGGGCAGCGGGGCAGGAATCAGAGAAGCAGTCATGCCACCGCGATACCTCCGCGACGCCCCGGCTAGCCAGGCCCTCTCCCACGAACCTGCGAGGTCCGCACGGCGCAGTTCAGGTCGCAAAGAACTGAGTTTCTGCTGACTTGCCACTGCCTTCTCCTGAATCCAGGATCCGTGCAGGCCGCTGACCAGCGGGTTTGGTGGAGCTGAGGGGATTCGAACCCCTGACCTTCTCATTGCGAACGAGACGCGCTACCAACTGCGCCACAGCCCCAGGTCGCGTCGTAGGACGCGGTGAGAAACGGTAGCACCCGGGGCTTGGCCCAGCCGAATCGGTTGCCGCCGACCGCGGCACGCCCATCCTGCGCGCCCGAACTCCCACCTCGCAGCGGCGGAACTTCCACCTCGCGCGGCCCGAACTCCCACTTCGCGGGTCAGGCGTCTCCGGCGGCGCGGGCGGAGTCGGAGACGCCGTCGCGGCGGGCGCGGGCGGCGGCGTCGGCGGCGTCGGCCTCGCGGGCCAGGGCCGCGTCGGCCTCGGTACGGCCGGAGGTCCAGACGCCGGTCGACTCCAGGTCGATCGTCCGCACGGTCCGCCGGGCCACCGGCTTGGAGACGTAGGTCGGCAGGGTCACGGGGACCGGGTCCCACATGCCGGGGTCGGCGTTGGCCAGCGCGTCGACGGGCACGCGGTCATCGGCGGCGTCGGTGAGGGCCGCGACCTCGGTGGTGACGTCCAGGGCGCCCTCGGGCAGCTCGGCGTCGACCCCCTCGGCGGCGGGTGCGTTCGCGAGCGACTCGGCGGCCCCCTCCTCCTGGCGGTCGTCCGCGGAGACGAGCCGGTCCCACGCCCGGTGCTCGCCGCGCACCATGAGCCGGCAGGCGATCAGCCACGCGCACAGCAGCCCCCCGGGGATGGCCACGGTCCACCACTGGAGGTACCCGGCGGCCGCGACCCCGGCCGTGGCGGCGTTCGCGACCACCAGCAGCACGAGCACGCGGCGGCGACGCCGGGTGGCGCGCCGGGCCGCCTCGCGGCGGGCGCGGATCTCGGCAGGAGAAGGGCCGGGAACCGTGCTCGTCGCGGGGGCCCCTCGCGGCGTGCGGCGGGGCTCGCGGTGACGACCAGCTCGGCGCCGCGCCGGCTGGTCGGCTCGCGCCGCGCCAGCACCCGCATCCGGTGGGAGAACCGGTCGACCGACCGCGTCCGCTCACCGTCGTCGTGCGCGTGCAGCGCCTTCGGGATCAGGTACGCCGCCCAGGCGACGGCCAGCGCCACGAACAGGAGAGATGACGCGTCCACGGCACGAAGGCTAGGTTCTCCTGCGGCGGCTGAGGCGGATGTCTGGTGGTGTGTCGCGAAATCACTCGTGTGACTGATGGGGTGCGGACCCCTCGGCGGCCTCGACCCGGCCCAGCAGCCCGCCCGGCGGCCACTCCTCGACCGTGATCGCATAGATCCGGTGATCGCGCCAGGCGCCGTCGATGTGCAGGAACCTCGGGAAGAAGCCGACCTCGCGCAGGCCCAGCTTCTCCACGACCCGCAAGGAGTTGGTGTTCTCGGGCCGGATGGCGATCTCCAGCCGGTGCAGCCCCGCGGTCGTCAGGCAGTGGTCGATCACCATCGCCACGGCGCGCGGCATCAGGCCGCGGCCGGCGTACCGCTCGTCGATCCAGTAGCCGACGGACGCGTACTGCCCCGAGCTGCGCACAATGTTGTTCACGCTCACCTGACCGGCGAACCGCCCGTCGACCAGCAGCGCGAACGGGTACGTCGACCCCTCCCGGGCGCGGCGACGCAAGCCGCGCACCATCGCCCGGAACGTCATGGGGCGGGGCTCGGCTCCCGGCGGGACCGTCGCCTCCCACCGCGACAGCCAGGCCGCACTGGTGGACCGGGCCTCGCGCCAGGCTCGCTCGTCGGTCGGCCGCAGCGGCCGCAGGGTGATCTCGCCGTGCCGGAGGACGGCCGGCCAGCCCGGGTCGGTCAATGGTCGCTCCCGACGACCTGCTCCACGGCATGCACCAGCCACGAGCGCAGCACCGCGAGACCGTCCTTGACCCCGCCGCGCGACCGGGCAGGTTCACGACCAGCGCCTGCCCGGCGATGCCCGCGACGCCGCGGGAGAGCACGGCCGACGGCACTCCCTGGGCCACGCCGTGGCCGGATCGCCTCGGCGATGCCGGGCACCTCACGGTCCAGCAACGGCCGGGTCACCTCGGGCGTCCGGTCGGTGGGGTCAGCCCGGTGCCACCGGTGGTGAGCACCACGCGGGCACCGGCGGCGATCGCCTCCGCGATGGCCACGCCGACCGGCTCGCCGTCCGGGACCACCGCCGGCTCGCCGACCTCGAAGCCGAGCTCCCGCAGAGCGGCCACGATCAGCGGGCCGGTCTCGTCGGCGTACACCCCGGCAGCGGCCCGGTTGGACGCCACGACGACGGCGGCCGGCAGGACGTGCGGGTCAGCCACGGGACCAGTCTCCCGACTTGCCGCCGGTCTTCGACTCCACGCGCACGTCGGTGATCACCGCGGCCTTGTCGATCCCCTTCACCATGTCGACGACGGTCAGCGCCGTCACGGAGACGGAGGTCAACGCCTCCATCTCGACACCGGTCCGGTCGGTGGTGGACACGGTGGCGGTGATGTCGACGCCGTCGTCGACGACGGTCAGGTCGACGGTCACCGCCGAGATGGCCAGCGGGTGGCACAGCGGGACCAGCCGGGGGTCTCCTTCGCCGCCATGATCCCCGCGATGCGCGCCACCGCGAGCGCGTCACCCTTCGGGACGCCGTCACCGCGCAGCAGCTCGACCACCCGCGCCGACAGCAGGACCCGGCCGGTCGCGACGGCGCGGCGCGGGGTGGGGTCCTTATGGGACACGTCCACCATTCGCGCGGCGCCGGACTCGTCGACGTGGGTCAGGCCACGGGAGGGCTCGGTCATAGGGGGAGCCTGCCAGACGCCACCGGCGGATGAGGAAGCCGCACTCGGCTAGAAGTCCTCGTCGAGCCGCATGATCTCCACCTGGTCGCCGGCAAGCACAGAGGTCTGGTCCTCGGGGACGACGATCAGAGTGTCGGCCTGGGCGAGGTCGCCGATCAGATGGGAGCCGGCGCCTCCGGTCGGCTCGACGGTCCGCGCGACATAGGTGCCGCGCATGTACTGCCGGCGCCCCGGCGGCGAGGAGAAGGCCCGGGTCAAGCGCGCCTGCGTGGACGGCCGGACGTAGGGCTCGCGCCCCATCATCTTGCGCAGCGCCGGGCGGACGAACATCTCGAACGAGATGTAGGACGACACCGGGTTGCCCGGCAGCGTGAAGATCGGGGTCTCGTCCTCCCCCACCACGCCGAAACCCTGCGGCTTGCCCGGCTGCATCGCGACCTGGCCGAACCACACGGTGCCCAGCGGCCGCAGCGCCTCCTTCACCACGTCGTAGTCGCCCTGCGAGACCCCGCCCGAGGTGATCACCAGGTCGGCACGGACCAGCTGGTCGGAGAGCGCCTCCAGGAAGGCCCGGGGCTCGTCGGGGACGATCCCGACCCGGTAGACGATCGCCCCTGCGGCCTTGGCCGCGGCGGCGAGCATGAAGGAGTTGCCGTCGTAGATGGCGTCGTGGGTGAGGGGGGTGCCGACCTCGCGCAGCTCCGAGCCGGTGGAGATCACCACCACGCGCGGTCGGGGCCGGGCCAGCACCGTGGCGCGTCCCACCGAGGCGAGCAGCCCCAGATGCCGGGGCCCGAGGACGGTCCCGGCCTCGATGAGCAGCTCGCCCTCGGCGACATCCTCGCCGGCCCGGCGGATGTGCTGGCCGAGAGCCGGCGCCTGGGTGACCTCCACCCGGGCGACGCCGCGGTCGGTCCACTCGTAGGGGACGATCGCGTCGGCGCCCACCGGCACCGGAGCCCCCGTCATGATCTTCGCTGCGGAGCCGGGGGACAGCGCCAGCAGCCGGGCCTGTCCGGCGCCGATCTCCCCCACGACGGGAAGGGTCACCGGCGCCTCCGGCGAAGCGCTCTCGACGTCGGCGCGCACGACGGCGTACCCGTCCATGGCGGAGTTGTCGAAGGTCGGCAGCGGGATCGAGGCGTGCACGTCCTCGGCGACTGGCAGGCCCTGGGCCTCCATCAGCGGCTGGGGCATCGGCGCCAGCTCCGAGACCGTGCCGAGGACGCGCTCCTGGAGCTCCTCGACCGAGATCAGCTCACCCATCGCTGAGGACCGCCCCGGCGTCGACCCGCTGCGCCTTGGGCTGCTCCCCGAGCTCGACGTCGCCGACCACCCGCACATCGGGGCCGAACGTCCAGTCGCCGTCGACCACGAAGCGGGTCGCGTCCTTCAGCGAGGGGGCGCCCTGGGGGAAGCGCTTGTCGAACTCCCCGACCAGCTTGTAGTAGTCGTCGTCGAGCTCGACGTAGGGCACCGAGTCGGTGAGCTGGTCCATCACGAAGTCCGAGCCGAGGTCGTAGACGTCGGAGCGCAGCACGAGCAGGTCGTTGGTCGTCTTGACCGGCACGAAGCGGTCGCGGCCCACCTCGATCGTCTGGGCGCCGGCGAAGATCTCGATCGCCGCACCCATCGCCGTCTCGATCTGGATCACCTCCGGGGAGGTCGGGTCGCCCGGGTCGACGTGCTTCACGTTGCGGATCAGCGGCAGCCCGAGCACGCCTTGGCGGGCCGCGATCTCGTCGCGCATGGCCACCAGGTCGAACCACAGGTTGTTGGTGCTGGTGAACCGGTGCCGCTCCAGGTCGGCCAGCGCCTTGAGGTCCGCGGGCAGCGTCTGGGCCGTCTCGCGCAGCACGATCCGACCGTCCAGCCGACGTCGGGCGAAGTGACCGCCCTTCTTGTCGGAGGGGGTACGCCGCACCGCCTCGATCGCGAAGGGCGCCCCCGAGGTGGCGAACCAACCCGCCACCCGGGCGTCGGCCACCGCCCCGAGGTTGTCGGAGTTGGACACGAAGCAGCGCTGGAAGCCGGCCTCGACGAGCTGGTCGAGCAGGCCGGTGCCGACCAGCGCGGTGTAGAGGTCGCCGTGGCCGGGCGGGCACCACTCCAGGTCGGGGTCCTTCGGCCAGGACGCCGGGGTGAGGTCCTTCTGGAGCAGCTTGGGCTCCTTGTTCTGCAGGAACTCCAGGGGGAGCCCGGCGACGGGCAGGTCCTGGTAGCGCGCCAGCGCCTCCATCGTGTCGGAGCTGGTGCGGAAGGAGTTCATGAAGATCACCGGCAGCTGGGCGTCGTAGCGGTGCCGAAGGCTGAGGATCTGGCGGGCGATGATGTCGAGGAAGGACAGCCCGCGGCGCACGCACAGCAGCGACTTGGCGCGGTCCATGCCCATGGAGGTCCCGAGCCCGCCGTTGAGCTTGATCACGGCGGTCGTGCGGATCGCCTCGGCGGCCTCCTCCGCCGACACCTCGACATTGGCCAAGGCGGGCATCTCCAACGGCTCGATCGAGGCCTCGGGGATCATCCCGTCTCGCCGTGCTCCAACAACCGGTAGTAGTGGGCGAAGACGTCGATGGCGGTGGGATCCACCCCCGCCCGCGCCATCTTCTCCCTGGCCTGGATCAGCCCTGCGCTTGCCATACCGACGATCGTAGGCTGATCCGGTGACCAATCCCCACCTGACCCCGCAGCCCGGAACGCCGGGACCGGTGGGCGCGGGAGCCAAGACCGCGCTTCGGGACCAGCTCGACACCGCCCGCGGACGGCGCGGCCTGGCCGAGGCGATCGAAGCCGGCCGGGCGATCGCGGCGCGCCTGCTCGACGCGCCGGAGGTACGCCGGGCCGCCAGCGTGGCGGCGTATGTCGCCGTCGGGCGCGAGCCCGGCACCGGTCTGCTGCTGGACGCGCTGTTGGCGGCAGGCAAGCGCGTCATCCTCCCCGTGACGCTGCCCGACCTGGATCTGGACTGGGCGGTCTACACCGGCCCGGAGTCGCTGGCGCCCGCGCGGTTCGGGCTGCTGGAGCCGGTCGGGCCCCGACTCGGGGTCGACGCGATCGGCACCCCCGACGCGGTGCTCGTCCCTGCCCTCGCCGTGTCCGCGACCGGGGACCGGTTGGGCAAGGGCGGCGGCTGCTACGACCGCGCCCTCGGACGAGTGCCGGTCGGCACCTTCGTCTGTGCGTTGGCCTACGACGAGGAGGTCGGCGTACCGGTGCCGGTCGAGTCGCACGACCGGCCGGTCACCGCCGTGGTGTCGCCCGCGGGGCTGGTGCGGTTCCCGTCCCGGCGCTGAGGCCCCGAACGGCCGGTCGGCCCTCGAGCCGGTCCTCGTGCGACTCGGGTCGGCCGCTGCCTCCAGGGGTGCCGTAGCATTGGCCGTCGATCCGCGACAGTGCCACGAGGTGCAGCAGCACAGGCGAGCAGCACAGGAGAGCAGCACGGTGCCGACCTACCAGTACGCCTGCACGGCGTGCGGCCACACGTTCGAGCAGGTCCAGAGCTTCAACGACGATCCGCTGGCGCACTGCCCGGAGTGCGACGGTCGGCTGCGCAAGGTGTTCAACGCGGTCGGCGTGGTGTTCAAGGGTCGGGCTTCTACCGCACCGACTCGCGGTCGGGCTCCTCCACCAGCACGCCGGACTCCTCCGCCGGCCCGTCCACGACGTCCTCCCCCGCCACGTCCTCGTCCTCGTCGTCCGGCTCGTCGACCTCCTCCTCCGGCGGGTCCTCCTCCGGGTCCTCCGGCTCGGCCGGGTCGTCGAGCACGACGAGCAGCTCCTGACTGGTCACAGCCACGAGCGCCCGTCGCCCGGCTGAGTCCTGTGGAGGACGGCCTCGCGGGCCGGCACCCTGGTCTAGGTTCGCCGGGTGGCTCCTTCCGCAGCGTCCGGCCCGGCACCCGCCGACTCCTGGCGACGCCGGGCCCGCGGCGCACGCCGGCGCCTGCGTCGGCTGGTCCTGCGTCGCCGACGGCTGCTGGCCGCCATGCTGGTGGCCGGAGCCGCCGGCCTGGCCCTGCGCGTCGTGACCCCTGCTCCCGCCCCCACGGCCCAGGTGCTGGTCGCCGCCCGCGACCTGCCCGCCGGGGCCGTGCTGACGGGCGCGGACGTCACCGTCGCCGACTACCCGACCGCGACGGTGCCGGACGGGCTCCTCGGCGAGCCCGTGGGGCGCACCCTGGCCGGGCCGATGCGCCGCGGGGAGCCGGTCACCGACCGACGGGTGGTCGGGGCGGCGCTCACCGCGGGCTACCCCGGGCTGGTCGCGATGCCGGTGCGGATCCCCGACGCGGCCAGCGTGGCCCTGCTGCAGGTCGGCGACCGGATCAGCCTGGTCAGCGCCGGGCCGCGCACCGGCACGGCCAGGGTGCTGGTGAGCGACGCGGCCGTGCTGGCGCTCCCGGGGCAAGCCGACAGGTCGCTGCCCGGCCGCCTGGTGCTCGTGGCGGTGGCCCCCGAGGCGGTGACGGCGCTGTCCGAGGCGGCGGCGCGGGGTTTCCTCAGCCTCACCATTTCGGGCTAGGGTCGAGGTGATACGCACCCACCCGGCTCCTCACGGGGGCCTGAAGGAGACAACACCCCATGTCCGGATTCAAGAACTTCATCCTCCGGGGCAACCTGGTCGACTTCGCCGTCGCGCTGATCATGGCCACGTCGTTCGGCGCGGTCGTGACGACGTTCGTCGCCTGGCTGACGGCGCAGATGCCGGACTCGGCATCGAACGTGTTCAGCAACAAGGAGAACAGCTTCGGCGCCTTCATGAACGCCGTCATCGCGTTCCTGATCCTTGCCGCGGTCGTCTACTTCCTGATCGTGGTCCCCTACACCAAGGCCAAGGAGCGGTTCTTCCCCGGCGAGGCCGCTGGCCCCTCCGAGGTAGAGCTGCTCACCGAGATCCGCGACTCGCTCGCGGCCCGCGGCTGACCAGCACCCCGCACGACGCGACCCGCCCGGCACCGCCGGGCGGGTCGGTGCATTTCGGGCTCGTCACGAGTGCCCGCCCTCAGGTCAGCCGTGATGCGGCGGGACCTGATCGCGCCACCACGCGTCCGGCGTAGCGCCGCCGCCGCGGTCGTCCGACGGCTGCTCGGGCAGGACGTCACCGAACACCTCGGCCAGCCGGCGTCGGCGCACCCACCGGCTCGACGGCTGGCGCCTTCTCCGGGTCTGCCGACGGGTCTGCTGTCGGCGCAGCCACCAGGGCCGGCGCCGGATCCGCGCTCGTCGGCTCCGGGTCGGCCGGGTCACCGGCGGACCGGCCGGCGCGCTCGTCAGTCATCGGCCGAGCCTCTAGGTGCACAGACCAGCGCTCGCGGCGGCCTGGTCCGCCTCGGTCTGGGTGGGGACGGCGTGACGCCGCCGTTCTTGTTCTTCTTGCCCTTGGAGCTGTGCGGCTTGGCCGCCGAGATGGCGTCGACGGTGAGCTTGCGGGTGAGCGGCTCGTCACGGGTGATCCGCTGCCACACCTGCTTTGCCTCCGGCGCCCAGACGACGCGGTTGGGGTCGTTCGGGTCCCATCCCCAGGGGATAGTGAGGAACTGGATGTTGGCCAGGTCGATGTGACGGAACTCAAAACCCAGCTGCGCGATCTTGCCGACGTTGTCCAGGCCCTTGTCCACTTTGAGGGACTGGGTCGCGGCGTTGAGGAAGCCGAGCAGGCGCTGCGGGTTCGTGAGCGTTCCGGCCGACACGACCTTGTTGGCCATGGACGCGATGAAGGCCTGCTGACGCTTCATCCGCCCGATGTCGGAGCCGTCGCCCACGGCGTACCGCTGCCGGACGTAGGCCAGCGCCTCGCGACCCTCCACCTCCCGGGTGCCGGCCTTGAGGTAGATCCCGTGCGAGCGGTCGTCGATGGTCTCGGGGATGCACACCTCGACCCCGCCGATCGCGTCGACCATCCCCTGGAAGCCGTTGAAGTCGACGACCACGTAGTGGTCGACCCGAATGCCGGTGAGCTGCTCGAACTGCTGGATGGTGCACGGCGCCCCACCGATGGAGAAAGCGGCGTTCCACTGCTGGTAGCTCGCCGCCGGGATCGCGCCGTGGTCGCAGGCCGGCCGGTCGACCATCGAGTCGCGAGGGATGGAGACGCCGTAGGCGTGCGTCCGGTCGGCCGACAGGTGGAGCAGGATGGTCGTGTCCGACCCACCGCCGGACTCCTGATCGATGGCGTTGCCCTGGCCCTCGCGGGTGTCGGACCCCATCACCAGGATGTTGAGCGGGTCCTTAGGGCCCTCGACCTTCTGCTTGGTCGGCCGGTTGGAGAGCTCGTTCTCGTAGTTGACCACGGTGAGGTTGCCCGACAGGTGGCGGAACCAGTAGACGACGGTCAGCCCCGTCATCATGGCCAGCAGCAGCACCGTCACGGTGAGCACGCGCGCGACGGTGTGCCGGGTCTTGACCTTGCCGCGCCGCTTGGGGCGGTCCGAGTCGTTCGGCTCCGACGACGGTTGCGCGACCAGCTCGTCCGGCGCCATCTCACCCGATGCCATCTGATCCGGCGCAGGCTCGCCGGGCGCGGGCTGCTCGGGGTCGGCGCCCAGGCTGCCGACCCAGGGCTCGTCGGGCATGTGGCGACCTCGGGGCGTGACTCACGAACGCGCCCAGCAGGCGCGGGCGCGCCTCCATGATGCCGCCCCGGCCCAAGTCCAGCCAATTCGGCAACCGGGCGCCCGTCCGGAGCCCGCGGGTTGGCGCGGCTCGCGGACCGCCTGAGAGGATGGCGCTCGCGGGTCGACGTACGCCGGCGACCGAGCCCCAGTAGCTCAGTGGACAGAGCAGCCGCCTCCTAAGCGAAAGGTCGCAGGTTCGACTCCTGCCTGGGGCACCCGGCCGGGGTGTGTCAGACCTGGTTGCGTCAGTGCACCGACTCGAAGCGCATGCCCGCTCGCTGCAGGCGGTCGAGGAGGAAGTCCCCATGGCCACGGCCGGCGTGAGCTGGCCCGCGAGGTCGGGGACGTCGTCCCCGAGCAGGCAGAGCGCCGACTCGGCGAGCATCATCGCGGTGTCGGTGTAGCCAGGGTCCCCACCCGACACTCGGGTGTGCACCGTGCGCCCGCCGGCCTCGCCGATGAAGTCGACGGTGAACCAGGACTTCGCCCGTCGTGTCGCGCTGGGGCCCTCGCCCGGCTGCAGCCGCTTGCCGAGCAGGTCCCGCAGCGGGCCGACCTGGGCGGCGGCACCGAGGGCGCCGACGGCGGCGACCCCGGTGGCGGCGTACCGCAAGGTCTTGGTGCCGGCGTAGTGGGAGTAGCGGAAGTCCGGCCCGTACGCCGGCAGCGCGGCGCCGCTGCGGGCCACCACGAACGGGTCGATCGTGGGGAGCGGGAGCAGCCAGTAGCCGAGCACCGGGTCCCGGTGCGGCGTGCCGGCGACCGGGCGTGAGGTCCGCGCCTCGGGCCGTGGCTCGGCCCGGCGCCGGGCGGCAGCCACCGACTTGGCCTGGCGCATCCGCGACATCTGGGTGAGCGCGGAGTGGAAGGTGCCGCCCGACATGCCGGCGTTGGAGCGCACCACCCCCCTCAGTCGGATCGGCTCGTCGGCGGGGAGCAGGGACACGGTGAACATCGCGCCGAGGTCGTGCGGCACCGAGTCGAAACCGCAGCAGTGCACGAGCCGCGCTCCGGAGGCGACCGCGGTCTCGTGGTGCCGCAGCCACATCTGGTCGACGAACTCCGGCTCGCCGGTGAGGTCGACGTAGTCGGTGCCGGCCTCGGCGCAGGCGGCGACGAGTGGCTCGCCGTACTGCAGGTAGGGACCGACCGTCGTGATCACGAGCCGCGTCCGCGCCGCCATGTCGGCGAGCCCGCCGGCGTCGGCGGAGTCGACGACGATGAGGGGCAGGTCGGCCCACCGCGGCTGGGCGGCCACGAGGCGGTCCCGCACGGCGGCGAGCTTGTCGGCGTTGCGGCCGGCGAGCGCCCAGCGCAGCTCGTCGGGCGCGTGCTCGGCGAGGTAGTCGGCGGTCAGCCCACCGGCGAAGCCGGTCGCGCCGAGCAGGACGAGGTCGAGCTCACGGTCGTCACGTGGGGGCACGACGCCATCGTTGCACGCCCCGGCGTACGCCGGTCAGGCGTGGAGCACGCCCTGGAAGGCGCGCTCCATCCCGGCGCGCAGGAACTCGGTGGGGATCGCCGGCTCGGTGATGGCCAGGCTGGCGAAGCCGTGCACCACCGCCCACAGGGCGAACGCCGCGAGGTTGGGGTCGCCGACCGGATGGCCGGCGGCCGCCGCGCGCTCCAGGTCGGCGATCAGCCCGTCGAGCCCGGGCACCTCACGCAGGTCGGGCATCCCCTCGCCCGCTGCCGGTGAGCCGGCGGGGTCGGTGACGTCGAGCGGGGTCATGAACAGCACTCGGTACGACGCGGGGTGGGCGCGCGCCCACTCGACGTACGCCTCCCCGCGGGCGCGCAGGTCGGCGAGCGGGTCGTCGCTGCGCGGCGTGGCCGCCGCCAGGTCGGCGGCGAACTCGTGGTAGTGGGCATGACAGGCCTGCCACAGCAGGTCGTTCTTGGTCGGGAAGTAGTAGTAGAGCGCGGGCGGCGTGCACCCGACGGCCGAGACCACCGCGTCCACCGACACCAGACGAGGGTCCTGGCGCTCGCGCAGAAGCGCCATGGTCGCGTCCAGGATCGCCTGGCGCAGCTCCCCGGGCGGACGACGCGGCACGAATCACTCTTCCCTTGCTAGTCACGCTAAGTTAGTGTCACTATATATCGACGCCGAACCGATCCGGAAGCCGCTGGAGGAGAAGCCGATGAGCACCCCCACCCTCGCCGTCTCCGGCCTGGCCAAGTCCTTCGGCGACCTGAAGGCGGTCGCGGGACTCTCCTTCGAAGTCGCCCCCGGCGAGACCTTCGGCCTGCTCGGCCCCAACGGCGCCGGGAAGACCACGACAATCTCGATGATCTGCGGGCTGCTGGCCCCGGACGCCGGTGACGTGGTCGTCGAGGGCACCCCGATCCGGCCCGGCTCGACCGCCGGGCGCAGCCTGATCGGCTACGTGCCCCAGGAGATCGCGCTCTACCCCGATCTCAGCGGGCGCGACAACCTGCGCTTCTTCGGGCGGCTCTACGGGCTGCGGGGGGCCGAGGCGGCCAGCCGCATCGACGAGGTGCTCGAGGTGGTCGGGCTCACCGAGCGCGCCGGCGACAAGGTCGAGGAGTACTCCGGCGGCATGCAGCGCCGGCTCAACATCGGCGCCGGGCTGCTGCACCGTCCGCGACTGCTGATCCTCGACGAGCCGACCGTCGGCATCGACCCGCAGAGCCGCAACGCCATCCTCGAGGCGGTCGCGGTGCTCGGCGAGCAGGGGATGAGCGTGCTGTACACCACCCACTACATGGAAGAGGCCGAGCGGCTGTGCCGACGCGTCGGCATCGTGGACCACGGCCAGCTGCTGGCCGTCGGCACCCGCCGCGAGCTGGTGTCGCTGGTCGGGCAGCACGACCAGGTGACCGTGACGGTCGCCGGCGGCGCCCCGAGGTACGCCGAGCTGGTGGCGGCGCAGCCCGACGTACTCCAGGCGGCCGCGCCTGACGACCAGACCGTCACCCTCATGGTCTCCGCCGCGTCCTCCGTCCTCCCCCGCCTGCTGACCGTGCTCACCGACGCCGACGCCGCCGTCACCGACCTGCGGGTCGCCGAGCCGTCCTTGGACTCGGTGTTCCTGCACATCACGGGCACGGCGCTGCGGGACTGAGAGGCGGCGCGACATGCTCATCGGCACGCTCTTGTGGCGGGACCTGAAGGCCCGGCTGCGCGACCGGTCGGCCCTCGTGCTGGCCATCGCCGCACCGGCAGCGCTGATCACGGTGCTGTCCTTCCTGGTGGCCGGGCCCGACACCCAGAAGATCCCCGTCGGCATCGTCACCGCCGACTCTCCCGTCTCGACCGCGCTCGAGCAGGGGCCGCTGGCCGCGCTGGCCGAGGACGACACCCTGACCATCCGCGCGTACGCCGACCAGGCCGCGCTGCGCAAGGCCATCGAGGCCGGCAAGGTGGACGGCGGCGTGGTCGTCGCGCCCGACGGCGCCCAGGTGACCGTGCTCGCCGACGCCGGCTCGCCGGTGGCCTCGGCGATCCTCGAGGCGGTGAGCCGCTCGACGGCGCTCACCGTGGACGGCATCACCCAGGCCGTCGTCGCCGATCGCGCGCTCGGCGGGTCGGCGACGCCCGACGAGCTGGCCGCCCAGGTCGTCGCCGCGCCGTCACCGGGCCGGATCGCGGATGCCAGCGAAGGCGCCGACGCCCTCGACGGGCCCACCCAGGTGGCCGCCGGGATGGCGACGTTCTTCCTGTTCTTCACGGTGCAGTTCGGCGTCCTCGGGCTGCTCGAGGAGAAGCGCGAGGGCACCCTCGCGCGGATCCTCGCCGCTCCCGTGCCCCCTGGCAGCTGGTCGCCAGCAAGGTTCTGGTGAGCCTCGTGCTCGGGCTGGTGTCGATGACCTTCCTCATCGGCTTCTCGACGCTGCTGCTGGACGCCCACTTCGGCAGCCTGCTCGGCGTCGGGCTGCTCGTCTGCGGCGGCGTGCTCGCCGCGGTGGCCACGGTGGCGCTGGTGGCCGGTCTGGCTCGGACCCCTGAGCAGGCCGGCGCGCTGCAGTCGGGGCTGGCCTTGGTGCTGGGCATCCTCGGCGGCTCCTTCTTCTCGATGGCCCGCTCGGGCGGGGTCGCCGCGACGGCGACGAAGCTGACCCCCACTACTGGTTCAACGAGGGACTGGTGCGGCTGACCGGTGGCCAGGAGTGGACCGCCGCGCTGGGACCGCTGGCCGCGCTGCTGCTGTTCGCGGTCGTGGTCGGTGTGCCGGGGCTGTTCCTGGCGAGCAGGACGGTGCGGCCATGAGCGCCACCGGTCACAGCCCGCTGGGCGCCGTCCTCGCCATCACCCGCGCCGACCTGCGCCGGCTCTTCGCCGACCGGTCCAACCTGTTCTTCCTCGTCGTGCTGCCCCTGCTCATCGTGTTCGCGCTCGGGATGGCGATCGGCGGGACGACGGACTACCGCGTCGGGGTCGTGGACGACGCGCCGAGCCAGCTGTCCCGGCCGGTGCTCCAGCGGATGCGCGAGCTGTCGACGGTCACGATCGTGCGGGTCGGGAGCAGCGGCGCCCTGCGTGACGACGTGGCCCGGCGTACCCTCGACGCCGGCTGGGTGGCCGAGCATGAGGACGACACCACGACCTTCCGGTGGTACTCCCCCAACACCGGCGACGACCTCGAGCTCCGCGCCGTCTTCAACGCGGCCGTCGAGGAGGCAGGCGTCCGCGAGCGGGTGGTCGGTGTCGTGGCGGACTCGACCGGAGCGGACGCCGGCACCGCACGCGCCGCGGTGGAGCAGGCGGCTGCGGCGACGCCGTCGATCGAGGTGTCCACCGTCGAGGTCGGCGAGTCCGGTGAGGTGGTGGCGAGCATCCGCTCCGTGCTGGCCGCCGGGGAGCTCAGCCTGTTCATCTTCCTGACCTCGCTGCTGGGGGCGTCGTACCTGTTGACCACGCGACAGCTCGGGGTCACCCGTCGGATGCGTGCGGCGCCGGTGCCGGTCGCGGCGATCGTAGGCGGCGAGGCGCTGGCCCGCTTCACCGTGGCGCTGCTCCAGGCCGCCATCGTGTACGTCGGCAGCATCGTGCTCTTCCGGGTCGACTGGGGCTCGCCGCCCGCGGTGGTGCTGCTGTGCGTGGGCATGTCGCTCGTCGGCACCGGCGGGGCGATGCTGCTGGGCACGCTGGGGCGGAGCCAGCAGCAGGTCGGCGCGATCGGGCTGCTGCTCTCGCTGGTGCTGGGTGCCCTCGGCGGGTCGATGCAGCCGCTGGAGTTCTTCCCCGACTCGCTGCGCCGGGTGGCCTTCCTGGCGACGCCGCACGCCTGGATGAACGACGCGATGTGGCGGATCCTGGTCGACGACGCGGGGCTCGCCGACGTCTGGCAGGCCATCGCCGTCCTCGCCGGCGCCGGCACCGTCCTGCTCGCCCTGGCCTCCTGGGCCCTCGCCCGCACCCTCCGCTGATCCGTCACAACCTCGCCGATCCGGCAGAAGTTCGACGCGATCCGGCAGAAGTTCGACCCGATCCGGCAGAAGTTCTCCACAGCACGCCCCGAACTTCTGCCGGATCAGCGCCTGGGGACGTCTTGTGGCCCCGAACTTCTGCCGGATCGGGAACCGAGGGGGGCCCGGATCCGTCCGAAGCACCATGAACACGGCCAGTGACTCCCACTCGGAGCCGACCCGCCAGCGCAGTCGCCGCACCGCGATCGTCGCCACGACGCTGGCCACCGTCCTGGCGGGCGGCCTTGCGGCCGGGTTCACCGCAGGGCTGGTCGTCGGGAGCCACGGGGGTGCTTCCGGCGACCGGCCCCGCGGGACCGAGGCCAGCGGCCTCCGCCTGGCCAACGCCGACCTGCGGACGCCGCAGTCCTGCGACGACCTGCTGAGGTGGTACGTCGACCGCGGCGTCGAGCGCGTGACGCCGTACGGCTGGGACTTCCCGGTCTACTACCTCGAGGGCGACGCCGGCGGCGACGCAGGCGGCCTCCCGTCGGCCGCCGTGCCGGCACCGATGCCCGGCGAGGCCACCAGCAGCGCCACCGGCACCAACGTCCAGGAGGCCGGCGTCGACGAGGCGGACATAGTCAGACCGCAGGGTCGATCCGGTCCGCGTCGACGGCGGCCGGCTCCTGGTGTACGACGTCAGCGCGGCCACCGCGCCGACCGAGCTCGGCAGCCTGGACCTCCCCGACATCAGCGCGCCCGAGCTCCTCCTGTGGGGTGACACCGTCGTCGTGGTGGGCAACGACAGCCAGCCGAGCCCCGGAGCCACGGCCAGCTGGACGCCCACGACCGGCACCCGCGTCCACACCATCGACGTCAGCGACCCCACCCGGCCGACCCTCACCCACACCGCCCGCTACAGCAGCTCCCTGGTCGCGGCCCGCCAGCACGGCGACGTCGTGCGGCTGGTCCTCAGCGCGTCCCTGCCCGACCTGCCCTTCACCCAGCCGCGCTGGTGGCGCAACGACCGACGCAGCCTGGAGCTCAACCAGGAGGTCGTGCGGCACTCCACCCTCGACGACTGGCTCCCCACCGTCGCGTTCGACGGCGGCGCCCCGACGCCCGCCGTGGACTGCTCCCGGGTCGCCATCCCCGAGCACGACAGCGGACTCGGCACCCTCACCGTCGTGGGCTTCTCCGCCGACCAGCCGACCGCCACCAGCAGCACCGCCGTCGCGACCGCCTCGCAGACCGCCTATCTCTCCACCGACCGGCTCTACCTGGCCGCGTCTCCGTGGACCGTGTGGGGGCCGTGCTGCTGGGACGGCCCCATGCCGGCCGCGCCGCTCCAGGCCGAGGGCGTCACCCGGCTCTACGCGTTCTCACTCGCCGGCACCCAGACGACGTACGTCGGCTCCGGCGAGGTCCGTGGCAACATCGCCGACCGCTGGGCGATGGACGCCGTCGACGGCACCCTGCGGGTGGCGGTGGGCCCGACCAGCGCGACCGGCAGCTTCAACTCCGTGGTGACGCTGGCCGAGCGCGGCAGCGAGCTGGTCGAGGTCGGCCGCGTCGACAGGCTCGGCCCGGACGAGCAGATCAAGTCGGTGCGCTGGTTCGACGACCTGGCCCTCGTGGTGACGTTCCGGCAGACCGACCCGCTGTACGCGGTCGACCTCGGCGACCCCGCCCGGCCACGCCTGCTCGGCGCGCTCAAGGTCCCGGGGTTCTCCGAGTACCTCCACCCGATCGGCGACGGCCGCATCCTCGGCCTCGGCCAGGACGCAGACCCCGCCACCGGCATCACCCGCGGTGCGCAGGTGGCCCTCTTCGACGTCTCCGACCTCGGCCACCCGGCCCGCCTCGATGCCGTCCGCTTCGCCCGGGGCACCTTCGCGCTGGCCGGTCAGGACCCGCGGCAGTTCACCTGGCTCCCGGACCGCGACACCGCGCTGACCGTCGTCACCGACGGCTGGGACAGCCGCACCGGCTGGGTGTCGGTGCTTCGCGTGGGTTCCACCGGGCTGACCCAGCGCCTCGTCGAGGTCGAGTACGGCGCGGACGTGGCCCGGGTCCGACTGGTGCCGCTGCCCTCCGGCGAGGTCGCGCTGGTCACCGCCGACTCGGTGTCCTACCTCCCGATCTGACCGGCCTCCCGCCAGCGCCCGAACCGACCCGCAGACAGCCGCGGTGATCGGCCCTAGGATGCGCCGGAGGAAACTCCAGACCAACGGGCGGTGAACAGACGGTGAACGCGCGCGCGTCCAGACCCGCGGCCAAGGGGCGCGCCTCGTGACCGCACTCACCGTCCTCACCGTCGTCGCCGTCGTGCTGATCATCGGCTTCGACTACACCAACGGCTTCCACGACGCCTCCAACATCATCGCCACCGTCATCGCCTCGCGCGCGATGACCCCGATCCAGGCGGTGGTCGTGGTGGCGGTCTTCGAGTTCCTCGGCCCGATCCTCGGCGGCACCGCCGTCGCCAACACCATCGGCAACTTCGTGGACGTGAGCGCACTGCCGTCGAGCCGGGCCATCGCGGTGATCCTGTGCGGCATCGTCGGGGCGATCACGTGGAACGTGCTCACCTGGCGGATGGGCATCCTGTCCTCCTCCTCGCACGCGCTGGTCGGCGGCCTGATCGGGGCGGTGGTGGTGGCCCACGGCCCGAGCCACGTGCTGTGGGGCTTCTCCGAGCTCGGGCGGGGCCACGTGACCGGGGTGACCAAGGTGCTGATCGGGCTGGTGCTCTCGCCGGTCGTCGGCTTCTGGGTCGGCTTCGCGCTCCACCGCGCCTTCAGCCGGCTGCTGTCCCGGGCGCGGCCGAGCGCCAACCGGACGCTGCGCCGCATCCAGTGGGTCTCCTCGGCCTGGCTGGCCTTCTCGCACGGCGCGAACGACGCCCAGAAGTCCATGGGCATCATCACCACGGTGCTGCTGCTGGCCGGCACCATCGACACCTTCGCCGTCCCGCTCTGGGTCGTCCTGGCCTGCGCCGGCGCCATCACCTTGGGGATCCTCTCGGGCGGCTGGCGGATCGTGCGCACCGTCGGCTTCGGCATCTACAAGGTGCGCCCGCTGCACGCCTTCGACGCCCAGCTCACCTCCGCGTCGGTGATCTTCGGGGCGTCGCTGGTGGGCGCTCCGGTCTCCACCACCCACGTCGTGAGCTCGTCGATCATGGGCATCGGCTCCTCCGAGCGCCCGCGCGCGGTGCGCTGGAGCAAGGCCCGCGAGATCGTGAGCACCTGGCTGATCACCATCCCCGGTGCCGCGGCGGTGGCCGTCGCGGCGTACGCCGTCCTCTGGCTCGTCTGGCGATGAGCACCCCTGAAGGAGAGCCCATGACCGATCCCGTGACCCAGGCCGACCTGCTCCCCGCGTCGGGACACCCGCTGCGCCGGGCCGTGGATCGCGTGTTCCCGCGGACCGCGGACTTCTTCGGCCTGCTGCGCGACCAGTCCGGGCTGGCCGTCAGCGCGATGGCCTCCCTGGTGGACTACATGGACACCAGCTCCGAGACCCACGGCAAGCTGGTGAAGTCGATGGAGCGCGAGGGCGACGTCCTCAAGGAGCGCAGCATGTACGCCCTCAACCGGGCGTTCTCCACGCCGATGGACCGCGAGGACCTCTACCGTGCCATCGCCACCTTGCACCACGTCGTCAACTACGCGAAGACGACGGTGCGGGAGATGGAGCTGCTGTCGGTGCAGCCGGACCACTTCACGCTGACGATGGCCAAGCTGCTGCACCAGGGGACGGTCGCCCTCGACGAGGGGTACGGCGTCCTCGCCGCACGCGCCGGCGTCGGCGGAGACCCACGCGGCCGCGGCTCGCTCCGCCGAGCGTGACGTCGAGAAGGCCTACCGCAAGGCCCTGGTCGAGCTGTTCGACGCCGGAGCGCACGTGGAGCGGCTGCACCGGCTGGACGGGCCGACGGGGCCGGCCGCGCTGGAGCACGTCATGGACGTGTTCAAGCGCCGGGAGGTCTACCGGCACCTGTCCAACGCCTCCGACCGGGTGGCCCGGGCGGGCGAGGTGCTGCACGACATCGTGGTGAAGATGGTGTGACTCGGGCGGTCAGTGGAGCGGGCCGGACGGCGTACCCTCGACGGCATGTGCCGCAACATCCGCCCGCTGAACAACTTCGCGCCGCCGGCCACCCGGCACGAGGTGCACGACGCAGCCCTCCAGTACGTCCGGAAGGTGAGCGGCAGCGCGAAGCCGTCGCAGGCCAACCAGGCGGCGTTCGACACGGCCGTGGCCAGCATCGCCGCGGCGACCGAGCAGCTGCTCGGAGCGCTGGTCACGACGGCTCCGCCGAAGAACCGCGAGGCCGAGGCGGCCAAGGCGCGCGCCCGGGCGGAGGCGAGATACGCGCGATGACCCTGGCCGAGGGCTCCCCGACGGCGAGCGAGGCGTCGTACGCCGACGCGCTGATGCTGCTCGCCGGCCGCCCCCTGGTCGCGCTGACCGGCGCGGGAGTGAGCACCGACTCCGGGATCCCCGACTACCGAGGCCGGGACGTCCCCGTGACGCCGATGACGGGGCAGGAGTTCCGGTCGGGGCCAGTGGCCCGGCAGCGCTACTGGGCGCGCAGTCACCTGGGCTGGGCGAGGATGTCGGCTGCGGCGCCCAACCCGGCCCACCGGGCGCTCGCGGCGCTCGATCCGCAGCTGCTCATCACCCAGAACGTCGACGGCCTGCACGAGGCCGCCGGCAGCCGCCGCCTGGTCGCGCTGCACGGCCGGATCGCTGACGTGGTCTGCTTGGGCTGCGGGGTCACGTCGACGCGCGCGCGACTCAGGAGCGGCTCACGGCCGCCAACCCAGGACACCTCGAGCGGCACGGCGACCGGTACTCCGTCCGCCCGGACGGCGACGTCGACCTGGGTGACTCCGCGTCGTACGTCGTCCCCGGGTGCGAGGACTGCGGCGGGGTGCTCAAGCCCGACGTCGTCTTCTTCGGCGAGAACGTGCCGGCCGCGCGGGTGGCCCGCTGCTACGCCGCGGTGGACGACCTGGCCGAGTCCGGCGGCGCTCTGCTCGTGGCCGGCTCGTCACTGGCGGTCATGAGCGGCCTGCGCTTCGTCAAGCGCGCCGCCTCGCTCGGCGTGCCCCTCGTCCTGGTCAACCGCGGGGAGACCGGGGTGACCCGCTCGCCACCGTGCGGATCCACACCGGCTGCGCCGACTTCCTGACCGCGCTCGCCAGCACCAGCCCACGAGGGGCGACAGCCACACTCAGAGGCGCTTGACGAAGATGTGCTCGGCCGCGTCGGGCTCGATCTCGGCGGTCTCCGCCCGACCCCACCAGGATCCGGTCGTCGGTGAGCGTGACGGCGACGGTGCGGTCGGGCAGCGCGCCGATGCGGCGCAGCGTGGCCATCAGGCCGGCGTCCTTCTGCGTCTCCTCGGAGATCCGGCGCACCAGCACGCGGGCGCTCTGCCCGGTCGCGACCTCTCCCGCAGCGGCTCCACGCCGTCCATGAACTCCTCGCCGACCGGCTGCCCAAGCTCGTCGAGCCCCGGATCGGGTTGCCGTACGGCGACTCGGTGGGGTGGTCGAGCAGCTCGACGAGCCGCCGCTCGACGGTCTCGGAGATGACGTGCTCCCAGCGGCACGCCTCGGCGTGGACGAGCTCCCAGTCCAGGCCGATGACGTCGGTGAGCAGCCGCTCGGCCAGCCGGTGCTTGCGCATCACCTGGTGGCCATCCGCAGGCCCTCAGGCGTGAGCTCGAGGTGGCGGTCGCCCTCGACCGTGACCAGGCCGTCGCGCTCCATCCGCGCGACCGTCTGCGACACCGTGGGACCCGACTGGTGCAGCCGCTCGGCGATCCGCGCGCGCAGCGGCACGATCCCCTCCTCCACCAGCTCGTAGATGGTGCGGAGGTACATCTCGGTCGTGTCGATCAGGTCGCTCACCGGGACATTGTGTCCTATCCGGGTGTCCTATCCAGGCCACCGGGCGCCCCGGGTGACGGCACGGCCCCAGGACGGTCGTCTTCCGGTCGGCCTCCGGTCGATGTGCGACGCTGTCCCGGCCCTCGGACCGGCCACCGGGACCGGCCACCGAGACGACCACCGGATTCGAGCAGATGGGCGTGGTCGGCGGGCCGTTCCCCTGGATCGAGCCGCCTGGCCTGGGTTGGCCGGGCCAGCCCGGGTCAGGTCGGCCCTACGCCCCCGCCCGGGGGCCGGCCCGAGGCCGGCGTGCCGCGGGGTCGGCCCGGCGTACGGAGCACGACCACGGCGTCCACGCCGGTACCGGCCAGCCACGCCGCCTGCGGCGGCTGCTCAACCACCGGAGGCGGAGGTCGGCACTGTCGGCCGGTCCCCGCCGCCTGGCAGGCTGGCATCCATGGCGTCGGTGATGTGGTTCCGCAGGGATCTCCGCCTGGGCGACAACCCGGCGCTGGTGAGGCATGCGCCGAGGGCCGGTGCTGCGCTCTTTGTGCTCGACCAGCGGCTGTGGGGTCCGTCGGAGCGTGGCGCGGCGCGCCTACCTCGCCGCGTCGCTCACCGCGCTCGACGGCGACCTGCGCGACCAGGGTGGGCGGCTGCACCTCGTCGAGGGCAACCCGGTCGAGGCTGGTCGTGGCGGCCGCCCGGCGGATGGAGGCGGAAGGGTGCACGTCGCGGCCGACTACGGCCCTACAGGCGGCGCCGCGACGAGAAGGTCGAGCAGGCGCTCGCCGAGGCCGGCGTCGAGCTGGTGCGCACCGGCTCGCCGTACGCCGTCGCGCCCGGCCGCGTGCTCAACCAGTCCGGCGAGCCCTACCAGGTGTTCACCCCTTCGCCAAGGCCTGGCTCGCGCACGGCTGGCGCGGTCCCGTCGGCCGGCCGCGCGACCCCGGCTGGGCCGAGCTCACCGGCGTGGAGACGATCCCGCGCGTCGACACCGACCTCGACCTCCCGAGGCGGGCGAGGCGGCGGCGCTGCGGCGTTGGCGGGAGTTCGTCGACGACCGGGTTGCCGACTACGGCGCGGAGCGCGACCGCCCCGACCTCGACACCACCTCCCGGATGTCGGTGCACCTGCACTGGGGCGAAGGTCCACCCCGCACCCTGCTCGACGACCTGTCCGGCCCGATCAGCGCGGGCGGCGACGGCCCCGCCAAGTACCGCTCCGAGCTGGCCTGGCGCGAGTTCTACGCCGACGTGCTCTTCCACGCGCCCGAGACCGCGCGCGACTACCTCCGACCCGAGTTCGCCCAGATGGCCTACGACGAGCCCGGCGAGCAGCTCGCGGCCTGGAAGGAGGGCCGCACCGGCTACCCCATCGTCGACGCCGGCATGCGCCAGCTCGCCGCCACCGGCTGGATGCACAACCGGGTCCGGATGATCGCGGCGTCCTTCCTCGTCAAGGACCTCCACCTGGAGTGGCAGCACGGTGCCCGGCACTTCATGGCCCACCTGGTCGACGGCGACCTCGCCTCCAACCAGCACGGCTGGCAGTGGGTCGCCGAGCTGCGGCACCGACGCGGCGCCGTACTTCCGGGTCTTCAACCCCACCACCCAGGGCCGCAAGTTCGATCCCGACGGCGACTACGTCCGCCGCTGGGTCCCTGAGCTCGCCGACGCCGCCGACCCGCACGAGCCCGGCGCGGTCGACGGCTACCCCGCCCCGATCGTCGACCACGCCGAGGAGCGCCGTGAGGCGCTCGCGCGCTACGAGGAGGTCGAAGCGGTGAGCGGCGCAGCAGCGCTGCCGTGCCTCGTCGCTTCCGCGGCCCGCCGGCATCGGGCAACGGCGGCTGGACGTCAGGCGCCTCGCCGGGCTGGCGGCACCGGACGGGGCGCTGGGCCGCGCGGTGGAGCGGTGACCCTGCGGATGCCGCCGCCCCTGGAGGTGCCGATGGCCGTCGCCGCCGACGAGGGTCGCCACGTGGCGACGTACGACGGCCGGCTGGTCGCCGAGGCCCGCGTGGTGGACGCCGAGCCGGCGCCGGTCGAGCCCGTCACGGCGGAGGTGGCGCGCGCCGCCGAGGCGTCGTACGCCGGGCTGCGCAGCCACCCCTTCCCCTCCTGCTTCGCCTGCGGCACCGGCCGCTTGCCGGGGGACGGCCTGCGCATCTTCCCCGGGCGTCTGGCGGGCGGCGAGGCCGACCGCGCGGCCGCGACCTGGACCCCGCACCCCAGCCTCGCTGTGGGCACCCCCGCGAACGAGCCGGCCCGCACCAGCCTGCCCGTCGCCTGGGCTGCGCTGGACTGCATCGGGGGCTGGGCCGGCGACGACGTCGGCGAGCGCCCGATGGTGCTGGGCCGGATGACCGCGCTCCTCGACGCCGCCCCGGTCGTCGGCGAAACCCACGTCGTGGTCGGGCAGCGGCTCGGGGCCGAGGGCCGCAAGACGTTCACCGCGGCCATCCTGTACACCGCCGACGGCCGGGTCGTTGGTCGTGCCGAGCACGTGTGGTTCACCGTCGATCCCGCAGACTTCACCGCCTCCGCGACCACCTGACAGAATGCCCGGGTGCGAGATGTGAACGATCCAAACCCCTGGTGGCGGCACGCCGTCTGCTACCAGATCTACGTCCGGAGCTTCGCCGACGCCGACGGCGACGGCATCGGCGACCTGCCCGGCATCACTCACCGGCTGCCGTACCTGCGTGACCTGGGCGTCGACGCCCTGTGGATCACGCCGTTCTACCCGTCGCCACAGCACGACCACGGCTATGACGTCTCGGACTACCGCGACGTCGACCCGATGTTCGGCACGCTCGCCGACGCCGACGCGCTGGTCGCTCGCGCCCACGAGCTCGGGCTCAAGGTGATCATCGACCTGGTCCCCAACCACACCTCGAGCGAGCACCCCTGGTTCCAGGCCGCGCTCGCCACGGAGCCCGGCTCGCCGGAGCGGGCCCGCTACCTCTTCCGCGACGGCCGCGGGCGTGGCGGCGACGAGCCGCCCAACAACTGGCTATCGGTGTTCGGCGGGCTCGCCTGGGAGCGGGTGACCGAGGCCGACGGCACGCCCGGGCAGTGGTACCTCCACCTGTTCGACCGCTCCCAGCCCGACCTGAACTGGCGCAACCCCGACGTGGGCGACATGTTCGAGGAGGTGCTGCGGTTCTGGCTCGAGCGCGGCGTCGACGGCTTCCGCATCGACGTCGCCCACTCGCTGTTCAAGGAGGAGGGACTCCGCGACCAGGTGCGTGCGCTGCGCGAGCACCACGTGCACGCGCTCACCGAGGAAGGCGGCATCGACGAGGAGCGCGAGGACGACGAGCCGATGTGGGACCAGCCCGAGGTCCACGACGTCTACCGGCGCTGGCACCGGGTGCTGGCCGAGTACGACGGCGACCGGATGACCGTCGGCGAGGCGTGGACC
>JAWKJR010000002.1:0-388359 GCA_041393675.1 Nocardioides sp. | reverse complement strand
GCAGCGTCATGCGGGTGCGCTGCTTACGCTCGATCGGCTCCCACTCATAGGTCGTCTGCATCGGGAACGGCCCCTGAGCCGTGCGCATCACCAGCCGGCGCCCCGGCACCAGCTCGACCACCTCGTAGGTGTAGGCGATCCTCCGCCCGAGGAAGCGCGCGACGAAGTCCATCCGCGATCCGACCCCGAGCGGCGGCGAGGTGCGCCACTGGACCGAGCTGATGTTGGCGTACCACGCCGGGGCGTGGCTGGGGTCGCCGGCGTATGCCGCGACGACGTCCAGCGGACGGTCGATCACCGTCTCCACCACGACGTCGACGCCCAAGGCTCAGCCCTCGTCGTCGCCCGGGCCGGCGTGCTCGCGAGCGTCCACGTAGTCGATGGGCTCACCCAGCTTGACGGTGCGTCCCACGGTGCAGAGCCGGTCGCGCGACATCGCCAGGGCCTTGGGCAGCATCGCGCGGGCCTGGTCACCAGCCTCACCCTCGGGGAAGACCACGTCGAAGGTGACGCGGATCCCGGTCAGCCGGTTGCCGCCCTCGTCCTTGACCGCCACGCCGTCGGCCTGGACGTCGAAGGCGACCGGCTCGGCCCGCTTGCCGGTGATGAAGTCGATGTCGATGGCGCTGCACCCGGCGATGGCGGTGAGCAGGAGTTCGGTCGGCGAGAAGTCCGGGTCGCCGGCGGACCCGACCACCACCACTCCCCCGCGCCCGTTCGTGGCCTTGTAGCGGCCCTTCCCGGTGCGGGTCAGCTCCACGTGCCGGATCTTCTCGGTGCTCATGGCGCCAGCCTGCCACGCAGCGCCTGCACGGAGGCAGGAACCTCCACGCCCGGCGAGACGTCGGCCGCGGGTTGTGGGTCCCCCGCACGTACGGCGAGGGGCACGATCCCCGCCCACACCTCGCGCGACTCCCCGTCGTCGACCTCGCTGGCCGGGCTGCGCCCGACCTTCACGCTGGCGCGGTCCAGTGGCACCCGCAGCACCAGCGTGGCGGCCAGCTCCTTGCGGGTGCTGTCGCGCACCTCAAGGGTCCGGCCGGGCAGCAGGTGCTCGGAGATCCGAGCCAGCGCCCGCTCCTTCGCGGGTCCGTCGAGCACTTCGGCATCGCCCAGGATCACGGCGCTGCGGTAGTGCACCGAGCTCTCGAAGACCGACCGCGCCACCACCATCGCGTCCAGGTGCGTGACCGTGACGCAGACCGGCTCCCGAGCCGCGCGGCGCAGCGTGCCGGCGCCGGTCGAGCCGTGCAGTAGCAGGCTGTCACCGTCGCGGGCGCACACGAACGGCAGTACGACGGGCCGGGCGTCACGCACCACGCCGACGTGGGCGACCACCGCCTCGTCGAGGATCTGGTGCAGGACGGCTCGCTCGGTGACCTGGTACTCCGGCAGTCGACGGACCGTCAGGTCCGGATCGTCCGCCGGAACGGCGGTGGGCGCGGGGCTCATGCCGCCGATGATGCCGCACTCCCCTCCCCCGCAGACGAGGCTGTTGGGTCAGCGGGCGCGACGACCCCAGCGACGCGGCCGGCGCCTGGGCCTGGACAGCTCGACCGTGCGCAGCAGCGCGCGGTCCTGCGCGGACCAGACGCGTCCGGCGACGATCCCGTCCACCACGTACAGCTGGGCACTCATCTGGGGCTTCCTCCTGCCCATGCGGGCATGTCGACGACTTTGAGCGGTAATGTGTGCTGAGGTAATCAGCTATTACATAGTACATCGACAATTAATCCCGCGCCGAACCCTCGGCCCCGGTTGCCTCTGTGATCTCCGGCACCACCGGGCGAGCAGACGCCGGCCCCGACAACCTCATCGGATGTCGGGGCCGGCCCGGTGTGGGTGTCCGGTGTCGGGTCCGCTGTGGAGCCCGGTGTCAGGAGCCGGTCACTTGACGATCAGCTTGTAGCGCCGGTGACCCTTCACGTAGGAGTCGGTCGGCGCGGAGGCGGAGTCCTGCTCGACCCACTTCCGGCCGAGGTCGAGGCCGACCATGGCCTCGACCTGGTCGTTGCGGATCCAGTTGTCGGCGACGTCCTGCACCTGCTGCAGGGTGTCCGCGCCCCAGAAGCTCCCCGACCACGCGCTGCCGCCACCGACGAGGTCGAGCACGCCTCGCGACCCGGACCAGCGCGCCTTGGTCGGCACGGTGACGGCGACCTTGCGGCTGGCGGAGCCGTTCTCGAGAGTGGCCCGGAGCTTGAGGTCCTTGCCGGCCTTCACGGTGATCTTGGAGCGGCTCTTCACCGGCACCCAGGCGCCCCCTGCTTGACCTCGACACCCTTGACGGTCCACAGCGACAGGTCGTCCGAGACGTCGCCGGTCACCGAGATGGAGTCCAGCGTGACGTCTGGGATGTCGGTGAGGGCCAGACCATGTCCGCGACGTCCCACGGCACCGTCCACGCGATGTCGGAGGTGTCTCGGTAGCGCTCGGCCATGTCGATGGAGAACGGGTCGCCGTTGGGGTCGGTGCCGCTCACGGTCCAGGTCGAGAGCTCGCTACCGCCCTGGTAGGCGTCGATCACCCGGTCGTGGTTGCCCACGATCGCGTAGTAGGTGGCCGCCGCACTGAAGTTGGGCACGGCGATCTGGCTGACGCCGGTGCGGGAGCTCGCGCCGTAGGAGACGGTCGAGCTCAGCGCGGTCGTCGCGGGGAGCACTCCGAGGGTGCCGGTGATGCCGGCCAGGTGGTCATCGGTGATCGTGCCGGCCGGATCGGCCGGGTTGGCGACCTTGAAGGCGCCCCAGGTCGGGTCCTCCTGGACGTAGATGGCCTCGGCCGGGTTGAGCATGGCCGTGCTCTTGCCGTTGAAGTACGCCGGGTGGCCGAAGCCGATGACCCGATCGCCGCAGACGGCCGTCACCGTGCCGACGCCACCCGCCGTCACGTCGCCGTACACCGAGGTGAGACCCAGGTTGCCGCCGTCCACGATGTCCGCCGCCGTGGCGCCACCGCGAGTGCCGCTGACGGACTGAGCGCCCTGCGGAATGTAGCTGCGGTTCTTCTTGTAGCTCTCCAGCCGGTACTGCCGCACACCGGCGATCCCGCTCGGCACGCGCAACTCGGTCAGGCCCTGCCCGGCCTGCTCGGCAGTCACACCGGCGGCCTTGGCGATCTTGCGCGCCATGGCGTCGGAGACCTGGACCTTCGGCAGGGACGGTGCGACGTAGTTGTCCATGTCGTCGAAGGGCGTCACGCCGGCGACCGGCGAGGAGCCCCAGGACAGGCCGTAGGACACGGCGCCGATGATCCGGCCGTCCTCGGCGTAGACGGGCGAGCCGGACATGCCGGCCCAGATGCCGCCTACCCTGTCGATCTCCGGCGACGTGAGCCGCATGATGATCATGTCCAGGCCGGGGGCGATGCCGTCCTTCAGGACGCCCAGCACCTCACCGGTGAAGCCCTCGGGCGTGACCCCGCTGGAGACGGTGAGGCCGTGGACCGGCTGGCCGGCGGTGAGGTCCGCGACCGGGTAGGACTCCGGGCACGGAGCGGGTGCGGAGGCGGACTGCGCGGGCGTCGGGGCCACCGCCGCTCCGGTCAGTGCGAGGGCCGCGATCGCGGCCAAGGAAATCAGAGGGCCAGTGGCCCCCCGAGACAGTCGTGACATGCGCATACTCCCAGTGTGAAAGCACGGCGGTGTTTCCCCCGTTGCGAGGTATGACGCTAGGGCCTGCCGATCGGTTGCCGCATGAGTGAGGCGACTTAGGTTCTCAGAGGCGGAGCGAGGATCCTGGGCCCGTCACAGGCCGTCGCCGGCCGTCGCGGATGGGACGCAGGCCGAGGGCGCCCGCCCCGTGCCGGATGATGGGGCCGTGGGAGGACGACGCATCGCGCTGGCCGCTACGGGGGCCCAGGCTCTCGAGGCGGGGCTGGCGACGGCCGCCGAGGGCGGCTCGGCGGTGGATGCCGCGCTGACCGCGGCCTTCGTCGCGCTGGCAACCGAGCCCGGGATGGTGAGCTTCGGCGGCGGCGCCTACGTCGCTGTCTGGCCGGCCGGCGGCGACCCCGTGGTGGTGGACGGCAACGTGGAGATGCCCGGCCGGGGTGCCACGGGCGACTACCGGGGCCGGGGCCTGCGGGAAGTCGTCACGACCTACGGCGGCGGCGTGACGATGTACGCCGGGCACGGGTCGGTGGCCACGCCAGGCATCGTGCCCGCGTTCGGCGTGGCCCACGAGCGCTATGCCCGGCTGCCCTGGACCCGGTTGCTGGCTCCCGCTGCCGCGGCGGCTCGCGACGGCTACCCGATGAGCCCGGCCGCCTCGCGCTACCTCTCGTTCACCGCGGACTCACTGTTCGGTGCCGATCCCGAGGCACATGCCCTCGTCACGCGGCCCGACGGCGACCTGCTCGCGGGTGGGGAGGCCACGCGGAACCCGCTGCTGGCGGACGTGCTCGACCAGCTGGGCCGCGAGGGCCCGGACCTGTTCACCACGGGCGACGTCGGGCGTTCGCTGGCCGCCAACATGACCGCCCACGACGGCCTGATCACCGCCGCCGATCTCGCGGCGTACCAGCCGGTGGTGCGGCCGGCACACGTGCTCACTGCTGGCGCCTGGTCCATCGCCACCAACCCACCACCGGCGGTGGGCGGCCCGATGCTGGCCGTGATGCTCGGCGAGCTGTCCCGGAGGGGCAACTGGTCGTGGTCGGACGCGATCGAGATCCAGCGGGCCGTGCTGGACTACCGCCTGACGGTCCATGACGTCGCCCCCGACCTCGAGCTGGCCGGGCAGGAGCTGCTCGCCTCGGTCGGAGAGCTCGGGCTCACCGCACTGCGCGGCTCGTCCTCGACCGCGCACGTGTCGGCGGTCGACGACGAGGGCAACGCCTGCGCGATCACGATGAGCAGCGGGTACGGCGCGGGGATGTGCATCCCGGGCACGGGCGTGCTGCTCAACAACGCCCTCGGCGAGGTGGAGCTGAACCGGCTCGGGCTGCACGCCGTCGCCCCCGGGACGCGCCTGGCCTCGAACATGGCACCCACGACCGGCCGCACGGCCGACGGTCGGGCGCTGGCCATCGGCTCCCCGGGGCGGACCGGATCACGACTGCGCTGATGCTCGTCCTGGGCCAGGGCCGCCTCCACGACGCCCCGCTGCAGGCGGCCATCGACCGGCCGAGACTGCACCTCCGGCGGAGCGAGGACGGCGCCTTCCGTGTGGAGTACGAGCGCGACCGCGATCTCGCCGAGGCCGTGGCCGCCAGCGGGCTCGCCGGGCACGAGTACCCCGAGCCGCACATGTACTTCGGCGGCGTCGGAGCCGCCTACCGAACCCGTTCCGGAGAGCTCCAGGCCGCCGGTGACGCCCGGCGCGAGGCGGCGGTCGGGGTCGCGCCCGCCTAGCCCCGTGTTCGGCTGTCGGCTGTCGGCGATCGGGCCCGGGGAGCCGGTTCGGGGCGCCCCCTACGGTGGGTGCCATGAACCGCTACCTGCCCCGCACCGCCGCCGCCGTCTTCGCGACCGCGGTCGTCGGCGGCCTCGGCACGAACGTGCGCTCGGCGTGGTACGTCGAGCTGGCGAAGCCGTCCTGGCAGCCGCCTGGCTGGGCGTTCGGCCCCGCCTGGACGACGCTGTACGCCCTGATTGCCGCCTCGGGTGCCCGCACGCTCGACTGGATGTCGCCGGAGGAGCGGCGCGGCTACGCCACCGCGCTAGGGGTCAACCTGGCGCTCAACACGGGCTGGAGCTGGCTGTTCTTCACTGCCCGGCGGCCGGGCCTGGCCATGGTGGAGCTCCTCGCGTTGGAGGCCTCGACGCTCGATCTGGCTCGACGGTCGGCCGCGGTCGACGGCACCGCGGCCGCCCTGCTCGCGCCGTACGCCGGGTGGGTCGGCTTCGCGGGCGCACTCAACGCCTGGATCGCTCGGCACAACCGTTGGTAGTGGCACCCCCGGCCCACGAGGGCGCTCAGACGCCCGGGCCCTCACCCCGCAGCCGGTCGACCTCCGTCATGGCCTCGCGCAGCCTGGCCAGCCACTCCTCGGCGTGCTCGCCGACGAGCCGCACCGACCAGGCCAGCGCGTCGGAGCGGGACCTGGCGACACCGGCATCGACCAAGGTGTCCAGGACCTGCCGCTCCGGCTGCCGGAGCCGAGTCATCACGGGCACGGCCCGGTGCGTGACCAGCTGCTCGACCCCTCCGTGACGCACCCCCCACGACAGGTGCCGGCCGTAGCGACGCTCGGCCTCCTGCGCGATGCCGATCCGCGCCTCCCTAGTCTCCTCGCGGAACCGGCCGATCCGCCCCTCCGCGGCGGCACCCTCCGTGGCCTCGGCGTCGGCCAGAGTGCCGATGACCGTGATCTCCTCCCGGTCGACCGTGACCGCCGCGGTCGTGAACCACCCGTCCGGCAGCCGCCCCGCGAGCCACTGCTCGGCGTCGTCGGCCGACGGCAGCTCGGCTGCCTGCCAGCCACCTCGCCGGCCCGATGTGCGTCCCTTCACCATGCCTCCTCCTCAGAATGCTTACGTGCTTACAACATTACACGACTGCACAAGACACTTCGACTCACGCAGATGCGTGCCGGCCGCCGGGGCGCCCTAGACTGGCCGGAGGCTGAGAGCCTGGTCACACCGACATGCGGCCACCAGACAGCCGTCCCCGCAGACAGCCGGGTCCCCCAGACAGGACGCCATGACCACCTCCGACACCGGCCCGACAGCCGGTCCCGCTGCCGAGCGCGCGGCCCTCGTCCGTGCCGTGGCGGAGCAGCACGTGGACGCGCGTGGCCCACTGCTGCCGATCCTGCACGACCTCACCGAGGATCTCGGCCACCTGGAGGCCGAGGACCTCGCCCTCGTGGCCGACGTCCTCAACGTGTCCCGCGCGGAGGTCCACGGTGTCGTGAGCTTCTACCACGACTTCCGGACCACCCCACCGGCCGAGCATCGGGTGGTGCTGTGCCGGGGCGAGGCCTGCCAGGCGGTAGGGGCCCAGGAACTGTACGAGCTGACCCGTGAGCGGCGAGCCGAGCTGGGCCGCGACGTCGAGGTCGAGCAGGTGTTCTGCCTGGGCAACTGCGCGCTAGGCCCCTCCGGCACCGTGGACGGGCGGCTGCACGGCCGCCTCGACGCCAGCGCGCTCACCCGGCTCACCGCGGGGTGGCGGCGGTGACGACGGTCTACGTGCCGGGCGACGCGGCCGCCTGCTCGGTGGGGGCCGACGACGTGGCCGCGGCGCTGGCGGCAGCCGGCGCCGACGTACGTCGCAACGGCTCGCGCGGGCTGCTGTGGGCTGAGCCGCTCGTCGAGGTGGTCACGGAGGCCGGGCGGGTGGGCTACGCCAACGTCACGGCCGACCAGGCGGCCGACCTGCTCGCCGGCCAGGTGCCGCCGAGCAGCGGCTCGGACTGGTGGAGGAGCACCCCTGGCTGGCGGGCCAGCAACGCGTGACGTTCTCGCGGGTGGGAGTCGTGGAGCCGGCCTCGATCGCCGACTACGAGGCGCACGGCGGTTGGGCCGGCCTGACCCGCGCCCTCACCCTCACGCCCGCGGAGGTCGTCGCCGAGGGCACCGAGTCGGGGCTGCGCGGCCGGGGCGGTGCCGGCTTCCCCGCGGGCGTCAAGTGGCAGACCGTGCTCGACACCCCGGCCGACCAGAAGTTCGTCGTCTGCAACGCCGACGAGGGCGACTCCGGCACCTTCGCCGACCGGATGGTGCTGGAGGGAGACCCGTTCACCCTGATCGAGGGGATGCTCATCGCGGCGTACGCCGTCGGCGCCACCGAGGGCTACGTCTACCTCCGCTCCGAGTACCCCCACGCCGTCGCGGCGCTGCGGCGTGCCGTCGACGTGGCGTACACGCACGGCTACCTCGGCCGGCACGTTCGCGGCAGCGACCTCAGCTTCGATCTCCATGTGCGGGTGGGCGCCGGGGCCTACATCTGCGGCGAGGAGTCCTCCATGCTGGAGAGCCTGGAGGGCAAGCGCGGCGAGGTGCGCGTCAAGCCGCCGATCCCGGCCGTGTCCGGCCTCTTCGCGCGTCCCACCGTCGTGAACAACGTCCTGACGCTGTGCACCGTGCCGATGGTGCTCGCCGACGGCGGCGCGGCGTACGCCGCCCTCGGCACCGGCCGCTCGCGCGGCACCCAGGTCTTCCAGCTGGCCGGGAACGTCGCCCGCGGCGGGATCGTCGAGCTGGCCTTCGGCGTGACCCTCGGCGAGCTGGTCGAGGGGTACGCCGGCGGCACCCGTTCGGGCAGGCCGGTCCGCGCCGTGCAGGTGGGAGGACCCCTCGGCGCCTACCTGCCTCCGGAGCGGTTCGACCTGCCGATGGACTACGAGGCGTTCGCCGAGGCCGGCGCGATGGTCGGGCACGGCGGCGTCGTCGTCTTCGACGACTCCGTCGACATGGCCGCGATGGCCCGCTTCGCCATGGAGTTCTGCGCCGCCGAGTCGTGTGGCAAGTGCACGCCCTGCCGCATCGGCTCGGTCCGCGGCGTCGAGACCCTCGACCGCATCATCGCGGGCCAGGCGGTCGACGCCAACCTGGTCCTGCTCGAGGACCTCTGCGAGACGATGACCAAGGGGTCGCTGTGCGCCATGGGCGGGCTGACCCCGATGCCGGTCCGCAGCGCGCTGCGGCACTTCCCCGAGGACTTCTCGGGCCCGCCAGCACCGGAAGGAGCCGTCCGATGACGGAGACGTTCCTGCCCGAGCCCGACTACGGCACCCCGCTGGGCACCGGCCCGGGCGTGGTGTCGGTGACGATCGACGGCCAGTCCGTGCAGGTCCCCGCCGGCACCTCGGTGATGCGAGCCGCAGCCGAGGCCGGTGTCGACGTCCCCAAGCTCTGCGCGACCGACAGCCTGCAGCCGTTCGGCTCGTGCCGGATGTGCCTGGTGGAGGTCGACGGCGCCGCCGGCACCCCCGCCTCCTGCACGACGCCTTGCCGTGACGGGATGGTCGTGGCCACCCAGACC
This sequence comes from Nocardioides sp., assembly GCA_041393675.1. Taxonomy (GTDB): domain Bacteria; phylum Actinomycetota; class Actinomycetes; order Propionibacteriales; family Nocardioidaceae; genus Nocardioides. The sequence continues at coordinate 379,429 of JAWKJR010000002.1, read as the reverse complement.
GAGCAGGTCCGCACACTGCGCCGGCACGTGCTCGAGCTGTACCTCTCCGACCACCCGGTCGACTGCGACGGCTGCGCCCGGGGCAGCTGCGAGATCCAAGGGCTGGCCCGTGAGCTGGGCGCCGCCGAGGTCCGCTACGGGCTGACCGACTCCCGCCCCGGCCGTCTCGAGCCTCGCGACACCAGCAACCCCTACTTCGACTACGACCCGGCCGCGTGCATCGTGTGCTCGCGATGCGTGCGGGCGTGCGGCGAGATCCAGGGCACCTTCGCCCTCACGGTGGCCGGCCGCGGCTTCGACTCGATCATCACGCCCGGCGGCGGCGACTTCCTCTCCTCCGAGTGCGTCTCCTGCGGCGCCTGCGTGCAGGCTTGTCCGACGTCCGCTCTCCAGGAGAAGTCGCTCGTGGAGCTCGGCATGCCCACGCGGTCGGTCGACACCACCTGCGCCTACTGTGGCGTCGGCTGCTCCTTCCGTGCCGAGGTGTCGGGCGACGGGGCGCACACCCAGGTCGTGAGGATGGTCCCCAGCAAGGCCGGCGGCGCCAACGAGGGGCACAGCTGCGTGAAGGGCCGGTTCGCCTACGGATACGCCGCCCACCGCGACCGGCAGCTGCACCGATGGTGCGCGACTCCCTCGACGAGGAGTGGCGTGTGGTCTCCTGGGAGGAGGCCGTCGGCCGGGTGGCCGAGGGCTTCCGCGGGCTCCAGGACCGCTACGGCGTGGGCGCCATCGGCGGTATCTCCTCCTCGCGCTGCACCAACGAGGAGGTCTACGTCGTCCAGAAGATGGTGCGCGCGGCGTTCGGCAACAACAACGTCGACACCTGCGCGCGGGTGTGCCACTCCCCACCGGCTATGGCCTCAACCAGGCCTTCGGCACTTCGGCCGGCACGCAGGACTTCAAGTCGGTCGAGCAGGCCGACGTCGTGCTCCTCATCGGGGCCACCCCGACCGATGCACACCCCGTCTTCGCGTCCCGGCTGAAGAAGCGGCTGCGCCAGGGCGCCCGGCTGGTCGTCGCCGACCCGAGGCGTATCGAGCTGGTGCGCAGCCCGCACGTCACGGCGGCGTACCACCTCCCGGTGCTGCCGGGGGCCAACGTCGCCTTCGTCAACGCCATGGCGCACGTCGTCGTCACGGAGGGCCTGCACGACGAGGGGTTCGTGCGGGAGCGCTGCGAGAACGTCGACGGCTACCTCTCCTTCATCGCCGACCCGGTCCACTCGCCCGAGGCGACCGAGGAGGTGACGGGCATCCCCGCCGCCGACCTGCGCGCGGCCGCACGGCTCTACGCGACCGCCCGCAACGGGGCCATCTACTACGGGCTGGGCGTGACGGAGCACAGTCAGGGCTCCACCATGGTGATGGGGATGGCCAACCTCGCGATGGTCACGGGCAACCTGGGCCGCGAGGGCGTCGGCGTCAACCCGCTGCGGGGTCAGAACAACGTCCTGGGGTCCTGCGACTTGGGCTCGTTCCCCCACGAGTTCCCGGGCTACCGGCACGTCTCGCTTGACGCCGTGCGTGGGATCTACGAGCGACTGTGGGGCCGCACGCTGGACCCCGAGCCCGGGCTGCGCATCCCCAACATGTTCGACTCCGCGCTCGGCGGGAGCTTCATGGGGCTCTACGTCCAGGGCGAGGACATCGCCCAGTCCGACCCCAACACCCAGCACGTCGAGGCGGCCCTGCGAGCCATGGAGCTCGTCGTCGTCCAGGACCTCTTCTTGAACGAGACGGCCCGCTTCGCCCACGTCTTCCTGCCCGGGACCTCGTTCCTGGAGAAGGACGGCACCTTCACCAACGCCGAGCGTCGGATCAACCGGGTCCGGCCGGTGCTGCCGCCGCGCCAGGGCAAGGACGAGTGGCAGATCACCTGCGACATCGCCACCGCGATGGGCTACGACATGGGCTACGCCTCGGCCGCGGAGATCATGGCCGAGATCGCCGCCACGACGCCGACCTTCGCCGGGGTGTCCTTCGACCGGCTCGACCAGGAGGGGTCCCTCCAGTGGCCGGTCACCGAGAGCGCGCCGCACGGCACCCCGACCATGCACGTCGGAGAGTTCGTCCGTGGCAAGGGCAAGCTGGTGGAAACGGTCTACGTGCCGACCACCGAGCGCGCCAACCGGCGCTTCCCCCTGATCCTGACCACCGGTCGCATCCTCACCCAGTACAACGTGGGCGCACAGACCCGGCGGACGTCCAACAACACCTGGCACCCCGAGGACATCTTGGAGCTCCACCCCGCCGACGCCGAGGTCCGCGGCATCCGCACCGGGGACCTCGTGGAGCTGTCCAGCCGGGTCGGCACGACCGCCCTGCGAGCGCTGGTGTCCGAGCGGATGCCCGCGGGCGTCGTCTACACCACGTTCCACCACCCGGTGACCGGGGCCAACGTCGTGACCACCGAGAACTCCGACTGGGCGACCAACTGCCCCGAGTACAAGGTGACCGCGGTCCAGGTGGGCGTCGCGAACGCACGTGGTGAGACCGACCTGGAGGCGGCCCGCCGGGAGCACCCCGACGAGCTGGCGGCCCCCCGGTGACGGAGACCGCTGCTCCCGAGGTTCGCCTCGGCAACGACATCGCGCGCCAGTTCGCGCACCTGCCCGACGGCGACGCGGTCGCTCGCATCGCCGACCACCTCCTGCGGTTCTGGGACCCGCGCATGCGCGCTCGGCTTCGCGACCTGGTGGCGGCCGGCGACCCCGATCTCGACGCTCGGGTGGTCGTGGCCGCCGAGCTGCTCTGAGTACGCGCAAGGACCTCGGGCATGCAGGGCTGGGGCGAGCTCGTGGGCCGGCATCGGCTCCGGGTGCTGGTCGCGTCGCTCGCGGTGGTCGCGGCGGCGGCGGCGTACGGCGCCGGCGTGTTCGGCTCGCTGAGCAACGGCGGCTACTTCGTGGCGGACTCCGACTCCTCCCGGGCGGCCACCACGATCCGGCAGACCTTCCCGCAGCAGCCGGTCGACCTCGTGGTGATCTACGCGAGCGACGACCGCCAGGTGACGGATCCGACGTTTCGAGCGGCCGTGACGTCAGCCCTGGCCCGCGTCCGACGCCGCGAGCCCGACATCCGCGCTCGGACGTGGTACGACACCGGTGCGCCCGCGCTGGTGAGCGGCGACCGGCACGCGACGGAGGTGCTGCTCACCTTCCCCGACACCGGTGACGAGCAGGGGTCTGGCCCTGTTCCAGGCAGTGCGCCCCGACCTCACGCGGACGGCCTCGAGACCCACGTGGGAGGCGTCTTCGCGCTCTACGACGACGTCAACGGGCAGGTCAAGGACGACATCGCCCGCGCCGAGGGCATCGCCGTCCCCCTGGTCCTGCTGCTCAGCCTGATCTTCGGAAGCGTCGCGGCAGCCCTGATGCCGAGCCTGGTGGGCGGTGTCGCCGTCGTCGGCGCGTTCGCCGTCGTGCGGCTGCTGAGCGAGGTCACCGAGGTGTCGGTCTTCGCCATCAACGTGATCACCCTGCCGGGGATGGGACTGGCGATCGACGCTACGCGCTGTTCATCGTCAGCCGGTTCCGTGAGGAGCTGGCGGTCGACGGCGAGGTTCCCGCGGCCCTGGGCCGCACCATGGCGACGGCTGGGCGGACCGTCTTCTTCTCGGGCGTGATCGTGGCCGCGTCGCTCGCCTCGCTCCTGCTCTTCCCGCTGGCCTTCCTCCGCTCGATGGGGTACGGCGGCATGGCCGCCATCCTGGTCGCCATGGTGGCCTCGCTCACGGTGCTGCCCGCCGTGCTCGCGCTCCTCGGCCGGCGTCTGGAGTGGGGCCGCCTGGAGTAGGGAGCGGCTGCGCCGGCGTCCCGGGGCGGCACGCGCGCGCTCGTCGCGGCTGGGCCACGGTGGCGCACAGTGTGATGCGGCGCCCGCTCACCTACGTCGTCGTCATCGCGGCCGGCCTGGCCCTGCTCGGCGGCCCCATGCTCCACGCCCGCTTCGGCGCCGTGGACGAGCGGACCCTGCCGGCGGACGCCCCGTCCCGGGCGACAGCGGCGCTACGACCGGCTCTTCGGCGGAGAGGCCGCCACCGCCGAGCTCGTGGTGGCTGGCGCGCCCGTCGACCAGGTGGCGGGCTACCTGACGGACCTCGCGGCGGTGCCCGGGGTCGAGACGGTCCAGTCGGTCGCCAGGGACACCGCCACGAGCACTACGCTCGTCCAGGTCAGCTGGCCCGGCAACGGCCAGAGCGAGGCGTCCCAGGACCTGGTGCGCAGGCTGCGCGGCGTACCGCCGCCGGACGGCGGCACCGTCCAGATCGGTGGCGACAGTGCCAGCACCGTCGACCTCATCGACGCGATCTCGGCCCAGCTGCCACTGATGGCGCTGCTCGTCGCCTCAGTCATGCTCGTCCTGCTGTTCATCGCGTTCGGCTCCGTGGTGCTGCCCGTCAAGGCGATCCTCGCGAACACCGTCTCCATCGCGGCGTCCTTCGGTGCGGTGACCTGGGTGTTCAGGACGGCCACCTCACGGGGCTGCTCCGCTTCGACCCCGAGGAGCTTCCTGGACGCCACCCAGCCCATCTTGATGCTCGCGGTGCTGTTCGGGCTGTCCATGGACTACGAGGTGTTCCTGCTCTCCCGCATCCGCGAGGAGTGGGACTCCACCCCACGACAACAGCCGCGCGGTCGCGGCCGGGCTGCAGCACACCGGACGGATCATCACCAGCGCCGCTCTGCTGCTGGCTGGCGGTCATAGTCGCCGGCTTCGCGACCTCGGCCATCGTGATGATCAAGATGATCGGCGTCGGCATGCTCGTCGCGGTCCTGCTCGACGCCACCGTCGTGCGCGCGCTGCTGGTGCCCGCCACCATGCGTCTGCTGGGCCGAGGCCCGGCTGGTGGGCCCCGGCTCCGCTGGCACGATGGTGGGAGCAGCCATTACGGCCGCCGCGGAGCGCGTGGAGCGCCTGGGCGGCTGGCCTAGGTGACCGTCATGGCCTCGGTCCGCAGCCTGCGTCGGGACGAGGCGATCGCGCAGGCCCGCACCGTCACCGTGCTCTCCTACGACATCGCCCTGGACCTCCGGGCCGACGGGCCGACGTTCCGGTCGACCACGCGCCTGGTCCTCGACAGCACGGGAGGGCGCAGCTTCCTGCAGGTCCAGCCGGCTCGGGTGCACCGACTGCTGCTGGACGGGGACGAGCTGCCCGGCGGCTCGGTACGCCGGGGTCGGCTCACCCTCGACCTGTCCGCGGGGCGGCACGAGATCACGGTCGACGCGGAGCTCGCCTACCGCACCGACGGCGAAGGGCTACACCGCAGCCAGGACCCCGCCGACGGCCGGACCTACGTCTACGCCATGACCTTCATGGACGCCGCGCCCACCGTGTTCGCCTGCTTCGACCAGCCGGACCTCCAGGCCCCGGTCACCCTGCGGGTAGCCGCCCCAGGGCTGGGTGGTGATCGGCAACGCACCCCTGGCCGGCCGCGACGGCGCCTGGTGGCACTTCGAGCCCACTCCACCGCTCCCCTCTACCTGGTCGGCCTGGTCGCTGGGCCCTACCACGTGTTGCGCGAAGAGCACGATGGCATCCCGCTCGGCCTCTCGGCCCGCGCCAGCCTGGCCGAGCACCTCGAGGACCAGGCCGACGACCTGTTCACCGTGACCCGGCAGTCCTTCGACGAGCTGCACCGGCTCTTCGGCATCCGCCATCCCTTCGCGTCCTACCACCAGGCGTTCGTGCCGGACTTCCAACGCGGGGGCGATGGAGAGCCCAGGCTGCCGTGACGCTGCGCGATCCTCTGCTGTTCACGAAGGCCGGGGTCACCCGCGCCGAGCTGATCACCCGCGCCGTCACCATGGCTCACGAGATGGCCCATCAGTGGTTCGGGAACCTCACCTCGCCGGTCTGGTGGGACGACCTCTGGCTCAACGAGTCCTTCGCGGAGTACCTCGGCACGCGCGTGGCGGCCGACGCCACCCAGTACGCCGACGCCTGGGTGCTCGACGCCCGCACCAGGCGCCCCTGGGGCATGGCGGCGGACCTGCGGCCAACACCCACCCCGTGGCCGGCACCGAGGCCCGGGACACCGCCGGCGCCCTGCTGGACTTCGACGGCATCTCCTACGCCAAGGGGGCCGCGGTGCTGCGTCAGCTGAACGTGGCGGTCGGTGACGAGGTCTTCCTCGGCGGCGTCGTCGACCACTTCGAACGGCACTGGTTCGGCAACGCCACCATGGCCGACCTGCTGGAGAGCTGGGAGCGCGCCGGCGCGCCGGCACTGTCGGCGTACGTCGACCAGTGGCTGCGCACCGCCGGTGCCGACACCCTGGCCGTGGACCGCGAGGGCCACGCCCTCACGTGCAGCCCACCGGTCGACCATCCGGCTCGTCGCCGGCATCGACTGCACGTCGCCGTGGCAGCGAGCGACGGCGGCTGGGTCGTCACGGCCGCCACCGCCACGCCGCCGCGCACACCGCTCACCGTGGCTCCCGGGGCCGCCGTCGTGCCCGACGCCTACGCCGAGACCTGGGCCGTGAGCCATCTCGACGAGAACACCCAGGCGGCGATCGCCGACCTGGTGGCGGCGACCGACGACCCGCGGCTGCGGGCCGGGATCTGGAGCGCCGTGCGGGCGTCGTACCACGAAGGGCTGGTGCCACCGCTTCGTGCCGTTGAGATCGTCGAGAGCGCCGCCGCGACCGAGGATGTCGACCACGTCGCCAGGGCCATCGCCGGCTGGACGGCGCGCAGCGTCATCCCCTGTGCGACGACCCGGCCGCTGCGGCCGCCCGGCTCCACCAGGTCTGGTGGGAGCGCGCCTCGTCAGCTCCGGCCGGCTCGGGGCTCCAGCTCGCGGCCTTCCAGGCGGCCGTGGCGACGGCGGCCGACGGCGAGCTCCTGCGCGCCTGGACCGAGGGACGCGAGCTGGCCACCGGCCTGCGGCTCGACGAGGACCTGCGCTGGCGGGTCCTGGGGCGGCGCGCAGTCCTGGGGCTGGTGGGGGCCGCCGAGCTCGACGCCTGGCGCGGTGCGACACCGACCGCCACAGCCGACGTCGAGCATGCGCGGGCCGTGGCGGGCACTGCCCGACCCGCCGTGAAGGAACGCGCGTGGGCGGGCTTCCTGGGCGAGCGTGAGGCAACCACCTACGAGCTCGAGTCGATGGGCACCGGCATGTGGCAGGTGGGCCAGGAGCATCTCACCGATCCGTACGTGGACCGGTACTTCACCGGAGCTCTCCGGCACCGCCGAGACTCGGCACGGAGTGCTGCTCGGCCTGGCTGCCGAGTGGTTCTTTCCCGCCACCTCGATCTCGCCTCGCACCCTCGAGCAGGCCCGCGAGCTCCTGGCGACGCGGGAGCTTGCCCCCGGCCTGCGACGGGCGGTCGTGGACAAGAGCGACGACCTGGCACGCGGCGTCGCCATCCGCACGGCGTACGGAGGCGCATGAGCTCCCCTCGACGGCCCGGACCCACGGTGCGCACACAGGTGCGCGTCAGCACGCCCGACGGCGAGCGCGCGCAGGAGGACCGGCTCGCCACGGAGGAGCCGCTGGAGATCCGGCTGGCCTGGCCCGGCGCCCCGCCCGGCGGGTCTGGGTCACCATGCGCACGCCCGGCCACGACTTCAGCTCGCGGCGGGCTACCTGGCCCACGAGGGCCTGCTGCCGATGGCCGGAGTGCGAACAGTGGCCTACTGCACCGACGCGGAGCTCACGCCCGAGCAGCGTTTCAACGTGGTGACGGTGACGCTGGCCGCACCACCCCCGACCGACCCCGGGGACCGTCACGGCGGGCACGGCGCGGGCTCGGCCTGCGGGGTCTGTGGCGCAGCATCGAGGCGGTGCTCGACGTGGCGCGCGCTCCCCAATGGACCGGCCCGCTCCCCGGCCCCTCCGTGGTGCGCGGCCTGCCCGACGCGCTGCGGGCCGCCCAGACGGTCTTCGCGCGCACCGGCGGGGTGCACGCCGCCGCGCTCACCGACGCCGAGGGGACGCTGCTGGTCGTGCGGGAGGACATCGGCCGGCACAACGCGGTGGACAAGGTCACGGGCGCCCGGGTGCTGGGCGGCCAGCCGACCGCTGTCCCGTGCGTGGTCGTCAGCGGGCGGGCGGGGTTCGAGCTGGTCCAGAAGGCGGTCGCCGCCGGGATCGGCACCTTGGTGGCGGTCGGGGCGCCGTCCAGCCTGGCCGTGTCCCTCGCCCGAGCGTCCGGTATCGGGCTGTACGGCTTCACCTCATCGGGACGCTGCGTGCGCTACGCCTGGAGGCTCGCCGGGCATCCGACGGTGCTCCGGCGGCGTGGGAAGCCCGGGATGTCGGCGGCGGATCCTAGGTTCGGAGGGTGCGCATCCTCCACACCTCCGACTGGCACCTGGGGCGGTCGTTCCACCGCGTCGGGATGCTCGAGCACCAGGCGGCATACGTCGACCACCTGGTGGAGGTGGTCGAGCGCGAGCGGTCGACCTCGTCGTGGTCGCCGGTGACGTCTATGACCGGGCACTTCCCCAGGTCGACGCCGTGCGCCTGGCCGACGAGACCTTCGCCCGTCTCGCGGCCAGCCGGGCGCGGGTGGTCGTCACCAGCGGCAACCACGACTCCGCCCAGCGGCTCGGCTTCGATCCCGGCTGATCGACGCGGCCGGGGTCCACCTCCGCACGCACCCCGACGCGGTGGGCAGGCCCCGCTCCTCGAGGACGGGCACGGCCCGGTGGCCGTCTACGGACTGCCCTACCTCCACCCCGACGCACTGGCTGAGCCCTGGGCCCTTCCGACGCGCTCGCACGAGGCAGCGGTGGCCGAGGCGATGCGCCGGGTTCGCCGATCTCGACGCCCGGCCCCGCGGTACCCGCTCGGTCGTGCTCGCGCACGCCTTCGTGGCCGGGGCCGCGCCCAGCGACTCCGAGCGCGACATCAGCGTCGGTGGGGTGTCGTTGGTGTCGGCCTCTCTCTTCGAGGCCATCGACTATGTCGCGCTCGGGCACCTGCACGGGGCGCACACGCTGTCCGAGCGGGTTCGCTACAGCGGCTCCCCGCTCGCCTACTCGTTCTCGGAGGAGCACCATCGGAAGGGCTCCTGGCTGGTCGACCTCGACGCGGCGGGCACCGTCCGGGGCGAGTTCGTGCCCGCGCCCGTGCCGCGCCGGCTCGCCCGGCTCCGCGGCACCCTCGAGCAGCTCCTGGCCGACCCGACGCTGACGGACGATGAGGGTGCCTGGGTCGAGGCGACCCTGACCGACGCAGTCCGGCCCGACCGGCCGATGGAGCACCTGCGCCGACGCTTTCCGCACGCTCTGCTCCTGGCCTTTGAGCCGGAGGGCGCGGTCACGCCCCCGGCGCCGGCCGGCCACCCGGCCGGCCGTCCCGACCACGAGATCGTGCTCGACTTCGTTGCCGAGATGCGGGGGTGCCGGCGAGCGTGGCGGAGTCGTCCCTGGTCCAGCTGGCCTGCGACTCCTGCGGCGACGACCCCGACCTCGACCACGGCCGGGTGACCGCGGGCGGTCTCGAGGCACGGGGCGCCTGATGCGGCTGCACCACCTCGAGGTCACCGCGTTCGGCCCGTTCGCAGAGACCGTCACGATCGACTTCGACGCGCTGTCGGCCGGCGGGCTGTTCCTGCTTTCCGGGCCACCGGCGCGGGCAAGACCAGCGTGCTCGACGCCGTGTGCTTCGCGCTGTACGGCGACGTCCCCGGCGACCGCGCCACCGCCCGGCGGCTCCGCTCCGACCACGCCGACCCCCGGCTGGCACCCCGGGTCGTCCTCGAGACCACCCTGGCCGGGCGGCGGTTCCGGTTCACCCGGTCGCCCGCGTGGGTGCGCCCCAAGAAGCGCGGCGTCGGTACGACCACCGAGCAGGCGTCGGTGACCATCGCGGAGCGCGTCGACGGCGGGTGGCTGACCCACACCACCCGGCTCGACGAGGCAGGCCACCTGGTCGGCGACCTGGTCGGCATGACACTCACCCAGTTCACGCAGGTGGCGATGCTGCCCCAGGGTCGGTTCCAGGCCTTCCTCCGCGCCCGCTCCGAGGATCGCCAGCAGCTCCTGCAGCGGCTCTTCCGGACCGCCCGGTTCGCCGACATCGAGCGCTGGTTCGGCGACCGGCGCCGGGCGGTCCGCGGCGAGGCCGCGTCCCACGAGGCGCGCGTGGCCGACCTGGTGAGCCGGTTGAGCGAGTCGGCGGCGGTGGCGCCGTCGTGGGGCGACGACGGGCTCGCCTGGGCGGCCGAGTGCGGCGATGTCGCGCGCTGGTCCGACACGACCGTGACAGCAGGCCACGCGCGTGCCGAGACGGCCACCCGAGCCGCGGGCACGGCCGCTGCCCGGCTCGAGCGGGCCGAGGCCGCGCTGGCTTCTGCCAGGAGTCTCGTGGAGATGCAGCGTCGGCATGCTGCCGCCCGCGTCACGCACGAGCGGCTGGTCGCCGGCGCCGCCGAGCAGGAGGAGCGGCGCCAGCGACTCGCGGCCGCCGGGCGCGCGGCCGCCGTCGAGCCGCTACGGCTGGTCGCCGCCGACGCGGCCGCGAGCCTCGCCGAGGCTCAGGCCGAGACCGCTCGACTGCGTGCCGGGGTCGAGGAGCTCCTCACCGGCTCGGGCAGCTCGGCCGCGGCGGGCGTCCCCGCCTGGCAGGCCGCCGCCGACCACTGGCTCGCCGCCGCGGCGTCGCCGCAGGCGCTGATGCCGGCCGAGGCCGAGGTCGGTCGGCTGCGTCACGAGGTCGCCGACCTCGACTCGCGTCGCACCGGACTCGCCGCCCAGCAGGCCGCCGCGGTCCAGGCCGGGGCAGTGCTGCCTGAGCGGTTGGTCACCCTCCGGGAGGCCGCCCACACCTGCGCGGCGGCCGCCGCTGGGGTGCCCGCGGCGCAGGCCGCCGTCCGGCTGTTGCGCGAGCGGCTGGCTGCCCGACACGCGCTCACCGCGCTGATGGCCGAGCGCGAGGGCGCCGTCGGCGCGCGCGCCGCGGCCGTCGACCACGCGCAGTCGCTCAAGGAGACCTGGCTCGGGCTGCAGGAGCGCCGGATCACCGGCATGGCCGCTGAGCTCGCCGACGGACTGGCGGTCGGCGGTAGCTGCCCGGTGTGCGGCTCGTGCGAGCACCCTCACCCGGCGGCACGGGCCCACGACGCGCCAGACGCCGACGCCGTGCGCCGAGCGCGCAGCAGCCTCGACGACGCGGAGGCCGCTCGCCTGGCCCACGAGGAGAAGGTGCGCGACCTCGACACCCGCATCGCCCGTCTCGAGCCGATCGCGGGCCAAGCCGATGCCGCGTCGGTGGAGGACGAGCTCGCGGCGGCCGAGCAGGAGCTCGCCGCCCTTGCCGAGGTCGCCGGCCGTCACGGCGACACTCAGGCCGAGCTCGCGGCGACGGAGGCCAGCGCCGAGGCGCTGGCGCGCCAGGTCGCCGCTCTCGGCCACGAGCGCGCCGCTGCCACGTCGCTGTTCGAATCCCGGCGTCGCGACCTGGCCGACGCGGAGGCCCGCGTCGCCGGAGCGCTGGCCGGCAGCGGCTGTGCGAGCCTCGCCGAGCTGGCCGCCCGCGACCGCGACAGGGGGGCCCGGTGCCAGGCCGCTGCCCAGGCCGTGGGCCTCGTCGAGGAGCGCCGGCGAGCCGCCCGGAGCTCCCGGCGGCGCTGGCAACGCGCCGCGACCGCGGCTGGCTTCGACGATGCCGAAGAGACGCGCACTGCTTGGCTGGATCCGGTAGAGCAGGAGTCCCTCGAGGCTGAGCTGCGCGCCGTCGAGGCCGAGCTGGCCGCAGCCCAGATCGCCCTCGCCGACCCCGACCTGATCGAGGCCGCAGGTCAGCCCGAGCCGGACCTGTCGGCGCTTCGGGCCGACGCCGAGGAGGGCGCGGCGACGGCACGCGCGGCGGCTGCCGACGCCACCGTGCTGGAGCAGCGGCTGCGGCGGCTGACGGCGCTGCACACCGATCTGGCCGCGGCGCTGCGGGCCTGGCGACCGGTGCAGGAGGAACTGGCCGTGGTCACCCGGCTGGCCGGTCTGGTCGAAGGGCGGTCCGCCGACAACCGGTGGCAGATGCGACTGTCCGCCTACGTGCTGGGCTACCGGCTGCGGCAGGTGGTGGCTGCCGCGAACTCCAGGCTGGCCGGGATGAGCGACCGGCGCTACTCCCTGGAGCACACCGACCGGCGCGGGGCGGGCGAGACCCGTGGCGGCCTCAGCCTCGTGGTCCGCGACGACTGGACCGGCGAGACGCGCGACCCGGCGACGCTGTCTGGGGGCGAGACCTTCGTCGTCTCGCTGGCGCTGGCCCTCGGCCTGGCCGACGTCATCACCGCGGAGGCCGGGGGCGCCGACCTCGACACTCTCGTCGTCGACGAGGGCTTCGGCAGCCTCGATGCCGAGACCCTCGACGACGTGCTTGCCGTGCTCGACGCGCTCCGCGACGGCGGCCGTGTCGTCGGCGTGGTCAGCCATGTCCCCGAGATGAGGGACCGGATCCCCGTCCAGCTCGCGGTCACCAAGGGTCGGCACGGCTCCACGGCCCAGCTGCGACTGGGCGAGAACCCGTGAGACGACGGCCGCGCCGGTCGGCTAGGTTCGCCCCATGAGCGCACCCGAGGTCGACCCGGGGTTCCTCCGGCTGCCATTGCGAGCCCTGGGCGACGCGGCGCTGGCCCGGGCCGAGGCGTTGGGTGTCATCCACGCGGACTTCCGGTTCGAGCGGGTGCGCTACCAGCGCCTGGCGGTGCGCGACGAGGTGCTGCAGTCCGCCCAAGACCACGAGGACCTCGGCTTCGCGGTGCGGGTCGTCCACGGCGGCGCCTGGGGCTTCGCCTCGGGCGTCATTCTGACCGCGGACGAAGCCAGACGGGTGGCCGAGACCGCGGTGGCCGTGGCCCGGGTTGCGGCGGACATGACCCGGGTGCCCGTGCTGCTGGCTCCCGAGCCGGTGTACGCCGACGTCACCTGGTGCTCGTCGTACGAGCGCGACCCCTGGGCCGTCCCCACGCCGGAGAAGGCCACCGTGCTCGTGGACTGGACGCGCCGGCTGCGTGCCCACCCGACGGTCGAGCACGCGACGGCCGACCTGCAGCAGGTGCACGAGAACAAGTACTACGCCGACCTCGCCGGCAGCCGGGTCACCCAGCAGCGGGTCCGCCTCCAGCCGCTGTTCACCGCGATGGGCACAGACTCCGCTTCGGGGGTCTTCGACTCCATGACCAGCCTGGCCCCCCCGGTCGGTCGCGGCTGGGAGTACCTCACCGGCGGAGACGGCGCCTGGGACTGGGACGCCGAGCTCGCCGAGGTGCCCGAGCTGCTCGCCGAGAAGCTGCGTGCGCCGTCGGTCGGCGCGGGTAGCTACGACCTGGTCATCGACCCGTCCAACCTGTGGCTCACCATCCACGAGTCGATCGGGCACGCCACCGAGCTGGACCGCGCCCTGGGCTACGAGGCGAACTACGCAGGCACGTCGTTCGCGACCTACGACCAGCTCGGCACGCTGCGCTACGGCTCGCCGGTGATGCACGTGACCGGCGACCGCACCGTCCCGCACGGCCTCGCCACCGTGGGCTACGACGACGAGGGCGTGGCGACCCAGTCGTGGGACATCGTCCGCGACGGCGTGCTCGTCGGCTACCAGCTGGACCGCTCCATGGGCGCGATGATGCCCGAGCTGAACGGCGGCCGCTCCAACGGCTGTGCCTACGCCGACTCTCCCGGCCACATCCCCATCCAGCGGATGGCCAACGTCTCCCTGCAGCCGGGCCCCCCGGCACGACGACCGAAGACCTGATCTCCCGCGTCGACCGCGGGCTCTACATCGTGGGCGACAAGTCGTGGTCGATCGACATGCAGCGGTTCAACTTCCAGTTCACCGGGCAGCGGTTCTACCGCATCGAGAGGGGCCGCCTGGCCGGCCAGGTGCGCGACGTCGCCTATCAGGCGACCACGACCGACTTCGGGGTGCCCTGGAGGCCGTGGGCGGTCCAGAGACGTGGGTGCTCGGCGGCGCGTTCAACTGCGGGAAGGCCCAGCCGGGCCAGGTCGCCGCGGTGAGCCACGGCTGCCCCAGCGCGCTCTTCCGCGACGTCCGAATCCTCAACACGACCGAGGAGGCGGGTCACTGATGCCGACGCCCCAACAGCTCGTCGAGGCCGGCCTGGCCGCGTCGGGCGCCGACGACGCGATGGTCACCGTCCGCCAGCACACCAGCGCCAACCTGCGCTGGGCCAACAACACGCTCACCACCAACGGCACCATGGTGGGCACCGAGGTCACGATCGTGTCCTTTGCGCACACCGCAGCTGGCGTCGCCACCGCGTCGGTCACCTCCAGCGCAACCAGTGAGGAGCAGGTCCGCGAGCTGGTGGCGCGGGCCGACGCCGCGGCCCGCGGCTCCACCCCCGCCGAGGACGCCCAGCCGCTGGTCTGCGACCGGCACAGTGCAGACTGGGCCGAGCCTCCCGCACACACCGACATCGGCGTCTACGCGCGCTTCGCGCCCGCCCTGGGCGAGGCCTTCGTACGGGCCGAGGCCGAGGGGCGGGTGCTCTACGGCTTCGTGGACCACGAGGTGGCCACGACCTACCTCGGCTCCTCGTCCGGCCTGCGCCTGCGGCACGTCCAGCCCACCGGGCACTGGGGCTGCACCGGCAAGACCGCCGACGTGTCTCGCAGCGCCTGGGTGGGAGGCGCCACCCGCGACTTCTCCGACGTCGACGCCGAGGCGATGGCCGACACGCTCGCTCGGCGTCTCACCTGGGGGGCGCGGCGGGTCTCGCTCCCGGCGGGCCGCTACGACACCATCCTGCCGCCCACCGCGATCGCCGACCTGCTCATCTACGCGTACTGGGAGGCCGGCGCCCGGGTCGCCACGGAGGGCCAGTCGGTCTACAGCCGGCGCGGTGGCGGCACCCGGATCGGCGAGCAGATCGCCGCGAGCGGCGTGCACCTGCACTCCGACCCGACCTACCCGGAGCTCGGCTGCCTGCCGTTCGCGCTGACCCCGGCATCGAGCAACCTCGCGTCGGTGTTCGACAACGGGCTTGCACTGTCGGCCACCGACTGGGTCCGTGACGGCCGGCTCACCGCCTTGGCGCAGACGCGGCACTCCGCCGGCCTCACCGAGCAGCCGGTGACACCGATGGTCGACAACCTGGTCCTCGACGTCGCGGGTGGCCAGGGCTCGGTCGACGAGCTCGTGGCCGGCACCGAGCGCGGCCTGCTGGTCACCTGCCTGTGGTACATCCGCGAGGTCGACCCGCAGACGCTGCTGCTCACCGGGTTGACGCGTGACGGCGTCTACCTCGTCGAGGACGGCGAGGTCACCGCTGCGGTGAACAACTTCCGTTTCAACGAGAGCCCGGTCGACCTGCTGCGACGGTTCTCCCACGCCTCGGAGACCGAGCTGGCCTTCAGCCGTGAGTGGGGTGACTACTTCAGCCGCACTGCCATGCCGGCCCTGCGGGTGCCGGACTTCAACATGTCCAGCATGTCCCAGGCGCTCTAGTCGTCCGGCCGCTCAGGCCCCCGCGAACGCCTCTGGTGCCGGGCAGGCGCATACCAGGTGGCGGTCGCCGTACGCCTGGTCGATGCGGGCCACCGGCGGCCAGTACTTGTCGACGTCGTGGCCAGCCGGGAAGACGGCCTCCGCGCGGGTGTAGCGCCGCTCCCAGTCGCCGGCGAGGGCGCGGGTGGTGTGCGGGGCGTGGTGCAGCGGGGACTCCTCGGGGGTCCACTCCCCCGCGGCCACCCGGTCGATCTCCTGTTTGATGGCGATCATCGCGTCGCAGAACCGATCCAGCTCGCCGAGGTCCTCCGACTCGGTCGGCTCCACCATGAGCGTGCCCGCGACCGGGAAGGACATCGTCGGCGCGTGGAAGCCGTAGTCGATGAGCCGCTTGGCCACGTCGTCGACGGTGATCCCGGTCTGCTGGGTGAGGCCGCGGACATCGAGGATGCACTCGTGGGCCACGAGCCCGTGCTCGCCTCGGTAGAGCACCGGGAAGTGCTCGTGCAGCCGCGCCGCCACGTAGTTGGCGTTGAGCACGGCTACCGCCGTCGCACGGGTCAGGCCGGCGGCGCCCATCAGCCGGATGTAGGCCCACGAGATCGGCAGGATGCCCGCCGAGCCGTACGGCGCCGCGCTGACCGGGCCGATCCCGCTGCGGCGGTCAGGGTCGGGGTGCATCGGGTGCGACGGCAGGTACGGCGCCAGGTGGGCGCGCACCGCCACCGGGCCGACGCCCGGCCCGCCGCCCCCGTGCGGGATCGTGAACGTCTTGTGCAAGTTCAGGTGGGAGACGTCGCCGCCGAACTCGCCCGGGTGCGCGTAGCCGAGCAGGGCGTTGAGGTTCGCGCCGTCGACGTACACCTGGCCGCCGTGGTCGTGGACGACGCGGCACAGTTCGGAGATGGTGTCCTCGTAGACGCCGTGGGTCGAGGGGTAGGTCACCATGATCGCGGCGAGGTGGTCGGCGTGCTCGGTGCACCGCGCGCGCAGGTCGCCGAGGTCGACCGACCCGTCGTCGGCGGCCTTGACCACGACGACCCGCATGCCGGCCATCACCGCCGACGCGGCGTTCGTGCCGTGGGCCGACGAGGGGATCAGGCAGACGTCGCGCTGGTCGTCGCCCTGGGCGTGGTGGTAGCCGCGAATGGCCAGCAGCCCGGCCAGCTCGCCCTGCGACCCGGCGTTCGGTTGGATCGACACCCGGTCATAGCCGGTGACCTCCGCGAGCCACGTCTCCAGGTCAGCGATCAGCTCGCGGTAGCCCGCGGCGTCCTCGGCCGGCGCGAACGGGTGCAGGTCGGCGAAGCCGGGCAGGCTCACCGGCTCCATCTCGGTGGTCGCGTTGAGCTTCATCGTGCAGGAGCCCAAGGGGATCATCCCGCGGTCCAGCGCGTAGTCTCGCGCCGACAACCGGCGCAGGTAGCGAAGCATCTGTGTCTCGCTGTGGTGGGCGTGGAAGACCTCGTGGGTGAGGTACGCCGTCGTGCGCGCCAGCTCAGCGGGGATCGCAGCCGTCCACGAGGAGAGCGACCACTGGACCCCGAAGGCAGCCACTGCTGCGTCCAGGTCGCCTGCGGTCGCGTTCTCGCCGACGCTGACGCCGACGTGATCGCCGTCGACCAGACGCAGGTGGACCCCGGCGGCTCGGGCTGCCGACACGACGTCGGCGGCACGCCCGGGCACGTGAGCGAGCACGGTGTCGAAGAAGTGCGGGTGCACGACGTCCACTCCCCCGGCCTCCAGCGACGCGGCCAGCCCGGTGGCCTTCGCGTGCACGTCGTCGGCGATCCGCCGCAGCCCGTCGGGGCCGTGGTAGACGGCGTACATCGACGCGACGACGGCCAGCAGCACCTGCGCGGTGCAGATGTTCGACGTGGCCTTGTCGCGACGGATGTGCTGCTCGCGGGTCTGCAGGGCCAGCCGGTACGCGGGGCGCCCCTCGGCGTCCACCGAGACGCCCACGAGGCGCCCTGGCAGGTGCCGCTCGAGGCCCTCTCGCACCGCCATGAAGCCGGCGTGCGGCCCGCCGTAGAACAACGGGACTCCGAACCGCTGGGAGCTGCCGACCGCGACATCCGCGCCTAGCGTCCCCGGCGACTCCAGCAGGGTCAGCGCCAGCAGGTCGGCGGCCACCACGGCGAGGGCGCCCCGCTCGTGCGCCGCCTCAATGACCGGGCGAGGGTCCCACACCCGCCCGGAGGCGCCGGGGTACTGCACGAGCACGCCGGACAGGCCGCCGGTCGGCAGCCCCCCCTGGGTCAAGTCGGCCACGACCACCTCGATCTGCATCGCGGCGGCGCGGGTCTGCACGACCGCGATGGTCTGGGGAAGCGCGTCGGCATCCACGACGAAGGGGCCGTCGGCTTTGCGGTTGGCGCGACGCACGAGCGTCATCGCCTCCGCCGCGGCCGTCCCCTCGTCGAGCAGCGACGCGTTGGCGGTCGGCAGCCCGGTCAGGTCCCCGACCATGGTCTGGAAGTTGAGCAGGGCCTCCAGCCGGCCTTGGGAGATCTCCGGCTGGTAGGGCGTGTAGGCGGTGTACCAGCTGGGGTCCTCGAGCACGTTGCGCCGGACGACGGGCGGGGTGATCGTCGCGTGGTAGCCCAGACCGATCATCGGCGCAGCCGGCCGGTTGGCCTCGGCGAGGTCGCGCAGGCGTCGTGCGACGGCGTCCTCGTCGAGCGGCTCCGGGAGCTTCAGCGGCTCCGCGGAGCGAAGGGCCTCGGGGACCGCGGCCGCCATCAGGGCGTCGAGCGTGGTGTAGCCCAGCCTGGCCAGCATGGTCGCGATGTCGGCCTCTCGCGGGCCCACGTGGCGCGCGACGAAGGGTGCGGCCGGGTCGGGTACGGGCTGGCTCTGGTCGCTCACCGGGGGCTCCCTCGATCGCATGGTCGGGTCGCTCCCCCTCTGTCGTGCCCGACCGGGTCAGGTCACTCCAGAGTCGCCTGGTCCGTGCGGTCCGGGCGCCTGAGAGGTTCCGGGAGGAGTTGCCCCTTCGGCGCTTCGGCCAGCGAGCTGGTCACGAAGACTCTCCCGCGCGGCATCGTCAGCGGTGCGAATCTATCACTGTCGCGCCGCTGCGGGGCCGAGCGTCAGCCGGTCTGGCGTGCGGCGCGGCGGGCGGCAAGCTCGTCGCCGGGGACCTCGGCGCCCGCGTCGTCGGCCGTGCGCTCGGAGGGCAGCTCTGCGAGCGTGCCCTCGATCTCCCGCCAGACCCCGCCAATGGCAATACCGAAGACGCCCTGACCGCCTTGGAGCAGGTCGATGACCTCGTCGCTGCTCGTGCACTCGTAGACCGAGGCGCCGTCGCTCATCAGCGTGACGCGGGTCAGGTCGTCGGTGCCACGCTCCCGGAGGACCTGCACGGCGGTGCGGATCTGCTGCAGGGAGATGCCGGCGTCCAGGAGCCGCTTGATCACCTTGAGCAGCAGGATGTCGCGGAAGGAGTAGAGCCGCTGGGAGCCCGAGCCGGTCGCGCTGCGTACCGTCGGCTCGACCAGGCCGGTGCGGGCCCAGTAGTCGAGCTGCCGGTAGGTGATGCCGGCCGCGTTGCAGGCGGTGGGGCCGCGGTAGCCGGTGTCGCTGGGCAGCGGTGACACGTCGTCGGTGAAGAGCAGACCCTGCTCGGCGGCCAGCTCGGTGGCCTCGGCCACCCCTGCCTCGCGGTCGGCCCGGTGCTGCTCGTGCTCGTTCACGCCCATCGACCCTCCGTCGATCTACTCCGTTGTGCGCAACTCCCGGGGGAAGGTGGTCGTCGGGGCGGCCGAACCGGCCAAGCCGGAGGCAACCACAGCGATGGAGTTACACCAGAGACACTTCACGGTAGGGCCGCCCCGGTCCGGGGTCAAACGGCTCCGTCGGCGTGTCGCAACACTCAACCTCAACTTGAGGGTGAGGGTTAGCCGGGGCCCGGAGCCTCGAAGTCCTCGGGCGTCACCTGGTCGAGGAACTCGCGGAACCGCTCGACCTCGTCCTCCTCCTCGGCGGGCACTGCCAGACCCGCCTCGGCCAGCACGTCCTCGGCACACACGATGCGCGAGCCGGTGCGCAGTGCCAGCGCGATCGAGTCGGAGGGACGCGCTCCCACCTCGACGCCGGAGCCGAGTACGAGCGTCGCGTAGAACACGCCGTCCTTGACGTCGGTGATCTGCACCTCGCTGAGGGAGTTGCCGGTGGCCTCGAGCATGTCCTTCAGCAGGTCGTGGGTCAGCGGCCGAGGCGGCACGACGCCTTGCTGGGCGAACGCGATGGCCGTCGCCTCGACCGCACCGATCCAGATCGGCAGGTACCTGTCACCCTCGACCTCCCGGAGCAGCACGATGGGGTTGTTGGACGGCATCTCCACCCTGACTCCGACGACATCGACCTCGCGCACGGCTTCAGACTACTCCGGCGCCGTACGCGCGCCGCCCGGCGCGGAGCCCCGCCGACCGCCGCTACGGCTCAGGCTGCTCAGCGCCGGCGCAGTCCCACCCGCACCAGACTGGCGTGCAGGCGCACCGAGAGGGCCGCGATCTCGCTCACCGCGTCGTCGGCGCGAGCGCGGGCGGCCGGGTCCTTGCCACGAGCCAGCGGCGTGACCACCTGATCGACCATCCCGACCTCCCGGTCCGCCGCGGTCTTGAACGCCCTCAGGTGCCGCGGCTCGAAGCCGAAGTCCGCGAGCTCCCGCGCGGTCCGGGCCACCACCAGCGCGTCGGTGTCGTACAGCCGGGTGCCGGGGATGACCGACACCAGGCCGAACTGCTCCAGCTCCCCGAGTAGCTCCTCGCTGACCTCCGCGATCTTGACCAGCTCCCGGCGGGACACCCGCAGATCGCTGTGCCGGGTGAAGGACTCGGGGCTGGGCAGGCCGTCGGCCGCCAGCAGCACCGCCGGGACGGTGGGCACGACCGGCTCGATCGGCGGCGGCTCCAGCCCCCGGTCGATCGCGTCGAGATGCTCGCCGATCACGCGCAGCGGCAGGTAGTGGTCGCGCTGCATCCGCAGCACGTAGCGCAGCCGGTCGACGTCCTCGTCGGAGAACTTGCGGTAGCCCGCCGGCGTCCGCTCGGGCTTGATCAGCCCCTTCTCCTCCAGGAAGCGGATCTTCGGGATGGTCACCCCGGGGAAGTCCCGGCGCAGCAGCTCCAGGACCTGGCCGATCGTCAGACGCCCCCGGGATGCGGGTGCAGGGGTGGGGCCGGTCATCGGCTCAGCCGTTCACGTGCCCGGAGTAGAACACCAGGCGGTACTTCCCGATCTGCACTTCGTCGCCGTCTTTGAGAGGGACCTCGTCGATGCGGTCCCGGTTCACGTAGGTGCCGTTGAGGCTGCCGACATCGCGCACCGAGAAGTCCGAACCGCTGCGGACGAACTCCGCGTGCCGGCGGGAGACGGTGACGTCGTCGAGGAAGATCTCGCTCTCGGGGTGGCGGCCGGCCGTCACGAGGTCCAGGTCGAGCAGGAACCGGTTGCCCGCGCCCGGGCCACGCTGCACCACCAGCAGCGCGTGACCGACCGGCAAGGCGTCCACGGCGGCGGCGTCGACGGGGCTCAGCGCCCGGTCCGACGTCTCGACCTTCTCCGGGGCACCGAAGGTGATCGTCGCGGTCGCGTCGACGGGGGACTCGTCGGCGGGCGGGACCGACACCGGGGCGGCGGGCGCCGCCTGCTCGTCGTCGGTCACCAGGCGCGTGCCGCACTGGGAGCAGAACCTCGCGTCATCCGGGTTCTGCTTCCCACAAGACGCGCAGAAGGGCATCTCACTCCTCGGGGGGACGGTCTGGCTCGAACCTACCAGTCTGGCCAGCGGCGTCGTCGGCTCTTCCCGCCTTCGGGCCGCGGGTCGCACGAGAGGTTGGTGCGGCCGCCTCCGCTCACACTCGGGCCGCTCGCCCGATCACTGCCCCGTTCACTGGAGGCCGGCCTGGTACGCCGCGGCGTCCAGCAGACCCTCCAGCTCGCCCGGGTCGCTCGGCGTGACCTCGAAGAGCCAGCCGCCGGCGTACGGGTCGTTGTTGACCAGCTCTGGGGTCGCGTCGAGGGCCTCGTTGCGCGCGACCACCTCGCCGCTGACCGGGGCGTAGACGTCGCTCACGGACTTGGTGGACTCCAGCTCGCCGCACGTGGCGCCGGCCGTGATGGTCTCGCCCACCTCCGGCAGCGAGACGTACACGATGTCACCGAGGGCGTCCTGGGCGTAGTCGGTGATGCCCACGCGCACCGATCCGGGGCCTCCCCCGGAGAGCGCACCCACTCGTGCTCAGAGGTGTACTTCAGGTCCTCGGGGTACACGTCACAGTCCTCCTGCGGGTTGTGCTTCTCACTGGGAAGAAGGCCTCGTGAGGAGGCTACTGCTCCCCGTCCGGCTGGGCGTACTCAGGCCGCCGGTAGGAGTGGGTGCTCTCGATGTCGACGCTGTCGAGCTCCTCGATCTCCACCTCGGCGCCGTTCTGCTTGAGCTGCTGCACAGGGCCGGTCGGGAACGTGAGAGCGCCCCGGAGACCGGTTGGGTCGCCGACCACGTCGATGACGAACGGCGAGGTCACCAGCGTGCCGTCGACGAGGAGGCCACCCACCCCGTCCTCGAACGGCGACTGCGCCACGAGCCGCACGGAGTCGTTGAACTCGATGGCCTCGGCCCCGGCCGACCGCAGCGACTCGACGGTGTCCAGGATGGAGTCGACGTCGACCGTGCCGGTGGCCTCCGTGACCGTGATCCGGACGCCTGGGCCGGTGACCGGCACCTGTCCGGAGAGGATCTCCAGCACCGTGGCCGCCTGCTGCGCCTGCGCGAGCGCGACGCTGCGGCTGTCGCGGCGGGTCTGCAGGTCGCGCCGGTTCTGCTCGAGCCGGGCGAGCTCGCTGCGGGCGCGCTGGTCCGCGTCGGCCATGCCGTTGAGCACGTCGATGAGGTCCTGCTCGCGGTAGCCGGCGTAGGTGTTGTCGG
This sequence comes from Nocardioides sp., assembly GCA_041393675.1. Classification (GTDB taxonomy): domain Bacteria; phylum Actinomycetota; class Actinomycetes; order Propionibacteriales; family Nocardioidaceae; genus Nocardioides. The sequence goes on along the minus strand of JAWKJR010000002.1, from coordinate 357,061 downwards.
TCTCGGTAGCGCGCACCTGCGTCACCGCGGCGAAGCCGAGTGCGGCCATCAGCACGGCGACGACCAGCTGCTCGCGGGACGGCGTGAGCAGGGCGCGCTTCAGCCGCTCGCGACCCGAGGTCTCCCCGCCGGGCGCGGCGTCCTCGAGTCCCTCCTGCCGGGCGTCGACCTCAGGCACGGAGCAGGTGCCTCCTGATCGCCGCGACGTTGGAGAAGATGCGGATGCCGAGCACGACGATCACGCCCGTGGAGAGCTGGCCACCGACCCCCAGCTTGTCACCCAGGAACACGATCGCGGCCGCGATCACGACGTTGCTCAGGAACGAGATGACGAACACCTTGTCGTCGAAGATGCCATCCAGCAGCGCCCGCAGACCGCCGATGACGGCGTCGAGGGCCGCGACCACGGCGATCGGGAGATAGGGCTGCATCGCGACCGGGATGTCGGGTTGGAGGAAGACCCCCAGGATCACCCCCACGAGCAGGCCGATCACGGCGATCACGGTGTTCCCCCTTCCTGAGCTCGTCCGCCACCATTGTCCACCGCGCCCCCGGCCCCCAGATAGCGCAGCCGCGGACCCGGACCCGCCGGCAGCCGAAGCGTACCCACCGAGGCGCTCTGCACCTTGAAGTGCACCGCGTCGGCCAGGGCGAAGAACCGCTGCCCCTCGAAGCTGTTCACGAAGTCCCGCGGGAGCGAGTCGGGATCCCCGATCGCCTCGACGACGTAGGGCGGGGCCAACGGCTGGGAGTTGACGTTGATGGCCCGGTTCGAGTTGCGGATCGAGGTCAGTGGGGTGAGGCGACGCCCGTTGATGGCGATCGCCTCGGCGCCGGACCCCCACAGTGCGTTCACCAGCAGGGCGAGGTCCCGCGCCTGGACCGCCTCCTCGTCCAGCCCGCTGGGCGAGTCGTCCACCGTGAGCCGCAAGCCGGGCCCGCGGACGGCGGCGTACCCGGCGCCGAGCCGGATCCGCTGGGCCTGGGCCAGCGCCGTCTGGAGGAGTCCTCCAGCTCGGTCACGCGGCTGGCGAGCTCGGTCGTCTGGGCCCGGAGCCGTCCGATCCGAGTCTGGCTGCGGCTCATGTCGGACCGGCGCTCTTGGATCTGGGCGATCAGGGCGGCCCGGCTGGTGGCGTCGACCTCGGCGCGGCGCGAGGTCTGCACAGCTGCCGTCGCCACCAACAGCCCGAACAGTCCGACGACGGCCACCACGCCCACCCACGAGGCACGGTCGCGGCGGGGCGGCTCGCCCCGGCCGCGCGGCGGCTCGCCACGTAGGCGTAGTCCTGGTCCATCGACGTCCGGGTGACCAGCGTCAGCAACGGCATCGTCACGTGCTCGGGCAGCGCTTCGTAGGTGCCGTCATGCATGACGTCCTGCATCTGCTCAGGCATCGGACCGGTCCGCTCGTCGCTCGGTGTCCGAGCAGCTTGTAAACCTGGTAGGCGTACAGGATCCCCGCCCACCAGTACAGCCCGACCCCCAACCGGCGAACGCCCAGCCGAACACCTTCGCCAGGGTGGCGACCACCCCGGTGCCGTCGCCCAGCAGCAGCAGCGGGAAGGCGTAGAGCAGGTTGAACGTGGCGGCCTTGCCGAGGAAGTGCACGGGCAGCGCGCTGTAGCCGCGAGTGCGCAGGAAGGGCACGAGGATCCACAGCAGGGCATCGCGCAGCGGGAGGGCGACCGCCAGCCACCACGGGATCACGTCGCGCAGCGCGAGGCCGACGACGACCGCGAGGATGTAGAGCCGGTCGGCCACCGGGTCCAGGACCTCCCCGAGCGAGGACCGCTGGTCGAGGCGGCGCGCCAGGTAGCCGTCCAGGTAGTCGGTGACCCCGCTGAGCATCAGCAGGCCCAGCGCCCAGCCGTCGGCACGGGGGCCTAGCACGAGCCATAGGAAGACCGGCACGCCCGCGAGCCGGAGCAGGCTCAGCAGGTTGGGCACGGTCCACACGCGCTCTCGGCGTGGGCGTCGATCGGGCACGGTTGGCTCTCTGGTTGGGCAGGACTGGCTGGGCAGGACGCGACGGCCGCCGGACGGCGGACGGTCACACCATATCCAGGGAGTCAGGCGGGCTCACCGTGGTGCGCAGCGTCCCGGATCTCGCCCACCAGCTCCTCGATGACGTCCTCCAAGGTGACCAGGCCCAGCAGCCGCCCTGACCCGTCCTCGACTCGCGCGAGGTGGGCACCGCGACGCTGCAAGGTCTCGAGCGCATCCTGGAGCAGGTCGCTCTCCTGGACCGTGGCGAAGGGTCGCATCCAGCGCGGGTCGAAGGGCTCGTCGCGCCGGGTCTCGTCGTACTCCAGCACGTCCTTGATGTGGAGGTAGCCGCCGGGGGTCCCGGCTTCGTCGGAGACCGGGAACCTGCTGTATCCCGTGGCGGCGCACAGCTCCTCCACGTCGGCCACCGAGGCACCTGGAGCCACGGACGCCAGGCTCGCGAGCGGCATGAGGACAGCGCCCACAGACTTCTCCGTGAAGCCCAGCGCACCGGTCAGTCGGTTGTACTCCGCGTCGGCCAGCAGCCCCTCGCCGCGCGACTCCTCCACCAGCGCGGCGACCTCCTCGCGGGTGTACGTCGATCCGACCTCATCCTGGAGCGCCACCCCGAACGCCCGGAGCACCAGCGCGGCCAGCGAGTTCACCACGACCACGAGCGGGCGAAGCAGGGTCACGATGGCCCACACCAGCGGACCCAGCACCAGGGCGGCCCGATCCGGCCCGGCGAGGGCGATGTTCTTGGGCACCATCTCCCCCAGCACCACGTGCAGGAAGACCACCACCAACAGCGCAATCGCGAACGAGACTGGATGCAGCAGCGACTCCGGGACGTGCAGCAGGTGCAGGACCGGGTCGACCACGTGGGCGACCGCGGGCTCGGCCACGGCCCCGAGGACCAGGCTGCACACGGTGATGCCGAGCTGGTTGACGCCGATCACGAGGGCGATGTTCTCCATGGCGGTCAACGTGGTGCGCGCCAGTCGCGATCCTTCCTGGGCGCGCGGCTCGATCTGGGACCGGCGCGCGGAGATGAGGGCGAACTCCGCACCCACGAAGAAGGCGTTGCCGACGACCAGCAGCAGCGACAGGACCAGGGCGGCGACGGGGCTCATGGCTGGCCCTCCCCGCCCCGGCGTTCTCGACGTCCTCGCGCAGGCGCAGGGTCAGCCGGTCGATGCGCAGCCCGTCCATGGCGTCCACGCGCAGGACAGCCACCCGGCGCCGTGGAGCCTCGGCGTCGTCGCGGGCCGTCGTGCCCAGCTCGACCTCGACGAGGTCGCCCCGCTGCGGGATCTTGCCGAGCGCCTTGAGCACCAGCCCCGCGATGGTGTCGTAGTCCTCGTGCTCGGGCAGCTGGATGCCGGTGATGTCCTCCACCTCGTCGGGCCGCAGCAGCGCCGAGAGCGACCAGCCGCCGTCGCGCTGCTGGCGCGCCTCCGCGACGCGCGGGTCGTGCTCGTCGGCAATGTTTCCCACGATCTCCTCGACCACGTCCTCCAGGGTGACGATGCCCGCCTGGCCGCCGTACTCGTCGAGGACGACGGCCATCTGGAAGCCTTCGTCCCGGAGCAGAGCCAGGAGGGGGTCGAGGCGGAGGGAGTCGGGCACGACGATGGGCTTGACCATGATGTGCTTGACCCGCGTCGTGGCGCGCTCGTTGACCGGCAGCGCGACCGCGTGCTTGACGTGGACGGTGCCGACGACCTCGTCCTCGGCATCGAGCACCGGGAAGCGCGAGTGCCCGGTGGCCCGGGCGGCCTCGATCACCGCGCTCGCCCGGTCGTTGTCGTCCAGGGACGTGGTGCGCACCCGGGGCGTGATGATCTCGCCCGCGGTCCGCGAACCGAACTCGACCGATCGCTCGATGAGCTCGGCGGTGTCGGCATCGAGCGTGCCGTGCTGGGCCGAGCGTGCGATCAGGCTGGCCAGCTCGGTCGAGCTGCGGGCCGAGCGCAGCTCCTCCTGCGGCTCCAGGCCCAACCGCCGGACGATCACGTTCGCGGCCCCGTTGAGGAGCCGGATCGGCCAGGTGGTCATCGTCGTGAACCCGCGCTGGAACGCCTGGGTGGCGCGGGCGGTCTCCATCGGCCGCGCGATCGCGAGGTTCTTGGGCACCAGCTCGCCGAACAGGATGGTCAGCAGCGTGGAGACGCCGAGCCCGAGGCCGAGGGCGACCGGTCGCACGGCTCCGTCGGGCAGACCCATCCCCCGCAGCGGCCCGTCCAGCAGGCCGGCGAGCGCCGGCTCGGCGAGGTACCCGATGGCGAGGTTGGTCACCGTGATGCCTACCTGGGCCCCGGACAGCTGAGTCGACAGGCTCCGCAGGGCCCGCTGCAGCCCCTGGGCAGCGCCGTCCCCCGCCGCGGCCGCCCGATCCACCGCGGCGCGGTCGACGGTGACGAAGGCGAACTCGGCCGCCACGAAGACACCCGCCGCGGCGATCAGCAGGAGCGAGACCAGGAGCAGGATGACCGGGGTCATCGGGGGCGGCCATCCATGGGCGGAGTGTCGGGTCCTTGACTCTCGGGGCGCTTGGGCACTGCGGTGGTCGTGGGTGGGAGGTAGTCGCGGTTCGGCGGACCACACTCTAGCGACCCCGCCAGGGCCGGAGTCCGGGCGCCAGCGCCCCGGCGTCCCACCTAGAGGCGATAGACGGCGATCTCGGTGGCCTTCACCACGAACGTGGCGCGCGCCCCGGGGACCAGGTCGAGCTCGGCGGCGGCACGCGGCGTGACGTCGGCGCTCAGCTCGCCCGCCCGGACGCGCAGATGGGCGCCGTGCGGCTCCAGGGCGGTGACCGTGACGTCGACCGCGTTCCGCGGGCTTCCTCCGGGAGCAGTGAGGAAGACCGACACGGCGGCCGGGGGGAAGACGGCCACTGCCGGCTCGCCCTCGGCGGGCGCGGACTCGCCCGCCTCCCCGACGATGCGCAGCCCAGACGCCGACTCGACGGCTCCGCCCCGCCAGGTTCCGCGGACCAGGTTGAGGCCGGCGATGCGCGCCGCGAACGCACTGCGGGGCTGGGTGAGCACCTCGCCGCTGGGCCCTTCCTCGACGACCTCCCCACCCTCGACGACCACGACCCGGTCGGCGAGCAGGAGCGCGTCGAGGACGTCATGGGTGACCAGGACGGCCGTGCGTCCGGCGAGCAGTCGGCGCAACGTCTGCCGCAGACCCGGCGTGACGGCCACATCGAGCGCCGACATCGGCTCGTCCAGGAGCAGCAGCCGCGGTTCGGCCGCCAAGGCACGGGCGAGCGCCACGCGCTGTGCCTGACCGCCCGACAGCTGGGCCGGCCGCCGGTCCGCGAGGCCGACGAGGTTCACCTCGGCGAGCCACCGGTCGGCGACCTCGCGAGCCGTACGGCGGGTGGCGCCGCGGCTGCGCGGCCCGAAGGCGACGTTCTCTCGCACCGAGAGGTGCGGGAACAGCAAGGCATCCTGGGCCAGCAGCCCGATCTGGCGCGTCGATGCGGAGGCACCCAGACGCTGCGGCGCGTCGGCTCCCGCACGGTCAGGGGCCGCCCGTCGAGCAGCACCCGGCCGCGGTCGGGCCGGACCAGGCCGGCGATGGTGTCCAGGATGGTCGACTTCCCCGCCCCGTTGGGGCCAAGAAGGGCCACCGTCTCCCCGTCCGCGACCTCCATCGCCACCGTGACGCCCCGCTCCAGCACGGCCAGGTCCGCGGTCAGGGTCACAGCGCACTCCTGCCCTGCCGGGCGACACCGATCACCACGACCGCCACCAGCACCAGCAGCAGGGACAAGGCCACTGCGCCCTGGACGTCGGTCTCGCGACGCAGGTAGATCTCGAGAGGGAGGGTCCGAGTGCGACCCGGCAGGCTGCCCGCGAAGGTGATCGTGGCCCCGAACTCACCCAGGGCGCGCGCGAACGCCAGCACGGTGCCGGACACCAGTCCGGGCGACCAGCGGCAGGGTGACCCGCCGAAACACCGTGCTGGGCGCGCGCCGAGGACGCCGCGACCAGGTCGTACCGCTCCCCTGCCGTCCGCAACGCTCCCTCGAGGCTGACCACCAGGAACGGCATCGCGACGAATGTCTGGGCCACGACGACAGCCGCGGTGGAGAACGCGATCTGGACGCCGAGCACCTCCAGGGTGTGGCCCAGCAGGCCGCGCCGCCCGAACGTGTACAGCAGCGCGATCCCGCCGACCACGGGGGGCAGCACCAACGGCAGCAGCACCAGCGACCGCAGCAGGCCCAGGCCGCGCGCCTGGGTCCGCGCGAGGACCAGCGCCATCGGCACGCCCAGCATCAAGCAGAGCAACGTGCTCGCCGCCGAGGTCCGGAGGCTGAGCCAGAGGGCGTCCTGCGCCGCCGGCGACGACAGCAGCTCACCGAGCCTCGACCACGGCGTGCGAGCCGCCACGGCCACCAGCGGGAGGAGCACGAACGTCGCTCCCAGCGCGGCCGGCGCCCACACCCAGCGAGGAACCGCGGCTCCGGACCGTCCCCGCCGGGTCACGGCGCGGGCTCGAAGCCGGCGTCGGTGAGCGTCCGCTGACCTGCCCGGGACAGCACGAGCTGCACGAACTCCTGCGCGAGCTCGAGATGAGCGCTCCCCGCCACGGGGGCGATCGGATAGCGGTTGACGACCCGGGCCGCCTCGGGGACGGCGATCCCCTCGACGGCGTCGCCGGCTGCCCTCACGTCGGTGACGTAGACGAGCCCGGCGTCGGCCTCGCCGGTCTCCACCTTGGCCAGGACGTCGGTGACCTTCTGCTCCTCACTCACCGGGGCCAGGGTCACCCCCGCGGCCCGGGCGACGGCGACGGCTGCCGCGCCGCACGGCACCTCAGGCGCGCACACGACGGCGTACACACCGGGCCGGGCGAGATCGGCCAGTGAGCGGATCCGGGCCGGGTTGCCCGGAGGCACCGCGATCTCCAGCGTGTTGCCCGCGAAGACGACGGGCGGGTCCGCCGCCAGGTCCGCTTCCGTGAGCGCCGCCATGGTCACCTCGTCCGCGCTCGCGAACACGTCGGCGGGAGCGCCCTGTTGGATCTGGGCCACGAGATCGGACGAGCCGGCAAAGCTCAGGTCGACCCGCACGCCGGGATGGGTTCGCTCGAACCGCTTCGCGAGGGTGGTGAACGTGCCGGTGAGCGAGGACGCCGCGTAGACCGTGAGGGTCTGCTCGCCGGGTGCGCTGTGCCCGGCTCCGCAGCCCGCCCCGGTCACCGCGAGGCCCCCGAGCAGCAGCATCGCCACGGTACGGCGCCACCGGCCACTCATGCGGGGTCCTCCCGCGCCGTCTCGACGATCACCGTCGTCGACTTGATGACGGCCACGGCGGCCGACCCCAGCTCGAGCCCGAGGTCACGCACGGCCTCGCTGCTCATCAGCGACACGACCCGGAAGGGCCCGCACTGCAACTCGACCTGCGCCATCACGGCATCGGTCTGGATGTCGGTGACCAGACCCACGAAGCGGTTGCGCGCCGAGGAGGCCACGCCGCCGGGCACCGCCGGCGGGTGCGCCTGCTCGCGGGCGACGTGCGCCACTGCGAGTCCGTCGACCACCTGGCGCCCGGCGTCCTCCGTCCCTGACGGCAGCAGCCCCCGGTCGACCCAGCGACGCACGGTGTCGTCACTCACGCCGAGGTACGACGCCGCGTCACGTATCCTCATCTGCGGCATGCCGCTCATGATAGAGCCGCATCTGCGGCTCCGCTAGTCGCGCGGGGTGATCCGCAGCAGCTGGTCGTGGCTGCCGTTGGTCGTGGTCACGTAGAGCGCCCCGTCGGGGCCCACGCGGGCGGCGCGCAGCCGTCCGTAGGGCCCGTTGGTCTCCGCGGGGATGCGGACGTCCAGCACGCGCCCGTCAGCACCGAGGTCCAGCATGATCAGCTTGGCCCCCTTGAGCGCGGTGAGGACCAGCGCACCCTCCAGGTCGCCCCACTGCTCCCCCGCCAGGAAGGCAGCCGCACAGATCGCCTGGGTGGTGCTCCCGGACCGCCACACGGCCGGCACGGCGTCGGGGAAGCGCCGGCGGTCGGTCATGGGCACGCTCTCGTCGTACCCGCCCACGGTGCCGCCCCGCGACGGGTCCCAGCCGTAGTTGGCGCCGGCACGGATGAGGTTCACCTCGTCGTTGTTGTCCGGGCCGTGCTCGGCGGAGAACACCTGCCCGGCACCCGGCCCCCGGCCGGACGTACGGCGACGCCCTGCACGTTGCGATGTCCATAGCTCAGCACCAGCCGCTGGCGAGGGTCCGCGGCGCTCACGAACGGGTTGTCCGCCAGCGGCTCCCCGTCAGCAGGTCCGCCCGCAGCACCTTCCCCCGAGGCTGCTGAGGTCCTGGGGGATGCTGCCGACCGCTGTGTCACCGGTGCCGACCAGCAGCTCGCCGCCCGGCCCGAGGGTGGGCCGGCAGCCGGAGTGGGACGTCCGCTGGGGTTCACCGGCAGCCCCGGTGATCAGCTCGCGCACCCGCTCGGCCGATCTCCCGTCTCGTGACAGCCGCCACGTCACCAGGCGGATGTCGACCGGCGTGCCTCCTCCTGGTGGTCCAGGCAGGTGGTGAAGAGCCGTGAGGGGCGAAGTCCGGGTGCAGTACCAGACCCAGCAGCCCGCCCTCGCCCTGCACGTACACGTCGCCGAGGTCGGCCCGGACCCGGGTCACCGTGGCGCCGGCGCGACCGCTCGAGAGAAGCGTGAGCCGGGCGGGGCGCTCGGCGACCAGCACCCGTCCGTCAGGCAGGAAGCCCACGTCCCAGCCGTGCTCGAGCTCGTCGGTCACGACCTCGACGCGCAGGTGGGGAGCGCGGCGCTCGGTCGGTGCGGTGGCGCTGTCCTCGAGGGGTGCCGTCGGGCTCGAGCCGGCAGCGGAGGCTGTCGGGTCCGGGACCGGGACCTCGCCGATGCCGGAGCCGGTGGAGCAGGCGGCGAGCAGCGCCGCCGCGGCGGCCGCCACGGCGGCGGCGCGCACGCTTAGAAGTCCTCTATCGCGCCGGAGAACAGCAGCGCTTCGCGCTGAGCCAGGTGGGCCAGGCTGCTGCTGGTCTGCTGGTAGTCCTGGCCCCACGTCTGCTCGAACTCCGACCACGCCTTCTCGTCGGCGAACTCGTCGACGACGACGTAGGAGGTTGTCCCGTCTCGGGCGACGGCGACGTCCCGGAACACCCTGGTCCGGACGTAGCCGGGAACCCGGGAGAAGAGCCGCTCCCAGTCGCCGAAGACGCCGTTCGTGGCCTCGAAGTCGCTCTGGTGCTCGACCGGGACCTCGAACCCCCACACTCTGACGAAGCTGGTCCTGCTCATTGGCCACCCTCCTCGTGCCGCACTCACCTCCACGATGCCAGGTCTGCCGGCCGGCCGGTACGGCGCAGGCCACAGCGCCGGGTACGGGAAGGGCTGCCATGCGCGACCCGCCGGCGCCACCTTGGCGAACCAAGCGGTCCGGGTGATCCTTCGAGAAGTCGGCGGCCGGTCGGCACCAGAGCGCTCGTCGCCGCCAAGGGCAGGCGGTGACGCCGCCGCTTCCATCGGAAAAATGTCGGGCTGACAGGATTTGAACCTGCGACCCCTTGACCCCCAGTCAAGTGCGCTACCAAACTGCGCCACAGCCCGTTGCCCGCGGGACTCCCGCCGAGCGGAAAAACCCTACCGCAGACGCCCGGCCCGGCCCCAAACGGGCCGCCTGCGCCGCGTCCTGGACCCGAGCCGGCGCTCAGCGGCGCGACTTGCGCTTCTCGCGCGGCCGCTGCTGGAGCACGAGAGGTGTCCCCGCGAAGCCGAACTCCTCCCGCAGCCGGCGTTTGACGTAGCGCTCGTACGCCGCGTCCAGCTTGCCGGAGGTGAACAGGATGAAGGTCGGCGGAGCGGTCGAGGGCTGGGTGCCGAAGAGGATCTTGGGCTGCTTCCCGCTCCGCACCGGATGCGGATGCTCGGCCACCAGCCGACCGAGAAACGCGTTCAGCGCTCCTGTCGGGACCCGGGTCTCCCAACCCTCGAGAGCACGATCCAGCGCCGAGACCAGCCGGTCGACGTGCCAGCCGGTGCGAGCGGTGACGTTGATCCGCGGTGCCCAGCGCACCTGCACCAGATCCCGCTCGACCTCCCGCTCCAGGTAGTAGCGGCGCTCCTCGTCGACCAGGTCCCACTTGTTGAACGCGATGACCAGCGCCCGCCCGGCGTCGCGCACGGTCTGGATGATCCGCATGTCCTGCTCCGACACCGACTGCGAGGCGTCGAGCACCAGCACCGCCACCTCGGCACGGTCGATGGCGGTCTCGGTGCGCAACCAGGCGTAGTACTCCTGGCCCGACGCCTCCTTCACGCGCTTGCGGATGCCCGCGGTGTCGATGAAGCGCCACGTCCGACCCGCCATCTCGACCAGCTCGTCGACCGGATCGACCGTGGTCCCGGCCACGTTGTCCACCACCACCCGTTCGGCTCCCGCCAGCTGGTTGAGCAGCGACGACTTTCCGACGTTGGGCTTGCCGACGATGGCGATCCGCCGGGGGCCGGCGACCTGCTCGAACGACTCCGGCGGCGTGTCCGGCAGCGCGGCCAGGATGGCGTCCAGCAGGTCGCCGGACCCGCGACCGTGCAGCGCGGACACCGGATAGGGCTCCCCCAGGCCGAGGTTCCACAGCGCGTGCGCCTCAGCTTCGGCCCGCTGGTCGTCCACCTTGTTGGCAGCGAGGACCACCGGCTTGCCAGACCGGCGCAGGATCCGGACGACGGCCTCGTCGGCGTCTGTGATGCCTACCGTGGCGTCCACGACGAACAGGACGGCGTCCGCGAGCGTCACCGCGACCTCCGCCTGAGCGGCGATGCGCTCGGCCAGCCCGCGTGCGTCGGGGTCCCACCCGCCGGTGTCGACCACCGTGAAGGCGCGCCCGCCCCACGCGGCGTCGTAGGACACCCGGTCGCGCGTCACGCCCGGGCGATCCTCCACGACCGCCTCGCGTCGGCCGAGGATCCGGTTGACCAGGGTCGACTTGCCCACGTTCGGGCGGCCGACCACCGCAAGCACGCGGGCCGGGCCGGCCGTCTCCGCAGGCTCGCCCGTCGGCTGGTCGTCAGTCATGGCGCTCCTCGCGCTCGACCCGGGCGGCGACCGCGATCTCCTTGTCACCGGCCGGAAGTGGGCCCGGCAAGGCGCGGCCGGTGTCTGCCTCGGCGTCGTCCGCGGTCTGCTGCAGGTGGCGCTGCAGGGCTGCGGACACTGCGCGCACCCGAGTCCGCCGCCGCGGCCATGGCTCGGCGGGCACCTGCCAGGTCCGTCCGTAGACCACGTCGATGACGGTCCCCGACACGGGAAGCTCACCGCTGCGCGCCCCCGGGGCCCGGACACCCAGCATGACCACGGGGACCACCGGCGCTCCCGTGCACAGCGCGAGGTACGCCGCTCCGTGGTGGAACCGGGTGCGGAAGTCGCCCTGGCCGCGCGTGCCCTCCGGGAAGACACCGACCACCCCACCGTCCCGCAGCACGCGCAGCGCGGTGCGGATGGCCCGGGGTCGGTCTCGAACCGATCGAGACGGATTTGGCCGGCGAACCGGAGGAACGGCCCCATGGCCCCGGTGAACGCCTCTCGCTTGGTCAGCGCGTGCACCGGACGGGGCGCGAAGATGGCCAGCAGCGGGCCGTCCAGGTAGCCGGTGTGGTTGCAGGCCAAGATGACCGCCCCGCGACTCGGGACGGCTCCCGCGCCGTGCTGCCGCACCTCCCAGCGCCTCCTCAGCACGGCCCGAGCCGCGGGCCGTAGCCGCGTGAGCGGGGTGCGCCATGGATGCCGCACCCAGTCGCTGGCCGGGGGCGCCTGGTGCCGCAGCGCGCGCGCCCGGCTCATGCGTCCGGCCAAGACGCCTCCTCCGCGGCCCGGGCCAGTGCCACGACCAGGTCGATGACCTCGTCCAGGGTGTACGGCGTGGTGTCGAGGTGGACGGCGCCGTCGGCCCGCACCAGCGGCGAGGCGGCCCGGGAGGAGTCCACCCGGTCACGGCGCAGCATCGACTCCTGGGTGGTGGCGATGTCGGTGCCGCCTTCCTCGGCCGCGCGGCGCGCCGCCCGGGCTTCGGCGTCTGCGGTCAGGTAGACCTTCACCGGAGCCTCGGGGGCCACGACCGACCCGATGTCACGCCCTTCCACGACGATGCCGCCGGCACCGATGATCTCCCGTTGCAGCGCGAGCAGCCGCGCGCGAGCGGCCGGAACAGCGCTCACCGCGCTGACGGCGGCGTTCACCTCGTCCTCGCGAATCGCCTGGGTCACGTCCAGCCCGTCCACGTGGATGGTCGGCGCGAGCGGGTCGGTGCCCGACGCGAGCACCGGCTCGGCCACGTGCGCGGCCACGGCGTCGGCGTCGTGGACGTCGACGCCGGCGCGCAGCATCCACCAGGTGAGGGCGCGGTACATCGCTCCGGTGTCGAGGTAGCGCAGCCCCAGCCGCGCCGCCACGCCACGCGACGTACTGGACTTGCCGGAGCCGGACGGGCCGTCCACGGCGACGACGAGGGTGCTGGTCACGACGCGCCAGCCTACCGGTGCGCCACCCAGCCCTGGGACTCGAGCGCGCCGCGCAGCTGCTCGGCGCGGGACTCCTCGACGACCAGCTCGACCGAGCCGGCGGCCCGCCCGGGTTCGTGGTCGATCCGCACGTCCTCGATGTTCACCCCGCTGCGGCCCGCGTCCGCGAAGAGCCGGGCGAGCTCGCCCGGGTGGTCGGGAACGATGACGTAGACCGTGTCGGTGGGGCGGGGGGGCTCGTTGTGCTTGCCCGGGATCGCCCGGGTGCCCGCCACTCCGCGGGCGAGCAGTGCGCCCAGGTCGCCTCGGCTGTCGCGGCTGACGGCGTCGATGAGGGCGTCGAGCTGCTCGCGCACCTCGGTGAGGAGCGCCACCACCGCTTCGGCATTGCCGGTCACGATCTGCTGCCACAGCGCCGGGTCGCTCCCGGCGACCCGGGTCACGTCGCGGACGCCCTGACCGCTCAGAGCCAGGTGCTCCGGAGGGGCGTCGGCGAGCCGCCCGGCCACCAGCACCGAGAGCAGGTGCGGCAGGTGGGAGGTGCGCGCCACGGCCCGGTCGTGCTCCTCGGGCGTCATCCGCACCGGCAGCGCCCCGCAGAGCTCGACCAGCGCCTCGACGGCTGCCACGGCCACCGGGTCGGCGTCCGGCCCGGGAGTGACCGCCCAGGGCCGACCCTCGAGGATCGCCGCGCTGGCGGCGAGTGGGCCGGAGCGCTCGCTGCCGGCCATCGGGTGACTCCCGACGTATCGGCTGAGACTGACGTGGTCAACCGCCGCGGCCACATCCCGGAGCGGGGCGCCCTTCACGCTGCCGACGTCGGTGACGACCGCGTCGGTGTCGCGCAGCGCCGTGACCACGCCCCGTGCCACGTGGTCGGGCGGCACAGCCACCACGACCAGCCCGGGTCGGTCCTCGGGAGTGGCCGGCCGACCCGCGCCCAAGCCGGACGCCGTGCGGACGTGCTCGGCCGAGACGTCGGAGAGCAGCACCTCGACTCCGGCGGCACGGCAGGCGAGGCCGATCGAGGTGCCGAGCAGACCCGCACCTACCACCAGGACCGGCCCCGGCACCGCCCCAGGGGCGGTCACGAGCCCGTCCCGGCGTTGTCGTCCGGCACCGCGCGCACCCGGGTGAGGTCGCTGCGCAGCGCGGCGGCCCCGTGCAGATAGCAGTGGGTGATGTCGGCCCGGGGCAGGTCGGTCTCGACGTGGGCCAGCATCCGCACGACCCGGGGCATCGAGCCGGCGATCTCCAGCTCCTTCGCACACAGCAGCGGCACCTCGCCGAAGCCGAGCCGGCGCGCGGCGTACGCCGGGAACTCGCTGACCAGGTCGGAGGTCGCGGTGAAGATCACCGAGATGAAGTCCTCCACATGCAGCCCGTTGCTGGTCATGACGTCGACCACCATCTCGGCTACTCGCTCGAGCATGTGCTCGCGGGTGTCCTCCTCCAGCTGCGTGGCACCACGCACCGCCCGCACGGCCACCCCTCGCGCCTCCTTGCCTGGCCGGAGCCGACACAGGCTCCGACGTCGAGCCCACCCTAGTGCCGGCGCCGGTCAGAGGCCGACGCTGTCCAGCAGCTCCCCGAGCTCGGCGGCGGTCAGCTCACGCAGCTGTCCCACCGCGAGCCCGCGCAAGGAGACGGGCCCGAAGGCGGTCCGGGTCAGCCGAATGACGGGATGGCCAAGGTGCTCCAGCAGCCGGCGCACGATGCGGTTGCGGCCCTCGTGGATCACCACCTCCACGAGGGTACGGCCCGCGGCGCCACCGGCACCGCGCTCCACGACCCGAGCCCGGGACGCCGTGACGGGGCCGTCCTCGAGGGTCACTGTTTCCCGCAGCCGGCGCAGCGTGGCGTTCGAGACCGCGCCCTCCACTTCGGCGACGTAGGTCTTGTCCACCTCGTACGACGGGTGCGCCATGCGGTGCGCGAAGTCACCGTCGTTGGTGAGCAGCAGCAGCCCCGGAGGTGTCCGTGTCCAGCCGACCGACGTGGAAGAGCCGCTCGGGTCGGCCCGCCACCAGGTCCCCGAGGCTGCGCCGGCCTTCCGGGTCCGACATGGTGGAGACCACGCCGCGGGGCTTGTTGAGCACCAGGTAGACGTGCTCGGAGGCGGGTGGCAGCCGCCGGCCCTCGACCCGGATCACCGCTGTGCGCGGGTCGACCTTGGTGCCGAGCCGCGTGACCACCTCGCCGTCCACCTCCACCAGCCCGGCGAGCATGAGCTCCTCGCAGCGCCGGCGGGACGCCACGCCGGACTGGGCGAGGAGCTTCTGGAGGCGGACCAGCGCGGCCCCCTCGGGGGCGCTCACGCGGAGTCCTCACCGACCTCGCTCAAGCCGGGCAGGTCGTTGTCGAGGTCGTCCATCTCCGGGAGATAGGGGGCGAGCTCGGGCAGCTCGTCGAGGGAGGAGATCCCGATCCGCTCCAGGAAGTAGGCCGTGGTGCGGTAGAGCGTCGCGCCGTGCTCGCCGTCGTGGCCCGCCTCCTCGACCAGCCCGCGGGTGAGCAAGGTGCGCATGACGCCGTCGACGTTGACGCCGCGGATGGCCGAGACACGGGCCCGCGACACGGGCTGCTTGTAGGCGACGACCGCCAGCGTCTCCAGCGCCGCCTGGGTGAGCCTGGCCTGCTGCCCCTCCAGGACGAACGCCTCGACGACCGGGGCGTACTCCTCGCGGGTGTAGAACCGCCATCCGCCGGCGACCGAGCGCAGCTCGAACCCGCGGCCCTGCTTGGCGTACTCCGCCGAGAGAGCGGCCAGCGCGGCCGACACCTCGGTCACGGGGTAGCCGACGGCCGTGGCCAGCAGGACCTCGTCGAGGGGCTGGTCGGCCACCATGAGCACCGCCTCCAGCGAGGGACGCAGGTCGGCGACGGGGACCTCCAGGGTCGCCGCGGCGGGCTCGGGCGGGTCGGTCAGGTCGCTCACGGCGTCTCCTCATGCGTGGTCTGCGGCTCGAGCTGGCTCGAGGCCTCCTCCGGCTCGACGTCAGAGTCGGGTTCCTGCTCGGAGGGCGCGCCGTCGAACTCGTCGTGGATGTCCACCTCGCCCTCGGCGGAGCCGGTCCAGCGGACGGTGAGCTCGCCCAGCGGCGTGAGCTGCTCGAAGCCCACGGCCCCTTCGCGGAACAGCTCCAGCAGGGCCAGGAAGCGGGCCACGGTGGTGAGCGTGTCGGGCGAGTCGCCGGTGAGGGCCCGGAAGGTCATGGTGCCGGTGCGGCGAAGCCGCTCGACGACGAGTGCCGCCTGCTCGCGCACGCTCACCCGGGCCACGTGGATGTGCCCTAGCGACAGCTCAGCCACCGGCTTAGGCTCCAAGGCTCTCGCGGCCAGGGCCGCGAAGGAGTCCAGACCGATGCCGATCAGCACCTCCGGCAGCAGGGAGGCGAAGCGGTCCTCGAGACCCACCGCGCGGGGGTGGCGGCGCGATTCCCCCACGAGCCGCTCGCGCAGCACGCCGGCGACCTGCTTGAAGGCCTTGTACTGCAGGAGCCGCGCGAACAGCAGGTCGCGCGCCTCGAGCAGGGCGAGGTCCTCTTCGTCCTCGACGTCGCCTTGCGGGAGCAACCGAGCGGCCTTGAGGTCGAGCAGGGTCGACGCGACGACCAGGAACGACGAGGTCTGCTCGAGATCCCAGGCGTCACCGGCGGACTTGACGTGGGCGATGAACTCGTCGGTGACTCGCGACAGCGCCACCTCGGTGATGTCCAGCTTGTGCTTGGCGATCAGCGAGAGCAGCAGATCGAAGGGGCCCTCGAAGTTGTCCAGCCGGACCTCGAACGCGGGGGCCACCTCGCTTCCGGCCGGGGCTGGCGGGGGGACGGGCAGCACGGTGGCGTCGGCCGCGGTCATTCCTCGCTCAACCGCCGCACCAGCGCGCTCTCGGTGCCCTCGGTGTCCAGCTCGGCCAGGACCAGGGCGAGCGCCTCGCGCACCAGCCGCCCCCGGTCGACGGCGATGCCGTGCTCGGCCCGCAGGGCCAGCCGGGCCTGCTCGAGGTGCAGCAGCTCGGCCGAGGTGACGTAGACGGTCATCTTCTCGTCGTGCCTGACCCGCCCGCTGGGACGAGGCGGGCCGTCGGGCGCCTGATCGGGGACCGCCCGCACGGGCGGCGCCGCCGGGGCCTCCAGGGCCTCGCCGGTGGGCCGGAAAAGGTCGTCGGCGGTGGGGAGACTCACCCGTCGAGCCACCGGGCCAGCACCTCCTTCGCGAGCTGCCGGTAGGCCTCGGCCCCGGTGGAGTCCGCGGCGTACGTCGTGATCGGCTCGCCGGCGACGGTGGAGTCGGAGAACTTGACGGTTCGCCGGATCACGGTGTGGAAGACCGTGTCGCCCCACGCCTGGACCAGCCGCTCCAGGACCTCGCGGCCGTGCAGCGTGCGCCCGTCGAACATGGTCCCGAGTACGCCGTCGATCTCCAGCTTCGGGTTGAGCCGCTCGCGCACCTTGTCGATGGTGTTCTTGAGGAGCGCGACGCCACGCAGCGCGAAGTACTCGCACTCGAGCGGGACGATGACGCCGTCGGAGGCGGTGAGCGCGTTGACGGTGAGCAGGCCCAGCGACGGCTGGCAGTCGATGATGATGACGTCGTAGTGCTCGAGGGCGGGCGCGAGCACCCGGGCGAGGGTCTGCTCGCGGGCCACCTCGTGGACCAGCTGCACCTCGGCCGCGGACAGGTCGATGTTCGAGGGGAGCAGGTCCATCCTCGAGACGCCGGTGGGCACCACGACGTCCTCGAGCCGGGCGTCGCGGTCCATGAGCAGGTTGTAGATGGTGTGCTCCATGTCGTGGGGGTTCATCCCGAGCCCCACCGACAGCGATCCCTGCGGGTCGAAGTCCACCAGGAGCACCCGGCGGCCGTACTCCGCCAGCGAGGCGCCGAGGTTGATCGTGGTGGTCGTCTTGCCCACGCCGCCCTTCTGGTTGCACATCGACACGACCCGGGCCGGGCCGTGCTGGGTGAGGGCGGGGGCTCGGGCAGCTGCGGAAGCGGGCGGCCGGTCGGCCCGAGCGTGATCTCGGTCTCCTCAGCAGGGGTACGCCGCAGCTCGGCCCGCTCGGGCAACTCGGGCTCGGGGACCTCGGGCAGCCCGGGGTCGGGGAGGGCAGCCGCGGACGGGCCGGCCATGGGCGCGCCGGCGTCGGGAACGGCGGCGTCCGGCCCGCGGAACGGGATCGGCTCGGTCACGGGTTCCTGGCCTTCATCGATGCCTCCTGGGGAAGGGGGAGGTGGGGCGGCGGGCGGAGGAAAGGGAGGGGACACCAGGGGTGGCATCTCGGGGGCACTGCTGCCCTGGTCGGTGGGCCGCTTGCGGAACATGCCGCCTCCGACCATCGCTCTCCCCTTCGCCGTGTGCTCGGAGCGCCGACGAATTGTCGACTCGGCGACATTGCGCCGTCCTGCGGCGAGCGTAGGTCGACGCGGGACGGCAGAACAACGCGCCGCGCGGATACCCCCAGGGTTCTTCGAAATCTGTTGAGACCGTGTGAGCGCACGGCCCCGGTGCCTGCACAGCCGCAGCCGAGCTGTGGACAGCGGCTGTGGAGAACCGGCGGCCCCGGCGCCGACCCGTGAGCCCCGTCGTGAGCCCAGCCGAGAGCTACGGCAGCGTGACGTGCCCGCCCTTCATCTTCCACAGGAAGTACGTCTCGAAGGCCAGTTTCATCGCGTGGTTCTGCGGGCCCGGGATCAGCACCCCGTGCTTGCGCGGGGGCAGCATCTTGTCGGCCAGGATCAGCACCCCGTTGTTGCCGGCATCCATCACGCAGATGGCGGGGATCTCACCGAACTCCTTGTGCTCCTTCGGGGCCTCCCCGCGGATCTGCGAGGCGATGTTCTTGGCGGCGACGTGCGCCATCGCCTCGGTGGGGAAGCCCGTCTTGGGGATGCCGACAGGGGTGGGCGTCTGCCACGGCACCGCGACTGCCGCGGCGATCCCGACGGCGTAGACCTCGTCGTACCCCTCGGTCTGGTAGGTGTCGCGAACCTTGACATACCCCTTGGCGTCGGCGATCCCGTCCACGTCCCTGAGGAAGTCCTGGCCCACGAACGGCGGGACGACCATGGCGAAGCTGAACGGCACCTCCCGGCCGTCGGAGAGCTGGATCGCGTCACTGGCGACGGCATCCATCGCGACGTTCGTGACCGCCTCGATCTTCTCCTTCTTCAAGAACATGCCGAGCAGCTCCTCGCCGTGGGGCAGCCCGCCGATGCCGAAGTGACCCAGGAACGGCTCGCTCGTGACATAGGTCAGCTTGACCTGCTTCTTCAGCCCCGCCTTCTTGAGCTGGTGGGAGGTGTTGAACAGGAACTCGTACGCCGCTCCGAAGCAGCCCGCGCTCTGGGTGGCGCCGATCACCACGTCGCCAGGATCGGCCAGGACGCGCTGCCAGCCCTCGGCGGCGGACACGGCGTCCTCGAGGGTGGTGATGGTGTGTGCGTTGCCGCCCGGCCCGGTGCCGGGCACGAGGTCGAAGTCGTTGCGGTAGCCGGTGGCGATGACCAGGTAGTCGTAGGACTGCGGCCCGGCCGTCGTCGTGACCGTCCGCCCGGCCAGGTCGATGCCCGTGGCCGCCGCATGGACGAACTCGACCCCGTGGGACTCGAACGTCGGGGCCACCTTGAAGGTGATGTCCTTCTTCCCGCGTTTGCCGAACGGCACCCAGATCAGCGACGGGTTGAACAGGAACCGGTCCGACGGCGAGACCACGGTGACGTCCACGTCCCCGTCCAGCTCGTGCCGTACGGCGAGGGCCGCGGTGAGCCCCCCGAAGTTGCTGCCGAGGACGACGACCTTCTTGCGCGACATCTGGGCACCTCCTGTGTCTGGCACGAACTGTCTCGAGACTAGCGCCGCCCCCGCTCAGGCCCCGAGCTCGCGCATCGTCACCACGGCCAGAACGAGGTCGCCGCAGGCGTCCGAGGCGTCGCAGTCGACCACTGCCTCCAGGATCCAGTCGCGATGGCCGGCCGGGTCGGCCAACGTCTGCCGCACCATCCGGACCCGCGCCCTGGTGTGCTCCGGCGCCCCGAGCGGGGTCGCGGTCGTCTCCGGCCCGATGTCGACGTACGCCGGGCCGCGGGCGTCCGGCCCGGTGCCGATCCGGTCGTGCTGGGCGTAGTAGGCGGCGAGAGCCGCGTCCCAGGCCGCGTGGGTCATCACCGCCTCCCGGGGCGGGTCGACCAGCTCAGCGGCCGCCCGCTCGACCGCCGCCAGTGCGGTGACGTCGTCGCGCGCGGCCAGCTCGACCCGACGCCAGAGTGCGTTGCGGATCATCACCAGGAACGCGCGCTGCGTGGACAGCGGTCGGGGTGGCGGAGGCGGCGCGGTGGCCGGGTGGTGGTGGGCCGGGTCCACCAGCGCCTCCCACTCGTCCAGCAGCGAGGAGTCGGTCTGGCGCACGGTCTCCCCCAGCCACTCGACCAGCTCGTCGAGCGCGGGTGAGCGGTGGGAGTCGGGGACGGTCCGGCGCAGGGTTCGGTAGGCGTCGGACAGGTAGCGCAGCACGAGGCCCTCGGAGCGCGCGAGCTGGTAGCGCGCCACGAGGTCGGCGAACCCCATTCCCTGCTCCCACATCTCGCGGACGACCGACTTGGGGTCCAACGCGTCGACAGGCAGCCACGGGTGGGACTGCCGGTAGTGCTCGTACGTCGCCTCGAGCAGCTCGGCGAGCGGCCGAGGCCAGGTGATCTCCTCCAGCAGCGCCATCCGCTCGTCGTACTCCAGGCCCTCGGCCTTCATCTGGGCGACCGCCTCACCGCGGGCCTCGCGCCGCTGTGCCAACAGCACCGGAAGGGGCGCCTCCAGCACCGACTCGACCACCGAGACGACATCGAGGGGGTAGTCGTCGGACTCGGGGTCGAGCACGTCCAGGGCAGCCAGAGCGAAATGCGCCAGCGGCTGGTCCAGGGCGAAGTCGTCGGGCAGGTCGACGGTGAGGATGAAGCGCCGACCGTGCTCGTCCGGGACGTCGAGCCGGGTCACCACGCCGGAGCGGACGAGTGACCGGCCCAGCTGCACGGCACGACGCACGAGCCGCAGCTGCCGAGGCCGGGTCTCGTGGTTCTCGGTCAACAGCCGCCGCAGCACCGCGACGGCGTCCTCCTCGCGGGCCAGGACGTTCACGAGGAGCGAGTGGTCGACGCGCATCCGGGACGGGAGACGCTCCGGTGACGCCGAGACGAGCTTCTCGAAGGTCTGCCGGTTCCACACCACGGCACCCTCCGGCGGCTTGCGGCGTTGCACCTTCTTGCGCCGGCGGGGATCGTGACCGGCGCGGGCCAGGGCTCGCTCGTTCTCGATCACGTGCTCGGGTGCCTGCACCACCACGTAGCCCACGGTGTCGAAGCCGGCTCGCCCGGCCCGACCGGCGACCTGGTGGAACTCCCGAGCGGTCAGCACGCGGTTGCGCCGGCCGTCGTACTTCGCCAGCCCGGTGAACAGCACCGTCCGGATCGGCACGTTTATCCCCACCCCGAGGGTGTCGGTGCCGCAGATCACCCGGAGCTCGCCGCGCTGCGCGAGCTGCTCCACGAGCCGGCGGTACCTGGGCAGCATGCCCGCGTGGTGCACCCCGATCCCGGCTCGCACCAGCGGCGCCAGCGTCCGGCCGAACCCCGGCCCGAACCGGAAGCTGCCGAGCGTGGCGCCACGCACGGCGCGGGCGGCGGGCTCCTCGCCGGGAAGGCTGCGCTGGAGCGCCACCGCGTGCTCGACGGCGACGGCCCGAGTGGTGCACGACGTAGACCGGGCCCTGGCCGGTCTGCAGCAGCTCCGCGAGCGTCTCGTCGAGAGGGGTGTCGGCCCAGCTGAAGATCAAGGGCACCGGCCGCTCGGCGTCGTCCACCAGGGCCGTCGGCCTGCCGGTCCGGCGGCTGAGGTCGGCGCGGAGCTCCTCGGTGTCGCCGAGCGTGCCGGACATCAGCAGGAACTGCGCCTGGGGGAGCTCCAGCAGGGGGACCTGCCAGGCCCAGCCCCGCTCGGGGTCGCCGTAGTAGTGGAACTCGTCCAGGACGGCGAGCGCCACCTTGGCGGTCGACCCCTCGCGGAGGGCGATGTTGGCGAGGACCTCGGCGGTGCACGCGATGATCGGCGCCTCCGCGTTCACGGCCGCATCGCCGGTCAGCATGCCCACGCCTTCAGGCCCGAATGCCTCGCACAGCGCGAAGAACTTCTCGTTGACCAGTGCCTTGATGGGCGCGGTGTAGAAGGCACGCCCGCCAGCCGCGACGGCCAGCTGGATCGCCCCCTCCGCCACGAGCGACTTCCCGGAGCCGGTCGGCGTACCGAGGACGACGTTGCTGCCCGCGGCCAGCTCGAGGAGGGCCTCCTCCTGGTGCGGATAGAGCGGGAACGCCCGCGTCGCCACCCAGTCGGCGAGCACGTCGGCCGGGTCGGTCGCCGACCGCTCCCCCGGCTCAGCCACCGGTCCGCGCGCGAGGATGGGCGGTGGCGAACACCTCGCGCAGGTTGTCGACCGTGACCAGGGTGTAGACCTGCGTCGTCGTCACGGACGCGTGCCCCAGCAGCTCCTGCACCACGCGCACGTCTGCTCCGCCCTCGAGCAGATGGGTCGCGAAGGAGTGCCGCAAGGTGTGCGGCGAGACGTCGCGGGTCACCCCGGCCCGCTCGGCGGCCCGGGTGAGCACCGCCCAGGCGCTCTGCCGCGAGAGCCGGCCACCGCGGGAGTTGAGGAACAGTGCGGGGATGCCCGAGCCGGCTGCGACCAGCCCCGGCCGCGCCCGCACCAGGTAGTCCGACACGGCCTCCCGCGCGAAGGCACCCACGGGCACCATCCGCTCCTTGCCACCCTTGCCCCGCAGATGGGCGCTGCCGTCCACGAGGTCCAGGTCGTCGACATCCAGCCCCACCGCTTCCGAGATGCGCGCCCCCGTGCCGTAGAGCACCTCCAACAGGGCGCGGTCGCGCAGCGCCAGCGCCGTGCCCGCCGACCCGGCGGCGGCCAGGATCGCCTCCACGTCGGCCAGTGGGAGCGCCTTGGGCAGCCGCTTCGCCGGGGCAGGCGGTTTCACCGCGGCCGCGGGGTCGGCGTCGGCCAGGCCGTCTCGTACGGCGAACCGGTGGAACCCCCGGACCGCGACCAGGGTGCGCGCGGCCGACGCGGCGCCCAGCGGCGGATGGTCGGCGTCACCCTCCCGCAGCCGCGCCAGGAAACCGGTGACTGTCGCCTCGTTCACGGAGTCCAGCTCCCCCAGTCCCTCTTCGGCCAGGAAGCGCAGGTAGCGACGCAGGTCGCGCCGGTAGGACGTGAGCGTGTTGGCCGCCAGCCCACGCTCGACCGCCAGGTGGTCGAGGTAGGTGCGGACGGCACGCTCCGGGTCGGTCACGCGGGTCCAGGCTCCCGGCTCAGCCGAGGACGGCGTCCAGGCTCACGGCCTCGATGCCGACCGCGTCGCCCACGGGAGCGTTGGTGAGCTGCCCGGCATGGGTGTTGAGCCCGAGCGCGAGGGCCCGATCGTCTCGACAGGCCTGCTGCCAGCCCTTGTCCGCCAGCGCCACGGTGTAGGGCAGGGTGGCGTTGGTGAGCGCGTAGGTGGAGGTGTTCGGCACCGCCCCGGGCATGTTGGCCACGCAGTAGAAGATCGAGTTGTGCACGGCGTACGTCGGGTCGGCGTGCGTGGTGGGGTGGGTGTCCTCGAAGCAGCCACCCTGGTCGACGGCGATGTCCACGAGCACGGACCCTGGCTTCATGGCCGCGACGAGGTCGTTGGTCACCAGCTTGGGAGCCTTGGCACCGGGGATGAGCACCGCCCCGATCACCATGTCCGCCTCCAGCACCTGCTGCTGGATCGCCAGCTTGGACGACGCCAGCCCGTGCACCCGGTTGCTGTAGCGCCAGAACGACATCCGAAGCTTGTCCAGGTCGGTGTCCAGCAGGGTCACGTCGGCGCCCATGCCCAAGGCGATGTTGGCGGCGTTCTGACCCGACACGCCGGCCCCGATGATGACCACCTTGGCGTTCGCGACACCGCCGACGCCGCCGAGCAGCACCCCGCGCCCGCCCTGCGCCTTCATCAGCGCGTGCGCACCGACCTGAGGGGCCAGGCATCCCGCGACCTCCGACATCGGGTACAGCAGGGGCAGGGCGCCCGAGGGCAGCTGCACGGTCTCGTAGGCGATGCCGGTGACCTTCCTGGACAGCAGCTCCTCGGTGAGCGGTTTGTCGGCCGCAAGGTGCAGGTAGGTGAAGAGGGTCAGCCCCTCGCGCAGCCGGTGGTACTCCTCCGTGATCGGCTCCTTGACCTTGAGGACCATGTCAGCGACGCCCCAGGCTTCGTCGGCCGAGTCGAGGATCTTGGCCCCTGCCGCGACGTACTCCTCGTCGGAGACCTGTGACCCGAGACCGGCGCCCTTCTCCACGAAGACCTCGTGCCCGTGCTCGGTGAGCTCGTGGGCCCCGATCGGGGTGAGCGCCACCCGGTACTCGTGGTTCTTCACTTCCTTCGGAACGCCGATCTTCACGACATGCTCCTTTGCTTGCCGGCCCGGTGGGTCACCACCGTGCGTGGTGCCGGTCACACGCTACTCGTCGCGCCCCCGGCCAGTCCTCGTGCCTGCGCCACCAACAGGGCCAGCGCAATCGGCGCCTCGGTGACGTGGCCCTCGAGCACGGCTCTGAGGAGGTCGTCGAAAGGCGCCCAGAAGGTCTCCATGTGCGCCTCCTCGTGCTCGGGCTCGAAGTCCCCCGGGTCCACCTCGGTCAGCCGGCGGGCCAGGTAGAGGTGCACGACCTCGTCAGAGACGCCCGGCGAGGCGCGGACGGTGAGCAGGTGCGCCCATTCCCGGGCCGCCAGGTGCGCCTCCTCCACCAGCTCGCGTCGGGCCACCTCGAGTGGGTCCTCCCCCGGTACGTCGCACAGCCCGGCCGGAAGCTCGACGTAGCGGCCCCCCAGCGCATGGCGGTACTGCCGCAGGCACAGGACCCGCTCGTCCGCGTCGACGGCGAGCACGACGACCGCACCCGGGTGCTCCAGCACCAGCCGCGGGAACGCCGCACCCGGCTCGCCGCCCGGCGGATGCACCAGATCCAGGCGGAAGGCGATCACCCAGTCGTCGCGGTGGAGGTCCGTGGACCCGACGACGGGCCAGCCACCCGGCTCGTCGCGCAGGGTCTGGGTCGGGCCCTCGGGCGAGGGCTCGTGCGCAGGCTCCCGGGTCACGCTCCGGACGCTACCGTGACCACCATGAACGACACCCCGGACGGCACCGCCAGCCTCACCCAGGCCGAGGCCGAGGAGCGCGGGGCGCTGCTCTCGGTACGCCGCTACGACATCGCCGTCGACCTCACCGGGCTGCTCGAGGGCGACACCGTGGAGTCCGTCGCCACGATCGCCTTCGCCTGCGAGCGGCCCGGAGCTGCGACGTTCGTCGACTGCGTCGCGGAGATCCGGCACGCCACGTTGAACGGACGCCCGCTGGATCCCGCCACGGCCGAGCGCGGCCGGCTGCCGCTGCCCGACCTCCGGGCCGAGAACGTGCTCGTCGTCGCGGCGGCCCAGTCCGACACCGCCAGCTCGGCCGGCATCCTGCGCACCCTCGACCCGAGCGACAAGCTGGTCTATGTCTGGATGTCCTTCGAGGCCGACGACGCCCGCCGGGTGTGGGCGTGCTTCGACCAGCCGGATCTGAAGGCACCGCACGCCTTGACGGTGACGGCGCCGGAGTCGTGGACGGTCACGTCCAACTCCGGCCCCGACACCGTGACCGAGTCGGTCGACGGCGCCCGGATCTGGACCTTCCCCGACACGCCAAGCCTGTCGACGTACGTCGTGGTCATCAACGCCGGCCCCTTCCACGAGATCCGGCGCGAGGTCGACGGCTACGACCTCGGCCTGTTCTCCCGGCAGTCGACGGCGAGGTTCCTCGAGCAGGCCGCCGAGGAGCTCTTCGACCTCACCGGCCGCGGGCTGCGGTTCTTCGGCGAGCGCTTCGACCTCCCGTTCCCCCAGCGCCGCTACGACCAGGTCTTCGTGCCGAACATGGGCGGGGCGATGGAGAACTGGGGGTGCGTCACGTGGTCGGACTCCATGCTGTTCCGCAGCCCACCGACCTACGCGATGCGCCAGGTGCGCGCGGAGGTGCTGCTGCACGAGATGGCGCACATGTGGGTCGGCGACCTGGTGACCATGCAGTGGTGGGACGACCTCTGGCTCAACGAGGCCTTCGCCTCCTGGGCGGCCGCCTGGGCCGCCCAACACGCCACGGAGTTCACCAGCACCTGGGCGTCCTTCCTGGCCGGCGACAAGCTCAGGGCCTACCTCCAGGACATGGGCCCCTCCTCGCACCCGATCCGGGGCCCGGTGCCGGACGTCGCGGCGGCGCTGGCCAACTTCGACCACATCACCTACGAGAAGGGGCAGAGCGTCCTCAAGCAGCTGGTGGCCCACCTCGGCGAGGACGCCTTCGTCGAGGGGCTGCGGGCCTACTTCCGGACCCACGCTTGGGGCAACACGCGGCTCGCCGACCTGATGGACGCCGTCGGCGAGGCCGCCGCGCGAGACCTCACCGCCTGGACGGCCGACTGGTTCGACCGCGCCGGCACCGACACGCTCACGCTGCGCGACGGGACGCTCGAGGCGACCGCGCCCGAGGGCGAGCCGCGGTCGCACACGCTGCAGATCGGCTCGTACGCGACGGCGACCGGAGGCACCGGCCCGTTGCGGCTCGTCGGCTCGACAGCGGTCACCACCAGCGGGAGGAGCACCCCGGTCCGGCTACCGCCGGCCGAGCTGCAGCTGATCAACGACGAGGACCTGACCTTCGCGGCCGCGCGCCCCGACCCCGCGTCCACCCGGGCCATCGTGGCGCGGGCCGGTGATCTGCCCGGCCCGATGGCGCGAACCGTCGCCGTCAGCACCGCCTACGACCTGATGCTGAAGGGCGAGCTGCCGGCCGTCGGCTTCCTGGACTGCGTGCTCGGGGCTCTGGGCACCGAGCGCACACCCGGCATCGTGGAGCCGCTGCTCGGTCTGGCCCGCGCCGCCGCCGAGCAGTGGTGCCCGCCCGGTCAGGTGCGCGCCCAGCGCGACCGCGTGGCCGACGTCGCGCTGGCCATCGCGGCCTCGCCGGACCTGCGCACCGCCGCGCTCCAGACGCTCGCCGGCAATGCGCGCACCGACGCCCACTTCGCGGCTCTGCAGGCGCCGGCCCAGGAGTCCACCGACCTTGGCTGGCGAGTGCTGGAGCGCCGAGCCGAGCTGGGCGGCTACGACGACTCCGCAGTGCGCGCTCTGCTCGCCCGAGACCCCGACCCGGACGCCGGCCAGCGGGCACTCGCCGTCCGTGCTGCTTGCCCCCAGGCCGACGCCAAGCAGGAGGCCTGGCACGCGGTCTTCGAGGAGCGGGCACTGCACGCGGGCGCGGCGATGGCGATGCTCGGGCGCGCCTTCTGGCGGCCCGGTCAGGCCGAGGTGCTCGGGCCCTACCCGGACCGCTATCTCGAGGAGCTCACCCGGTTCGGTGAGGGCGGCATGCTGGAGGTGATGTCGGTCGTGGCGACGATGTACCCCCGCCAGGCCGACTCCGGCTTCGCCGACCGAGCCGAGCGGGCCGCTGACCGACTGCCGCCCTATGTCAGCACGATCCTGCTTCGCGAGACCGACCTGCTGCGCCGTCAGCTGCGGACGGCCGGCGCCTCCTCGTAGGCCAGGCTCAGGCCGGCTCGTCGTCGCGTCGGCGCAGCCCGGCCTCGTCCAGGGGGAAGCGCAGCTCCCGCTGGCGATCGATCGCCGCGCCGATCAGCCCAGCGAAGAGCGGGTGCGGACGGGTCGGCCGGGACCGGAGCTCGGGATGGGCCTGGGTCGCCACGTAGTACGGGTGCACGTCCCGCGGCAGCTCGACGAACTCCACGAGGCCCAGGTCGGGGTTGGTCCCGGAGAAGACGATCCCGGCCTCCTCGAGCTGGTCGCGGTAGTCGTTGTTGACCTCGTACCGGTGGCGGTGCCGCTCCTGCACACGAGTCGCGCCGTAGGTCTCGGCCACGATGGACCCGGGCGCCAGCGCGGCCGGGTAGAGCCCGAGCCTCATCGTGCCACCGAGGTCGCCGGCCCCCTCGACGAACGACTTCTGCTCCTCCATGGTCGCGATCACCGGCTCGGGGCAGTCGGCGTCGAACTCGGTCGAGGCGGCCTTCTCGAGGCCGGCGACGCTGCGCGCGAACTCGATGACCATGCACTGCAGGCCCAGGCAGAGCCCCAGCGTCGGGATCCGATGCGTGCGCGCGTAGGTGAGGGCTCCGAGCTTGCCCTCGATGCCGCGGATGCCGAAGCCGCCGGGCACGCACACTGCGTCGACGTCCTCGAGGTGGCGTCGAGCACCGGCCGGGGTCTCGCACTCGTCGGAGGCGATCCAGCGCACGTGCACCTTGGCCTCGTGGGCGAAGCCGCCTGCGCGCAACGCCTCGACCACGGACAGGTAGGCATCGGGCAGGTCGATGTACTTGCCGACCAGCGCCACCGTCACCTCCTCGGACGGATGGTGGACCCGGCGCAGCAGGTCGTCCCAGGTCGTCCAGTCCACGTCCCGGAACGGCAGCCCGAGCCGCCGGACGACGTACGCGTCCAGCCCCTCGCGGTGCAGCACCTTCGGGATGTCGTAGATCGATGGAGCGTCCGCCGCCGTGACCACCGCTTCCTCGTCCACGTCGCACATGAGCGAGATCTTGCGCTTGATGCTCTGCGGAAGCTCACGGTCGGCGCGGCAGACGATCGCGTCGGGCTGGATGCCGATGGAGCGCAGCGCCGCGACGGAGTGCTGGGTGGGCTTGGTCTTGAGCTCTCCGGAGGGGCCGAGGTAGGGCACCAACGAGACATGCAGGAAGAAGCAGTTGTCGCGGCCGAGGTCGTGGCGCACCTGGCGGGCGGCCTCGAGGAAGGGCAGCGACTCGATGTCGCCGACGGTGCCCCCGATCTCGGTGATGACCACGTCGGCCGGCTCGCCCTCGCCCGCGGTGGCCATCGCGCGGATTCGGTCCTTGATCTCGTTGGTGATGTGCGGGATCACCTGGACCGTGTCGCCGAGATAGTCGCCGCGTCGCTCCTTGGCGATCACCGACGAGTAGACCTGTCCGGTCGTCACATTGGCGACCTGGTTGAGGTCGGTGTCCAGGAACCGCTCGTAGTGCCCGATGTCGAGGTCGGTCTCCGCGCCGTCGTTGGTGACGAAGACCTCGCCGTGCTGGAACGGGTTCATCGTCCCCGGGTCGACGTTGAGATACGGGTCCAGCTTCTGCATCGTCACGCGCAGACCGCGGGACTTGAGCAGGCTGCCCAGGCTCGAGGCCGTCAGCCCCTTGCCGAGCGAGGAGGCGACGCCTCCGGTCACGAACACGTGCTTGGTGGGAGAGGCGCCCTTCACGGGGTTCTAGCCTACTGCACGTCGACGGCGCCGTCGGCGCCCGACGCACCGAATGAGCCGCCGCGCGTGTCGGGCCAGTGGATGAGCGCCAGGACCGCGGTCACCTGGCCCGCCGCACCGTCGACACCGTCGACCGTGGCGACGTCAGCGGCCACCGGCTCCTCGCGCAGCCGGGACAGCCGCGCGTCGCTGGTGCCGGCGGCGAGCACGGTGGTCGTGGCATGCCGGGCCAGGCCGCTCACCACGCCGGCGTAGATGGCGTCCTCCTCCGGAGAGGTGTCGGGCCCGAGCAGCACGAGGACGCGTGGAGCGCGCCGGGCATCCGCCGCAGCGGGCGTGACCAGCTCCGCGGTGCGCAGGCTGTCGCTGATGGCCGCCCCGAGCGCACCGCCCTGATCGGGACGCGCGCGGGTGGTGCCGGCGGCGAGCCCCAGGAGCTCACCGATCCGCTCGTAGGTGGGGACGCCCGCGGTGACCTGCTCGTCCGCCTGCGCCGCGAGCTGGCTCCCCAGCGTGTCGACCAGCGCCCGGTCGCCGGGACTGGTGAGCCCCTCCTGCACCTGCCAGGTGGTGGTCACGGAGCCGCCGGCCGCCTCGATCTGGGCCGTCACACCGGCGACCACGGAGTCGGCCACCCCGGGGAACGCCACCACGGCCACCGCGCTGTCGGCCAGACCGCCGGCGTAGAGCCGGCCGGCCGAGGCCGCGAGCACCTGGTCGGCGTACGCCGCCTCGGCACGGGCCGCGTCGTCACCCGCAGGCCGCGGGGCGGCCTGCGCGGCGGGCGTGGCCCGGCCGAGGTCGGAGAGCGGGCCACCACCCAGCACGACCCCGACAGCCAGGGCCAGGAAGACGGCGACCAGGGTGACCACGTGCTGGCGGAAGGAGATCACGGGAGCAGTCCTTGGAGACGATCGAGGAGACCGGTGAGCACCGGCCCGAGGTCGGTGAACCATCGCTGGCCGACCGGCGTGCCCGCCACCGCCACCGCGAGCGCCAGCAGCCCGGCGAGCGTGACGAGCGTCAGGTGCCACGTCCGGACCCGGCCGGAGTAGAGCAGGGGCACCGAGCGCGTCGACCAGGCGGGGGCCCACGCGCAGCCGGGTGAGATAGGTGCTGGCCAGACCGGGCCGCTGCTGGTCCAGGAAATCGTCCAAGGTGGCGTGCATGCCCACGCCGACGATCAGGGCGGCGCCGGCGCTGTCGGCGAGCAGCAGCCCGACGTCCTCCGGGGTCGCAGCGGACTCGAACCGGATCGGGCGGACGCCCAGTCGCTCGAATGCCTCCAGCCCTCCGCGCGCGGCGCCGCGGTCGACTCTCACGACGACCTCGCGCGCCTGGCGCAGCGCCTTGGCGCTGGGCAGCTCGCGGTCCGGGTCGTGCCCGGCATGCGCGTCCACCACGACGATGTCGGGGCGCAGCCCGGCCTGGAGGAGGGCGTCGGCGCCCCGCTCGATCCCGATGAGCACCGGCCGCTGGTCGGCGACGTAGCGGCGGATCCCGGCCAGCTCCTGCTCGTGGTCGGGGGCCCGCACGAGGACCAGAACCGGACGCCCTGACATGCGCGCCCGAAGCTCGGGTACGCCGAGGCCGTGCAGCAGCAGGTCCTGCTCGCGGCGCAGGAACTCGGTCGCGTTGTGCGTGAACGTCGAGAGCTGGTGGGTGAGCCCGGCGCGGGCGTCCTCCATCTCCGCGGCCACCGTCGCGGTGTCCACCGGTCGGCCCGTGGCGAGCACGGTGTCACCGGCGTAGACCCGCCCCTCGTGCACGCGCACGCTGGCGCCGTCGCGTACGGCCGCGAAGCCCTCTGCCCCCACCCCGTCCACCACCAGCACCCCGGCGGAGGGGAGGACCTCCGGACCGAGGGCGGGATAGCGCCCCGAGATCATGGCGGCGGCGTTGACGACCGCACCGACACCGGCGTCGACGAGGGCCTGCGCCGTAGCTCGGTCGAGGTCGAGATGATCGACGAACGCCACGTCGCCGGGCCGAACCCGACCCACGACTGCCGCGGCACGGCGCGCCACGCGCGCGGTTCCGACCAGCCCTGGCGGCGTGTCCTGAGGGCGGCTTCTGGTGCTCAGCTTCATGACCGGTCCATGGTGGCACCGTGGCCCGGGTCGAGCCGGCAACCCGGAAGGCTCCGCGCGTCGCCGCGAGGCTGCCGCTCAGCGACCCGCGCGGGCGGCCTCGAGCAGCTCGCGCGCGTGCGCCAGCCCGGACTCCGACCGCTCGACGCCGGCGAGCATCCGAGACAGCTCCTGAACCCGCTCGGCGTCGTCGAGCGTCCGCAGGTCGGAGGTGGTCACCACGCCGTCGTGAGACTTGTCGACGACCACGTGCCGGTCGGCGTACGCCGCGACCTGAGGCAGGTGGGTGACCACGAGGACCTGGGCGGCGCGGGCCAGCTCGGCCAGCCGACGGCCCACCTCGATGGCCGCCTTGCCACCGACCCCTGCGTCCACCTCGTCGAAGACGAACGTGGGGACCGGGCTGGTGCCCGCGAGGGCGACCTCGAGCGCCAGCATCACCCGGGACAGCTCCCCGCCCGAGGCGCTCCTGGCGAGCGGCCGAGGCTCTCCGCCAGCGTTGGCGGCCAGCAGGAGCTCCACTTCGTCGGTGCCCGAGGCCGTGTGGCGCAGCCATCGCTGGCCCACTCGCAGCGGTGCACCGGGGCGGTCGGCGTCGACGGGCTCCACCCCTGTCGCCTCCAGCTGGCGCACCCGCACCTCGAGTCGTGCCTGTGGCATGGCCAGCAGCGCCAGCTCGGCGGTCACCTGCGCGGCGAGCCGGCCGGCCTGCTCCGTCCGCACGGCGCTCAGCGCCGCGGCGGTCTCGGCCAGGGCCTCCCGCAGCCGGGAGCGCTCCCCACGCAGCTGCACGATCCGGTCGTCGGTGCCGTCGAGGTCCACCAGCCGCGACGCGCTCTGTGCCCCCAGGTCAAGACGTCGTCCACCGTGTCGCCGTACTTGCGCAACAGACCGGTGAGCGCGGCTCGCCGCTGCGAGACCGCGGCGAGCCGGGCGGGGTCGCTCTCCAGCCCGGCGGCGTAGGAGGCGACGTCGGCGGCCAGGTCGGAGAGCAGGTAGGACGCCTCGGCCAGCCGGTCGGCCAGCTCCGCGGCCGCGGCGTCGTGGTCGCGCACTCCCTCGAGGAGGGTCCGGGCCGCGGCGGTGGCCCCGAGGGCGTCGGGGGCGCCTCCTCGCTGGAGAGAGCCTCTCGGGCCTGCTCGGCCGCGGTGCGCAGGGTGTCCGCGAAGCCGAGACGCGCCTCTTCGGCAGCTAGCCCGAGGTCCTCGCCGGGCTGAGGGTCGATCGCCTCGATCTCGCCGAGCCCGAAGCGCAGCAGGTCGGCCTCGCGGGCTCGCTCGCGGGCGCTCGCCGTCACCGCGGTGAGCTCGGCCTCGACCGCGGCCAGCGCCGCGTGGTCACGACCCCACTCCGCCAGCAGGTCAGCGGCCGTGGAGCCGGCGTAGCGGTCGAGCGCCTCGCGCTGGGCGGACGCCTTCAGCAGACCCTGCTGGTCGGACTGGCCGTGGACCGCGACGAGTGGCTCGGCGACGTCGGCGAGGGTGGCGACCGGGACCGACGCACCGCCCACGAACGCGCGTGAGCGGCCTTCCGCCGAGATGCTTCGCCCCAGCACGACGCGGTCGTCCTCGAGGGTTCCGCCCGCGGCATCCACTGCCGACGCGAACTCCGGGAGGCTGTCGCTCAGCACGATGCCCTCGACGCGAGCGGCCCGCGCCCCTGCCCGCACCTGGCCGCTGTCGGCGCGTGCACCCAGCAGGAGCGCCAGCGCGGTCACGACCATGGTCTTGCCAGCGCCTGTCTCCCCTGTGAGGACGGTGAGCCCCGGCCCGAGCTCGAGGGTCGAGGACTCGATGACCCCGAGGGAGGCGATCCGCAGCTCCTCAATCATCGGTGTCGCCGTTCTCCCGACGTCGCCGCTCGGCCGCTCCGCGCCAGCCCTCGACCGGCAGGGCGAACTTCTCGACCAGCCGATCGGTGAACGGCCGGGCGCGCAGCCGGGTCAAGTGGACGGGGGTCGGACTGCGGCGCACCTCGACCCGTGCCCCGGGCGGCAGCTCGATCATTCGCCGGCCGTCGCACCAGAGCACGCCGGGCTCGGTGTCGTCGGGCAGCTCCATGGCCAGCACCGAGCTCGGTGCCACCACCATGGCGCGGGCGAACAGGGCGTGGGCGCTGATCGGCACGATAAGCAGGGCCTCCACCGTCGGCCACACGATCGGCCCGCCCGCCGAGAAGTTGTACGCCGTGGAGCCCGTGGGCGTGGCGCAGACGACGCCGTCGCAGCCCCATCGGGACACCGGCCGGCCGTCGATACCCACGACGACGTCGACCATCCGTTGCCGGGAGGCCTTCTCGACCGCCGCCTCGTTGAGGGCGAAGGTCCGGTGGACCAGCTTCTTGCCGTGGTAGACCGAGACGTCGATCGCCATCCGCTCCTCGGTGGCGTAGCGGCCCTGCACCACCGCCTCGACCGCGAGCTCGAGGTCCTCGGGCTCGGCCTCGGCCAGGAAGCCCACGTGACCCAGGTTGATGCCGAGGATCGGGGTCCCGCTGTGCCGGGTCACCTCGGCCGCGCGCAGGATGGTGCCGTCGCCGCCGATGACCACGGTCAGCTCGCAGTCGCGACCGGCGTCGTCGCCCGAGGTGGTGAGCTCCAGCGGCGGGGTGAACGACGCCGGGGTGAGTCCCAGGGCGGCGGCGTCTTCAGCCATCAGCCGCACCGCGATGCCCTGGGCGGTCAGGCTGGTGCAGAACTCCAGAACGACGGCGTGCGCCGCGGCGCGGCCGGCGTGCGCCAGCAGCAGGACGCGCCGGGTCGCGCCGGTGTCGGACGACTCGCTCACGGCTCCACCCTCTCACCCGCCGCCCCCAGCGGTGGCGTGTGCTCGATCTCGGCCGCGATGTCTTCCGGACCGACTCGCCGGGGGCCGCGACGCAGCCAGAGGAAGAACTCGACGTTGCCGGACGGCCCTGGCAGCGGGCTGGTCGCGACCCCCTGCAGTCCCCAGCCACGGCTCTCGGCCGCCTCGACCACCGCCGTCACCGCCTGGAGGCGGCCAGCGCGGTCACGCACCACTCCGCCCTTGCCGACCCGGCCCTTGCCGACCTCGAACTGCGGCTTGACCATCAGCACCCAGTCTCCATCGGGCGCTGTGACGCCGGCGAGCGGCTCCAGCACCAGCGTCAGCGAGATGAACGACATGTCGCCCACCACGAGGTCGACGGGCCCTCCGAGCAGCTGGGTGGTCAGGGACCGGACGTTGGTGCGGTCGTGGACGACCACGCGGGGATCCTCGCGCAGTCGCCAGGCGAGCTGGCCGTAGCCGACGTCCACCGCGAGCACCTCCGCCGCGCCGCGGCGAAGCAGGACGTCGGTGAAGCCGCCGGTCGACGCGCCGGCGTCCAGGCAGCGCCGGCCGCGCACGCGCAGCCCGAGCGGCTCGAAGGCGTCGAGCGCCCCGGCGAGCTTGTGGCCCCCGCGGGAGACGTAGTCGGGCCGGGCCGGGTCGTCGCGCACCACGATCGCCACATCCGTGGTGACGGCGGTGGCGGGCTTGGTCGCTCGTGCGCCCGCCACCGTGACTCGGCCGGCGGCGATCAGCTCGCCCGCCTGCTCGCGGGAGCGCGCCAGCCGACGGCGGACCAGCTCTGCGTCGAGCCGCAGTCGGCGTGGCACCACCGAGCGGTCAGTCCCCGAGCCGCGCGTCCAGGGCGTCCCGAAGACCGTCGTGTGCGCGCTCGAAGACGGCCACGTGCTCGTCGACCGGCAGGCCGTCGAGCGGCTCCACCGAGGCCAGCACCTGGTCGACCCGCGGGTCGCCGGTGCGCAGCGGGGCAGTGTCGTCCGCCGGGGGCGCGGCCTCGGCGACAGGGTCGGCCGGCTCGGGCGCGGCTACGACGTCCTCGGGCACCTGGTGGTCCATGCCCCGACCCTATCCGGTCGGTGGGGTCTGGAACGCGGCCCCGCGGGGAGTCGGTGGGTCGGCCCGACCGATGTCGGCGGGCGTCCCGTGCTCGTCGAGGTGCTGCCAGCTCGCCACGGCGGCGACCCGCCACCAGTCGTCTGCCAGACCGTCGCCGTCGACCTCGAGCCGACCGTCCCGACCCGGGCCCGCCACCCGCCGCAGCTGGCCGAGCCGTCGTCCAGCTCGGGCGCGGGCTGGGCGTGCAGTAGGCCGGTCAGGTCGCTCGCCACGTAGGTGGGTCGCAGCCCGGGCGTGGCCGCCACCAGCTCGGCGAGCCCCGTCACGCCGGTCAGGACGAGCAGTGAGTCGAGCTCCGCTCGGTGCGCCCCCAAG
Source organism: Nocardioides sp. (assembly GCA_041393675.1). GTDB lineage: Bacteria > Actinomycetota > Actinomycetes > Propionibacteriales > Nocardioidaceae > Nocardioides. The sequence goes on along the minus strand of JAWKJR010000002.1, from coordinate 321,839 downwards.
ATGTCGGTGTCGAGTCGGTCGCCGACCATCAACGGGCGCTGGCCCCCGAGCCGGCGAACCGTCTCGTCGAGCAAGGGGCGATGCGGCTTGCCGGCGGTCTGTGGCGAGACCTGTGCGAACTGCTCCAGCATGCGCACCAGCACGCCGTGGCCAGGCGCCAGCCCGAAGGCGGTCGGCAGGGTCATGTCGCCGTTGCTGGCGACCCACCACAGACCGTCCCGGATCAGGACGGCGGCACGCATGATGTCGCGCCAGAGCACGTCCGGGCCGTAGCCCGTCACGACCGCGGCCACGCCGTCCTCGGGAGCGGTCACCGGGATCAGGGCCTCTTCGATCAGCGCCGCGGCCAGGCCCTCGCCACCGAGCAGGAGGACCCGGCTCTCCGGGGGCACCCGGGCGGCGACCACCCTGGCGGCCGCTTGCGCGGAGGTGACGACATCGCCCGGCAGCGCGGGGACGCCCAGCCCGGTGAGCTGACGCGCGATGCTGTCGGGCGTGCGGCTGGCGTTGTTGGTGACGAAGCCGACGTGCATGCCCGCGTCCCTGGCCGTGGTGATCGCCTCGGCGGCCGCGGGGACGGCGTGCCCACCGATGTAGACGACGCCGTCCAGATCCAGCATGGCGAGGTCGTACGCCTCGGTGAGCGGGCTCGCGCAGGCTCCCAGCACCCGCACCGCCTCCTTCGACGTCGACCGACTCGGTCCGGCTCGCGTGACCCTACCGTTCTTTCGGACACGAGGATTCCATGCCCCGCGATGCAGCGAACCGGGCCGGCCCAAACCGGGTCGCGCGCACGGACTCAGCCCCTTCCCCGACGAAGGCGCCGCGCCTGGGTGACCTCGATCTCCACCCGCGACGCCACCGCGCCGGCCTGCCGGTAGAAGCGCCGCCGCAGGGCCCCTCGCACCTCGACCACGTCGCCGGGCTGCCAGCCAGCCACGACCCGGCGGGTCCGCGCCGTCCACACCGCGCAGTCGACGGCGTCCACACCAGGCCGACCTCGGGTGGCCAGTCTGGGCACCACTACTCGGAAGGTGCCGACCACGTCGCCGCTCGGCAGCTCGCGACTATCGGCCGCTCGGGACAGCCGGCCGACCAACCGCACCTCGTTGGCCGCCGGCGACTCGCTGTCGTCCGCCGTGACTTGCTTGGCTCTCACCGCTCACCTCCGTGCCCGGAGCCTGCCAAAGATCCGCAGCATCGATCGCGGGCCGTCGCAGCCTGGGGAGGGGCGTCATCAGGCCCTCGCCTGTGGAGAAGAACCGGTCTGCTTCCCCGGGCAGGTCACTCTGAAATGCCGAAACGGGAATAGCGAGGAAATGGCGAAGAGGAAATGACGAAGAGGCCACCGGGTGGGTGGCCTCTTCGGGTGTGTGTTCGGCGGCGTCCTACTCTCCCACAGCCTTGCGGTTGCAGTACCATCGGCGCTGGCAGGCTTAACTTCCGGGTTCGGGATGGGTCCGGGTGTTTCCCTGTCGCTGTGGCCGCCGTAACTCTTTTTCCTCGTGTTTCCCGTGTGGGTGGTGTTTTGTCGGGGGTTTGAGGTTTGTATGGTGGACGCGAGCGTGGCTTGGTTGGTGGGGTGTGGGTTGGGTTTGTGTGGTGACAAGCCCTCGGCCTATTAGTACCGGTCGGCTGGGCATTGCTGCTGTATACCTCCGGCCTATCAACCCCATGGTCTGTGGGGGGCCTTACCCCATTGTTTGGGTGGGAAACCTTATCTTGAAATGTGCTTCCCGCTTAGATGCTTTCAGCGGTTATCACGTCCGAACGTAGCTAACCAGCGGTGCCCCTGGCGGGACAACTGGCACACCAGAGGTTCGTCCATCCCGGTCCTCTCGTACTAGGGACAGCTTTTCTCAAGTTTCCTGCGCGCGCGGCGGATAGGGACCGAACTGTCTCACGACGTTCTAAACCCAGCTCGCGTGCCGCTTTAATGGGCGAACAGCCCAACCCTTGGGACCTACTCCAGCCCCAGGATGCGACGAGCCGACATCGAGGTGCCAAACCATCCCGTCGATATGGACTCTTGGGGAAGATCAGCCTGTTATCCCCGGGGTACCTTTTATCCGTTGAGCGACCACGCTTCCACTTGCCGTGGCCGGATCACTAGTTCCGACTTTCGTCCCTGCTCGACATGTCTGTCTCACAGTCAAGCTCCCTTGTGCACTTACACTCGTCACCTGATTGCCAACCAGGCTGAGGGAACCTTTGAGCGCCTCCGTTACATTTTAGGAGGCAACCGCCCCAGTTAAACTACCCATCAGGCACTGTTCCTGATCCAGATCATGGACCTAGGTTAGATGTCTAGGACGACCAGAGTGGTATTTCAACGTTGACTCCACCCCCACTGGCGTGAGGGTTTCACAGTCTCCCACCTATCCTACACAAGCCGAACCAAACACCAATACCAAACTATAGTAAAGGTCCCGGGGTCTTTCCGTCCTGCCGCGCGTAACGAGCATCTTTACTCGTAGTGCAATTTCGCCGAGTCCATGGTTGAGACAGCGCCCAAGTCGTTACTCCATTCGTGCAGGTCGGAACTTACCCGACAAGGAATTTCGCTACCTTAGGATGGTTATAGTTACCACCGCCGTTTACTGGGGCTTAAATTCTCCGCTTCGAACTTGCGTTCTAACAGGTCCTCTTAACCTTCCAGCACCGGGCAGGAGTCAGTCCGTATACATCGTCTTACGACTTCGCACGGACCTGTGTTTTTAGTAAACAGTCGCTTGGGCCTGGTCTCTGCGACCCTCCCCGCTACCCACCGCAAGGGTGTTCACGGGTCGGGTCCCCCTTCTCCCGAAGTTACGGGGGCATTTTGCCGAGTTCCTTAACCATGGTTTGCTCGATCGCCTTGGTATTCTCTACCTGATCACCTGAGTCGGTTTGGGGTACGGGCGGCGCATAGCTCGCTAGAGGTTTTTCTCGACAGCATAGGATCACCCACTTCACCAAAAGTTGGCTCGGCATCAGATCTCACACTCCCCACTCAAGGGGGATGGCCCGGATTTGCCTAGGCCACGTGCTACATCCTTACCCGTGGACAACCATCGCCACGGTTGGGCTACCTTCCTGCGTCACCCCATCGCTTGACTACTACCCGGTCGGGTCCCACGCTCCACCACCAGCCCCACACCCCTCCGAAGAGGCATGCGGGTTGAAAGGTGGCTTCGGGTGGTTAGCATCACGGACCTCGTCAGGGTCGCTACGTTGCCGGTACCAGAATATCAACTGGTTGTCCATCGACTACGCCTGTCGGCCTCGCCTTAGGTCCCGACTTACCCAGGGCAGATTAGCTTGACCCTGGAACCCTTGATCATTCGGCGGAAGAGTTTCTCACTCTTCATTCGCTACTCATGCCTGCATTCTCACTCGTGTCGCCTCCACACCTGGATCACTCCGGCGCTTCACCGGCGACACGACGCTCCCCTACCCACCCACACACCTGAACCAGCCGGCAAACCGACTGACTGGGCTTACATGTGAGTGCCATAGCTTCGGCGGATGACTTGAGCCCCGCTACATTGTCGGCGCGGAATCACTTGACCAGTGAGCTATTACGCACTCTTTCAAGGGTGGCTGCTTCCAAGCCAACCTCCTGGTTGTCACTGCGACTCCACATCCTTTTCCACTTAGTCACCGCTTAGGGGCCTTAGCTGATGGTCTGGGCTGTTTCCCTCTCGACTACGGAGCTTATCCCCCGCAGTCTCACTGCTGCGCTCTCACTTACCGGCATTCGGAGTTTGGCTAACGTCAGTAACCTGGTCGGGCCCATCGGCTATCCAGTGCTCTACCTCCGGCAAGAAACACACAACGCTGCACCTAAATGCATTTCGGGGAGAACCAGCTATCACGAAGTTTGATTGGCCTTTCACCCCTATCCACAGGTCATCCCCCCAGTTTTCAACCTAGGTGGGTTCGGTCCTCCACGTCGTCTTACCGACGCTTCAACCTGCCCATGGATAGATCACTTCGCTTCGGGTCTTGATCGTGCAACTCAACCGCCCTGTTCGGACTCGCTTTCGCTACGGCTACCCCACACGGGTTAACCTCGCTACACAACACAAACTCGCAGGCTCATTCTTCAAAAGGCACGCCATCACCCCACCCCAAAGGGCAAGGCTCTGACGGATTGTAGGCACACGGTTTCAGGTACTATTTCACTCCCCGCCAGGGGTACTTTTCACCTTTCCCTCACGGTACTGGTCCGCTATCGGTCATCAAGGAGTATTTAGGCTTAACGGGTGGTCCCGCCAGATTCACACAGAATTTCAGGAGTTCCGTGCTACTTGGGAACACGCACAACGCAGCCACCAGCTTACACCTACGGGACTCTCACCCTCTACGGCGCGGCTTTCCAGCCAACTTCGACTTCACTGACGGTTTCTCACTACGCACTCGCACGGCAGCACAAGACCATGCGCGTCCCACAACCCCGCCACTGCAACCCCTGCCGGGTCTCACACAACGACGGTTTAGCCTCCTCCGCTTTCGCTCGCCACTACTCACGGAATCACATGTTGTTTTCTCTTCCTACCGGTACTGAGATGTTTCACTTCCCGGCGTTCCCTCCCAACACCCTATACATTCAGGTGCAGGTGACTGGACATGACTCCAGCCAGGTTTCCCCATTCGGACACCCCCGGATCACAGCTCGGTTGCCAACTCCCCAGGGCTTATCGCAGGCTCCAACGTCCTTCATCGGCTCTTGATGCCAAGGCATCCACCATGTGCCCTTCATAGCTTGTCACCAAACAAAACCAACACACACAACACACACAAAAACACCCACCCCTCCCACAAAGGAAAGGCAGGCATTCACAAGCTACAAAGATGCTCGCGTCCACTATACAAATCTCAAACAACACACCCCAGAGCAACAACACACCCCGGGAACCCCCCCAACCACAGGGAGGACAGCATGGGCCTGATGGCTCAGAACCCCAACAGCGTGTGACCCCGCACCCCCACACCCCCCAGCCACGAGGAGCACAGACCACGAGACGGCCGACTATTCCACACAACCCACCCAGACCAGCGAGGACAACCCCCACCAAACCCCGGACAGGCAATGCTCCTTAGAAAGGAGGTGATCCAGCCGCACCTTCCGGTACGGCTACCTTGTTACGACTTCGTCCCAATCGCCAGCCCCACCTTCGACAGCTCCCTCCCACAAGGGGTTGGGCCACCGGCTTCGGGTGTTGCCGACTTTCGTGACGTGACGGGCGGTGTGTACAAGGCCCGGGAACGTATTCACCGCAGCGTTGCTGATCTGCGATTACTAGCGACTCCGACTTCATGGGGTCGAGTTGCAGACCCCAATCCGAACTGAGACCGGCTTTTTCCGATTCGCTCCCCCTCACGGGATCGCAGCGGTCTGTACCGGCCATTGTAGCATGCGTGAAGCCCTGGACATAAGGGGCATGATGACTTGACGTCATCCCCACCTTCCTCCGAGTTGACCCCGGCAGTCTCGCATGAGTCCCCGCCACCCCGAAGGGCGCGCTGGCAACATGCGACAAGGGTTGCGCTCGTTGCGGGACTTAACCCAACATCTCACGACACGAGCTGACGACAGCCATGCACCACCTGTATAGGACCCTTACGGACCCCCCATCTCTGGAGGATTTCCCTATATGTCAAACCCAGGTAAGGTTCTTCGCGTTGCATCGAATTAATCCGCATGCTCCGCCGCTTGTGCGGGCCCCCGTCAATTCCTTTGAGTTTTAGCCTTGCGGCCGTACTCCCCAGGCGGGGCGCTTAATGCGTTAGCTACGGCACGGAACCCGTGGAATGGATCCCACACCTAGCGCCCAACGTTTACGGTGTGGACTACCAGGGTATCTAATCCTGTTCGCTCCCCACACTTTCGCTCCTCAGCGTCAGAACATGCCCAGAGAACCGCCTTCGCCACCGGTGTTCCTCCTGATATCTGCGCATTTCACCGCTACACCAGGAATTCCATTCTCCCCTGCATGCCTCCAGTCTGCCCGTATCGAAAGCAAGCACCGAGTTAAGCCCGGTGTTTTCACTCCCGACGCAACAGACCGCCTACGAGCCCTTTACGCCCAATAATTCCGGACAACGCTCGCACCCTACGTATTACCGCGGCTGCTGGCACGTAGTTGGCCGGTGCTTCTTCTCCGACTACCGTCACCACCCCCAAAAGAGCGGCTTCGCCATCGGTGAAAGAGGTTTACAACCCGAAGGCCGTCATCCCTCACGCGGCGTTGCTGGATCAGGCTTCCGCCCATTGTCCAATATTCCCCACTGCTGCCTCCCGTAGGAGTCTGGGCCGTGTCTCAGTCCCAGTGTGGCCGGTCACCCTCTCAGGCCGGCTACCCGTCAAAGCCATGGTAGGCCACTACCCCACCATCAAGCTGATAGGCCGCGAGCACATCCCACACCACCCAAAGGCTTTCCACCACACCCCATGCGGGCCATGGTCCTATCCGGTATTAATCTCGGTTTCCCGAAGCTATCCCAAAGTGCAGGGCAGATTACTCACGTGTTACTCACCCGTTCGCCGCTCGAGCACCCTCCGAAGAAGGCCTTTCCGCACGACTTGCATGTGTTAAGCACGCCGCCAGCGTTCGTCCTGAGCCAGGATCAAACTCTCCATCAAAAAATGAAAAACAAAAATCCCGACAACAAAACAACTGACAAAATCAGTCACAGAATCATCGTTCAAACCACCAACCCACACCCCCACCCACAAACACAGGCAGAAGCACGAATCGACAGGGCAAATCAATTCATCGACTATCACACACTGTTGAGTTCTCAAACATCACACCCACACCCAAGCCGCGCCTCTCGGCGACCCGCTGGGGGCAACCTAAGAAAACTTACCGGGTCACCCGGTCGGCGTCAACTTGGCGCCACGCTCCGGCACGGCGATTCTTCGGTTCACGTGTCGACCTGGCCCGACCGGCGAGACTGGCGCCCCGGTCGGTAGGCCGACACGGTCGGCTCGCCGTCGATCCAGTACCTCCACGCTACCTCGGTCGCCCTGGTCACGCCCACGCGGGGTCCGCTCCGCACCTGGCGCACGGGCACCGGCCGCAGAGCCAGCTCCAGACGAGGTCCGGCCGGCTCCGCGGAGAGCAGGTCCACCCCGTCGTGCTGTCGGTCCAGGCCGAGTGCCGCACACAGCCGAGCCGGTCCGCGGGCGAGGTCGACATCGCGCACGCGTGGCCCTCGACGGTCCCGGGCGAGCTCGTGGCCCGCCACCACCTCGCCGGCGCGCAGCAGCACCGCAGAGGCCTGGCCCTGCGGCCCGCAGACGACGTTGGCGCAGTAGTGCATGCCGTAGGTGAAGTAGACGTAAAGGTGGCCCGCCGGGCCGAACATCACCTCCGTGCGCGGCGTCCTCCCGCGCCAGGCGTGAGATGCCGGGTCCTGCTCGCCGGCGTACGCCTCGACCTCGGTGAGCCGGACGGCCACCTCCCCGTGCCGCACCGTCGCCCCCAGCAGCCGGGGGGCCACCCGCGCCGGGGCCCCGGCAAGCAGGCTGCGCCAGTCAGCTGCTGCCACGGTGGCCCTGGAGCCGCGCCCGCAGCTCGGAGAGCTGCTCCGACACCCGCTCGGGGGCGGTTCCGCCGTAGCCCCGCCGCGCCGCCACGGAGCCGTCGACGGTGAGGACCGAGCGGACCTGGGGACGAAGCAGGGGAGAGAGCGCCGCCAGCTCGGCGTCGCTGAGGTCCTCGAGGTCCACACCCAGCTCCTCGCACCGTCGCACGCACGCGCCCGCCAGCTCATGGGCGACCCGGAACGGCACCCCCTCGCGCACCAGCCAGTCGGCCACGTCGGTCGCCAGGGAGAACCCCTGCGGGGCGAGCTCGGCCATCCGGGCCACATCGAACTCCAGGGTCGCAACCATGCCGGTCAGCGCCGGGAGCACGAGCTGCAGCGTGTCGACGGAGTCGAACACCGGCTCCTTGTCCTCTTGGAGGTCGCGGTTGTAGGCGAGCGGAAGGCCCTTCAGCATCGTCAGCACCGACATCAGGTTGCCGACCAGCCGGCCGGACTTCCCCGCGCCAGCTCAGCGATGTCGGGGTTCTTCTTCTGCGGCATGATGCTTGACCCCGTCGACCAGGAGTCATGGAGCCGTACGAACCCGAACTCCCGGGTCGACCACACGACCAGCTCCTCGGCCAGCCGACTCACGTCGACGCCCACCAGCGCGGCGACGAAGCAGAGCTCCGCCACGAAGTCGCGGGCCGCCGTGCCGTCGATGGAGTTCGCCGCCGGCCCCGCGAAGCCCAGCTCCCGGGCCACCAGCCCGGGGTCGAGGCCCAGGCTCGTGCCCGCGAGCGCCGCAGCGCCGTACGGCGACTCGGCTGCCGTGCGCTCCCGCCACTGGGCGAGCCGGTCCAGGTCGCGCACCAGCGGCCACGCGTGCGCCAGGAGGTGGTGGGACAGCAGCACCGGCTGGGCGTGCTGCAGATGGGTGCGCCCGGGCATGACGGCGCCCAGATGCGCCTCGGCCTGGTCTGCCAACGTGGTCCCCAAGGCCACCAGCGCCCCCCGGACGTGCACCTCCTGGTCGAGCAGGTAGCTGCGCAGCAGGGTGGCAATCTGGTCGTTGCGCGACCGACCGGCGCGCAGCCGCCCGCCCACCTCCGGCCCGACCTCGTCGAGCAGCAGCCGCTCCAGCGCGCCGTGCACGTCCTCGTCGGACGGGTCGGGGCGCAGCTCGCCGGCGACGAGGCGGCGGTCCAGCGCGTCGAGACCGCGATGCAGCTCGGCCTCGTCGGCCGGCGTGAGCAGCCCGGCCGCGGCCAGCGCCTTCGCATGGGCGTGCGACCCGGCGAGGTCGTAGCGCGCCAGCCGCCAGTCGAAGTGCGTCGAGCGCGACAGCGCCACGAGCTCCGGGCCGGGCCCGCCGGCGAACCGCCCGCCCCAGAGGGCCCCCTCGTTCGTGGTCCCTTCGCTGCCGGCTCGCTCGTGGCCGCTCATCGGGCCTCCGACATCTCGACGAACCGCGCCGCCAGGGGCGCCCCGCCCTGCGGGTCACGCCCGATCACGAGGACGGTGTCGTCCCCGGCGATGGTGCCGAGCACCTCCGCCAGCTCGGCCTTGTCGAGCGCGGAGGCGAGGAACTGGGCAGCGCCCGGCGGCGTACGCAGCACCACCAGGTTCGCGCTGGCCTCCGCGCTCACCAGCAGCTCACCACACAGCCGGGCCAGCCGGGCCGAGGCGGCGCCGGACTCCCGAGGGGCGGCGACGCTGCGGACGCCCCCCTCGCCCGGGACGGCGTAGACCAGCGCCCCGGACGCGGACCGCACCTTGACGGCGTCCAGCTCGACCAGGTCCCTCGAGAGGGTCGCCTGCGTGACGTGCAGGTCATGGGCGGCCAGCAGGTCGGCCAGCTCCGCCTGCGAGTGCACCTCGTGCGTGGCGACCAGCTCGACGATCCGCTGCTGGCGGGCGTTCTTGGTGTGCGGGCTGTGCGCGGTCTCGCTCATGTCCCCTCCCGCGCCGCCTCGAGGCCCGCCTGGCGGGCCAGCCAGGTCAGGATCGCCTTCTGGGCGTGCCGACGGTTCTCCGCCTCGTCCCACACCACGCTGCGCGGCCCGTCCAGCACGGCCGCGTCGATCTCCTTGCCGCGGTAGGCGGGCAGACAGTGCATGACGATCGCCTCGGGTGCGAGGGCCATCAGCTCGCTGGTCACCGAGTAGCCAGCGAAGGCGGCGAGCCGGGCGTCAGCCTCGGTCTCCTTGCCCATGGACACCCAGGTGTCGGTGACCACGACGTCGGCTCCGCTCACCGCCTCCCGCGGGTCCGCGACCAGCCGCACCGAGCCGCCGGTGGTCTCGGCCACGGCGGCCGCGCGCGCTGCCATGTCGCGGTGCGGCTCGTGGCTGTCCGGAGCGCTGACGCGCACGTGCATCCCGGCGGTCGCCCCGGCGACCAGCCAGGAGTTGCCCATGTTGCAGGCCCCGTCGCCGACGAAGGCCACCGTTCGCCCGGCCAGGCTCCCGAGCCGCTCTTGCACGGTCAGCAGGTCGGCGAGCAGCTGGCAGGGTGGAAGTCGTCGGTCAGTGCGTTGACGGTGGGCACGCCGGAGTAGGCCGCCATCTCCTCCAACGCCGACTGGGCGTAGGTGCGCCAGACGATCATCGACGCCTGCCGCCCCAGCACGCGTGCCACATCGGCCACCGACTCCCGCACCCCGATGCCGGCCAGCGACCCCTCGACCAGCATCGGGTGCCCGCCCAGCTCGGCGATGCCGGCGGCGAACGACGCCTGGGTGCGTAGGGTCGGCTTGTCGTAGATGGTGGCGACGGTGCGTGGCCCGGCGAGCGGCTTGACGGCGTACGGCGCGGCCTTGAGCTGGATCGCCAGCGCCAGCACCTCGGCCTGCTCGGCCGGGCTGAGGTCGTCGTCCGCGAGGAAGTGCCGGAGCCGGCCGCTGGCGGCCGGGCTGCTTGCTGGACTGCTCACTGAGAACCCTCCTGGGCCCGCTCGAGGATGCTGGCCCAGGCGTCGCCGAACTCGCGCACCTCGGCCTCCGTGATGGTCAGGGCCGGGGCCAGCCGGAGCCGGTCCGGGCCCGTGGTGTTCACCAGGAATCCTGCCTCCTGCGCCGCGGTCACGACCTGGGGGCCACCGGTAGGGCCAGCTGGACGCCCAGCAGCAGGCCCGCGCCGTGCACGTCGGCGACCTCGTGCTCCGCCAGGAGCGCCCCGGTCAGCTGCTCGCCTCGCGCGGTGGCGTTGGCCATCATGTCGTGGCTCTCGATCGTGTCCAGCACGGCGAGCGCCGCGGCGGTGGCGACCGGGTTCCCACCGAAGGTGGTGCCGTGGTGACCGGGCTGAAGCAGGCTCGCGGCGTCGCCGAACGCCATGCAGGCGCCGATCGGGATGCCACCGCCCAGCCCCTTGGCCAGGGTGACGACGTCGGGCAGCACCGGCTCGGCCAGGCCGGGGTGCCGGTGGGCGAACCACTCCCCCATCCGGCCGATCCCGGTCTGCACCTCGTCCAGCCACAGCAGCGCGCCGTGCCGGTCGGCGATCCGCTGGGCGGCCGCGAGGTAGTCGCGCGGCGGCACCACCACGCCGGCCTCGCCCTGCACCGGCTCGAGTACGATCGCCGCGGTCCGGTCGGTCACCGCCGCTGCAAGCGCGTCGGCATCGCCGTAGGGCACGAAGGTCACCTCGCCGGGCAGCGGCTCGAACGGCACCCGATAGGCCTCCTTGGCCGTCAGTGCCAGCGCACCCATGGTGCGGCCGTGGAAGGCGCCCTCCGCGGCGACCAGGTGGGTGCGGCCGGTGCGCCGGGTCAGCTTGAACGCCGCCTCGTTGGCCTCCGTGCCGGAGTTGGTGAGGAACACCCTGCCGTCGCGCCCGAGCAGCCCGAGCAGCCGCTCCGCGAGCTCGACCTGGGGCGGGGTGGCGAAGAAGTTGCTGACGTGACCGAGCGTGGACAGCTGACGGGTGACCGCGTCGACCAGGGCCGGGTGGCCGTGGCCGAGCGCGTTGACGGCGATGCCGCCGAACAGGTCGAGGTAGGCCACGCCGGCGTCGTCCCAGACCCGGCAGCCCTCGCCGCGCACCAGCGTGAGCCGGGGCGGCCCGAAGGTGTTCATGAGCGCACCGGCGTAGCGCTCCGCCCAGGGCGCGGTCACGAGCCGGCTCCGGTGGCCGCTCCCGTGCAGGGCGGATCTTGGTCTGGACGCCGGGCAGCACCTGAGTGCCGACCCCCTCGTCGGTGAAGATCTCGAGCAGCACCGCGTGCCGTTCGCGGCCGTCGACCACCGTCGCCTTGGGAACGCCGCCCCGCACGGCCTGCAGGCACGCGCCCATTTTGGGGACCATCCCGCTCGCCAGGGTCGGGAGCATCTCGGCCAGCGACTCGGGACTGATCTCCTTGATGACGTCGTCGCTGGCCGGCCAGTCGCGGTACAGCCCCTCGACGTCGGTGAGCACGAGCAGCTTCTCCGCCCCGAGCGCGACGGCGAGCGCCGCCGCGGCGGTGTCGGCGTTGACGTTGTGGACGACGCCGTTGACGTCGGGAGCGACGCTGGAGACGACGGGGATCCGGCCGGCGTCGATGAGGTCCTGCACCGCCTCCGGGCGCACGTGGGCCACCTCGCCGACCAGGCCGAGGTCGATCTCCTCGCCGTCCACGATGGTGTTCGTCGGCTTGGCCGTGAACAGCCCGGCGTCCTCCCCGGAGAGGCCCACGGCCAGCGGCCCGTGCTGGTTGACCAGCCCGACCAGCTCGCGCTGGACCTGGCCGACCAGCACCATGCGGACCACGTCCATGGCCTCGGGGTGGTCACGCGCAGCCCTCCGCGGAACTCCGACTTGATGTCGAGGCGATCGAGCATCGAGGAGATCTGCGGCCCCCCACCGTGCACGACCACGGGCTTGAAGCCCGCGAAGCGCAGGAACGCGACGTCCTCGGCGAACGCCCGCTTGAGCTCGGGGTCGGTCATCGCGTTGCCGCCATACTTCACCACGATGACCTTGTCGTGGTAGGCGATCAGCCAGGGCAGCGCCTCGGCGAGGGTGGCGGCCTTGGCGGGGTCCGGGGTCTTCATGTCGTCGTCCTGTGGTGGAGGAAGTGAACTAGGAGGAGTACGCCGAGTTCTCGTGGACGTAGGCGTGCGTGAGGTCGTTGGTCCACACGGTGGCCCGTTCGGAGCCGGCCTTGAGGTCGATGGTGACGCTCACCTCACGACCGGACAGGTCGATGCCGGCTGGGTCCTCCGCGGGGGTAGAGCTGCGGCAGACCCACACGCCGTTCATGGCGACGTCCAGGTCGGCCGGGTCGAAGGCTGCCTGCGTGGTCCCGACGCTGGCCAGCACCCTCCCCCAGTTGGGGTCCTTGCCGAAGACGGCAGCCTTGAACAGGTTGGACCGGGCGACGCTGCGCCCGACCTCGACAGCATCGCCCTCGGCAGCGGCGTTGAGCACTTTGATGGCGATCTCGTGGTCGGCGCCCTCGGCGTCGGCGAGCAGCTGCATCGCCAGGTCGGTGCACGCCTGCGTCAGCGCGGCCGTGAAGTCGGCCGGCGCCGGCCGGATGCCCGACGCGCCGCTGGCCAGCACCGTCACGGTGTCGTTGGTGGACATGCACCCGTCGGAGTCGAGCCGGTCGAAGCTCACCCGGGTCGCGGCCCGGAGCGCGGCGTCGAGTTCGGTCGCGGGCACGACGGCGTCCGTCGTGAGCACCACCAGCATGGTCGCGAGCTGCGGGGCCAGCATGCCGGCACCCTTGGCCATGCCGCCGATCGACCAGCCCGGGCCCTCGACGACCACCTGCTTGGGCACCGTGTCGGTGGTCATGATCGCCCGGGCCGCGTCGTCGCCGCCGCCCTCGGCGAGGGCGACGTACGCCGCGTCGACGCCGGCGAGCACCGTGCCACGGTCGTTGGCCAGCCCGATCAGCCCCGTCGAGCAGACGACCACGTCGATCGCGCCGATCCCCAGGTGCTCGGCCACCCGCTCGGCCACCGCATGCGTGGTCTGGAAGCCCTGCGGTCCGGTGTAGCAGTTCGCGCCGCCGGAGTTGAGCACGACCGCTCGGACGACGCCGTCCTGCACCACCTGGCGGCTCCACAGCACCGGGTTGGCCTGGCAGCGGTTGGCGGTGAACACGGAGGCCGAGTCGTGGGTCGGCCCGTCGTTGACGACGAGCGCGACGTCGCGGGCGCCGGAGCTCTTGAGCCCGGCGGCGACGCCGGAGGCGCGGAAGCCGGCGGGGGCGGTGACGGACATGGGTCCCTCTTCGATCGGGTGCGGGGGCGGGTCAGGCGTGGGCGGCGGGCCGGGCGGTGGCCCCGCGTCGTCGTGGGGTTCCGGTCATGGGGCCAGCCCCACGGTGGACAGGCCGAGGCCCTCGGCCAGGCCCATGGCGAGGTTCAAGCACTGGACGGCGGCCCCGGCGGTGCCCTTGGTGAGGTTGTCGACGGCGCAGACGGCAACGAGCCGGCCGGCCGCGTCGTCGACGGCCACCTGGAGATGGACGGCGTTGGAGCCGGCCACGGCCTGCGTCTGCGGCCACTGGCCGAGGGCAGCACCTGGACGAACGGCTCGTCGGCGTAGGCGCGCACGTAGGCGTCGTAGGCCGCCGTGACAGTCACGCCGGGGCCCACCGGCGCCGAGCAGGTCGCGAGGATGCCCGCGACATCGGGACCAGCAGCGGCGTGAAGCTGACCCGGACGTCTGTCTCCGCGACCCGCGAGAGGTTCTGCACCATCTCGGGGGTGTGCCGGTGCACCCCCCGACGCCGTACGCCGAGACGTTGCCCATCACCTCGCTGCCGAGCAGGTGCGGCTTGGCAGCCTTCCCCGCACCGGACGTTCCGCTCGCGGCCACGACCGTGACCTCGGGCCGCACCAGCCCGGCCGTGAGCGCGGGCGCCATCGCGAGCGTCACGGCGGTCGGGTAGCACCCCGGCACGGCGACCCGGGTGGCGCCGGCGATCCGCTCCCGCTGACCGGGCAGCTCAGGCAGGCCGTAGGGCCAGGTGCCGGCGTGGGCACTGCCGTAGAACCGCTCCCAGTCGGCCGCGCTCTCGAGCCGGAAGTCCGCGCCGCAGTCGATGACCACCACGTCGTCGCCCAGCTCGGCCGCCAGCGGCCCGGACTCGCCGTGGGGGAGCGCGAGCACCACCACGTCGTGGCCCGCCAGGGTCGCCGCGGACGTCGGCTCGAGCACCCGGTCGGCCAGCGGCAGCAGATGCGGCTGGAGGGCGCCCAGGGTCTGACCGGCGTTCCTGGCGCCGGTCAGGGCACCGAGGCGCACCCTCGGGTGGCTCAGCAGCAGCCGCAGCACTTCGCCGCCGGCGTACCCACTGGCACCGGCGACCGCGACGGAGACAACCTCGGACATGCGCATGACTATACATGTTGATGCATGTCTACGCACACGCCCGGCGGGGCCCGCTTTCCCGGCTGCGCGGGGCCCGGCCTGGCGCTACCGTCACCCCATGCCCCGACTGGCGTTCGCCGACTATCTCGCCCATCTGCAGTCCGAGTCCGCCCGGTTCCGTGAGGTGCTGGCCACCTGCCCGCCTGCGGCCCGCGTGCCCGGCTGTCCCGCGTGAACGCCTCCGACCTGCTGTGGCACCTCGCCGAGGTGCAGCACTTCTGGGGCTGGGTGATCACCCACCGCCCCACCGCGCCGAGAGACGGCTACGTCGAGCCCGCCCGTCCGGCGTCGTACGCCGAGCTGGTCGCCGCCTTCGACACCGCGTCGGCCGAGCTCGGCGCCGCACTGCGCGAGGCCGACCCCGCCGAGGCCGCCTGGTCCTGGTCGACCGAGCAGACGGTGGGCTTCACCTTCCGGCGGCAGGCTCTGGAGGCGCTGATCCACCGCGTCGACGCGGAGCAGGCCGCCCACGCGCCCAGCCCGATCGACCCGCTGCTGGCCGCCGACGGGGTCGACGAGATCCTCGACGTGATGTACGGCGGCTGCCCGCCCTGGGGCACGTTCTCCCCGCTCCCCCACTACCTGCGCGTCGACCTCACCGACGTCGACCAGTCGGTGTGGGTGCAGTTCGGCCACTTCGACGGCACCGACCCCCAGGGCGTCGAGCACCACGAGGACGACATCCACGTCGTCGCCGACCCCGGCGTCGAGCCCGATGCCGTGGTCAGCGGGCCGGCCGACGTCATGCTGCTGCGGCTGTGGCGGCGCGGGCCCGGCGACGAGATCCAGCTGGCCGGCGACCTCGCCATGGTCGACCACTTCCGCGCGGCGATCCACCACCCGATCGAGTGAGCCGCGCACGGTCGTCGGCGCGGTGGGCCGCCCAGAGCCTCGGTCAGCCCCTCAGGCCGGCTTCCAGCGGAAGCCGACCTTGACGACGCCGTGGTCGCCGGTGCCCTTCTCGCGGTGGACGGCGGCGTCGGTGTCGTTGAGGTGGTCGTTGGTGATCGTCAGCCCGTCGAAGAGCCACTGCCGCCGGTAGGAGTGGTCGTAGAACTGCTCGCTGACCAGCACGTGGTCCAGCGACTCGCGCAGGTCCTCGTGGACGTGGGTGTAGTAGACGTCGCGGGTGTCTCGGTACTCCTGCAGCGTCTGGGCGGTGTACAGCGCCACGTCACCGCCGCCCTTGGTGTCGCCCACGAGATAGCGCGGCTGCTCGGTGAGGATATTGATGGTGTTGCTGTGCTGGCCGTCGTTGAGGTCACCGAGCACGATCACCGGGGTGACGGTGCCCTTGAGCACCTCGGTGAGCAGGATCCGCAGGCCGGTGGCCTCCGCCGTACGCCGGATCGTCGACAGGGCGCTGCCGAGGGCGGTGCGGTGGTTGCCGTGGGTGTCCTTGTCGTACCACGGCTCGCGGTGCACCTCCGCCGGCAGCTTCGACTTCAGGTGCGCTACGAACACCCGTGTCAACGGGGGGGCCTCCCGAAGGGCCACGTCGAAGCTCAGCACGGGCCGCGAGAATCCGGAGATGCCCACCTTGATGTCGGGTGCCTGCGGGTCGCCGGCCGTGTTCTCCAGGTGCATCGCGGCCGGGAAGGTCGAGACCCACTGGGGGTCGCCACGCAGCAGCCCCTTGCGCACCAGCGCCGCGCAGACGATCCGGCCTCCGGTCGCCGGCTCGGCGAGCAGGTCGTAGTCGTCGTCGAGGTTGGCGTAGTCCAGCGCCTTCGCCATCGCGTCGGCGTGCCAGAGCTCCTGCAGGCCCACGATGTCGGGTCGCAGGTCGCGCAGTCGGTCGCCGACCCAGCGGTACTTCCGGGAGTACTCCGCCTCGGTCCACGGCTGCTGCCCCGGGTTCATCGCCTTGCCGGGCAGCTGGAAGTTGTACAGGTTGAACGTCGCGACACTGAACTGGTCGAGATCCATGGCTGCTCCTTCGCGCGAGGTACGACGAGCCGTCGAGACCGCCGTCACCATCATGGCGCTCCGCCAGGAGGAGGCTCCTCCGTTCTGGCGGATACCGGCCGAGCTCAGAGCGGGTTGCCGAGCCAGCGGTGGGCGACCGAGGACCGTCCTCGTGACTGCGGAGCTGCCGATGAGCGTCCACCCGCGTCCGGTGGCTGTCAGACTGATCCAGTGGGACTTGCGAGCATCCCGTTCGGGCGATGGGGCCGCGTCACCGAGTCGGAGCCAGGCAGTTTCGTGCTGGTCGAACGCGAGACAGCAGCCGGCTGGAAGAAGCCTCCACCCATGGACGCTGTTCGAATTTGGATGCGTCGTCCGGGCGAACCGGACGACAGCGACCACAACTGGACGACGTGGCTGCATGAGACCGATCTGCCGGAGTGGCTTTCCCGCTTCGCGATTCATGAGTGGCTGGAACCTGGAGCTGAGCCGGACTGGGCATAGCCCGGAGCGGCTGTCGGTGCACGGCTTGCCGGCCAAGGGCGACGTCAGGAAGTCGGCTCGTGCTTCATCCCGCCGAGAACTGCACGCACCGGATCGACTACTGCGCGTCTCACGAGCCCCGGCAGGGCGCCGTGTAGCGCTCGCTTGAGCTCGTGCGGTGCCACAGCACGACTCCACAAGTCGCGGACGACCTCGCCCGGCTCGTGCGGGTTCTCCACGTCGCGGGGTGGCGTGCGGCGACGCATTGCCGCAATCAGGAGGTCGACGGAGTCGTCGCCCGTCCTTGTTCGCGTCTCCCAGGCTTCCGCATAGGAATCGTGGAGGTAGTGCCACCCAGCCCGGCTCATGACGCCGAGGCTACGAGAGAACGCGACGCAGTGGCCGGGAAGGGCCGATCTGCCGACGCACTCACATGCCGCGGTCCCCGGCCGGATGCGTGGCCTGGGGACCTCCGACGTTCACCGGCATCGACCCGTTGGAGACGTCTGGTCACAGTTCGGTCACAGTGTCGAATAGCGCTCTGGAGAGGGTCGCCTTCGGGGTCGGACTGTCGGTGGCCGCGGCTTGCGTGGTCCGCACGATGAACCTCGCGCCCACCCTCCCCGAGTGCCTCCCGGCAGACGCTGGCGAGGTGCTGGAGGCGGCCCGGGCCGAGCGCGCGGTGGCGGACGCCGCGGAGGCGCGGCTGCTGGCTCTCGCGGTGCAGTGGGTGGCCGTCAACCCCGCGCTGGACGCGTCCGACGCGGCGACCTTCGTGGAGGCCGGCCACGACCTGGGCGTGCCGGTCGCCGGCCCCGGCGCGCCGTACGTCGCGGAGTACGCCGTGGCCGAGTTCGCCGCCGCCGTCCGGCTGCCCACCGAGACCGGCAAGCGGCTGCTGGGCGAGGCCGTCGAGCTGGCTCACCGCCTCCCCGGGTCTGGGCCAGGGTGCACTCCGGCGACCTGCCCGCGTGGCGGGCCCGCCGGATCGCACAGGCCACGCTGTGGCTGCCCGCCGCGGCCGCGGCATACGTCGACCGTCACGTCGCCTCGGTCGCCCACCGGGTCCGGCCGACGGCCCTCGAGCGGCTGGTCGACGAAGCCGCCGCCGGGTCGACCCCGAGCTCGCCCGACGTCGCGCGGCGGAGTCGGCCGACCGGAGGCACGTCACCGTGGACCGCCAGCAGGTCTCCTTCGACGGCACGGTCGACGTCACCGCCACCCTCGACCTGGCCGACGCCTACGACCTCGACACGGCCGTCACCGTGGGGGCCGCCGAGCTGGCTGCGCTCGGCTGCCACGACGACGTCGACGCCCGCAGGGCAATGGCCCTGGGCGAGCTTGGGCGACGCCAGGCCACGCTCGTCTACGACCGGCACGACAGCCACGGCCCGGCCGCCGAGCCCACGGGCCCCGCCCAGCGGGCCGTCAGCTGGTGCTCTACGTCCACCTCTCGGACGCGGCCGTCACCAGCACCGATCACCGGCTGCACCTGGCCCGAGTCGAGCGTGGCTCAGCCCTGGTCACCGCCGACACGGTCCGCGCGTGGTGCGGCTCCCCGGCGCGCGCATCACCGTGACGCCTGTCGTCGACCTGGCCGACCACGTGCGCGTCGACCAGTGGGAGATTCCCGACCGGATCCGCGAGCGCGTGCTTCTGCGTGACGGAGGCTGCGTCTTCCCTCGCTGCGGCCGGACCGCCCGTCCGACCGCACACCGACCGGGCTGCGACGCCGACCACGTGCTGCCCCACGCGCGGGGCGGTCCGACGTGTCCGTGCAACCTCGCCCCGCTCTGTCGCAGGCACCATCGCCTCAAGACGCACAGCGCGTGGCGCTACCACGTCGTCGAGCCGGGCAGCTACCACTGGACCTCTCCGCACGGGCTGACCTTCCTGGTCGACCATCGCGGCACCACCGACCTGAGCCCCCGACCGACCACGGCGCGCTGCACCGACACCCGCGCCGACCCGCCCGACCAGTAGCCGTCCCGCCCCCGCACCCCGTCAGCGTCGATCCTGGCGGGGGCCCCGGCATGTCCGACCCGGCGTTCCGGGCTGTGTCGGGCAGCCACGACGATGCCGCTCAACGCTCCCGACGCCGGCCGCCCACGAAGTACGCCGCCGGGATGAGCCCGGCGGACCCGATCAGCGTGGATGCCTGCCAGAGCCGCTTTGGCCCACGCACCAGCGCGGCGTCCCGGCGTCGCAGGTCGCGCAGCATCGCAACCTTGAGCACGGCATCGGCCACTCCGCCGACGATGACCAGCTGCTGCTGGCGAGGGCTCAGGTCGCTCCACCGCATGGGTCGATGCCTCCTCCGGTTGCCCGGTCACGTCGGCTACGCGCCGCTGACACCACGGTACGACCAGCACCCACACGCCCTCAGGCGGCACCCGTCAGACCCGCTGCACCGCACCGCACCGCTCGGTCGCGGCCGCGACGGCCGCATCCGTGCCGCAGACGTCTCCTCGACGATGAGCGTCCGGTCGGGAGCGCGGAAGCGCAGCCGGAAGGCGAGCGACCTCTTGCCCGCCCCGACCTGATCGCCCGTGTAGACGTCGAAGAGCCGGATCGACTCCAGCAGGTCGCCCGCGCCTGCCTGCAGCGCGGACTGCACGTGGGCGACCGGCACCGCCTCATCCACGACCAGCGCCACGTCCTCCCGGGCCACCGGGAAGTGGGAGAACGACGGCGCCGGGACGACGTCGACGGCAAGGTCGAGCAGGGCGTCCAGGTCGATCTCGGCGGCCGCGGTCCGCGTGGCAACGCCGTACGCCGCGCAGACGCGGGGGTGCAGCTCTCCAGCATGCCCAAGCACCCTGTCGCCGACCGCGAGCTCGGCGCACCGCCCGGGGTGCCACGGCGCGCGTGCGGCCGCGGATGGTCACCTCGACGCCGAGCGCGTCGGCAACCCGGCGCACCGCGGCCACGGCGTCCTGCCAGCCGGCCACGCGGCCCTCGCCCCACCAGCCGGACCGTTCCCGCTCCCCGGAGACCACCAGACCCAGGTGCAGCGGCTGCGCCGGCAGCGCCTTGTCCAGATCGGCGAACTCGCCGTCTGTCGGCCGGCGGTCCACCGGCAGGATCGGCGCCGGGCCGCGGCCGTGCGGAAGGGTCACGGTCGCGGTCTCGAACAGCGCCACGTCGGAGGCGCCGCGCCCGGGCGTTGCGCGCCACCGCCTCGAGCAGACCCGGTAGCAGGGTGGTCGTCATGGCGGGCTCCTCGCTCGAGAGCGGGTTGGCCAGCCTCAGCGTGGTCCGCCGGTCGTCGACGGCGTCCAGCCCCAGCGCGTCGAGGTGGGCCTCGCCCACGAAGGGGAAGCTGATCACCTCCACGTAGCCGGCGCCAGCCATGGTGCGGCCGACGCGGCGGCGCAGTCGCTGTCCTCGGGTGAGCCCGCGGCCGGGCGGCGCCGGGGGCAGCACGGACGGCACCTGGTCGTAGCCGACGATCCGAGCCACCTCCTCGACGAGATCGAACGGGTCGCGCAGGTCCGAGCGCCACGGCGGCAGGGTCGCCGCCAGCCGGTCGCCGTCGACCTCGACCTCGCACCCCACCGCACGCAGGTTGGCGACGGTGGTCTCGGCAGCGATCTCCATCCCGGAGATGCGGGCCGGCAGGTCGGCGTCGATCGTGATCGACCGGGCCGCGGGGGCCTCACCGACCTTGGTGACACCGGGGTCGGCGGTGCCGCCGCCGTGGGTCACCAACAGCTCGACGACTCGGTCCGCGGCGGCCTCGGGGATGGTCGGGTCGACGCCGCGCTCGTTGCGCTTGCCGGCCTCCGAAGTGAGCTTGTGCCGGCGCCCGGTGCGGAACATCGAGACCGGGTCCCACGACGCCACCTCGACCAGCACGCTCGTGGTGGTCTCGGACATCTCCGTGGTCGCGCCACCCATGACGCCGCCCAGCCCGATCGGCCCGGAGTCGTCACAGACGACCAGGTCCTCGGCCGACAGCACCCTGTCGACGTCGTCGAGCGTCCGGAGGTGCTCGCCCTCGGTCGCCCGCCGCACCAGCACCGGCCCGACGAGCCGGTCTGCGTCGTAGCCGTGGATCGGGTGACCCATCTCGAGCATGACGTAGTTGGTGACGTCGACGGCCAGCGAGATCGGCCGCATCCCCGCCAGCTGGATCCGCCGGGCCATCCACAGCGGCGTCGGGGCGGCGGGGTCGAGCCCGGTCACCAGGCGGGCGACGAACACCGGGCAACCGGTCGGGTCGTCGACCAGCACTCGGTAGCCGCCGTCGTTGGGTGGGGGGACGTCGCGGCGCGCCGGGTCGCGGTAGGCCACCTCGTGCTCGTGGATGGCGTACTCCAGTGCGGCCTCGCGGGCCACTCCGCGCAGCGAGAGCGCATAGGCCCGGTCGGGGTTGATCTCGAACTCGATCACCTCGTCGCGCAGCCCGAGCACCTCGAACGCGTCGTCGCCCGGCACACCCGCGTCCGGCGGCAGCACGATGATCCCGGCGTGGTCGTCACCGAGCCTCAGCTCCTGCGCGGAGCAGATCATGCCGGCCGACACGTGCCCGTAGGTCTTGCGCGCGGAGATCTCGAAGCCACCGGGCAGCACGCCGCCCGGGAGGACCACCACGACCAGGTCGCAGACGGAGAAGTTGAGCGCCCCGCACACGATGCCCTGCGGCTCACCGGTGCCGTTGGCCGCACCCACGTCGACCTGGCACCACCGGATGGTCTTCCCGTTGGACTGTGGCTCGTCGGCGAACTCGAGCACCCGGCCCACGACGAGCGGGCCGGCCATGTCATAGCCGTGTCGCTCCAGCGCCTCCAGCTTCAGCCCGAGTGCGGTCAGCCGATGCGCGAGGTCGTCAGCGGTGACGTCGCCCGGCAGGTCGACGTACTCGCGGATCCAGGACAGTGGCGCGCGCATCAGATCTCCGCCCCGAACGCCGAGGAGAAGCGCACGTCGCCCTCGAAGAAGTCCCGCAGGTCGGTGACCCCGTGCCGGAACATCAGGGTGCGATCGATGCCCATGCCGAACGCGAAACCGGTGTAGCGATCGGTGTCGATCCCGCACGCGGTGAGCACCCGAGGGTTGACCACGCCACAGCCACCCCACTCGATCCAGCCCTCGCCCTTGCAGGTGCGGCAGGACTCGACGGTCTGCTCGGCGCCGCGGCACACGAAGCAGCGCAGGTCGACCTCGGCCGAGGGCTCGGTGAAGGGGAAGTACGACGGCCGGAAGCGGGTGTCGATCCCCTCGCCGAACATCGCCGTCGCGAAGTGGTCGAGCGAGCCCTTGAGATGGGCCATGGTGATGCCCTCGTCGACCACGAGGCCCTCCACTTGGTGGAACATCGGGCTGTGCGTGGCGTCGTACTCGTCGGTGCGGAAGACCCGTCCGGGGCAGACCACGTAGATCGGGGGGGTGCGGGTGAGCATGGTGCGCGCCTGCACCGGAGAGGTGTGGGTGCGCAGCACGACGTGGTTCTCCGCCGGCTCGGCCCAGAACGTGTCCTGCATGGTCCGCGCCGGGTGGTCGGGCCCGAGGTTCAGGGCATCGAAGTTCAGCCACTCGGCCTCGACGACCGGCCCCTCGGCGACCTCCCAGCCCATGGCCACGAAGACGTCTTCGATCAGCTCCGACCCGGTGGTGATCGGGTGCCGCGCGCCGCGCGGAAGGCGATCCACAGGGAGAGTGACGTCGACTGCCTCGTCGACGAGCATCCGCTCCTCGTGCTCGGCCTCGAGCTGCTCGGTGCGTGATGCCAGCGCCTGGGCCACCGCCCCGCGGGCCTGGCCCACCCGCTGACCGGCCTCCTTGCGCGCCTGCGGCGGCAGGGCTCCGATCTCCCGGTTGGCAAGGGCGAGCGGTGACCGGTCGCCGGCGTGCTCCAGGCGGACCTGCTTGAGCTCGTCGAGGTCACCGGCGGCCTCGATCGCGACGAGTGCCGCGTCGCGCATCGCCTCGACCTGCTGTGCCTTCAGCGGGGTGACCTCGACCGGGTCGTAGTCGGAGTTGGGGCCGGACATGGCTCTCTCTCGGCGCGACGGAGGGGGACCCGCAGATTCTAGGGGCGCGGACGAGGCTGGTGACATCAGGGACTCCTGGCTGGTACGGCGTGGGCGGGGTCTCCCGAGCCCGCCGTCGGGAGTCAGCGGCGCGACCGTGCGGGCAGCGCCGAACCGGCTCCCGGACCGTCCACGGGCCCGGGGCTCGGAAATCGCCGACCCCACCGAGCGCGCACTGCGCCCCGGTCCCGGCCGATCGGCTCACTTGCCATGGCGGCCATCCTAGGCCGGGGAGCCGGCCGCGACCACCGGGTTGTCTCGGCTGACCTGCCGGTGCGGAGGCCGGCGGCAAGGTACCGGTCAGTCGCTGCTGGCGGCGCCCGGACAGCTCGAGCCGCCCGGGGTGATGTGCTGGTCGCTCAGGACCGCGCGCGGGCCCGGCTGCGGCCCCAGTTCCAGGAGAGCCAGTCGCCGCGCGAGAAGTCGGAGCCCAGGGCACAGCCACGCTCGGTCTCGTCCAGCGCCATCACCTCGGGCGCGGCGTCCGCCGAGAGCCCCTGGAGGTAGCCCCAGTCGATGCGCCCGGTCGCCTCGTAGCGCGCGATGTTGTGCCGGGCGATCCAGGCGTCGGGGTTGGCGAGCGCCAGTGCCGCGACGGCCGTCGCGCCGGTCAGCAGCGCCGCCCGGGGCAGCCACACGCCCGACAGCTTGACCCCGGCCGCCAGCACCAGCACGAGCACCAGCCCCAGCCATCCCTCGAACACGTCGACGAGCAGCCGCAGCCGGGTGAAGCCGTAGGCGTCCTGGTAGAGCTGCACCCGATGCAGAGCCGAGGCGACCACCACGAGGGCCATCCCCCCCAGGGCGCCCAGCGCCAGCCGCAGCCAGAGCCGGTCGGACGCCGTGGCGACGGGCGCCCTGCGCGCCGTCGCCCAGACGACCAGCAGCGTGAGCAGCGTGGCGACGACCAGCTGACCGAAGCCCTGGTGGACGTACTGGGCATAGGTGAGCCCAGTGGTGCGCTCGATGTAGTCCCGCCCCCCGAAGATCGCGGCCGCCTGCGCCACCAGGAATACCGCGAACACGGCGTCCACCAGCAGCACCGGCGCCAGCCACTCGAAGCGGTGCTCGACGCGTCGTCGGTCGGTGATCGAGGGTGACTCGGTCCGCGGTGGGTTCAGCGCGACGTACGCCGCCGCCAGCACCACCCCGGCCACGGCGACGGCGATGAAGCAGCGCAGGACGAAGCCGTCGATCGACCAGTCGGGCAGCACGGCGGCCATCCAGCGCTCGAACAGAGCGTCCGCGGAGGCGAACAGCAGCCCGAAGACCAGGAGCCCCAGCAGCGAGAGCGCGGCCGTGCGGACCAGCGCGGGCGCCCGGCCGCCACCCGTGAGCTGGCCAGCGCTGCGGCCCAGCCAGGGCAGCCCGCGCAGCCCGGCGAGCGGCCACGCCAGGCCGGCCAGTACGAAGCCCGGCACGGTGCGCCCTCGGGTCGCGCCGACCAGCATCGTGGCGACGCCGGCCAGCACGCACAGCGCGATCACCCAGTCCGCGTCACGCAGCAACAGCATCGCGGTGAGCACGGCGCTCAGCAGGGCGCACGCGCGGGTGAACCAGTCGTGCTTGGCCGAGGAGGCGTAGCCGACGACGGCTCCCGACGCCGCCAGGGCGAGGAACGTCCCGAGCCCCGAGGGCCGGAAGGGCAGCACCCACGCCGCGAGGATGCCCACCCCCAGCGCCGCGAGCAGCAGGTCCCGACGCCCCGGCACCTCGCGCTCGGGCCAGAAGGCGCCGAAGAGGGCGTCCAGGCCGGAGTCCGGGGTGGGGGCCGGGGGCCGGAACGCTCCCGGCGCGAGGGCCGGGGCCGGGGTGGGAGCGGGCGGTGCTGGCACGGGTGCCTCCGGTTGGGTCGCGGGCTGATCGGTGATGGGCTGACCGGCGGAGGGATGACCGGTGGAGGGGTGGTCGGTCGTGGGGGGGTCGGTCGTCGGCACCGCGGGCACCCGCAGGACGGCGCGCGCACCGCGACCGCCCGGCAGCGGGTCGACGAAGGCGAGGGTGCCGCCGTGCCGCTCCGCGACGGCTCGCGCGATCGCGAGCCCGAGGCCGGTGCCGCCGCTCGCGTCGTCGAGCGTGCCGAACCGCTCGAAGACCCGCTCGCGATGCTCCGGCGGCACCCCCGGCCCCTCGTCACGGACCTCCAGGGTCCAGGCCGCGCGGCCCCCCGTCGCCACGAGCTGCACCTCTCCGCCCGCCGGGCTGTGCCGGACGGCGTTCTCGACCAGGTTGGTGACCAGCTGGCGAAGCCGCTCGGGGTCGGCGGTGACAGCGAGGGCCTCCGGCGTCACGCGCACGCTCACCTGGACCTCACGCCCGAGATGCCCGACCTCCCGGACGACCCCCGCCAGCAGGGTCCCTACGGGCACGTCGGTGAGCCGGAGCGACGCGGACGCCGCCTCGGCCCTCGACAGGTCCAGCAGGTCGCGCACCAACGCGCCCAGCCGGCGGGTCTGCGCCAGCAGCTCGGCGAGCGCCTCCGGCGTGGCCGGCTCGACCCCGTCGACGAGATTCTCCAAGCGCGCCCCCAGCGCCGTGAGGGGCGTGCGCAGCTCGTGGGACACCAGGGCCACCAGGTCTCGGCGCTCCCGGTCGACGGCCGCGAGATCCTCGGCCATCGTGTTGAAGGCGGCGGCCAGCCGGCCCACCTCGTCGGTAGAGGTCGCGTCGACGCGGACGTCGTAGTCGCCGCGTGCCATCCGGCCGGCGGCCTCCGTCATCTGTCGCAGTGGCGACGTCATGCCGGTCGCCAGGAGCTGCGTGACACCCAGGGCCAGCCCCACCGCGAC
Organism: Nocardioides sp.; assembly: GCA_041393675.1. Lineage (GTDB taxonomy): Bacteria > Actinomycetota > Actinomycetes > Propionibacteriales > Nocardioidaceae > Nocardioides. The sequence continues at coordinate 295,736 of JAWKJR010000002.1, read as the reverse complement.
CGGGATCGCCAACCACCACGCGACCCCGCCTGCTGCCGCGACCGTCCCCAGGACGGCGGCGACCAGGACGCTCGCGGCGACGAGCAGACCCAGCTTGGCCTTGATGGTGGTCAGCGGCTCGAGCGGGGGGCGGGGGGTGGGTGCGCTCACGACGGCACCGGGCCGGGTGGCGCGGGCTCCAGGGCATAGCCGACCCCGTGCACGGTGCGAACCCGCTCGGCCCCGATCTTGGCGCGCAGCGCCTTGACGTGGCTGTCGACGGTGCGCGTCCCCGAGGCACCCGGCCAGTCCCAGACCTCCGCCAGCAGCCGCTCCCGGGTCAGTACCTGACCCGGGGCGGCCGCCAGGCAGGCGAGCAGGTCGAACTCGGTCGGCGTCAGGTGCACGAGCTCCCCCGCGGCCGTGCAGCGGCGCCCTCCGGTGTCGACCACCAGGTCGCCCACCGAGTGGACGACCGGCGCCTGCGCCGCGAGCTCGGACGCGCGCTCGACCCGGCGCAGCAGCGCTGCCACCCGGGCCACCAGCTCGCGCATCCCGAACGGCTTCGTGAGGTAGTCGTCGGCCCCGACCGCGAGCCCGGTGAGGATGTCGTTCTCGTCGTCTCGAGCGGTGAGCATCAGCACCGGGACCGGCCGCACGGCCTGGACCCGGCGGCACACCTCGAAGCCGTCGTAGCCGGGCAGCATCAGGTCCAGCACGATCACCTCTGGCGGGTCATCGGCGCACGTCGCCACCGCCTCGGGCCCGTCGAAGGCCTGGCGTACGTCGTACCCCTCGGCGCGCAGGCGCCGGGCGACGGAGTCGTTGATCACGGGGTCGTCCTCGACGACCAGGACCCGGGGCACGCTCACGACGAGCAGCCTAGGGAGCCGACCGGGCAGATAGCGTGCGCGAACCGTGAAGAGGTTGTGCAGATGTGCGCCGGGGCGCTCAGCTGCCCGCCAGGGTCCCTCCGAAGACCTGCCAGGCCAGCGCCGACTTCGCGAGGAGGCTGAGCAGGACGTAGGTCGACTCGCCCGTCAGGTACCGCCGCCACGGCCCCACCTGCCGGTACTGCAGCCACTGGGTGACGGCGAAGCTGTTGAAGAAGACGAACAGCGACACGAAGATCCCGTAGACGAACCCGGGTGGCTCGGCCGGGCTCCCGGGCGAGACCAGGTAGACGCCGATCGCCAGCCAGGGCACCACGCCCAGCACGCAGCCCAGCCAGAACGGCCACAGCGACCCGCCCGGTGCCTCGTACCGCTCCTGGACGGCGCCGAACAGGATCATGCCCGCGTTCACCCCCGCGAGGGCGAGCAGCGCCGCGGCGTCGGTGATGCCCGTCAGCATCGCGATGAGCAGGATCATCAGCGTCGCCGACAACGAGTACTCCACCCACCGTAGGTGGTTCTGGCCGCGGGAGAGCTGGTGCTGGTAGCGGCCGGCCAGCGGCCCGGCGACCAGCACGTGGAACAGCGCCGACAGAAGCAGGAACGTCGCCACTCCCCAGGCCACCGAGACCTCGAACAGGGTGGACCGCTCCGCCGGCGTGCCCGGCGGCCCGGCCGGGAAGGCACCCGTGACCGGGAGGGTGAAGGACGTGGCCAGAGCGACCACGGCGACGGCCTGGGCGGCGTGCAGCAACGCCATCACGGCGTTGTAGGCCCGCAACCGGCCAAACGCGCGGTCGGAGACGGTGACAGGGGTTGCCATGCCCTCATTTCGGGACGACCGGCCCGATCGGTTGCCTCAGGCGTCGTCGGGCCCCGGGCTGGGCCACGCGACCTCGATGCGGGCGCCGCCGGCGGGGGCGTCGCTGATCTGGACCCAGCCTCCGTGCGCGCGCGCCAGACCGTTGACGATGTACATGCCAAGGCCCGACCCTCCGCGCGCGCCGCCGGTCCAGAACTTGGTGAACACCCGGCCGCGGATGTCCATCGGGATGCCGCCCCCCTCGTCGTCCACGGTGATCAACACACCGGGGAAGTCCGCCTCCGCCGGCAGCGGCTCGGTCGTCACCGTGACCGCGCCGTCGCCGTGCCTCACGGCGTTCTCGACCAGGTTCGTGACCACCTGGGTGAACTTGTCCGGGTCGGCGTTGACCTCGGGCAGGTTGAGGGGCGGGCTGTAGCGCACGGAGCGGGCGGTGCCCGCCTGCACCGACTCCACCACCCGGCTGATGAGGACCGTGGCATCGACGCCGCGCGGGTAGAGCGAGAGCCGGCCGGTGTCGATGCGGGCGACATCCAGCAGCTCCGCGATCAGCCGGCTGAGTCGGTCGGCGTCCGCGTTGACCGTGGTGAGCATGAGCTTCTTCTGCTCGTCGTTGAGCTTCTCCCAGCGGTTCAGCAGGGCCTGCACGAAGCCCTTGACGCCGGTCAGCGGCGAGCGCAGCTCGTGAGCCACGGTCGCCACCAGGTCGGACCGCTCCCGGTCCAGACGCGCCCGGCCACGACCACTGCGCAGCCCGATCCCGACCCCGAGGAGCGGCCCCAGCGGCTCCCGGCGGACCAGTCGAGCGGTGGTGAGCACCTCTCGGCCGTCCGGGAGCAGCCAGGCCTGCTCGGGGACGCCCGTGGAGATCGCCAGCGCGTCGAAGGGGCGGTTGGCGTCGAGCCAGCTCCGGCCCTCGACGTCCTGGAGCCGCAGCACCTCGGCCAACGGCGACCCCAGGGCGTCGGCGACAGACACCCCCAGCAGCCGCGCGGCCATCTCGTTGACGACGGTCACGGTGCCGGTGACGTCGGCGCCGACGGCGCCGTCCGGGTAGGCGTTGGCGAAGAACTGCAGGTTGTCCGGCTGAGGCTCCGCCACGCACTGCACTGTAGTGAGTTGCCGGGCCGGGCCGGGCGCGGCACGCTACGCAGGTGCCGACCGACCCCCGGGGACTGCGCGCCGACGCGCCGCTTCTGGACGCCTGGCTGCACTTCCACGAGCGGACGTTGACGCCGTTCACCATCCCCGGGCACAAGTACGACCTCAACCTGCTCGGCGACGTCGTCGCCAACGACGTCCCGCTGTACGGCGGGCTCGGCAGCGTCAAGGATGCCGCCCACCTGCTGGCCGACGCGGAAGCCAGGGCCGCCGAGCTGTGGGGGGCCGACACCTGCCGGTTCTCGGTCGGCGGCTCCACCCAGGGCAACCTGGCCCTGGCCCTCGCCGTGGCGGTGCCCGGGCGCCGGGTGATCGTCGGGCGGACGCTGCACCGCTCGCTGCTGGTGGGCCTGGTGCTGGCCGGCCTCGAGCCGGTCTGGGTGCGGCCTGAGGTCGACCCCGGCCGCGGGGTGCCACTGGGGGTCGCGCCCGCGGCGCTTGAGGAGGCCTTCGCCCGGGCACCCGATGCCGCCGCCGTCCTGGTCGGCGACCCGTCGTACGTGGGGACCCCCGGCGACGTCGCCGCCCTGGCCGAGGTGGCCCACCGCCACGGCGCCCCACTCGTGGTGGACGCGGCGTGGGCGGCGTACTTCGGCTTCCACCCCCATCTGCCGCCCCACGCGCTGGCCGCCGGCGCGGACGCGCTCGTCACGAGCGCGCACAAGACGCTGCCCGCGTGGTCGCAGGGCGCCCTGGTGCTGGCCCGGACCACGCGGATCGACGCGGCCCGGTTGGATGCGGCGTTCGACGTGGCGCACACGACCAGCCCCAGCGGCACCATCCTGGCCAGCATCGACGCCAGCCGGGCCCTGCTGGCCCGCGAGGGGGCCGAGCTGCTCGGCCCGATCCTCACCGGTGTGGGCCGGCTCAGGGAGCGGCTGGCGACCATCGAGGGCCTGGTGGTGCTCGACGGACCCGGGGTGGACCCGCTCAAGCTGACCCTGGTGCTTTCGGGCACCGGCGTCGACGGCAACGCCCTGGAGACCGACCTGATCGCGGCCGGCTCGCCGCTGGAGATGGCCGACCGAGACACGCTGGTCCCGATCGTCTCGCTCGCCGATACCGCCGCCTCGCTGACTCGCCTCGGCGACCTGCTCGCCGAGCTCGTAGAGCGGCATCGCGGCGATCCCCGCCCAGTGGTCGGTGCCGCGGCATGGACCCTGGAGCCCGAGCTCGTGCTGCCACCTCGCGAGGCGTTCTTCGCGGCGCGTGAGCCCGTCCCGCTCGCGGCCGCGCTGGGCCGGGTCAGTGCCGAGCTCGTGGCGCCGTACCCGCCCGGCGTCCCGGTGCTGGCGCCCGGCGAGCGGGTCACCGAGGCGGTCCTGGACGCGCTCGCTGCGGCGCACCGCAGTGGGGTGCGCATCGCCTACGCGGCGGACCCGACGCTCTCCACCGTGCTCGTCGTGACCCGGCCGGCCGCGGGCTAGTCTCGGCCGGATGACCCTGCTGCGCCACGCCGGACGGATCGCTCTCGGCACCGTCATGGTCGGTGCCGGTGTGCTGCACCTCACCACCCATCGGGCGGAGTTCCAGGCGCAGGTGCCCGACTGGTTCCCCCTCGACAAGGACTTCACGGTGATCGCTTCGGGGATCGTCGAGGTCGGGCTGGGGGCGGCGTTCGTCGCGCTCCCGCGGCACCGGCGGACGGTCGGCGCGCTGCTGGCGGCGTTCTTCGTCGCAATCTTCCCCGGCAACGTCGCGCAGTACGTCGAGGGCAACGACGCCTTCGGGCTGGACACCGACCGGGCCCGGTTGATCCGACTGTTCTTCCAGCCGGTGCTGGTGCTGTGGGCCCTGTGGGCGGGCGGCGTGTGGCCGCGGGAGCGGGATCAGGAGCGCTGAGCGCGTGCGGTGGCGTACAGACAGACCGCCGCCGCCGCCGCCAGGTTGAGGCTCTCCGCGCGACCCAGGATCGGGATGCGCACCCGGTGGTCGGCCAGCGCCGCGGTCTCCGCAGGCAGGCCCCAGGCCTCGTTGCCCAAGAGCCAGACCGTCCTGCCACGGAGCAGGTCGTCGGCCTCGAAGAGGTCGACCTCTCCCCCGCCGTCGGCGGCGAGCACGGCCCAGCCGTCGGCCCGCCAGCCCGCGATGGTGTCGGCAACCGTGGCCTCGGGCTCGGTCACCGGGAGGTGGAACAGGCTGCCGGCGGTCGCGCGTACCGCCTTCGGGTTCCCGACATCGACACTCTGACCGGCCAGCTGCACCAGGTCGGCGCCCGCTGCGTCCGCGGTGCGGATGATGGTGCCGGCGTTGCCGGGGTCGCGGACGTCGGCGCACAGGACGATGAGGTCGGCGTCGGGCGCGATCTGCCCGGCCAGGTCGGTCACGAATCCCGACCGGCACACTGCCACGACGCCCGTCGGCGTCACGGTGTCCGCCAGCGACGCGACCGCACGCTCGTCAGCGAGCTGCCACTGGACCGGAGAGGCGGCCCTGAGGCCGGCGTATCGCTCGGCCGCAGCCGGGGTGGAGTAGACCTCCTCGACGGCACCGGGCACGGCGTATGCCTCGGCGAGCACCTGCGGCCCCTCGACCAGGAAGCGGCCCAGCTCGCGCCGGGAACGCCGGTCGGCGAGCCGACGGGCGGCCTTGATCCGACCGCTCCGGGCGGTCAGCAGGTGGGAGTCGTCAGGCTGGTTTCGAGACGCGGCCTTCGGCTGCTCCTCAACCAGGGCAGACGGCTCCGGCCGCTCCTCGGCCACTGGAGGCGGCTCCGGCCGCTCCACGGCCACTGGCCGTCAGGACGCCGCGGGGGCGTTGACGTCCTCGGGGAGCGCGGCGCGGGCGGTCTCGACGAGCGCAGCGAAGGCGGGGGCGTCGTTGACGGCCAGGTCGGCAAGAATCTTGCGGTCCACCTCGACGCCGGCGAGCGACAGGCCCTGGATGAACCGGTTGTAGGTCATCCCGTTGGCGCGGGCGGCGGCGTTGATCCGCTGGATCCACAGGCGACGGAAGTTGCCCTTGTTCTTGCGCCGGTCGTTGTAGGCGTAGACCAGCGAGTGGGTGACCTGCTCCTTGGCCTTGCGGTACAGGCGGGAGCGCTGGCCACGGTAGCCGCTGGCGCGCTCGAGGGTGGTCCGGCGCTTCTTCTGGGCGTTCACTGCCCGCTTGACGCGTGCCATGGTTCTTCTCCTTGTGACAGGTACAGCTACAAGTTCGGGTGCGGACGGCGGCTCAGAGGCCGAGCAGCTTCTTGGCGCGCGGGACGTCGTTCTTGGCCACCTCGGTGGTGCCCGACATCCGACGCGTCACCTTGGAGGGCTTCTTCTCCAGGTTGTGGCGCAGGCCGGTCTTCTGGCGCCGGATCTTGCCCGACCCGGTCACGCGGAAGCGCTTCTTGGCGCCCGAGTGGCTCTTCATCTTCGGCATGGTGATGTCGCTTTCTGTTGCTGCTCGAGTCTGGTGTCAGACGGTTCTCTACAGATCAATGTCGGCGTCGAGGTTCTCCGACCTGCGCCGCTCCTTCTTCTGGGCCGCGGGCTTGTGGGTGGAGCGCTCGGCGCGCTCCTCGGCCTCTGCGGCGGCGCGCTCGGCGGCGCGCTCGGCCTTGGCGGCCTCCATCTCGACCTTGGCCTCGGACTTCTTCTTGTGCGGCCCGAGCACCATGATCATGTTCCGGCCGTCCTGCTTGGGCGCGGACTCGACGAAGCCCAGCTCGGTGACGTCCTCGGCCAGCCGCTGCAGCAGCCGGAACCCCAGCTCGGGGCGGTGCTGCTCGCGGCCGCGGAACATGATGGTGATCTTCACCTTGTCGCCGGCCTTCAGGAACCGCACGACGTGACCCTTCTTGGTCTCGTAGTCGTGCTGGTCGATCTTGGGCCGGAGCTTCATCTCCTTGATGATCACGTTGGTCTGGTTCCGGCGGGCCTCACGGGCCTTCTGGGCGCTCTCGTACTTGAACTTCCCGTAGTCCATGAGCTTGCAGACCGGCGGGCGCGCGGTCGGGGCGACCTCGACCAGGTCGAGATCGGCCTCCTGGGCAAGCTTCAGAGCCTCGTACGTCGGGACGATCCCGACCGTCTCGCCGTTGGGGCCGACGAGCCGGACCTCGGGCACTCGGATCCGATCGTTGATGCGCAGCTCGGTGCTGATGTGTCCTCCTGGCTGGTTCCCTGTCGGAAGAACCCTCCCGAATGGCCAGAAGGGCTCCCGCTGACACCAAGCGGAAGCCCGTCACCAGCCTCCACGGAGGAGGCTCACGGCCCCTGGGCTCGGCGTACGCCGCCCCTGGGCCGGGACCGGAACCCGACGACCTGCGGCGGTCGATGCGGGTGGGAGATCCCTGAGGACCCCCGCTTGGCGGATCTGCTCGCGGCCCAGGCGCACCCGGACCCCGAACGGATCGGTCAACGCAGGATGGTACCGGAACATTCCGGCGGCCGCCGAATCCGGCCGCCCGATCCCGCCGCCCGATCCCGCCGCGCGACCCTGACGGTCGGCACCCGCCCGGCTCAGGCCGGCACCCAGGCCGGCCGGTCGCCCACGAACCCGAGGGTCCTGCCCCGGGCGATCGCGGCCAGATCCTCCCCGTCGATGACCACCCGAGTGGGCCCGGCCACGTCGAGCACGACCGCCTCGGCGCGCTCGGCAAGTGCCGCCTCGGCGGCCTCCCGGGCGCGGACCGGCAGTGGTCGCGCGTCCGCGTCCCACCTGCGCAGCGGCTCGATGCCGGTGAAGGCGAGCAGCCCCGGCGCCCGGTGCTGCTCGTGAGCAGCGCCGCCCCCATCGCGGCGCCCTCCTCGATCGGGACCATGGGGAGCAGCAGCCGGGAGCCGAGGACCGCCCGCAGCAGCTCGAGGTAGGCCGTGGCGTCGGCGGCGTACGCCGCCAGGGCGGCGGCCACCTCCGGGGCCACCTCGCCCCGGTCCTCTGCCTGCTCGCCCGACTCGTCGGGTCTCGCGCTCACCCGCCGGATCGTGCCACACGCCGGTCCCGTGGGGCGGCTGTGCCGGTGTGACACCCTGGACGCGTGCACCTGTACACCCCGATCATGGGGCCCTGGCGGTCTCGCTCGCGACCTTCGCCGGGGTCTGGACCGCGGTCTCCTACCAGCGGCGGCGCTGGTCCTCGGTGCTGCGGGGCTGGCGCTGATGCTGCTGTCCTTCGCGGCCCTCTTCACCGGGACGCTGACCCTGGCGATGCGCATGCTGGACGCGGCGGCGGTGTGGGCGACCGGCTTCGTCTTCCGGCCTTTGGTGTGGGTCGGCCTGGTGCTGGCCGTGGTGGCCGTCGTGCTCTGGGTCGCCGGCGGGCGGCTCGGGGGAGCTCCGGGGCCGAGAAGCCCAGGAAGCGGGGCAGCCAGGCGCAGGACCGCGCGGGGTCCACCCCATCGTCCACCCAGTCGTCCACCCGGTCGTCGCTGCCGGCCGCGCGTCCGACGTCGGCACCCCTGGACGACGACCTGGCCGAGATCGAGGAGATCCTGCGCCGCCGAGGGATCGAGTGAGCGGGTCCGAGGTAGCGCTCGCCCGTACGGTCGACGCCGTCCTCGGGCACAGCCTGGCCCGACCACCCACGCTGGGCGCCGGCCGCCTGGTCTGCATCGACGGCCCGGCCGGCTCGGGCAAGACCACGCTCGGAGACGCCGTGGTCAAGGCGGCAAGCCGCCGGGTGGGCACCGTGGCGGAGCTGCACATGGACGATCTCTACGAGGGCTGGGCCGGCCTGGGCAGCGTCACCGAGCGTCTCACGACCAACGTCCTGCGGCCGCTGGCCCAGGGCCGACCCGGACGGTACCGCCGGTGGGACTGGCTGGCGTCGACGTGGGCCGAGGAGCATGTCGTCGCCCCCGTCGAGCTGCTGGTGCTCGAGGGCGTGGCCAGCGCCGCCGCGGCGTACGCCGATCTCGTCACCACAGTGGTCTGGGTCGAGGCCGACCGCGCCCTGCGGCTCGAGCGCGGGATCGCCCGCGACGGTGAGTCGATGCGCGCCGAGTGGGAGCGGTGGATGCGCGCGGAGGACGCTTTGTACGCCGCCCAGCGCACCCGGGATCGCGCCGACCTGCTCGTGGACGGTCGGGGCGAGCTCCAGGAGCCCCGCGGCCCTGACCCAGCCACGCCCTGACAGGGTGGGCCCATGCAGCCACCGAGCGGAGCTCAGCACGTCATCGAGACGGGCGGGTACCGCGCCGTCCTCACCGAGAGCGGGGCGACGCTGCGCGAGCTGACCTTCGAGGGCCGCGAGCTCGTCGACGGCTTCGCCGAGGACGAGCTGCCGGTCTCCGCGCGTGGGCAGCTGCTGATGCCCTGGCCCAACCGCATCGGGGACGGCGCCTACGAGTTCGCTGGCAGGCGCCACCAGCTCCCCTGTCCGAGCCAGCGCGGCGCAACGCCTCGCACGGGCTGGTCCGGTGGACCGCGTGGTCGGTGGGCGGGCGCACCAGCTCGACGGTCGCGCTCACCTGCCGGCTGATGGCGCAGTCCGGCTACCCGTGGAGGCTGGACCTCGCCGCGCGCTACGAGGTCGGGCCCGAGGGGCTAGTGGTCACCCAGTCGGCCGTCAACCAGAGCTCCACCGCCGCGCCGTACGCGCAGGGGGCCCACCCCTACCTCACCCTCGGCGTCCCCGTCGACGAGCTCGAGCTCACCCTGCCCGCGGCCAGTCGGTTGCTCACCGACGAGCGCCTGCTCCCGGTCGGGCGCGAGCAGGTGGCCGGGACGGCGTACGACTTCGCCCGCCCGAGGCTGGTCGGCGACACCGTGTTCGACGACGCGCTGACCGACCTCACCTACGAGGACGGCCGCGTCCGCGTGCTGCTCCGCGACCCGGCGCGAGACCTCGGCGTCGAGCTCTGGGCGGACGACCGGTGCCGGTGGTTGCAGGTGTTCAGCGGCGAGCACACTCCGCGTGTCCGGCAGGCCCTGGCGGTCGAGCCGATGACGGCACCCCCGGACGCCTTCCGTTCCGGCACGGACCTCGTCGTGCTCGAGCCGGGTGCTCGGTTCGCCGCGCAGTGGGGCATCCGCGCCCGCTGACGCTCCCGGCGCGCACGCTCGTCAGTGCCTCACGTCCAGCACGGCGCGCAGCTCTCGGACGGCGGCGCGCGCACGCTCCCCGTCGGAGCCCTGGATGCCCATCGCGGGGACGCTGGTGCCGTCCGCCAGGTCCAGGGTCGCCCAGGCGCCCCCGGCGGCAGCGTCACGGCCAGCACCTGCGCCCAGGCGTACTCGCGGCGCCGGTAGCCGTTGACGACGATGAGCCGATCGCTGCGACCCTCGACACGACAGCGCCCGAGGGCGTGCAGCAGGGCGGCGATCAGCGCACCCATCCCCAGCAGCGTCAGCCGCTGGCCGGTGTTGAACGCCGCCTTGACCTCGGGGGCGAACGTCAGCCAGGCCACGGCACACACGACGAAGAGCACCACGCCCAGCATGAGCCCCGCCAGCCGCGCGCCCAGCGGGCGCCACACCCGGGGCAGGTCAGGCCCGCGCGCGCCGCCTCGGAGCGGCTCAGAGCCGGCAGGCATGGATGTCCGTCACGAGGATGGCCCGGGCCCCGACCTCGTACAGCTCGTCCATGAGCCGCTGCGCGCCGACCCGCGGCACCATCGCCCGCACCGCGACCCAGCCCTCCTTCTCCAGGGGCGAGACGGTGGGGCTCTCGATGCCCGGGGTGAGGGCGACCGCGTCCGGGACCCGGTCGTTCGGGATGTCGTAGTCCATCATCACGTAGGTCCGGGCGACCAGCACTCCCTCGATGCGGCGTCGGAACACCTCCAAGCCGTCCGGCTCGGCCGCCTCGCTGCGCCGGATCAGGACCGCCTCGGACTCCAGCAGCACCTCGCCGAACGTGTCCAGGCCCGCCGCCCGCAGCGTCGTGCCGGTCTCGACCACGTCGGCGATCACATCGGCCACGCCGAGCTGGATCGATGTCTCCACCGCGCCGTCGAGTCGGGTCACCGTGGCCTCCACGCCACGCGCGGCCAGCGCCTCGCGCACCAGCCCGTCATACGACGTCGCGACGCGCAGGCCGGCCAGCTGTTCCAGGCTGGAGTAGCGCCCCGCCGGCCCGGCGAATCGGAAGGTGGACCGGCCAAAGCCCAGCGACAGCACCTCCGTCGCGTGCGCCCGAGAGTCCAGCAGCAGGTCGCGGCCGGTGATGCCGACGTCCAGCGTGCCCTCACCGACGTACAGGGCGATGTCGCGGGGACGCAGGTAGAAGAACTCGACGCCGTTCTCGGAGTCGGTGAGCGTGAGCTCCTTGGAGTCGCTGCGCTGGCGATAGCCGGACTCGCGCAGGATCTCAGCGGCCGCGACCGCCAGCGAGCCCTTGTTCGGGACGGCGACCCGCAGCAGCCGGGCTGAGGTGGGCAGGCTCATCGGTTCCTCACCAAGGCTCAGAGGTGGGCATACACGTCGTCGAGCGTGAGGCCCGTGGCGAGCATCAGCACCTGGGCGTGGTAGAGCAGCTGACTGATCTCCTCGGCCGCGCGCTCGGGGGTCTCGTGCTCGGCGGCCATCCAGGACTCGGCCGCCTCCTCCACCAGCTTCTTGCCGATGGCGTGGACGCCGGCCTCCAGCTGGCGCACCGTCCCCGAGCCCGGCGGGCGGGAGACGGCCTTGTCGGCGAGCTCGGCCCACAGCTCCTCGAACGTCTTCACGGGCGCCAAGCCTAGGCGCAACCGGCGCGGCCCCGCGGGGGTGTCCGCGTGTGGTGTCAGTCCAGGTCGCCGCGGTGGATGCCGTGCAGTGTCCGGGCCGTGGCCAGGGCCGCGACGGTGGCCTCGTAGCCCTTGTCCTCGTGGGAGTCGACGAGGCCGGCCCGATCCAGCGCCTGCTCCTCGGTGTCGCACGTGAGCACCCCGAAGCCCACCGCGGTCACGTGGTCGAGAGCGACCCGGGTCAGCCCGTCGGTGGCGGCGTTGCAGACGTACTCGAAGTGTGGCGTGCCGCCCCGGATCACCACGCCCAGGGCGATGACCGCGTCGTACCCCCGCGCGGCGAGCGCGGCTGCGACGACCGGGAGCTCGAACGCACCGGGCACCCGCACCACCACCGAGGTCTCGACACGGCAGTCACGCAACGCACGTGCCGCGCCGTCGAGCAGCCCGTCCATCACCGTCTCGTGCCAGCTGGCGGCGACGACCGCCACGCGCAGGTCGTGGCCGTCGACGGGCTCCGGGACCGGGGCGCCTCCGCCGGCCATCAGGGGGCTCCCGTCACGGGAGTCGGGTCGTCCACGGTGGAGTCGGGCAGATCGGGGAGGTCGTGCCCCATCCGGTCCCGCTTGGCGCGCAGGTAGGCCAGGTTGTGGTCGTTGGCCCGGACGGCGAGCGGGACCCGCTCCGCCACCGGTACCCCGAAGTCCTGCAAGGAGGTCGTCTTCTCCGGGTTGTTGGTGAGCAGCCGCACCGACCCCACCCCAGGTCGCGCAGGATCTGCGTGGCGGTGCCGTAGTGCCGCGCGTCCGCCGGCAGGCCCAGGTCGAGGTTCGCGTCGACGGTGTCACGACCGCCGTCCTGCAGCTGGTAGGCCTGGAGCTTGGCGACCAGGCCGATCCCCGGCCCTCGTGCCCGCGCAGGTAGACCACCACGCCGCAGCCCTCGGCCACGATCAGCTCGAGGGCCTCCTCCAGCTGGGGCCGCAGTCGCAGCGGTGGCTGCCGAACACGTCGCCGGTGAGGCACTCCGAGTGCACCCGGGTCAGCACCGGCCGGCCGCCGACGTCGCCGCCGCGAGGTCGCCGTACACCAGGGCCAGGTGCTCGCTGCCGTCGATGGTGATCCGGTAGCCGTACGCCGCGAACTCTCCGACCCTGGTCGGGAGCCGGGTCTGCGCGACGCGCTCGACGTGCCGCTCGTGGCGGCGGCGGTAGCGCACCAGGTCCTCGATCGAGATCATCGCCAGGCCGTGCTCGTCCGCGAACTGCCGCAGCTCCTGGCCTCGCTTCATGCTGCCGTCGTCATTGACCGCCTCGACGAGGACGCCGGCGGGGGTCAGCCCCGCCAGCCGGCAGAGGTCCACCGCCGCCTCGGTGTGGCCCCGACGCACGAGCACCCCGCCGTCGCGGTAGCGCAGCGGGAAGACGTGCCCCGGGCGGGTGATCTCCCACGGCTCGGTCGCCGAGTCCGCCAGCACCCGCACGGTGCGGGCCCGGTCGGCGGCCGAGATCCCCGTCGTGACGCCGTCGCGCGCGTCGACCGAGATGGTGTACGCCGTGCGCAGCCGGTCCTTGTTGTGCGGCGTCATGAGTGGGATCTCCAGCCGGTCCAGCATCTCCCCCGGCATGGGCACGCAGATGACCCCGCTGCTGTGCCGGATGGTGAACGCCATCAGCTCGGGCGTCGCCTTGGCCGCGGCGAAGATGATGTCGCCCTCGTTCTCGCGATCCTCGTCGTCGACGACGACCACCGCGCGCCCTGCCGCCATGTCGGCGATGGCGCGCTCCACCGGGTCGAGTCGGATGTTCACCTGACCTCCTGGGAGTCGTTTCGGTCGGTCCGGGGCGCCAGCAGTCGCTCGACGTACTTGGCCAGGACGTCGACCTCGATGTTGACCTGGTCGCCTACCTTCCGACGGCCGAGCGTGGTGCGGGCCAGCGTCTCGGGGATCAGCGAGACCGTGAACCGGTCGGGCCCGACCTCGACCACCGTCAGCGAGACCCCGTCGACGGTGACCGAGCCCTTCGGCACCAGGTAGCGGGCCAGCTCCTCGGGGATCGCGATCGCCACCACGTCCCAGTGCGCTGACGGCGCCCGGGACGCGATCGTGCCGACGCCGTCCACGTGGCCCTGGACCAGGTGGCCACCCAGGCGCTGGTCGGCGCGTACGGCGCGCTCCAGGTTGACCTCGTCGCCCTCCGCCAGCCGGCCGATGGTGGTCTTGGCCAGCGTCTCTGCCATCACGTCTGCCTCGAACGCCTCGGGCTCGTGGCCGTTGAACGACAGGTGCGCGACCGTGAGGCAGCAGCCGTTGACGGCGATGGAGTCTCCGAGCGAGGCGTCGGCGAGCACGTGGGCATGCTCGTCGGAGATGGTGAGGCGCACCGCGTCGCCCAGGTCGCGCACGACCTCGACGGTGCCCAAGGTCTCCACGATGCCGGTGAACATGTCAGCCCCTCTCCTGGCGAAGTGGCTCGAGGGTGAGCCGCACGTTGGCCTCGACGCCGGTGCCCACGGTGGTGGTGTCGACCAGCCGGAGCCGGTGGGCGTCGGCGATGGTGGTGATACCGTGGTCGCCCACCGCGCTCGACCCGGCCCCCAGCAGCATCGGTGCGACGTAGGCGACCACCTCGTCGACCAGACCGGCGCCGAGGAAGGCCGCCGCGAGCGTCGGCCCGCCCTCGAGGAAGACGTGCTGCCGGTCGCGGGCGAACAGGGTCGCCAGCGCCTCGGCCGGATCGCGGGTGAGCAGACGCACGGTCTCGGCCCGGTCGTTGAAGACCCGACGATCCTCGCGGAGGTCGCGCAGCCCCATGACCGCCCGCAGCGGCTGTTGCGGCACCGGCTGGTCCACCTCGTCGCGCACGGTGAGCTCGGGATCGTCGATCGCGACGGTGGCCGTGCCGACCAGCATGGTGTCGCACAGGCCGCGCAGCCGGTGGGTGTCCCGGCGGGCCGCGGGCGAGGAGACCCAGCGGCTGGTGCCGTCGCTGGCAGCGCTGCGGCCGTCCAGCGACGTGGCGAACTTCCAGGTCACGTAGGGGCGGCCGCGGTCCATCGCGAAGGTCCACGCCCGGTTCACCGCGCGAGCCTCGTCAGCAAGCACTCCGCCCTCCACCACGACCCCCGCCGCAGCCAGCGCGGCGGCGCCCCCCGCAGCCGCGGGGTTGGGGTCGGGCTGGGCGTAGACCACCCGGCGGACGCCGGCGTCCAGCAGGGCCTGGCTGCACGGGCCGGTGCGGCCGGTGTGGTGGCAGGGTTCCAGCGTCACGACGGCGGTCGACCCCCGGGCGCTGGGCCCCGCGCTGGAGAGCGCGTCCACCTCGGCATGCACCGAGCCGGCGCCGCGGTGGAAGCCCTCCGCGATCTCGGTCCCGTCGTCGGCCAGGAGCACGCAGCCCACGCGCGGGTTGGGACCGAGCGGGACGCCCGGAGTCGCGGCCAGCGCCAGGGCGCGCCGCATCGCGCGCCGCTCGGCGGCCGTGGCTGCCATCGTGGCCCCTCGTGTCCGGTCGCGGACTCCGGGGCGGATCGGGCTCGGTCGGGCAAGGCCCGTCGCCGGACCTGCACGGACCTCGCCTGCGTGGCTCTTCCCATCCGGACTTTGACCGTCGGTCCAGGAGTTCCACCTGGTCAACCGGCCGCTGGCGGCGGCCGGGTCGCGGACTTTCACCGCCGGTGCGGAGTTCCACCGCCCCCAGAGCACGCGAGTTCGAGAACTCGTCACCGCCAGTGTGCCACACGCCCCGACCCGGCTCGCGGCCCAGGGACGGGGCTGGCTTCGAGACGCCCGCTCCGCGGGCTCCTCAACCAGCGGGGAACTGGGCGTCCGTGCGGGTCCCGGTCACGCGTCGAAGGCGGACATCTCCGCCGCGCCGCGGAACTGCGTGCGGTGGAGGTCGGCGTACACGCCGCCCTGGCGCAGCAGCTCCTCGTGCGTGCCGGCCTGCACGATCCGGCCTTCGTCCAGCACGAGGATCGCGTCGGCCTCCCGCACCGTCGAGAGCCGGTGCGCGATCACGAGGGAGGTGCGGCTGGCGAGCGCCGCGTCGAGTGCCTGCTGCACCGCCAGCTCGGACTCGCTGTCCAGGTGGGCGGTGGCCTCGTCGCGCACCACGATCGGGGGCGCCTACAGCCGCACCCGCGCGATCGCCAGCCGCTGACGCTCCCCGCCGGAGAGTCGGTAGCCGCGGTCGCCGACCACGGTGTCGAGCTCCTCGGGAAGGGCGCGCACCAGGCCGGCGATCTGGGCCGCCTCCAGCGCCGCCCAGATCTCCTCGTCGCTGGCGGAGGGCCGGGCGTAGAGCAGGTTGGCCCGCACGCTGTCGTGGAACATGTGGGCGTCCTGGGTGACGTAGCCGACAGCGTCCTCGAGCGACTGCAGCGTCACGTCGCGGACATCGAGCCCACCGACCCGCACGGCGCCGCCGCTCACGTCGTACAGCCGCGCGACCAGATGGGTGACCGTGGTCTTGCCGGCCCCGGACGGGCCCACCAGCGCGACCATCTGCCCAGGCTCCGCACGGAAGCTGACATCGGTCAGCACCGGCCCGGTGTCGCGGGACTCACGCCGCGCCACGACCTCGAGCGAGGCGAGCGAGATCTCGTCGGAGCGCGGGTAGGCGAAGTCGACGTGGTCGAACTCGAGCGTGGCGGCACCCGGGGGGACGGCCACCGCGCCGGCGCGCTCCTGCACCATCGACGGCAGATCGAGCACCTCGAAGACCCGCTCGAAGCTCACGAGCGCGGTCATCACGTCGATGCGCACGTTCGACAGCCCCTGCAGCGGGCCGAGCAGGCGCAGCAGCAGCGTGGCGAGCGCGAGCACGGTGCCGACCGTCAGCGTGCCGTCGATGGCCAGTCGTCCTCCGAGCCCGTAGACCACCGCGGTGGCCAGCGCGGGGACCGTCATCATCGTGGCGCCGAAGATGCGGGTGACGAGCGAGATGCGCACCCCGAGGTCGCGGACGACCGCCGCCTTGCTCGCGAAGAGCTGGTCCTCCTCCTCGCGGCGGCCGAACAGCTTCAGCAGCATCGCACCGCCGACGTTGAAGCGCTCGGTCATCACCGCGCCCATGTCGGCGTTCCCGTCCATCTGCTGGCGCGTGAGCCCCGACAGCCGGCCGCCGACCCAGCGCGAGGTCCCGAGCGCGATCGGGAAGAACAGCAGACACAGCAGCGTGACCCGCCAGCTCAGGGCCAGCATCGCGATGCCGACGACCACGACCGAGATCGTGTTGGAGACGGTGTTGGAGAGCGTGGAGGTGAAGGCCCGCTGAGCGCCGATCACGTCATTGTTGAGCCGCGACACCAGGGCGCCGGTCTGTGTCCGGGTGAAGAACGCCAGTGACTGGCGCTGCACGTGCCCGAACACCTGGGTACGCAGGTCGTAGATGAGTCCCTCCCCGATCCGCGAGGAGAGGTAGCCCATCACCACGGCCAGCCCCGCTCCGAGGATCGCGATGCCGGCCATCGCCAGTGCGAGCAGAGTGACCAGCCGAGCGTCGCCGGGCAGGATCCCGTGGTCGACGATGCGCTGCACCAGGAGCGGGTTGACCACCACGAGGCCGGCGTCCACCACGGTGAGCACGATGAAGACCGAGATCAGCCGACGATGCGGCCGCGCGAAGGTGAGGACGCGCCGGAGGGTGCCGCGGTCGAGCCGAGTGTCCACGGCGCTGCGGTCCGAGCGCAGGTGACGCCAGGCCGGCCCCATCCCGCTCCCGTGCATCGCCGACATCCTCGCTCCGTTCCCTTGCCGTTGCCTCGAAGTGTCCTCGCGGCCGCCTGGCCTCCCGGCTCTGCCCTGCCACCTCGGTCACCGAACGCCGCCGCGGCGGCGGGTTGTTCCCGCCGGGACCACGCTAGGCGAGGGCCACCAGGTCGGCGTAGTCGTCGTTCCAGAGGTCCTCGACGCCGTCGGGCAGGATCAGCACCCGGTCCGGCTGCAGCGCGTGGACGGCCCCCTCGTCGTGGGTGACGAGCACGATCGCCCCACGGTAGCTGCGGATCGCTGCCAGCACCTCCTCCCGAGAGGCGGGATCGAGGTTGTTGGTGGGCTCGTCCAGCAGCAGCACGTTCGCGCTGGACACCACCAGGATGGCCAGGGCGAGCCTGGTCTTCTCGCCACCGGACAACACGCCGGCCGGCTTGTCGGCGTCGTCTCCGGAGACCAGGAAGGAGCCGAGCACCGACCTGGCCTGGGTGTCGGTGAGGTGGGGGGCGTTGGCGTGCAGGTTCTGCAGGACGGTGCGGGACAGGTCGAGGGTCTCGTGCTCCTGGGCGTAGTAGCCGAGCTTGAGGCCGTGGCCCTGGTCGACCGCCCCCGTGTCCGGCCGGTCGAGCGAGGCGAGGATCCGCAGCAGCGTGGTCTTGCCGGCACCGTTCAGGCCGAGGACCACGACCCGCGAGCCCCGGTCGATCGCCAGGTCGACGTCGGTGAACACCTCCAGGGAGCCGTAGGTCTTGGAGAGCCGGTCGGCCGTCAACGGGGTCTTCCCGCACGGCGCCGGGTCGGGGAACGCGATCCGGGCCACCCGGTCGGCCCGGCGTGCGGGACCGGCGTCGGCCAGCAGTCGCTCGGCACGGCGCATCATCGTCTGGGCCGCCTGGGCCTTGGTCGCCTTGGCCCGCATCCTGTTGGCCTGCTCCAGCAGCGAGGTCGCCTTGCGCTCGGCGTTGGTGCGCTCACGCTTGCGGCGGCGCTCGTCGGTCTCGCGCTGGGCCAGGTAGGCGGCCCAGCCCATGTTGTAGAGGTCGACCTCGGCGCGGTTGGCGTCGAGGTGGAAGACCCGGTTCACGGTGTGCTCGAGCAGGCCGGTGTCGTGGCTGATCACGACCAGGCCGCCCCGATGACCCACGAGGAACTCGCGGAGCCACCCGATCGAGTCGGCGTCCAGGTGGTTGGTGGGCTCGTCCAGCAGCAGCGTGTCGGCGCCGGAGAACAGGATCCGGGCCAGCTCGACCCGGCGGCGCTGGCCGCCCGACAGCGTGCGCAGCGGCTGGCCGAGCACCCGGTCGGGGATCCCGAGGCTGTGGGCGATCCGGGCGGCCTCGGCCTCGGCGGCGTAGCCCCCTGCCGCGTGCAGCTCCGCCTCGGCCCGGGCGTACCGCCGCATGGCGCGCTCCCGGGCCGACGGGTCGTCGCTGGCCATGGCCAGCTCCGCCGCGCGCAGTCGGCGTACGACGTCATCGAGCCCGCGAGCCGACAGGATGCGCTCCTTGGCCGGCTGCTCGGGGTCGCCGGTGCGCGGGTCCTGGGGCAGGTAGCCGACCGTGCCGGTGGTCTGGACCGCCCCCGACGCCGGCAGCGTCTCGCCGGCGAGGACGCGGGTCAGCGTCGTCTTGCCGGCACCGTTGCGGCCGACCAGCCCCACCCGGTCCCCGGCGGCGACTCGGAAGCTCACGTTGCTCATCAGCAGATGCGGCCCGGCACGCACTTCCAGGTGTTGGGCGGTGATCATCGTGTGTCTATCCTACGTGCGGGGAATCCCCGTTGACCTGCCGAAAGGGACCGCACCATGCGCTTCAACCCCAAGGCCCGCATCGACACCGGCCGTGTCACCGACGCCGGCGGTTCCGGCGGTATGGGTGGCGGCATGGGCGGCCCCATGCGGATGCCCATCCCCGGCGGGGTCAAGGCCGGCGGAGGCGGCGGGCTGCTGCTCATCGTGCTGCTGCTCGTCCTCACCATGTGCGGGGGCGTGGACCTCGGCGGCGGGCTCGGCTCGGGCGTCGACACGGGCGCCGGCAGCAGCCCGATGGACACGAGCCGGATGGATCCGGCACCTCCGACCGGTACGCCACCTGCAAGACCGGCGAGGACGCCAACACCAACGAGGACTGCGCGCTGGTCGCGGTCGAGAACTCCCTCACCGACTACTGGTCGCACGTCCTGGGCGACAAGTTCCAGCCGGAGAGCCAGCTGGTCACCTTCACCGGCGCCGTCTCCACCGGATGCGGCAACGCGACGTCCCAGGTCGGGCCGTTCTACTGCCCCAACGACCGCAACATCTACCTCGACACGACGTTCTTCCAAGACGTCCTCCAGAACCAGCTGCAGGGCCCGGCAGGCGACTTCGTCGAGCCCTACGTCATCGCCCACGAGTACGGCCACCACATCCAGAACATCCTCGGCATCATGGGCCGGGTGCGCACCCAGCAGGGGCCGGCCAGCGACTCGGTCCGGCTGGAGCTCGAGGCCGACTGCTTCGCCGGCATGTGGACCAAGGACGCGACGCAGACCACCGATGCCAGTGGCCAGGCCCTCATCGAGAACCTGTCCGACCAGGACATCCAGCAGGCGATCGAGGCGGCCAAGAGCGTCGGGGACGACCGCATCCAGGAGATCACCCAGGGCCGGGTCAGCCCGGAGCAGTGGACGCACGGCTCGGCCAAGTCGCGCGTGAACTGGTTCATGACCGGCTACCAGCAGGGCTCGCTGCAGGCCTGCGAGCAGGTCTGGAAGGTCGCTCAGCCCTGAGTGCCCAGCCCTGATAACGCAGCCCTGATCACCCAGCCCTGACTGCCAGGGGCTGAGCTCGGGTCAGAGCAGCGCCTCGACCTGCGGGAGCTGGCGCTGCAGCGCACGCAGGTACGGCGCCACGCTCGGGTGGCGGAACTTTCCCGCCAGCGCGCCCTCGCCGTGCGCCACCCGGGCCAGCGCCCACTCGGCGCGAGACAGCGCGGTGAAGACGGCCGACACCCGAGCTCCCAGGACCACCTGTGCACGCGTCGCCAGCGCCGCGGGCAGGCCGCCCAGGTAGGCATCCACCAGCGGCTCGAACTCCTCGCGTGCCGACAGGCTGTAGTAGCCGACGTCGGCGCCGGCCGGGCCCCACCCCAGGGTCCCCCAGTCGATGGCGACCACGGCGTCGCCCTCCCGGCCGAGCAGGTTGGTCGGCACCGGATCGCCGTGCTGGGCGACCTGCGGCAGCTCGTCCAGCCGGGCGAGGTACCCCTCCCGGCGGCTCCACAGGTGATCGGCCACGTCGGCCACAGGGGTGCGGCCCAGCGTCGGCCAGCCCCCGCGCCGGGCCACCCGGGCCAACCGGTCCCGCAGCTGGCCCCGAGCCAGCCAGGGCCGGTCGGGCAGCTCCACGCCGGCGAAGATCCCGAGCGACCGCGCGACGAACGGCCCGGGGTTGGCCACCGGTGGCACCCGCTCGACGACCACGGTGACGCCTTCGGCGTCCTCCTCCACCCGCACGGCGCGGGCGGCGCGAAGCCCGACGGTGTCGGCGACCAGACCATCGGCCGCCACGTCCGCCCCGCGGCGCCAGTAGGCCACGCTGCGCGGATCGGCACACTCGGCCGGGTCGCCGGGCGCCGGAGGCGCCAGTCGCTTGACGATCAGCTCGCGCCCGCGCTCCTCGGCCAGCCACACGCCGTACGTCGAGGCCCCCGCACCGCCGGGCAGCGCACGCCACGCCGGGTCGGGGCTCCACATGCCGGCATCCTCGCAGAGCGGGCGCCCGGGAGCCGGCAGGTCAGGTCAGCACGATGTCGCGCCGGCGGAAGCCGAGCTGCCCGACCGCCGACAGGACTCCCACGAGCCCGGCCAGAATCAGCACCGGGGCCCACTCGAACGATGCCGCCGGCACGAGGGCCACGTGCTCGAACGGGGAGATGTCCTGCAGCCACTGCGGCAGGTCCAGCACCTCACCGAAGAGCACGACCACGGCGGCGAAGGCAAGGCCGAGCCAGGAAAGCCACGCCAGCCACGGCAGCCAGCCGTGCAGCGCCCGCGCCACCGCCGCCAACACCAGCACGGGTGCGACGTACCCGAAGGTGGCCCGCACCAGCACCCACGGCGACGTGGCGTCGCCGCCGACGATGAGGTAGCCGAGCGCCAGCCCGACGCCGGAGGCGTCGACCACCGCCACGGTCCCCACCAGGGTGAGCACCACGTGTCCGAACAGCCAGCGCGAACGCGGGAGGGCCGTTCCGAGCAGCTCCTCCACGCGCCCGTCGTCCTCCTCGGCGC
Source organism: Nocardioides sp. (assembly GCA_041393675.1). Taxonomy (GTDB): domain Bacteria; phylum Actinomycetota; class Actinomycetes; order Propionibacteriales; family Nocardioidaceae; genus Nocardioides. Next base: position 274,297 of record JAWKJR010000002.1, on the reverse strand, counting down.
GCGGCCGCAGCGCGGAGGCGATGGCGAAGCCGGCGGCCGTGACCGCGAGCGTGAGCACGGAGGTGGCGAAGTAGGCGTCCACCAGGGCTCCCCCGCCCTGGGCCATGATCTGCCTGGCGCGGTCGCGAGAGACCCGGATGTGAGGTCGTTAGCCGATGTCGCGCCGGGCGAAGCGCCACCACGCGATCGCCATCAGGGCGAGTGCCGCAGCCGTGAGAGCCGCCTCGGCGCCCCAGTCGACGGGCTCCACGGGCACCTTCGCGACGTGTTGGTACGGCGACAGCTCGATCACCCACGTGGGCAGGTTGAGCAGCTCGCCCACCAGGCCGACTGTCACGAAGCCCGCCAGGAAGACCCACCCGAGCATGGCCCATCGGCTGCCGAGCGACAGGCCGAGCACCGCGAGCGCGACCACCACCCAGACGGCGGGAGCGGGGGCGAGCGCGGCGCCGACCACCCGACCCAGGGAGTGCGTCAGCCCGCCCGCCTGGACGCCGTACCCCACGGCGGTCGCGACGCCGCTCACGAGCAGCAGCCAGGTGGCTCCCAGCAAGGAGACCGCCAGCACGGCGGCGATCGTCAGCGACCTCGGGGTCGCGGTGGCCAGGACCTCCTCCGTGCGCCCGTCGCGCTCATCGGTGCCGCCGTGGGCCGCGACGCCGATGCCGAACGCCGTCAGCACCATCGCCACGACCGAGAGGATCGCGGCCAGCATGGCGTCGGCGACGGCTCCTTCGCCGCCGATCCGGCGCAGCATCTCCTGGGCCTGGGGCGAGTCGAAGAGACTCCCCAGATTGGTCACGATCGAGCCGAAGACCAGCCCCAGCACCAACGCGACAGCGGTCCAGGCGGCCAGCGACGCGGTGTGCAGCTTGAGGGTGAGCGCGAGGACGTCGCGGAGGCGAGGGCTGCCCTCGGCGGGGCCGGGCCGGTCGGCGAACAGCCCCGCCCCCAGGTCGCGCCAGTTGCGCAGCAGCACGGCGCCGCCGACCAGCAACCCCGTGATGGCGGGATAGAGCAGCAGCACCCCCCAGCGCGGGTCGCTCCATGCCCGCAGCTGGGTGTTCCAGCCGAGCGGGGAGATCCAGCTCAGCCAGCCCGCCGACGTGTCCCCGGCGGCGCGCAGCAGGTAGAGGGCACCGATGGCCGCCGCGCCGATGAACGCCGCCGTCCGCGCGCTCGCGGTCAGCTGGCAGGCCACCGCGGCCAGCCCGATCCCGACCAGCCCGCTCCCCCACCACGACGCCGCGAACAGCACCGACCCCTGGACCGGCAGTCCGCCCGCGATGTCCCCGGCGGCCGCCAGGAACGCCACCGTGGTGACGACGAGGCCGGCTTCCAGCACGGCGGAGGCGAGCGGGGCCTCGCGGCCGACCCGGGTGGCGGTGAGCAGCTCGGCCCGCCCCGTCTCCTCCTCGACCCTCGTGTGTCGGCGCACCAGCACCAGCGCCAGCGCCATCACGAACATCGCGTACAGGACGGTCGCCTTGGTCATCGCGACCTCACCCAGGCTGGTGACGTCGAGGATCGGGCCGTACAGCGCCACCACCGCCGGGCTGGAGTTGATCAGCTCGGCGGCCTGCACCCGGTCCTGCAGCGTCGGGTACAGCGTGTCGGTCGCCGCTGCCGAGGCGTAGCAGAACAGCCCGAGCAGGGCGCCCCAGACCGAGGCCAGCAGCCGGTCCCGGCGCAGCTCGAACCGCACCAGGCGCACCGTGCCGGCGAGGAGGCCCGGCGAGCTCACGGCGAGCTCCGGTACAGGTCGAGGAACAGCTCCTCGAGCGTGGGGGTGCGCTGGAGAGACTGCGCACACCGGCGGCACCCAGGGCGGTCAGCAGGCCGGGCAGGCCGTCCGGGTCGACGGTGCAGGTCACGGTGTGGTCGGTGAGCGCGAGGTCGTGGAGGCCGGGCAGCCCGGCCAGGTCGGGCAGGCCGCCGGTGATCTCGGCGTGGACCCGGCTCCGGCGCAGATGGCGCAGCTCGGCAAGCGACCCGCTCTCGACTGCTCGGCCCTCGCGGATGATCGTGACCCGGTCGGCGAGCGCCTCCACCTCGCTGAGGATGTGGCTGGACAGCAGGACCGTGGCGCCGTCGGCCCGGTGCTCGGCCAGGCAGTCGTTGAACACCTGCTCCATGAGCGGGTCCAGCCCGGAGGTCGGCTCGTCGAGCACCAGCAGGTCGGCCGGCCCGGCGAAGGCCGCCACGAGCGCGACCTTCTGCCGGTTTCCCTTCGAGTAGGCCCGGCCCTTCTTGGTCGGGTCGAGCTCGAACCGCTCCAGGAGGTCCGCACGCCGGGCCGGGTCCGGGCGGACGTCGCGCATCCGCAGCAGCAGGTCGATGGTCTCCCCGCCGCTGAGGTTCGGCCACAGGCTCACGTCCCCGGCACGTAGGCGACCCGGCGGTGGATCTCGACGGCGTCGCGCCAGGGGTCGAGCCCGAACACGGTCGCCCGCCCACCCTGGGTGCGCAGCAGCCTCGAGCAGGCTGCGCAGCGTGGTGGACTTGCCGGCGCCGTTCGGGCCGAGGAAGCCGTGCACCTCACCCGGCAGCACCGTCAGGTCGAGGCCATCGAGGGCCACGACGCTGCCGAACCTCTTGACCAGCCCTTGGATCTCGATGAGGGGCGCCACGGTGGCCACTCTACGCAGGCTCGCCCGCGGCGACGGCGACGGAGCCGGCTGCTACGAGGGCTCGGGCTGACCGGCCTCGGGAGAGGCATTGGTGACCCTCACCGGCAGCGCCTGTGCCGTGGCCGTCGCCTGCTCCAGCTCGGCCCGGCGCGGCTCGGGCACCGGCAGCCACGGGCCGACCTGGCGGAGGTGGCGGAGCCGGGGATCCGCGAGCACCTCTGCGACCGCGGTCCGATCGCCTCCGGTCACGACGGGAAGCGGCCCGGCGGCCGCCAGGATTCGGGCCGCGTGGTCGGCTGCCGCCTCGTAGGCCGCCCGTGCCTGATTGGCCCGACGGCGCGCGAACCGCTGCTGGCTCTGGCCGCCGGCCTTGGTCCGGCCCTGGACGTGCCGCCGACCGACCTTGTCGGCGGTCACCCGGCACCCGAGAGCCGGGCGATCGCGAAGCCGCCCTTGCGCACGAGCAGGACGCCCCAGTCGGGTGGTGGCGCGGCGGCAGCCAGGAAGGCCCCAGCTCGGGCGGGCCGGCGTACCGCCCTCGAAGGGCAGGGCGACCGCCAGCTCCGAGCCGTCGTCCGCCCGCCCGTGCAGCACTCCGTCCGCCACGGACAGCTCGACCGGGCCGTGGGACCGCTCCGCGTTTGCCAGCCATCGACCCAGGCGGGCCGGCGGCACCCGCATCTGCGGCACCTCGACTCAGACGTTGAAGCCGAGGGCCCGCAGCTGCTCGCGGCCGTCGTCGGTGATCTTGTCCGGGCCCCAGGGCGGCATCCAGACCCAGTTGATGGCCACGTCGCTTGCCATGCCCTCCAGGGCGGCATTGGTCTGGTCGGTGATCACGTCGGTCAGGGGGCAGGCCGCGGAGGTCAGGGTCATGTCCAGGACGACGGCGGAGCCCTCCTCGATGTGCACGCCGTAGAGGAGCCCCAGGTCGACCACGTTGATGCCGAGCTCGGGGTCGACCACGTCCCTCATGGCCTCGGTGACGTCCTCCGCCGTGAGCGTGGCCGCCCCGCCACCGCCGGTCGCGGCCGCGGTGTCCACCTCGGGCAGGTCGGAGTGCGGGCCCGGGTGCTGCCCACCCGCACCGCTCGCCTCGGGTTGGAGGTCCGGGTGGTGGTGCGTGCCGGGGTAGATGGTGTCGTCGGTCACGAGTGCTCTCCTTGGCTCTCCAGCGCCTGCGCGGTGGCGTCCTTCCAGGCCATCCACGGCAGCAGTGCACACTTCACGCGGGCGGGGAACTTGGCCACGCCGGCGAAGGCGATGCCGTCCTCCAGCACCTCCTCGTCGGGCTCCACCTGTCCCTTGCCCTGCATCAGGGTCAGGAACTCCTGCTGCACCTCCTGCGCCTCGGCCACGGTCTTGCCGATCACGAGGTCGGTCATCACCGAGGCGGCGGCCTGGGAGATCGAGCAGCCCAGGGCGTCGTACGACACGTCGGCCACCACCGGCTGGTCACCGTCGGTCACGTGCACGCGCAGGGTCACCTCGTCCCCGCACGTCGGGTTCACGTGGTGCACCTCGGCCTCGTACGGCTCGCGGAGGCCGCGGTGGTGTGGGTGCTTGTAGTGGTCCAGGATGATCTCCTGGTAGAGCGAGTCCAGCTCCGCGCTCATCAGGCGACTCCGAAGTACGAGCGGGTGTAGTGCAGGCCGTCGACGAGGGCGTCGATCTCGGCCGGCGTGGTGTAGAGGTAGGACGACATCCGCGTCGAGGACTGGACGCCGAAGCGCGCGTGCGCCGGCTTCGCGCAGTGGTGGCCGGCCCGCACGGCGATGCCGCGGGTGTCCAGAACCGTCGCGACATCGTGGGGTGGACTCCGTCGAGTTCGAAGGCGATGGCGCCCCCACGGGCCTCGGCCTCCAACGGGCCGAGCACGGTGAGCCCGGGCACGGTCGCCAGCCCCTCGAGGGCGTACGCCGTGATCGCCTGCTCGTGGCGCTGCACCTGGGCCATGCCGAGATGGCTGAGGTAGCCGAGCGCCGCCTCGAGGCCCACCGCCTCCACGATGGGAGGCGTGCCGGCCTCGAACTTGTGCGGGGCCTGGGCGTAGGTCGACCGCTCCATCGCGACGGTCTCGATCATCTCGCCGCCCCCGAGGAACGGTGGCAGCGCATCCAGCACCTCGGCGCGCGCCCACAGCGCGCCGATTCCGGTCGGCCCCACGACCTTGTGCCCCGTGAACACCACGACGTCGGCCCCCGAGGCCGGCACGTCGACGGGCAGCTGCGGGGCAGCCTGGGATGCGTCCAGCACGACGAGTGCGCCCACCTCGTGGGCGCGCCGGGCGATCTCCACGACCGGGTTGATCGTCCCCAGCGTGTTGGAGACCCACGTCAGAGAGACGACGCGCGTGCGCTCGGTGAGGAGCTCGTCGATGTCGGAGAGGTCGAGCCGGCCGTCGTCGGTCAGCCCGAACCACCGCAGCGTGGCGCCGGTCCGCTCGGTGAGCAGCTGCCAGGGCACGATGTTGGAGTGGTGCTCCATCTCGGTGATGACGACCTGGTCGCCCGGACCGAGGCGCCCGACCCGCTGGGACCAGTCGCCCTCCGCCCAGGCCAGCGTCTGCGCGACCAGGTTGAGCGCCTCGGTGGCGTTCTTGGTGAAGATCACCTCGTCCCGGCTGGGAGCGTTGAGGAACGCCGCGACCGCGTCGCGCGCGGACTCGTACGCCGCCGTCGCCTCCGCGCCCAGCTGGTGCATCGCCCGGGCGATGTTGGCGTTGTGCCGCTCGAGGTGGTCGACCATGGCGTCGATGACCACCTGCGGCTTCTGGGAGGTGTTGGCGCTGTCGAGATAGACCAGCGGCTGCCCGGCGGCAAGCGTGCGCGACAGGATCGGGAAGTCCTTGCGGATGACCTCCAGATCCGGCAGCAGTCCCTCGAGGGTGCCCTCCGTGGACATGGTCAGACCGCCGCGGCCTTGACGTACTTGTCGTAGCCCTCGGCCTCGAGCTGCTCGGCGAGCTCCGGGCCGCCCTCCTCGGCGATCCGGCCGTTGACGAACACGTGGACGAAGTCCGGCGTGATGTAGCGCAGGATCCGGGTGTAGTGGGTGATCAGCAGGACGCCCTTGTCGCCCTTCTCCTGGAAACGGTTCACGCCCTCCGACACCACGCGCAGGGCGTCGATGTCCAGCCCCGAGTCGGTCTCGTCGAGCACCGCGACCTTCGGGTCGAGCAGCTCCAGCTGGGCGATCTCGTGGCGCTTCTTCTCCCCGCCGGAGAAGCCCTCGTTCACGTTGCGCTGGCTGAACGCGGGGTCGAGACCGGCGCGCTCGAGGGCTCCGCTCACGTCCTTGACCCAGGTGCGCAGCTTCGGAGCCTCGCCGTCGATGGCCGTCTTGGCGGTGCGCAGGAAGTTGGCGACCGAGACGCCCGGCACCTCGACGGGGTACTGCATGGCCAGGAAGAGGCCGGCCCGCGCCCGCTCGTCCACGCTCATCGCCAGGACGTCCTGCCCGTCGAGGGTGACGCTGCCGCCGGTGACATCGTACTTGGGGTGCCCGGCGATCGAGTAGGCCAGCGTGGACTTGCCGGAGCCGTTGGGCCCCATGATCGCGTGGGTCTCGCCGTCGCGGATGGTCAGCGTGACCCCCTTGAGGATCTCCTTGGGGCCGTCCTCGGTCGTCACCGAGACCCTCAGGTCCTTGATCTCGAGCGTGCTCATCGGTGTCTCTCGTCTTCTCTCGGGGTCTGGGGCGGGCCGCTCAGCGGCTCGGGGTCACGTCGTTGAGGGTGGTCGCGATGTCGACATAGACGTCGCCGTCGCGGATCTCGACCGCGAAGGTCGCGACCGGCTCCGTCGCCGGCAGCACCGTGGGCTTGCCGGTGCGCAGGTCGAAGGTGGAGCCGTGCAGCCAGCACTCGATCGTGCAGTCGAGGACCTCCCCCTCGCTCAGCGCAACCGCCGCGTGGGAGCAGGTGTCCTCGACGGCGAACACCTCCTCGCCGTGCCGGGCGACGGCGACGGCCTGGTCCGACAGGGTCACCGCCACGGCGCTGTCGTCGCCGAGCTCGGCCAGTGAGCAGGCGCGTTCGAAGGCCATCAGGCACCTGCCTGGGTGCTGGTCACCGTCGCCGCCAGCTCGGCCTCTACGGTCGCGGCCAGCTGCTCCTCGAGGACGGGGACGTCGATGCGCCGGATCAGGTCGTGGAAGAACCCGTGCACCACCAGCCGGCGAGCCTCGGCCTCCTCGACACCGCGCGAGCGGAGATAGAACAGCTGCTCGTCGTCGAAGCGACCCGTGGCCGACGCGTGGCCGGCGCCCTCGATCTCACCCGTCTCGATCTCGAGGTTCGGCACCGAGTCGGCCTGGCAGCCGTCGGTCAGCACGAGGTTGCGGTTCTCCTCGTAGGTGTCGATGCCCTCAGCGACCTTGCGGATCAGCACGTTGCCGATCCAGACCGCGTGGGCACCCTCGCCCTGGAGGGCGCCCTTGTAGACGACGTGGCTGCGCGTGCGCGGGGCGGTGTGGTCGACGAAGAGCCGGTGCTCGATGTGCTGGCCGGCGTCGGCGAAATACAGTCCGAGCGCCTCCACCGACCCGCCGGGGCCGGCGTACTCGGCGGTGAAGTCATGGCGCACGAGGTCGCCGCCGAAGGAGACCGCGACGTGCTTCAGCGTGGCGTCGCGGCCGACGCGGGCGTGCTGGGAGGAGTGGTGGACCGCGTCGTCTGCCCAGTCCTGCAAGGAGACGACCGTCAGGGCAGCGCCGTCCCCGACGACGATCTCGACGTTCTCGGCGAGCGTCGCCGACCCCTGGAAGCGCACCACCACCGTCGCCCGGGAGAACTCGCCGGCGCGGATCACCAGGTGCCCGGCCGCGGCGCGCTCGGCCGAGAGGCCGCGCAGGGTCACGACGGTCGGCTCGGCGACCTCCGCCTCGGCGGGGACGTCCACGAGGTAGACGGCGCTCGCCGCCGCCCAGGCGCGCGCGCTCACCCGGTCGGTCGGCACCAGCCCCGAGGACCCGCGGGCCTCGTGGTCGACACCCACCGATCCGGCGGTGACGCCCGGGGCCACCTGGGCGGTGACCTCGAAGTCCGAGCCGTCCAGCGGCGCGTCGGCCTGCAGCCCGCGCATCCGCTTGAGCGGCGTGAACCGCCAGACCTCCTCCCGGCCGGTCGGCACCGGGTGGTCGGCGACCCCGAACGACCCCTCGGGGTGCAGGTGGGACTCCACCCGCTCGTGGGCGGGGCGCTCCATCTCGAGCGCGCTTGCGACAGCCGACATCAGCCGACGGCTCCTTCCATCTGCCGCTCGATGAGGCGGTTCAGCTCGAGGGCGTATTCCATGGGCAGCTCCTTGGCGATCGGCTCGACGAAGCCGCGCACGATCATCGCCATCGCCTCGTCCTGCTCCATGCCGCGCGACATGAGGTAGAACAACTGGTCCTCGCTGACCTTGGACACGCTCGCCTCGTGGCCCATCGAGACGTCGTCCTCGCGGATGTCGACGTAGGGGTAGGTGTCGGACCGACTGATCTGGTCGACCAGCAGCGCGTCGCAGAGGACGTTGGACTTCGAGCCGTAGGCGCCCTCGTTGACCTGCACCAGGCCGCGGTAGGACGTGCGGCCGCCGCCGCGCGCCACCGACTTGCTCAGGATCGAGCTCGAGGTGTGCGGCGCGGCATGCACCATCTTGGCGCCGGCGTCCTGGTGCTGCCCCTCGCCCGCGAACGCGATCGACAGCGTCTCGCCCTTGGCGTGCTCGCCCATGAGGTAGACGGCGGGGTACTTCATGGTCACCTTGGACCCGATGTTGCCGTCGACCCACTCCATGGTGGCGCCCGCCTCGCAGACCGCGCGCTTGGTGACGAGGTTGTAGACGTTGTTCGACCAGTTCTGGATCGTGGTGTAGCGGCAGCGGCCGCCCTTCTTCACGATGATCTCGACCACCGCCGAGTGCAGCGAGTCGCTGGAGTAGATCGGCGCCGTGCACCCCTCGACGTAGTGCACGTAGGCGCCCTCGTCGACGATGATCAGGGTCCGCTCGAACTGGCCCATGTTCTCGGTGTTGATCCGGAAGTAGGCCTGCAGCGGGATGTCCACGTGCACGCCCGGCGGCACGTAGATGAACGACCCGCCCGACCAGACCGCGGTGTTGAGCGAGGCGAACTTGTTGTCGCCGACCGGGATGATCGTGCCGAAGTACTCCTTGAAGAGCTCCTCGTGCTCCTTCAGCGCAGGGTCGGTGTCGAGGAAGACGACGCCCTGCTCCTCGAGGTCCTCGCGGATCTGGTGGTACACCACTTCGGACTCGTACTGCGCGGCGACGCCGGCCACGAGGCGCTGCTTCTCCGCCTCCGGGATGCCCAGCCGGTCGTAGGTGTTCTTGATGTCCTCGGGAAGGTCCTCCCAGGACTGCGCCTGCTTCTCGGTGGACCGGACGAAGTACTTGATGTTGTCGAAGTCGATGGCGCCGAGCGCGGCGCCCCACGTCGGCCTCGGCTTCTTGTCGAACAGCCGCAGGCCCTTCAGGCGCAGGTCGAGCATCCAGTCGGGCTCGGACTTCTTGCCCGAGATGTCGCGTACGACGGCCTCGTTGAGGCCCCGCTGGGCGCCGGCGCCGGCGGTGTCGCTGTCGTGCCAGCCGAACTCGTAGCGCCCCAGCTCCTTGAGCTCGGGGCTGAGGTCCTCGATCGACGGCTTGATGTCGGTCATGACGCGCCTCCTGGCGGTCCTGGGGTGGTCGGGCTGGGCGCCCGTGGGTTCAGCGTTGCCCGGGGTGCTGCCCGGGCTGTCGAGGGTGCCGCTGAGGGTGCTGCCTGGGGTGTGGCCGGGGGTGCTGCCGGGGTGTTGCTCGCGGCCCGCCGGGGGCGCCGTTGGGGATGCACGTCGTGCAGACTCCGTCGCCGTGCGCGATCGTCGCCAGCCGCTGGACGTGCGTGCCGAGCACTCGGGCGATGGCCTCGGTCTCGGCCTCGCACAGCTCGGGGAACTCGTGGGCGACGTGGGACACCGGGCAGTGCTGCTGGCAGAGCTGGTCGCCGATGACGGGCAGGTCGCGCACGTTGGCGGCGTACCCTCGGCGGTGAAGACCTTGGCCAGGGCCTCGGCGGGGCTCAGGCTCGGGTTCTCGGCCGCCACGCGGGCGTAGTCGCGCTCGATGAAGCCCACCCGCCGGCGGGCGAACTCCACGACGGCGTCGTGCCCGGCGGTCTCGGCCAGGAAGCGGAGCGCCTGGGCGGCCAGGTCGTCGTACTGCTGGTCGAACTGGTCGCGACCCGCCTCGGTCAGCCCGAAGACGCGCGCCGGCCGGCCCCGGCCCCGGTGCCCGACGACCCGCTGCTCGTGCGCCTCGACCAGTCCGTTGTCGAGAAGGTGGTCCAGATGCCGGCGGACCGCGGCCGGCGTCAGCTCCAGCCGGGTCGCGAGATCGGCCGCCGTGGAGAGGCCGTTCTCGAGGATCGACCGAGCCACGCGCTCCCGGGTCGGTGCGTCCTCCACGGACGACACGGACGAGGGAGCGGCGAATTCCACAACACCAGTGTGACGTTATTGCCCTCCTGCTTCAAGTCCGGTGTCCGCACGGGCCCGGAAGCCGGTGCCACTCCCCCGCGAGCCGCACCGGGACGCCCGGCTCAGTAGGGTCGGGGTCAGGCCCACGTGAGGAGGTCCAGCGCCCATGCCCGTCCCGCCCGCCCCCGCCAGCCCTCACCCGCCGACCACGTCTGGGGCGACGAGAGCGACGCCGTCCTGCGCGCGATCAGCTGGGCGACCGGCCGGGTGGTGCGGTCCTCGGATCCCAAGAGCACCGCGCGGGGCGCCGACGACCTCACCCGAGCGGCCGGGCGGACCATCACGCCCCAGGGCATGGGGGCCGAGGCCGCCCTGCGGGTCTTCACCGAGGTCCTGGAGCCGGCCACCCGGGCCCAGGACGACCCGCTGAACCTCGCCTACATCCCCGCCGCCCCCACCCGCGCCGCCATCGCCTTCGACCTGGTCACCTCCAGCGCGAACATCTTCGGTGGGCTGTGGGAGGCGGGCGCCGGCGCCATCTGGGCCGAGAACCAGGCCCTCGGCTGGCTCGCCGGTCTCCTCGGCTGGGGGTGGAGGCCGGCGGCTGCTTCGTCTCCGGGGGCACCATCGGGAACCTCTCCGCGCTCGCGGCGGCGCGGCACCGCGCCCTGCAGCGCCGGGGTCGCGGCCCGAGGGTGGCTGGCAGGTGGCTTGCTCGGCCGGCGCCCACCATCGGTGTCAGCGGCGGCCCGCGTGCTCGACGTCGAGGTGGTCGACGTGCCCGTCGACGACGGCGGGCACCTCACCGGCGCCGCCCTGCGCGCGACGATCACGGCACCGGAGCGGCTGTTCGCGGTGGTCGCCTCGGCCGGCACGACCAACGCCGGCATCATCGACGACCTGGGCGGCATCGCCGACTTCTGCGACGAGCACGGCATCTGGCTGCACGTCGACGGGGCGTACGGCGGTGCCGGGCTGGCGTCGCCGCGGCTGCGCCCGCAGTACGCCGGCATCGAGCGGGCGCACAGCTTCATCGTCGACCCGCACAAGTGGCTGTTCGCGCCGTACGACTGCTGTGCGCTGCTCTACCGCGACGCCGCGGATGGCGCGGCCGCCCACGCCCAGCACGCGAGCTACCTCGACCAGGTCGACCGCGCGGCGGCCAACCCGAGCGACCTCGCCATCCACCTGTCGCGCCGCGCCCGCGGGCTGCCGTTCTGGTTCAGCCTCGCCACCCACGGCACGGAGCGCTACGCCGCCGCCATCGACCGCACTGTCGACACCGCCCGCCAGGTGGCGGAGACGATCGACGCCACTCCCTTCCTCCGGCTGTTGCAGGCGCCCGAGCTCACGGTGCTGCTCTTCGACCGACCGGGCTGGAGCCCGGAGGCGTGCCGGCGGTGGTCCGACGACCTCGCCAAGTCGGGCGTGATGCTCTGCGTCCCCACCAGCTGGCAAGGAGCGCCGGTGCTGCGGCTGGCCTTCGTCAACCCCGACACCGACCCTGACGTCGTCGGCGAGATCCTGGTCACCACGATGGCTGCTGACGACTACCCCGGCTGAGCCGACCCCCGGTCGCCCCCGAGCCCTCCCTAGACTGGCGAGCGTGAGCCCCAGCCAGGCCGAGCCGGCCGTCGACATCACCGGCCTGGTGATGCGGTACGGCGACGTCACCGCCGTGGACGACCTCACCCTCCAGGTGGCGCGCGGCACCATCACCGCCGTGCTGGGCCCCAACGGGGCGGGCAAGACGACCACGCTGGAGACGTGCGAGGGCTACCGCGCGCCGATGGCCGGCCGGGTGCGGGTGCTGGGCCTGGACCCCCGCGCACAGCGTCGCGAGCTGCTGCCGCGCATCGGCGTGATGCTCCAGCAGGGCGGCGCGTGGTCGGGGGCCCGGGCCCGCGAGATGCTCACCCATCTGGCGGCCCTGCACGCCCACCCGCTCCCTGTCGACCTGCTTGTCGAGCGGCTGGGGCTCGGCGACTGCGGGCGCACGCCCTACCGCCGGCTCTCGGGTGGCCAGCAGCAGCGGCTGGGGCTCGCGATGGCCGTCGTGGGGCGGCCGGAGCTGGTCTTCGTCGACGAGCCCACCGCGGGCATGGACCCCCACGCCCGGAGAGCCACGTGGGAGCTGCTGGAAGAGCTGCGCCGGGACGGCGTCACGGTGGTGCTGACCACCCACCACATGGAGGAGGCGGAGCGACTCGCGGATCGCGTGCACATCATCGACCGGGGCCGGCTGGTCGCCTCGGGCACACCGGCCGAGCTGACTCAGGGCGGGTCGCGCACCCTCGAGGACGCCTTCCTCGCCCTCACGCACCGGGGCTTCGACTGATGGCCACCGGAACGTTCGCCCCGCGACCCGGCGCCGCACCGCTCGGCCGCCAAGTGCTCGCCCAGGCCCGCATGGAGACCACGATGCTCCTGCGCAACGGTGAGCAGCTGCTACTGGCGGTGGTGATCCCCGTCATCGTGCTGGTCGGTGCGGTGACCCTGGCCGACCGGGTCGCCCTGCCCGGCCTGACCGGACGCCCGGTCGACGAGCTCACGCCCGGCGTCCTGGCGCTGGCCGTCATGTCGACAGCGTTCACCTCGCTCGCCATCGCGACCGGCTTCGAGCGACGGTACGGCGTCCTCAAGCGGCTCGGCGCCTCACCCCTGCCCCGGCACGGGCTGCTGCTCGGCAAGACCGGGGCCTTGGTCGTGGTGGAGGTCCTCCAGTTCGCGGTCATCGGGGTCGTCGGCCGGGTGCTCGGCTGGCGGCCACACCCCGGGCGGCTGGCGCTGGCCGCCGTGGTCGTCGCCGGGACGGCGGCCTTCGCCGCTCTGGGCCTGCTGGTGGCCGGCGTCCTCCGGGCAGAGGCGACGCTGGCCGCCGCGAACCTGATCTACCTGCTGCTGCTCTCCGGCGGGCGGTGGTGCTGCCGAGCGCGGCATACGGGGTGGGGCTGGGCTGGTCCGCTGGCTGCCCTCGGCCGCGCTGGGCGACGGGCTGCGGGCCGCGCTTGTCGACGGGCGGCTGGACTGGCCGGCGCTCGGCGTCCTGCTGGCCTGGGCCGTGCTGGGTGCCGGGCTGACGGCGAGGACGTTCCGGTGGGAGTGAGCGACCGGCCGGTCACCGCCGCACCGGGCCAGTGACCGGCCTGGGCTCGCCCGGTGGCTGCGCCGCCTCGGCTGGGCCACGCTGGTCGCCAACCTGGCCCTCGTCGTCACGGGTGGAGCCGTGCGGCTGACCGGATCCGGCCTGGGGTGTCCCACCTGGCCCCGGTGCACCGCGGAGTCCTTCACCCCGCACGGCGCGCTGGACGTCCATGCCGCGGTCGAGTTCGGCAACCGGATGCTGACCTTCGTGCTCGTGGCGATCGCGGCGGCGACATTCGTGGCGGCGGCCCGCTCGGGCCGGCGTGAGCTGCGCTCCCTCGCGCTGGTGATGGCGCTCGGCATCCCGGCGCAGGCGGTCATCGGCGGCGTCACCGTGCTCACCGAGCTGAACCCCTGGGTGGTCTCGCTGCACCTCATCGCCTCGCTGGCGATCGTGGCCCTGGCCGTGGTCTTCCTGTACCGCCTCGACCATGCGGCGCCCGCGCGCGGCTCGGGGCCGGTGCTGGCGCTCGCGTGGGTCACCTACGGGGTGGGCTGGCTGGTGTTCTACGTCGGCACGGTGGTCACCGGTTCCGGGCCGCACGCCGGCGACTCCGAGGCGCCGCGCAACGGCCTCGACCCCGAGCGGGTCAGCCAGCTGCACGCCGACGCCGTCTTCTTGCTGCTGGGCCTGTCCGTGGCCCTCGTCTTCGGGCTGTACGCCGTCGGCGCGCCGGGCGGCGTGCGCCGGGCCGGCCTGGTGGTCCTGGCCGTCGAGGTGGCCCAGGGTGCCCTCGGCTACGTCCAGTACTTCACCGACCTGCCGATCGTCCTCGTCGGCGTGCACATGCTGGGCGCGGCGGCCCTCTGCGCCGTGCTCACCCGGCTGCTGCTGCTCGTCCGCGCCGAGGTCGGGGCGCCGAGCCCGGCCGGCGCGTGAGCCGGCGCCCGGACCCGACCCTGGACAGCGAGACGACGGCAGGCCTGCACCCCCGTGGACAGGCATGCCGTCGTTCACTCAGTAAGACGCCCAGGTCCGACGATTGGTTGCGTCGTCCCTCGAGAATCTTTCCGAACCCCGCTGCGCCGGCGGGCCGGCGTGTACGGCGCGCGCCCTCACCGGCCGATCAACGGCTCCAGCGCGACGGCCACGAACAGCAGGGCGAGGTAGAGGTTGGACATGTGGAAGAGCCGCATCGGCTTGATCACGGCCAGCGAGTCCGAGGCACGCGCCCGGGCCCACAGCCGGTGCGCCTCGACGAGGAACACCGCGCCCAGCACCCCGGCCGCTGCCGGATAGAGCCAGCCGGTGTGGCCCAGCGGCCACAGCAGCAGGGACGTGCCTACCGTCGCCCACGTGTACAGCGCGATCTGGCGCCCGACCTCGCGAGCAGGGGCCACCGCCGGGAGCATCGGGACGTCCACGCCGGCGTAGTCCTCGCGGTAGCGCAGCGCGAGCGCCCAGGTGTGAGGCGGGGTCCAGAAGAAGACGACGAGGAACAGCACGACGGGCGGCCAGCCCACCGAGCCGGTGACCGCCGTCCAGCCGATCAGCGCGGGGAAGCAGCCGGCGATGCCTCCCCACACGATGTTCTGGGTCGTGCGCCGCTTCAGCAGCATGGTGTAGACGACCAGGTAGAAGGCCTCGGCGGCCAGCGCCAGACCGGCCGACAGCCAGTTGACCCAGACCACCAGGATCACCGTGGCGACCACCCCGAGCAGGACGCCGAACGTCATCGCCGCCCTCGGCGAGACGATGTGTCGCGGCAGCGCGCGGCGCGGGTCCGCCGCATCTGCTCGTCGATGTCGCGGTCGTAGACGCAGTTCAGCGCCGAGGCCGAGCCGGCGGAGAGGGTGCCGCCCACGACCGTCGCCGCGACGAGCATCAGCGGTGGGACGCCGTGTGCGGCAAAGAACATCACCGGGACCGTCGTGAGCAGCAGCAGCTCGATCACGCGGGGCTTCATCAGGCCGACGTACGCCGCCACCACGTCGCGGACCCGAGCGTGCCCCACCGGCTGCTCGTCCGCGGACGTACCCGCGGAGGCCTCATGGCCGACGTGCGTCACGGATACCTCGGAACGGTCGCGGGAGTGCGGTCTGGTGCGGGGTCGAGTCTAACGGTCGCCATGAGTAGGCTCGACCGTGCCCGACGCGGCCCCTAGAACCACATCCCGCGCGACGCATCACCCGAGAGGAAGCCTGTGAGCCCCACGTCTCCCCGCCTGGACTGGAAGCCCATCGACGACAAGGCGGTCGACACCGCGCGCGTCCTCGCGATGGACGCTGTGCAGAAGGTCGGCAACGGCCACCCCGGCACTGCGATGAGCCTGGCGCCGGCGGCGTACCTGCTGTTCCAGAAGATGATGCGGCACAACCCCGCGGACCCGCAGTGGGCCGCGCGTGACCGTTTCGTCCTGTCGGCGGGACACTCCTCCATCACGCTCTACACCCAGCTCTACCTCGGCGGCTTCGGCCTGGAGCTGAAGGACCTCAAGTCCCTCCGCACCTGGGGCTCGCTCACTCCGGGCCACCCCGAGTACGGCCACACGGCCGGCGTGGAGACCACCACCGGGCCGCTCGGTCAAGGCGTGGCCAACGCCGTCGGCATGGCCATGGCGGCCCGGCGCGAGCGCGGCATGTTCGAGCCCAAGGCACGCCCGGGGCGCGGCGTGTTCGACCACGACGTCTACGCCATCTGCAGCGACGGCGACCTGGAGGAGGGCGTGAGCGCCGAGGCCGCCTCGCTGGCCGGCCATCAGCGGCTCGGCAACCTGACGGTGATCTACGACCTCAACCGGATCAGCATCGAGGGCGACACCGACATCGCCTTCACCGAGGACGTCGGGCGGCGCTTCCAGGCCTACGGCTGGCATGTGCAGCACGTGCGCTGGACCAGGAACGTCACCAAGGGGGCTGACTACCACGAGGACGTCCACGCGCTCTGGGAGGCCCTCCACGCGGCGAAGGCGCGGACCGACAAGCCCAGCCTGATCGTCCTGCACACGATCATCGCCTGGCCGGCTCCGCACGCCCAGAACACCGGTGCAGCGCACGGGTCGGCGCTGGGCGCCGCCGAGGTGGCCGCCACCAAGGAGGTCCTCGGCTTCAACCCCGGCGCACCTTCGAGGTGCCCAAGGACGTGCTCGGGCACACTCGGAGGCTGAGGCAGCGGGGCCGCACGGCCCAGCAACGGTGGACCACGCGGTTCCGGGACTGGGCGAGGAAGAACCCCGAGGCCAAGGCGCTCTACGACCGGATCGCAGCGCACGAGCTGCCGGCGGACTGGACGGCCGCCCTGCCGGCGTTCCCGGCCGACCCCGGGGGGATGGCCACCCGCAAGGCCTCCGGCGTCGTCCTCAACGCCGTGGCGCCCGTCCTGCCCGAGCTCTGGGGCGGCTCGGCCGACCTGGCCGAGTCCAACAACACGCCGCTGCACGGGGAGCGGTCCTTCGGCCCCGAGGGATCGAGCACGGGCGCGTGGTCCACCTCGCCGTACGGCCGCGTGCTCCACTTCGGCATCCGTGAGCACGCCATGGGCGCGATCATGAACGGCGTCGCCCTGCACGGACCGACCCGCATCTTCGGCGGGACCTTCCTGGTGTTCTCCGACTACATGCGACCCTCCGTGCGGCTGGCAGCCCTGATGGGGCTGCCGGTCGTCTACGTGTGGACCCACGACTCCATCGGACTGGGCGAGGACGGCCCCACCCACCAGCCTGTCGAGCACCTCGCCGCCCTGCGCGCCATCCCCGGACTCGACGTCGTCCGGCCGGCGGACGCCAACGAGACCGCCGTCTGCTGGAGGGCCATCCTGGAGCAGCGGGAGCGCCCCGCCGGCCTTGCCCTGACCCGGCAGAACGTGCCGGTGCTGCCCCGAGGCCGCCGTGCCTGTGCGCCGGCCAGCGGCGCGGCGCGCGGCGGCTACGTGCTCCTGGACACCGACGGCACCCCCGATGTGATCCTGGTGGGCACCGGCTCAGAGGTCCACCTGGCCGTCGAGGCACGCGAGCAGCTCGCGCGCGCCGGGGTCGGGGCCCGCGTGGTGTCGATGCCGTGCCGGGAGTGGTTCGACGCGCAGTCGAGGTCCTACCGGGACAAGGTGCTCCCGCCCGCCGTGCGAGCCCGGGTCAGCGTCGAGGCCGGGGTCGCCCAGGGTGGTGTGACATCGTGGGTGACGCCGGCCGGTCGGTCTCGCTCGAGCACTTCGGCGCCAGCGCGGACTACCAGACGCTCTACCGAAAATTCGGTATCACCGTCGACGCCGTCGTGAAGGCCGCCCGCGACTCGATCAAGGCCGCCGGCTGATCCAGTGCATGAATGATCCAGTGCACGAGGGGCATCTGCACGAGGGGTCAGCCCACCGCCCACCCACCGCACGCGAAGGGACCACCCCATGACCGACCAGCCCACCACCCCGGGCACCGCTGCCGGCCCGTTGGCGCAGCTCTCGGCGGCCGGCGTCTCGATCTGGCTCGACGACTCTGTCCCGGGAGCGGCTCGAGACGGGCAACCTCGCCGCCTTGATGACCGAGTCGCACGTGGTGGGGGTGACGACCAACCCGTCCATCTTCGCCGCCGCGCTGGCGCAGGGCGAGCGCTACGACGACCAGGTTGCCCGTCTCGCCACGGCGGGAGCCGACCTCGACGAGGTGGTGTTCTCGCTCACGACCACCGACGTCCGGGACGCCTGCGACGTGCTGCTGCCGGTCTACGAGGCGACCAGCGGCGTGGATGGCCGGGTCTCGATCGAGGTGGCCCCCGACCTCGCCTACGACGCGGACGCGACGATCGCCGCGGCGCGGGCGCTCGCGGCCGAGGTCGACCGCCCCAACGTGCTGATCAAGATCCCCGCCACTGCTGAGGGGATGCCCGCCATCACCGAGGTGCTCGGGGACGGCATCAGCGTCAACGTCACGCTCATCTTCGGGCTCGAGCAGTACGCCCGGGTCATGGAGGCGTTCCTCGCCGGCGTCGAGGCCGCACGGGACCGTGGCCACGACCTGAGCGCGATCCACTCGGTGGCCTCGTTCTTCGTCTCCCGCGTGGACACCGAGATCGACCGGCGGCTCGCGGACCTCGGCGCCGACGGGTCGCTGCTGGGCCGGGCCGGGGTAGCCAACGCGCGGCTGGCCTACCAGGCCTACGAGCAGTTCTTCGCCGCGGACCGATGGGCGAGCCTGGAGGCCCTGGGCGCTCGCCGTCAGCGGCCGCTGTGGGCGTCCACGGGCGTGAAGAACCCGGCGTACCCCGACACGATGTACGTCGTGGACCTGGTCGTGGAGAACACCGTCAACACCATGCCGGAGTAGACGCTGGAGGCGGTGGCCGGCCACGGCGTCGTGCGAGGTGACCAGGTCCGGCCGCACTACGCCGCCGCGCGCGCCCACCTGGACGCCCTCGCCCTGGCCGGAGTCGACTACGACGACGTCATCGGCACCCTCGAGCGCGAGGGCGTCGAGAAGTTCGTCGCGTCGTGGCGGGAGCTGCTCGACACCGTGGGCGGCGCCGTCGACGCGGCGAGGGAGTGACCATGGAGGCGCCCGTGGATCCGCGCAGCACCTCAGCCTGGGCCGAGCTGGCGGCGTACGCCCAGGGCTTCGCCCCCGACCTGCGCGGCTGGTTCGCCGAGGACCCCGCCCGGGTGGAGCGGCTGTCCTTCCCCGCGGCCGACCTGCACGTGGACCTCTCCAAGAACCTCGTCGACGAGCCCATCCTCGGTGCGCTCCTGCGACTGGCCGACCAGACCGGTCTTCGCGAGTACCGCGACGCGATGTTCCGCGGCGAGCCGATCAACGTCACCGAGGGTCGGTCGGTGCTGCACACGGCGCTCCGCCTCCCCGCGGACGCCGTCCTCGAGGTGGGCGGGCGCGACGTCGTCGCCGATGTGCACGAGGTGCTCCAGCAGGTCTACGGCTTCGCGGACCGAGTGCGCTCCGGGGCCTGGACGGGCGTCACGGGCCAGCGCATCCGCACCGTGGTCAACATCGGCATTGGCGGCTCGGATCTCGGGCCGGTGATGGCCTACGAGGCGCTGCAGCCCTACGTCGCGGACGGGCTGGAGTGCCGCTTCGTCAGCAACATCGACCCGACCGACCTCGCCGAGAAGGTCGCGGACCTGGATCCGGCCACCACCCTGTTCATCGTCGCCAGCAAGACGTTCACCACCTTGGAGACGCTCACCAACGCGCGGCTGGCCCGCAGCTGGCTGTGGGAGCACCTGGGGGCCTCGGGTGCCCTGGAGGACACCGACGCGGCCCGCCGGGACGCCGTCGCCAAGCACTTCGTGGCCGTGTCGACGGCCCTGGACAAGGTGGCCGACTTCGGCATCGACCCCGCGAACGCCTTCGGCTTCTGGGACTGGGTCGGCGGCCGGTACTCCGTCGACTCGGCCATCGGCACCTCGCTGGCGGTGGCCATCGGGCCCGAGCGGTTCGCCGAGCTGCTGGCCGGCATGCACGCCATGGACGAGCACTTCCGGTCCGCGGAGCCCGCCCGGAACGTGCCCGTCCTCATGGGCCTGCTCAACATCTGGTACGTCAACTTCCTCGGCGCGGCCACCCATGCGGTCCTCCCCTACGCCCAGCTGCTCCACCGCTTCCCCGCCTACCTCCAGCAGCTCACGATGGAGTCCAACGGCAAGGGGTCCGCCGCGACGGCACGGAGGTGACCACCGCCACTGGCGAGGTGTTCTGGGGTGAGCCCGGCACCAACGGCCAGCACGCGTTCTACCAGCTCATCCACCAGGGCACCCGGCTGGTCCCGGCCGACTATCGCCGTGGCCACCCCGGCCTACCTGCGAGACGGCGACACCGACGTGCACGAGCTGCTGCTGTCGAACTTCTTCGCCAAGACCCGCGCGCTCGCCTTCGGGAAGACCGAGGACGAGGTGCGCGCCGAGGGCACCGCCGAGGGCATCGTCCGGCCCGCGTCTTCTCCGGGAACCGTCCGACCACCCTCGATCATGGCCCCGGCGCTCACGCCGTCCGTGCTCGGTCAGCTGATCGCGCTGTACGAACACGTCACGTTCACCCAGGGCGCCGTGTGGGGTATCGACAGCTTCGACCAGTGGGGTCGAGCTCGGCAAGCAGCTCGCCGTCCAGATCGCGCCGGCCGTCGCCGGGGACACCGCGGCCCGCGACGGTCAGGATCCGTCCACGCGCGCGCTGATCGACTACTACCGCTCCCACCGGCGGGAGGAGGGTCATGGAGGTACAACCCCCCCTGCGCGATCCGCAGGACCGCCGGCTTCCTCGCATCGCGGGACCGTGCGGCATGGTGCTCTTCGGCGTCACGGGCGACCTGTCCCGCAAGAAGGTCATGCCGGCCATCTACGACCTGGCCAACCGCGGCCTGTTGCCGCCAGGGTCTCGCTGGTGGGCTTCGCCCGTCGCGACTGGGCGGACCAGGACTTCGCCCAGATCGTGCACGACTCGGTCCGCGAGCACGCGCGCACCGAGTTCCGTGAGGAGGTGTGGCGCCAGCTCGCCGAGGGCTTCCGCTTCGTCCCAGGGGGACTTCTCCGACGACGTCGCCTTCGGACAGGCTCCGCCGCACGATCGAGGAGCTCGACCAGGTGCGTGGGACGGCGGGAACCACATGCGTTCTACCTCTCCATCCCACCGCGGTTCTTCGGCGAGGTCGTCCAGCAGCTCCAAGAGCACGGCCTGACCGAGGACCGACGGGGTGCTGGCGGCGGGTGGTGGTCGAGAAGCCGTTCCGGTCACGACCTGGAGTCCGCGCGAGCCTCAACGCGATCCTGGCCGAGGTGTTTCGAGCGGGTCGGTCTTCCGCATTGACCACTACCTGGGAAGGAGACGGTGCAGAACATCCTCGCGATGCGCTTCGCGAACTCGATGTTCGAGCCGCTCTGGAACGCCAACTACGTCGATCACGTGCAGATCACGATGGCGGAGGACATCGGCATCGGCAGCCGAGCCGGCTACTACGACGGCATCGGTGCCGCGCGCGACGTCATCCAGAACCACCTGCTGCAGCTGATGGCGCTGGTCGCGCTGGAGGAGCCGACGGCCTTCGACGCGGAGAGCCTGCGCGCCGAGAAGCTGAAGGTGCTGTCCGCCGTGAGGCTCCCTCGCCGGCTGGACCTGACCACTGCCCGCGGACAGTACGACGCCGGCTGGTCGGGAGGTGTGGAGGTCCCGGGCTTCCTCGAGGAGGAGGGGGTCCCCCACACCTCCACCACCGAGACCTTCGCGGCGATCAAGCTGGAGATCGAGAACCGCCGCTGGGCGGGCGTGCCCTTCTACCTGCGCACCGGCAAGCGGCTGGGCCGCCGGGTGACCGAGGTGGCCGTGGTGTTCAAGCGGGCGCCGCACCTGCCCTTCGCCTCGTCGGCCGTCGAGGAGCTCACCCAGAACACCCTGGTCATCCGGGTCCAGCCCGACGAGGGGCTGACCCTGCGGTTCGGCTCCAAGGTGCCCGGGACGGCCATGGAGATCCGCGACGTGAGCATGGACTTCGCCTACGGGGGCTCGTTCACCGAGGCGTCGCCCGAGGCCTACGAGCGACTCATCCTCGACGTCCTGCTCGGCGACCCCCCGCTCTTCCCACGCCACGAGGAGGTCGAGCTGGCCTGGGGCATCCTCGACCCGGTGCTGGACTTCTGGGCTCGCAAGGGCAAGCCCGAGCCGTACCCCAGCGGCAGCTGGGGCCCACCGGCGGCCGAGGCGATGATGGCCCGGGACGGCCGGATGTGGAGGCGACCGTGATCGAGCTGACCGACACCACCGCCGCCGACATCGCCGCCGAGTTCGTCCGCACCCGGACCCGCGCCGGCAGCCCGGCCATGGGCATGGTGCTGACTCTGGTCGTCGTGGTCGACGAGCCGAACGCCGAGGAGGCGATGGCGGCGGCCAAGGCCGCCTCCAGGGTTCACCCCGCCCGCGTGCTCGGCGTGATCCTCGGATCGGGCCGGGGGGCGAGCGAGGTGAACGCGCAGGTGTCGACCGGGGGCGGCTGGTCCGGCGAGACCGCCATGATCCGGCTCACCGGACCCGTGGTGAAGCACGCCGACTCGGTCGTCTCGCCCCTGCTGCTCCCCGACTCGCCCGTGGCGGTCTGGTGGCCGGCCGACCACCCGCAGGACCCGGCCGCCGACCCGCTCGGCCGGCTGGCGCAGCGGCGCATCACCGACGCCGCCCACGTCAGCCGCGGCAAGACGCGCGCCCTCCACGACCAATGCACGGTGTACGCCCCCGGCAACACCGATCTCGCCTGGACCCGGATCACCCCGTGGCGGGCGCTCCTCGCGGCAGCGCTGGACCAGAAGCCGCTGCCCGTCAGGCGGGCCGAGGTGACGGCAGAGCGGATCAGCCCGTCCGCCGACCTGCTCATCGCCTGGCTCAACGACCGGCTCAAGGTCCCCGTCGAGCGACGCAGCTCGCGCGGCCCGGGCATCACGAGCGTCACGCTGGACACCCGGGAGGGCCCGATCACGATCGACCGGGTCGACGGCAAGCTGGCCACCTTCGTCTCGCCCGGCGAGCCGGACCGGCCGGTGGCCCTCAAGCGCCGCGAGCTCCCCGAGCTGCTCGCGGAGGAGCTGCGCCGATTGGACGAGGACGAGGTGTACGCCGCCACGGCGCGGCGGCTCGTGGCGTTGGCCAAGAAGGCGTCGTGAGCACCCCGAGCGCCACCGACCCCCAGGTGGAGGTGCTGCCCGACGCCACCCGACTTGCGGCCCATGTGGCACGACGGCGGCTCGAGCGGCTGGTCGGTGCCCAGGTCGACGAGGAGGTGCCGCAGATCGTGCTGACCGGCGGGAGCATCGCCGACGCCATCCACCACGAGGTGGCGCGCCTCGCGCCGGAGTATCCCGTCGACTGGTCCCGGGTTGAGGTCTGGTGGGGCGACGAGCGGTTCGTCTCCCCGGACAGCCCCGACCGGAACGCCGGGCAGGCGCGGCTGGCCCTACTCGACCCGCTCCGGGTGCCGCCCGGCCGGGTCCACGAGATTCCGGCCACCGATCAGGCCCTCGACGTGGACGCGGCGGCATCGGCGTACTCGGCGCAGCTGCGGACCTGCGGGCCCGGCGAGTTCGATCTGGTCATGCTCGGCGTCGGGCCCGACGGCCATGTCGCCTCGCTCTTCCCGGGCCACCCAGCCGCGGAGGTGGCCGACGAGCTGGCGACGGGGGTGCGCGACTCCCCCAAGCCGCCACCGGAGCGCGTCAGTCTGACCTTCGCCACCCTCAACAGGTCACGGGCCGTCTGGTTCCTCGTCGCCGGCCCCGAGAAGGCACAGGCGGTCGCTCTCGCCCTGGCCGGCGAGGTGGCGCTCCCGGCTGCGCGGGTGCAGGGCCGGCTGGAGACGCGCTGGCTGGTCGACGAGTCGGCGGCCGGGCTCACCCAGCTCTAGCTGCTCGTCCACCTGTCCGGGCGGCGCCCGGCGAGGATCTGCCCTGCGAGGATCTGCCCGGCGAGGATCTGCCTGGGGGCCTCAGAAGATGATCTCGCCGTTCTTGCGTCGCGACCGGAGCAGTTGCAGGGCCTCGTCGAGGATGTCCTTGGCCTCGGCGTCGGAGCGTCGCTCCTTCACGTAGGCGAGGTGGGTCTTGTAGGGCTCGATGCGCGGTGGCGGGGGCGGGTTCTCGGCGTCCAGCGAGGCCGGCAGGCCGCACTTGGGGCAGTCCCAGCTCTCGGGGACGACGGCGTCGACGGCGAACGTGACGACCGAGCGATGCTCGTGCGCGCAGAAGTAGTTGACCGCCTGACGGGGCGCCGCCTCCCCGCGCTCTGCCTCGCCCATCGGCCCGGCGCCGACGCGGCTGCCGCGGATCGCGTTGCCGCCACCTACCACCGACATTCGTCCCTCCCTCACCTTCCCCCGACTCGACAGTGTTCGTGCCCTGGTTCGTGCCCTGGTTCGTGACCTGGTTCGTGACCTGGTTCGTGCCCTGCGCGTGCGGTGCCCGGTCCCAGCGTCACCGGCCCCAGCGTCCCCGGGCCGACGCTCTCAGCGGTAGGCGGTCCAGAGTCCGAGACCGATCACGCACAGGAACCAGACGACCCCGATCCCGACCGTGAGCCGGTCCAGGTTCCGCTCCGCCACCGACGACCCGCCCAAGGAGCTGGAGATGCCGCCGCCGAACATGTCGGAGAGGCCGCCACCACGGCCCTTGTGCAGCAGGACCAGCAGGATCAGGAGACCGCTGGTGATCATGAGCACGATGGTCAGCGCGAGAGTCACGGGGGGAAGCCTACGTCACGCGCGGGCGGATCACAGGATCGGCATGTCGTAGAACCGGCAGATCCCCCCGAACTCGTCGACCTGGAGGCTGGCACCGCCCACCAGGCAGCCGTCCACGTCGGGCTTCTCCATGATGCCGGCGACGTTCGCCGCCTTCACCGAGCCGCCGTACAGGATCCGGACGCCGTCAGCCGCCGCCTCACCGTGCACCTCGCCCACGCGCTGCCGGATCGCGCCGCAGACCTCCTGCGCGTCGTCGGGCGTCGCCACCTCCCCGGTGCCGATCGCCCAGACCGGCTCGTAGGCCACCACCAGTCCGGCGACCTGCTCGGCGGTGAAGCCGGCCAGCGAGCCGTCGACCTGGGCCAGCGTATACGGCACGTGCTCCCCCGCCTGCCGCACATCGAGGCCCTCGCCGACGCAGACGATGGGGGTCATCCCGGCGGCGAGCGCCCGGTGCGCCTTGCCGTTGACCACCTCGTCGGTCTCGGCGTGGTACTGCCGCCGCTCGGAGTGGCCGACCACGACGTAGGAGCAGCCCAGCTTGGCCAGCATGCCGGCGGAGATCTCACCGGTGTAGGCGCCGCTCTCCTGGGTGGAGACATCCTGTGCGCCGTACTTGATGTGCAGGTTGTCCCCGTCGACCAGGGTCTGGACGGAGCGCAGGTCCGTGAACGGTGGCACCACGGCCACCTCCGCTTTGGCGTAGTCGTGCCGCTTGTCCGACAGCGTCCATGCGAGCTTCTGGACCAGCACCACCGCCTCGGCGTGGTTGAGGTTCATCTTCCAGTTGCCCGCCATCAGCGGGGTGCGGGTGCTGCTCATCAGGCTCCTTCGAGTACGGCGATTCCGGGCAGCTCCTTGCCCTCGAGGAACTCGAGGCTGGCACCACCCCCGGTCGAGATGTGGCCGAACGCGGCCTCGTCGAAACCCAGTGCGCGGACGGCGGCGGCGGAGTCGCCGCCGCCGACCACCGACAGTCCCGGCACGGAGGTGAGCGCCTGGGCCACGGCCCGGGTGCCCTCGGCGAACGCGGGCGTCTCGAAGACGCCCATCGGGCCGTTCCAGAAGACCGTCTGGGCGTCGGCCAGGGCCGCGGCGAAGGCCGCGCCCGACGCCGGCCCGATGTCCAGACCGAGGCTGCCGGCCGGGATCGCGTCCGCGGGGACGACCACCGGCTGCGGCTCGCGCTCGCCGCTCGGGAAGGCGGTGTCCACGACGATGTCGGTCGGCAGCAGGATCTGGACTCCGCTCTGCGCCGCCCGCTCCAGGTAGCCGCGGCAGGTGTCGAGCTGGTCCTCCTCGAGCAGGCTGGCGCCGACCTCGTGGCCCTGGGCCTTGAGGAAGGTGAACACCATGCCGCCCCCGATGACCAGCCGGTCGGCCTTGCCGAGGAGGTTGTCGATCACGCCGAGCTTGTCCGACACCTTGGACCCGCCGAGCACGACGACGTAGGGACGCGCCGGGTCGACGGTGAGGCGCCGCAACACCTCGACCTCCTTCGCGACCAGGCCGCCCATGGCCGACGGCAGCCGCTTCGCGACGTCGTACACGGATGCCTGCTTGCGGTGCACCACCCCGAAGCCGTCAGAGACGAACGCGTCGGCGAGCGCGGCGAGCTGGTCGGCGAAGGCGCCGCGGACGGCGTCGTCCTTGCTGGTCTCGCCCTCGTTGAAGCGGACGTTCTCGAGCAGCGCCACCTGGCCGTCGGTCAGCGCCGCCACCGTCGCCCGGGCGCTCTCGCCCACCGTGTCAGGGCGAAGGCCACCGGTCGGCCGAGCAGCTCACCGAGCCGCGCGGCCACGGGCGCCAGGGAGTACGCCGGGTCCGGCGCGCCCTTGGGCCGGCCCAAGTGGGCCGTGACGACCACCCGCGCGCCGGCCTCGGCCAGCTCCCGGATGGTCGGCACGCTGGCCCGGATCCGGCCGTCATCGGTGATGGTGGTGCCGGCCAGCGGCACGTTGAGGTCTGACCGGACGAGGACGCGCTTGCCCCGCACGTCCCCCAGGGAGGACAGATCGGACATGGCGCGGCTCAGAGGGAGGCGCCGACGTGCAGGCAGAGGTCGGCGAGGCGGTTGGAGTAGCCCCACTCGTTGTCGTACCAGCCGACCACCTTGACCTGGTTGCCGATGACCTTGGTCAGGCCGGAGTCGAAGATGCACGAGTGCGGGTCGGTCACGATGTCCGCCGACACGATCGGGTCCTCGGTGTACTTCAAGATGCCCTTGAGCGGGCCCTCCGCGGCCGCCCTCACGATCGCGTTGACCTCCTCGACCGACGTCTCGCGGCCGGCCTCGAAGGTGAGGTCAGTGGCCGACCCGGTCGGCGTCGGCACCCGCAGTGCGTAGCCGTCCAGCTTGCCCTTGAGGTCCGGCAGCACCAGACCGATCGCCTTGGCAGCGCCGGTCGACGTCGGGATGATCGACAGCGCCGCGGCGCGAGCCCGGCGCAGGTCCTTGTGCGGGCCGTCCAGGAGGTTCTGGTCCTGGGTGTAGGCGTGCACCGTGGTCATCAGGCCCTTGACGACGCCGAGCTCGTCGTTCAGCGGCTTGGTCATCGGCGCGAGGCAGTTGGTGGTGCACGAGGCGTTGGAGATGACGTGGTGGTGGGCCGGGTCGTAGTCGGTGTGGTTGACACCCATCACGAAGGTGGCGTCCTCGTTCTTCGCCGGCGCGGAGATGATGACCTTCTTCGCACCGCCGTCGATGTGCGCCTTGGCCTTGGTCGCGTCGGTGAAGATTCCCGTGGACTCGATCACGATGTCGGCCCCGGTCTCGCCCCACGCGATGGCGGCGGGATCCCGCTCCTCGAACACCCGGATGGACGTCCCGCCCACGGTGATGGACCGCTCGTCCGAACTCACCTCGTCGGCCAGCACCCCGAGCACCGAGTCGTACTTGAGCAGGTGGGCGATCGAGGCATTGTCCATCAGGTCGTTGGCGGCCACGATCTCGATGTCGGCGCCGGAGGCCTGCACGGCGCGGAAGAAGTTGCGGCCGATCCGGCCGAAGCCGTTGATGCCTACACGAACAGTCACGTTGACTCCTCTGTCGTCCCGGGGGGTTGTTCCGGTGGGTCATGCGCGCAGGACCGTGCGTGGATCACGCGCGCTCGTCGTTTCGACCCTATCGCCAGCGTCGGGCCGGTCTCACGGGGCGTCTCAGCGACCGGCGGGTAACGCTGGACACACCCTCGGTGAACGGCGCGTGACGCGGTTCGCGGCACGGGTGGACCCTCGTCGCTCACGCCTCGTCGGCGAGCATCTCCGGGGTGAGCGAGGCCTCGGTGTCAGGGATGCCGAGCTCCCCGGCCCGCTTGTCGGCCATGGCGAGCAGCCGCCGGATCCGGCCCGCGATCGCGTCCTTGGTGAGGGCCGGGTCGTGGAGCTGTCCAAGCTCCTCCAGAGAGGCCTGCTTGTGCTCCAGCCGCAGGTCGCCGGCCACTCGCAGGTGGTCGGGCACCTCGTCGCCGAGGATCTCCAGGGCCCGCTCGACCCGGGCTCCGGCGGCGACCGCCGCGCGCGCCGACCGGCGCAGGTTGGCGTCGTCGAAGTTGGCCAGCCGGTTGGCCGTGGCGCGCACCTCACGGCGCATCCGGCGCTCCTCCCACGCCATGAGCGACTCGTGGGCGCCCAGCCGGGTGAGCAGCGCCCCGATCGCGTCGCCGTCGCGGATGACGACGCGGTCCACGCCGCGCACCTCCCGCGCCTTGCTGGGGATGCCCAGCCGCCGGGCCACCCCGACCAGGGCCAGCGCCGCCTCTGGCCCCGGACAGGTCACCTCGAGCGAGGAGGACCGCCCCGGCTCGGTGAGCGAGCCGTGCGCGAGGAACGCCCCGCGCCACGCCGCCACAGCGTCGCAGCCGCCCCCGCTGACGACGGCCGGTGGGAGGCCGCGCACCGGCCGCCCCCGCCCGTCGACCAGCCCGGTCTGGCGGGCCAGCGCCTCGCCGTCCCTCACGACGCGCACGAGGTAGCGACTGCCCTTGCGCAGGCCGTTGCCCTGGACCACGACGACGTCGGACTCGTGACCGTAGACCTCCGCGATGTCCTTGCACAGCCGGCGCGCGGCCGCTCCGGTGTCCAGCTCGGCCTCGACCACGATCTTGCCGCTGACGATGTGCAGCCCGCCGGCGAAACGCAGCATCGATGCCACCTCGGCCTTGCGGCAACAGGTCTTGGTGATCTGGGTGGCCGCCAGCTCGGCCTTCACCTGAGGGGTCATCGCCATGCGGCCGATCCTGTCATGCCCGTCAATCACCCGAGCGAGCGGCGGCGGCGCCCAGCAGCCGACGGTACGCCGTCGCCAGCCGCCACGGGTCGTGCCGCGGCGAGCCGTCCGCCTGGCCCACCTCGGCGAGCTCCAGCCGCGCGCCCAGGGAGCCGACGACACTCGTCAGCCGAGCCGGGTCCGGCACCGCCCGCGGATCCGCGAGCACGGTGTGGACCCGGAGGTCGGGCGCGTGGTCGAGCAGCGCGCGGAGGAGGTCCTCGGGGCCGTAGCCATGGGTCTCCCCGGCTGGGCGGCGAGGTTGAGATTGACGACCAGGCGCGCCGTCGTCTCGACGAGTGCCCGGCGCAGGTCGGGGACCAACAGGTGCGGCAGCACCGAGGTGTACCACGAGCCGGGACCCAGCACCACCCAGTCTGCCTCGCGCACCGCCGCCACCGCCTCCGCGCACGGGCGGGGCTCCGTCGGGACCAGGGCGATCTCCACGATCTGACCCGAGGTGGTGGCCACCTCGACCTGGCCCTGGACCTCGGTGACCGCATCCGGGTCGCGGGCGTCGAGGCCGCGGACGACCGCGCGGATGTCCAGCGGGGTGAGCGCCATCGGCAGCACCCGACCACGCACACCGAGCAGCTCGCCCACCCACCGCAGGGCGTCGACCGGGTCGCCGAGGAGCTCCCAGAGCCCGACGATGAGCAGGTTGCCGACGACGTGGCCGTGCAGCTCTCCCGACCCGGCAAACCGGTGCTGGACCACCGATTCCCAGGTCCGCCCCCACTCGTCGTCGTCGCACAGGGCGGCCAGGGCCATCCGCAGGTCGCCGGGCGGCAGCACGCCGAACTCCCCGCGCAACCGGCCAGACGAACCGCCGTTGTCGGCCACAGTCACGATGGCCGTCGGAGCCTCGACGACGCGACGCAGCGCCGCCAGGCTGGCATGCAGTCCGTGCCCGCCGCCGAGGGCGACGACCCGGGTGGGCAGCAGCGTCACGCGCGGCTCACTCGCGGCCGAGGTCGCGGTGCTCGGCCCGTGCGTCGTACCCACGCTCCCCCAGCAGGCGGACGACCGCCTCGGCCATCGCCACGCTGCGGTGCTTGCCGCCGGTGCAGCCCACCGCCACGGTCATGAACCGCTTGCCCTCCCGCAGGTAGCCGGCGGCTGCCGTCTCGAGGACGGAGAAGTACTCGGTGAGGAACTCGCCCGCAGCCGGCTGCCCCGTCACGTAGGCGGCGACCGGCTCGTCGCGCCCGTCCAGCGGTCGCAGCTCGGGCACCCAGAACGGGTTGGGGAGGAAGCGCATGTCCGCCACGAAGTCGGCGTCGACGGGGATGCCGTACTTGAAGCCGAAGCTCACGACGGAGACCCGTAGCCGCACCGCGTCAGGGGTGCCGAACGCCTCCGCCACCCGGTCGGTGAGCTGGTGGATGTTGAGGCTGGAGGTGTCGATGACCAGGTCGGCCTCGGCGCGCAGCGCGGCCAGCGCCCCCCGCTCGCGCTGGAGGCCGTCGAGCAGCCGGCCGCTGCCCTGGAGCGGATGCGGACGACGGGCCGCCTCCTGGCGGCGGACCAGCACGTCGTCACTGGCCTCCAGGAACAGCAGCGTCGTGCGGCGACCGGTTGCGTCCTGCGCGAGGTTGGCCTGGAGGGAGTCGAAGAACGACCCCGACCGGACGTCGACCACGACCGCGACCGGCTGCTCGACGCCGCGGCTCTCGTCGACCAGGCGTACGACGTCGCGCAGCAGGCTCGGCGGCATGTTGTCCACCACGTAGTAGCCCAGGTCCTCCAGCTCCTTGGCGGCCGTGCTCCTGCCGGCACCGGTCATCCCGGTGACGACGACGAGCTCGCCCCGCACGCGCTCGCGACCCTGCTGACCGTCCGACCGGTCCGCTGCCATCAGTCCTCCTGAATCTCTCCGGTCGCCGTGTTGACGGAGACAGTCTGACCGGTCCGGGCGGTGACCGCCTGCTTGATCGCCTCAGCGGTTCGCATGCCGATGCCCGGGACCAGGGCGATCTCGTCGGGAGTGGCGGCGCGGAGCTTCTTCAGCGAGCCGAAGTGCTTGAGCAGGGTCTTGCGACGCACCTCCCCCAGCCCGGGCACGTCGTCCAGCAGGCTCTCGACCATGGTCTTGGACCGTCGTGACCGATGGTGCGCGATCGCGAACCGGTGCGCTTCGTCGCGCACCCGCTGCAGCAGGTAGAGACCCTCGGACGTGCGCGGCAGGATGACCGGATCCGCCTGCCCGGGCAGCCAGACCTCCTCCAGTCGCTTGGCCAGGCCGCACACCGGGACGTCGTCGACGCCGAGGGAGTCCAGGGCGCGGAGGGCGGCCGACACCTGCGGCGGGCCGCCGTCCACGACGACCAGGCCGGGCGCGTAGGCGAACTTGCGCGGGCGCCCGGTCTCCGGGTCGACGAGCATGGGGCCGTCCTCGGTCACGACATGCTCGCTGCGGGCCTGCTCGTCCAGGAGCCGGCGGAACCGCCTGGTGACGACCTCCTCCATGGCGGCGACGTCGTTCTGCCCCTCGACCCCGCGGATGACGAACTTGCGGTACTCGCCCTTGCGGGCGAGGCCGTCCTCGAAGACGACCATCGACGCGACCACCTCGGTGCCCTGCAGGTTCGACACGTCGTAGCACTCGATGCGCAGGGGGACATCGGCCAGACCCAGCGCCTCCTGGATCTCCTCCAGCGCCCGGTTGCGGGTGGTGAGGTCGCTGGCCCGCTTGGTCTTGTGGAGAGCCAGCGCCTGCGCGGCGTTCTGGGCGACGGTCTCCTGCAGCGCGCGCTTGTCACCGCGCTGGGGGACCCGGATCCGGACCCGGCTGCCACGCAGATCGCTCAGCAGCTCCTCGAAGGTGTCATGGTCGGCCGGCAGGGCCGGGACCAGCACCTCGCGCGGGATCGAGTCGGACTCCGCGGAGTAGAGCTGCAGCAGGAAGTCGGCCACCAGCTGGTCGGTGCCGCCCTCCTCGACCCGGTCGGCCACCCAGGCCCGCTGGCCGCGCACCCGGCCGCCGCGTACGTAGAAGATCTGGACGGCCACCTCGAGCGGATCCTCCGCCAGCGCGATGACGTCGGCGTCGGTGCCGTCGCGCAGCACGACCGCCTGCTTCTCCAGCGCGCGGTTGAGCGCGCCGAGGTCGTCGCGCAGCCGGGCGGCCTTCTCGAAGTCGAGGGCCTCGGAGGCGGCATACATCTCGCGCTCGAGGCGCTTGGTGAAGGCGTGGGTACTGCCCGCCATGAAGTCGCAGAAGTCGCCCACGATCACGCGGTGGTCCTCAGCGCTGATCTGGCCCACGCAGGGCGCCGAGCACTTGTCGATGTAGCCGAGCAGGCAGGGGCGCCCGATCTGGCCGGACCGCTTGAACACTCCGGCGCTGCAGGACCGCATAGGGAACACGCGCAGCAGCAGGTCGACCGTCTCGCGGATCGCCCAGGCGTGGCTGTAGGGCCCGAAGTATCGGGTGCCCTTGCGCTTGGCGCCGCGCCCCACCATGACCCGGGGAAACTCCTCGGAGACGGTCACGGCGAGCCACGGGTAGGACTTGTCGTCGCGGTACTTGACGTTGAAGCGCGGGTCGAACTCCTTGATCCAGGAGTACTCCAGCTGCAGCGCCTCGACCTCGGTGCCGACGACCGTCCAGTCCACCGAAGCCGCGGTCGCGATCATGGTGGCCGTACGCGCATGCAGGTGGACCGGGTCCTGGAAGTACGACGAGAGCCGGGCCCGGAGGTTCTTCGCCTTGCCGACGTAGATCACGTGGCCGCGCGCGTCGCGGAACCGGTAGACACCCGGGTTGGTCGGGATGGTGCCCGGCTCGGGGCGGAGGTCCCGCGTCGACGTCACCTGCCGCCGGGTCGGGCGGAGGGGGCGTCGCTCGGGCACGGGCCCACCCTACGGGCCGGCGCCGACCGGCCCGGCGCTAGCGGATTCGGGGGTGCGTCGCGACTGGCGCGACGCTCGGGCGTAGCCCTCGAGGGCGCCCACGACGCGGACCCGGACGCGGGTGCCGCGCATGGCCGCGGTGAGGCGGAGACGCCGACCGTGGGCGCCGCGGACGCGCGTCCCGTCGGCGTACCAGCGGAAACGCAGCCGGGCGCCGTCGGTCCAGGTGCGCGGATCCGCCCGCAGGACGCGGCCGACCCGGGGCGTGCCCGCGAGTGTCGGCCGCTGCGTGCTCAGCCGCCCGAGCGCCACGGTGACGGCGTCGGAGGTGGCCGTGACCGGGGTGTAGCCGGGCGCGGTCACGTCGACCACGCAGGCCAGCGAGCCGGCCAGGTCCGCGGCCACCGGCAGGTAGGTGTCGGCCGTCGCGCCCGGCAGCGGGGTGCCGTCGCGCCGCCAGGTCACCGCCAGCGCGAGCCCGTCGGGCGTGCGGGCGAGCGCGGGCGGCTCACAGGTGACGGGCGACCCGACCCGGGCGACGCCGCTCACGACCGGGAGTGCGGTCAGCGTGAGCGTCCCCGGGGCCACGGTGACCGCGGAGCTGGTCACCGTCGCGGGCGCGTAGCCCGGAGCGCTCACGGTCGCGGCGACGCTCAGCGGCGGGCCGACCTGCTCGGGCCCGGGGGTGAAGGAGGCAGCCGTCGCCCCCGGGATGGGGGTGCCGGCCGACAGCCACTGGTAGCCCACCGCCGTCGGCGCCGGGCCCTGGCCGCTCAGGCCGGCCGTGACGGTCGACCCGAGCCTCGCGACCCCATTGATGCTCACCGTGCCCGGCGTGGGGTAGGCGGGCAGCCCGGGCAGGGTGAGCTCGACGGTGGCGCTCGCCGACGACATCGCCGTCACCGACAAGGTCACGTCACCACCCGCGAAGCTCCTCGACTCCCCGGCGACGAGCGCCTTCGTGGTGCCGTCGGGCACCAGGGCAATGCCCGTGCTGCTCGTGACCTCCTCGACGACCACGCCCTTGCGGAAGGACGAGGCCGCGGCGCCGGTCGTGTAGTAGGTGCCGCTGTCCGCGCCGGTGCCGGAGCGGTAGTCGACGTACATCGTGTGGCCGGTGCTCGGGTCGACGAAGCCCACGCTGCGCAGCCCGGTGCCGCCGCTGCGGCCGGACAGGGTCCGCGTGTAGGTCGTGGCGGTGTCGGCGGACAGCAGCGTCTCGACCTCCCCTGCGTCGGTGATGCCTTGCAGCATCCGGTACGGCGTGCTGAGCGCCGTCGGCTGCGGGAAGCCGCTCACGACGGCACCCATGACGCTGTAGTAGTCGCCGTACTCCGTGGCACACGTCGGCGCGCAGGGCCCGAGCCGAGCGTGGCCGAAGCCGTAGTTGTGCCCGAGCTCGTGGGCCAGGGTCTGCTTGAAGATCGAGGAAGAGTGCCGGTCGATGGTGTAGCCGCCGTTCCCGAAGGACAGCCCGCCGACCGACCCGCGACCCGCGACCCCGCCGGTCACGCACGAGGACGGCATCAGCAGGATCAGCTGGTCGCCACCGCCGAAGCTCGCCGCCGGGAACAGCGCCGCTGCCTCGCCGACGGCCGCCCAGAAGTCGCTGCCGGTCAGCCCGCAGCCGGCGGCAGTGGACGTCGCAGTGGCGGTGTAGCGGGCGATCCCGGTGGGCGGGACGATGTCCGCGATCGCGCCGTCCGCCTGGCTCTCCCAGTACGTCGCCATCTGGCCGATCTCGTCCAGCAGGGCGGCGTCGGTCTGGTCGAGGGCGCCGAAGTTCGACGGTGCGGCGGCGTACCACCGGTGCGTGGAGGCGGTGGCCGCCGGCGCGGGGGCCGCACTGAGCCGGGCCGACAGGACGCGCACCGGCGCGAGCGTCCGTTGGGCGGCGTCCAGGGCGGCCTGGGCGCTCTGGTGCCCCACCGGCAGGGAGACCGCGCCGGTGAACCGCATGCCGGCCTGGTCCTCGGCGGCGACGTCGGTCGAGGCCAGCACCAGCAGCCCGCCGTCGTCGGTGCGGACCGCGAAGCTCGGCGCCGATTCGGCCGACTCGGCCGGGGCGACGAGCAGGGTGCCGGAGACCCGGACGCGCGCCATGGTCGGCCCGGCCGCGCCCGCCGCAGGGGTCGACCCTGCCGCGGCGGCGAGCAGCGTCAGCACCGTGCAGGCGCGGCGCAGGTGCGCACGCCACAGTCGCCTCATGCTTCCTCCCGGTCTGCCGGGACTCTAGCGACGGTGACGTGCGGCTGTCCGCGAGACGACAGATCTCAGGGCAGTGGGATAGACGACCGGCCGCGTCGGCCCGAACGACGCCTCCCCTGTCAACCGAGGGTGATGCTGACGCCGTCGACGGTGATCGCCGCGGCGGGCAGTGGCTTCGTCGCGGGCGGGCTGACCACCGAGCCGTCGGCGATCGAGAACGCACTGCCGTGGCAGACGCAGTTGATGGTGTCCGACACCGACGAGACCAGGCAGCCGGCGTGCGTGCAGACCGCCGAGAAGGCCTTGAACTCGCCCTCGGTCGGCTGGGTCACCACGACCTTCTGCGCCGCCACGATCAGTCCGCCGCCCACGGGAACGTCGGCCGTGCTGAGGTCGCCGCCCCCACCGCCCTCGCTCGCAGCGGGGCTCGATGCCGGGGCGCTGGAGTCGGTCGCCGCCGGCGTGTCCGCGCCACCGTCCGACCCGCCGCCGCAGGCGGCCAGCAGGGGTACGCCGACGCCCACGGCGGCGGCGCCGGCCAGAGTCTGGCGGCGGTTGAGATCTGGGTTGCTAGGAGTCACTTGCGGCTCCCTCGGATAGCGGGCGGCCCGGCCGTGCCGGCTGCCCACAACCTAGCGACGTGCTGGTCGCCTCCGGGATTGGACGTTGGTGCTACGACCCCCGTCGAGCAGCGGTGTCAGGAACGCCCCGGTGTGGCTGTCGACGTTCGCGGCGACGTCCTCGGGGGTGCCCTCTGCGATCACGACTCCGCCACGTGAGCCACCTTCGGGCCCCATGTCGACGATCCAGTCGGCGGTCTTGATGACGTCCAGGTTGTGCTCGATGACGAGCACGCTGTTGCCCTGGTCGACCAGGCGGCCCAGCACGAGGAGGAGCTTGCGGATGTCCTCGAAGTGCAGGCCCGTGGTCGGCTCGTCGAGGACGTAGACGGTGCGGCCGGTGGAGCGCTTCTGCAGCTCGGAGGAGAGCTTGACGCGCTGCGCCTCGCCACCCGAGAGCGTGGTGGCGGGCTGACCCAGCCGGACGTACCCGAGCCCCACCTCACCGAGCGTCTTCATGTGCCGGGCGATGGCCGGAACCGCGGCGAAGAAGTCGAGCGCCTCTTCGATGGGCATGTCCAGGACCTCGGCGATCGTCTTGCCCTTGTAGTGCACCTCGAGCGTCTCGCGGTTGTAGCGGGCGCCATGGCAGACCTCGCACGGGACGTAGACGTCCGGGAGGAAGTTCATCTCGATCTTCAGCGTGCCGTCGCCGGCGCAGGCCTCGCACCGCCCACCCTTGACGTTGAACGAGAACCGCCCGGGCTGGTAGCCGCGCATCTTCGCCTCGGCGGTCGCCGCGAACAGCTTGCGGATGTGGTCGAAGACCCCGGTGTAGGTGGCCGGGTTGGAGCGCGGGGTGCGCCCGATCGGCGACTGGTCGACGTGGATGACCTTGTCGACGTGCTCGAGCCCCCGGATCGTGCGGTGCCGGCCGGGCACCGCGCGGGCGTTGTAGATCTGCTTGGCCAGCGCCGTGTAGAGGATGTCGTTGACCAGGGTCGACTTGCCCGAGCCGGAGACGCCGGTCACCGCCACGAAGAGCCCCAGCGGGAAGCTGACGTCGATGTCGCGCAGGTTGTGCTCCCGCGCCCCGACGACGGTGAGCTCGCGCCCCTTCGTGCGCGGCCGCCGCACCGCGGGGAGCGGGATCTCCCGACGCCCGGAGAGGTACTGGCCGGTGAGGGAGTCCCGGTGCTTGAGCAGGCCGGCCACCTTGCCGCTGTGGACCACCTGCCCGCCGTGCTCGCCGGCGCCCGGGCCGATGTCCACCACCCAGTCGGCGGTGCGGATGGTGTCCTCGTCGTGCTCGACGACGATGAGGGTGTTGCCGAGGTCGCGCAGCCGCACCAGCGTCTCGATCAGCCGCTGGTTGTCGCGCTGGTGCAGGCCGATCGAAGGCTCGTCCAGGACGTAGAGCACGCCGACCAGACCGGCCCCGATCTGGGTGGCGAGCCGGATCCGCTGGGCCTCGCCGCCCGACAGCGAGCCGGACGGCCGGTCCAGGGAGAGGTAGTCGAGCCCGACGTCGAGCAGGAAGTTGAGCCGTTCCTGGATCTCCTTGAGCACCCGCTCGGCGATCTGCCGCTCCCGCGCAGTGAGGTCGAGCGCGCGGAGGAAGTCGGCGGTCTCGTTGATCGGCAGGGCGCACACCTCGGCGATGTTCTTGCCACCGATGGTCACCGATGTGGAGATCGGCTTGAGGCGCGTGCCGCCGCAGGCCGGGCAGGGCACCTCGCGCATGTAGCCCTCGAAGCGCTCCCGACTGGTGTCGGACTCCGCCTCGCGGTGCCGCCGCTCGACGTAGGCGCGCACCCCCTCGAACTGGGCGTCGTAGGCCCGGCGCCGGCCGTAGCGGTTGGTGCTGACCACGTGCACCTTCGTCGGGTGCCCGTCGAGGATGGATCGCCTGGCCTTGGCGGGGAGGTCCTCCCAGGGGGTGTTGAGGTCGAAGCCGAGCTCCTCGCCGAGCGCGTGCATCAGCTTGAGGAAGTAGTCCGCGACGTGGGCGCCGCTCCAGGGCTGTACGGCGCCCTCGCCGAGCGTGGCGCCCGGGTCGGCGACCACCAGCTCGGGGTCGACCTCCATCTTCGTGCCGAGACCGTGGCAGACCGGGCAGGCGCCGAACGGGCTGTTGAAGGAGAACGACCGCGGCTCCAGCTCGTCGGTGTCGAGGTCGTGCTCGTTGGGGCACGACATCCGCTCGGAGAAGCGCAGCTCGCGGTGCGGGTCGTCGACCGGCGCGTCGACCAGGTCGAAGAGCACCAGCCCGCCGGCCAGCCCGAGGGCGGTCTCGACCGAGTCGGTCAGTCGGCGCTTCGCGGACGCCTTCACCGCGAGCCGGTCGACGACCACCTCGATGGTGTGCTTCTGCTGCTTGTTGAGGGTCGGCGGACTGTCCAGGGCCTGGGTGTCGCCGTCCACCCGCGCGCGGGAGAAGCCCTGGGCCTGGAGCTGGCGGAACAGCTCGACGTACTCGCCCTTGCGACCGCGGATGACCGGCGCGAGCACCTGGAAGCGGGTGCCCTCCGGCAGGGCCAGCACGCGGTCGACGATCTGCTGGGGGGTCTGCCGCTCGATGGGCGCGGAGCAGGTCGGGCAGTGCGGCCGACCGGCGCGGGCGTAGAGCAGGCGCAGGTAGTCGTAGACCTCGGTGATGGTGCCGACGGTGGAGCGAGGGTTCTTCGACGTGGACTTCTGGTCGATCGAGACGGCGGGCGACAAGCCCTCGATGAAGTCGACGTCGGGCTTGTCCATCTGGCCCAGGAACTGGCGGGCGTACGCCGAGAGCGACTCGACGTAGCGGCGCTGCCCCTCGGCGAAGATCGTGTCGAACGCCAGCGAGGACTTGCCCGACCCGGACAGCCCGGTGAAGACGATGAGCGCGTCGCGCGGCAGGTCGAGCGAGATGTCTTTGAGGTTGTGCTCCCGCGCACCCCGGATGACGAGCTGGTCGGCCACGCTGTCCCTCGGCTCCTTCGGTCCTCAACCCCAGGGCTGCGAACGAGCGCAGCCCTTCGAACACATGTTCGTCATCCTAGTCGCGCCGCGCAAGGCAGCACGCCGGCACCCAGACAGGCTCTCACGGACCACCGACAGTCTCCGAGCCCCCGGTTCCGCGCGGGTGCGTCACCATGGGGGCATGAGCGACGAGTTCGAGGCCGTGGCCGAGGCGACCCGGCGGCTGGTCCGCCGTGTGGACGCGCTGTCCGACGAGGGGTTTCGCGGGCCGTCCCTGCTGCCCGGGTGGAGCCGTGCGCACGTGGTCGCGCACGTGACGCTCAACGCCGAGGGCCTGGCCGGCGTACTGCAAGGGCTGGCAGCCGGCGTGGAGACCCCCATGTACGCCTCCCAGCAGCAGCGCGACGCCGACATCGAGCTCCTCGCGCCCACCGGAGTCTCCGCGCTGCGCGACCGCTTCCTGGTCAGCTGCACGGCGTTCCAGGACGCGGTCCACCACATGCCCGCCGACGCCTGGA
The DNA here is from genome assembly GCA_041393675.1 of Nocardioides sp. Lineage (GTDB taxonomy): Bacteria > Actinomycetota > Actinomycetes > Propionibacteriales > Nocardioidaceae > Nocardioides. The sequence continues at coordinate 235,541 of JAWKJR010000002.1, read as the reverse complement.
GCGGGACCTTCCCCCGGACGCCGGGGGCCGACCCCTGGCCGGCCGGCGAGATCCTCGGCATGCGGCTGCGGGAGGTCGAGATCCATCACGTCGACCTGGCCGCGGGCTACTCCCCCGCCGACTGGACCGAGGAGTTCGTCGACGCGGCCTTCAACCGCGTCGTCCTCGACCGCTCGGCCGGCCCCGCCATGCGGCTGCGCACGCCGGACGACGACGTCCTGCTCGGGGACGGCGACGGCCCGGTCGTCAGCGGGTCCCGGGTCGACCTGACCTGGTGGCTGCTCGGCCGGGGACAGGGCGAGGGCCTCACCGCCGACCCGGCACACTCCCTACGCTGGGCGCATGGCGATGAGCGACTCCCCCGAGGCCGGCTACACCGGTGCGGTCCAGCCCGGCGGCCCGGCCGACACCCGTCGGCTGACCCACCTCACGATCACCAAGCTGGCGGTCGACGAGCAGATGTCCAACAACTGCTACCTGCTGACCTGCCGGTCGACGGGCGAGCAGCTGCTCATCGACGCCGCCGAGGACGGCGCCACGCTGCTGGACCTCTGCGGCTCGCGACTGCAGACCGTCGTCACCACGCACCAGCACTGGGACCACCACCGCGCGCGCCGCGAGGTGGTGCTGGCCACCGGTGCCGAAACGGTCGCGGGAGCGCCGGACGCCGACGCGATCACCGAGCAGACGGGGGTCGAGATCGTCCGCCCGGTCGGGCAGGGCGACGCCGTCACCGTCGGCGACTGCGAGCTCCGCGTCCTGGCGATCGCCGGGCACACCCCCGGGTCCATCGCGCTGGTGTATGACGACCCGGACGGCCACCCGCACCTGTTCACCGGCGACTCGCTCTTCCCGGGCGGCGTCGGCGCGACGTTCGGGGACGCCGCCGCCTTCGCGCAGCTGATCGACGAGGTCGAGACCAAGATCGTCGGCACGCTGCCCGACGACACCTGGTTCTACCCCGGCCACGGCGGCGACTCCACCGTGGGCGTCGAGCGGCCACACCTGGCCGAGTGGCGGGACCGCGGCTGGTAGTCCCGGCGTCCTCCGCTGGTGCTGCACACGGCGACGCGGTCTCGAGGGCTGGGCCGACGGCCCGGTCGGCTGCCGCCATACTGTGACGCATGTCGACTCCAGGGGCCGAAGGTGCGGCGTTCGAGGAGCGCGCAGCGCGCTGGCGCCCGGACCTGCTCGCCGCACTCGGCCGGGTGTACGACGACCCCGAGGCGGTCGTCTCGCGGCTGCTGGCCCTGGCCCGCCGCGCCCACGACGAGCGGTCCGCCGACCTCCGGCGGCTCGACGAGCGCCGGCTCGCCGAGCCGGACTGGTTTCAGCGCCCCGACGCGCTGGGCTACGCCGCCTACGCCGACCGCTTCGCCGGCACGCTCGCGGGAGTGGCCGACCGGGCCGGCTACCTGCGCGACCTGGGCGTCACCTACCTGCACCTGATGCCGCTGCTCACGCCGCGGCCGTCCCCCAACGACGGCGGCTACGCCGTCATGGACTACCGCTCGGTGCGGCCCGACCTGGGGACGGTCGAGGACCTGAGCGCCCTCACCGCGACGCTGCGCCGCCACGGCATCAGCCTGTGCCTGGACCTGGTCCTCAACCACGTGGCCCGCGAGCACTCCTGGGCGGCGGCCGCGCGGGCCGGTGACGAGACCAAGCGCGCGTACTTCTGGGTGTTCGAGGACCGCTCGGGCCCCGACGCCTACGAGCAGACCCTGCCCGAGGTGTTCCCCGACTTCGCGCCCGGGAGCTTCTCCTGGGACGGCGAGCTCCAAGGCTGGGTGTGGACGACCTTCCACGACTACCAGTGGGACCTCAACTGGGCCAACCCCGACGTCCTGGTCGAGTTCGCCGAGATCATCTGCTTCCTCGCCAACCTGGGCGTGGAGGTCTTCCGGCTGGACGCCATCGCCTTCGTGTGGAAGCGACTGGGCACCACCTGCCAGAACCAGCCCGAGGTGCACGAGATCACCCGGGCGTTGCACGCGGTCACCCGGATCGCCTGTCCCGCGGTCCTCTTCAAGGCCGAGGCGATCGTCGCCCCGGCCGACCTGCCGGCGTACCTCGGCGTAGGCGAGCTGGCCGGCAGGGTGAGCGACCTGGCCTACCACAACAGCCTCATGGTGCAGATCTGGTCGATGCTCGCCGCGCAGGAGGTCACCCTCGCCACGCACGCGCTGCAGCAGCTGCCGCCACACCCGGTCAGCACCGCCTGGATCACCTACGTGCGCTGTCACGACGACATCGGCTGGGCCATCGCCGACGAGGACGCCGCCGCCGTCGGGCGGGACGGCGCGGCGCACCGCCGGTTCCTTTCCGACTGGTACTCAGGCGACTTCCCCGGCTCGTGGGCCCGCGGCCTGGTCTTCCAGGAGAACGCCGTCACCGGCGATCGGCGGATCTCGGGCTCTCTCGCCTCGCTCGCCGGCCTCGAGTGCCACGACCCCGGCGCGGTGCCCCGCATCCTGCTCGCCCACGCGATCATCCTCGGCTTCGGCGGGCTGCCGGTGCTCTGGATGGGCGACGAGCTCGGCCTGCTCAACGACGCCGACTGGGCCGAGGAGCCCCCGCACGCGGCCGACAACCGCTGGGTGCACCGCCAGCGGATGCCCTGGCCCCTTCCGCCCGACAGCTACGGCGTGCAGCGCGACCTGCAGCACCTGCTCGACGTCCGACGCAGCCTCCCCCAGCTGCACGCGGCCCTGCCGACCGAGGTGTGGGACCCCCGCGACCCGGGGGTGCTGCTGGTCGTCCGGCGCCACCCCGATGGGCCCCTGCTCGGTGCCTACAACGTCACCTCGGAGCCGCGCTACGTCCCTGCCGAGCTCTTCTCCTGGCTTGGCCTCGACCCGCACACCGCGGTCGACCATCTGGACGGCCGGCATGCCGTCACCGAGCAGGGCTGGCTGGTTCTCCCCGCGTACGCCGCCGCCTGGCTCACCGCCCCGAGCTGACGCCAGCGCTGACGCCCAACGCAGAGGCCCAACGTTGAGGCCCAACATAGAGGCCCAGCGCCCAGTCCCGGGGGTAGGCTCCCGGGCATGTTCAACGGGGGGATCTTCCTGCTCTTCGGCGCGTTCGTCGTCCTCATTGTCGTGCTCGGCATCCTGGGCTACCTGGGCGAGAAGAAGCGTCGCGAGGAGTTCCAAGCCGTCTGCGCCCAGCGCGGCTGGACGTGGGTCGAGCGGGACGACCGCTGGGTCGAGACCTTCGCCGACCAGCCGTTCGGGCTGGGGCACCGGCGGTCGGCGACCAACGTGGTGACGGGTGCCTACGACTCGCGACAGTTCGTGTCCTTCGACTACCGCTACCACACGACCGAGACCAGCACCGACAGCGAAGGGCACACCACCACCCGCGAGGTGAGCCTCGACTACTCGGTCGTGGCCGTCGACTCGGGTGCGGCCTTCCCGGACCTCTCGGTGACTCCGGAGGGGTTCTTCTCGCGGATGATCGGCCGGCTGACCAACACCGACATCGAGCTGGAGTCGGAGGACTTCAACCGCGCGTTCACCGTCACCTGCTCGGACCGCAAGTTCGCCTCCGACGTCCTGCACCCGCGGATGATGGAGTTCCTGCTCGCGCACACCGAGGCGTCGTTCCGCTTCGACCGCCGCTACGTGCTGACGGTGAGCGCCGGCCGGGCCTCCCTCGCGGACATCGACGCCGCGCTGGCGCTGGTCGACGCCGTGCTCGACCGGGTCCCGGAGTTCGTGTGGCGCCAGGCGCGCGGTCAGTGAGCGCGGGTAGGTTGCGACCGTGAACGTCACCGCCGCCCTCAGCGTCGTCGTCGCAGCGGGCGCGCTCCTTGTGCTCGTCGTGCCTCCGATCGTCATGTACAACCGGTTCGTCCGGCAGCGCACCCTCATCGACGAGTCCTGGGGCCAGACCGACGTCGAGCTCACCCGCCGCCACGAGCTGATCCCCAACCTGGTGTCCACCGTGTCGGCGTACGCCGCCCACGAGGCCACCGTCCTCGAGGCCCTCTCCCGGGCCCGCGAGGAGGCCGCCGCCCACCAGGGCGAGGCGCCGCACAGCCGTCAGCGCTTCGAGGACCGGCTGGGCAGCGCCGTCCACGACGTGCTCGTGCGCGCCGAGGCCTACCCCGGCCTCAAGGCGAGCGCGAACTTCCTCCAGCTCCAAGACGAGCTCACCAACACCGAGGACCGCATCGCCGCGGCGCGCCGCTTCTACAACGGCAATGTGCGCGCCTACAACACGAGGGTCGCGACGTTCCCCTCCAACCTGATCGCGAACATGTTCGGCTTCGGGTCCCGCGACTTCTTCGAGCTGCGTGACCCCGCCGCCCGCGACGCGCCGCGCGTCGAGCTGGACCCCCGGCCGCCCCAGGGCCGCCGCCTGGCCAGCCCTAGGATGACCGGGTGATCGAGCTCCGGACGCCTGCCCAGATCGAGCAGATGCGGCCCGCGGGCCGGTTCGTCGCCGAGGTGCTGACCGAGCTCGTCGGCGCCGCCGACGTCGGCGTCAACCTGCTCGCGCTCGACGAGCTCGCGCACCGGATGATCCGGGACCGCGGCGCGGAGTCCTGCTACATCGACTACCACCCCTCATTCGGCGGATCGCCGTTCGGGCACGTGCTCTGCACGTCGGTGAACGACGCCGTGCTGCACGGTCTCCCGCACGACTACGTGCTGGCCGACGGGGACCTGCTCAGCCTCGACTTCGCCGCCAGCGTCGACGGCTGGGTCTCCGACTCCGCCGTCAGCCTCGTCGTCGGCACGCCCCGCCCCGAGGACCTCCAGCTCATCGCCGTCGCGGAGCGGGCGTTGGACGCCGGCATCGCCGCCGCCGTCGTTGGCAACAAGATCGGCGACATCTCCCACGCCATCGGCTCGGTGGCGCACGCGGCCGGGCTGGGGGTGAACCTGCAGTTCGGCGGACATGGCGTCGGCCGCACCATGCACGGTGACCCTCACGTGTCCAACGACGGGCGCGCCGGCCGCGGCTACCCGCTCAAGCCGGGGCTGGTCATCGCGATCGAGCCGTGGTTCCTCGAGAGCACCGACGAGATCGTCTTCGACCCGGACGGCTGGACCATCCGCTCGGCCGACGGCTCCCGCGGCGCGCACGCCGAGCACACGGTCGCGATCACGCCGGACGGGCCCCTGGTGCTCACCGCACGTGCCTGAGCCGATTCGGCCTCCTCGTCCCCGCCGGTCCCCGGGCTGGGTGCCGAACCAGCACGGCGCCTGGGCGATGCTCGCCTCACCGCTGCTGGTCGGGATCCTCGGCGGCGGCCCGGCGTGGGTCGACCTGCCGCTGGCGGCCTTCTGGTTCGTCGGCTACTTCGCGTTCTTCGCCACGGCCCTGTGGCTCAAGGCGGGCCGCCGGGCGCGCGACCTCCCCCCGATGCGCGCGTACGCCGCCGCGGCGGTAGGCCTCGGTCTCCTCGTCGCGGCGCTGCGCCCGGACCTGCTGCGCTGGGCGCCGATGTTCGTAGTGCCGCTGGGGGTCGGCCTGTGGGCCGCCGCCCATCGGCGTGAGCGCGACCTGCTGGCGGGTCTCGCCACCGTCGTCGGCTCGTCGGCGATGACCGTGGTCGCGTTCGACGCCGGCACGACCGGCCCGCTGGACCGCGGCTGGTGGCTCGCCCTGGTGCAGCTGCTCTACTTCGCGGGCACGGTGTTCTACGTCAAGAGCGCCATCCGGGAGCGGGGCAACCGGAGGTTCCTCAGCGTCAGCGTCGGCCTGCACGCGCTCGCGACCCTGGCTATGGCGCCCGTGAGCTCGTGGCTCGGGCTCGTGTTCGCCGTCCTCACCGTGCGGGCCGCGGTGGTGCCGCCGCGCCGCCCGACGCCGAAGGCGCTCGGGCTCGGCGAGATCGCCGCCACGGTCGTGGTCGGCGTCGTCAGCCTGCTCGCGGTGTGACCTGTCGGTGCCGCTAGGGTTCCGGGAGCCGACCCGAGAGGGGCTCCGATGCACCGACCCGTCCGCCTGCTCGTCGCTGCCGTCGCCGTGACCGCGGTGACCATCTCGGTCGGCGTCGGGCCCGTCACGGCCGCTCCCGACCGCCGGCACGCCGGGGCCGAGTCGCGCAAGGCGCTCAGCTGCCCGCTCCAGGTCCTCGGCGTCACGGCCGACCTGCACCTGACGGCCCGCGTCATGGACAAGGCGGTCGTGACCGGCGAGAAGCAGAGCGGGTCGGCGCTGCCGTTCGACCCGACCGCGCTCGGCTACTACTCGGCGATGAACATCACCGACGGCGTCCGGCTGCGACTCGACGCCGTCGCTGACGACGGTCAACCCCGGGTGGTGACGGTCACCGACAAGGTGGGCCGGTCCACGCTGGGCGTGACGGTCGCGGCGATGCAGCAGGCCTCCTTCCGGCCCCGGCTCTTCGCAGACTCGATCGACTACCGCGTCTACACCGTGAGCCGATCCGGCGCGCTGCAGCGCTGGTTCCTCACCAAGGAGCCGAACGGTGACCTGCACTTCACCGACCGGCTGAAGCTCGGCACCGGCTTCGACACCCTGACCGCGCTGCAGGTCGCCTCCCGGCAGAAGTGGGGCGGCGCGTGGCGCGACGTGCTGCTGGCCACGACCAGCACGGGCCGGCTCAAGGAGATCGTCATCCCGCTCGCCACGCCCAAGCGGCTGCGCACCTACACGCTGGCCAAGACCGGGTACGCCGGCACGACCGGGCTCTCGCTGTCCTACTGCCAGGGGAAGGTCAGCTTCTCCAGCGTGATCGCGGTCGACGCCGACGCCGGCACCGCGACCTGGACCACCGTCAAGGGCACCCAGCACCCGAAGAAGGCGGTCACCAGGCTGCGCGGCCCGGCTGGCGTCGGCGAGGACTGGGCGCTGCACGCCATCTGGTGACCAGCGTCTCGTCAGACGCCGTCAGCCCGTCTGACGCGGCCGCCGTACGATCGGGACGTGGGGTTCCTCAGCCGACGCGTGCTCACCGCCGCTCTCACGGCCAACGCCATCCGCACCCTCCCCGACCCCAAGATCGCCGCCGCTTCCTTCCTGCCCGGCTGGTTCGTGGGGGAGCTGGCGCCGCAGCTGCTCGCCGCCACCGCCGCCGACACCGCGATCGCCGTGGCGCGGGGACGCGCCGGCCGCACCGGCCTGGTGCTCGCGGGCGCCACGGCCGCCGGACTCGGCTACCTCGTCTGGCAGGGGTACCGCAGCCACCGCACGCTCGACGCCGCCCTCGAGGAGGGGCTTGGCGCCGACTACGTGGAGCGGCTCGACGCGCCGCCGAGCCCGGGCGACTACGCCACGCCGTGGCGCTCGCTGGCCCGGCCCTTCCACTGGAGCCGTCCCGACGTGGAGGTGCTGAAGGACATCCGCTACTTCGACGCCGGTCGCCGGGGACTCCTCGACGTCTCCCGGCCGAAGGGAGCGGTACCGCGCGGCGCGCCGGTGCTGCTGCAGGTGCACGGCGGTGGCTGGGTGCTCGGGAGCAAGGACCAGCAGGGCGTCCCGCTCAGCCTGCACATGGCCGCCCGCGGCTGGGTCGTCGTGTCGATCAACTACCGGCTGGCACCCCGGGACGCCTTCCCGGCCCAGATCGTCGATGTGAAGCGGGCGATCGCCTGGGTCCGCGAGCACATCGCCGACTACGGCGGCGACCCGTCCTACGTCGTCATCACCGGCGGCTCGGCCGGCGGCCAGCTGTGCGCACTGGCCGCGCTGACGCCCTCCGACCCGGAGTACCAGCCCGGCTTCGAGGACGCCGATACCAGCCTCGCCGCGGCCGTGCCGCACTACGGCGTCTACGACATGGCCGGCGTCACCGGCCTCGCGAGCGCGGCCCGGATGCGCGACACCTTCCTGGCCCCCGAGTCATGCAGACGTCGTACGCCGCCCACCCCGAGCTGTTCGAGAAAGCCTCCCCCGTCACCCGGATCACGCCGGAGGCGCCCGACTTCTTCGTCATCCACGGTGCGAGCGACTCGCTGGTCGACGTCGACCAGGGGCGTCTCTTCGTCCGCCGGCTGCGCGAGGTGTCCCGCAACCGGGTCGTGTACGCCGAGCTGCCCGGCGCCCAGCACGCCTTCGACCTGTTCTACTCGATCCGCTCCGTACAGGTGGTGACCGCCGTCGACCGGTTCCTCACCTGGCACTGGCACACCCATCGTGACGCCCATCGGGACGCCCATCCTCACCAGGGCCTCGCCGACGCCCGCGCCGGCGCCCCCGAGGACGTCGCCTCGTGACCGACACCCCGCCGGCCATGCCGACAGACCTGCTCGCGCACGCCCGCGCGGCCCGCGGCTTCATGCCCGAGGAGGAGGGCGAGCTGCTCTTCCGGTGGGCGCACCGGCAGCTGCCGGACGGGCCGGTCCTCGAGATCGGGTCCTACTGCGGCAAGTCGGCCGTGTACCTGGGCGCGGCCGCGCGCGCGGTGGGCGGCACCGTCTTCACCGTCGACCACCATCGCGGCTCGGCGGAGAACCAGGCCGGCTGGGAGCACCACGACCCGACCGTCGTCGACCCCGAGACCGGGCTGATGGACACCCTGCCGTTCCTTCGGCGCACCCTGCACCGGGCCGGGCTCGAGGGGCTCGTCGTCGCCGTCGTGGGACCCTCCGGCACCGTGGCAGGCCACTGGCGCACGCCGCTGTCGCTCGTCTTCATCGACGGCGGGCACGGCGCCGAGCCGGCCCATGCCGACTACGAGGGCTGGGCGCCGTGGGTCCAGGCCGGTGGCGTGCTCGCCCTCCACGACGTGTTCCCCAACCCGGCCGACGGCGGCCGCCCGCCGTACGAGGTCTATCGCCGGGCCGTCGATGACGGCGACTTCACCGAGGTTGACGGGACCGGCTCGCTGCGGGTGCTACGCCGAGTGCGTGGGGAGGCCGGCGACCCGGTCGGCTGAACCATCGGCCGGGTCATCCGCCGAGTCATCCGCGGGGTCATCCGCGGGGTCATCCGCCGAGACATCCGCACCGACCGGCGGACAGCCGCACTCCAGCCCGAGCTCGGGGAAGTGCCGGGCCAGCGTGTCGCCCCGCATGATGTCGGAACCGGACGTGCCGCCACCGTGGTCGTGCGCGGCCAGCGCGTCCACGGCTAGCACCAGCGCCGCCGCGGTGTAGGAGGTGTGCTCCACGGGCCAGTTGACGTTCTCCGGGAACACGAAGCCGGTCCAGCAGCGGCCGTCGGGCTCGCGCAGGTGCAGCATGTCGGCCACCAACCGCCGGGCCCGCACGTGGTCGCCCAGCGACTCCAGCGCCATCGCCAGCTCGCAGGTCTCGGCCCCTGTCACCCAGGGGTTGGTGTCCACGCAGCGGATGCCCAGCCCCGGCACCACGAAGTCGTCCCACCGGGCGGCCAGCAGCTCGTGCGCGGCCGGCCCGCGCACCGCCCCGCCCAGCACGGGGTAGTACCAGTCCATCGAGTAGGTCCGCTTGTCCAGGAACAGGTCGCGGTGCTCGCGGACCGCATGACCCAGCCGACCGCCGGCGACCTCCCAGTCCGGCTGGCGCTCGCCGAGCAGCTCGGCCAGGGCCACCCCTGCGCGCAGCGAGTGGTAGATGCTCGACGAGCCGGCCAGCAGCGCCTCCTCGTTGACCGTCGCCGGCACGCCGTCGTGCCACTCCTGCGACCAGGCGATGCCGCCGAAGGGCAGCTGCCTTGATACGACCCAGTCCAGCCCGCGTCGGACGGCCGGCCACAGCTCCGCGACGAAGCTCCGGTCGCGGCGGACCAGCCAGTGGTGCCACAGCCCCACGGCTGGGTACGCCGACACGTTGGTCTCGCCGCTCGCGTCCTCGACGCGACCGCCCACGATCTTCAGCGGCCAGGAGCCGTCCGCGCGCTGCATCGACGGCATCCAGCGCAGCGCCCGCTCCGCCTCGGCCACGAAGCCCCCCACGAGCAGCGCCATCGCGCCCTCGACGTGGTTCCAGATGTCGGTGTGCTCCCCCGGCGTCCACGGGATCGCCCCCGTGGGCTCCTGCATCGCCGCGATCGAGGCGGCCGTGCCGGCCACCTCGTCGGCGGTGAGCAGGCCGCTGAGGAAGGGGACGTCAGCCGGCATCGGCCACGACCCGGGTCGCGTCCGCGGGGAGCGCCGGCTCGCCGGCGTCCGGCTTGGTGAAGTAGAGGACGAGTGACTTGCCGATGACCGGGTCCAGCACCCGCTCGGCGTACCGCGTCGTCCGCGGCTTCTTCATGATGTCCCACACGAGCAGCCGGTGGTAGGCACGCACCGCCGGGTGGTCGTCCCTGTCCAGGCCGACGGCGCACTTGAGCCACCAGTACGGCGAGTGCAGCCCGTGCGCGTAGCCGCGGCCGGTGAGCGCCAGCCCGGCGCTCTCCGCCTTGGCGGTGAGCTCCTTGTCGGTGTAGATCCGGATGTGACCGCCCGGCGCGTTGTGGTAGTCGCCGGAGAGCCGCCAGCAGATCGCCTCCGGCAGCCAGCGCGGGACGGTGAACGCCGCGGTGCCGCCCGGGCGCAGCACCCGCACCAGCTCCTCGATCGCCTGGATGTCAGCCGGGATGTGCTCGAGAACCTCGGCGGCGACGACCCGGTCGAACTCCCCGTCGGCGAACGGCAGCGCGAGGGCATCGCCCTGCTTGACGTCGGCGTCGGCGCCGTCGGGCACCTCCCCGGCCTCCCGCATCGCCGCGAACAGCTCGGCGACACCGGACAGCTCGTCGGCGTCCTGGTCGAAGGCGATGACGTCGGCACCGCGCCGGTAGGCCTCAAACGCGTGCCGGCCACCGCCGCACCCCAGGTCGAGGACCCGGTCCCCGGCCCGCACGCCGAGCCGGTCGAAGTCGACGGTCAGCACGCGTCCGCTCCGTCCCGCTCCCGGCGGAAGTCGGCCGCCACCCGCTCGTACGCCGCGGCCACCTGCGCGGCGACCGCCTGCCAGCTGAAGCTCTCCTCGGCCCGGCGCCGCCCGGCGGCGCCCATCCGCGCGCGACGCTCCGGGTCGTCCAGCAGCCGGGCGATCGCGCGCGCCAGCTCGCCGACGTCGCCCGGGGTGACCAGGTCCGCGCACTCGCCGTCCGGCCCGACCACCTCCGGGATGGCCCCCGCCCGCGACACCACGAGAGGCGTCGCGCAGGCCATCAGCTCGGCCGTCGGCAGCGAGAAGCCCTCGTACAGCGACGGCACGCAGGCGAGCTCGGCCGACCCCATGAGCGCCACCAGCTCCTCGTCGGAGATCCCGTGCACGACGTGCACGTGGTCGGTGATGCCGAGCCGGTCGACCAGCTGCTCGGTGCGGCCTCCCGGCACCGGCTTGGTCACCAGGTAGAGCTCGACGTCGCGTTCGGTGCGCAGCTTGGCGAACGACTCCAGGAGCGTGGCGATGCCCTTCATCGGCGCGTCGGCCGAGGCCATCGCCAGCAGCCGACCGGGGATCCGCGGGGTGGTCGGTGGGACGAACACGTCGTCCACCCCGAGCCGGATCACCTCGATCCGCGCGGGGTCGACCCGAAGTCGGCGACGATGTCGCGCTGGGAGGCCTGGGAGGGGGTGAGGACCCACCGCGCCCTCCGGGCCACCTTGGCCTGCATCCGCAGGAAGCCGTACCACCGGCGCAGGGCGAGCCGCCGCTTCCAGGTCGTCGCGGCGGCCAGGTCGATGCGCCGGTCGAAGGTGATCGGGTGGTGGATCGTGGTCACCATGGGCAGCCCCAGCTCCTCCACGCGGAGCAGGCCGGAGCCGAGCACCTGGTTGTCGTGGACGACGTCGAAGTCGCCGACCCGGTCGGCGAGCAGCCGGGCCACCCGAGTGCTGAAGGTCTTGGGCTCGGGGAAGCCCGCGACGCACATGGTGAGGAACTCCTCCACGTCCACCAGGTCCCGGAACTCGCGCAGCTTCGGCACCCGGAAGGGGTCCGGCTCGCGGTACAGGTCCAGGCTCTCGACCTGCGTCAGCCGCACGCCGTCGTCGAGGTCCGGGTACGGCGGGCAGGAGAACACCTCGACCTGGTGGCCCAGAGCCACCAGCTCGCGGCTGAGGTGGCGCACGTATACGCCCTGCCCACCACAGTGCGGCTTGCTGCGGTAGGACAGCAGTGCGACGCGCATCGATCTCTCTTCCCGGCTCCCACCAGCCGATGACCGGCCGATGACCTGCTCCGGCCCGTCGGGCCCCCGCAGATCTTACCGGCGAGTAGGTGGCTGGCCGGACGAGTTGGGGATGAGCCGGGTCATTCCTCGGCGATCGAGAGGGCGCGACGGGGGCAGGAGTCGACGGCTCGGCGAACCAGGTCGACCTGGTCGTCGGGCACCTCCTCGACCTTGATCACGAGGTAGTCGTCGTCGTCGAGCTCGAAGACGTCGGGGGCGATGATCTCGCAGACGCCGTTCGACTCGCACAGGTCGAAGTCGGCCTTGACCCGCATGCTCATCCTCCTTCGCTGGAGTGTCCGGGGAACACGTGCGCCGCCGGGTCGATGACCACGGCGGCGTTGTTGACGGCGGTGGCGGCCTCGCCGAAGCCGGTCGCGATCAGCCGGACCTTGCCGGGGTACTCCGTGATGTCGCCGGCCGCGAAGACCCGATCCAGGTTGGTCCGCATGCTGGTGTCGACCACCACGTGCCGCTTGTCGGTCTCCAGGCCCCACGTCTGCAGGGCGCCGAGGTCGGCCACGAAGCCCAGGGCCGCGACGATCGCCTGCGCCGGCCGCTCGGTGGGCTCCTCGCCGTCGACGGTGATCTCGACCCCGGTGACGACGTCGTCGCCCAGGATCTTGGTGACCTGAGCCTTGGTGACGATGTCGACCGAGGTGGCCCTCACGGCGTCCACGGTGCGCTGGTGGGCGCGGAAGGCATCGCGCCGGTGCACCAGGGCGACCGACTTCGCGACCGGCTCGAGGTGCAGGGCCCAGTCGAAGGCGCTGTCCCCGCCCCCGACGATGACGACGTCCTTGCCGGCGTACGGGTCGAAGCTGGGGACGAAGAACTCCATCCCCCGGCCGAGCCAGCCGTCACCCGCCGGCAGCGGCCGCGGGCTGAACTTCCCGATCCCCGCCGTGATCAGCATCGCCTTCGCCCGCACCTCGGTGCCGTCGGCGAGACCGCCGACGACCGCCTCCGCCTCCGGGGTCAGGGTCGAGGCCGTGCGCTCGAGAAGGTACGTCGGCGCCGCGGTGGCCGCCTGCGCCACCAGCCCGGCCACCAGGTCGCGCCCCTTCACGGTGGGAAAGCCGGCGACGTCCAAGATGGCCTTCTCGGGGTACATCGCCGTGATCTGCCCGCCCAGCTCGGGCAGCGAGTCGACAATCGCGACCGAGAGCCCGCGGAAGCCGGCGTAGTAGGTGGCGAACAGGCCCGTGGGCCCGGCGCCGATGATGAGCAGGTCGGTGTCGACGACGTTCACGCCCCCAGCATCCCACCTAGAATCCGGAAGGTGACCGAGACCTCCGCGTGGGACGAGTTCGAGCTGGACCCCCGCCGCGCCGAGAACGCCGCGATGCGGGCCTCCGACGGCGACCGCGAGGTCGTGCACCGCGCGCTCGCGAGCAGCTTCGCGGCCGGGCAGCTGGACCAGGAGGAGTTCGAGGCCCGCACGGAGCTGGCGGTGCGGGCGAAGACGCTGGGCGAGCTGCCGCCGCTGCTGGCCGACCTGATCCCGGACTCGCCCACCGCGGGACTGGACCTGCGCTACCCCGACCAGCGCCGCGCGGTCGGCATCCCGGTCGGGCCGCTGCACGCGCAGGCGCTGGCGGCGTACCGCAAGGACGTGCGCGAGGCGATGTGGGGCTTCGTCTCCGCATCGGTCGTCACGTGGGTGATCTGGCTGCTCTTCACCCGGGACACCATCCCGTGGCCGCTGTTCGTGATGCTCGGCACCGGCCTGAACGTCGGCCGGCTGCTTTTCCTGCGCCACGACCAGATCGCCGCCGAGGAGCGTCGGCTGGAGCGCAAACAGGCCAAGCGCCTCGGCCCCGGCGGCTCCCTCCCCCTGATCCGGCACCACCTCGCCGATCCGGCAGAACTTCGGCGCGATCCGGCAGAACTTCGGCGCGATCCGGCAGATGTTCGACGCGATCCGGCAGATGTTCGACGAGTACCGGACGTGCCGAGCACCACGAGGCGCTGGGAGCACGCATTGCTCCTCGGGTGGCATGACACCATGCCGGCGTGAACACCGCTCGGGCAACGACGTGGACGGCGACCCTTGCGCTCGCCGGCTGGCTGGTGGCCTGTGGCGGGCCAGCCGCCCAGAAGACCGACCCCACCACCGCGACGGCGCCCTCCTCGGCAGCCCCGAGTCCGAGCGCAGTTGACGGTGCCGACGCCCCGGCTCGGCCAACCGGACGGTCCCGCGAGCCGCTTCCCTGACAGCTGCACGTCGTGCGCTCCTCGAGCCTGGAAGCGGTCGATTCCGGGTCACCTCGGACTCCACCATGGTGGGTGTCGCACCCAAGGTCACCGGGAGCTGGACTCGACGCGGCGGGCGTGCCGACAGGCGGCGAGTGGACGGCGGACGGTCTGCAGGACGAAGGCAAACTGGGCACACTCTCCCAGGTGAGTCTGGCCGGCGAGACCTACGTCCAGCAGCTGTTCGACGGATCCCCTTCGAGCCCTCCTGCTGGATGCGGATCGCCCCGCTCAGCACCCTCCCCGGCCCGGTGGCGGCCGTAGTGAACGCCGAGCCACTACCCAGGCCCACGGCTCGGGTCAACGCCACCATGCGACTGCGAGATGTCGTCGACTCGCTCGGGCTCCCGGGCCTCACGCAGGGAGTGGGGAGTGGGCGACCGAACCCGGATCCGAGTGAGGATCCGGGTGGTCGACGGCCGGGTCGACGGCCGGGTCGCCGGATGGTCGGCGTCCGCGGACGCCATCTCACAGGGTCTGTACGCCGCCGAGGCGGCGCGTCCGCTGCCAGGGATCCTTCGGGGCATCACCTGGACCGCCCGGTTCACGGCGCTCGGGAAGCCGGTCACCATCACCCGCCCGCCCGTCGACCGCCTGATCGACGCCAACCGCGAGCAGTGCCCCGGCTGACCGACCGCACGTGAGGCCCGACCCGTGTCGGGAGAGGTCGCGCGGCGGGCACCCGGGACCTTCGGGCTCAGCCCTCCCAGCCAGGCGGCCGCTGACTCCTCGGCATGCGTACGACGACGAGCCGATAGGACTCATCCACCGCATCGAGCAGCTCGTCGTCGGGGATCCCGGCGTAGTCCAGCTGGTTCCACCCCGAGCGGGCGAGGTAGGGCATCGGGTGGGCCGAGCCTGGGTAGCGATCGAGCCAGTCGTCGGCCACCTCCCGACCCTGACCCGCCTTGACCCCGACGTTGCCGTCGTTGACGAAGGCGAAGATCTTGGCCCGGTCGGGCGCACCGACCTTCACGACCGGGAACTCGTGGTCCCAGGGGTTGTCCGGCCACGCACCCGGCTTGGCCAGGCAGTGGGCCAGCATGGTCTCGACGTCCATGCCCGGACGGTACGCCGGCCAACCGACACCGTGCGGGTTCGCGCTCACCGAGCGCTGGTCGACCGGCCCCCGACCAGAAGGGGCCGCCGCCGATGCCGACAGGGCCTGACCCGCAGCCCGCGCCGGCGTATCCTGGAGCCGGCGAAAGGTGTCGAGATGACTGCTGTGTCTGCTCTGCTGCGGCGCTGGCGCGTGGCCCACCACGAGGCGCAGTCCGTCCACCGCGGGCAGGCCCACGCCCGGACCCACGCGGTGCTGGCCGCGCACGGGCTCGACTTCTACCCGGCTCCGACCCACTCGGAGCTGCCCGAGTCGCTGGTGGTTGCCCTCCGAGTCGCGACCGAGTCACGGTGGGCACCGCGCACCCACGGCGTGCCCCTCGGCTGACAAGCGGGACCGGCGTGATCCCGAGGCCGGAGCAGCCTCGGACCGCACCGTCAGTCGAGGCAGAACTCGTTGTCCTCGGGATCGGCCATCACGAGGAAGCCGTGGCTCATCGGCGGCGCCGGCTCGACCCGGCGCAGGCGACGGGCGCCCGCCGCCACCAGCCGCGCGCACTCCGCCTCGAGGGCGGCCATCCGCTCGTCGCCCTCCAGCCCCGGCGCTGCCCGGACATCGAGATGGAGGCGGTTCTTGGCCGCCTTTCCCTCCGGCACCCGCTGGAAGAACAACCGGGGACCGACCGCGCCGGGCGACGAGCAGGCCGACGCGTCGTTGCGGCGCTCCTCCGGGACGCCGAACGCCGTCAGCGCCGCCTCCCAGGAGTCGAAGCCCGCCGGCGGCGGGTCGAGCTGGTAGCCCAAGACCTCGCACCAGAACAGCGACAGCGTCCTGGGGTCGGCACAGTCGAAGGTCACCTGGACCTCCCGCTCGGCATTGCCGCTCACTTCGTCGCCGCCGGACGCTTCGCGTCCGGAGCTCCTCGCTCGCGGCAACTGCTCGAGCGCCTCGCGCTCGGCATTGCCGCTCACTTCGTCGCCTCGATCATCTGCCTCAGCTCCTTCTTCAGCTCCGAGATCTCGTCACGCAACCGGGCGGCCACCTCGAACTGCAGCTCCGCGGCAGCAGCCTTCATCTGCTCGGTCAGCTGCTGGATCAGCTCGGCCAGGTCGCTGCTCGGCAAGCCGGCGAGATCCGGGGCGTGGCCTGAGATCTTGAGGCGCTGCAAGCCGGGGACCGGCGCCTTCTTCGAGCGATCGCCGCGGGCACCGGTGCCCTGCCAGGTGGCGAGCAGCTCCTGGGTGGTCTCGTCCTCGCGCGCGAGCATCTCGGTGATGTCGGCGATCTTCTTGCGCAGCGGCTGCGGGTCGATGCCGTGCGCGGTGTTGTAGGCGACCTGCTTGGCGCGGCGCCGGTTCGTCTCGTCGATCGCCGCCTCCATCGACGGCGTGATCTTGTCGGCGTACATGTGGACCTCACCCGACACGTTGCGCGCCGCCCGGCCGATGGTCTGGATCAGGGACTTGTCCGAGCGCAGGAAGCCCTCCTTGTCGGCGTCGAGGATCGACACCAGCGACACCTCGGGCAGGTCGAGACCCTCGCGGAGCAGGTTGATGCCGACCAGGACGTCGTACTCCCCAGCCGCAGGTCGCGCAGCAGCTCGATCCGCTTGAGGGTGTCCACCTCGGAGTGGAGGTAGCGCGTGCGGATGCCGGCGTCGAGGAGGTAGTCGGTGAGGTCCTCCGACATCTTCTTGGTGAGCGTGGTGACCAGCACCCGCTCGTGGCGCTCGGTGCGGGTGTTGATCTCGTGGATGAGGTCGTCGATCTGCCCCCGGGTCGGCTTGACGATCACCTCGGGGTCGACCAGGCCGGTCGGCCGGATGATCTGCTCGACGGCGCGCTCGACCCCGCCGATCCGGTCCAGCTCGTAGTTGCCCGGCGTGGCGGAGAGATAGATGGTCTGGCCGATCCGCTCCAGGAACTCCTCCCAGCGCAGCGGCCGGTTGTCCATCGCGCTGGGCAGGCGGAAGCCGTGGTCGACCAGGTTGCGTTTGCGCGACATGTCGCCTTCGTACATCCCCGATCTGCGGCACCGCGACATGGGACTCGTCGATCACCAGGACGAAGTCCTCCGGGAAGTAGTCGAGCAGGCAGTTCGGCGCGCTGCCGGGGCTGCGACCGTCGATGTGCATCGAGTAGTTCTCGATGCCGGCGCACGAGCCGACCTGGCGCATCATCTCGATGTCGTACGTCGTGCGCATTCGCAGCCGCTGCGCCTCCAGCAGCTTGCCCTGCCGCTCGAACGTGTCGAGCCGGGTGGCCAGCTCGGCCTCGATGCCGGCGATGGCCCGCTCCATCCGCTCGGGGCCGGCGACGTAGTGGGAGGCGGGGAAGACGTGGAGCTCCTGGTCCTCGGTGAGGACCTCGCCGGTGACCGGGTGCAGGGTCATCAGCCGCTCGATCTCGTCGCCGAAGAACTCCACCCGGACCGCCAGCTCCTCATAGACCGGGAAGATCTCGAGCGTGTCGCCGCGCACCCGGAAGGTGCCCCGGGTGAAGGACATGTCGTTGCGGGTGTACTGGATGTCGACCAGCCGCCGGAGCACGGAGTCGCGATCGTGCTCCTCGCCGACGCGCAGCCGGACCATCCGGTCGACGTACTCCTGGGGCGTGCCGAGGCCGTAGATGCAGGAGACGGTGGCCACCACGATGACGTCGCGTCGGGTGAGCAGCGAGTTGGTCGCGGAGTGCCGCAGTCGCTCGACCTCCTCGTTGATGGAGGAGTCCTTCTCGATGTAGGTGTCGGTCTGAGGCACGTAGGCCTCGGGCTGGTAGTAGTCGTAGTAGGAGACGAAGTACTCGACCGCGTTGTCGGGGAAGAGCTGGCGCAGCTCGTTGGCGAACTGGGCCGCGAGCGTCTTGTTGGGCTGGATCACCAGGACCGGCCGCTGCAGCTGCTCGGCGACCCAGGCGACCGTGGCGGTCTTGCCGGTGTTCGTGGCGCCGAGCAGGACGACGTCCTTCTCGCCGTTTCGATGCGCGCGGTGATCTCGGCGATGGCGGCCGGCTGGTCACCGGAGGGCTGGAAGTCCGACACCACCGTGAACGGCGCGACGCGGCGCTCCAGGTCGGTCACAGGTCGCATGAGCACGAGCGTACGGCCAGGCGCCGACAGCTCAGATTGGCGTCCGTGAGCCGCTTCCCCGCCCGCCTGCCCTCCGGCCCGTCGGTCGGCCGGGTGCTGGCGCTGTTGCGGCGGGTGCTGCTGACTCTGGTGGGCGCACAGCTGGCGACGGCGGTCGCTCTCACCCTGGTCGACTCCTACCGCCGGCGCGGCAAGAAGCCCGGCCCGTTCCCCACCGGGAAGCCCACGACGGTCCCGGTCGGCGACGGCGAGGTCACGACGTACACGTTCGGCCAGGATCTGTACGACGACATGCTGGCGGCCAGCGAGTCGGCCCAGCGGCAGATCCTGTTCGAGACCTACATCTGGAAGGCCGACCCGGTCGGCGAGCGCTTCAAGGCCGCACTCGTCGCGGCGGCCGATCGCGGCGTCGACGTCTACCTGATCTACGACTCCTGGGCGAACCTCGTCGTCGCCCCACAGTTCAAGCACTTCCCGCCCGGTCTGCACGTGCTCCGCTACCCGGCGTACGCCGCCGGCCTCCGCTTCTGGGACCTCCGCCGCTACGGCCGCGACCACCGCAAGATCCTCGTCGTGGACGAGCAGGTCGCCTTCGTCGGCGGCTACAACATCGGCTCGGCCTACGCGACCGAGTGGCGGGACACGCACGTGCGGATCACCGGGCCGGCGGTCTGGGACCTCCAGCGCGGCTTCGCCGACTTCTGGAACCTCCATCGCCGGCGGCGGCCGGGCCCGAGCGAGCGGCCACTGCTGCTCGAGACGGCCTCGGAGTGGGAGCCGCGCATCCGGGTGCACCGCAACGTGCCTCGGCTGTGGATGTTCCCGATCCGGGCGATGTACCTCGAGGCGATCAACCGAGCCACCCGCAACGTCTGGCTCACCCACGCCTACTTCATCCCCGACCAGGACTTCGTCGACGCCCTGGTGGCGCCGCCCGGCGCGGCGTCGACGTGCGGCTCGTGGTGCCGCTGAAGTCCAACCACATCGTCACCGACTGGATCTCTCGCGGGTACTACTCCCAGCTGCTGGAGGCCGGGGTGCGCATCCTGCGCTTCCGCGACGCCATGGTGCACGCGAAGACCGCGACCATCGACGGGGAGTGGTCGACGGTGGGCACCGCGAACGTCGACCGCGCCTCGCTCCAGGGCAACTACGAGATCAACGTCGAGATCATCGACCCCGGCATGGCCGCGGTGATGGAAGAGGTCTTCGGCCTCGACGAGAGCAATTGTCTGGAGCTGACCCTGGGCGAGTGGGAGGCGCGTGACGTGCACCGCAAGTTCACCGAGGCGTTCCTCCGGCCGCTGAGGCCGCTGCTGTGAGCGGCCGCACCCTCGTTTGCGACCTCGGCGGGGTGGTGCTTCGGTGGGAGCCGGTGACGCTGGTCCGGGAGGCGCTGGCCCGACCTCTCGTCTGGACCGACCACGAGCTCGTCGAGGCGGTGTACGGCGGCTTCGTCCCCGGTGGCTTCTGGCAGCGCTGACCGGGGCGAGCTGGGTCTCGACGAGGTGGCGGAGCAGATGGCGGCCGGCTCGGGCCTGTCGGTCTCGGACACCCGCCGGATCCTGGACTCCGTCCCCGGCACGTGACGCCGTTCCCGGCGGCCATGGCCGCCGTCCGGCGGGTCCGTGCGGCCGGCCATCGGGTCGTCTACCTCTCCAACATGCCCGGGCCGTTCGCCGATGAGCTCGAGGAGGTGGTGGCGCCGGTGTTCGACGGCGGTGTCTACTCCGGGCGGGTGGGCCACGCCAAGCCGGAGCCGGGCATCTTCTGGGAGGCCGAGCGCCTGCTGGACCTCGACCCGGCCACCCTGCTCTTCGTCGACGACACCGAGCGCAACGTGACGGCTGCCCGGGAGCTGGGCTGGCCCGCTCGACTGGTCGCCGGCCCGGTGGCGTGTGCGGAGCTGCTCGGGGGCTGCTCGCCGGCGACGGCTGGCTGAACGGCTGAGGCGTCGGGGCGGCTACCCGACCGGCAGGTGGGTGCGCGGCGCCATCCGCGGGCCGCGCCGGGGCCGGTGGTGGCCGGCCAGGGCGAGCAGGGCGACGACTCGGCCCCGGTGCGGGCGCCAGGGCTCCAGGAACGCCCGCAGCTCGTCGTCGGAGAAGGGCGTCCCCGCGACGGCCCAGCCGACGTCCTTGGCGATGTGGTAGTCCCCGAAGCTCACCGCGTCGGCGTCGCCCAGGGCGCGGACGCGCACCTCCGCGCTCGTCCATTCCCCGATCCCCGGCAGGGAGCGCAGTCGGCGGTCGGCCTCGTCGGCCGGGAGGTCGACCACTCGCTCGAGGCTGTCGGCCACCCGGGCGACGGTCACGAGCGTGCGGGACCGGGCCGGGTCGACGTGCATGCGCAGCCACTCCCACGAGGGGACGCTGCGCACCGTCTCGGGCGCGGGCTGGACCCACAGCCCCCGGGTCGCCCCCGGCCCCGGTGCGCGCTCACCGTAGCGGTGGACGAGCCGGCGGAAGCCTGCGAAGGCCTCCTTGCCGGTCACCTTCTGCTCGATGACCGCCGGGGCGAGCGACTCCCACACCAGCCTGCTGCGACCCAGCCGCCAGTGCGGATGCCGGCGCAGCGCCTCGGCCACCAGCGGGTGTCCGGGCTGGAAGCCAGTGGGGTCGTCGGCCGCCCCGAGCAGGTCGGGCAGGGACGCGAGCGCCCACGAGGCGCCGGCGCCCCACGCCTCGCAGGCGACCTCGCCGGCGGCCGGTCGCGACGTGATCGCCAGCGTCGCCGGGCCCTCGGGGTGCGGATGCCACGCCAGTGCGTGCCGTCGTCCAGCTGGTACGTCGGGTCGCCGCGCCCCCGACGATGATGGGCCAGGACCGCCCCCACCGGGCACGGCCACGACGGCCTCCAGCGCCGCTCCAGACCGTCGCTCTCGCCCACGATCCCGCACGCTAGCCGATCGGCCCGACAGGGCGTTCTACCCGTTGCCGACGCTGGGAAAACCCCTGTCTGGACCACCGCCTCGAATTGGTCCTTCTGGATGGTCAATCCGACCGATCGGGTGCCACCATTCAGGCATGACAACCCGATTCCTGGATGCCGACGTCTTCGCCACCGACGTCCCGCAGCAGCGCATCCCCGCCGCCGAGACGATCGACGGCTTCCCGAAGGCCGGTGCCCGCACCCTCGCGGGCATCGGGGGAACCGAGGTGGGGATCTGGGAGATCACCCCCGGCATGGCCCGCGACGTGGAGTGCGACGAGGTGTTCGTCGTGCTGTCCGGTCGCGGCTCTGTCGAGTTCGAGGACGGCGAGGTCGTCCCGCTCGCACCCGGCGTGGTCGTCAAGCTGTCGAAGGGCGACAAGACGATCTGGCACATCTCCGAGACCCTGCGCAAGGTCTACATCGCCGGCTGACCGCACGGCTGACGCCCGACGCACCACGACTGGGGTCGTGGCGCCGTCGGGCGTCGTACATTTGGTCGGGTGAGTGCCGACCCGAAGGCCCAGCGCGAGCTCGAGGCCGACATCCAGCGTGACTTCAGCGCAAGCATGTCCTACGGCGAGTACCTCCGGCTCGACACCCTGCTCGCCGCGCAGGTCCCCCTGAGCGACCCGCCGCAGCACGACGAGCTGCTCTTCATCGTCCAGCACCAGACGTCCGAGCTGTGGCTCAAGCTGCTGGTCCACGAGCTTCGGTCGGCCAGGGCGCTGCTCCGCGCGGACTCCCTCGCGCCAGCGCTCAAGCGGCTGGCGCGCGTCAAGCACGTCCAGCACACTCTCACCGACCAGTGGAACGTCCTCGCCACCATGACGCCGAGCGAGTACAACGAGATCCGCCCCTTCCTCGCCACCAGCTCGGGCTTCCAGTCTTTCCAGTACCGCGAGGTGGAGTTCCTGCTCGGCAACAAGAACGCCGACATGGTGAAGGTGTTCGCCCACGACCCCCCGGTGCGGGCCGAGCTGGAGCGCCTGCTGCACGAGCCGAGCCTGTACGACGAGTTCCTCGCCTACCTGGCCCGCCACGGCTACGCCGTGCCGGGCGAGCTGCTGGAGCGCGACTGGTCGCAGCCCTACCACCTGCACCCCGGTCTCGTGGGCACCTTCGCCGAGGTCTACGCCGACCCCCAGCAGCACTGGGGCGTCTACGAGACCTGCGAGGAGCTGGTCGACGTGGAGGACAACGTCCAGCAGTGGCGCTTCCGCCACCTCCAGGTCGTGCAGCGCACGATCGGGCACAAGTCCGGCACCGGCGGCTCCTCCGGGGTGGACTTCCTGCGCCGGGCCCTCGACCTCACGTTCTTCCCCGAGCTGTTCGAGGTGCGGACCCGGCTGGGGGGGTGAGCGGCGAGAGAGGCGAACCGCCTCGGCCGCTGCGGCATGACGTCAGCCCGGCAGCTCGACCGTGGAGACCACGCGGGTCACCGAGGGCCGGCGCGGCACCGAGGAGAAGCCGAACCGGCACGGCGGGTCGACGTCGGCGAGACGCCCCAGGTCGACGCCATCGAAGCTGCCGACCAGCGCGGTCACCGCATGCGCGTCGCAGGCGCCGTACCACTCGCGGCGGCCGTTGCCGGCGCTGCCCCGCGTGCGGACTCCCCGGAGCACCAGCCGGGCCACCGGGTCCGTCACCGCGCACCAGGTCGGACTCGCCGCCAGCCGAGCGGGAACCACGGCAAGCGCCCGCCCGAGCGCGGTGCGCCCGCCGACCACCAGCTCGAGCTCAAGCGTTCCCGCCTCGACCCGCCAGCCACCGGGGGTGTCCGTGACAGCGACCGGGTGGCGCCGGGTCTCGTCGAAGGTGTACGTCGCCGCGACGAACTCCTCGACACGCTCGTCGGGCGCCAGGAGCACCCGGTGCCCGGCCGAGGTCTCGAGCATCACGTCCGTGAACGGACCCCACGGCGACTCGGCCCATCGGCCCACGACCACCCGGAGCCCGCTGGACGTGCCCGCGCCGAGAATGCTGCCGGCGAAGCGCTGCCTCGTGGCTAGGGTCCCGGCGGATGGCATAGGGCGATCCTGCCAGCCGCGCGCGGCGGCTGTCGGCGTGGGCTGGCACCATGAGCGCGTGCTGTTGTCGGAGCTGGTGGCGGTGTCCGCCGAGGTGGCGGCGACGCGGGCCCGCAAGGCCAAGGTCGCCGCGCTGGCGCGCCTGCTGAGCGACGTTCCCCCGGGCGAGGTCGCCCTGGTGGTCACCTACCTCGCCGGTTCGCTGCGTCAGCGGCGCACCGGCGTGGGCTGGCGCAGCGTGACCGCCCTGCCGGAGCCGGCCACGGAGCCCACGCTCACCGTGATCGAGGTCGACGCGGCCTTCGCGGAGCTGGCCGGCCTGTCCGGGCCGGGCTCGCAGGGGCAGCGGACGGCCCGGCTCGCCGAGCTGCTCGGGCGCGCGAGCGCCGACGAGCAGCGCTGGCTGCGGGGAGCGATCACCGGGGAGGTGCGCCAGGGCGCCTTGGACGCCCTGGTGCAGGAGGCCGTGGCGGCCGCGGCCGGGGTCCCGGTGCCTGCCGTCCGGCGTGCGGCGATGCTCGCCGGGGGCACCCCGCCGGCCGCCGAGGCCGCGTTCGCCGGCGGCGAGCCGGCGCTAGTGGAGATCGGGCTCACGGTCGGGCGCCCTGTGCTGCCGATGCTGGCCTCCAGCGCTCCCGATGTGGCCGGCGCGCTGGCCAAGGCCGGCGGCGCGGTGGCTGTCGACCGGAAGCTCGACGGCATCCGCGTGCAGGTGCACCGCGACAGCGACGAGGTCGTGGTCGCCACGCGCAGCCTCGACGACATCACGCACCGGCTGCCGGAGGTCGTCGCCGTGGCGCGGGCGCTGCCGGCCGAGCGGTTCGTGCTCGACGGGGAGGCGTTGGCGCTCGACGACCACGGGCGACCCCTTGCCTTCCAGGACACCGCCTCCCGCACCGCGCAGGAGGCCGGCGTCGCGATCACGCCGTACTTCTTCGACCTGCTGCACCTCGACGGCCGCGACCTGCTCGACGAACCGCTGTCGGCCCGGCTGGCGGCGCTCGATGCGCTGGTGCCGGAGGCGCACCGGGTGCCCCGGGTCGTCACCGCCGACGCGGGCGTCGCGCAGGCCTTCCTGACCGACACGCTGGCGGCTGGTCACGAGGGCGTCGTGGTGAAGAGCCTCGCCGCGGCGTACGACGCCGGCCGGCGCGGCGCCGGCTGGGTGAAGGTCAAGCCGGTGCACACCCTCGACCTGGTCGTGCTCGCCGTCGAGTGGGGCAGCGGGCGGCGCCGGGGTTGGCTCTCGAACATCCACCTCGGCGCACTTGACCCGGCCAGCGGCGGCTTCGTCATGCTGGGCAAGACCTTCAAGGGGATGACCGACGAGATGCTCGCCTGGCAGACCCAGCGGTTCACCGAGCTGGCCATCGAGCCCGCGACCATGCGCGACGGCTATGTCGTCCCGCTCCGCCCCGAGCAGGTCGTCGAGATCGCCTTCGACGGGGTGCAGCGCTCCACGCGCTACCCCGGTGGCGTCGCATTGCGGTTCGCCCGGGTCGTCCGCTACCGCGAGGACAAGCGGCCGGAGGAGGCCGACACGATCGCGACGGTGCGCGGGTACGCGCGGTGAGGCCCAGGACAGGTCGGCGAGATGGTCGCGATCCGACCGGTCAGGATCCGAGAAGCCCCCCGGCCGCTCAAACCCCTAGCCTGACGCCAGGACGAGGTCGAGAGGAAGGTGGGCAGATGGCCACGGGCAAGGACACCGACGGGTTCAGCGCCGCCGAGCGTGCCGCGATGAAGGAGCGCGCGGCCGAGCTGCGCGCCGAGGGCAAGAAGGGCGCCAAGAGGGCCGATGGCCTCCAGGCCGTCCTGGACGCCATCGCCAAGATGGCCCCGGAGGACCGCGCCCTCGCCGAGCGGGTCCATGTCGTCGTGACGGCCACCGCTCCCTTGCTCGACCCCAAGACGTGGTACGGCATGCCGGCGTACGCCAACGAGGCCGGCAAGGTGGTGGTCTTCTTCCAGGACTCGGGCAAGTTCGGCTACCGGTACTCCACCCTCGGCTTCCAGGAGGACGCCCACCTCGACGAGGACGAGCTGTGGCCGGTCTCCTACGCGCTCACCGCGTGGACGCCTGCGGTGGAGAAGCAGGTCGTCGCCCTGGTCACGCGGGCGGTGTCCTGAAGCTCCTCACGGCTTCACGAAGGCTTCATGATCGCCGTCGTCGTTCCTTGACGCTGTCGGCGTTGACTCGGACACAGACACCGAGACCAACGACCGGGCAGCGACCCGGATCCGGACCAAGGAGCAGATCATGGCACTCACCCGACCCGCCGCCATCGCCGCTGGAGCAGCCGCCCTGGTGCTGACCGCCACCGGCGTGACCGTCGCCGCGACCGGGGCCGCCACCCCGTCGAGCGACCTCGCGTCGGCGAGCACCACGGCCGTCACCCTCGACAGCCGGGTCGCCGCCGAGCTGGCGTTCGCGCGCGACGAGGAGCGGATGGCCCGCGACCTGTACGCCGCGATCGCGGAGAAGTACGACGGGGCGCTGCCCTTCAGCATGATCACCACCAGCGAGCAGCGACACTTCGACTCGGTCGGCACCCTGCTCGACCGCTACGGGCTCGACGACCCCGCGGACGGGCGGGCTCCGGGGGTCTTCGCCGACGCCGACATCCAGGTGCTGTACGACGACTGGTACGACCGCGCCATGACCTCGCTGGACGAGGCCTACCAGGTAGGCATCGAGCTCGAGCAGCGCGACATCGCCGACCTGGAGGGCATGCTGTCGGAGCTGGACGAGCTCGGCGGGTACCCGATGTGGAGCGGGTCTTCACCGCCCTGCTGAACGGCTCCTACCACCACCTGGCCGCCTTCCAGGCCGCCGCCGACGGCGAGTCGATGGGCACGGGGATGGGTGCCGGGATGGGCGCCGGCATGCAACGGCATGGGCAACGCATGGGCAACGGTCACCAGGGCCAGGGCAACACCCGCGGCCAGGGCGCCCGCGGTGGCCAGGGCAACGGCAACGGCAACGGAAACCGCAACGGCAACGGCAACCGCAACGGCAACGTCAGTGGCCAGGGCAACGGCCACGGCAGTGGCCACGGGGGCGGCCAGGGCTTCGGCCCCGGAGACGGCTCCGGCGACTGCCCGATGGCCTCCTGACCTCCGGTCTCTCCACCACCACCGCTCCACCACCGCGCCGCCGCGACGCTTCGTGCCTCGCGACGGCGCGGTCGTGCTGTCAGGAGTGCAGCGGGAGTCGCACCGTGAACGTCGCCCCGAGTCCCCGGCCTGCCGACGTCGCGGTGAGCGTGCCCCCGTGGGCGGCCACGATCCCGCGCGCGATCGGCAGGCCGATGCCCGTGCCCGCGCCCGCCCGCGCCCCGGGAACCCGGTAGAAGCGCTCGAAGACCAGGGCGAGATCACCCTGGGTCAACCCCTCCCCGGTGTCCGACACGGTCAGGAGGTCGCCGCCGTCTCGTCCGCAGGCGACCGAGATGCGGCCACCGGGCGGGGTGGCGCGCACGGCGTTGCCCACCAGGTTGGTCACGACCTGCGCGAGGCGGTCGGCGTCCCCGGTGAGCGGGAGCGGGTCGGTGGGTCGGTCGACCTCGAGGTCGAGTCCCGCATCCTCGGCCTGCGGGCGCAGTCGCTCGGCGGCCGCGCCGGCGACCACGGCCAGGTCGAGCGGCGCGAGGTGGAGGCCGAGCCGCCCCTCCTCGGCCCGCGACAGCAGCGAGAGGTCGTCGGCCAGCCGGCGCATCCGGCGCAGCTCCTCAGCCACCTGACCCAGCCGCTGCGTGGACGGCTCGACGACTCCGTCGATCATGCCCTCGACGTAGCCGTCGGCCACGGTCAACGGGGTGCGCAGCTCGTGGGCCACCTCCCCCAGCAGCCGCACCCGTCGGGCCTCGGTGTCGGCCAGCGCCCGGCCGAGCGTGTTCATGTCATCGGTGAGTTCGGCGAGCTCGAGCTCTCGGGGGCGGGGCACGGGGACGTCGTACCGCCCCGCGGCGAGCCGCGCGCGGCGCTGCGAAGATCGGCGAGCGGACGCAGCAGCTGGTACGCCGCGGCCATGCCGAAGAGCGCCGCCGCCACCGCGCCAACGAGCGCCCCCACCAGGAGCGCCTGGTCGACCGCGTCGGCGAACTGCTGGCGCAGCTGCCCTCCTGCCCCGCGCCCCATCATGCCGCTCTGCTCCATGGACCGGTCGAAGAGCGTGGGCGCCAGCTGGCGAACGATGACGTAGGTCGCCACCGCGCCGACCAGCGCCACCGCAGCGTGCGATGCGACGAGGCGGACGGTCAGTCGGTTCATCGGATCCCCTCTCGCGCAAGCAGGAACTTGTACCCCACGCCCCGCACGGTGCCGATCACCCGCGGAGCGGTCGCGGAGTCACCCAGCGCCTTGCGCATGCTGCGGATGTGCACGTCCACCACCCGCTCGTCGCCGTAGAAGTCATAGCCCCACACCTGCTCCAGCAGCTGCGCGCGCGAGTACACCCGCCCCGGCGCCGAGGCGAGCGCGGCGAGCAGGTCGAACTCCAGCGCCGACAGCTCGACGGACCCGGCGTCCGTCCCGATCTCCCGGCGGTCCAGGTCGATGGTGAGGCCGGGGAAGGCGAGCACCGCGCCGGGTTGGGGTGAGGAGGCGGAGCGGGCTCGACGGAGCACGGTCTTGACCCGCGCGACGACCTCCCGCGGCGAGAACGGCTTGGTGACGTAGTCGTCGGCACCCACGCTGAGGCCGACCAGCCGGTCGACCTCCTCGGCGCGGGCCGTCACCAAGATCACCGGCACGTCGGAGGACGCGCGCAGCCGGCGCAGCACCTCGAGCCCGTCGATGTCCGGGAGGCCCACGTCGAGCAGGACGAGCTCGGGCGGGGCGTCGCTCGCTCGGGCCACGGCATCCTCGCCCCGGGCTGCCTCGACCACATCGAAGCCGTCCGCCTCCAGGTAGGCCCGGAGCAGGTCGCGGATGGCCGACTCGTCGTCGACGACCAGGATCGGGCGGCTCACGGCGTCTCCTCGGGACTGCGGGCGGGTCTGCCGCCAGCCTAGAGACCGGGCGACCGGCTCAGCCGTCGGCCCGGGCGAGCAGCCGCGCCTCAGCCTCGGCGTCCAGGCCGGGGGCGGGGCGTCCCGACGGCGGCAGCGGCACGCCCTCGGTCTGGAGCCAGGCCCAGGTGTCGGCCACGGTCTCGGCGGTCGGGCGGCAGGTCAGTCCGGCGGCGTACGCCGCGGAGACGTCGCCGTCGTGCAGGCCGGCGTACTCGCCGGTGGGCGGGAGCCAGATCGGCAGCTCGGTCCACGGGGCGACCTCGGCCGCCTCGACGTCCTCCGGAGTCAGCCACACCAGGCAGGCGTCAGAGCCGGTCACCTCACGGCACAGCGTCAGCAGCTCTCCCATCGTGGTGTGGCCGGGCCGACTCACGGTGTTGAACGCACCGGCCAGGCCGCGGGCGCCCGCGTCCAGGACCCAGGCGGCGAGGTCCCGCCCGTCGACGTACTGCAGGGGCCGGTCGGGTGGACCGGGACAGGGCACCCGGCCGCCCGCGGCGATCCGCTCGAGCCAGTACGGCAGCCTGCCGATCTGCTCGTAGGGGCCGAGGATCAGCCCGGCGCGGGCGAGCAGCACCGGGCCAGCGAATCCCGCGAGGGCGGCCAGCTCCCGCCCCGCTTCGCCGCCGCGTAGTCGTCGGAGTCGACCGACTCCGGATCGCCGTCCACCACCGGCGCGGACTCGTCGAGCCCGACGGGGATCGGCCAGGCGTAGACCGACCGTGACGAGACGTAGGTGTAGTGCCGGGCGCGCCCAGAGAGCGTCCGCGCGCTGTCGAGGACCACGCTCGGCGCCCCGGACCAGGTGTCGAGGACGAGGTCCCAGCTGTCGTCGCCCAGCGCCGCCCGGAGTGCCGCCGGGTCGGTCCTGTCGGCGTACCGCGGCTGCGCGCCCGACGCCGGTGCGCCGCTGTGCCCACGGGTCAGCGTGGTGACGTCGTCGCCCCGGGCCAGTGCCCTCTCCACGACGGCGCGTCCGACGTGGTGCGTGCCACCTAGCACCAGCGTGCGCAGCCGGGCATCATCCGCAAGAGCCATGAGCTGACTCTGCCGTCCGTCGGCCGATGCGCCAACGGCTGTTCGCGGTGGGCCGAACTTCTGCCGGATCGGCTCGAAGTTCTGCCGGATCGGCTCGAACTACTGCCGGATCGCCGAAGTTCTGCCGGATCGGCGCGAACTACTGCCGGATCAGCGGGGTTGCCGAACTGGATCTGGGCGATCCTGCGGAGCGTGTCGGTCGCGGAGGCGGCCCGCCGCTGCAAGAAGACCGCGGAGTCGAGGCGCCAGACGCCCAGATCGCTCTTCAGGTTGCCGTCCCAGTCGCCGACGACCGGAAGGTCACCCGGCTCGCCGAAGGGCACCTGGGCCGTCCACACCAGCCCGTCCTCGTCCACCAGGCGGAGGGTGTACGTCGCCGTGGCGGTGTCATAGACGCCGAGGTCGGTGACGCCATCGCCGTTCCAGTCCCCCGTCACCGGCGTGCTGGCCGGCGTGCCGAAGGCGACCTTGCTGACGGAGCCGTCCGAGGCGCGCAGCCGGAACTGCGCCCGCTTGGGCTGCCAGACGCCGATCTCCCAGGTCCCGTCGCCGTCCCAGTCGCCGCCGACAGGCTTGGCCGCGGCGCCGCCGAACGTGATCTGCGTGGTGCCCGTCGCCGTGCGCAGACTGAAGGTGCGGGTGAGCGGGGAGCGGATCCCGAGGTTGGCCCGGCCGTTGCCGTCCCAGTCTCCGATGACCGGGTCGTCCTTGCTGGTGCCGAACTGGTGGGCGACCTCGCGCCCGCTCTGTCGGCGCACGATGAACAAGGAGTGCGGCGCGCGGCGGTAGACCACCAGCTCGGCGCGGGCGTCGCCGATGAAGTTGCCGGCCAGCGGCGCGTCAGCGCAGTTCTGGGAGCGCAGCGACGTGCCGAACTCGAAGCTCACCCCGTGGAAGTAGGGGTGCACGACGACGCCGTCCACGCGCTCCTCGAAGTGCAGGTGCGGGCCGGTCGAGTTGCCGGTGCTGCCGACCTGCCCGATCTGGGTGCCCTGGTCGACGGTCTGGCCGGCCTGCACCGAGACGACCGAGAGGTGCCCGTAGATCGTGGACTCCCCGTTCGGGTGGGAGATCATCACCCACTTGCCGTAGCCGCCGTTGTCAACGGTGTCGGCGACCGCCACCACGCCGGGCGCCGCCGCGACGACCGGATCACCGTCGTCGTTGGGACGGTTCCAGTCCACGGCGTTGGGGCTCGGGCTGTGGCTGGACCGGGTGGTCCCCGTCCACTCCTGCCGGCACGGGAAGGGCATCTCGAAGGCCGTCTGCGGCTGGGCCAGCGCCTGCTTCGCCGTGTGCGGGGCGTCGCGCCAGTACCCGTCCACCATCTCGCTCTTCGCCGGGGCCAGCGGGGTGCGGCCCTGGCCGTCGTCGGCAGCCGAGGCGCCGGGGGCGCCGAGCACCGCGACCGTGGCCAGCAGCAGCGCCGACAGGCCGACCGAGCAGGGCAGGGGCGCGAGGAACCGTCGTCGCACAGGGTCACCTTCCGGGAGCGGACGCCGCTCTCGGCACCGGAGTCACATCAGTCTCAGGAGTGCGCTGGCGTCACAGATGGACCCACGGTAGCGACCCTCGATGGCCGCTGTCATGGGTTCCGGCGCGTCGGCTGGGAATTACAAGGGTGTCATGCTATGCGCTGACGGATGAGCCCCTCCTGGGCGACCGTCGCGACCAGCGTCCCGTCGTGGCTGAACACTCGGGCCAGGCTGAGCCCGCGCGCCCCGGACGCCGAGGGGGACCACTGGTCGTACAGCCACCAGTCGTCGGCCCGGAACGGCCGGTGGAACCAGATCGTGTGGTCCAACGAGGCCACCTGCATCCCCGGCGACCCGATCGTCACCCCGTGCGGCACCAGGGTCGCCCCGAGCAGGGTGAGGTCGCTGGCGTAGGTGAACGCCGCGCACTGGACCAGCGGCTCGTCGGCCAGCGACTCGGCGACGCGCATCCACAGCCGAACCTGCGCGGGCTGGTGGGGGTCGAGCGGGAGGCCGCGACCCGAGGCGCCCACGAACCTGATGTCCAGGGAGGCCCACTCTCGCGCGAAGGCCGCGGCGTCGCCGCCCTGCCGCTCGATGAGGTCGAGGAACCGCACCGAGTCCTCCGGGGGGACGACGTCGGGCATCGTGTCCTGGTGGTCGAAGCCGTCCTCGTGGATCTGGTAGTTCGCGGTCTGGTAGTAGATCGGGCGGCCGTGCTGGCGGGCCACGCTGCGCCGCGTGCAGAAGGAGCGCCCGTCCCGCAGCACCTCCACGTCGTAGACGATCGGGACCGAGGTGTCGCCGGGACGCAGGAAGTAGGAGTGCAGCGAGTGCACGCTGAACTCGGGTGGCACGGTGTGGCTGCCCGCGATGAGCGCCTGGGCGGCCACCTGGCCGCCGAAGACCCGCTGCCGCGGTCGGTCTGCGGCTGGCGCCCGCGATACAGTCCGATCTCGATCTGCTCGAGCTCGAGCAGATCGACCAGCCGGGTCGGCGGAGCCTCCGTCACCGCGAGCTCACTCGTCCCCGGTGTCGTCGAGCCCGGCGAGGAAGCGCTCGAACTCGCGGCCCAGCTCGTCGCCCGTCGGCAGCGGCTGGTCGTCGGCGAGCAGCCCCGAGCCCGCCTCCTCGGCGGTGCGGAACGCGTCGTACTGCTGCTCCAGCCCGGCGACGACGTCCTGCACCTCGCCGTTGGCCTCCAGGTAGCGCGCGATCTCGCCGTCGCGGTCGTCGGCACTGGACCTCAGCTCGGTGAGGTCGATCATCAGCCTGCCACCGCGCTCCACGTGCTCGAGCAGGTGGACGGCGGCGCGCGGGTACTCCAGCTGGGCGAGGTAGTGCGGGACGTGGGCGACGTACCCCAGCGCGTCGTGGCCCCACTCCCCCAGCCGCAGCTCGAGCAGGGCCTGGGCGCTGGAGGGCACCCGCAGCTCGCCCTGCCACGGGCTGTCGAACGTGAGCAGCTCGGCGCGGTTGGCGTGCGGGGTGATCGCGATCGGCCGGGGTGTGCGGCACCGCCATCGGGACGGCGCCGACGCCAACCACCCGGGTGACCCCCAGCCGCTCGACGACCTTGCGGGCGGCGCGGCAGAACGCCTCCCAGCGGATGTCGGGCTCGGGGCCGCGCAGGAGCAGGAAGGGCGTCCCGGAGCTGTCGCGCAGCTGCCGGACCAGCAGCCGGGGCGCCTCGTAGTCCTCGTAGTGGTCGCGCGAGAACGTCAGCGGGGGCCGGCGGGCGCGGTAGTCGTGCAGCTCGTCCACGTCGAAGGTGGCGACCACCTTGCCCTCGGAGAGGGACTCCAGGTGTCCGGCCGCGAGGGCGCCCACCGCCCCCGCGTCGAGAAAGCCGTCCAGACTGACCACCAGGGTCAGCTCGGTGAGGCCCTCCAGCTCGGAGACGTCGTCGACGATGTGGACCAGGCGACCGGTGTCGGCCATCGACTCGCTCCTCTCCGCTCGCAGGCGGCCGGCCCGGTGTCGGCCGACCAGGGCCACAGCGCGCCCCGGGGCCAGCCTATTCCCGCCCGGTCGAGTCGGCGCAGGGGCCGCACCGGGTGCGGCCCGGCTGCCGTTCCAGGACGTGACGACCCCCACACGTCGGGGGGTGCCATGGCGTTGTTACTGTCCGGTAACCTGACGGCGACCCGCCCGGGTCCCCCTCCCGAACCGATCGAGGAGACACCGTGCCCCGACAGCTGCGAGAGGTCGTCTTCGTCGACGGCGTGCGCACTCCGTTCGGCAAGGCCAACGGACAGTACGCCGAGACGCGCGCCGACGACCTGGTCATCAAGTGCATCCGCGACCTGATGCGCCGCAACCCGTCCCTGCCGCCCGACCGGGTCGGCGAGGTTGCGGTCGCTGCGACCACCCAGATCGGCGACCAGGGCCTGACCATCGGCCGCACCGCGGCCCTGTTGGCGGGGCTTCCGTCGTCGGTGCCGGGCTACGCCATCGATCGGATGTGTGCGGGCGCGATGACCGCTGTCACGACCACGGCCTCCGGCATCGCCTTCGGCGCCTACGACATCGCCATCGCCGGCGGCGTCGAGCACATGGGCCGGCACCCGATGGGCGAGGGCGTGGACCCGAACCCGCGCTTCCTGTCCGAGCGGCTCGTCGACACCGACGCGCTGGTCATGGGCAAGACGGCCGAGAACCTCCACGACCGCTACCCAACCCTCACCAAGGAGCGTGCCGACGCGTTCGCCGTCCGCTCCCAGGAGCGCACCGCGGCGGCGTACGACGCCGGGCTGATCCAGCCCGACCTGGTCCCCGTGGCCACCCGCTCGGCCGAGCTCGGCTGGGGGCTGGCCACTGCCGACGAGCCGATGCGGCCGGGCACCTCGATGGCCGACCTCGCGGGCCTGAAGACGCCGTTCCGCCCCCACGGTCGGGTCACGGCCGGGAACGCCGCCGGCCTCAACGACGGCGCCACCGCGTGCCTGCTGGCCGACGAGCAGACCGCCCGCGAGCTGAACCTCACCCCCGGATGCGACTGGTGTCCTACGCGTTCGCGGGCGTCCCGCCCGAGGTCATGGGCGCACGGGCCGATCCCGTCGACGGAGAAGGCCTTGGCGTCGGCCGGTCTCGGCATCGACGACATCGGCGCGTTCGAGGTCAACGAGGCCTTCGCCGTGCAGGTGCTGGCCTTCCTGGAGCACTTCGGCATCGCCGACGACGACCCGCGCGTCAACCCCTACGGCGGCGCGATCGCCATGGGTCACCCGCTCGCCTCGTCGGGCGTCCGGCTGATGATCCAGCTGGCCCGGCAGTTCGCCGAGCGCCCCGACGTCCGCTACGGCCTCACGACCATGTGCATCGGCATGGGCATGGGCGGCAGCGTCATCTGGGAGAACACTCTCTGGAACGGAGCCGTCGCATGAGCCGCACCCTGGCCGAGATCCTCGCCCGCGCCGAGCAGATCGGGTCCGACGCCGAGCGGCTCACCGAAGCCAAGCTGCGCAAGGTCACGCTACCCGCGATCGACGGAGTCTCGCCCGGAGTCCTGGGCCTGATCACCCTCGACAACGGCGAGGACCACACCAAGCCCAACACCTTCGGCCCGCGCAGCCGCTGGCCTTGAACGCGGCCATCGACGCGGCGCTGGCCGACGACGAGGTGGTCGCGCTCGGGGTGACCGGCAAGCCGTTCATCCGGCCGCCGGTGCCGACCTGGTGACGATCGCCGGCGCCGGCGCCGATGGGGTCCGGATCGTCGCCGAGCTGGGGCACGCCGTGTTCCGCAAGCTCGGCGAGTCGGCGGCAGCCCCGTTCGGCCTCGTCAACGGCCTCGCGCTCGGCGGCGGCCTCGAGGTGGCATTGCACTGCGACTATCGCACCGTGCTCGACAGCGCGCCGGCCCTCGGTCTGCCCGAGGTGATGCTGGGGCTGGTGCCGGGCTGGGGCGGCGCCTACCGGTGCCGAACCTGGTCGGCCCCGAGAAGGCCGTCCAGCTCATCTTGGACAACCCGCTCAGCCAGGGTCGCACGCTCACCGGGCGGCAGGCCTACGACTTCGGCCTGGCCGACGCCTGCTTCGGCGGTGCCGACTTCCTCGAGGAGTCGCTGCGCTGGGCGGCCGGCGTGCTGGCCGGCACCGTCGCGGTTCAGCGTTCCGAGATCGACCGCGGGGACGCCTGGGACGCCGCGGACGCTGGCCGGCCGGCGTGGCTGGCCGACGCCAAGACCGGCGGCGCGTCGCCGGCGGCGTACCTCGCCCTCGACCTCATCGCCGCCGCCAAGACGGCCGGCCGCGACGAGGCCTTCGCCGCCGAGGACGACGCGCTGGAGGCGATGTCCCGCACGCCCGAGCTGCTGGCCAGCCTCTACTCGTTCGACCTGGTCCAGAAGCGTGCCAAGCGTCCAGCGGGGGCGCCCGACAGGTCGCTCGCCCGCCCGGTCACGAAGGTGGGCATCGTCGGCGCGGGGCTGATGGCCAGCCAGCTGGCCCTGCTGTTCGTACGCCGACTCGAGGTGCCGGTCGTGCTCACCGACCTCGACCAGGAGCGAGTGGACAAGGGTGTGGGCTACGTGCACGCCGAGGTCGACAAGCTCCTGGCGAAGGGGCGGGTCAGCGCCGACAAGGCGAACCGGCTCACGGCGCTGGTCACCGGGGCCGTGGACAAGCGCGCGGTCTTCGCCGACGCGGACTTCGTCGTCGAGGCGGTGTTCGAGGAGATGTCGGTGAAGAAGGCCGTCTTCGCCGATGTCGAGAAGGTCGTGTCCCCCGAGGCCATCTTGGCGACGAACACCTCGTCGCTGTCGATCACGGAGATGGCCAGCGAGCTGGAGCACCCCGGCCGCGTGGTCGGGTTCCACTTCTTCAACCCGGTCGCGGTGATGCCGCTGCTCGAGATCGTGCGCGGCGAGCAGACCGACGAGCCGACCCTGGCGACCGCCTTCGCCACCGGCAAGGCGCTCAAGAAGACCACGATCCTGGTGCAGGACAGCCCCTCCTTCATCGTCAACCGGCTGCTGGGCCGGTTCATGAGCGAGGTGGGCCGGGTCGTCGACGAGGGCACGCCCGTCGAGGTCGCCGACAGCGCGTTCGCCGGCGTGGTGCCGATGCCGCCGTTCATGCTGCTGTCCCTGGTCGGGCCGGCGGTCGCGCTGCACAACAACGAGACGCTTGCGGCGGCGTTCCCCGACCGGTTCTACGTCTCCCCGTCGCTCGAGCGTTTCGTGCGAGCCGGCAAGACGTCGTACTACCTGCCCGACGGGACCGTCGACCCGGGCGTCGCGGAGTTCGCCGCGCGACCCGAGCAGCCCGTGGTGCTGGAGCGCGACGCGCTCCGCGACCGGGTGCTCTCGGCGCTGGCCGACGAGGCGCGGCGGATGCTCGACGAGGGGTCGTGGCGGCCCCGGAGGACCTCGACCTGGCGATGATCACCGGCGCCGGCTTCCCGTTCTGGAACGGCGGGCTCACCATGCTGCTGGACAGCAGCGGGATCAGCGAGCGGGCCACCGGACGTCGCTTCCACTGAGGAGGCGCGACGTCCCGGTCGCGGCCAGGCGGCGGTGCCTGGCTCAGCCGGCGAGCCGGCGGGCCTGCATGAGGTTGCGGTGCAGAATGCTCCGCATCTCCTCGGCCTCCGCGCCGTGGTACCGGTCGAGTGCCGCAAGAAGGTCGTCGATCTCCGGCTCGGTCGTGTAGCTCTCGAGCTCCGCCCGCCACTTCGCCCGGGCAGCCAGGGCCAGGCGGCGCTCGCGGAGCTGGTCCAGCGCCTGGGCCAGGGCGGCGGCGGGCCCGTGGGGCAGTCGGTGTGAATTCGTCATCATGACAACAAGTTTGCCTGACCTGCGATCATGCGTCCAATGTCCGCGCGTCAAGCTATACATGCTTCACAGTCATGAATGCTCTAGAGTCGCCCCATGGAGACCGACGTCCTGCGCTGGTTCGCCGGGGTCGCGGACGGCGCGACGGTCACCGAGATCGCCGACATCCACCTGGTCAGCTCGCCAGCCCGGGGTGTCCCGTGCCCTGTCCCGGCTCGAGCGGGAGGTCGGCACGCCGCTGCTCCAGCGCAGCGGCCGGGTGCTCCGCCTGACCGAGGCGGGGTCGCAGTTCAAGCGGCACGTCGACGCGCTGCTGCACTCGCTGGACGACGGGCTCGCCGCCGTCCAGGAGGTCCTCGACCCCGAGACCGGCACTGTGTCGGTGGCCTTCCACATGTCACTCGGCGTGGCTGGTGCCCGGCCTGCTGGGCCGCTTCCGGTCACGCCACCCGCAGGTCCAGTTCCGGCTCAGCCAGAGCCAGGACGTTTTGGGCTCCTCGCTCGTGGTGGAAGGAGCCGTCGACCTCGAGTTCACCGCTCGCCGGCCGCGCAACCCGGTGGTGCACTGGGAGCGGCTGCTGACGCAGCCGCTGTACCTGGCCGTGGCGCCCGGCCACCCACTGGCGAGGCAGCCCAGCGCGACCCTGCGCGAGGTGGCCAGCGAGGACTTCATCGGGCTGCGGCCGACCTGGGAGCTGCGTCACCACAGCGATGCCCTGTGCCGGGCGGCTGGGTTCACCGCCAAGGTGGCGTTCGAGAGCGACGACCTGAGCACGGTGACGGGCCTGGTCGCCGCCGGCCTGGGCGTCGCGATCGTGCCCGCCGCACCCGAGCACCCGGAGGCTGCGCTTCCGGGCACTGCCGTCCCCGTGCCGCTCACCGACCCGGGCGCCACGCGAGACATCGGGCTGGCCTGGTCCCGCGAGCGGCGGCTGCTGCCCTCGGCGCGGCTGTTCCGCGCCCAGGTGCTCACCGAGTTCGCAGGCACGCCTCCCGACGCCTGAAACCCGGTCACAGAACCCGGTGTCGGGCGCCGTCCGCGTCCCACATCGTGCGCGTTGGTTTGCCCGTTGATAACGATGCGGTTACATTCTCGGTTCAACACAAGGGTCTAGACCAGCATCCCTGACCCGACGACCCACGACAGCTACTGGGCGACACTAGAGCGCGAGATGACGCGGGGCACCCCACATCCCCGCAGGAGGAAGCATGAGCTCACACCGGCCGGTCACCCCCCGAGACCCCGGGTCCGGGCGACACCGCGGCACCCCTGTCCGCGGCGCCTCCACCTCTCCCCGCCGGCACGGTCTGGCGGCCCTGCTCGCCGCCGCCCTGGTGGCGACCGCGATGCCCACGGCCTGGGCGGTCACCGGCCTGGTGGCGAGCAAGCCCAGCCAGCCCCGCAGCAAGGCGCCCAAGGCCGCCGCCCCGGCGAACCTCGTGGTCAACGGCGGGTTCGAGGACGGCACTGCCGGCTGGAAGGTCAACCGCAAGGCCGTCCAGCGGCTCACCGCCGCCGCGCCGTCACTCTCGGGCGCGGCCTCGGGCCAGGCCTCGACCACGCAGCTGTCGACGGCGGTCATCAACGACGTCACCCCCACCGTCGCCTCGACCACCAGCGGGCAGGGCTACACGGTGACCGCGTCGGTGCGCTCCGCCTCCGGCTCTCTCGACGGCCTGCTCCGGGTGCGCGAGGTCTCTTCTCGCGGTGTCGTGACGATCTCGAAGTCCCGGTTCACCGCGGTTCCTGGCGCCTGGACCAGGGTCCAGCTCTCCCACGTCTCGACCTCGACCGGTGGGCACATCGACCTCAACGTCGTCGCACACGACGTCTCGGCCCAGTCCGGCCTCCTGGTGGACGACATCACCATGGTGGCGTCGGCCGCATCCCCCAAGCCCACGACGCCGGCTCCCACCTCGGCGTCCGCGTCGGTGAGCGCCAGCGCGTCGTCCAGCCCGAGCCCCAGCCCCACGCCGACGCGCACGCCGAGCCCCTCGGCGACCTCGAGGCTCGTCGACGCCGTCGGCTTCGGCCACGCCGACCCCACGATCCAGCCACGGCGACGACGCCGCCCGGCGGCTGTGTCGCGGACCCGATGGGCATCCCGGCGCCCGGTCAGCCCTACGTCGGCGCGGCAGTCGGCGGCGGCAACACCATCGAGGGCCGCAGAGCCAGTTCGGCCGCACGCTGCGGGTGCACCGCACCTACTACGCCGCCGACCGGATCACCGCCGCCGTCCGCACCGCGACCGACGACGTGCGCAGCGGGCGGCTCCCGTGGATCAGCTTCAAGGCGCCGAAGTCCTGGTCGCAGATGGCCGGCGGGGCCGGAGACGCCTGGGCGCGTGACCTGGCCGACGGTCTGGCCACCGTGCCCGGCCCGGTGTGGCTGGCGATCCACCACGAGCCGGAGAAGGACGGCGACATGACCCAGTGGACGGCGATGCAGGCCCGCATCGCCCCCATCATCCACGCGCGGTCCGACAACGTCGCCTACACCGTCATCTACAGCGGCTGGAACACCTTCGGCGGCGGCAAGAACACGCTCGCGAGCAAGTGGCCCGGCGATGCCAACGTCGACGTCACCGCGATCGACGCCTACAACGACTACGGCGTGGTCCGCGGCGGCAAGGAAGGCGCCAACCAGCTCGACATCCGCGCCTACTACCTCAAGCTGTCGGCCTGGGCCCAGGCGCACGGCACGGCCTGGGGCATCGCTGAGATGGGTCAGTCGATCAAGGGCGCGAAGGACGACCCGACCTGGCTGACGCGCGCCTACGACGACATGCGGAGCCTCGGCGGGGCGGCGTTGTCCTACTTCGACAACAACGAGAACTCCGTCACCGACTGGCGGCTCAACGACTCGGTCAAGGTGCAGCAGTACCGCGGCTTCCTGCCTCAGTCGCAGCGGATCTGCTGACCCGGCAGCCGCCGGCGAAGGTGGTCGCCGAGCCTTTTCGGCCGGTCGGTGCGTCGTTGACTTCGACAGCGCAGCGCCGACCGCCGAGAGGACCACCCATGCCGCGCATCCCGCGACGCGACGCGGAGCCTGATGCGGAACGGCGACGACGCGCACCTGACGCCGGACGGCACCGACCTCGACCTCGACCCCACCGCGGGCGAGTCTGCACTGCCGATCGGAGCCGACGTCACCGCCGGGTAGACCCCTCAGCGCAGGAGGGATCCGAGGTCAGCGGGCGTCGTCGGCGTACGTCGCCGGGGCAGGCTCGGCGTCGGGGGCCGCGACCAGGGCCACCACGTCGAGCGCGATCGCCTGAGGGGTCAGCCCGATCCGCGCCAAGATGGCGTCCCGCTTGGCGTGGGACAAGAACTCCTGGGGCACGCCGTACAGCCGGAACGGCGTCGAGACGCCGGCGTCGTTGAGCGTCTGCAGGAGGACGGCGCCGCAGCCGCCCACGCGCCCGTTGTCCTCGATCGACACCACGAGCCGGTGCTCGCGGGCGAGCTCGACGATCGCCGGATCGACCGGCTTGACCCAGCGCGGGTCGACGACCGTGACGCCGATGCCCTGCGCGACGAGTCGCTCGGCGACCCCGACCGCCGTGGTGGCCATGGCACCCACACCGACCACGAGCACGTCCTTGGGACCGTTGCGCACCAGCACGTCCGCCCCGCCGACGCGGCCCACGGCGGGGAGGTCGCCCGGGGGCGGGCCCTTCGGGAAGCGCACGACCGTGGGCGCGTCGTCGACGCGCACCGCCTCGTCGAGCAGCTCGCGGAGCCGGGTCGCGTCACGCGGAGCGGCCAGCCGCAGCCCGGGCACCACCTGGAAGACCGACAGGTCCCACATGCCGTTGTGGGAGGCGCCGTCGTCGCCCGTGACCCCGGCGCGGTCCAGCACGAACGTGACCCCGCACCGGTGCAGCGCGACGTCCATCAGCACCTGGTCGAAGGCCCGGTTCAAGAAGGTCGCATAGACCGCCACCACGGGATGCAGGCCGCCCATCGCCAGGCCGGCCGCCGCGGTGGCGGCGTGCTGCTCGGCGATGCCGACGTCGAAGGTGCGGTCCGGGAAGCGCTGCTGGAAGCGATCGAGCCCGACCGGGTGCATCATCGCCGCGGTGATCGCGACGACGTCGGGCCGCCGCTGCCCCACCGCGACGATCTCGTCGGCGAAGACGTCGGTCCACGTGCGCCCCTTCGGCTTCTCCTCGCCGGTCTCCAGGTCGAAGGGTCCGGGGCTGTGGAACTGGTCGGCCACGTGCCGCTCGGCGGCGTCGTAGCCGAAGCCCTTGCGGGTGAGGGCGTGCACCAGCACCGGGCCGTTGAAGCGCTTGGCCTGCGTGAGGACCTGCTCCAGCGCGGCGCGGTCGTGCCCGTCGACGGGACCGACGTACTTCAGACCGAGGTCCTCGAACAGGTCCGCGGCGCCAGCGCGTCCTTCATGCCCTTCTTCACCGCGTGCAGGACGTCGTACGCCGCGGGTCCCACGGCCGGCACCGCGTTGAGGCGGCGCTTCACCACGTCGAGCACCTGCTCGTAGCGGGGGTTGGTGCGCAGCGCGGTGAGCGCCGTCGCGAGCCCGCCGACGGTCGGCGTGTAGGACCGGCCGTTGTCGTTGACCACCACGACCAGCCGGCTGTCGTCGGCGATGGCGATGTTGTTGAGCGCCTCCCAGGCCATCCCTCCGGTGAGGGCGCCGTCCCCGATCACCGCGACCACGTGCCGCTCCTCCCCGGACGGCGTAGGCCTTGGCCAGTCCGTCGGCGTAGGAGAGGGCGGTGGAGGCGTGGGAGTTCTCCACCAGGTCGTGGTCGGACTCCGCCTGGCTCGGGTAGCCGGACAGGCCGCCCTCCTGGCGCAGTCGCTCGAAGCCGGCCCGACGTCCGGTCAGCAGCTTGTGCACGTAGGCCTGGTGGCCGGTGTCGAACACGAGACGATCGTGGGGGGAGTCGAACACCCGGTGGATCGCCATCGTCAGCTCGACCACCCCGAGGTTGGGGCCGAGGTGCCCGCCGGTGCGCGAGCAGGTGGCCACGAGGAAGTCTCGGATCTCGCTCGCCAGGGCCGACAGCTGGTCGTCGCTGAGGTCGCGAAGGTCGCGCGGGGACACGATCGACTCCAGGTAGCCCATGATCAGCCAGTCTAGGAGGTCACAGGTCCACGACCGCGATCGCGGGCTCGTGCAGGCTGCCCAGCCAGAGCCGGCCGTCGTGCTCGCGCACCCCCGTCACCATGTGGAAGCCGTCGGCGCGAAGGTCGAGGTCGTGCACGAGCCGCCCCGCGTCGTCGAAGGCCTGCGCGCGCACGGTGCGCTTCGGCTTGGGCTGCAGGGCGGCCGGGATCCGGGTCACCTGGCGGCTCAGCCAGCGCGGGCTGCGCTGCAGCCGCTCGACGACCGGGTCGGTCGGCGAGGCGATCGAGACCCAGATCAGCCCGTCGCTGCCGCGCGCGATGTTGTCGGGATAGCCCGGCAGGTCGGCGCACAGCAGGTCGCGGGTGCCGGCGCGCTCACCGGTCAGCCAGTGCCGCACGACGGTGCGGGCGCCGGTCTCGGCGACGGCGACGTCGACGCATCCGCCGCGAGCGCCACGCCGTTGGCGAAGGCCAGCCGGCCAGCACCACCGACACCTCTCCGTCGGGGCGGCGGTGCAGCAGCCGGCCGGTGCGGTGTGCTGGACCAGGTCGTCCTTCCAGTGGTCGATGTCGTAGAGCGCGGAGGAGTCGAGAACCACACGTCACCCGCGTCACCTAGCGCAGCGTTGTTGCAGACGAAGACCAGAGGGCGGCCCTCGGCCTCGGCCCGAGCTCCTCCACCGCCCCCGACGCGGGGTCGACGCGCAGCAGCCCGAGTCGGGCGTCACAGACCAGCAGCCGGCCGTCGGGGTCCAGCCAGCCCCAGGGGACGCCCCTGGGTGCGGGCGACCCGCTCGATGCGCTGGCCGTCGTGGCTCACTCGGAAGATGCTGCCGTCCTCGGTGCCGGTGTAGACGGCCCCGGCCCGGGCCCGGACGGCACGACGACGACGTCCTCGGCGCCACCGGCGGCGCACGGGGAAGACTCGGAGCGCGGTCATGGTCGCCTCCTGTCGCGCAGCGCGGCGTACTCGGGGGACGCCAGCAGGTGCGGCAGCACGGCCGAGCTGGGAGGCCGACATCGCCAGCGGTAGGGCCGACAGCCGGGACGGATCCACGAACACGATCTGGCGGCCCTCCCCAGCACGATGTCGTCGTCGGCGAGCGGCGTCGCAGCCACGAACACCGCGAGCCGGTCGAGGTGTCCGGGTAGGCGGCGTGGTCGAGCTCGAACTCCCGCCACAGGGACAGTGCCGGCGGTACGAGCCTGACCCCGGTCTCCTCCGCCAGCTCCCGGTAGGCGCAGGTCGCGAAGTCCTCGCCGGCCTCGAGACCGCCGCCGACCAGCGACCGGCCTCGGGCTCGACCCGCGCGTGCTCGTCGCGCTCCTGCATGGCCGCCAGCCGCGTCGTCGACCAGGACGATCCCGGAGTACTCGACGACGGGCAGGCCGCTCATGGCGCGTGTCGACCCATCGTCCCGGTGCGCTCGGCCCGGGCGTGCCGGAGCCACAGCCGGGCCACGAACCGCCGCCCGCGAATCGCCTCCTCCACGAGGCCGGCCGCGCGCCGGACGGCCTTCAGCCGCGCCTCCTCGGCCTGCCAGGTCCACACCGCGGCCTCCACCACGTCGGCGTCGGCGCACCTCGCGCAGTGCTGTCCAGCCTCCCCCAGGCCGCGCCGACAGGCCTCCTGCGCACCCGACGTGGAGCACGGCGAAGCGGGCCAGCACCACCGGGCGCCGCAGCGCCGGGTAGGCGCGGTAGTCGGGCGGGCACAGGTCGAGCGGCCAGTTGGCCGCCGTCCGCTCCCAGCCCGGGGCGTCCGGGGGGCGCACCTCGCGCGGCCAGCCGGGCGGCGTCGGGCAGCCGTCGTCATCTGCTCATGCCTGTCCGGACCGTGATCGAACAGGTGTTCTAGTGGGGCGAGGTCAGGATGCCCCGGCGTGCCCGTCCAGG
The DNA here is from genome assembly GCA_041393675.1 of Nocardioides sp. Lineage (GTDB taxonomy): Bacteria > Actinomycetota > Actinomycetes > Propionibacteriales > Nocardioidaceae > Nocardioides. Next base: position 191,808 of record JAWKJR010000002.1, on the reverse strand, counting down.
AAGCTGGCGACCAGCTCCCTCGAGGGTGGGCAGGTGGTAGCCCCCTCGGGCACGACGACGGTCGGAGCCAGCGCCCCGGTGAGCCCCCGGCCCGGGCGTAGCCGTCCCTGCTGACCTGCAGCGGGCTCGGGGTCGTCGGCGGCGGCGTCGACCCCGAGCGACACGACGAGCGCCGTGCAGCCCTTGAGGTCCAGCCAGGTCGTGAGGTCGACCACCGCCTCCAGCCAGCCGTCGTCGCCGGCGCCCGGCGGCAGCGGCCGGTTGCGCGTCGCCCGTCGCCGGCATGCCCGCCGGCCTCGTCGGCGTACCCGAAGACGTGGGGGAACCAGCCCGCCCCCGGGTCGACGTGTACCGACCCGTACAGGACGTCGGAGCGGTCCCAGAAGATGGCCTGGGTGCCGTTGCCGTGGTGCGCGTCGAGGTCGAGGATCCCGACCCGCTCGTGTCCCGCGGCGCGCAGCGCCTCGGCCGCGACCGCCGCGTTGTTGAGGTAGCACGACCCGCCGTACCCGCTGCGGGTGGCGTGATGCCCCGGCGGACGGCACAGGGCGTACGCCGCCGGCGCGTCCACGCCGCGCCCGCCACCCATCACGAGCTCGGCGGCGGTGAGCGCGCAGTCGACCGCCGCGCGCGCCGCCTCCCAGGTGCCCGGCCCGACCAGCGTCATCGTGTCGTAGCAGAAGCTGCCCGCCTCGGCGTGCACCGCGGCCGCCCGGTGGGCCGGCATCCCCCGGGTCAGCGCCGGCGTCGGGAAGAAGTACGGCGTGACCCGGTCCTGGCCCACCTCGGCCTCGTAGGGCCCGTCGGCCCACCGTGCGGCGGCCGACTCCAGCCAATCCAGGAGCGCGGGGTCGTGCACGAGGCCGAGCACGTCGGCGTCGTGCTGACGGGCCTGGATGAGGGGCCGGCCGCCGAGCGCGGCGAGGATCGCGTCGACTCGGCCCGGAACCTCCGTCCCGTCGATCGACTTGCCGACCCACACCTCGTGGTGCGGCTGGTGTCGGCGGGTCTCGGGGTCCCACACGACGGGAATGCTGATGCCACGGGGTCACCCTCGCACACGCCCACCACCGCGCCGGGCCGCCCCGCCCGAGCCGGTCGAGGCCGCGGCAAGCCGTCGGGCAGGATGAGCCCATGCCACGCGCGCGCGACGCTGGGATCCGCATCGGCGCCCTGCCCCCGGGGCCGACCAACTCCGTGCTCGACGTCGCCGGGGTCGGCGTCGGCCACCACGGTGCACCGCGACGAGCCGGACCCGCCCGCGGGCCGCGGCCGGGCGCGCACGGGAGTCACCTGCCTACTGCTGGCCGAGGACGCCTTCCACCGGCCGGTGCCCGCCGGTGGCGCCGTGCTGAACGGCGCCGGCGAGTGCACGGGCTTCCTCACCGCCGCCGAGTGGGGCATGGCCGAGACGCCGATCTACCTCACCTCCACCCTCCAGCTCGGTCGGGTCTACGACTCGGCGTGCCGGATCGAGCTCGAGCGGACGCCCGAGGTGGCCACCGACTTCATCATCCCCGTGGTGGCCGAGTGCGACGACTCCTTCCTCAACGACGCGCGCGCCGGATGCAGGTGGAGCACGCCGACGTCGTGGCGGCGTACCACGCAGCCCTCGCCTCCCGCGGCAGCTCCACCCCGCCCGCCGAGGGGGCCGTGGGCTCCGGCACGGGGATGTCCTGCTTCGACTTCAAGGGCGGCATCGGCACCTCGTCCCGGGTGACGGCCGAGGGGCACACCGTGGCGGTGCTGCTGATGACGAACTTCGGTGTCCGCGGGGAGTGCGTCGTGGCGGGGGTGCCCGTGGGCCGGATGCTGCCGCCCTCGACCTCCGGCCCGCACGCGCCGGCCGGCTCCTGCATCGGGATCGTGGTCACCGACGCACCCGTCGACGGCGCGTCGTGCGCCCGGCTGGCCCGACGGGTCGGGCTGGGCCTTGCCCGCTCCGGCTCGGTCGCCCACCACGGCAGCGGGGAGATCTTCATGGCGTTCGGGACCGGTCTGCGGACCGACCGCAACGGCCGGCACGAGTGCGGCGACCTGGTCACCGGGCCGCGCCCTCGACCCGCTCTTCACCGCCGTCGTCGAGGCCACCGAGGAGGCCGTGCTGAACTCCATGTTCACCGCCCCGACGGTGGTCGGGCGGGGCGGCAACACCAGCGAGTCGATCCACACGCCCGAGGTGCTGGGCCTGCTCGAGGGGTGCGAGGGTCGTGAGCGACCCGCAAGGCCCGGACGCCGCGGCTGCGCGCCTCGGCGCCGAGCTCGACGTGCGCATCCCCCTCACCGACGGGACGGAGCTCGCGACCACCCTGTTCCTGCCCGTGACCGACGTGCCGGTGCCGTGTCTGCTCGAGGCGCTCCCCTACCGCAAGGACGACCTGACCGCGTCGTACGCCGACTCCTACCGCGCCCTGCGCGACCGGCACGGCTACGCCGTGGGCGCGTGGACGTGCGCGGCACCGGCTCGTCCAGCGGGGAGCCGCTCGACGAGTACCAGGCCGCGAGCAGCGCGACCTGGCGACCGTCCCGCCGTGGCTGGCCGAGCAGGAGTGGTGCACGGGGGCGGTCGGGATGTTCGGAACCTCCTACTCCGGTTTCAACTCCTCCAGCTCGCGTGCGAGCGACCGCCCGCACTCCGGGCGATCTGCGCTATCTACGCAACCGACGACCGGTGGACCGACGACGTGCACTGGCGCGGCGGAGCGTTGCGCCTGGTGGACCTGGTCGACTACTGCCACTACATGACGGCGATGAACGTGCTGCCGCCGGTGCCGGCCGTGTGGGGCGACGGCTGGGAGGCCGGGTGGCAGCGACGCCTGGACACCCACGAGCCGTGGGTGCTGACCTGGCTGCGGGAGAACCGGCACGGCGACTACTGGAACCACGGCTCGGTCCGCCTCGACGGCGGCACCGTGGGCTACGACCGCATCGCCTGCCCCACGATGATCGTGGCCGGCTGGGCCGACGGCTACCGCAACAACTCCTTCCGCACCGCGGCCCGGCTGGCCGAGGCCGGCGTCCCGCACCGGCTGCTGGCCGGGCCGTGGGCGCACGCCGACCCCCTGACCGCCATGCCCGGCCCACGCCTCGACCTCGACGTCGAGATGGTGGCGTGGTTCGATCGCTGGCTGCGGCCCTCCGGCGACGAGCCGGCCCATGCCGACCATGCCGACGTCTTCGTGCGCTCCAGCACCCGCCCGGCGCCCGACCTGGACCTCCACGAGGGCTGGTGGCTGCGGCTGCCCCCGGTGCCGCCGACGACGCCGCACCGGCTCGCGCTCGCCGGCCCACGGTCCCTGCGAGTCGCTCCGGACGTCGGCACAGCCGCCTGGATCGACTGTGCCGGCCACCTGCCCTGGGGGCTCTCCGGCGACCAGCGGCTCGACGACGCCCGGTCCCTGACGTGGGATCTCGCGCCGCCGGACCGGCCCGTGGTCGGCCACCCCGTGGCCAGGCTGCGGGTCACCGCCGACCGGCCGCTGGCGTCGTTGTCGGTGAAGCTGTGCGACGTCTTCCCCGACGGCACCTCGGCGCTCGTCAGCCGGGGGACCCTCGACCTGGCCTACCGCGACGGTGTCCACGGGCCGCCGAAGCCGCTGGTGCCCGGTGAGGCGCACCTGGTCGACGTGGAGCTGGACGCCTGCGCCTACGCGTGGTCACCCGGCCAGACCCTGCGGCTGTCGGTGGCGGGCGCCGACTGGCCCAACACCGTCGCCCCGCCCGGCCCGGTCACCCTGACCGTGGAGGGCACGGTGGAGCTGCCGCTGCTCGAGGGCAACGACTGGCCCGCGCCGGCGTTCACCCCGGGGGCGGAGCACTCCACCGAGTCCGCCGAGGGCGTGACGTGGGAGGTCCGTGACGAGGTGCTGGCCCGGCCGACAACGGCCGTCACGCGGCAGGTGAGCGACTACCCGACGCCGTACGACGGCCGCGCCCGGGAGGCCTACCTCGGCGAGGTGTCGGTGCACCGCGACACCTTCGCCCAGCGCGCGCGGGCAGACACCACCTTCGACCTGGCGTGGCCGGAGGCGAGCGTGCAGGTCCGGTCGGTCATGGAGGTCGAGGTGGGGCCGGACGGCTACGACGTGGCCATCGAGACGGTCGCGGAGCGCGACGGCGTCGAGGTCAGTCGGCGGAGCTGGCGCGAGCACCTTCCCCGATGAGCGCCTACCCCGGGCCGTCGACAGCGAACCTGGCCACGGAGGGTGTCTCGCACCTCGCGGTGACGCAGCAGGAAGGCCCGTTCCTCCAGGCCCTGCGGCGCAGCCACCCGGTGACCTCGGCGTCGCACTTGCTGGCGTTGCAGGATCGGCAGGCGGGCACCACGTTGTCGAGCGTGTAGCGACCGCCGCGCGAGATCGGCAGGACGCAGTCGCGCTGCAGCGGGGTCCGGGTCGCAGTGCAGTAGGCGCAGCCACCCCATGCCTGCGTCAGCGCCGCCCACTGCTCTTCGGTCAGGTCGTGGCTGGACGCCGCCACGCGCCGCCGGCGCCGGCGCGCCGCCCGGGCCGTGCGACTGCGACTCACGACCATGCCGGCGAGGGTACGCACCGGTGGCCCGTGAGCGCGGCCGGCGCGCCGCCACACACCGGGGACACCCGTCCGGCGCGAGGACGATCCGTCGTCACACCATCCACTGCGGCTCGAAGCCGGGGTCGGTCAGTGCCGGACGCCCGAAGCGGTACGGCGTCAGGTCGTGCGCGGTCTCGCCGTGCTCGGCCAGGTCGGCCAGCAGTCGCCCGAGGGTGGGCGCGAACTTGAACCCGTGCCCGGCGGCCAGCCCCACCACGACCGACTCCCGTGCCCGGGACCGTGTCGAGGAGGAAGTCGCGGTCGTGGGTGAGGGTGTACTGGCAGCGGACCGATCGGTCGACGGGCCCGGCACCGGGCAGGATCCGCGCCAGGTGCCGGCCGCCGAGCCGCCCTCCAGGTCGGGGTCGGGGTCCTCGGTGCGGTGGTCGGGGTCCACCACGGGGCCACCGCAGTCCTGCGCGGCCTTCACCGTCGGCTCGCCGTAGCTCGGGAAGCCGTAGAAGCACGGCTCGTCCATCCAGATCCACAGCGGCAGCCGACCCACGGCGTACGCCGCGGGGTCGGCCGGCCGGAAGTAGGTCACCTGCTCCAGGGTCACCGTCAGCGGCAGGTGGATCCCGAAGCCGGCCAGCAGCCGGTTGGTCCAGGCATCGGCGCAGAGCACCAGCCGGCGGCGGTAGGTGCGGTCGCCGGCGATCACCTCGACGCCGCCGTCGTCGTCGCCCACCGCCCGCAGCGCGAGCACGGGCTGCGCTCGCGCAGGTCGGCCCCGTGCGCCCGGGCCCGAGACTGCAGCAGAGCGGTGCCCCGCCCGGCGGGGACGATCGCGCCGCGCTGCTGGTAGAGGCCCACCGTCCCGCCCGGGAGCAGGAACTGCGGCCACCGCTCCATCACGTCGGTCTCGGTGAGCAGCTCGAAGTCGACGCCCTCGGCGGTCAGGCTGTCGACGTAGTCACCCGAGGAGATCGCCGCACCGAGGGGGAACAGGTCCAGGCCGCCGGTGACGGTCACCAGCTGCTCCCCCGAGTCGGCCTCCAGCTCCGCCCAGTCGTCGTAGGCCGCCTTGGTGAGCCGCACGTAGTTGGGCGTGTGGTAGCTGTGCCGCAGGATCCGGCTGGAGTCGTGCGAGGCCCCGCGGACGTGTCCGAGCTCGAACTGCTCCAGCCCGATCACCGAGTGGCCGCGCTTGGCCAGGTGGTACGCCGCCGCCGAGCCCAGCGCCCCCAGGCCGACGACGGCGTACTCGAACGTCTCGGTCATCCCCGGTCCTCGGTCATCCCTCGTCCTCGATCACGCCACGTCCTCGGTCACACCAGGTCCTCGGTCGGCACCGGCTCGGGCAGGTGACAGGCCACGTGGTGGCCCGCGACGTCGGCCGGCACGAGCGGCAGGTCGGTCGCGACGCAGGCGCCCTCGACCCCGGCCGCCGCGGCGAACCCACCCTGGAGGGCCGGGCAGCGCGGGTGGAACCGGCACCCGGTCGGGATGCGCGTGGGGTCGGGGATCTCGCCGGTCAGCACCACCGGGCTCATCTTCTCGATCTCCGGCACGACCGAAAGCAGCGCCTGGGTGTAGGGGTGCTTGGGCCGGGCCAGCACGTCCTCGGTCGGGCCGGACTCCACGACCCGGCCGAGGTACATCACGGCGATCCGGTCCGCGATGTTCCAGGCCAGCCCGAGGTCATGGGTGACGACGAGGACGCCCAGGCCCATCTCCTCGCGCAGCTTCAGCAGCAGCGCGAGGATCTCGCCGCGGATGGACGCGTCGAGGGAGGAGACCGGCTCGTCGGCGATGAGCAGCTCGGGCTGGAGGGCCAGCGCACCGGCGATCAGCACACGCTGCCGCTGCCCCCCGGACAGCTCGTAGGGGTAGCGCAGGAAGAGCGCCTCGGGAGGTCGCAGCCCCGCGGCCGACAGCGCGGCCGCCACCTGCTCGGTCTCGGTGCGCCCCTGGGGGTCGGCGGTGTCGAGCCCATGCAGCCGCAGGCCCTCGGCAACCGAGTCGTAGACGGTGTGCCGCGGGTTGAGCGCCGAGGAGGCGTCCTGGAGCACCATCTGCACCCGGCGCCGCAGCGCCCGCAGCCCGGCCGTGGAGTAGTCCAGCGCCGTCCCCTCGAAGCGGACGTCCCCAGCCGCCGGCCGCTCCAGCCCCATCAGGGTGCGCGCCAGCGTGGTCTTGCCCGAGCCGGACTCCCCGACCAGTGCCAGGACCTCGCCGGGTCGGACCGTCAGGTCCACGCCGTCCAGGGCTCGGGCCACCTGCCCGGAGCGGGTGGTGAACTCCACCGCCACACCGCGGGCCTCCAGGGTCCGCCCGGTGCTGGCGACCGTGCCCGCCGGTGTGCTCATGGGCGTGCTCACCGGGCCTCCTCGGCTGCCCGATGCGCAGGCACGCGGCCTGCCGCCCGGCGAGGTGCTCGACGAGCTCGGGCTCGGTCTCCCGGCACGCATCCACGACCCGCGGGCAGCGGGGAGCGAAGACGCAGCCGGGCGGCAGCTCGGCGGGGTCAGGCGGGTCGCCCGGGAGGCCGGAGGGCGCGAACCGCGCGGCCGGGTCCCCACCTTGGGGAACGCCGCCGAGAGCGCCGCGGCGTACGGGTGCAGCGGGCTGCCGAAGACCTGGGCGGCGGGGCCGGTCTCGACCACGCGCCCGGCGTACATCACGACGATGCGGTCGCACAGGTCGGCGAGCACCGACAGGTCGTGGCTGATGATGAGCATCCCGACCCCGAGCTGCTTGACCAGCCCGCGCAGCACGTCCAGCACCTGCGCCTGGACCATCACGTCCAGCGCCGTGGTCGGCTCGTCGGCCACGATCAGCGAGGGGCGGCAGGCGAGCGCCATCGCGATCATCACGCGCTGCTTCTGCCCGCCGGAGAGCTGGTGGGGGTACGCCGACGCGCGCTGGCGCGGCAGCCCGACCTGCTCCAACAGGTCGCCGATGCGGTCCGCGACCTGCTCCTCGGACAGGTCGGGGTCATGCGTGGTGATCGCCTCGCCGATCTGCCGGGAGATGCGCTGGACGGGGTTGAGCGAGTGCAGCGCGCCCTGGAAGACGATCGAGGCGCCGGCCCAGCGCAGTGCCCGCAGCTCGCCCCACTTCATGGTCAGCACGTCGGAGCCGCGGAAGAGCACCTCACCGCCCACCTCGGCCGTGGCCGGCTGCAGACGCAGGATCGTGCTCGCCAGCGTGGACTTGCCGCAGCCGGACTCGCCCGCGAGCCCGACGATATCCCCGCGGTCGACCGTGAGGTCGACGTGCCGCACCGCCGGGACGCCGGTCGCGCCTGCGCGGTAGGTGACGCTGACGTCGCGCATCTCCAGCAGCGGCCCGGCCTGGGCGGGCGCGCTCATCGCCGGCCCCGCAGCCGCGGGTTGAGGACCTCTTCGAGGGCCCGCCCGATCAGGGTGAAGGCCAGCACGACCACGACCACGCAGATGCCCGGCGGCAGGAAGAACCACCACGATCCCGTGGTGATCGCCCCCACCGTGTAGGCGTTGTCGAGCATCGAGCCCCACGAGACCCGCGTGGGGTCGCCGAGCCCGAGGAAGCTGAGCGTGGTCTCGGCGAGGATGGCGCCTGCGACGGTGAGCGTCGTGTTGGCGAAGACCATCGGCATCACGTTGGGCAGGATGTGTCGGCCGATCTGGTGGGCCTTGCCCGCCCCGAGCACCCGCGCCCGCTCCAGGTAGGGGCGCTCGCGGATCGACAGGGTCTGGCTGCGGATCAGCAGGGCGGTCGACGGCCAGGACAGCACCCCGATCACGAACGCGATGTTGAACAGCGAGCGGCCAAGCACCGTGGCGAGGATGATCGCCAGCGGCAGGTAGGGGATCACGAGCACCCACTCCGTGACCCGGTAGAGCACCGCACCCGTCCAGCCCGAGAAGTAGCCGGAGAGCAGGCCCACCAGGGTGCCGATCACCATCGAGATCAGCGTGGCGAGCAGGCCGACGAAGAGCGAGATCCGGCTCCCCCAGATGAGCAGCGTGAGCACGGAGCGGCCGCTGTCGTCGGTGCCGAGCCAGTACGTCGACGACGGCGGCTCCAGCACGCCGCCGGTGGCCTTGGTCACCGACAGCCCGTCGGACGACGCCAGCACCGGCGCGAGCAGCGCCATGAGCACGAAGAGCACGAGCACGACCAGCCCGACCAGCCCGGCCCGGTGCCGGGTGAACTCCGCCCAGCCGCGGCGCACCGACTGCCGGCGCCGCTGCCAGGCCAGCTGGCGGGAGGTCAGCCGGGAGCCGGGGTCGCGGCGGTCACGACCGCACCCGCGGGTCGAGGATGCCGTAGAGCAGGTTCGCCGCGAAGTTGGCGAAGATCACCGCGCCCGAGGCGACCAGGAAGGTGCCCTGGAGCACCCAGTAGTCGGGGGTCGAGAGCGCCTCGGTGGCCAGCAGGCCAAGACCGGGGATCGAGAACACCGTCTCGACCGTGATCGCCCCGCTCACCACGAAGCCCAGGTTGAGCGCCACCACGGTGATCGTCGGCAGCAGCGCGTTGGGGACGGCGTGCCGGTTGCGCACGTGGATGTCGCGCAGCCCCTTGGCCCGCCCGGTGGTGAGGTAGTCCTCCCCCACCTCGTCCAGGACCGAGGCTCGCATCACCAGGGAGTACTCCGCCAAGTAGGCGAGGGCCAACGTCGTCACGGGCAGCACGAGATGCCAGGAGGTGTCCAGGGTCCCGGCGAGGAACCCGCTGCCGACGTCGGTGGAGTGCAGGCCGCCGGTCGGGAACAGCCCCGGGAACGGACCGAGGCCGACCGAGAACACCGCGATGAAGACCAGACCAAGCCACCATTCCGGCATCGAGTAGAGGGTCAGGGCAGTGCCGGTCGTCGAGCGGTCGAAGAAGCTGTCCCGCTTCCAGGCCTGGTTGATGCCCATCCACACGCCGATCAGCGTGGACAGGATCGTGGAGGTGCCGACCAGCAGGATCGTCGGCCACATCCGGTCCAGCAGCAGCTCGGACACCGGGGTGTTGTACTTGATCGAGACGCCGAGGTCGCCGGTGAAGGTGTTGTGCAGGAAGGTGAAGAACTGCTGGACCAGGGGCTGGTCCAGCCCGTGGGTGCGGTTGAACTCCGCGAGCTGCTCGGGCGTGCTGAACCGGCCCCGGCCCAGGGTGCGGGCCGGGTCGCCGGGCAGCACACGGAAGAGGAAGAAGTTCACAACCAGCATGAACGCCAGGCTCCCGAGCGCACCGAGGGCCTTGCCCGCGACGTACCGCGGATAGCTCTTGCCCTTGCGCGCGGCCCGGGAGGTGCCCGCCGGTGCGGGCGCCTCCCCCGCCACAGCCAGTGTCATCGCGGGCTCACTCGCGGTCCCCGACCGAGCCGCGCCGCCGCATCAGGACGACGCCGGCAGCCGCCAGGCCGGTGACAGCGACGACGCCGCCGGCCACCAGGACCCCGGTGCCGATCCCGCCGGAGGCGGCGGTCTCCTTGCTGCCTTGGGTCACTCCGGCCTGCCCCTCGCACTGGTCGGCCTCGCTGGCCGGTCGCATGTTCAGGTAGTTGTACACGCCGTACTGGAACAGCCAGATGCCGCCTGGGTCGGGCTGTGGCCGCAGGCAGGCGAACCGGTCCGTGCGCACCGCCTCGCCGATGGTGTTGTACGCCGTCACCAGGTAGGGGCTGTCGTCGAACAGGATCTGCTGCATCTGCTGGACGATCTGCGCCCGCGCGGCGTCATCGACGGTCGTCTTCTGCTCGGCGTAGAGCTTGTCGTACTCGGCGTTGCAGTACCACGAGTCCGACCAGTTCCCCCGCTGGCCGCAGGTCATGTAGGACAGCATCGAGTCCGGGTCGGGCTCGACGTACCAGCCCCACTCGAAGACGTCGAAGGTGCCGTCCAGGATGACGTTGGTGAGCTTGCCCGACTCCAGCGTCGACACCTCCGCGTCGATGCCGAGCTCGGCCAGCCACTCCTTGAAGAAGTTCATCACGTCCAGGGAGGTCTTCGACTCGCTGCGCGCGAAGAGCCGCAGCGTGCCGATGGGCGAGCCGTCGGGCATCGTCCGCTTCCCGTCGTTGCCCTGGGTGTAGCCGGCCTCGTCCAGCAGCTGGCCGGCCTTGGCCAGGTCGAAGGTGAACGCCTGGTCGGCCGGCGGCGTCCACTTGTAGGCCGTGTAGGAGGGCGGGATGATCGTGTCACCCGGCTCGCCGGCACCCTGGTAGGCCTTGGTGATGATCTGGGCGAGATCCAGCGCGTAGCCCAGCGCGTGGCGGAACTTCGGGTCCAGCAGCGCCTTGTTGCCGTCGCCGATCGGGTCGCCGGTCTTGAGGTCGACGGCGCCGGTGTTGAAGGCGATCTCGTCGAAGCCGGGCGAGTTGCCGTTGATCGCCTCGATGTTGGGCTGGTTCGAGAGCGCCTTCACCTGGATCGCGGAGATGTTCTCGGCGAAGTCCACCTCGCCCTTGATCAGGGCCTGCACGGCCGGGTCCTCCGACTTGTAGACCCGGAACACGACCTCGTCGATGTGCGGGGCGCCCTTCCAGTAGTCCGGGTTGGCCTCGAAGCGGTACAGGTCCCCGCCGGCCTTGCCCTCCACCAGGCGGAAGGGGCCCGAGCCGACGACCGGCTGGCCGTTCTCGGGCTCGGCCGGGTAGGTCTTGACCGCCTTCTCGTCGACGTCCTTCCAGATGTGCTCGGGGATGATCGGGATCGGCAGCAGCGGTAGCGTCGCGCTCGGCTTCTTGGTCTCGAGCACAAGCGTGGTCGCGTCCGGTGCGGTGATGCTGGTGACGCCCTTGAGGTAGGAGCCCCAGGTCGCCGCCTCCGGGCCGCCGTCGTTGATCCGGTTGTAGGTGTAGGCGATGTCTGCCGCGGTCAGCGGCTGGCCGTCGGACCACATGACCCCGTCGCGGACCTTGAAGGTCCAGGTGAGCCCGTCCGAGGAAGTCTCCCACGACTCCGCCAGCCCGGTGTTCTCCACCGACATGTCGTCCATGGAGTAGCCGATGAGGTAGTCGTAGGTCAGCGCCCACATCTCGAACGAGGAGGCCTCGATGCCGAGGAACGGGTTGAAGGAGTCGACCTCGTTCTGCAGGGCGACGGTGAAGGTGACCTTGTCCGCGCTCTGTGCCGGGCCCGCCAGGGCCAGCGCCGGCGCCACCCAGGCGAGCAGCAGGCCGACTGCCGCGGCGATGCGCAGGCGAGTACGTTGACGCCCGTGACCACCGCGCCCACGCCGCCCGTCGCCCGCAGGCAGCAGTTCGAGCACGCCGAGCACGGCGTGTCGCGCCCCGACCCCTACGCCTGGCTGGCGGCGGCCGACGACCCGGCCGTCCTCTCCCACCTCGCCGCCGAGCGTGCCTTCTACGATGCGTCCGTTGCCCATCTCCACTCCCTCGTCGCGACGCTCCAGTCCGAGATGTCCTCGCGCGTGCCGGTCACGGACGTGTCCGTCCCGTGGCGGCGCCTGACAGGTTCCTACTACACCGAGCACGCCGCGGGAAGGGACTACCCGCGTTTGATGCGCGAAATTCTTCGTTTCGAGACCGGAGAAGACCCGGATCCTGTCCCGAAAGGCGGGACGACCGACGCAAACCGTGCGGTGAGGACGGTCCTGCTCGACCAGAACGACCTCACCGACGGCAGTGGCTACCTCGATGTGGGCGTGCTGCTGGTGAGCCCGGACGAGCGGTTCCTGGCGTACGCCGTGGACACCGCCGGGGACGAGGTGTTCCGGCTGCGGTTCCGCGACCTCGACTCCGGCAAGGACCTCGCCGAGGAGGTGCCGCGCACCTACTACGGCGGCGCCTGGAGCGGGGACGGCTCGGCGTACCTCTACACCGTGCACGACGAGGCCTACCGTCCCTGCCAGCTCTGGCGTCACGCGCTGGGCACGGATCCGGGTGCGGACACCCTGCTCCTGGAGGAGAGCGACGAGCGGTTCGAGCTGCGGCTGCGGCAGGCGCGCTCGGGCGGGGCGATCGTGGTCTGGGCGGAGAGCAACACCACGACCGAGTGCTGGCTGCTGGACCCCCACGACCTGGACCGGCCGCCACGCTCGGCGGGAGGCCGTCGGGCCGGGTGAAGTACCGCGTCGAGCACCGACGGCTCCGCGACGGCACCGAGGACCTCCTCGTCGTGACCGACGACGACGCCACCGAGCTGCGCCTGATGACCGCACCCGTGCCCCGGGCGGCCGACCAGGACCACACCAGCTGGATGGAGGCGCGCCCGGAGCAGCCGGCGGAGCGGCTGGAACGGGCCGATGCCTTCGCCTCCGGGGTCGTGCTCAGCCTGCGGCGAGGGGGCGAGCACCTGGTCCGGCTGCTGAGGCACGACGATCTGCGCGGGCCCGGCCTGGACGTGGAGTCGGCGCACGCCGGCGGGGAGACCAGGATCGCCTTCACCCCGTGGTACGACTCCCCACCGTGACGGTGTGCGACCAGGCGGACCTCCGTCCGCCGGTGTGGTACGCCGTCGCGCTCGCGGACGGCGCGATGGCCGAGCTGCACCGCGCGGAGGCGCCGGGTTCGACGACGCGGCGTACCGCACCGAGATGCGGCGCTTCCCGTCCGCCGACGGCACCCTGGTGCCGGCCACCGTGGTGCGGCACCGCGACACTCCCTCGACGGCACGGCGCCCGCGCTGGTGTACGGCTACGGGGCGTACGAGTACACCTTCCCGCCCGAGTGGGACCCTGCCCTGCCAGCTCTGCTGGACCGCGGCGTCGTGTGGGTGCACGCGCACGTTCGCGGCGGGGGCGAGCTCGGTCGCGGGTGGTACCTCGACGGCAAGCTGGCGCGCAAGCAGCACACCTTCGACGACCAGATCGCCGTGGCCGACGGGCTCGCCCGCGACGGACTGGTCGACCCGACCCGGATCGCGACCCGGGGCCTGTCGGCGGGCGGCCTGCTGCAGGGCGCGATGTTCAGCCAGCGGCCGGACCGCTGGTGCGCGGTGCTGGCCGAGGTGCCGTTCGTGGACGTCGTCACCTCGATGCTCGACGCGACCACGCCGCTCACGGTCACCGAGTGGGAGGAGTGGGGTGACCCGAGGATCCGGGAGGAGTTCGACTGGATGCTGGCCTACTCGCCGTACGAGAACATCCCGCCGGCCGGTGGGCGCCCCGACCTGCTGGTGACCGGCGCCGTCCACGACCCCCGCGTCATGGTCCGCGAGCCGGCGAAGTGGGTGGCCGCCCTCCGGGCGAGAGACCCGGAGTGGTCGCCCCGGTGCCTGTTCCGCTGCGAGACGGCGGCGGGCTCGCACACGGGGCCGTCGGGTCGGTTCGGCCACCTGGCCTACGAGGCCGAGGTGTATGCCTGGCTGCTGGAGAAGTGGGGGCTGGCCGATGGCTGAGTCCGCGCGCGGGCGGCTGGCCGCGGAGGTGCTCGACCTCACCCGCGACCTGATCCGCATCGACACCACCAACGGCAACGAGACCGAGGCCGCCGCCCACCTTGCGGCGTACCTGCGCACGGCGGGCGTCGAGACCGAGCTGGTGGCTAAGGACCCCGCCCGGGCCAACCTGGTGGCCCGGATCCCGAGCACCGGCGGTGGAGGGTCGCTGGCCTACGTCGGGCACACCGATGTCGTGCCCGCTGACCCGCGCGACTGGACGCACCCGCCGTTCGCGGCGGTGGTGGACGACGCCGGCTACCTGTACGGCCGCGGCGCGGTGGACATGAAGAACGAGGTGGCGGCGCGGGCCGTGGCGGTCGCCGAGCTCGCCCGGTCGGGCTTCCGGCCACGCGGCGACCTGTGGCTGCTCATGGTGGCCGACGAGGAGGACGGCGCGGCCGACGTGGGGATGCGGTGGCTGCTGGAGGCGCGCCCCGACATCCGCCCCGACCTGGCGGTCAACGAGGGCGGCGGGCAGCGGCTGCCACTCACCGACGGACGCGTCGTGCTCACGCTCTCGGTCGGCGAGAAGGGCACCCAGCCGGTGCGGGTCACCGCCCTCGGCGAGGCCGGGCATGCGTCCATGCCCGGGCTCGGCGCGAACGCGGTGCCCCGCCTGGGCGACCTGCTGCGTCGGATCGGCCGCGGGGACGCCGACCTTGCCGGCTCGCCGCTGCTCGACGCGACCTTGACGGCCCTCGGCGTCACCGGCGACAGCCTCGAGGAGCGGCTCGCCGCAGCGCGGCCGCTGCATCCGACCTTCGGTCACTCGCTGCCGCCCCTGGCCGGCATCACGATGGCTCCCACCCTGCTGGCGGGCTCCACGGCGCGCAACGTGATGCCGGCCCGGGCGTCGGCCACCCTGGACTGCCGGACGCTGCCCGACCACGGGCCGGGCGACGTGCTCGCGGCCGTCCGCAGCCGACTCGGCGAGGACCTGGTCGAGGGCGTGGACTACGAGCTGGAGCTGCCGGAAGCGATGGTCCCCGGCAGCGCGTCGCCGCCGGACGGCGAGCTCCCCGCCGCGGTCGCCGAGTGGCTGGCCGAGGAGGAGCCGGGCGTCGGCATGCTGCCGGTCCTGTGCACCGGCTACACCGACTCGTCGTTCCTGCGGCTCGCGGGCGGCACGGCGGCGTACGGCTTCAGCCCGTTCCGGTCGACGCCGACCGAGGTGCTGGACGCCGGCTACCACAACGCCGACGAGCGGGTGCACATCGACGACCTCACCGTGTCGGTGGAGTTCCACCTCGCGCTGGCTCGGCGGCTGCTGGGCTGAGGTCGTCCGCCTGCTCCCACCCCGGCAGGTCGGGGAGCAGGCTGCGCAGCCGGGCCACCGCGTCGTGGGTCTGCGACTTGACGGTGCCGGGCGAGCAGCCGAGCAGGTCGGCCACCTCGGCCACCGGCAGGTCCTCGTAGAAGCGCAGCACCACGACGGCACGCTGCCTGGGCGAAAGCGCGCCGAGGGCCTGGCGCAGGGCCAGCCGGTCGTCCGTCGCCGCCTCGTGGCCGTCGCGACCGGTCTCCGGGGTGACGTCGGTGGCCACCTCGCGCCACCGACGCCTCCGCCAGCGGGTGACGTTCTCGTGGACGAGCACCCGGCGGACGTACCGCTCGGGGTCGCCGTCGATCCGCTCCCAGCGCGGCACGACCTTGGCGAGCGCCGTCTGCACGAGGTCCTCGGCGTCGGCGCGGTGCCCCGTCAGCAGGTACGCCGACCGCACCAGCGCGGCGTACCGTGCGGCGACGTACTCCTCGAACGCCTCAGCTGCGGGCACGCCGCCGCCTCCGTCGCCAGACCAGATCCACCGCCGACGCCCCGATGATCAGGGCTATCCCGGTCACCGCACGCGGGTCCCATGGCCGGGGCGGCTCGCGGCCCACGACGCTCGGGGCGGCGAGGAGGTCGACCGCGAGCTGCCACGGCGGCGGCCCCGACTCCTCGCTGCCGGGGAGAGCCACCAGCGTGCGGCGCTCCCCGTGGCCACGTCGAGAGCCACCGCCGCCGTCGCAGCATGGAGGGACCTTCTGGCTGCAGCTCGCCTTGTCGCTGCAGCAGGACGAGGCGCCGACCGTCGCGCCAGCCCAGAACCCCCCAGGTGCCGGTGCTCCCGGTGAGCACGTGGCCCGGTCCACAGCAGCGTCCGCCCCTGCGACGCGAGTCCAGGTCGTACAGCACCACCCCGTTGGGGAGCCGGTCCGGCAGGCTCGCTCCTCCCAGCGTCGCCAGCCACCGGCCGTCCGCTGACAGCCCGGCCCTGGGGACGCCACCCATCCCGGCGCCGCCGCCCATGGCGGACAGCCGCCGGGACCGCGGGTTCGCCTCAGCTGTCAGGTCCACGAGCCGGCCTTCGACCCACGCCCGTCCGTTCCGAGCGGCGACTATGTCTCCCGACACCCCGGCAGGCAGGCCCAGCACCTGCGGCACCGAGCTCCGGAAGCGCCACAGCCGCACGGGCTGCCCCTGCGAGGAGAACTGCTGACTCTCGGGGTCACCGACACCGCCCAGGTACTGCGAGTAGGAGATCCACAGCGAGTCCCCGGAGACGAAGGTCAGCGCCTGCGGCCCCAGTCCATGCTCGGTGGGCACCTCCCACCGATGGACCTCTCCGGTCGCCGTGTCGAGGACCGCCACGCCGGTGATGGTGTCGCCGCCGTCATCCCTGTGCGGGGGACCGGAGGGCGTCCCCATGGTCCAGTACGCCACCGCCCTGCCGTCGGGCGAGAGCGCCACGTCCCCCGCGGCCAGGTCGGGCAGGTCCAGGAAGGCGTACTCGCCGGTGGCCGCACTCACCGCGACGACTCCCGGTCGGCCGCCCCACCAACCGCCTTGGCTGGCCGTCTGGATCGCCACCAGCTGGCCCAACTCGGCGCCCGGCGCCGTCCGCAGCCACCGCGAGGGGTCATAGAGACGGTCCGGGAGGCCGACCTCGGAGCGTGTCGTGGCCGGGGCAGGTGGCTGCGCCACTCGCCATGCCGCCCCCAGCAGCAGCCCGACGAGGGCCAGGGCGGCGGCCGCCACGAGCACGGTGAAGCGGCGTATCTCCGCCCGGCGGCGCTGCTCGACCGCCCACAGCCCGCGCGGCGGCACGGCGTCACTGGCCGCCTCGGCCAGGCCGGCCAGGCGGTCACGCAGCTGGCGCTCCAGCTCGCTCATGACACCTCCTCGACGTCACTCCTACCTCACGAACACGTGTCGAGCGGCACGATCGGTTGGGTGTCGGCGCGGTGGTCCATACTCGCGACATGGCCTACGACGAGGAGCTGGCGGCCCGGCTGCGCGATCACCTCGAAGGTGAGCCCGGGCTGGCCGAGAAGAAGATGTTCGGTGGGCTGGCCTTCCTGATCGGGGGACACATGGCCGTCGCGGCGGCCAGCCAGGGCGGCCTGCTGCTGCGGTGCGACCCGGCGGACACCGACGCGCACGTGACCGACCCGCACGCCGAGCGGTTCGTGATGCGCAGCAAGGCGATGGACGGCTGGCTGCGCATCGACCCGGCCGGGTTGGCCACCGACGAGGCACTGGCGGGCTGGGCCGACATCGGCGCGGCGTACGCCCGCGGCCTCCCGCCCAAGTAGCAGCCCGGTCAGCCCTCGACGAAGCTGTACCGCACCTCGCGGACGGGGTTGTCGACGTTCAGGTCGACCAGGCAGACCGACTGCCAGGTGCCGAGCGCGAGCCGGCCGTCCAGCACCGGCACGGTGGCGTACGGCGGGACCAGCGCCGGCAGCACGTGCGACCGGCCGTGGCCGGGCGACCCGTGCCGGTGCCGCCAGCGGTCGTCGGCGGGCAGCAGGTCGGCGAGCGCGGTCAGCAGGTCCTCGTCGCTGCCGGCCCCGGTCTCCAGGACTGCGATCCCCGCCGTCGCGTGCGGCACGAAGACGTGCAGCAGCCCGTCACCGCGGCCGGCGACCCAGGCAGCCGCGTCGCGGGTCAGGTCGAGCACGACCTCGCGGTCGCCCGTGCGGTAGGTCCGGATCTCGGTGTCCATGCCTCGATGCTGCCAGGCCCGCACATCACCTCGCTCTGGCGGCGGGCATGATGGGCCGGTGCGGCCATGCGGGTGACGGTGCGAACCGGAGCGGGCTTCGACCTGCTGCTTGCGGCGGCCAGCATCGCAGACTCGCGCTGGCGCGACGTCTTCACACGGGGCCCCGCCACCCGCGAGGCTGCGCTCGCCGCGCTCGGCGCCTCCGGTCTGCGGGCGGTGAGCAGGTTCGGCCGCCTGGCGTGGATCAATGCGCTTGGGCTGCTGCTCTCCGATCGTCGCCCGCGACCCGCGCTCGGCTGCTCGAGGTGGTCGCGGCCACCGACCAGACCGACCTGCACGTTCGGTTGGTCGGCGGCTACCGGGAGTCGCTCGCTGAGCTTGTCTCAGCGCCGCGGCTCCGTGCAGCGCTGGCCGGAGACGCTGCCGCCCGCCGTGAGGTCGGTCGAGCTTGGAGGGCGACCTGGCCGGGCTCCAGGTCTCACCCTGGCTGCTCGCCGCGCGCTCCGGCGACGTCAAGCGATCCTTCCTGTCCTCCTCGAGGCGCTGCCCGAGGTGCCAGGAGTGCCGACCGGCCGGCTCGAACGAGCCCTCCTGGCCGAGCAGGGCCTGTGGCGGCTGCTGGACGAGGTGGCACCCGGCGTCCGGTACGACGCAGCGTTGCCGCGGACTGTCAGCCTGCTCCCGTCTGACTCGGTAGCGCCGATCATCGTGCAGGTCGACGAACGCCGGCACACCATCATCGCGCACCCACCGCTCGCTTCCGGCGGGTCGACGGACGCCGGCGCGCAGCTGCGCGACATCGCCCGCGCCGTGGGCGACGGAACCCGAATGCGGCTCGTACAGGAACTGCGGCAAGGACCTCTCACGCTCGGTGAGCTGTGCGAGCGCACCGGCAACCCGCGCACCACACTGCTGCACCACCTGGCCCTGCTACGCGGCGCCGGGGTCGTTCGGGTGGACGTGCCGCCAGGTGCGCCCAACATCTACCACCTCCGGCCCGAAGGCTCGAGCTGCTCGCCAGACTGGCACGTGCGTTCGCGCTGCCCAGCCATTGAAGGTATCGACTCGGTGTCGAGAAATCTCGACACATTGCTCGACTACGACTACGGTCGGCACGTGCGCAGACCCATCCGGGCGCTCCTCGCCCTCCTGGCCTCCCTCGCGCTCACCGCCTGCTCCCCCGGCCACGAGAAGGCAGCGGCCCCGTCGGCCATCCCCTCCGAGCACAGGGACCCGGCCTCGGGACCGCTCCGGGTGGACGTCGGTTCACGCCCGGTCGGTCTCGCCGTCGACAGCGAGGGCGCGGTCTGGTCCGTCAGCTACGACAGCGCCGAGCTCACCCGGATCCCGGCCGGGGCCGACGCGCCGGATCTCACAGTGCCAGCCGGCAAGGTCCCGCTGCGGGTCGTTGCGGCGTTCGACGCCATCTGGGTCACATCATTCGGCAACGGTCTGCTGCTGCAGATCGACCCGACCTCCGGCCGCGTCCTCCGCCGGGTGTCAGTGGGTGCGGAGCCAGAGGGCGTGGCGGCTGGCTTCGGCTCCTTGTGGGTGGTGACCCAGGCGGCCGGCCGGCTCGTCCGGGTCGACCCGCACACCGGTGAGGCCATCGCGCAGATCCCCATCGGTACCGGCGCCCGGCTGGTCACCCGTGGGTCGGGCGCGGTGTGGGTGGGCCAGTTCCAGGACCATCGGGTGCTCCGCATCGACCCCGACACGGGTGCGGTCACCCGATCGGGCCGGGTCTGCGCGGGCCTGCAGGACCTCGCCGTCATCCGGCGTACCGTCTGGGTGACCTGCCTGTTCGACAACGCGGTCGTGGGGCTGGACGCCGACACCTTGCGCGAGCAGCAGCGGGTGAAGATCGCCGGAGTTCCCGACGCGATCGAGAGGGTGGGGGATCTGCTGGTGGTGGCGGCCGAGGACGGGCCGACGGTCTCGGTGCTCGACGCTTCCACTGGCCAGCTGGTGTCCAGCCGACGGCTGGCCGACACGCCACCTCTCTACGACCAGGCGAACATCGATGTCGTGGTCGCCGGCGAGCAGGTGTGGGTCTCCGACAACGCCGCGGACGCGCTCTGGCGTGCCCCGTGGCCGCACTGACCTCGCGGCCTGGATCCGCTCAGCCTGCCCCGCCGCACGCAGCCTGGACCGGCCCGCGGAGCCGGCGAGACCGCCAGCCTCCTCGGTGGTGTCGAGCGTCAGGTCGGGCGCCAGGGTGCGGAGCCCGGGCTGGCCAGCGCCTCCCGGGCCTGGACTTGACCGTGCCGACCGCGACGCCCAGGACCTCGGCCGTCTGCCGGTGAGATCCTCGTAGTAGCGCAGCACGATCACCGCGCTGCCGGGGCGCCAGCTGCGTCAGCGTCCCGCAGCGCCAGGCTGGTCGCCAGACCGGTGTCTCCGGCCGTCTCCTCCGGCACGGTGTCGGTGAGCACCTCACGCCCGCGATGCCGGCGCCACCGCGAGATGGACTCGTTCACCATGACCCGCCGCACGTAGCCGTCCGGGCTGCCGGAGATCCGCTTCCATGCCGGCACCACCTTCACCAGCGCCTGCTGTACCAGATCCTCGAGCATCGTGCGCATGCCTGTCAGTGGTACGCCGTCCGCAGCAGCGCCGGCATCCGCGCGGCGACGTACTCCGCGAAGTCGTCAGCATGCGTCACGCCGCCTCCTCCACGCCGCGCCGGCAGCAATCAGGGCGGCCGCGATGGCCCATAGCAGGGCCCGGCCGCCGGTCCATCGGCTACGTCCGGGCGGCAGTGGTGATCGCGGGCGCGGCCCACGCGTCGGAGGCGAAGACGTAGCTGGGCGACCACACGTTCGTGCCGTTGAGTCGCATCAGCACCGTGCCTCTCCCTGAGCCGAGGTCGACGGCCTCGGTCGTCACGGAGCGGCCGTCGATCCGCAACAGCACCGGGTGCTGGTCGTCGCGCCACCCGAGGATCTGCGGCCCGAGGCTCCCACCTCGGTCATCCGATCCGCTCCACACCGCCGACACCAGCCCCGGGGTCGTGCCGGCCCGTGACCAAGCGCTGCGGGCCTCCCTTTGTCCACGTTGGGCGCGGGGTCCTCGAGCGCCACCGTCACGCCGTCCGGCCCCAGCGTGACGTCGTGATCGTTCCGGTCCGGTCGGGCGTTCCAGGCCACCTCGCTCCAGTGACTACCGCAATCTGGCGCTGGTGGCTCCACCCCGTCGCGACGAAGCCGTCGGGAGCCGGTCGGGTCGAGTCGAGCCAGAGCTCGCTGTCGGAGTCGGTCGCCGGCCCCTGGTCGCGGCGTCCCAGGTCAGGACGCTGGTGTCGCGTGCGAACCCATCGTCGCCGCCGTTCTGGTATCAGTGAGAAGCCGGCCCACAGCACCGCGCCGCCCTGGAAGCTGAGGCCTTGTGGATTTACCCTGTGGACGGTCTCGAGGGGGATGCGGCGCACCTCTCCGGTCACGGTGTCGTACACCGCCAATCCGACGTAGGGATCGTCGGGATCGCTGGGTGGTTGGGGGCGCCGAGGGGGTGCTGCGGTACCAGTAGGCCAGCCGCGTCCCGTCAGCCGAGGGCCAGCTCAGCTCCTCCGGGTTGTGCCCTCGCGGTCGGGAGGTCCAGGAACCGGTAGACCCGCTCGCGGACACGCCGTACTTCCAGCCCTCGGTGCTGGAGCGCCAGCCCCCACGCTCGGCACCGACCACCGCGACCAGCGGGCCGATCGGGCCCCTTCGCGTCGGTGCCCAGCCAGGGGCTGGGGCGGTAGAGCCGATCGGGAAGGGTGAGCTGGTCCGGATGGTCCGCAGGCGCGACCGGCGCAGCAGCGGGCCGACTGACCAGCTGGCCATGCCCGCCAGCGCGAGCCCCACGGCCACCAGGACGCCGGCGACCACGCCCCGGCGTACCTGTCGGGCGGACGACCTGGCGCCAGAGGTCCTGCGGCCCAGCCCCCGACGGTGCGCGCGGCGCGCGCCTGCAGGCTCTCACGCAGGTCCGTGCTCATCCAGCGTCCTCCTCACGTGCATCCTCCCGGTCAGGACGCTGCTGCGGAGCGAAAGGGAGGGTCCGGCTTGGCGAACTTCTGCCGGATCGGCGAGGTTCTGCCGGATCGGCGAGGTTCTTCGGCCGGGATCGGCGAGGTTCAGCGACCGGCGCGGAATCCGCCGGATCGGCGAGGTCTGCCGGATCGGCGGGCCGAGGAGCGGGCGAGCAGGACGAGGGCGGAGGTGAGGCAGACAAGCTGGATGGCGGAGCGGAAGCCGGGGCCCGGAGAGGCGGCTGCGCAGCCGGACGCGAGCCAGAGCCCGGCGACCAGCGGGGACGAGCACCGCCGCGACGGCGGCCGAGCGGGCCGGCAGCTGGTCGCCGAGCGCCAGTCCGGAGCAGGCTCATCGAGCCGCCGACGACGAAGTACACCGCGAGGGTGGGCTGGACCATTGGGGCGTGGTCGGTGCTGGCAGAAGCACCGCCAGGGGCGGGCCACTGATCGACGTGGTGGTCCCGGTGACCTGGACACGAAGCCCGCGAGGGGCAGCGTCGCGCGGTGACCGGGAGCTCCACCGTGCGCTGTGGTCAGCAGGGATGCCCACCAGGACCATCACCGCCACCGCGACACCGATGTCGCCATGGTCCAGGTGGCTCAGCAGCCACACCCCGAGCGCCGTCCCGGCCACGCGAGGCGGCAGCGCCCAGGCCAGCCCGCCCCAGTGCACGCCGCGCCGCTCCACGACCAGGGTGCTCGCGGCCATCACGACGCCTAGCCAGAGCAGGAGCGCGGGCACCAGGTCGGGCACCAGCAGGGCGGCCACCGGAGCCGCGAGCAGGCCCAGTCCGAGCCCCACGGTGCCCTGGACCAGCGCCCCGGCCGCGACGATCACGGCCAGGGCCACCAAGGCCCAGTCGGCGACCTCGAGGATCACCCGCGCCGCAGGTTGCGCAGGACGTACTGCATGATCCCGCCGTTGCGGTAGTAGGCCGCCTCACCGGGAGTGTCGATGCGCACCACCGCCGAACTCCGTGACGGTGCCGTCCCCGCGCGTCGCGGTGACCCGCACTGTGCGCGGGTGACTGTCCAGGGCGGTCACGCCGGTGATCGAACGTCTCCTCGCCCGTCAGGCCGAGGGAGTCGGCGTTCTGCCCTGGGCGGGGAACTGCAGCGGAAGCACGCCCATGCCGATCAGGTTGAGCGGTGGATCCGCTCGTAGGACTTCCGCGACGACCGCCTTGACACCCAGCAGTGCCGTGCCCTTGGCTGCCCAGTCGCGACGAGCTGGAGCCGTACTCCGCGCCCGCCAGCGGCACGACCAGGGGGACGCCGGCCGCCTCGGTAGCTCTTCGTCGAGGCGTCGTGCCACGCTGGGTCACGGGGCCGTCGGCGTGCGTGAAGTCGCGGGTGAAACCGCCCTCGGTGCCTGGGGCGAGCTGGTTGCGCAGCCGGATGTTGGCGAGCCGCGCCGCGGATCATCACTCAGGAAGCGTCCTGCGCGAGCTGCACGGAAGAGCGAAGTCCAAGGCCGACGCTGCCCGCAGGCAGCCAACGGGCGCCGGGGCATTCTTCCGATCGCCGCCACGGATCACGTGGCTGGCGTCGCTCGAGTCGCCTGGGGCCGACGAGCACGGGCCGCGATGTCGGTGACCGGCTCCGGCGTCTTGGGCATCCCGTCGAAGTACGGCGCCTTGCGGACGTAGGTCGACGCGTCGTCCCAGGCGAAGGTGTCGCCTTCGGGGTCGGCAGCGACCGCCACCGCTCGTCGCCCGCGAAGACGTCGGCGTAGTCCTGGCGAACATCTCGGCGGTGATCGCCTGCTGACCACGCCCTCGACCTCGGCCGGCGACGGCCAGATGTCACGCAGGAAGACGTCGTTGCCCTCGGCGTCCTGGCCCAACGTGTCGGTCAGCAGGTCGACGGTCATCGACCCTGCCATGCAGGCCATCACCAGCGGCGGGGAGGCCAGGTAGTTCATCTTCACGTCGGGGTTGATCCGGCCTCGAAGTTGCGGTTGCCCGACAGGACTGACACCACGGCCAGGTCCGCCTGCTGCACGGCCGCGGACACACCTCGGGGATGAGCGGGCCGAGCCGCGATGGTGGTGCAGCCGTAGCCCACGAGGTTGAAGCCCAGCTTGTCGAGGTGGCGTGAGGCCGGCGCGCTCGTAGTAGCCGGAGACCACCCGCTGCCTGGGGCCAGGGTGGTCTTCACCCAGGGCCTGCGCTGCAGGTCTCGCTCGACGGCGTTCTTCGCCAGCAGTGCCGCGCCGATCATCACCGACGGGTTGGAGGTGTTGGTGCACGAGGTGATGGCCGCGATCGGCGCTGTTCGCCAGCTCGAACGTGGTGCCGTCGGCGAGTGACGGGCACCGTGGCCTCCGGGTCGGTCGCGTAGCCGGGCAGTCGAGCCGCGAACGCCGACGCGGCGGCCGCCAGTCGACGCGGTCCTGCGGCCGCTTCGGCCCCGCCAGCGACGGGACGACGGTCGCGAGGTCGAGCTCGAGCCGCTCGAGTAGCGCGGCTCGGTGTAGTCGGCGGCGGTCGGGTCGTGCCAGAGCCCCTGCCCTTGGCGTAGCCTCGACGGCGCGAGCTGCTCCTCGGAGCGGCCGGTGAGCCGGAGGTAGCTGACGGTCTCCTCGTCGATCGGGAAGACCGCGATCGTGGACCCGAACTCCGGGCTCATGTTGCTGATGGTGGCGCGTTGGCCAGCGGCAGCGCGGTGACGCCCTCGCCGTAGAACTCGACGAACTTCCCGACCACGCCGTGCTGGCGCAGCATCCGCGATGGTGAGCACCAGGTCGTGGCCGGAGCCCTCGGGCAGCGACCCGAGAGCTGAAGCCCACGACCCGCGGGCGAGCATCGACACCGGCTGACCGAGCATCGCCGCCTCGGCCTCGATGCCGCCCACGCCCCACCCGACGACGCCGATGCCGTTGACCATGGTGGTGTGGAGTCGGTGCCGACGCAGGTGTCGGGGTAGGCCACGACCGGGCCGTCACCGGACTCGCGGGTGAAGACGACGCGCGCCAGGTGCTCGATGTTGACCTGGTGGACGATGCCGGTGCCGGGCGGGACCACCTTGAAGTCGTCGAACGCGCCCTGGCCCCACCGCAGGAACTGGTAGCGCTCGCGGTTGCGCTCGTACTCGATCGCGACGTTGCGCTCGAACGCCTCCGGGCTCCCGAAGACGTCAGCGATCACCGAGTGGTCGATGACCATCTCGGCGGGGGCGAGCGGGTTGATCCGCGCCGGGTCGCCGCCGAGGTCGGCCATCGCCTCGCGCATCGTCGCGAGGTCGACCACGCACGGCACGCCGGTGAAGTCCTGCATGATCACGCGGGCGGGCGTGAACTGGATCTCCTTGTCGGGCTCGGCGGTCTCGTCCCACCCCGCGAGCGCGCGGATGTCGTCGGCGGTGATGTCGGCGCCGTCCTCGGTGCGCAGGAGGTTCTCCAGCAGGACCTTGAGCGAGAAGGGCAGCGAGGCGACGTCCAGCCCCTCGCCGGAGACGGCCGCGAGCCGGTAGATCTCATAGGACCTCCCCTGGACCTCGAGCGAGCCGCGCGCTCCGAAGCTGTCCTGACTGGCCATCCGTCGCCTCCTGTGTCGCTGCGTGTGCTCCCCGAGGTCGGCTCACTGCCGCCCGGGGCACCGGACCATCTTGCCGGGCTCGGTCCCAGCGCGGGAGGTAGCTTCCGGTCGGTGGTCCTTTTATCTTGATATCAAGATACATGACATGGTCGTACGCCGCCAGCCCCCTGCCGGTTCTTGGCTCGCCGACCCCACCAGACCACCCTGCCGAGTCTGCCGATTCCCCGGACGCGGAGGTAAAGGCGTTGCTAGGCTCCCCGAGCCTTGACCTGAGGGGAACAGCATGCCCAAGACCCGACTGCTGCACCGGTACAGCGTGTCCGTGGTGACACTCATTGCGCTCGCCATCGTGCTCGCGCTCGGCGTCGTCGCCGCCCAGTGGATCCCCTGGGGCACCAAGCATGCGCGCGTGGTCGACGGCAACATCCGGCTCAGCAAGTCCGGCGAGCGGGTGGCGAACTTCTCCGACACCGAGGGCAACACCTTCGCAGTCTCGCTGGCCGACCTGTGGTGGCAGAGCGGGACCCAGCAGGCTCGCGGCAACCCGCCGTGCGTGACCCCGGGCAAGACCGTGCGCGTGCAGCTGGGGCTGCTGTGGGTGGCCAACCCCGGTGGCGGGGAGCACGAAGAGATCATCTGGCTGCGCTGCAAGTAGCTCAGCCGCGGTCGGGCTCGAACAGCGCCACGCACTCGACGTGGTGCGTCATCGGGAACAGGTCGAGGGCGCGCAGCCGACAGCCGGTAGCCCGCCGTCGCGAACGTCGCCGCGCTCCCGCGCGAGTGCCGCGGGTCGCACGCGACGTACGACACCGCCCTCGGGGTGCGGGCGGCGATCTGCTGGACGACGGCGGCCCGGGCCCCTTCGCGCGGCGGGTCCAGCACCACCAGGTCCACCTCGGCCGGTGCGTCGGCCGACGCCAGGACGTCGCCGACCGGCCCCATGACGACGCGGCACGGGGCGGCGTCGGGCGCCGGGGCCAGGTTCTCCCGGGCGTGCGCCACGGCCACCGGGTCGCCCTCCACCGCCACGACCTGACCCACCGAACCCAGGGCCGTGGCCAGGAACCGCGCGAACAGCCCGACCCCGGCGTACAGGTCCAGTGCCCGCTCACCCGGCCGCGGCGCCAGGTGCGCGAGCACGGCCTCGACGAGCGCCCGCGGAGCACCGGGGTGGACCTGCCAGAAGCCATCGGCAGCGACGGTGAAGTCGGCCGGGGTCCCCGCCGCCTCGACGCGCTCGTCCACCGAGCCGCTCGGTGGGGCCGCTCCCTCGATCACGACCCGGGCGTCGGGATGGGCCAGCAGACAGTCCTTCACCGGCACCACCCGCGCGGAGCGATGGGCCCGCAGACCGGTCCCGCCCACCGGAGCCTGGGCGTAGCGCATCCGGGTGCGCCAGCGCAGGCCGTGCTGGTCGCCGGGCACCGCCTCGACATCGACGGCGACGTCCAGGCCGGCGAGCCGGGACAGCTGCTCGCGCACGACCTCGGCCTTCAGCTGCCGCTGACGAGCCGGCGTCACGTGCTGGAGGTCGCAGCCCCCGCAGCGGCCGGGCCCGGCCAGCGGGCACGGTGGCCTCACCCGGTCCGGCGAGGGGGCGAGCACCTGGACGGCATCGGCTCGCCAGTAGCGGTCGCCGTCGGTGCCCTCGGTGATCTCGAGCGTCACGGTCTCGCCGGGGAGCGCGTGCCTGGTGAAGACCACCCGGCCCTCGGGCGGGTCGAGCCGGACGACGCAGGAGCCCCCGTGAGCCACCGGTCCCACGACGGCGGTGAACCGCTCCCCCACGCGCGAGCGCCCGCGGGGCGTCCGTCGTCGAGGCCGGCGTCGTGCCGCCGGGCGGCTCAATCCTGCCTGCTGACGACCTGGGTGTCGCCGCTCTCGCGGACCTGGCCGCGGCGCAGGTCACCGGCGTGCGTGCGCATGGACTCGCGTGCCTGTCGCTCGCTGGCCACCATCGACGAGCGCAGCTGGTAGGGCACCGAGATCATCATCACGCCGGGGGCGAAGAGCAGCCGGGCCTTGAGGCGGAGCGCCGTCTGGTTGTGCAGCAGCTGCTCCCACCAGCGCCCGACGACGTACTCGGGGATGTAGACCGCGACCACGCCCCGCGGGTTGGCCTTCCGGATCTCGGTGGCGTAGTCCACGATCGGGCGGACGACCTCGCGGTAGGGCGAGAGCAGGATCTTGCGAGGGACGTCGATGCGTCGCTCGTCCCACTCCTCCAGCAGCCGGTCGGGGGCTTCCTGGTCGGTGCTGACGTAGACGGCCTCGAGCACGTTGGGCCGGGCCGCCTTCGCGAACGCGAGGGCTCGCAGCGTGGGCTTGTGCAGCTTCGAGGTGAGCACCATCGCGTGGACCCGCGTCGGCAGGAGCTTGTCCTGCTCGTCGGCAGCCAGCTCGAGCTCCACGCTGTCGTAGTGGCGCCGGATCCCCTTCATGATCACGAAGAAGACCACCATCGCCAAGATCGTGATCCAGGCACCGGCGAGGAACTTGGTGATGAGGACGATCACCAGCACCACGCTGGTGAAGGCCAGCCCCACCGTGTTGATCAGCCGCGAGCGGATCATGTGCCGCCGCACCGCCGGGTCGGTCTCGGTGCGCAGGTGGCGGGTCCAGTGCCGGATCATCCCGAGCTGGCTGAGATTGAACGACACGAACACACCCACGATGTAGAGCTGGATGAGCCTGGTCGTCTCGGCGTTGAACACCTGGATCAGGACGATCGCCATGACGGCCAGGAACACGATGCCGTTGCTGTAGGCGAGCCGGTCGCCCCGGGAGCCCAGCGAACGCGGGGCGTAGCCGTCCTTGGCCAGGATCGAGCCGAGCACGGGGAAGCCGTTGAACGCCGTGTTGGCCGCCAGCACCAAGATGATGCCGGTGACGGTCACCACGGCGTAGAAGCCGACCGGAAGGTGGTCGAACACCGCCTTGGCGATCTGGGCGATCACCGGGTGCTGGTCGTAGCCCGGGGGCAGCGGGCCGCCGTCCAGCGAGAGCCGCTCCACCTCATGGGGGTCGACGTACTTCAGCCCCATCTGCTTGGCCAGCACGATGACGCTCATCATCATCGTGATCGCGATCATGCCGAGCATGAGCAGGGTGGTGGCGGCGTTCTTGCTCTTCGGCTTGCGGAACGCCGGGACGCCGTTCGAGATCGCCTCGACCCCGGTGAGGGCGGCGCACCCCGAGGAGAAGGCCCGGGCGAGCAGGAAGAGCAGCGCGATGGTCGTCAGAGCGCCGCCGTACTGGTCCTTGGGCGTGATGTCCAGCTGGGCGCTCTCGACCTGGGGCAGGTTGCCGACGAGCAGCCGGAACAGGCCGTACCCGCACATCCCGAGGATGGCGACCATGAAGGCATAGGTCGGGAACGCGAAGAAGGTGCCCGACTCGCGGATGCCGCGCAGGTTGATCGCCATCAGCACCAGCACCAGCACGGTCGCGAAGGACGCCTCGTGCCCGATCAGGGGCGTGATCGCCCCGGCGGCGTACTGGGCGCCCGAGGAGATCGACACCGCTACGGTCAGCACGTAGTCGACCAGCAGCGCGCTCGCCACCACCGTGCCGGCGGTCGGGCCGAGGTTGACCGTGGCCACCTCGTAGTCGCCGCCACCGCTGGGGTAGGCGTGCACCGTCTGCCGGTACGACGCCACCACGGCGGACATCACCAGGGCGACCGCGATGCCGATCTTCCAGCTCCAGACGTACGTCGAGGCGCCCGCGACCGAGAGCATGATGAAGACCTCGTCGGGCGCGTAGGCGACCGACGAGAGCGCGTCGCTGGCGAAGACGGGCAGCGCGATCCGCTTCGGGAGCAGCGTCTCGCCGAGCTGGGAGCTGCGCAGCTTGCGACCCAGCAGGATCCGCTTGTAGATGTCACCACGGCCCACGATCGAAAAGGCTAGTCCACGGCCGCCCGTCCGCGCCGCCGGCGTGCTGCTGGGATACCGTTTCTCCGTGCACGTCGTGATCATGGGTTGCGGCCGGGTCGGGTCCACGCTGGCCCGCAGCCTGGAGGACCGCAACCACACCGTCTCGGTGATCGACAGCGACCCGGACTCCTTCCGCCGCCTCGGGCCAGCCTTCAACGGCGACAAGATCACCGGCTACGGCTTCGACCAAGCGGTCCTGGAGAAGGCCGGCATCCGCCGGCCGACGCCTTCGCCGCGGTCTCCAGCGGCGACAACTCCAACATCATCGCCGCGCGGGTGGCCCGAGAGACCTTCGGCATCCAGCAGGTCGTGGCCCGGATCTACGACCCGGGCCGGGCCGAGGTCTACCAGCGCCTGGGCATCACCACCGTGGCGACGGTGAAGTGGACCGCCGACCAGGTGCTGCGCCGGCTCCTCCCGATCAACGCCGAGCCGGACTTCCGCGACCCGTCCGGGACCATCCGGGTCGACCAGGTGCCGGTCCCCGAGGAGTGGATCGGCCAGCGCACCATCCACTTCCAGGAGCAGGCCCGCAGCCGCATCGCCTGGATCGACCGGCTCGGCGAGGGCATGCTCCCAAACCGCGAGTCGGTGCTCCAGGAGGGTGACATGTTGCACCTGGTCATCCGTGAGGAGAACGCCGCGCACGCCTACTCCGTCCTTGCCGCCGGACCCGAGGAGGGCTGACGATGAGAGTCGCCATCGCCGGAGCCGGAGCAGTCGGCCGCTCCATCGCCCGAGAGCTCATCGGCAACGGCCACGAGGTGCTCCTCATCGACAAGGACCCCGACGCCATCCGCCCCGAGCGGGTGCCGGACGCCGAGTGGCTGCTGGCCGACTGCTGCGAGCTCAGCTCGATGGAGGAGGCCCGGCTCAACACCTGCGACGTCGTGATCGCGGCCACCGGCGACGACAAGGCCAACCTGGTCGCCTCCCTGCTCGCCAAGACCGAGTTCGGCGTCCCCCGCACTGTGGGTCGGGTCAACCACCCCAACAACGAGTGGCTGTTCACCGAGGCCTGGGGCGTGGACGTCAACGTCTCGACGCCGCGAATCATGTCGGCCCTGGTCGAGGAGGCCGTCACCGTCGGCGACCTGGTCCGGCTGTTCACCTTCCGCAAGGGCAACGCGAACCTGGTCGAGCTCACCTTGCCAGAGGACTCGCCGTACGTCGGCACGCCCTGCGGGCTCATCCCGTTCCCGGAGAACTGCGCGCTGGTCACGATCCTGCGCGACGGGCAGGTCTACCGCCCCGACGGCGAGCAGCCGATCGAGGCCGGCGACGAGCTGCTCTTCGTCGCCCCCAGTGAGGTCGAGGGCCACCTGGAGAAGCTGCTGGCGCCCAGCCACCACTGACCCGACGACTCTCATCCTGCCTTAAGGACGACGCCTAGATTCGGTTGCACCGAACAAGAATGCAGCCGAGCAACCGGGGGTCGCCATGAGCCTGCGTCACCACGTCAACTACGCCAACGTCACCGCCACCGTGGCCCTGGTCGTCGCGCTGGGCGGCACGTCCTATGCGGCCACCCAGATCACCTCGGCCCAGATCAAGAACGGCACGATCCAGAACATCGACGTCAAGGCCGACACGCTCAAGGGCGATCGCATCAAGAACCACTCCATCGGCGCCAAGGACCTCGCCAAGGGCGCCACGACCGCCGCGTACTCGACCTTCCACGACGGCGGCGTGAGCATCCAAAGCCAGGTCGGGAGCCAGGATCCGGTCGTGCTCACGCTGAGCATCCCCACCAAGGGCAGCTACGTGATAGTGGGGAAGACCTGGATCGCCAACGGATCTGGGAGCGCCTTCTACGATCGCTGCCGTCTCTACGCCGGCACTGACTTCGACCAGGCCCGGCAGCTCGTGCAGGCGCCCGACTACTCCGCGTCGACGATGACGGTGGTGCACACGTTCGGCGCCCCCGGCCAGGCCGAGCTGCGCTGCTACAGCTTCGGCGTACCGTCGACCGCGAACGACTCCAAGATCACCGCGATCAAGGTGGACAGCCTCTCGAACGTCGGCGGCTGACCGGTCAGTCGTCCTCGGCGCGCTCGGGCAGGTGCCGGCCCTCGAGCGGGGTGTGGTTGCGCCCCAGCAGCCATGCCATCAGCCCGAAGGCCGCGAAGCGCAGCGGCCAGCCCAGGCCGAAGCGCAGGGTGCCGAGGGCGAGCACCGCGGTCGAGGCCGACACGGCGCCGGTCCAGCCGGCCAGCCAGACCGGGCCCTGCAGCGCCACGCCGACCATTCCGGGCATGCCCAGCACCCAGGTCAGCCGGCTGCACAGCTGCACGACCTGGCGGTCCTGTCGCCAGGCGGTCGGGTCGCCGGTGACGCTGCCCAGCAGGAAGCCCACCATCGGCCAGCGGGTGACGCAGCTCAGGGCGAGCAGAATGGAGTAGACGGTGCTCCACAAGATGCCCGGCAGGAAGAAGGCCAGCGCCTGGTCGTCGGCCGAGCCGCCGCCCCGGGCCGCCAGCCGGACGAAGACCCAGCCGATGCCGATGCCCACCAGGGCGTTGACGACGAACTGGGTGCTGGACCGCTGGACCAGCCGCACCGCGAGCAGAATCAGCGCGGCGGCAAGAGAGGCACCCAGAGCCAGGTTCAGGTCCTTGGTACCGAGCCAGGTGAAGGTGAACAGCAGGGTGGGTGCGGCAGCCTCGAGCATGCCGCGGCGGCCGCCGAGGGCGGTCGCCAGCTGGCGGCGCACCACCGACTCGACGGTCTCCATCGACGGCGGGTGGTGCTCCCCGGCGTGCTCCCCGCCAGACCGGGTCACGGCATCAGCTCGTAGCGGGGGTTGAACATGATCGGCTGCCCGTCGATGACGGCGATCCGGCCGTGTACCTGGAGCGAGCGGCCCGGGACGACGCCGGTGATGCGCCGGCGGCCCAGCCAGGTCAGCGTGACCACGCCCGTGCCGTCGTACAGCTCGGCCTCGAGCGCCGGCACCCGCCCCGCGGCCGGAGGGTCACGGTACGCAAGGTGCCGCGCAGGTGCACCAGCTCGCGGCGAGGTGCCTCGGCGACCGGCACCGTCTGGGCCGAGCCGTAGGTCCGCCGCATGTCGGCGGCGTGCTGGTCGGCACTGTCGGCCCATGCCCGCATGCGCTGCCTCAGCCGTCGTTGTCTCGCCATCGGTTCGCTCCGCCCGACCTACGTCACCCGCCGCGCCTCGGCGGGCAGGGTCAGCGGGAGCGGGTCGCCCGGCGGCATCGCCTGGCTGCCGCGGTTGACCACCACCGAGGCGAGCGTGTCCTCCCAGGCCGCGGCCGCGTCCGGCTCGACCGCGGGCCGGCCCAGGAAGGTGGCGCGCAGCAGCCAGCGTGGGCCGTTGACGCCGACCACTCGGCTCGGCTGTCTGGCCGAGGTCCCGTCTGGTCGCTGCACGGTCAGCTCGCACATCAGCTCGGCGCCGTACCGGCCGTCCCGCTCGGTCGCGGTGCCGCCGCGCTGCGCGGTCTCCGCGGCGATCTGGGTGCGCGCCTCGCCCCAGAGGTCGCCGCCGCGCGGAGCGGCGAACGCCCTCAGCTCCAGGGCGCCGTCGGGCCCGGCGATCAGAACCGCCTGCACCGACTGGGTCTGCTCGTCGACCTGGAGGCGCAGCTCCCGATCGCCTTGCGGACTGATGAGCAGGGAGCCCAGGTCGACCCGCTCGACATCGTCGTCGGGAACCTCGGAGATGTCCCACGGCCCCCCGCGGCGCGGGTCGGCCGCGGAGTCGGGCTCGCCCTGGGCTCCAGCCTGATCGACGGCGGCGCCGTCGGTGCCCGGACTGCCCTTGCGGCGCAACCTCACGTCGTCACTCCTCGTCCTGCCCGGGGCCACGTGACCCCGACACTCCAGTAGAACCGTAGCCCCCGGCGCCACGCGCCGAGTCGGGCAGGCGGTCGACCTCGACGAACGAGACCGACTCGACCCGCTGCACCACCAGCTGGGCGATGCGGTCGCCCCGGCGCAGCCGCACCGGCTCGGCCGGGTCCAGGTTGACCAGCAGCACCTGCACCTCGCCCCGGTAGCCGGCGTCCACGGTGCCCGGCGCGTTGACGATCGACAGGCCGTGCCGGGCCGCGAGGCCCGACCGCGGATGGATCAGCCCGACGTACCCGGCGGGCAGCGCCAGCGCGATCCCGGTGGGGACCAGCGCCCGCTCCCCCGGCCCGAGGGTGAGGTCCACCGAGGTCATCAGGTCGGCACCGGCATCACCCGGATGGGCGTACGCCGGGAGCGGCAGCCCGCCGTCGAGGCGGACCAGCGCTACCTCCACCCCGAGGGCGGGAGGGGCGACCGGCTCGCGGGAGGCACCGGATCGGCTGGTGTCGGACACGGCTGGGACCCTACCGCTCGCACGCCCTCGGGCCGGTCCCACCTAGGCTTGCGCCCGTGGACGTCTCCCCGACGCAGGCCGGCTCGCCTACCGCGAGCGGCTCGGCGTGCCGCTGCGCTGGTGGGTGCAGGGCACGATGCTGGTCGCCAGCTTGTGGCTGGCCTTCGTGGTGGCGCTGCCGGCGTGGGTCGCGGCCGCCATCGCGGTCAGCGCCGCGGGCCTGATGGCGGGGCTGTTCTGGTCCTACGGCGGCGCGCAGGTCGAGGTGGCCGGGGGCGAGCTCCGAGCCGGCCGGGCGCACATCGACCTCGCCCTGCTGGGATCGGTCACCCCCCTCGACGCCGAAGCCACGCGCCGGCTCGCCGGGGTCGACGCGGACGCCCGTGCCTACCTGCTGCTCCGCCCGTACCTGAAGCGGTCGGTGCGGGTGGAGCTGCGCGACCCGGCCGACCCCACGCCGTACTGGCTGCTCAGCACCCGACACCCCGACCGGCTCGTCGAGGCCCTGACGAGCGCCCGCGCCGCCGACGGCGCCGGTCGGGAGTCCGGGGAGCAGCGCGGGTAGGGTGGCCGCACCGGGCGGGGTAGAGCCCGGGCAGCCGGACCAGACCGGTGACGCCGGCGAGGAGGGAGGCGGCATGGCCAAGGACAGCTCGAAGGTGTGGAGTGCGTTCTCGCTGGGCTCTGCCCTGCTGGCGGCGGCAGTGGCCAAGAGGGGCCTGAACACCTCCTGGAGGGCAGCCACCGGCAAGCAGCCGCCGGCCAACCCGGCCGACCCGGACGTGGACCTGTGGGAGGCCGTGCTCTGGGCCGCCGTCAGCGGCACCATCGTCGGGCTGGCGCGCATGCTGGCCACCCGGCGCGCGGCGAGCTACTACGTGCGGTCCACGGGCAAGCTCCCGCCGGAGCTCGCGGCCGACCGCGACGCGAAGACGAAGGCCTGAGCCCGGGCCCGTCGGTCGGGCCCAGCCGGCTCGGGCCCAGCCGGCTCGGGCCCAGTCAGGCGCAGTCCTTGCAGATCATCCGGTCGGCATCGGCCAGCTGGCTGCGGTGGTGGACCAGGAAGCAGCTCATGCAGGTGAACTCGTCCTCCTGACGCGGCTTCACCTCGACGGCGAGCTCCTCGTGGGAGAGGTCGGCGCCGGGGAGCTCGAAGGACTCCGCGGCCTCGGCCTCGTCCTCGTCGACCTTGCCGGAGTTCTTGTCGTGGCGGCGTGCCTTGAGCTCCTCGATGCTCTCCTCGGACTGGTCGTCGTCGGTCTTGCGCGGTGCGTCGTAGTCGGTCGCCATGCCGGGTGTGCTCCTGGAAGGACTCGAGGATCGTCTGGGAACGTGGTGGGTCGCGTTCGGCGCCAGATTGTGCACCATCAGCGGCCATCCGCGCACGTCGGCCCACCGTACGGGCGCGCAACCACCGGTGCCCCGCAGGTATTCCCGGCCCAAAGCCACTGCCCGGGTCGAGCGCCACTGCCCGGGCCTTCTCACTCCTCGGGGGCGGCACTCCCGTCGCCGACCAGGCCGACCTCGCTGACGACCCCGAACAGCTCGTCGAAGCCATGGGCGGGGGCGCAGACCATCAGGCTGAGGCCTCCGACGCCGGTGAGCAGTCGGGTGCGGGCCCCGGCCTCGCGGGCGACCAGCCCGGCGGCGGCGTGGTCCCAGAGGTGCACACCCTCCTCCACGTACCCATCGGCCGAGCCCTCCGCGACGTGGCACAGGTCCAGGGCCGCGGAGCCGATCCGCCGGATGTCGCGCACGTGGGAGAGCAGCCGGGCCACGCCCTCGGCCTGCAGCCTCCGGACCTCGGGACGGTAGCTGAACCCCGTGAGGACCAGTCGCTCCGCCATCGGCGCCGGGCCGCGCACCGCCAGCCGATCGCTATCTCGGAAGGCCCCTCCACCCAGCGTCGCGGTGTACGTCGTCCCGCTCGGTACGTCCCGCACCACCCCGGCGACCACCGTGCCGTCGACCTCGGCGGCGATCGACACGGCGTACCGCGGCAGCCCGTAGAGGAAGTTGACCGTGCCGTCGATGGGGTCCACGATCCAGCGCACCCCCGACGCCCCCTCGTCCGCGCCGCCCTCCTCGCCCACGAAGGCGTCCCCGGGGCGGGCCGTCGAGAGCCGGTCGTGGATCAGCTGCTCGGCCACCCGGTCCACCCGGGTCACGACATCGGTGACGCTGGACTTGGTGTCGGCCACCTCGACTCCCGTAGCCCGCTCCCGGGCGATCACTGTGGCCGCCTCCTCGGCAACCTCGACGGCCAGCGCCAGCAGCTCCGCGGGCGTGCCCGGGTCAGCTGCCAGCACCGTCGCCGCTCCCTCCGACGGTCGAGCGCTCCTCCCGCGGGTTCGCGCAGCAGCCGGGCGCGCAGCGGTCCCACGGCGCGGGCAGCTCGCCCTCGGCGGCCCGGGTCACGGGCTCGCCGCGCTCGACGGCGGCGCGTTCAAGCAGCAGGTCGCGCACCATCGCCACGAACCGCGGGTCGCTGCCCGGGGTGGCTGCCCGGGCGAAGCCGAGACCGAGCCGCTCGGCCGTCGCGCGAGCCTCGGTGTCGAGGTCGTAGACCACCTCCCTGTGGTCGGCGACGAACCCGATCGGCACCACGACGACGGCCGGGACGCCGGCGGCCGCCAGCTCCTCCATCCGGTCGTTGACGTCGGGCTCCAGCCACGGCACGTGGGGTGGCCCGGAGCGCGAGCAGTAGACGAGCTCGTGGCCCGGGCTCCGCCCAAGCTGCGCGGCCAGCCGCGCCATTACCGCAGCGATGGCCGCCTGATGCTGCGCGACGTAGGCGCCGCCGTCCGGTCCGCTGGCGTCGTTCATCGAGACCGGGATCGAGTGGGTCACGAACAGCACCCGGGCCTGGCCGCGCGTGTCCTCCGGCAGCTGCATCATCGCCACCTCGGTAGCGTCCACGACCGGCTCGATGAAGCCGGGGTGGTTGAAGTAGCCGCGCAGCCGGTCCAGGCTC
The DNA here is from genome assembly GCA_041393675.1 of Nocardioides sp. Lineage (GTDB taxonomy): Bacteria > Actinomycetota > Actinomycetes > Propionibacteriales > Nocardioidaceae > Nocardioides. The sequence goes on along the minus strand of JAWKJR010000002.1, from coordinate 155,129 downwards.
GGGGCGCCTTCCACAGCCGCGACGGCGTCGGCGAGGTTCTCGCGGTACTGGCGGCACCCGGAGTAGGACGAGTAAGCCGAGGTGACGAAGCAGGCCGCCCGGGTGACGCCGTCCTCGCGCATCTGGCGCAGCACGTCGGGCAGGTACGGCGCCCAGTTGCGGTTGCCCCAGTACACCGGCAGGTCGACGCCGGCCCCTGCCAGGTCGGCCCGGATCGCCGTCAACAGCGCGCGGTTCAGGTCCTGGATCGGCGACCGCCCCCGAACAGCTGGTAGTGCTGCCCGACCTCGACGAGTCGCTCGGGCGGGATCCCGCGTCCGCGCGTGACGTTCTCCAGGAACGGCAGCACATCGTCGGGCCCCTCGGGGCCGCCGAAGGAGACAAGCAGCAGGGCGTCGTACGGACGCATCGGGTCGGCGTGCGGGTCGGCGTGCGGGTCGGCGGCGCGCGGCGCGCCCGGGCTGGTCGGCATGGTGTCACCGTAGCGACCCTGGGATTGTCCGTGAGGGGGCGGTGACCCCTAGGCTCGCGCCGATGCTCACGCCGTACCGACGGGTCCTGGGCGAGCCAGGTGCCCTGCGCTTCAGCCTCGCCGCCCTCGTGGGTCGGATGCCGATCTCGATGGTCGGGCTGGGCATCGTCCTGCTCGTGTCCGGGCGCACCGGCTCCTACGCGCTCGCCGGGGCGGTGAGCGCGGTCTACCTGGTCTCCAACGGGGCGCTCTCGATCGTGCAGGGGCGGCTGCTCGACGGGTGGGGGCAGGGACAGTCCTCCCGGTGGCGATCGGCACGTTCGCGGCCGCCATGGCACTCCTGGGCGTCGCCGTCGAGCTGGACTGGCCGCGCCCGGTCGGGTACGCCGCCGCCGGGCTGGCCGGCGCCGCGCTGCCGCCGCTGGGTGCGTGCGTCCGCGCGCGCTGGTCGCACGCGCTCGCCGCCCCGAGCCAGGTGCAGACGGCCTACGCGCTGGAGTCCGTGGTCGACGAGGTGGTCTTCATCGTGGGACCGGTGGTGGTGACCCTGTTCGCCACGGTCTGGACTCCCATCGCCGGCCTCGGCACCGCGGTGGTTCTCGGGCTGACCGGCACCCTCGCCCTCGCCGCGCAGCGCGGCACCGAGCCGCCGGCGCACCGCCGCCGCGGGCACCCCGGCTCGCGGGCGGCCATGCCGTGGGCCGGCGTGGTGGCCCTGGCGGCCATGTGCGTGGCCCTGGGAGCCCTCTTCGGGGCGGCCGAGGTGACCACGGTCGCCTTCGCCGAGGAGCACGGGGTCAAGCGACTGTCGGGTGTCCTGTTGGCCCTCTGGGCGTTCGGGAGCTTGCTGTCCGGGATCCTCACCGGCGCGGTGCCGTGGCGCATTGGCCCGGGCCCGCGGCTGCGGCTGTTCATGGCCGCGCTCGCGCTCACCATGCTGCCGCTCACCTTCGTCGGCCCGGTCTGGCTGCTGGCCGTCGTCCTGTTCGCGGGCGGCTTCAGCATCGCGCCGACCCTGATCGCGACCAACTCGCTCACCGAGCAGGTGGTGCCCCGGGCTCGGCTGTCGGAGGGATGGCCATCACCCACACGGGCATCGCGGCCGGTGTCGCGCTCGGGGCGGCGGTGGCCGGCCGGGTGGTCGATGCGGCGGGCGCCTCCCCGGCCTACCTCGTGCCGTTCGCGGCCGGGGCGGTGGCCGCGCTGCTCGCCCAGCTCACCCCGCGCGGCCCGGCGCGGGTCGACCCTAGGAGACTGCACCCGACGGACGCTTCCGTCGGAAACGGACGGCAGCGGGGCGGGGGCACGCCGGGCCGGGTCGCGGCAGACCGTCCGTGGGCGGCGTAGGCTCGGGCCACCGAAGACACAGGCAGGAGTCGTACCCCGATGGCGCACCTGACGCTGGTTGGCCTCAGCAAGGACGCCACGCGCCTGCTTCTGGTCGACGACCGGGGCACGGAGTACACCCTCGACATCGACGCGCCGCTGCGCGCGGCCCTGCGTGGCGACGGTGGTCGCCTGGGCCAGTTGGAGATCGATATGGACATGGCGCTGCGACCTCGTGACATCCAGGCGCGGATCCGGGCCGGCGAGACGCCCGAGGCGGTGGCCAAGGCCGCACAGACGTCGGTCGACAAGGTGATGCCGTTCGCCGCCCCGGTGCTTGCCGAGCGCGCCCACGTGGCCGAGCGCGCGCAGCGCTCGTCGGTGCGGCGCAGCTCGAGCGAGGGCGGGGCGCGCACCCTGGGCGAGGCGGTGGCCGAGCACCTGCGCTCGCTCAACGTCTCCCCCGACACCGTCACCTGGGATGCCTGGCGTCGGGAGGACGGTCGCTGGACCCTCGTGGCCGCGTTCGCCGCGGTGGGGCGGTCGGGCACGGCGTCGTACGCGTACGACGCGCGGGGCAGCTACGTCGTACCCGAGGACGACGACGCCCGCTGGCTGGTCGGCGACGCGCTCCCGGAGCCCGAGCCCCAGCAGCCGTCCGGGCGTGACGACCTCGGCGAGCGACGCCGCCGGCTGGCGGCGGTGCCCGAGGAGGCGCTGCCGCTCGGCGAGGACGCCCTGGACCTGGTCTCCGACGAGCCCGACCATGTCGCTGCCCATGTCGCCGACCATGTCGCCGACCATGCTGTCGACCGGGTCTCGACCACCGATCTCTCCGACACCGCCGCGCAGGTGCGCCGGATCGGCGGGGCCGAGCCGCAGGACGCGGAGCTCCTGGGTGGCGAAGCCCCAGCCGAAGCCTTCCTCGACCGCGTGTTCGCCCGGCAGAACCCCCAGCCGGCCCAGGCCGACGCCGACCCCGTCGACGGCGCCTCCGCGGTCGCCGCACCAGACCTGGAGGACCCGGACGACCTGCCCGACATCTCCGTGCTCGACGAGGCCCACCAGCCTGGCGAGGAGCACGTCGGTCCTCCGCGCCGGCAGGTCAAGAAGACCCGTGGCCGCGCCTCGGTGCCGTCGTGGGACGAGATCATGTTCGGCGGCGGGTCCGGCTCCGCCGACTGACGCCGATCCGGCAGAAGTTCGGGGCGCACGACGCGAAGTTCTGACGGATCGGCGCGAAGTTCTGACGGATCGGCGCGAAGTTTGACGGATCGGCGCGAAGTTCTGACGGATCGGCGCGAAGTTCTGACGGATCAGCGAGAGACGGGGCGGGACGGGTCGGTGATCCAGCCCGACCAGCTGCCGGGGTACAGGGCGGCGGAGACGCCGAGCAGCTCCAGCGCGATCAGGTCGTGCACCGCGGTGACCCCGGAGCCGCAGTACGCCGCGACCCGCGCACCCGGGACAGCGCCGACCGCGGCGTAGGTCGCTGCCAGCTCCGCCACCGGGCGGAACCGGCCCGACTCGTCCAGGTTGCTGCTCGTGGGCACGTTGACCGCTCCCGGGATGTGACCGGCGACCGGGTCGATCGGCTCCACCTCGCCGCGGTAGCGCTCCGGGGCGCGGGCGTCGATGAGGACGTCCAGGTCGGCGACGTCGTCGGCCTCCACCACGGGTAGCGTCCCGGGACCGGGCACGAAGTCCCCGGGTGCGACGGGCCCCTGGCCCGTGGCGACCGGGCCGCCTGCGGCCACCCAGGCCGACCAGCCGCCGTCCAGTACCCGCACGTCCGGGTGCCCGTGGTGGCGCAGCAGCCACCAGCACCGGCCGGCCGCGAGCGCCGCCCAGTCGTCGTACACCACGACGGGGCGGTCCACGCTCACCCCGCTGGCCCGCATCGCCGCCCCGAAGCGGGCGGGGTCGGGGAGGATGCCGGCCGCCCGGCCCCGGGGGTGCGGCGAGGGCGGTGTCCAGGTCGACGTAGACCGCTCCCGGGACATGCCCGGCCGCATGGGCGCCGGGACCGGTCGGGCCGTCGAGCCGGTAGCGCACGTCCAGCAGCGTCACCTCGCCCAGCCGCGGCCAGAGCTCGGCGACCGAGATGAGCGGGTGGGAGCGCCCGTCGGGACTCATGGGGCACATCCTGCCCGAGCCCGCGCGCTGCCAGCCCGCGTGCTCGCCGCCGTGTGGCAGGATCACGCCCCGTGGCAGAACTGCACTTCTTCACCGGCACCATGGACTCCGGCAAGAGCACCCTCGCCCTGCAGGTCAACCACAACCACGCCGCCCGCGGCCGGGTGGGCCGGCTGTTCACCGCGCACGACCGGGCCGGGAGGCGATCCTCTCCAGCCGCCTGGGTCTCACGCACGAGGCGATCGAGGTGCCGCCCGACTTCAACTTCTGGGTCTACGTCGTCGACACCCTCACGCAGGGCGGCCGGATCGACTATCTGGTGTGCGACGAGGCGCAGTTCTACACACCCGACCAGATCGACCAGCTCGCCAAGGTCGTCGACGAGCTCCAGGTCGACGTGTTCGCCTTCGGCATCCTCACCGACTTCCGCAGCATGCTCTTCCCCGGCAGCGCACGGCTCGTCGAGCTGGCCGACCGGATGCAGACGCTGCAGGTCGAGGCGCTGTGCTGGTGCGGCAAGCGCGCCACCCACAACGCTCGCACCGAGAACGGCATCATGGTCGTCGAGGGCGAGGTGATCGTCGTGGGCGACGTCGACGACACCTCAGAGGAGCCGATGGACGTGGCCTACGAAGTGCTCTGCCGCCAGCACCACCGGCGCCGGCTCACTGCCGCGCGGGCGCGCGCAGTGTCGCTGGCGCCCGAGCCGCTGCCCTTCGGCTGAGCACATCCGGGAGCGGGGTCGAGACGGGCTCCGGGGCCGCCCTGCCGCAGCCCACCGTCGATCAGTCGACGAGGATCGGAATGAGCATCTCGTCAGGCGTGAGCGAGCCGTGCAGGCCCACCAGCGTGGTCTCGTAGGCGAAGTCGATGCTGGAGAAGACCCCGTGACTCCCGCGCATGGCGACCACCAGGTCGCCCAGCCGCGGCAGCACGGCCGGCTCGGTGGGGCCGAACCAGCCGCGACCCACTGCCTCCTCACGGGTCAACACGGTGCCCCGCTCCCCCAACACCTCTCGCCAGGTGGCAGCGACGTCCGCCACCGCGCCCGCGGCGCAGTACAGGTGCCGGAAGCGGGCCTCGCCGCCCAGCAGCAGCAGCCCGTCGCGCAGCTCGGTGCGGTCGTCGACGTCGACGCGCGCGTCGCTGGGCGAGTCGACCATGCCGTGGTCGGCCACGACGACCAGCCGGACCTCGGCCGGCAGTGCCTCGCGCAGCTGCTCCACCTCGGCGTCGATGATCGCCAACTGCTGCGACCAGGCCTCCGAGGCCACGCCGTACCGGTGCCCCGTCCAGTCCAGGTCCCCGTCGTAGACGTAGGTGACCGAGGGGTGCTGCGCAGCCGCGGCCACGACTGCGGCGATCCGCTCGCCGACCCGGTCTGCGCCGACGTACGCCGCGCCACGCTGGGCCGCCTGGGTCAGACCGGAGGTCTCGAACTCCCGCTTGTTCACGATCGTGGCGCCCACACCCGCCGCGGCCAGCCGGTGGAAGGCCGTGGGATGCGGCTGCCACTCGAGGGGGTCGACGCGCCGGTCCCAGGCCAGCGCGTTGAGCAGCCGGTCGGTGCCCGGCACCCGTGACGTGAAGCCCACCAGGCCGTGGGCGCCCGGAGGCAACGCCGTCCCCAGGGACGTGAGGCTCGTGGCGGTCGTCGACGGTACCCCGGCCGTCCCGGGCCGCTGGTCGGCGAGCAGCCCGGCGAGGTAGGGCGCGGCCGCCGCCTCCCGGCGCAGCAGCTCGCTCCCCAGGCCGTCGACGAGGAACACGACGTACGCCGGGGCGGGCGGCAGCTCGAGGTCGGTCCCCTCCGCCAGCCACGGCTCGGCGCCGAGCGCGCGGGCGACCGCCGGCAGCACGTCGCCCAGCGACCGGCTGCGGTACGCCGGCTCGACGAAGCCCTCGCCGCTCACGGCGCAGGCGCCTACGCCGGCCGGGTGCGGACCGAGAGCGCCTCGGCGAAGGCCAGCAGGCCCTCCACCGCAGGTCGCCCGTCCGCCGCGGCCGACACCCGCAACGAGAAGTCGTCACCGGCCAGCACGCCGGTGTAGCCGTGGTCGGCGTCGCACTGCGGGTCGTTGCAGCCCGCAGGCTCGAGGTCCACCCGGCTCACGCCGCCCCAGCTCACCGTGAGCACCGCCTCCGCCGGCAGCGACGGGCCCGACGTCGGGCTGGTGACCATCCGGGTCACCACGACCGACCGCACCGACGCGAGGGCGATCGCCTCCGTGGACGTCGAGGTGTAGGGCTCGGGGAGGAGGTCGTCGCCGGCGTGCTCGTCGGTGTGGGCCAGGATCACCCGGCTCGGCGTCAGCACGATGACCGTGAGGTGGCGGCGCACCTCCTCGTGCTCGAACGTCGGCTCGTGGTGCACGAAGTAGGACACCACCCGCTCGCCCGCCACTGCGGCCGAGACCCCGTCGGCCACCACGTCCGGGTAGTAGCCGGTGCGGTCGATCGCGCCTCGCAGCTCCAGCATCCGGTCGCGGTCGTCGGTCGTCGTCGTGCCCATGCGCGCAGTCTGTCACGGTGGCCCGGCTCGGCGTCGGGTCAGCCTCCCGGGGGTCGCCCCGCGTGATCGCCGGCTCGCGCGGCCACACCGTCCTGGGCGTCGGTCAGCCGGCGCCGCAGCCCGGCGAAGAGCACGGCGGCCAGGGCGGTGCCACCGACCACGGCGGCCACCCAGACGCCGGCCAGGTGGTGGCCGAGGAGCATGCCGGCCGTGGCCGGCCCCACGATGGAGCCGAACGTCCAGGTCATGCCGTGCAGGGCGTTGTATCGCCCGCGGAGCTCCGCCACGGCCAGGTCGTTCACGATCGCCGGTGCGACCGGCGCCCAAATGGTCTCGGCGGCGCCGAAGAGCCCGAGGCCCGCGACGATCGCGGCCGCGGACAGCCATCCCTCCGTGGCGCCCGCCAGCGCGATCACGACCCACGAGAGCGACCATCCGGCCGCGCACACCGCCAGCAGCGACGACCGACGTCGCCCGGCGATCAGCCGGAGCGTGACCAGCTGCCCCACCACGATCGCGGCGGTGTTGGCAGCGTAGGCCCAGCCCAGGACCCGCACCGGGACCTCGGCCACGTCGACGGCGTACGCCGCCAGCCCGGCCTCCAGCTGCGCGTAGCCGAAGGTGATCGCCAGCGTGGACACCCCCACCACCCACAGCAGCGTCCGGTCGCGGAGCACCAGCGCCCACGAGGGGCGCTGCCCGGCCCTCGGCTCCCCGTCGCCGTCCGCCTCCGTCGCGGCGTCGGCCAGGGTGCCGGTGCCGCGCGGGAGCGTGAGCAGCACGACGATGTAGACCGCATAGGCCAGCGCGTCGATGAGGTAGAGGCGCTGGAACGACGCCACCGACTCCAGGTCCACCAGGGTGGAGCTGATCAGCCCCCCGAGGCCGAGGCCGGCGTTGAGCAGCATGAAGTTCAGCCCGTACACGTGCTCGCGGGCCTCGCGCGGCACCAGCCGGGTCAGCAGCGCCGTGGACGCCGGCCAGATGACGATCGTGCCGACCACGACCACCGAGGCGGCCAGGACGGCCTGGGGCAGCGTCTGGATCCGCGACAGCGTCACCAGGCCCAGTGCCTCGACGGCCAGCCCCGCGATCATCACCGGGCGCGGCCCCACGCGGTCGATGAGGGTTCCCCGGCCGGGGACACCAGGAAGCCGAGCAGCCCCATCCACGCGAAGATCCAGCCCACAGTGGCGGTCTCGAAGCCGCGCATGTGCACGAGGTAGACGTAGAGGAACGGCAGCGTCAGGCCACTTCCGACCGCGGAGAAGGCGAAGCCGAGCAGGACCCGCCACACCCGAGGATCGAGGTCCCTCAGCCGGGGTCGCGCCGCCACGACCGGGGCGTCGTGGCTGGAGCGTGTCACCTCCTCAGTCTCGGGCACGCCGAGCATGCCGCGCGACCGGGTATCCGGAGCAGGAACGTCCCGGCAGGCTCGCGTGCCCTACTCCGGGATCGTGTCGCCGGGCGGCCGGGCCATCCGCCGGACGAACCAGTCCGAGCGCGGGTCGATCACGGGCTCGACGCGGATGCAGCTGGTGAGGACGCTGGCGCCGTTCGCGTTGACGAGCACCAGGGACAGGTCCAGCGACCGCACCTGGGGCAGGTCGTGCTGGAGCTGGGACACCTTGAGGACCAGCTGCTCGACCGCCGGCACGTCGACCACCTCGCTACCGCGGTAGCCGAACAGCAGCGGCGAGGCCTTGATCTCGCGCACGATGTCCGCGGCGTCCTGGGCCGACAGCGGCGGGATCCGGTAGGCCTTGTCGCCGAGCAGCTCGGTGAAGGCCCCGGAGATGCCGAACGAGACCACGGGCCCGAACAGCGGGTCCTCCATCGAGCCGATGGCGACCGGGACCCCGGGCGGGGCGTTCTTCTGCACCACGAAGCCGGCATGCGCCGGATCGGTGATCAGCCCGGTGAGGGTCGCCCACGCGTCCGCCATCTCCTCGGCGTCGTCGATGTTGCGCCACACGTGCGCCAGGTCGGGCCGGTTGCGCAGCCGCTCGGCCGTCGCCTTGAGCACGACGTCCCAGCCCAGCCGCTCGGCCGCCGCCACCGCCTCGTCGAGGGACTCGACCCGAGGCGCCTCCCACGCCTCGATGCCGTACGCCGCCAGCAGGTCCCGCCGCTGGTCGTGGTCGAGGTCGTGCCCTTGCGGGTGGTGCATGAGGATCTCGTTGACCAGCCTCTTGCCGGACGGCGTGTCGCTGTCGGACCAGGGGTGCGGGGCGTCCTCCGCGGGGTGCCGCAGCCACACGGCGTACTCGACGACGCGAGCCAGCGCCCGCACCGCCGACTCGACGGCGGGGTAGGACGGCACCGAGCCGCGGCCGGCGGTGTGCCCGGCGACGTCGGGCACCCGCAGCAGCTCGGGCACCCCCTCGGCGCCGAGGAAGGTGGAGACGAGCGGCTTGTCGGACTGCTCACCCACGGCTGCGAGCACGTTGGCGACGTCCTCCCCGAGACGTTCAGAGGCGGGATGTAGACCGCGACCACCGCGTCGACGTCGTCGTCGTCGATGGCGCGATCGAGCGCGGACTCGAAGTCCTCGGCCGTCGCGTCCGCCCCGAGCGGGAGCGAGGTGTTGACCACCAGGCCGACGGCGGCCGCCGCGTCGGTCGCCAGCAGCCCGAGGGCGTCGGAGTTGCCCACGACCGCCACCCGCCGACCCCGGGGCAGCGGCTGGTGGGCGAGCAGCTGGGCGACGTCGAACATCTCGTCCAGGGTGTCGACCTGGATCACTCCGGCCTGCCGGAACATCGCGTCGATCGCCTCCTGCGGCGCCGAGATCCGGCGGACCGCGTGCCCCATCGGGACACCCTGGGTGGTCCGGCCCGAGCGCACGGCGATGACCGGCTTGCGGCGCGAGACCCGGCGGGCCACCCGGGAGAACTTGCGCGGGTTGCCGATCGACTCCAGGTACAGCAGCACCACCTCGGTGCGGTCGTCCTCGAGCCAGTACTGCAGCAGGTCGTTGCCGGACACGTCGGCGCGGTTGCCCGCGCTCACGAACGTGGACAGCCCAAGCCCGCGGTTGTTGACCTTCTCCAGGATGGCCGAGCCCAGCGCACCGGACTGACAGAAGAACCCGGCCCGACCTCGCGGCGGCATCAGCGGCGAGAGCGACGCGTTCAGCGACACGCTCGGCTCGGTGTTGATCACGCCCAGGGCGTTGGGGCCGATGACGCGCAGGCCGTAGGGCAGGCCAGGCCCAGCAGCCGGCGCTGCCGCTGCTTGCCCACCTCGCCGGTCTCGGCGAAGCCTGAGGAGATGACGACCAGGCCGTGCACGCCCTTGGCCGCGCAGTCGGCAGACGTCCTGGACGGCCTCGGCGGGCACCGCCACCACCGCGACGTCGACCTGGTCTGGGATCTCCCCGACAGTGGGGTACGCCGGGAGCCCGGACACCGCGACCCCCTGCGAGTTCACGACGTACACCCGGCCGGTGTAGTCGCCCGTGACCAGGTTGCGGACCAGGGCGTGGCCGATCGTGTCGCGGCGCCGGCTCGCGCCGATGACCGCGACCGACTGGGGGTTGAGGAACTTCTCGATGGAGGCCGCCTCCGCGCGGTGCTCGCGGCTCTCCATCACCCCGATCGCGGTCTCGGTCGGGGTGATGGGGAACTCAGCACCATCACGCCGTCCTCGTAGCCGCTGGCGATGCGGTAGCCGGCGTCGCGGAAGGTGTGGATCATCGCCTGGTTCTCGGGCAGCACCTCGGCGGTGAACCGCTCCACACCGCGCTCCCGGCCCGCCTGGGCCAGGTGCTCGAGCAGCAGCTGCCCGATCCCCCGCCCCTGGTGGGCGTCCTCGACGAGGAAGGCCACCTCCGCCTCGCCGGGGGTGATGGTGTCGTAGCGGCCGACCGCGATCATCTGCCCGCCGACGAGCATGATCAACGCCACCCGCTCGACGTGGTCGACGTGGGTGAAGCGGTAGACGTCCTTGTCGGAGAGCTCGGGCATCGGGGCGAAGAAGCGGAAGTACTTCGACTGGTCCGACACGCGTGCGTAGAACTCCACCATCAGGTCGGCGTCCTCAGCGCGGATCGGCCGGATGTGGGCCGTGCGTCCGTCCCGCAGCAAGACATCGGCCTCCCAGTGCCGAGGCGGCGGCGCGAGCACCTCGATCGCGGCCGCTTGGGCCTCGTCGGGGCTGAGCCCGAAAGCAGGCTCCACGGGGACCTCGGTGGGGTGGGTCACGGTCTGAATCTATCGCCTGCGGGTGCCGGGACGACGGCGTTCGGGGGCGGCGACCGGGTGGCGGGCAGCCTCGGTGAGGCGGCGTACGGCGTGCCCCGCCGGCAACTGTGGGCGGCAGCAGGAAGAATCGCCCCCATGGCACGAGGCAAGGCGAGAACGGCCGCTCCCGACGACTTCGAGGAGCACATCCTCGACGTCGACGTCACCGACGAGATGCGCTCGTCGTTCCTGGAGTACGCCTACTCGGTCATCTACTCACGCGCCCTCCCCGACGCCCGCGACGGTCTGAAGCCCGTCCAGCGCCGCATCCTCTACACGATGAACGACATGGGCCTGCGCCCCGACCGTGGGCACGTCAAGAGCGCGCGCGTCGTGGGTGAGGTCATGGGTCGGCTTCACCCGCACGGCGACGGAGCGATCTACGACGCGCTGGTCCGGATGGCGCAGCCCTGGTCGATGCGGCTGACGATGATCGACGGACACGGCAACTTCGGCTCGCCCGACGACTCGCCCGCGGCGATGCGCTACACCGAGTGCCGGATGGCCCCGCCCGCCGTGGCGATGACGGCCGGCATCGACGAGGACACCGTCGACTTCCGGCCCAACTACGACAGCCGGGAGCTCGAGCCTGCGGTGCTGCCCGCGGCGATCCCGAACCTCGTCGTCAACGGCACCACCGGCATCGCCGTCGGCATGGCGACCAACATCGCCCCGCACAACCTGGTCGAGGTGGTCCAGGCGCTGCGGCACCTGCTGACCCACCCCACGGCCTCGGTCGCCGACCTGATGCGGTTCATCCCCGGCCCGGACCTCCCCACCGGCGGCATGATCGTCGGCCTCGAGGGAGTGCGCGAGGCCTACGAGACCGGCAAGGGCACCTTCCGGATGCGCGCCACGGCCCGGGTCGAGTCGGTGGGCCGGCGCAAGGGCATCGTGGTCACCGAGCTGCCGTACGGCGTCGGCACCGAGAAGATCATCGAGCGGATCAAGGTCCTGGTGCAGGGCAAGAAGCTGCAGGGCATCGCCGACCTGAAGGACCTCTCCGACCGCGGCAAGGGCCTGCGCCTGGTCATCGAGGTCAAGAACGGCTTCCACCCGGAGGCCCTGCTGGAGCAGCTCTACCGGCAGACCCCGATGGAGGACACCTTCGGCATCAACGCGGTGGCGCTGGTCGACGGTCAGCCGCGCACCCTGGGCCTGAAGCAGCTGCTCGAGGTCTTCCTCGGCCACCGGCTCGAGGTCTTCCGCCGCCGCTCGGTCTACCGCCGCGGCAAGGCGGCCGACCGGCTGCACCTGGTCGACGGCTTGCTCGTCGCGATCCTTGACATCGACGAGGTCATCCAGCTGATCCGCGCCTCCGAGAACGCCGCCGAGGCCAAGGAGCGGCTGATCGCCGTCTTCGACCTCACCGTCCCCCAGGCCGAGTACATCCTCGAGATGCCGTTGCGCCGGCTCACCAAGTTCTCCCGCCTGGAGCTGGAGAAGGAGAAGGCCGAGCTCGAGCGCGAGATCGAGCGGCTGGACGCGATCCTGGCCGACGAGGCCCTGCGCCGCAAGGTCGTCTCCGACGAGCTGGCCGAGGTGGCCAGCACCTACGGCACGCCCCGACGCACCGTCCTGCTGGAGGCCGCGGGGACGGCCGCCGTCGCGTCCGCGGCGATGCCGCTCGAGGTCGCCGACGACCCCTGCTTCGTCTACCTGTCCTCCACCGGACTGCTGGCCCGCACCGCCGATGCGGAGCGCCCAGGAGAGGGCGGCGCCCGCGCGCAGCACGATGTCGTCGTCTCCGCGGTGCCCGCCACCGCCCGCGGCGAGATCGGCCTTGTCACCAGCCTGGGCAAGGTACGCCGCCTCTCGGTGCTGGAGCTGCCGACCGTGCCCGCGACCGCCAACGACCCGCACCTGCAAGGCGGGATCCCGCTCGGGGCCTTCCTCGCGCTGGAGCCCGAGGAGCGCGCGCTGGCGCTCACCACGCTCGAGACCGCCGGCCCGGGGCTCGCCCTCGGCACCCGCCAGGGAGTGGTGAAGCGGGTCAATCCCGAGGTGCTCGGCCGGGAGGAGTGGGACGTCATCGGCCTCAAGGAGGGCGACACCGTCGTCGGAGCCGTCCAACTGCGCACCGGCACCGAGGAGCTGTGCTTCATCAGCTCCGACGCGCAGCTGCTGCACTTCGGTGCCGACGCGGTGCGCCCGCAGGGGCGCGCCGGGTGCGGCATGGCCGGCATCCGGCTGGCCACGGGCGCCCACGCCGCCTGGTTCGGCGCGCTCGACCCGGCCGCCGCCGTCGTGGTCACGGCCGCCGGCTCGTCCACCGCCCTCCCCGGCACCGAGGCGGGCGCGGTGAAGGTGACGCCGTTCTCTGAGTACCCCCCCAAGGGGCGCGCGACCGGCGGGGTGCGCTGTCACCGGTTCCTCAAGGGCGAGGACACGCTGGTCTTCGCCTGGGCCGGCATGGCGCCGGCCCGAGCCGCGGCGGTCAGCGGCGCTCCGATCGACCTACCGGAGGCGACCGGCAGGCGCGACGGCTCCGGCGTCCCAGCCGCGCAGCCGATCTCGGCGTGCGCCGGGCCGGTCGCCCACCAGGTGGGGGTGAGCAGCGTCGTTGCGTCGCCTCACCGGCAGACCGGCCGCGATGTGGAAGGCTGACGCCATGTCGCGCAACCCCACCGTGCGCCGCGGCCTCGCGGTGCTGCTCCTGGCCGCCGTCGTCCCGCTCGCCGCCTGCACCAGCAAGGCGAAGGCCGACGAGGGCCCCGCCCCGAGGCCGTTGTCGCCGCGGCCAAGAAGACGCTCGACGAGACCAGCGGGCTGTACCTGCGGCTGACCACCGACAACCTGCCCGACGGCATCGCCGGGCTGACCGACGCCGACGGGATCGCCACCCACGCTCCCGCCTTCGACGGCACCATCTCGATCATCTTCGCCGGCCAGTCCGTGGACGTGCCGGTGGTCTCGGTCGGTGGCAAGGTCTTCGCCCAGATCCCCCTCACCGTCGGCTGGTCCGACGTCGACCCCGGCGACTACGGCGCGCCGGACCCGGCCGCCCTGATCACTCCCGACCGGGGCTTCTCCTCGCTGCTGGCCGCGACCACGGGGCTGACCAAGGGCGAGACCGTCCGCGGCGGCGCCAACAACGACGAGATCCTCACTGAGTACTCCGGCACGGTCCCCGGACAGGTGATGCACCAGGTGATCCCCAGCTCCAGCGGGGCGAACTTCTCCGTGACCTACTCCATCACCGACGACGACCAGCTGCGGGAGGCCACGCTCACGGGCGTCTTCTACAAGGACAGCCCGGTGATGACCTACACCGTCACGCTCACCGACTACGGCACCACGAAGAACATCGCCAAGCCGTGACCGTGTCCGCCCGCCCGGGCCGGACGACCGGCCGGCCCGGCTCCTGCTGGCGCTGGCCGCCGTCGCCGTCGCGTTCGCGGCCGCGGACACCTACGTCGTGGTGCTCGCGCTGCCGGACATGATGACCAGCGTCGGGGTGCCGATCGACGAGCTGCAGCGCGCGGCGCCCATCGTGTCCGGCTTCCTGCTCGGGTACGTCGCCATGCTCCCGCTCATCGGGCGGATCGCCGATCTGCGCGGCCGGGTGCCGGTGCTGCTCATGGCGCTCGTGGTGTTCGCCGTGGGGTCGTTCGTCACCACGCTCGCCTACGACATGCCCAGCATCGTGACCGGCCGCTTCCTGCAGGGCGTCGGCGGGGCGGCCTGGTGCCGGCGACGCTGGCACTCGTGGCCGACCTCTACCCGGCCGAGCGGCGGGGCGTCCCGCTGGGGGTGGTCTCGGGGTCCAGGAGATCGGCAGCGTGCTCGGCCCCCTGCTCGGCGCCGTGGTGCTGGCGGTCGCCGACTGGCGCGCCATCTTCGCGATCAACCTGGCGGTCGGCCTGGTGCTCGCTGCCGCGCTCCGGGCGGCGTCCCCGGCCCGGCTCGTGGCAGCGACCCCGGTGGCGGCCGGCCGCCGGGACGTCCTCGGCCTGGGTCTGCTGCTGCTCGCCGGCACCGCCGTCGCCGTCGTGCTCACCCAGCCTGCGGCGCTGCGCCGCGACCTGGTGTGGGGCGAGCTGTTCGTCCCGTTCGCCGGCACGGGTCGCTGGACGACCCCCCTCGGGGTCACCGCCGTCGTCGCCCTGCTGCTCCTCGTGGTCCGCTGCGCGACGGCCACGCGGCCACTGGTGGACCTGCGGGGGTGGTGGCGCGCCATGGTCGACGCCGACCTGCGGGGCTCCCTCCTGCTGGCCGTGGCGCTCGGTGGCGTGATCGTCGCCTTCGCCACGGCCGACCCGCAGATCCAGGTCTTCTCGCCAAACGGCTGGTGGTACCTCCTGGTGGCCGCCCTGGCCGCGACGGCCTTCGTGGTCCACCTGCGACGGGCGGAGTCGCCGGTGGTGCCCCACGGGGCCCTCCGGCGTACGCCGGCGGGGGGGTCGCTGCTGGTGAGCTTCTTCGTCGGGGCGGCGCTGATCGCCGCGCTCATCGACGTGCCGATCTTCGCCCGCACCACGATCTACCCCGACTCCCAGCTGGGCGCGGCGCTGGTGCTGGTGCGCTTCCTGGTGGCCCTGCCGGTCGGTGCCGTCGCGGGCGGCTACCTGACCCGGGCCTGGCCGGCCGGCATCGTCACCGCGCTCGGGATGGTGCTGGCGGCGGTGGGGTTCATCTGGATGAGTCGCTGGGGGGTGGAGACCCTGCGCCACCCCGTGGCGACCGTGCCGCTCGTGCTCGGCGGGCTGGGCTTCGGGCTGGCCCTCGCCCCCGTCAACGCCGCCGCGCTCGCCAGCACCGACGACGACGTCCATGGGCTGGCCTCGGCGTTGGTCGTCGTCTCCCGGATGGTGGGGATGCTGGTCGGCATCTCGGTGCTCACCACCCTGGGGCTGCGGCGCTACTACGCGGTGAACGCCGACGTCCCCCCGGTGAAGGAGGTGTGTGGCGGCAAGAGCCGGTGCGACGCGTTCAACGACCTGCTCCGGGTCGCTGGCATCGCCCAGGAGCACACCGTCTTCCTCGGCGCGGCGGGGTGCGCGCTGATCGCCGCCGCGATCGCCGTGCTGGTGTTCCGCGGCGCGGCCACGCGCGGCATGGATCGGGGGCGCTGCTCCGCGCCGGACGGTGACCGGGGCCGGTCAGCGCCGCGGCCGTCCTTGACCTGCTGGACGGTCTTCGCGACGCAGTCGGCGCGCGTCCCAGCGCGCTTGGCCTCGGTGACCCAGCGGACGTACTCCTTGCGGTGGGAGTAGGCAAGACCGTCGTACGCCGCTCGAGCGGCCGGGTCGGCGGCCAGGGCGGCGGCCAGGTCGTCGGGGACGTCGACGGTGCGCTCCGTGGTGTCGGCGGCGATGACGGCGCTGACCGTGTCGCCGACCTCGACACCGGCGTCCGCACGGGCGGCCTTGCTGAAGCCGATGAGGTTCTCCCCACCCATCCTTGCCAGCCGCAGCCGCACCGGTGCGGTCGCCGATCGCGACGGTCACGGGGAAGGCCTTGGCCCCGCCTCCGAGCCCTGCCACCTGGTCGTCGGTGAGCACGATCGCGGCGGCCGGGCCACGCGCGACGAGCGTGGTGGTGACGGACAGGGAGCTGGGCACGGGGCGATCTACGGTGCGGCCGGCGCCGCCAGCCCGAGCCGCGCGCCGAGCCAGGCCAGCTGGCCGGGCAGGACCCGGCGCCAGTAGCCGGCGTCGTGGCCGCCGGCCTCGAACTCGCCCGCGATGCCCAGCTCGTCGGCCCACGACCGCACCGTGCGGTAGAACGGGTCGCCGGTGCCGCAGTCCAGGCGGACGTCGCTCCCGCGGGTCGCCCGCTGGTCGGCGAGCACCTGCGCGAAGTCGCTCTCGTTGTCGTAGGCCCCGGGCGACGCCTCGGCGTAGGAGGTCCATAGTGCCGGGCTCACCGCCAGCACGGGTCCGGGGTGACGCCCGACCGGCGCAGCCGGGTCGCGAGCGTCAGGGCGCCGGCGCGCCCATCGACCAGCCCAGCAGCGCCGGCGACTCGACCTGCACGCCGCGGTCGCGCAGCAGCGGCAGCAGCCCCTCGAGCACCCCGCGGCCGGCATCGGTGCCGTCGGCCGGGGGTGCCAGTAGGAGTGCGGTCCCCCGTCCACGGCCGCCAGCGCGAGCGGCAGCCCGCTCGCGGCCAGGAACTCCGGCAGCGCGAGCCGGTCGAACACCCGGCCCGCGGAGCTCCCGGCCTGGTGCAGGACCAGCACGGCGGACAGGCTGGAGGCCGCGGCCGACCGGGTGGGTAGGCGATCCGCCAGACCGCCCCGCCCATGGCGGACCCCAGCCGACCCTCCTCGACCGGGCCGGGCGCCACGTCCGGCACCGTCCCGTCCGGCCCGTTCAGGCCGAGCAGCCGGTGCAGCCGGGTGCGGCCCGGCAGCACGTCGTGCTCCACGAGCGCGGCGGTGCCCCCGCCGGCCGCGACCGCCAGCCCGGCCGCGACGACGGCCCGTCGACTCAGTCGCACCCCGCCCGGACTCATGCCGCCCAGCCTAGGCACCGCGCCCTGGACCCGACGCGAAGGTTGGCTACGGTGGCCCGGTGAGCGACTTCGACGACCTGCTGGCCGCCAACCGCGCGTTCGCCGAGGACTTCGCCCTCGGCGGCTTCGACGGGGTCGCCCATGCGGGGGTCGCCATCGTGACCTGCATGGACTCGCGCATCGACCCGCTGCGGATGGTGGGGCTCGCCCACGGGGACGCCAAGATCTTCCGCAACCCGGGCGGGCGGGTCACCGACCAGGCGCTCGAGGCGCTGGTGCTGGGCGTGCACCTGCTGGGCGTCCGTCGGATCCTCGTGGTCCCCCACACGCGCTGCGCGATGGCGTCGGCCACCGAGCACGAGCTGCAGGCCCGGATCGGCGCCTCGGCGGGTCAGGACGCCTCCTGGCACGCCTTCCACGTCGTGACCGACCAGCGGGCCGCCCTGGCCGACGACGTACGCCGGGTGCGCAGCCACCCGCTCGTCCCCGACAGCGTGGCCGTCGGGGGCTTCCTCTACGACGTCGACACCGGCCTGTTGGTGGTCGTCGTCTGACCGACCGCGGCCCGGCCAGCCCGGTGCCCGGGCTCAGGCGTCCAGTGCCTCCACGTCGACGTCGTAGGCGCCCTGCACGATGAACTCCTTGCGCGGCGCCACCTCCGAGCCCATCAGCAGCTCGAAGACGCAGGCCGCCTCGTCGGCGTCGTCGACGGTGATCCGGCGCAGGGTGCGGTGGCGCGGGTCCATGGTGGTCTCGGCCAGCTGGTCGGCGTCCATCTCCCCCAGCCCCTTGTAGCGCTGGACCGGCTCCTTCCAGCGCAGGTTCTTCCTGGTCAGCGCGGCGAGCTTCCGCTGCAGCTCGTCGTCGGAGTAGGTGTAGAGGTACTTGTCCATGCCCTTCTTCGGGTTGGCGATCTCGATCCGGTGCAGGGGCGGCACGGCGGAGTAGACCCGGCCGGACTGGATCAGCTCGGGCATGTACTTGTAGAACAGCGTGGCCAGCAGGCAGCGGATGTGAGCACCGTCGGAGTCGGCGTCGGCCATGAAGATGATCCGGCCGTAGCGCACCGCCTCGAGGTCGAACGTGCGCCCCGAGCCCGCCCCCACGACCTGGATGATCGAGGCGCACTCGGCGTTCTTCAGCATGTCGCCGACCGAGGCCTTCTGCACGTTGAGGATCTTGCCCCGGATCGGGAGCAAGGCTTGGTACTCGGAGTCGCGGGCGTCCTTGGCGGTGCCGAGCGCGGAGTCGCCCTCCACGATGAAGAGCTCGGTGCGCTCGGTGTCGGTGGAGCGGCAGTCGCGCAGCTTCGCCGGCAACGCGGAGGACTCCAGGGCGTTCTTGCGCCGCTGGGTCTCGCGGTGCTGGCGTGCTGCGATGCGGGTCTTGGACGCCGCGACCACCTTCTCCATCAGCAGCTTGGCCTGCGCCTTCTCGGCCCGCTTCGTGGAGGTGAGGAACTTCTTCAGCTCCGCCGCCACCACCCGGCGTACGACGGTGCGCGCGGCGGGCGTGCCGAGGATCTCCTTGGTCTGCCCCTCGAACTGCGGCTCGGCCAGCCGCACGGTGACGACCGCCGTGAGCCCTTCGAGGATGTCGTCCCTGATGACGTCGTCGTCGTTGACCTTGAGCGCCTTGGTGGCGCGCATGGCGTCGTTGAACGTCTTGGTGAGCGCCTGCTCGAAGCCGCTCACGTGGGTGCCGCCCTTGGGGGTGGCGATCACGTTCACGAAGGAGCGGATCTCGGTGTCGTAGCCGGCGCCCCAGCGGCACGCGATGTCGACGACCAGCTCGCGCTCGACCTCTTGCGGGGTCATGTGGCCCTTGTCGTCGAGCAGCGGCACGGTCTCGACGAAGGTGTCCGAGCCACGCAGCCGCCGGGTCTCGGTGACCGGCTCGTCCTGGGCGAGGAACTCCACGAACTCGCCGATCCCGCCGTCGTGGCGGAACTTCTCCTCCACCGGGGTCTCACCCCGCAGGTCGCGGATCACCAGCTCCAGCCCGGGCACGATGAACGACGTCTGCCGGGCCCGGCCGAGGAGGTCCTCGACGAGGAAGGTGGCGTCCTTGGTGAAGATCTGGCCGTCCGGCCAGAACCGGATCCGGGTGCCCGACTTGGTCTTGGCGACCCGGCCGCCCTTGCGCGACAGGCCGGACTTCTTGGCGAACGAGGCCGAAGGCCCGTCCCCGTCGAACACGCCCGGCACGCCGCGTTGGAAGCTCATCCCCTGGGTTGCGGGCGAGCGGTCGACGTCGATGTCCATCCGCGCCGCGAGGGCGTTGACCACCGACAGCCCGACACCGTGCAGACCCCCGGTGGCGACGTAGGAAGACCCGCCGAACTTGCCGCCCGCGTGCAGCTTCGTGGCGACCACCTCGACGCCCGGCAGCCCGGTCTTGGGCTCCTTGTCGGTGGGGATGCCGCGCCCGTCGTCGTACACCTCGGCGGAGCCGTCGGGGTGCAGCGTCACCTCGACCCGTTTCGCGGCCTCGGCCAACGCCTCGTCGACCCCGTTGTCGATAATCTCCCACAGGCAGTGCATCAACCCGCGCGTGTCCGTCGAGCCGATGTACATGCCGGGGCGCTTGCGCACCGCCTCGAGGCCCTCGAGGACCAGCAGGTGGGCCGCGTTGTAGGTGTTGTCGGCGATGGTGGTGCTCCTGGCGCTGTGCTCTTTGGTCGGCTCTTTGGCCGACTCTTTGGTCGGGGCTGGTGGTCGGTTCCGGCCCCGCTCGGGTACGGCGGCCGCCCGCGCGGCGGCACTGCTCGAATCTACCCGCGACACGCCGAGGGGCCACGCAGGCACGCCTGCACGGCGCCGGCGGGATGTGGTTCTACGGTGGACCCCTCCGAACGGGGTGTCCAGACGGGGCGTCCACCCTGAGGAAAACCCGCCCGGAGGCGCTCGGGTCCGTGACAGGATGGACGTGTCTCGCGACACGTGGCAGCCGCCCCGGGTCCAGGAATTCTTGGGCCGGCCGCTACGTTGAGCCAGACACCGACGAAGGAGGAGACCACCGTGTCGACTGCCGTTGCCACCGACGCCGCAGCGCTGAGCGCCGCCGACCGTTGCGACCGCTGCGGAGCCCAGGCCTACCTGCGGGTGGCCCTGCACAGCGGCGGCGAGCTGTTCTTCTGCGCTCACCACGCGCGCGAGCACGGCGAGGCCCTCCGGAGAGGTCGGCACCGTCGTCCGTGACGAGACCCACACCCTGGCCGACACTCCGGCCACCGCGCCCGACGACGAGCGCTGACATCCCGATCCCTCCCGCGGCCCCGGTCGGACGACCGGGCCGGCCATTTCCGACCCGGCGCCGTGGGGTGGCGGTCAGCCGGTGCCCTGATGTGGGAGTCTTGCCCCCGTGACCTGGACCGACGTGGCCGTGGGGCTGGCGATCCTGGTCGGGCTGGCCGGCATCGTGGTCCCCGTCCTCCCGGGCACCGTCCTGATCCTGGCCGCCCTGCTGGCCTGGGCCCTCGAGCTCGGCACCCCACCGGATGGGTCGTCTTCGCGATCGGAGCCGCCCTGCTGGTCGTCGGCACGGTGGTGAAGTACGCCTGGCCGGGCAAGCGACTCAAGCAGACGGTGCCGACGCGCACGCTCGTGATCGGGGCGCTGGGCGCTGTGGCCGGCTTCTTCGTGATCCCGATCGTAGGCGCCCTCGCGGGCTTCCCGGTCGGGGTCTACGTCGCCGAGCGGATCCGGGTCGGCCCCGCCGACGCCTGGCCGTCCACGAAGGCCGCTCTCAAGGCCGTCGGCGCGAGCATCCTCATCGAATTCATCGCCGCGCTGCTGGCCACCGGGGTCTGGCTCGTCGGCGTCGTCCTGTCCTGACGCCATGACGGTGCTGCTGGCTCTGCTTGCCGCCGCGGGCTACGGGTTGGGGGACTTCGTCGGCGGGGTGGGCGCCAAGCGCTCCACGCCGTACGCCGTCGCGTTGGTGATGTCCGCGGTCGGAACGGTGGTGGTGGCCGGCTGGGCGCTGCTGGCCGGCGGTGCGCCCCGACCGGCCGACTACGGCTGGGCGGCCGCCGCGGGGGTCGCGAACGGATTCGGCTCGGCGTTCCTCTACCGCGGCCTCGGGCACGGGCGGATGGGCGTCGTGGCCCCCGTGTCCGCCGTCGGCGCCGCGAGCCTCGGTCCTCGTCGGCGTCGCCCTCGGCGAGCGCCCGACCGCGCTGGTGTGGCTCGGCATCGTGGTGGGCCTCCCGGGCATCTGGCTGGTCTCCCGCGAGCGCACCCAGGGGGCCTCGACGCGCTCGGGCTTCGGGGACGGCGTGCTGGCCGGCGCTGGCTTCGGAGCGATGTTCGTGGCCCTCGGCCAGATCCCGGAGCGCGCCGGCCTGCTGCCCGTCGCGCTGAACGAGCTGGTCGCGGGGGCCGCGGTCGTCGCGGTGGCACGGGTCATGAGCGCGCGCTGGGTCCCCGGCCGGGCGGCGCTGGCCCCGGGCCTGGTCACCGGCGTGCTGGCCGCGGGCGCCTCGGTGAGCTACCTGCTGGCCACCCAGCACGGCTACCTCGCGGTCGCCGCCCTGGTGACCTCGCTCTATCCGGCGCTGACCGTCATCCTCGCGGCCACCGTCCTCCGCGAGCGGCTGCACCGCGGCCAGGTCGCCGGGCTGGCGCTGTGCCTCGCGGCGCTGGGGCTGATCAGCATCGGGTAGGCACGTGTTCCTCCACGGCTCGACCGCCGACGTGGCCAACGCCACTCAGGCGGCGCTCCGGCGACCTTCCGCGGCGCTGGTGGGCGACGGATGCTGGAGGTGACCGTGAGACTCACGGCCACTGCTCAGGAGCTGGTCATGTCCGGTCGTCTGCGCCGCTTCCTCCCTGCCCTGTCCGCCCTGCTGGTCGCTACCGCGGGCACGCTGACGTCGATCCCCGGCTCGGCCGCCGAGCCGCCACCCGCGAAGGCGACCGTCACCGACCTCGCCGGGCCGGGCGAGTTCCTCGAGGCCGGCGACGTCGCGGTGGCCCGCACCGGCCGCGCCGTGGCCATCTGGGAGGACCAGGGCCGCATCCTTGTCGCCCGTCGGCCACCGGGCGGCTCCTGGGGCGCTCGCGTCGTCCTGGACGCGAGCGGCAAGGCCAGGTCGCCGCAGGTCGAGGACGTTCGGCAAGGCGCGCTTCCTGGCCGCCTGGGCCGTCGTGGATCACCCGAACGCCGGGAACGGACCCACCCGCGTGAAGGTGCGGGCGAGCCGGGGCGCCGGGTGGGACCCCGCGGTGGTGGTGGTCTCCCGGGTGAGGGGTCAGTTCCGTGACCTCGACCTGGCCGTCGCCCCCTCGGGCGCCGCGGTCTTGGGCTGGGAATGGCTGTGGCACGACTGGGGTGGCCGCCTGCTCGTCACGCACCGCCGCGGTCCGGCCGCCGCGTGGGTCACTCCGCGTCGCTGGGACGGCATGTGGGAGTTCGACGCGCTGATCGGCGGCTCCGGTCTGCGCGCCGTCGCCATGCACCGGCAGGCCGGCGGCCGGCACCGGATCCAGGTCATCCGAGGCGGCCTCGGCCGGCCGTGGTGCGATGGCCCAGGTCGCGTCCCGCCCCGTGGGCGGGCCGGGAAGGTTCAGGGTGCTCGCGCTGCGGTCGCCGGCGGCGGCTCGGTCGTCGTCGGCTGGCGCCAGAAGCCGGCAGGCGGGGCCTGGCGCCCCTGGGCATCCCGGGCACCGGCGGGGAAGGCGTTCCGCCCGCCGGTCGCCCTGGCGCCGGTCGGCGGTCGGACCGCCCTGCCCATGCAGGTGCTGTCGTCGGACCGGGGGTCGCGGTGGTGATCTGGGGTCGGCCGGACGGCCGGCTGCTCTCCGCGCGAAGGCCCGTGGGCGGCAGCTGGCGTCAGCCGGTCCAGATCGCCCCGCCGGGCGACCTGGTGGTGGCTCTCGCGGCCGCGACGAGGGAGCGGCGCATTCCGGGCCGTCTTCACCCGTGGCGACTACCTGGACGACGACGGCGACGGCATGTCGTGGTCGGCCATGGACGCGACGGGCGCCTGGACCATTGACCGACGGCGCGGACGTGGGCTCGCCCGCGCGGGCCCCCGCATCTCGATCGGCCCGGCCGGCACGACGGTCATCGTGTGGAGCCGGGGCGTCTCCACCCTCGACTACACGATCCGCTCCGGGGCCTACGACTCATAGTCCACCCGCGCGATCACCGGCGGCAGCGACCCGGCGTAGGCCCGGCACTCAGTCCAGGTAGTCGCGCAGGACCTGCGAGCGGCTGGGGTGCCGCAGCTTGGACATGGTCTTGGACTCGATCTGGCGGATCCGCTCGCGCGTCACACCGTAGACCTTGCCGATCTCGTCGAGGGTCTTCGGCTGGCCGTCGGTAAGCCCGAACCTCATGCTGACGACGCCAGCCTCGCGCTCGGAGAGGGTGTCGAGTACGGCGTGCAGCTGCTCCTGCAGGAGCGTGAAGCTCACCGCGTCGGCGGGCACGATCGCCTCGGAGTCCTCGATGAGGTCGCCGAACTCCGAGTCGCCGTCCTCCCCGAGCGGCGTGTGCAGCGAGATCGGCTCGCGGCCGTACTTCTGGACCTCGATGACCTTCTCGGGGGTCATGTCGAGCTCCTTGGCCAGCTCCTCCGGAGTGGGCTCGCGGCCGAGGTCTTGGAGCATCTGCCGCTGCACCCGAGCCAGCTTGTTGATGACCTCGACCATGTGCACCGGGATGCGGATGGTGCGCGCCTGGTCTGCCATCGCGCGGGTGATGGCCTGGCGGATCCACCAGGTGGCGTAGGTCGAGAACTTGTAGCCCTTGGTGTAGTCGAACTTCTCGACGGCGCGGATCAGCCCCAGGTTGCCCTCCTGGATCAGGTCGAGGAAGAGCATGCCGCGGCCGGTGTAGCGCTTGGCCAGGCTCACGACGAGGCGCAGGTTGGCCTCGAGCAGGTGGTTCTTGGCGCGGCGGCCGTCCTCGGCGATCCACTCGAGCTCCTCGAGCATCTTCTCGCTCATCTTGCCGCCCTTGCCGAGCTTCTCCTCGCTGAAGAGACCGGCCTCGATGCGCTTCGCGAGCTCGACCTCCATCTCGGCGTTCAGCAGCGGCACCTTGCCGATCTGCTTGAGGTAGTCCTTGACGGGATCGGCGGTGGCGCCGGCCACCATCACCTGCTGCTCGGGCTCGTCGGTGTCGTCGGCCGCGGAGACGACGAACGCCTGCTGCTCGTCCTCCTTGATGGTCGGGTCCGCGGCGACGTCCTGCTCGAACTGCGCGTCGTCGAGGTCGGGCAGGATCTTCTTGCCGTCAGGCCCCACCTTCGCGGGCTCGAGGTCGTCCAGGACCACGGCCTGGGGGGCCTCGGTCTCGGCAGCCGCGGCCGCCTTCTTCGCCGTCGTCCTGGGGGTCGTCTTCGCCGGGGGCGCGCCGGAGGCCTTGGTCGCCTTGGCGGGGGCCTTCGGGGCCGTCTTGGCGGGCGCCTTGGCCGTCGCCTTCACGGGGGCCTTCACGGGCGCCTTCGCCGCCGCCTTCGCGGGCGCCTTGGCGACAGTCTTGGCCACGGTCTTCGCCGACGCCTTGGCTGGAGCCTTCGCCGCAGTCTTCGCCGACGCCTTGGCTGGAGCCTTCGCCGCCGTCTTCGCGGTCGCCTTGGCCGCCGTCCTCGCCGGCGCCTTCGCGGGTGCCTTCACGGCCGTCTTCGCCGGAGCCTTCGCCGCCGTCTTCCTCGCCGTTGCCGCGGCGACCAGCCCGCGTGGGTGCTCCGGGATCTCCACCGCCACCCCGGCGTCGGTCACGTGGTTCACCAGGGCAGCCAGCTGTCGCGGCGCGAGCCCCGCCGCGTCGGCGGCCTCGCGCAGCTCCTCGACACCGAGGCGACCACGGGCTCGACCGATCGTCAGCAGAGCGCTCAGGGCAGGGTGCGCGAGCACCGGGGCGGGCAGATGCGTACGTGCGTCGGGGGACACGAACACCTCTCGTCAGCGAGCTGTGGGCGCGGCAGAGCCCGGTGATGTCAAGAGCCGCGACGTCATTGTGCCATGAGTGCGGTGACGAGCCGGCATTGCCCGACCGCCGGTCTCAACCCTTGCGAGCGGCCGCCTTCTGCTGCTTCTTGAAGTCGCGCACCTTCTGCAGCGAGTCGGGGTCGACCACGTCCGCCACGGACCGATATCCAGGCTCGGCGTACCCTCCGGCCGCGACCTCCCAAGCGTCGGGGCGCACTCCGAGCTGCTTGGCGAGCAGGGCCACGAAGATCTGCGCCTTCTGCTTCCCGAACCCCGGTAGCGCCGCGACCCGGCGCAGCAGCTCCTGGCCGGACTCCGCGTCGGCCCAGAGCCGAGTCGCGTCGCCGTCGTACGTCGTCTCGACCTCGCGGGCCAGCGCCTGGAGCCGGGCCGCCATCGACCCCGGGAACCGATGGATCGCCGGCGGTGTCGCGCAGAGCGCCGCGAACGCCTCGGGCTCGGCCTCGGCGATGCGGCGCGGGTCCAGAGTGCCGAACCGGTCGAGTACCTTGGCAGGCCCGCGGAACGCGTGCTCCATCGGGTACTGCTGGTCCAGCATCATCCCCATCAGGAGGGCGAAAGGGTCGTCGGTCAGGACCTGGTCGGCGCGCTCGTCGCCGGTGATGTGGATCGCCATGGCGTCATCCTGCCGCAGCTTCGACGAGCTTGGCCTCCAGGAGGGCCGAGGTTCACCATGGTCGTCGAAGCCGACGAGCAGTTCGGTCACACCGGCTCGCAGAGGCAGAGCTGAAGCGGGGAATCCGCCGCAAGTGACCCCCGGGACCAGTCGCCGAAGCGCTCGACCAGCCGAAGGCCGCCCAGCGTGAGGAGCAGCGGCAGCTCCGCGGGGAAGATGCTCCTGATGTCCATCGGTACGACCAGGAAGTCGGGCTCGGTGTCAGTCGAGTAGCACCAGGTTCCGCGCGTCACCTGGGCCGGCGCATCGTAGGTCTCGGCGACATCGACGCCGACCCGGCCACGGTCGGGATCCAGGAAACTCCACCGAGGACGCCGTACGCCGTCGGCGTCGGCAAGGAGGCGCACGCTCGGGTTGAACACGTCGAAGGCGAACGCAGCCCCGGGCGCAAGGTGTCGTCGAACGGACCGGAAGCACGCCACCAGATCCTCCGACTCATGCAGGTGCAAGAGGGAGTTCGCCGCGATGAACACGAAGTCGAACGTCCGGCCCAGATCGAAGGTGCGCATGTCGCCTGGCCTCCAGTCCACCGCCACGCCACTCACGTCCGCCTTGCGCTGCGCCTCGGCCAGCATGTCGGGCGAGGAGTCCAGCCCGACGCACGGATGCCCGTCGGACGCGATGGGGATGAGCTTCTGACCGGTGCCGCATCCCAGTTCCAGCACGCGACCGCTCCGCCGATCGGCTTCGGCGCGGTAGAAGTCCACCGCGGACCCGTTGACCGGGAACATGAGGTCGTACAACCTCGCGTGCGAGTACAGGGAATCCATGCTCAACGCTCTCCATACTCGCTGCTCCGGCCGGGCTCACTGCTCCGGGCTAGGGGCCGTGCCCCGAACGGGTCCTCGCTGAGCCGAGTCTCGAGGCGGCCCCACATGCCGACGCGGCGGGTCAGTCCGCCGCCTTGACGGCCAGAACCGGGCAGTGCGCGTCGAGCAGGATCCGCTGGGCGTTGCTCCCGAGGATCAGCTTGCCCACCGGCGAGCGGCGCCGCAGCCCGATCACGATCAGCTCCGCGTCGTTGGCCTCGGCGATGGAGATCAGGTCCTCGGCCGGCTCGAAGCCCCGGATCATCTCCCGCACGTCGTGCTCGAGGCCCGCCTCCGTCAGCCGCGCGCGCACCTTGGCCAACGAGCTGGTCGCCTTGAGGGAGTCCTCGCCGTCGAACTCGGGACCGCCGCGCTGGGAGTGGACGACGATCACCTTCGCGCCGCGGAGCTTCGCCTCGTCCACGGCCTTGGCCAGCGCCGCCTCGCCCTCGGGCTTGTCGACATAGCCCACCACCAAGGTCCCCATTGACCCGTCCTCCTCGCGCTCAGCACGGCCGGTCGCTTCGCGCGGCAGGCCCTGCCTGCACCGTATCCAATCCGCTCCCGGCGGGCACCTGTGGACGGGCCGGCACGCCGGCCGGACCGGTCGGCCAGGCTGGGCCGGTGACCAGCCGCCCCGCTCCCGCCGCCTGGCGCGCCGAGGTGCTGGCGCTGCGCGACGCGCATCGGTCCCGCTCGTTCCCGCCGGCGCTGTACGTCGGGATCCCCGGCGGGCTGCGCCGCGGCGTCCCCGCGGACGCCGGTCTCGACCACGGCCTGCGGGCGGACCTCACCGCTGCGCTGCTGGCGCGGCACCGGCTGCTGGAGGACCACCGGCCCGCGGTGGCGTGGCTGTGCCGGCCCGGCCTGTCGAGCTGGCACGACCTGGACGCCGCGTGGCTGCCAGCCGTGGCGCAGGCATTCCTGGAGGCCGGCGAGGAGCCCGGCTTCGTGGTGCTCACCCGCACCGGGTGGTACGACCCGCGCACCGGCGAGGGACGCTCCTGGAAGCGGCTGCGCCACCGCAGCCGCCGACCCGCCGACCCGGGGCCATGACGTCGGAGGGGCGCGGCCACCCTGCGCGGCGAGGTCGGCCAGACGTCAGCCGTCCAGGTCAGCGGTCCAGGTCAGCGGGTGGGTCAGTCCCAGGTGTGCACGGGCTCGTTGGTGTGCATGCGCTCGCGGTACTCCTGCAGGGTCGCCCGCAGGGCGTCGTACCGGTCCTGGCCGGCGCGTGCGTGCATCCGGCCCACGAACCACTCAGCGCCGTTCACCCCTGTGAGGCAGCGCTGTTCGATGATGCCCAGCAGCCGGTCCCGCTCCTCGGCGGCCACGCCCCAGCGTTGAAGGCCCTCGTCGGCCATCGGGAGCAGCCGCCGCAGCACCAGCTCGGTGGCCCGCACGTGCCCGATGCCGGGCCAGTACAGCTGAGCGTCGATGCCCTGCTGAGCGGCGGTGTGGAAGTTCTCCTCGGCAGCGCTGAACGACATCTGGGTCCACAGCGGCCGCTCGCTCTCGGCGAGCGACCTGACCAGGCCGAAGTAGAACGCCGCGTTGGCCATCAGGTCCGCGACCGTGGGACCCGCCCCGAGCAGGCGGTTCTCCACGCGCAGGTGCGGGATGCCGCCCTGGATGTCGTAGACCGGGCGGTTCCAGCGGTAGATGGTGCCGTTGTGCAGCCGCAGCTCGTGCAGCTGGGGCACACCCCCCTCGTCGAGCACCTGGCTCGGGTCCTCGACGTCGGTGATCGGGAGCAGCGCCGGGAAGTAGCGGACGTTCTCCTCGAACAGGTCGAACACCGACGTGACCCAGCGCTCGCCGAACCACACCCGGGGGCGGACGCCCTGGACCTTCAGCTCCTCGCCGCGGGTGTCGGTGGCCTGCTCGAACAGCGGGATGCGGGTCTCTCGCCACAGCTCCTTGCCCAGCAGGTACGGCGAGTTGGCCCCCAGCGCGAGCTGCACCCCGGCGATCACCTGCGAGGCGTTCCAGTACTCGGGGAAGTCCTCCGGCGAGGTCTGGACGTGGAACTGGGTGCTCGTGCAGGCGGCCTCCGGCAGGATCGACTCCGAGGTGGTGTCCAACCGCTCCTCGACCCCGGCGATCGAGATCAGGATGTCCTCGCCACGGGCGGCCAGGATCTGCTCGCTCAGCAGCCGGTAGCGCGGGTTGGCGCTGATCGAGCTCGGCGCCATGTGTCCCTCGCGCAGGGTGGGCAGAATCCCGATCATCACCAGGTGGGCCCCCACCTCCGCCGACTTGGCCTCGGCGTCGTTGAGGCTGCGCCGGAGGCTGGACTCGAAGGTGCGCAGCCCGCCCTCCCGCAGCTTGGCGGGGGGGACGTTGACCTCGATGTTGAACTGGCCCAGCTCGGTCTGGAAGTCCGGGTCCGCGATCGCGGCCAGGGCCTCGGCGTTCTTCAGCGCCGGGTCGCCGGCCTCGTCGACCAGGTTGAGCTCGACCTCCAGACCCGTCATCGGGTCGTCGGTGTCGAACGCCGACTCGCGCAGCATGCGGGCGAACACGTCCAGGCACTGCCGCACCTTCTCCCGGTGGCGCGTGCGATCTGCCCGGGTGAACTCCTGTGCCTCGACCTCTTCACCCATGGGGGCACCCTAGAGGCCGAGCGGCCCGCTGCCTACGCCCTCGCCCATCAGCCGGTCGGGCCCCGTGCGGGCGCCGCGGCCGGAGGGCACACCGGGTCACGCGGTCGAGGGGCCGGGCAGCATGGCCGCGTGCACGTCATCCCAGGTGCTCGGGCTCACGCCGTGCTGCAGCGCGACCGCCAGGTAGCCCGCCAGCGTGTAGCCGGGCTCGTCCTCCTCGGCCCGGTCGAGCGCACACCAGGCCCGGGCACCGCGCCCCTGCAGCCAGGCGGCGAAGGCGAGCAGGGTTGCCGGCGCGGCCACCAGCCCCGCCGGAGCGCGGCACACGGCGTCGGCCCAGAGCTCGGCATGGGCGTCGGCCGAGGCTCGGCTCAGCATGGCCAGCGCCTCGTCGCGCACCCAGCGGTCGGCCAGGGCCATCAGCAGCCGCGCCAGGTCGGCGTCCCCGAGCCGCCGGATGCTCCGTCCCCGCTCACCTTGGCTCCGGTCGCCCGCCAGCGCAGCCGAGACCGTGGCCCGCACCCACGCCCCCTCGGCGGCCCGCTGGTGGCGCGCGCCCAGCGCCAGCCTGGCCTCGACGGCCGCCTCGACGGCCCGCACCGCCTCGGCTCGGGGAGCCAGGGCCGCGGCCAGCTCGCCGCGCGAGGCGTGGGTGACTCACCGCGCAGCACCGCTTCGGCGAGGAACCGGTGCGCGGAGACGTCGTAGGGACTTCCTGCCGGGTCGGCGTGCGGGCCGGGCGCGAACCAGCGTCGGCCGTCGGCCCGAATCGTCACGAGCACGTCGATCCCCAGGTCGCGGAGCGCGGCCTCGACTCCGGCCAGCACGACGGCGGCCGGCTCGGCGTCCCGCGCGTAGGCGACCAGCGCCGCCCGAGTGGTGCGAGACCGCCGCAGCGGCTCCTCGAGCGTCCGCACGAGGACGGGCACGTCCGCCGCCGACGGGGCAGGTCGAGCCGGGCATGGAAGCCGGCTCCCGGACCGAAGGTCAGCACGACGAGCGACTCCTGGGGTGGAAGCCGAGCACCACGGGCACCATGGCGAGCAGGTCCACCGGGTCTCGGGCCACGAGGGTGACGCGGGACGGGACGGTTGGGCGGAAGGGCTCATGGCGCCACCGTTCCCCGTCCTGCCGAGGCGCGAGCGGCCCGTGCCGTCGGCTGGGGATGCCGTCGGTTCGCAGCCGGGCTGTGGAGGGAACCGGGCCGTCGGCGCGGGCGGGTAGCGTGCGGCCATGCCGTGCACAGGAGCCGTCGATGCGTGCTGAGGCCTCCGTGCTCCACCTGGATCTCGACGCGTTCTTCGCGGCGGTGGAGCAGCGCGACAAGCCGTCGCTGCGGGGCAAGCCCGTGGTCGTCGGCGGAGTGGGTGGGCGCGGCGTGGTGGCCACCGCGTCCTACGAGGCCCGGCGGTACGGCGTGCGCTCGGCGATGTCCACCCGCGAGGCCCGCGCCCGCTGCCCGCACGCCGCCTTCCTGTCGGGGCGGTTCCCTGCCTACCGCGAAGCCAGCGACCTGGTCATGGGCCTGCTGCGCGAGGTGTCGCCCCTGGTGGAGCCGCTGTCGCTGGACGAGGCCTTCGTCGACCTGGCGACCTCCCGGCTGCCCGCCTGCGACCTGCCGACCGTCACCGCCGTCGGCGAGGAGCTGCGGGCCCGCGTGCGCGAGGAGACCGGTGGCCTGACCGCCTCGGTCGGGATCGGCAGCTCCAAGTTCATCGCCAAGGTCGCCAGCGACCTCGACAAGCCCGACGGCCTCGTCGTCGTCCCCCCGGGCACCGAGCGGGCGCTCCTCCTGCCGATGCACGTGACGGTCATCCCCGGCGTCGGCCCCGCGACCGCCGAGCGGCTGCGGCGGGCGGGGATCCACACGGTCGCGGAGCTCGCGACGGTCACCGTCGAGGAGCTGGTCCGGCTGGTCGGGAAGGCCCACGGGCACGCCCTCTACGCCCTCGCCCGGGCCGAGGACGACCGCCCCGTCGTGCCGGAGCGGGAGGCGAAGTCGGTGAGCGTGGAGGGCACCTACGAGACCGACCTCGCCGACCGTTCGCTGATGGCCGGCCTGCTGACCCGCCAGGCCGGCGAGGTGGCGCAGCGGCTGGCCGGCCAGGGGCTGTCGGGACGCACCGTTTCGATCAAGGTGCGGCTGCACGACTTCACCACGCTGAGCCGCTCGGCCACCCTGGCCTCCCCCACCGACCGGGCGGCCACCATCGCGCGCACGGCCCGAGCGCTCCTCGACGACCTGGACACCTCCGGCGGAGTCCGGCTGCTCGGCGTGGGCGTCTCCGGCCTGGCCGACTGGATCCAGGAGGACCTGTTCGGGGAGACCGCCTACGACGAGGAGGAGCCCCCCGCCGTCGACCTCCCGACCGCCCGGCAGCGTGCCTGGGCACCCGGCATGGACGTCGTCCACGCCGAGCTCGGTGCCGGCTGGGTGTGGGGCTCGGGGCGCGGCGTCGTGACGGTGCGGTTCGAGACCCGCGACTCCCCCGTCGGCCCGGTCCGCTCGTTCTCGGTGGCCGAC
This sequence comes from Nocardioides sp., assembly GCA_041393675.1. Lineage (GTDB taxonomy): Bacteria > Actinomycetota > Actinomycetes > Propionibacteriales > Nocardioidaceae > Nocardioides. The sequence goes on along the minus strand of JAWKJR010000002.1, from coordinate 123,401 downwards.
CCAGCCCTCGCGCCGCTCAGCCGGCCCGACGAGTGAAGCGCACCTGCTCGCCGGGCCTCAGCTGCCCGCACCGGGCGACGTCGACGGGGTGCACCACGGCCACGACGGGGTAGCCACCGGTCACCGGATGGTCGGCCAGCAGCACGACCGGCTGGCCGTCCGGAGGCACCTGGACGGCACCGAGGACCATCCCCTCGCTGGCCAGCTCCGACGTCCGCCCGCGCACCAGGGCCGCCCCACGGAGCCGAACGCCGATCCGGTCGGCGTCGGCGGTCACGACGTACGGCGCGGCGCAGAGCTCGGCCAGCACGTCACCGGCGAAGAAGTCCGTGCGGGGCCCGGGCTGCACCCGCAGCTCACCGGCCCACGCTGTCGGGCGGGGCGCGTCGACGGCTCCTGGCCGGCCCATCGGACGCCCCAGCGGCAGCACCGCCCCGACCCGCACCGGACCAGGGCCGAGCCAGGCGAGGGTGTCGGTCGAGCGCGACCCGAGCACCGGGGTCACGTCGATGCCTCCCGCGACCGCGAGGTAGGACCGCACCCCCGAGCGGGCCGGCCCGACCTCCACCATCGCCCCGGCCGTCACGGTGACCGGCTCAGCCCAGGCGACGGCGCGGCCGTCCACCCGCACCTGGCAGGAGCGCCGGTGACGGCCACGGTGACCGCGCGGGCCGCCCGGACGCCGACTCCGCTCAGCGTGGTCTCGAGCAGGGCCGTGCCTGCGGGGTTGCCGACCAGCCGGTTGGCCAGAGCCGCCGCCGGGGCGTCCACCGCCCCGCGCGCGGCACCCCAGGTGGGCGAAGCCGAGGCGCCCGTGGTCCTGCACGGTCACGAGGCCGTCGGCGCGGGTGACGAGCAGGCTCATGGCGCCCGCCCCCAGGGCCGGCCTGCGACTCGAACCGCACCCGGGTTCCCGGCTCCAGCAGCGCCGGCCGGTCGCGCTCGACGTCCCAGAGCACGGCGTCCGTGGTGCCCAGCAGCCGCCAGCCTCCGGGTGAGGCCGAGGGTAGATCCCGCACCAGGCGTCGGCCAGCGCCACCGCGCCGACGGGGAACGCGGGTCCGCGGCGTCGCCAGCCGGGGCACCGCGAGCTCGGCCGGCAGACCGGTGAGGTAGGCGAATCCGGGCGCGAAGCCGCAGAAGGCGCTGACGAAGGTCACCGACGCGTGCGTCGCGGCCGCCTCGGTCCGGGTCATCCCCCACGCGAGCGACCTGCTCCAGGTCGGCCCCGTCGTACCGGACCGGCACGGTGACCTGACGGGTCGGCGGCTCGTGGGGCTGGCCCGACCAGTCTGCCAGCCGGTCGGTGAGCAGCCCTGGCTCGGTGACGCCGTCGAACAGGACGGTCCGCGCGGCGGGGACGACCTCGTCGGCCCGCAGTCCCTCCGTGCGGGCCCAGCGCGCGAGCGCGAGCGCCTCGAGTGCGTCGGCCACCTCGACCAGCAGCGCCGAGGGCCCGACCCGGATGATCCGCACGCCGCCAGTATCCCCGGCCGGACGGGAGCATCCGTCAGGGCAGACAACGGGTGACATGACGGGGTGACAGAAAAGGGTGAGGGGCCCCAGATGGTATGAGCATCAGGAGCCCCTCGGGTGACCGGTGACGTGACGCCCGGCCAGCTGGCACTCTCCACCACTCTCCCGCCGCCCCCGTCACCGGGTCGACGCACCGGGCGAGCCCGGCGTCTGGATCGTGGCTTCCGTTCCAGCTCCCTTCCCCGCGAACGGGGTTGGTGAGGAAGTTCTATGCGCTCCCGACACGGTCGCGCAAGGGGTTCCGCCGAAAATCCCGAGCGACTGCCCGAAACCGGCGTGTCGTCCACAGTCCGACCCGTCGGATCCACAGCACCAGCCGGCTTCTCCACAGACTCACCGCCGGGCCTGTGGATCAAAGTCCACGCAGCTCCAGCCCAGCAGAGACGAGCGCCGCGCGTACTGCCCCGGCCGTCGCCACGGCCCCCGGGCTGTCCCCGTGGACGCACACCGAGTGCACCGATCCGGCCAGCGCGACGGCGCGGGCAGCCACCTCGGTGGCGTCGGTGACCAGGGCCCCCGGCTGGTCGCGCGGCACCAGGCGTCCCTCCAGGGTGTACGCGCGGTCGGGGAACCCCTCCTGCCAGCAGACCCGACCATCCTGCGCGGCGCGCACCAGCAGCGCCGCGCCGGGAAAGCCCAGCACCGGCAGCCGACCCGAGCCGGCGAGCACCGCGGAGGCCTGGTCGTGGTCGGTGGTGACCCGGTGGTACAGCGCGCCGTGCGGCTTGACGTAGCGAACCGAGGTGCCCTCCTGCGCCGCGATCACCGCCAGTGTCCCGACCTGGTCGGCGACCTGCTCGGTCAGGATGGGGCCGGCCACGTCGCGCGCCACCCGGCCGAAGTGGGTGCGGTCGGCGTAGGAGACCTGGGCCCCGATCGAGACGCCGAGGCGGACCGCCTCGGCGCAGACCTGGCGCATGATCGCCGCCGAGCCGGCGTGATAGCCGCAGGCGACGTTGGCGCTGGTGACCACCGCCAGCAGCGCGAGGTCGTCGGTGACCTCCTCGCCCAGGTCGGCGTTGAGGTCCACCCACGGCTCGCCGGTCTCCGCCACCCACCCATTGTGAACCCGCCGGTCGCGGCACCGTCGACCAGGCCGGGCGGCTCGCCGGAGGGGGCAGATAGCCTCCCCCCATGCAGCTTCCCGGCACTCCCCCGACCGCCGCTCGCCACCCAGTGGTCTTCGAGCACCATGGCGAGTCCCGGGTGGACGACTACGAGTGGCTGCGGGCCAAGGACTCCCCGGAGGTGCGCGACCACCTGGAGGCGGAGAACGCGTGGACCGAGGCGCGCACGGCGCACCTGGCCGGGCTGCGCAGCCGGCTGTTCGACGAGATCAAGGCCCGCACCCGGGAGACCGACCTGTCGGTGCCGACCCGGCTTCGCGGCTACTGGTACTACGGCCGCAGCTTCGAGGGCCGCGAGTACGGCGCCACCTGCCGGGTGCCGGCCCGTGGCCCGGACGACTGGGCGGTCCCGCGGCCGGCTGAGGACTGCTCCGCGGAGCAGCCGGCTCTCCCCGGGGAGGAGGTGCTGCTCGACCTCGACTCGCTCGCCGCAGGCCACGAGTTCTTCTCGCTGGGCGCCAGCGCGGTCAGCCCGGACGACGCCCTGCTCGCCTACGCGACCGACACCACCGGCGACGAGCGCTACACCGTGCGCATCAAGAACCTGGGGACCGGAGAGCTCCTCCCCGACGTCCTCACCGGCGTGCTCGGTGGGGTGACCTGGAGCCCCGCCGGCGATTCGTTCCTCTACACGACCGTGGACGACTCCTGGCGCCCCGACCGGGTCTGGCGGCACCGGCTCGGCACGGCCCAGGCCGAGGACGAGCTGGTGTTCCACGAGCCGGACGAGCGGTTCTGGGTGGGTGTCGGGCGCAGCCGCACCGACCGGTTCCTGGTGATCGCGATCGGGTCGAAGACCACCAGCGAGCACCACGTGCTCGACGTCCAGCGGCCCGACGCCGGATTCGTCTGCTTCTCGCCCCGGCGAGAGGGCCTCGAGTACCACCTCGAGCACGCGGTGATCGGCGGTGAGGACTGCTTCCTGGTGCTCCACAACGCTGCCGGTCCCGACTTCGAGCTCGGCCGGGCACCTGTCGAGCCGACCCCGCCACAGCGGTGGGTCCCGCTGATCGCCCACGATCCCGCCGTCCGGCTCGAGGGCGTGGACGCGTTCGCCGGCCACCTCGTGGTGCAGCAGCGCAGCGGCGGGCTCACCCAGCTGCGCATTCTCGGCCTCGACGATCGGGGGGTCGCCGACGACCGCCTCATGGAGTTCGACAGCGAGCTCTACACCGTCGGCACCGGCAGCAACCCCACCTTCACTCAGCCCACCGTGCGCCTCGGCTACACCTCGCTGGCGGTCCCGCCCTCGGTGTACGACTACACGGTCGCCACGCGAGAGCTCACCTTGCTGAAGCAGACCCCGGTGCTCGGCGACTTCGACCCTGCCGACTACGAGGAGCACCGGCTGTGGGCGGCCACCGACGACGGCGAGCAGGTGCCGATCTCGCTGGTGCTCCGGCGCGACCGGCGCGACCGGGGCGCGCTTCCCCTGCTGCTGTACGGCTACGGCGCCTACGAGATCTCCATCGACCCGTACTTCTCCGTCGCCCGGCTCTCGCTGCTCGACCGCGGTGCCGCGTTCGCGATCGCCCACGTCCGGGGCGGCGGCGAGCTGGGGCGTCGGTGGTACGACCAAGGCAAGCTCCAGCACAAGCAGCACACCTTCGATGACTTCGTCGCCTGCGCCCGCCACCTCGTCGAGAGCGGCTGGACCACCCCCGACCGACTGGTCGCGGAGGGGGGCAGCGCGGGCGGCCTGCTCATGGGCGCGGTCGCCAACCAGGCCCCCGAGCTCTTCGCGGGGATCGTGGCCGACGTCCCCTTCGTGGACCCGCTCACCTCGATGCTCGACGCCTCGCTGCCCTTGACGGTCACCGAGTACGACGAGTGGGGCAACCCGGAGGCCGACCCCGACGTCTACGCCTACCTCAGGGGCTACTCGCCCTACGAGAACGTGCGGGCGATCGACTACCCCCCGGTCCTCGCCGAGTGCTCGCTCCACGACACCCGGGTGCTGTACGTCGAGCCGGCCAAGTGGGTGGCCCGGCTTCGAGCCACGGCGGTGGGCCGTCGCGACTTCTGCCTGCGCACCGAGCTGGCCGCCGGCCACGGGGGCGTGTCGGGGCGCTACCAGGCCTGGCACGACCGCGCCTTCACGCTGGCCTGGATCCTGGACCGGCTCGGCCTCGCGAACACCCCGCCCACTCCGGAGGGCACCGCCGTGGCGGGCGAGGTCGCGGCGGCGGCTGCCCCAGGCCCCGACCCGGTCTGAGAAGTCCCTGAGAGTTCCCGGGGAAGGCAACTTCGCGGCGTTCCCGCACGTCGTTCGCAGTACACCGGGAATCCAACCAACCCCACCCGGCGTTGACCTAGATGCGAGGAGCCCATCGCCGGGCCCTCGACGAAGGAGGCAACAACCCATGGCCACCCGAACCTCCACCGCGGTGACCCGAGATCGAGGGGCGCGACAGCGTCGGCCTCTACCTGGACGAGATCGCGCGCAACCCCCTGCTCGACGCGGCCACCGAGGTCGAGCTCGCCAAGACCATCGAGGCCGGCCTGCTCGCCGAGCAGCTGCTCGCCGAGGGCCGGGTCGGCCGCCGCAAGGGCGGGGCGCCCGGTCACGCCACCCAGGAGGAGCTGGAGTGGCTGGCCGAGGAGGGCCGCAAGGCCGTCGACACGTTCATCACCGCCAACCTCCGTCTCGTCGTCTCGATCGCGCGCAAGTACGGCCGCGCGCAGATGCCCATGCTGGACCTCATCCAGGAGGGCAACACCGGCCTGATCCGGGCGGTCGAGAAGTTCGACTACACCAAGGGCTACAAGTTCTCCACCTACGCGACCTGGTGGATCCGCCAGGCCATCACCCGCGGCATCGCTCAGCAGGCCCGGGTCGTCAGACTGCCGGTGCACGTCGTCGAGGAGCTCAACCAGGTCGGCGGCGCCCGGCGTACCCTCGAGCGGCGGCTGGGCCGCGAGCCCGAGCCGCACGAGATCGCCGCGGAGCTGGACATGGACGTCGAGCGGGTGCTCGACCTGATGTCCTGGGGCCGCGAGCACGTCAGCCTGGACACCCCGGTCGACGAGGACGGCGACACCTCTCTGGGCGACCTGATGGCCCAGGAGTCCGCTCCCGGCCCGGACCTGGAGGTTCTGGACGTCGAGGCGCGGGCTCGGCTGGACAGCCTGGTCGACCAGCTCGATGCGCGCGCTGCCGACATCATCCGATCCCGCTACGGCCTGGTCGACGGCCGGCAGCACAAGCTCGCCGACATCGGCGCCCGCCACGGCATCTCCGCCGAGCGCGTGCGTCAGCTCGAGCGGGAGGCGCTGGCCAAGCTGCGTCGGTTCGCCGACCCCGACCTGGCGGCCTGAGGCTCCCCGCACCCCGTCTAGGCTCACCCGCCGGCGCCCACCAGTGCCGCCGCGGCGGCCTGGGCGCGCGCCGCGGCGTCGGCCGGCACGGGCCGGGCAGCGGCCACCCGTTGCTGCCATAGCTGCAGCGCCACGACCCGGACCGCCGCCTGGGTGAGCCGCCACCGAGGCAGCTCTCCGCTCTCGACCGCCGACACGACCTGGGCGTGAGCCGCCTCCGTGTCGGCGGGCATGAGCAGCAGATCAGCGCCCGCCTGGAGGGCCCGCACCGGCAGTCCCGGCCGCGCCGCCACGGCGCCCATCCCCAGCGAGTCGGTGATGGTCACGCCGCGGAAGCGCAGCCGGTGCCGCAGCAGCGCGTAGGTCTCCGGGGCGAGGCTGGACGGCACGCCGGGGGCCACCGCGTCGACGTCCAGGTGCCCGACCATGACGACCGGCGCCCCGGCACGGATCGCCCGCCGGAACGGCCTGAGGTCGCGGGCGGCCAGCTCGGCCTCGGTCTCGGTGATCTCCGGCAGCGCCTCGTGGCTGTCGGCAGTGGCGCTCCCGTGTCCCGGGAAGTGCTTGAGGGTCGGCACGATGCCCGCCCGGCGGTAGCCCCGTACCGCGGCCCGGGTGGCCCGCGTGGCGACCTGCGGGTCGGTCGAGGCGGACCGGTCCCCGATCGTCGGGTCGTCTGGACCGATGGTGACGTCGGCGACGGGCGCGAACACCCAGGTGAACCCGAGACCGCGCAGCTCCAGCCCGGCCGCGTCGGCGGCCTGTGCGACCAGGGCCGGCCCACCGGCCGGGTCGGCCGCGATGACGTCGCCGGCGGTGGCGAAGGCCGGGAAGTCGGTGGCGATGCCGCGCAGGTGTGCCACCGAGCCGCCCTCCTGGTCCACGCCGATGACGGCCGGGAAGCCGCGCCCGTCCTCGGCCACGGCTGCGGACACTGCCTCCGTGGTCGCGCGGACCTGGTCGGCGTCGGTGACGTTCGCGGCGGTCACGCACACCCCGGCCAGGTGCAGCTCGCCCACCAGGCGCGCGGCCTCCGCCGGGTCGGTGCCGTGGTAGCGGCCCACGATCACCTGGCCGGCCAGCTGCTCGGGGGTCCACGTGGCCACCAGGGCGCGGGCCCGGTCGACCTCCGCGTTGGTGGGACCCCAGGTCCGCACGCGGGCCGGATCCGGCGCCGAGCCGGCCGTGGCCGCCCCGTCTGGTGCCGCCACGGCTTGGCGCGACTGCCGTCCCCGGTCGAGGAGACGGAGCAGCCGCCGAGCGTCGCCGTGGTCAAGACGGCCGCGACAACGGACCGTGCGAAGGCCCGGAGGGCGGGAGGCCTGCGATGCGACCTCATCTGCTGCTCGCAGCCCGCGCGTGCAGCGCGGCGTAGGCACGCTCGACCTGCGCCTGCAGGTCGGGCAGGCTGCCCGCGTTGTCGAGCAGGTACGTCGCCACTGCCGCCCGCTCCTCCCGCGTGGCCTGGGCGGAGAGTCTCGCCCGGGCCTCCTCGGCGGACAGCCCGCGCAGCTCCTGCATCCGGGCCAGCTGCACCTCGACGGGCACGTCGACCACGACGACCGCGCCGAAGGCGTCCGCCTGCCCCGTCTCGACGAGCAGCGGGATGTCGTGCACCACCACGGCGTCGGGGGCCGCCTCGGCCTCCAGCTCGGCGGCCCGGGCGCGCACCCGGGGATGGATGATCCGCTCCAGCGCGACCCGGCGCTCCGGGTCCGCGAAGACCACCCTGCCGAGCGCGGGGCGGTCGAGGGCGCCGTCCGGCCCGAGCACGCCGTCGCCGAACTCGGCGACCACCTCGGCCAGGCCATTGGTCCCCGGCGCCACCACCTCGCGAGCGAGCAGGTCCGCGTCGATGACGACCGCCCCCAGGGCGCGCAGCATCGACGCCACGGTGCTCTTGCCCGAGGCGACTCCGCCGGTCAGTCCCACACGCAGGCCCACGGGCGCATCCTAGGAGGCCCCCGCTCCTGGGATGCCGGTCGTGGGTGACGCGCGTGTCGAGTTCGAGTCGGCCGACCTGGTGGCGCTCCGGCTCCCGGGCTCACCCGCGTATGTCGAGGTGATCACCGGTCTGCTCGCCACCGGTCGGTTCCCGGTGTGCCTGGACCCCGCACTCACCGAGGCCGAACTGGCCCCGATCCTCGCCGGACTGCACCTGCGCCGGGTCGTGGGCACCGCGGAGGCGCTGCAGACGCTGCGTGCCACGCTGCCCGCCGCCACCGGCGCCCTCCCCCTGGGTCGTCCGGTCCACGTCACCAGCGGGACGACGGGCCGGCCCAAGGCGGTGTTCTCCGGGCTGCTGGAGCCGCCAGAGGCCCAGGCACTGGTCGACGAGGAGATCGACCAGTGGGGCTTCTCCTCAGGACCGCCACCTGGTGCTGAGCCCGCTGCATCACTCGGCGCCGCTGCGCTTCGCCCTGCACACGGTGCTGGCGGGAGGCCGGCTGCTCGTGCCGGGGCCGTTCGACGCGGGACTGGTGACAGCCGTCATCGCGGCGGAGCGCCCCACGACGATGTTCTGCGTCCCGACGCATCTGTACCGGCTGTTCCGCCACTGGGCCGAGGTCGGCGTGCCGGACCTGTCGTCGTTCCGGCTGGTCGCGCATGCGGGCGCCCCGTGCCCCGAGCCGGTGAAGCGGAGACTGCAGGAGCTCTTCCCGCCGGGCACCACGTGGGAGTTCTACGGCGCCACCGAGGGGCAGTTCACCGCGTGCCGGTCCGAGGACTGGGCGACCCGGCCCGGGACGGTGGGCCGGGCGCGCCCGGGTCGCCGCCTGCGGACCGACCCGGACGGGACGCTGTGGTGCCGCGTGCCGCCGTACGCCCGGTTCGGCTACCTCGGCGACCCGGCCCGGACGGCCGCGGCGTGGCGCCAGGGCCCGGACGGTCCCGAGTTCACCGTCGGCGATCACGGCCGGCTGGACGCGGATGGCTGGCTGTGGCTGCACGGGAGGGGCAGCGACCTGGTCATCTCCGGAGGCGTCAAGGTCTATCCGCTGGAGGTCGAGGAGACCCTGCGCGGCTGTCCCGGGGTGGACGACATCGCGGTCTACGGCGTGCCCGACGAGGAGTGGGGCCAGCGGGTGTGCGCCGCCGTGGTCGGGACGGTCAGCACCGAGGAGCTCGGTGAGTACGCGCGCCAGCGGCTCACCCGCGAAGCGACCTCGGGAGTACCACCGCCGCGCGTCCCTCCTCACACGGCGACGGGCAAGGTCCGGAGGCAGGACCTGCCCTGAGACCGGTCAGCGCGGCACCGTGACCCGAGCGGCGCCCCCGCGCAGCTGCTGGTGCCAGGCGCGCACGCGCAGCCGCAGCTCGCGGCGCGCCAGCGGGCGGTGTCGAACCGGCCGGCGCTCGCCCACCCGAGCCGGCGCCAGGAGCCGCTGACGCGCCTCGAGACCTCGTACCGGGTCGCGTCCTCGACCATGCTCCACCGCAGCCGGACCGATCCGTCGCTGCGGCGCCGGGCCGTCAGCGTGGACGGCGCCGCGGGGCGCGGGCCGCGCGCCCGCGCGGTGGCCTGGAGCTCGGGCCCCAGCGTGGCGTCGTGGAGCGCCGCCACCGCGACGACGTACCGCGCGCCGGCGACCAGGGGGCCCAGTCGCACGCCGGCCCCGGTGACGGTGGTCCGGTGCCGGCGGGCGGGTGCGCCGCGAGCCACCAGCGCACCCGGTGGCCCGTGGTCCGCCGGAGCCGTCCACGAGACGGTCACCGCGGTGGTCGCGGCCCTTGGCGGCCAGGTCGGCCACGGCCGCGGGCGGTGGGCCATCGGGCGGAAGGCGACGACGTTCGACCTGACATCGTCCTGCGCGGCGAGGTTGCCCTTCACCGGCTGCAGCATCACCTCGTAGTGGTGCCCGTTCACCAGTTCCCCAGCGCCCAGAGCTGGCCGGGCAGGGGCGCCGGCAGCCGGTGCCAGTCCTCGCCGTCGGTCACGTCCCGCAGCCAGACGTACTCGTGGTCGGAGCCGGGCGACCCCGCCCAGCTCAGCTGGGCGCCGGAGTCGCCTGCGGTCACCGCCAGGGTGGGCGGGAGTCGAGGCCCGAGGGGTACGTCGGGCAGCGGCCGGGGTAGGTCGCCCCACCGAGAGGCCGGCGAGCGCGTCGGCCACGCCGGCGGCGAGCACGAGCTCGCCCCGGGCATTGGGATGGGTCCCGTCCCAAGTGTCCGAGGAGTCCGCCAGCGTCTCCGCCACCACGGTGGCGCCGGTCCCGCCAGTGCCCGGCCGCGACGCGGTGAGGCCCGGAACCGCCTCGAGCAGCGTGTTGGTGTCCGCCACGCGGGGTACCAGACCTGCGGCAGCTTCGCGACCACGACGTCGACGTCGGGGTCGGCGGCCCGGGCGGCCAGCACGAACGCGACGGCGGCCGACTGCACGTCCTGCGCGGTCGCGCCGTACAGCACGTCGTTGATGCCTAGCATCTCCACGACCACGTCGGGCTGGTAGGTCGTCACCAGCTCCTCGACTGGTGCCGGAGGGAAGCGGAACGACGCACCCCACCGGGCGGCATGGTCGGCGTCGAATCCAGGGTCGAGGTAGTCGTGGTTGCCCAGCTCCTCGCGGACGTTGTCGAACAGGTCGTCACGGGGGCCGACGAGGTCCACCGAGACCTCCTGCCCCACCAGGTGCCGCTCCAGCCGGTAGCGCCAGGTCCAGTCACCGGCGGCGCCCCTGGCTCGCCGAGTCGCCGACGATCAGGATGCGGATCGGAGCGTCGGCCGCCGCCGGCGCCTGTGCACGTCGTTCCCCGCAGTGCCCCGCCGCGTGGCGGGTGGGTCGGGTCAGTTCCCGCCGGTGAGCTTCTCGCGCAGCGCCTGGAGCGCCTCGTCGGAGGCCAGCGACCCGCCCGTGTCGACGGCCGCCTCCTCTGCGGAGTCCGAGGAGTAGGACGTCGCCTCGCCCGCCTCGACCTCGGCCTTCTTCGCCTCGGCCTGCTGCTTGACGTGGGCCTCCCAGCGAGCGTGCGCCTGGGCGTACTGCTCCTCCCAGGCCGCGCGCTGCTCGTCGTAGCCGTCGAGCCACTCGCCGGTCTCGGGGTCGAAGCCCTCGGGGTAGACGTAGTTGCCCTGCTCGTCGTAGGTCGCGGTCATGCCGTAGAGCGTCGGGTCGAACTCCTCGACGTCGGTCGAGACGGCCGTCTCGTTGGCCTGCTTGAGCGACAGAGAGATCCGGCGCCGCTCCAGGTCGATGTCGATGATCTTCACCATCACGTCGTCGTTGACCTGGACGACCTGCTCGGGGATCTCGACGTGGCGCTCGGCAAGCTCGGAGATGTGCACCAGACCCTCGATGCCCTCCTCGACCCGCACGAACGAGCCGAACGGCACCAGCTTGGTGACCTTGCCCGGCACGATCTGACCGATCTGGTGGGTGCGCGCGAAGTGCTGCCAGGGGTCTTCCTGGGTCGCCTTGAGCGACAGCGAGACCCGCTCGCGGTCCATGTCGACGTCGAGCACCTCGACGGTGACCTCGTCACCGACGGCCACGACCTCGCTGGGGTGGTCGATGTGCTTCCACGACAGCTCGGAGACGTGGACCAGGCCGTCGACCCCGCCGAGGTCAACGAACGCGCCGAAGTTGACGATCGAGGAGACCACGCCCTTGCGGATCTGGCCCTTGCCCAGCTGGGTGAGGAAGCCGTGCCGCACCTCGGACTGGGTCTGCTCGAGCCAGGCCCGGCGCGACAGCACCACGTTGTTGCGGTTCTTGTCCAGCTCGATGATCTTGGCCTCGAGCGTCTGCCCGACGTAGGGCTGCAGGTCGCGGACGCGCCGCATCTCCACCAGGGAGGCGGGCAGGAAGCCGCGCAGGCCGATGTCCAGGATCAGGCCACCCTTGACGACCTCGATGACGGTGCCCTCGACGACGCCGTCCTCCTCCTTGATCTGCTCGATCGTGCCCCAGGCGCGCTCGTACTGGGCGCGCTTCTTGGACAGGATCAGCCGACCCTCCTTGTCCTCCTTCTGCAGGACCAGCGCCTCGACCTGGTCGCCCACGTTGACGACCTCGTTGGGGTCGATGTCGTGCTTGATCGAGAGCTCGCGGGAGGGGATCACGCCCTCGGTCTTGTAGCCGATGTCGAGCAGGACCTCGTCGCGGTCCACCTTGACGATGGTGCCGTCGACGATGTCGCCGTCGTTGAAGTACTTGATGGTCTGGTCGATGGCGGCGAGGAAGTCCTCCTCCGACCCGATGTCGTTGACCGCCACCTGAGGGGCGTCGGCGTCAGCGAGGGGCGTGGAGATGCTGCTGGTCATGAGGGAATCGAGTTCCTTGGTGGATAGGGATCGAGGTGAACAGGGATCGTGCGGACGCGCCGGAAGTCCGGTTTCACTACCGAGGAGCCCGTCCGTCCGGTGGGATCACCGGCGGCGCAGACGCTGAGCCGCGAAGCGGCACACAATAGCGAGCACGAGTCCGCTCCGGCTGGGACCTGTGCAGACTTCTGGCGCACGGTAAGACTACGCGGGCGCGGCGCGGGCGTCCAACCGGCGATGCGGTCGCTCAGGGGACCGCGTGCAGGTCGCCGCTCGCCACGATGGCCCGCAGCAGGCGGTGGGCCTCCCGGGTGACCGGGTTGCGGCTCGCCGGGTCGTGGTCGCGGGCCGCGAGGTCGACCAGCGCCGTCAGGTCGGCCGCGCGGGCGAGGTCGAGGTCGCCCCAGCGGGCCAGGACGGCCGCGACCAGGTCGGGGTCCCGGTCGAATCGGAGCAGGTTGCCCACGTCGGTGTACGGCGACCCGCTGTGCGCGAACTCCCAGTCCACGACGCCGGTCACCGCGAGCGTCTCGGGGTCGACCAGGAGGTTCTTCGGGTTGAAGTCGCTGTGCGCCACGCTGGTCCGCGGCACGGTGTCCAGCAGGTCCTGGGCCAGGTCGGCCAGGCGCTCGAGGCGGTGTCGGGCCGGCTGCTCCCACGTGGTCAGCGCCGGCAGCTGGGCGGCCACCCAGCCGGGCACTGCGTCCACGGCGAACGGCTCGATCCGCAGGTCGGGCCCGCGGAAGACGCCGGCGCGGGGCGTCGGGACGTGGGCCAGCCGGTCCAGCACGGCCCCGAGCCGGTCGCCGAGGCGGGCACGGTCGCGACGGTCCAGGTGCGGCAGCAGCGCGGCGGCGGGGGTGCCCGACAGGTGCTCGGTGACCAGCAGCGCCGGCAGCTCGCCCGACGGCCGGCGCACCTCGAGCACCTGCGGGACCGGCACGATCCCGCGGAGCAGCCGGAGCAGGGCGGCGTCCACGTCGACGGCGTCGGGCCCGCGCGCCGCCGAGCGGCCGGCGTACAGGCGGACGACCACGGGTGACTCTCCCACCCGGCCCAGGAAGGTCTCACCCGACCAGCCCCCGTCGATCGGGGCGAGCTCGGCGAAGTCCTCCACCCGGCGATCCTCACACAGCCGGGCTTTGCTCGGGAGCCAGAACCACAGGGGTCAGTAGGGTGCCCTTGTGGAGGAGCACGCGCCCGCGGCGTACCCGCCCGTGCGGGTGGAGCGGCGGCCCGTCGGCGAGGAGGAGTCTCGCCGGGCGAACGGCCCCGACTGGGACCGGTACGCCGATGAGTACCAAGCCACGCACGGAGCGTTCCTCGGCGACGTCGGCTTCGTGTGGGGCCCGGAGGGGCTCACCGAGGAGGCAGCCGGGGTCCTGGGCGACGTGAGGGGTCGCGACGTGCTCGAGGTCGGGTCCGGCGCCGGTCAGTGCTCCCGCTGGGTGCGAGCCCAGGGAGGCCGGGCGATCGGGCTGGACCTCTCCCACCGGCAGCTGCAGCACTCCCGCCGGCTGGACGAGGCGACCGGCGTCGCAGTTCCGTCGGTCCGCGGGACGGCCACCGACCTGCCGTTCGCCCACGACAGCTTCGACATCGTGTTCTCCTCGTTCGGGGCCCTGCAGTTCGTGGCCGAGCTGGACCGCGCGGTGGCGGAGACCGCGCGGGTGCTGCGGCCGCACGGCCGGTTCGCGTTCTCGATCACCCACCCGACGCGCTGGGTGTTTCCCGACGACCCCGGGCCGGAGGGGCTCACGGCCACCCAGTCCTACTGGGACCGGACCCCGTACGTCGAGGTGGACGACGCCACCGGCGTGGTGAGCTACGTGGAGCACCACCGCACGCTCGGCGACTGGGTCGACGTCCTCGCGCGGCACGGCTTCGCGGTCGTCGCGCTGGTGGAGCCGGAGTGGCCCGAGAACCACGACCGCGTCTGGGGCGGGTGGTCCCGGCTGCGCGGACGGCTGACCCCGGGAACGGCGATCCTGGCCGCTGTGCGCTGGATTAGCCGGGTCAGAAAGCCGGGTCGGGCACCCCGGGTCAGGCTTCGGCGAGGCCCTTGCCGGGCCGGACCAGGATGATGCCCACGAGCAGGGACACCAGGCCCGCGATCAGCGCCACGATCGGCACCCAGCCCTTGAGCAGGCCGAGGGTCTTGATGTTCGACTTGGCGGTCTTGACGTTCTCCGCCACGGTGTCGTCGGTGAAGGAGATCGACATGTCCAGGGCGGTGGTGCCGTCGTCGAGCTGGCGCACCTCGTGCTGCTCCTGGTCGATGATGGCGCCGGTGATCGGGTCGATCCACATCGTCTTGTCCATGCTGTAGAGCCCCGGCACGTCGCCGACCACGTTGGCCGGCTCCTCGTCGACGAGGATGTGGAACTCATAGGTCTCCAGGCCGTCGATCTCGGTCGTGCCGACGTACTCGGCGGGGACGGTCTTGGCCAGCAGGCCGTCCCAGAAGTCGTAGGTCGCGTCCTTCTCGGTGTTGAAGGGGAACTTGTTGATCAGCCCCTGGTGCTCCTGGGCGTCGGCCGGGAGGTACTTGGCGTCGTTGACGGCCTCGCCGGTGTGCCGGTCGGTGGCGAACACGTCGATGTCGTCGGTGACCAGCCGCGGGTCGCCCTCCTCCAGGCAGGGGCGGGTTGTCCTGGTCGATGTTGGCGCACGTGGTGTTGACGAAGACCACGATCTTGCCGTCGGACTTCTTGGTGTCGACGACGGTCTTGCTGAGCACCGCGATGGGCAGGCCCGTCTCGACCTCACCCGTCGCCGGGTTGAGCTTGTCCGCCGACCCGGACAGGTAGGTGTTGGAGTCGGTGTTCAGCGGCACCCGCTGCGCCCGGGCGGGCGCCCACACCAGCATGAGCAGTGCGGTGGTCAGGAGGAACGCCCCGAGAAGGACAAGGATCCAACCAGGCACAACCTTCTTCATGGGGCAACTACTCCTCGCGATGAACCCAGAGCAACTGGCGAGTAACCAGGCGGCGGCAGACTAGCAGTTTCCGCGCTCCGTGCCGAGCACGCCGGGCGGGAAGCCGTGTCCTGCGTGCGATACTCCTGCGCGTGAGTGCCCCCGTCCGCCTGACACCGAGCAGGCGTCGGGGAGACCGGGCGGCCCGCCCCGCGGGGTCGCCGGTGCTGCGGGTGGGCGTCGTGCTGATCGCCGTCCAGCTGCTCCTGCGGGGGTGGGCCCTGAGCGGCTCATGGTTCTTCTTCGACGACCTCGCCTTCATGTCCGCGGGGATGAACGACCCGCTGGACCAGCACTTCGTGACGCGCGTGTACGCCGGCCATGTCATGCCCGGGGGCTGGCTGGTGGTCAAGTGGCTCGCGACCGCCGCGCCCTACCAGTGGCCGGCCTGGGCAGCCGTGCTGCTGGGGCTGCAGGCGGTGGCCGGCCTCGGGATGCTCCGGCTGCTGCGCAGCATGTTCGGGGAGTCCCAGCTGGTGCTCGCTCTGCTGGCCGGCTACCTGTTCTACGTCTTCACGCTGCCGGCCGGGCTCTGGTTCGCGGCCGGCATCAACCAGCTGCCCCTCCAGGTCGCCTTGGTGTTCGGGCTGCACGCGCACCTGGCCTACCTGCGCACCCGGCGGTGGCAGCACGTGGCCGCGACCCTGGCCTGGACCGCCTTCGGCCTGGCGTTCTACGAGAAGGCCGCGCTGCTGTTCCTGATCTACGCGATCGTGGCGCTGGGCTGGTTCGCACGTGGCACGCTCGCCGCCCGCGCCGGCGAGCTGTGGTCCGGCCCCGCCCGGGCATTCTCGCGCACGGCTGCTGGGCGTGCCCTATGTCGCGCTCTGCCTCAAGTACGGCATCACCTTCGGGGCGGGGGACAGCACCGGCTCGCTGGTGGCCTCGGTGGCCTACCGGTTGGTGGCCCTCGCCTTCAGCACCGCCACGATCGGGGGCCGCTGGACTGGCGGACCGACTCCACCAACGCCCTTGCCAGTCCCGGTGACCTGGTCAGCCTGGCCAGCTGGGTCGCCCTCGGCGCCCTCGTCTGGTACGCCGCCAAGACCCGCACCCTCAGCCGTCGAGCCTGGTGGCTGATCGGGTCCACGACCGCGGCGAACGTCTACCTGGTGTCCTCCGCGCGGGCCAACCTGGTGGGGGCCGACATCGGGCTGGAGTACCGCTACCAGACCGAGGCGGCCGCGATCTTCGTGCTCGGTCGGGCTGGCGCTGCTCCCGCTGCGGGGTGCCGTCGAGGTCAACCGGCTGCGGGAGGATGCCGACCCCGTCTTCGACCGCGCCGACGCGGTGCGCGCGGTCACCGTGGTCGTGGTCGCGCTGGCCCTGGTGTCGAGCCTGACCTACGTGCGCAACTGGCAGACCAGCAACCTCACCGAGCCCTACTTCGACCAGGTCCGGGCCGGACTGCGCAGCGCCGAGCACCAGCCCGTTCCCCTGGTCGACGCCTCGCTCCCCCAGACCCTGCTGTGGGCCTTCGGCTTCCCCGAGAACACCTACAGCCACGTCTTCCGCGACCAGGCCCGGCTCACCGACTACCCCGACTGGTCCGTCGACGAGCTCTACATCTTCGACGACGGAGGACACCTCCGACCCGTGGTCATCCAGGCCGCGCGCTCGATGGTCCCGGGGTCGGGTGCGGGTACGTCCTGGAGCGGCACCAGCCGACGGTCATCCCGCTGGACGGGCCCGTCATCGGCGGCGGGTGGTGGATCCGGATGGGCTACGCGAGCCCACGAGACTTCGAGGTGACCGTGCGGCTGGGCAGCACGGCGCACACGATGCGACTGCCGCGCGGCTTCCACACCGTGTACTACCGAGCCGACGGCGAGTACGACTCGGTCGAGGTCGACAACGCCGAGGCCGGAGCCACCGCCTGCATCAACGAGCTCGTGCTGGGGCTCCCGGGACCCGCGCCGGCACCGGCATGAGGACCAGAGTCCGGCCCGACGTCCGGTGGATCGCGCTGGCCCTCATCGCCGTCCAGCTGGCCTTCCGCAGCTGGCTGGTCAGCGGCTCCTGGTGGCTCGGCGACGACTTCGTGATGATCGACCGGGTGTTCTCGCCGGGCGGGCACACCGCCACCGGGCTGCTCGACGACTACGCGGGGCACGTTCTGCCGGGCACGCTGGGCCTCACCTACCTGATCACCCGGGCGGCGCCGTACCAGTTCTGGGTGGCCTCCGTGTCGATGATCGCCATGCAGGCCTTCGCCGACCTCGGCCTGCTGCGCCTGCTGGTCGTCGCGTTCGGCCGCAGGTGGGGCATCCTGCCCCCACTGGTGCTGTATCTGGTCAGCCCGATCGTCGTCCAGAGCAGCCTTTGGTGGACGCCGGGGAGCCACCACTTCCTCCTGCACGGGGCCTTCGCCTGGCCTTCTGGCCGCCCAGGTCTCCTACCTGCGCAGCGGCCGACCCCGGTCGGCCCTCGCGGCGGTCGCCTGGGTGGTCTTGGGGCTGGTCTTCTTCGAGAAGTCGCTCCTGATCATCGGCGGGCTCGCCTTCGTCACCCTGGCCTACTTCACCCAGGGCGGGCTGCTGCAGCGGATCCGCCAGGTGTGGCAGCGCTACCGCGTGTCGTTCCTGCTGAACCTCGGTCTGGGCGTGCTCTTCCTCGGGTGGTACGCCCGCAGCAACCTGCCGATCACCCCCGGCGAGCCGACGGCCTCCCCGGCGATCGGGGAGCTGATCGACGGCATGCTCCTCCGGGCGTGGCTGCCCTCCCTGGTGGGCGGCCCCGGGCGCTGGCTGACCGTGGACAACTCCCCCACCCCGACGGCTGACCCGCCCGTCGCGCTGGTGGTGGCCGCCGTCGTCGCGTTCGGCCTGCTCGTGCGGGAGCTGACCCGCACGCGGTCCCGGTCGCTGCGCGCGCTCTTCCTGCCCGGCTTCTTCCTCGTGTGCGACCTCGTCCTGGTCGGGCTCGCGCGCGCCACGCTGCTGGGAGCGGCCGTCTCCACCGAGCTTCGCTACGTGAGCGAGCTGTCGATCGTCAGCGCGGCGGCCCTGGCGTTCGCCACGATGCCCGTGCGCGGCGCCGTCGAGCAGGTCCGCCTCGTGGCGCCCAGCCCGTTCCTCGACAACCGTCGAGCGGTCGCGGCCGCGTGCGCGGTCGTGGCGACGCTGGCCACGATCTCGACCCTGGGCTACGCGCGGCAGTGGCACGCCGGGCGAGAGCGTGGGGCGCAGTGGATGTCCCACCTGCTGGCCGCCGCCCGGGCCGCCGAGCCCGGCACCCCCGTGATGGACAGCCCGGCGCCGCCGTACGTGCTGTGGCCGCTCACCTACCCGGCCAACCTGGCCAGCCATCTGGTCCGCCCCCTCGACTCCGGCCTCGACTTCGTGCCGGTGGGGTCGGAGGCCCTGCAGGCGGTCGGACCCGACGGGTCGCTCGGCCCCGCCACCGTGCTGCCGCTGCGGCACAACATGCCCGGTCCCGAGCACCTCTGCGGCTACCGCGTCGGCCCTACCGGGGCGAAGGTGGAGCTGACCGAGCCCGCCCCGGGGGACACCTGGGTGCGGATCGGCTACCTGGCCTCCGCGGACAGTACGATCCACGTCTCCGCGGGTGGCGCCACCTACCAGACCAGCGTCGCCCGCGGCCTGCACTACCTGTTCGTCCAGACCGGCCCGGAGGAGGTCGACGCCGTGTGGCTCTACGGGATCGTCGCACCGGCCACCTTGTGCACCGACGATGTCGTGGTCGGAATCCCCGGGACCCCGACGCCACCGAGCCGGGTCTGACCATCGATCCGGGTGCCGACCAGTGACGGGTACGCCATGACCCACCCCGAAGACCGGAGCTTCCCGGCGCTCACTGCGGTGCGCGGCGCGGGAGCGCTCATGGTGGTCGCGACCCACGCAGCCTTCAACACCGGGCAGATCCTGCGTGGCTGGACCGGCGGGGTCCTGGCTCGGCTCGATTTCGGCGTCACGATCTTCTTCGTGCTGTCGGGCTTCCTGCTGGCCCGGCCGTTCCTGCTGGCGATCGCGCGTGACGAGGCCCACCCCTCGGTGCGCCACTACCTGTGGAAGCGGGCGCTCCGGATCCTCCCGCTCTACTGGGTGGTGGTCACTGTGGCGCTGCTCGGCGACCCCGAGAACCAGGGTCTGGGCTGGGAGGTCTGGGTGCGCCAGCTCACCTTCACCCAGCTCTACTCCCCCGGCCTGCTCCCCCAGTCCCTGACCCAGATGTGGAGCCTGGCCACCGAGGTGGCGTTCTACGTCGTCCTGCCGGCCCTGGTCTGGCTGCTGACCCGGCGCCCCCGGCACCGCGGGCTGCACCTTCCCACGGTGTACGCCCGGGCCGCCCTGCTCGCCGTCGGCGGCTTCGTCTGGCAGGCCAAGGCCGCGACGGTCCCCGGCAGCGAGGGCCACTACCTGCAGTGGCTCCCCGGCTATCTGCCGTGGTTCCTCGTGGGCATGGTGTTCGCAGCGGTGAGCGCGAGCCTGACGGCCGAGCCGCGGCCACACGTGCTGGACCGGCTCGGCACCGACCTCACCGGCTGCTGGATCCTGGCGACCGGGCTGTTCGCCATCGCGTGCACGCCGGTGGCGGGTCCGCGCACCCTGGACATCCCGCTGGCGTGGGAGGCCGGGATCAAGGACGTCCTCTACACGGCCGCGGGGGCGTTCTACCTGCTGCCGCTCGTCTTCGGTCCCGAGCGGGAGGGCCGGGTGCGCGCCTGGCTGACCCGGCCCGTCCCCGTCTGGCTGGGCGACATCTCCTACGGGATCTTCGCGATCCACCTCTTCGTGATGGGGTGGATGTTCCGGCTGCTCGGCATCGACATCTTCACCGGGAGCTTCCTGGCCATCCTGGGCAGCACGCTCCTCGTGACCTTCCTGGCCGCCACGGCGTCCTACCGCTACTTCGAGCGCCCCATCCTCAGGTGGAAGAACCCGCGCTGGGCGCTGGGCCTCGAGCCCGCCGGAACGCGCGAGGACCAGCTGGCCCACGCCCCCGACCCGCAGCACCCCAGCCGGCCAGCAACGCCCCGCTGAGGCACGCCACGGCCGCCATGGCCCACGCCTGGCCCCACGCCAGGGCCCAGTCGAGATCCTTGAGGGGCCCCCAGCTCAGCGCCACGCTGGCGAGCAGCAGCGCGATCCCCGCCGGGACGCCCCACCCGCCGGCCCGGTCGAGGGCGCCCCACCGCCAGACCCCGAGACCGACCACGGCCACCAGAACGAGCCCGACCCACCCGGTCAGCCAGCCTGCCACGCCGAGCACCACGACGGCGTCCAGCAACCCGGCCCGGCCGGGCGCCAGTGCCGGGAGGTCTCGCCCGCGGCGCCGCCCCGGCAGCGCCGCGAGCAGCACCAGCAGCGGCAGCAGGCCGCCGACCAGCAGTGCGGTGCGGAACAGGCCGGCCGGCTCGAACCGCAACCGGACCGCGCCGGCGGCTCCCGGCGGGACCAGCCAGCCCTGCTTCCACCCCTCCACCCGCACGTGCGGGAGCCGCTGACCGTCGAGCGTGGCCACCCAACCCGGGTTGTCGTTCTGGGGCAGCGAGAGCACCTGCGTGGCCGCGCGGGCCGGCAGGTCCACCCGAGTCGGCGAGCCACCGCCGTCGCGCACCACGGTCATCGGAGCGGTCATCGGAGCGGTCATCGAGGCGGTCGTCGGGGCGGCCATCGTCCCGTCGGGCCCGGCTCGGCCCAGCCGCACCGCGTCGACCCGGAGCAGCTCGGTCGGACCCACGACCAGTGACTCGCTCCCGGCGAGGGTCGCCACGGGCTCCCCGCAGATCTGGAGCGGCACGCTGGCACCACGCAGCAGGTCGCGGACGTTGGCCAGCACCGAGGTGTCGTAGAACTTCCCGCCGAGATTGATCTTCGGGCCGGACCCGCACGGCACGTCGAGGGTGCGGAAGACGCTCGAGGTGAGCGGCTCGCCGTTGATCCGCAGCTCGCTCACGCCCGGCGGCATCTCCACGAAGCTCGAGCCCTGGACGGAGAAGGCCGGGTACGTCGAGTCGAGGCGCACCCGCAGCCGCTTCACACGCCACCGCGGCAGCGACGCCCGGCCCTGCTCGTCGAGGTCGAGCACCCGTCGGCGACCCCCTGCCATGACCTCGATCCGCGCAGGGGCGGACGCCGCCGCTCCCGGGTTCAGCAGCAGCTGCAGCCTCGAGAGCCGGGTCTGGCGAGCGAGCCGGACCCGGACGACCGGCTGGTCCGCGGCAGCCACCCAGGTCGTGGTCGGATCGCCGTCGGCAAGCGCGCCGACCGCCGTCGCGACATCGCCGGTGTCGCCCGGGACCGTCTCGACCGAGACGCCCGTCGCCGCGAGCAGCGGCCCCCACGCCGTCGGCGTCCGGCGCAAGGACGCCGTCGCCGCGAGGGTGTAGCGCGCCGGCTGGCCCACCGAGAACGCGCGAGCGAGGGTGTCGCCGTCCTCGCCCGGCCCGGTCAGGATCTCCTCGCACGGAAAGGCGTCGCCGATCGGCGCACAGGGCAGCCGGTCGGGGTCGCGGGACAGGACCACCGCGTCCACCGGCACGCCGGGCTCGGGCTCCGGAAGCGTGAGCAGTCGCTGGGGGTGCAGGTCGTCGATGGCCACTTCGCTGAGGGCGACGGAGCCGGAGAGCAGTGGGCCGTCGTAGCGCGTGGTCACCCGGAGCGTCGACGTGAGCGGCAGCCCGACCGCGTAGGACGCCGAGGTGCCGGGCGCCGGCGCGTCGACGGTGCGGGTCTGCCCGCCCGCCGAGATCTCCAGCCGGTCCACCGGGACCGACCGCGCCCCTACCGCCACCGAGACCGTGCCGACCGTCGCCGGTGTGGTGAGGTCGGCCTGCCACCACTGACCGTCCGGGCCCTCCTCGCGGGCCGACACCCACGCGGTGCCCGGGTCCCGGTCCAGGGCCGCCCCCGGATGCGCCCCGATCAGCAGCGGCGGGACCGCGTCGGCGTACGCCTGCGACGAGCTGGCCGTCACCTCGTCCACGCCGGCGGTCCACGTCGCGACCGTGCTCCACCGGTCCTCGTCGTCCACGACCCGGTGGGACTGCTCCTTGCCGGCCAGCCGGAACCCCTCGGCCGGCGTCATCGTCGCCGACTCGTTCCAGCGCACGGCCGGGAAGTTCATCTCCCGCCGGCGCATGTCGTCGGTGAGGACCTGGCCGGTCGGCCGCAGTCCCGCGCCGAGGGCGTCCTCGGCCAGCAGGTGCGGCCCGCGGAGCTCGGGAACCCAGCCGGCGGCCGTCGGCGACGAGGGTCGCCGACCAGCACCTGACCTGGCGACGAGAGGGTCGCCCCGCGGGTGCCTGGACCCGGTAGACGTCGATCGAGGGCAGGGTGGCGGAGATGCCGCCTCCCGTCACCAGCCGGGTCCGCTTGGCGTCGTCGGCGTACTGGACGGCGGGCGCGCCGACGGCGGGGCCGAACGACCTCACGAGTCGCAGCCCCGCGACCCGGTGAGCACGCTGCGCACGTAGGCCGGGTCCGGGGCGCCGGTGAGCAGCCGGTCCAGGTCGTTGCGCACGACCAGCGACCCGACGTTGTTGTCGGCGAGATAGGCCGCCAGCGAGTCCGAGGGCCGCCCCGACTCCACCACGCGGGTGACGGCGTCGAGGAACACCACGTTGCCGGGCTGGGCGAGCGGGACGACACTGCGCACCGCCCACGGGCTGCGCGCGAGGCCCTGCAGGACGTCGTCGTGGGCGTTGCCCCAGGAGTAGATGCCGAACGACGACGCGGGCAGCTCCAGGGCCACGCTGCCGTCGTCGTGGGTGGCCAGATAGTCGGCCGCCTGCCGCCAGTAGCGCGGCACCGACTCCACGCCGTCCCGCGCCGGGATGAGGGTGTAGAGCCACGGCGTCATCAGCGCGACGATCGCCAGCGCCGCGGTCACGCGCAACAGCCGGACCGCGAGCACCGACCCGGCGGCCCCGCGGATCAGCCGGGGCAGCTCCGCCAGCCCGTGCGCCAGCCCGAGCGCGAGCGGGATGCGCAGCACCACGTCGAACTTGTGCACGTTGCGAAAGGGCGCCAGCGCCAGGTCGAGCGCCGACCGACGGTCCTCGGCCAGGAAGCCGGCGACGTCGCGGGCGTAGCCGAAGCCGACCAGCGCGACCCCGACCAGCACGCCGAGGGCGAGGAAGCGGCGGTGCGGGTTGCCGCGCATGCCGACGCCGGCCAGGCCGAGCGCCGCGACCAGGGCGGCGTCCACCAGCAGGTAGGGCGTGCCCACGAGGTGCAGGCCGGCCTGGAAGTCGCGGCCCCCGAAGTAGGCCACCCAGTCGTTGACGCCGAGCAGGGTGCGGGTGAGGTCCGTCGGCAGCGTGGTGATGGTGGCGTTCTCGATGTAGTCGAGGAACGGCGGGGAGTACCTCCCCAGCAGCAGCACCGGCCCGCTCCACCAGAGCGTGGCGAGCACGGTGAAGAGCGTCCACCACGCGAACAGCCGCCACCGCCGCGCGCCGCGGGCGCGCGTCACGATCCACAGCACCCCGAGCGGGAGCACCGCCGCGACGGCCACCGCATTCACGCCGCCCGCGCAGGCGACGGCGAGGGCGCTCCACGCGCGGCGGCGCGGCGTACCGAGCCGGACTCGGTGCCGCGCACCAGCGGGAGGAGCACCCAGGGAGCCAGCGCGATCGGCCAGATCTCGACCGACACCACCCCGATCAGCGTCGTGATCCGGGGGGTGAGCACGAAGGCGAACGCCGCGGCGACGCGGGTGACGTCGGTGCCCAGGCCCAGCCGCTGCAACAGCCGGAGCATGCCGAAGAACGCCAGGCAGAGCAGCAGCGCCCACCACAGCCGTTGGATCACCCAGGGCGGCAGATGCGCCGCCTTGCCCAGCCAGTAGAACGGCCCCATCGGCCAGGCGTAGCCCCAGCTCTGGTCGGGCAGCTGCCCGAAGGCCTGGTGCGGGTCCCAGAGGCGGGTGCCGCGAGCCAGGAACCGGCCGGGGTCGGTGAGCAGGTCGAACTTGGTGTCGGCCACCATCAGGCCCGTGCTCTGGATGAACGCCAGCGCCGTCAGCACCGCGGCATACCCGGCCTGGCGCAGCGGCGAGGTGTACGACGGCCGGCCCGGGCCGGCGGCCGGCGCCGGCTCCGCGACCCGGGCACGCTCCCGGGTCGTGGGCGGGGACGACATGGCGGACACCCTACCTGCGAGTAGCTCAACCGCCGGCCTCCGCGGGGGCGATGCGGAGGATCGGCCCGACCCGGCCACCTAGGCTTCCGCCTCGTGACCGGAGACGAGGGCCTGCTGCGCGGGCGCCGGGTGGTCTTCCTGAGCTGGCGAGACACCCGCAACCCCGAGGGCGGCGGGGCCGAGCGCGCCCTCGAGGAGGTCGCCCGCGGGCTGGTGGCGCGAGGCGCCGAGGTCACCATCTTCTGCGCAGCCCACGCGGGCGCCGCCCCGGAGGAGACCGTGGACGGCATCCGCTTCGTCCGCCGCGGCTCCAAGCTGACCGTGTACCCCCAGGGATGGCCTCGCTGCTGCGCGGCCTGCTGGGTCGCGCCGACGTCGTCGTGGACGTGCAGAACGGCCTGCCGTTCTTCACCAGGCTGGTAACCAGGGCCCCGATCATCGTGCTGGTCCACCACGTCCACCGCGAGCAGTGGCCGGTGGTCTATCCCGGCGTCACCGGCAAGGTGGGCTGGTGGGTGGAGAGCCGGCTCTCCCCGGCTGTACCGCGCCCAGCAGTACGTCACCGGCTCCCGCGCGACCCGCGACGAGCTGCAGCGGCTCGGCGTCGACGGGCGCCGCATCGCCGTGGTCCACTACGGCACCGACCGCCAGCCGCCCACCGGCACCCCGCACGCCGTACCCGAGCATCTGCGTGGTCGGCCGCCTGGTGCCGCACAAGCGCGTGGAGCACGCCATCGACGCGGCGGCCGAGCTGCGCCGGGAGCTTGCCGACCTGCGGCTGACTGTGGTCGGCAGCGGCTGGTGGGAGGGCAAGCTGCACGAGTACGTCCAGTCGCGCGGCTGGTCGGACTTCGTGGAGTTCACCGGCCAGGTCGACGACCACACCCGGGAGGCCGTCTACGAGCGCTCGTGGGTGCTGGCGCTGCCGTCGCTGAAGGAGGGCTGGGGCCTCGTCGTCGGCGAGGCTGCGCTGGCCGGCACCCCGGCGGTGGCCTACTCCTCGGCCGGTGGCACCCGGGAGTCGATCCAGCACGAGCGGTCCGGGCTGCTGGTGGACGACGGCTACCCCGGTTTCGTGGCTGGTCTCCGGCGCATCCTCACCGACGAGGCGCTGCGCGCCCGGCTGGGCGAGGGCGCGCTCGAGGCCGGCCATCGCTTCACGTGGGACCACACCCGCGAGAGGTTCGCCGCGGTGGTGGCCGCCGTGCTCGAGGGTCGTCGGGTGGCGACGCTGGACGACCCCCAGGACGGGCGCGCCGACGAGGGGTGACGCGACCGGGTCTAGGCCTGGGCCGCGAGACTAGCGAGCGGTCAGGACGTCGACCCGTAGTCGATGACCGGGTTGGTCGAGTCGACCGAGCTGTTGGTGCCGGCGGAGTTGACCTGGCTCGAGATCAGGCCGACCACGGTGACCGACGCGAGGATGATGCCGATGATGAGCATCACGAGGGAACCCAGGAAGTTCCGCGCCAGGACGTTTGCCATCGTTCGTCGAGCCCTTCTGTGGAGAATGCCGTGCACAGATTACACGGTGTCTCCCCGAACACCACGTTTCGGTGTGCGGCGAGCCTCCCGTCGGGCCTCGCGCCGGGCCAGTCGTCGGGTCAGCTCCCGGGCCAGGACGACCGCGGCGACGGCGTACCCGAGCAGGTAGGCCGCCCAGGCAGCCGCGAGCCAGGCCCGATCGGTGCCGGCGGCCGTCCGGGGCACCACAGCCTCCAGCCGGACCACTCGAAGGTCGCCCGTCGCGAGCAGCTCCGTCCCGGTCACCGTCACCCCGGGCGGCTGACCGGTGTCCAGCTCCTCGGCCACGTAGCGGATGCCGAGCTGGCCCAGAGCGGCGGCGCGGGCGTCGGCGTCGGGTAGCGCGAGCGCGGCTCGGGCGGCGGGCACCCTGGGGTCCTCGCCGGGTAGCACCCGCCCTGACACGGCCAGCTCGTCGCTCGCGAGGTAGTCGGGCTCCAGGAAGCGCCCGAGCGGGTCGAGCACGGTGCGCCCGCCGTTCCAGTCGGGCGCGCGATAACTGGCCAGAGGGAGCGCCAGCAGGTCGCCCGCGCCGGGCCGGGCCAGCTCGCGGGCCGTCGACCAGGACGCCGGGAAGCGCACCGGCCGCAGGTCACCGCCGAGCCCCCCAGGCAGCGTCCGGCAGCACCAGCACCGGAAGCGCGGCGCAGGTGAGCGCCACCGCCGCCCGTGGCACCACCAGGCCGGGGTGCCGCAGCCCCCAAGACAGCCGCTCCGCGCCGGCGGCGACCACCCGGCGTACGCCGGTAGGCACAGGGCCAGCGCCCGGGGGCGTCGCGGAGCAGACCAGCACCGGGCACGTGGGCGGCGGTCCACGCCACCGCTCCCGGAGCTGCCCAGCTCAGCCAGGCCAGGCCGATGCCCACCCCCCACAGCACCAGCAGCCGGGGCGCGTCGCCGGCGTGCGAGCGCCACCACTGCCGGGTTCCCCACGATCGCCAGCCCCGCGAGCACCACGAGACCGAGCCAGGCCAGGGCCGTGCCCCGGGACGGCGGGACGACCTCACGGTTCCAGATCCCCCGAGCGCGAGCGCGGCCAGGGGCGCTGGCAGCGCCCCGTCACCGTGCAGCCCGAACCAGCGCGCGCCCTCGCCGCCCGTCGCGATGTCGGCATGCAGCAGGCCGGCCACCAGCCACGGCGCGTTCGACGCGAGCACCACGCCGAGCAGCTGGCCCTGCCCGCCGAGCGCGCCGGGCCGCCAGGGTCGGCGCACCCCGCAGACCAGCAGGGTGAGTGCCGCGACCAGGCCGGCGCTGGCACTCAGCGAGGCCAGCGGGGCCAGCAGCCACGCCAGGCCGGGAAGCCGGCCGGTGCGCCGCGCGCGGATGCCCGCGGCGGCCAGCCACGGCACCGCACCGTAGGCGATCAGCACCGTCCAGTGACCAATCCCCAGCCGCTCGACGGTGAACGGGTTCCAGACCGCCAGGCTGACCGCGACCAGGCGGGCGACGCGGGTCGGGCCCGTGAGCCGGATCATCCCCTCCGCCGCCAGCAGCAGCGGCCCCGCCAGCGCCAGCTTCTGCAGGACCATCGCGGGCACCAGGTTGTCGAGCACCGCCACCACCGCATCGGCCGGCACGGCTCGCGGGAGCCCGGTCCCCAGCCCGAGGAAGTCGGGGCGGAGGGCCTGCTGGGGCACGAACACCAGGTCGTAGGCGAGCAGGTACCCGCCCCCAGCGCCGGCCCGAGCAGCAGCGCGACCAGGGCCATCGCCCACAGCCGCGGGAGCACCTGCGCGGACAGCATCCTCGACATCAACCCGGGGTCACCTCGGCGCCGTCACACCGGGAGCCGGCGGAAGAGCGCCCGCGGCACGTGCCGGAGCCCGGACATGACCACCCGCATCGGGGCCGGCACCCAGATCAGCTCGGTGCGGCGGGCGACGCCGTCGACTATCGCCTCTGCCACAGTGTCCGCGTCCACCGCGAGGGGGGCGGGTGAGCGGCCCGCGGTCATCTTGGTGTGCACGAATCCGGGCCGTACCACGAGGACCGAGACGCCCGAGCCACGCAGCGCCTCGCCCAGGCCGAGGTAGAAGCCGTCCATGCCCGCCTTGGCCGAGCCGTAGACGAAGTTCGCGCGCCGCACGCGCTCGCCGGCCACCGATGACAGGGCCACGATCACGCCGTGCCCCTGGCAACGCATGACGTCACCCAGGCACACTCCCACGCTGACCGACCCGGTGTAGTTCACCGCGACCTCCGCCATGGCGGCGTCGTGGTCCTGCCAGGCCCGCTCCTCGTCGCCGAGCACGCCGAACGCCACCACGGCCACGTCGATGTCGCGCTCGGCGGCGACCCCGGAGATCAGCCCGGGGTGGGTGTCGGTCGCGGTCGCGTCGAAGTCGACGGGGACCACGTCGAGCCCCAGGCCGCGCAGCTCGGTGACGACGGCGTCGCGCCGCTCGCCCGGCCGGGCCGCCACGGTGACGTGCAGGCCGGCCTGGGCCGCCCAGCGCCGGACCAGGGCGACGGCGATGTCACTGGTGCCGCCGAGCAGCAGCACCGACTGGGGCTGGCCGAGCGCATTGATCACGTCAGGTCCTCTCGTGGTGGGTCACAGGTCCAGCCGGCGGGACAGGTCGGACTGGAATCGGCGATGCGGGTCGAGGCGGGCCCGGATCTCCCGGAACCGGTCCAGCCCCGGGTAGGTCGCCGCCAGCAGCGTCGGCGTCGACCGGGCGTCCTTGGCCAGGTAGAGCCGTCCTCCTCCCTCGACGACCTCGGCGTCCAGCCGGGCCAGCAGCTGGGCCAGCCCGGGCGCGGCGGGGAAGTCGACCGCCAGGGTCCAGCCCGCGGTCGGGAAGGAGAGCGGCCCAGCGTTCCCCGGGCCGAACCGCTTGAGCACCGCCAGGAAGGACGGGTGGGCAGAGGTCGCGATCGCCTCGATCACCCGGGCCAGCCGGCCGCCCTCGGGATCAGGCAGGACGAACTGGTACTGCACCAGCCCGGCCCGGCCGTAGAGCCGGTTCCAGTCGCGGACGCCGTCCAGCGGGTGGAAGAAGGCGCCCACCGTCTGCAGCTCTGCGGTGCGTCGCCGCGGCGCCTTGCGGTACCACAGCTCGTTGAACGCCCGGACCGTCGGCCCGGACACCAGCCGGGGCGGGACGACCGGTGGCGCAGCGAGCCGCGGCTCACCGGGCAGGACCTGGGGGTGGCGCGCGGCCGCCCCGAAAGGTCGGAGCGCCGGGCGTGCTCCCCGCGGGTGAGGACCGACCGGCCCATCGAGCCGCCCCGGGCCGCGGTGTCGATCCAGGCGACGGAGTAGGAGGTGTCCGCGTCGGTCTCGACGATGCGGGCCATCACCGCGTCGAGGTCGGGGAGCCGCTCGGTGTCGACGGTGAGGTACCCCGTCTCCACGGGCGCAGCCGCAGCAGCACGCTCGTAATGACCCCGGTCAGGCCCATGCCCCCGACGGTGGCCCAGAACAGCTCCGGGTCGCGGTTCGGGCCGAGGGTGCGGGTGGCCCCGTCGGCCGTGACCAGGTCCAGCTCCACGACGTGCGAGCCCACGCTGCCGACGTGGTGGTGGTTCTTGCCGTGGACGTCCGCGGCGATCGCGCCGCCGACCGTCACGAACCGGGTGCCCGGCGTGACGGGCACGAAGTAGCCCTGCGGGATCGCCGCGCAGATCAGCCCGTGCAGGGAGGTCCCTGCCGAGGTCCGGGCGAGCCCTCGCTCGGCGTCCACCCAGATCGCGCCAGGCAGCGGGTCTAGCACGGTGCCGCCCGCATTCTGGGCAGGGTCGCCGTACGAGCGGCCGAGCCCGCGGGCGATGAGACCACGGGGACCGGCGGCCGCGACGACGCTCGCCACCTGCTCGGGGTCGGCGCGCACCACGGTCGCCGCCGTGGGCGCAGTCCTCCCCCAGCCGGTGATCAGCCGGGTCGAGTCGTTAGACACCGAGCACCCCCAGGGCCAGAGTGAGCACCCAGAGCAGGCCGATGGCCTGCAGGGTCCGGTCGGCGAAGACGATGTCCTCCGGCTCCGCGGCGGTGCCCGCGTCGATGTCGACGGCGTAGCGCAGCAGGCCGATCACGAAGGGGGCGATGGAGATCGTGTGCCACGGCACGCTTGTGCCACCGCCGATCTCGAAGGCCCACAGGCTGTAGGCCATCGCGGTGACGGCCGCCGCCATGCTCCAGACGAAGCGGAGGTAGGTGGGCGTGTAGCGCACGAGTGAGCGGCGGGTGCCGGCCTCGCTGCCCAGGGTGTGCAGCTCGGAGTAGCGCTTGCCGCTCACCATGAACAGCGAGCCGAACCCGGCGACCAGGAGGAACCACTGGGAGATCGGCAGGTGCGCGGCCAGACCGCCGGCCACGGCCCGCAGCAGGAAGCCCACGGTGATCGCCACGATATCGAGCACGGGCTCGTGCTTGAGCCAGCCGGCGTACCCCGCCTGGAGCACGAGGTAGGCCGCCAGGACGGCCACCAGGGCCCAGCTCGCCAGCGCGGCGAGCGCCAGCGCGAGCACGGCGAGCACGACACCGGCGCCCGTGGCGGTGCGCTCCGACAGCTCGCCGGACGCGACCGGCCTGAGCCGCTTCGTGGGGTGCAGCCGGTCGGCCTCGCGGTCGGCGACGTCGTTGAGGCAGTAGACGGCCGACGACGCCAGGCAGAAGGAGACGAACGCCACCCCGGTCGAGCCCGCGACGGCGGGCTCCAGGAGCGACCCGGCGGCGAACGGCGCCGCGAGGACGAGCAGGTTCTTGGCCCACTGCTTGGGGCGCAGCAAGCGCACCAGGGCCCAGGACGTGCTCACCGGGCAGAGTCTAGGGTGCCGCCCCGGCGCCGCCCTGCACCACGGGTGTGCCTCTAGGCTCTGCGCTGTGACCTCCCCTCGCCGCTCGCTGCGCACCGTCCTGCGTGGCGGGCTCGGCATCGCCGTGGCGATGGGCGTCATGAACGTCTCGACCTATGGGTTCACCATGATCGCGGCCCGGATCCTGGGGCCGCGCGACTACGGCGCCCTGGCCGGCCTGATGGCCACGCTGCTGGTCATCGGGGTGCTCCAGCTCGGGCTGCAGGCCACCGCGGCGCGGCGCATCTCGGCGGACCCGGGGCACGTCGGCCAGATCGAGCGCTCCATCATGTTCCTCACCTACCGGGCCGCGCTCGGGCTGGGCGCCGTTCTCCTCCTGCTCGCCCCGCTGCTCAACCTGGTGCTCCGCCTGGACAGCCTGCCGACGGCGGCGCTGGTCGCCGTCACCGCCGTCCCCTGGACGGTGATGGGTGGCCAGGCGGGGATCCTGCAGGGCGAGCGACGCTGGCTGGCGCTGTCCGCGGTCTACCTGGCCGTGGGCGTGCCGCGCGTGGTGCTCGGGACGGTCATGATGCTGTGGCGCTCCTCGGAGTGGAGCGCCATGCTCGCCGTGACGCTGGCCGCCTTCGCCCCGGCCCTCGTCGGCTGGTGGGCGCTGCGGCAGGAGCGCGAGCCCGGTCTGGTGAGCGACACCCACGAGGTGCGGGGCATGGTGCGGGAGGCGATCCACAACTCCCAGGCGCTGTTCGCCTTCTTCGCGCTCTCGAACGCCGACATCGTGCTCGCCCGCAACGTCTTGGACGAGCATGCTGCCGGCTTGTACGCGGCCGGGCTGATCCTCGCCAAGGCCGTGCTCTTCCTCCCCCAGTTCGTCGTCGTGGTGGCGTTCCCCTCGATGTCGACGGTCGGTCAGCGTCGTCAGGCGCTCACGCGAAGCCTGGGGCTGGTCCTCGTGATGGGGGTCGCCGCGACGGTGGGCGCCGCCGTCCTCTCGGCGATCGCGCTCACGATCGTCGGCGGGCCGGAGTACGCCGACGTCCAGACCAGGCTGTGGGTCTTCGCCGTTCTGGGGACCGTGCTGTCGATGCTGCAGCTGCTGATCTACTCCGTGCTGGCCCGCCAAGGCCAGAAGTCCACCTACCTGGTGTGGGCCGCGTTCGCGGCGCTGGTGGCGCTGGCCCTCATGGTGCACACCATCGACCACCTGGTCGGTCTGGTCGTCGCCATCGACCTGGGCCTGCTCGTCGTCCTCACCGGGCTTAGCTACTTCCGGCTGTCGGCCGTCGAGCCGACCGAGACCGCCGGCCACACCTCCGGCCCCTGATTCCTCCACCGCGCGCGGCTGCCACGGACGACCATGACCAGCAGCCCAGGTGGTCGGTGGAGTCACCGTGCTTGCGGGAGATCCGGATGCCCGTCAGGCAGTCACGCCGCGCGGCCGGACAGCCACGACGCTAGGACCTGGGAGCGCGCTTCACACGGAGAGCAGCAAGAGTCACCGCCGACTGGAAGGCATAGAGCGAGATAAGGACTCCGGCCCCGAATTGCTGCCCCGACGCTCCCACTTGCTCGTACTCCTGCTGGGAGACGCACGTCACCTCGCCGTGGTTGTTCAGGGCGTAGGAGCACCCCGGTCGGCTCCCGTCCGGGTTGCCCTGCGCGAGGCCACCTGGCGCGAACGCGGTTGTCATCGCCAACAGCCAACCGCTGAAGGCGAGGCCGACGAGCGCCACCGAGATCCATCCGCCCAGGATTGTGAAGACGCCACGCAGGGTGATCTGTGGCCACTCCTTGGTCCGGAGCAGACGGACGCCCGCGGACGCCCCGCCAAGAAGGATGACGAGAATCGCCCACAACTGCCCGACCATGAGCACCAGGAACGCCAGGCCGATCAGTACGACGGGCACGTCGACGGGCTTCTCGCGGATCAGGGCGGCCAGAGCCACCCCGGTGCTCCCGACCAGCCCAGCACCGACACTTATCGCAACGCAGACCCCCATCCAACGCAGACGCGAAGGGTCGAACTCGAACCGGTGCCACGCAGGCTGTGACGGGGCTTCCGGGACATGGTCGGTCCATTGCACGCCGTCCCACCATCGCAACTGCCCGCTCGTAGAGCTTTGCGGATACCAGCCCGGCGGCGCTCCCGGATCCCCCGCGGTCATGGGTCCGAGTGTGTCAGTCAATCGCCGGCGACGAGCGCCTTTGCGCTCGGTCACGCATCGTTCCCCAAGGCCCACGTGAAGTCCGCACTGGTCTCGGCAAGGTCGTGCGACCCGTGGGCTGACCGAGGTACGCCGAAGCCCCCGCCGGTCGAAGGCTCGGCGGGGTGTGGCGCGGGTGGCTACCTGTCTGGCAGGCGGCCGGGCTGGGGACCGGTGGACGGGCGCGTCCCCACGCTGGCGAGGGCTGACCGGGAGTCACCTCGGTGGTGCCGGTGTGGTCGCGCAGGAACGTCAGGCCGTGCGGGCTCGTCCAGAGGTAGACGCCGGGCTCGACGACGACGTAGGCCCACGGGGTGTGGGTCTTGAGCCGGTGGTGATGTCGACACAGCAGGGCGAGCCCCCTGGTGCAGGTCGGCCCACCCCGGGCGGGGTCGGCGTGGTCAAGGGCACCACGTGGTCGGTGTCGCACTCGCGGCCGGGCGGGTGCACCAGGGGAACGCGCACGTCAGGCGGAATCTAGGTAGTCATGCAACACCGTGTTCGGTGGCGGACTTGGCCAGTATCTCCGCGAGCATCTCGGCCGGCGTGCGGAAGCCGTGCCGCTTGCGGGGCCGTGAGTTCAGTTCGGCGGCGATGTTGTCGAGCATGCCGGGGCCGTAGAACGACAGGTCACTGCCCTTGGGTAGGTACTGGCGCAGCAACCCGTTGGTGTTCTCGTTCGTGCCGCGCTGCCACGGCGAGTGCGGATCGCAGAAGTAGATGTCCAGGCCGATGGCCTGGGTGATCTCGCGATGGTTGGTCATCTCCCGGCCCTGATCCCAGGTCAGCGATCGACGTAGGTGCTCGTCCAGGGTCAGCATCTTCGCCACGACAGCCTCTTGGACCGCGAGGGTGCCGTGCCCATCGGGCAGATGCAGCAACATCACGAACCCAGTGGTCCGCTCGACCAGCGTCCCGACCGAGCTGTCGGAAGCCTTCGACCCCATGATCAGGTCGCCTTCCCAGTGCCCCGGCACGGCCCGGTCCTCGATCTCAGCAGGACGGTCGCTGATCATCACCATGTCCGGGATCCGAGTGCGCCGGTGCCCGGGGGTGCGGCGGGGCTTGCGCATCGACCGGCCCGTACGCAGGTAGGCGGTCAGCTCGCGCTTCAGCCCACCGCGGGCCTGGACGTACAGCGATTGGTAGATCGTCTCGGCCGACACCCACATCTCCGGTTCGTCGGGGAAGTCGACCCTGAGTCTGCCAGCGATCTGCTCCGGGCTGTCGCGTCGCTCGAGCCGCTCCTGGACCTCCCGCCGGAGCCGGAGGTTGGTCGCGAGCTTTGCGCCGCGTGGTCCACGCCGGCCCCTGTCGGCGTGTGTCTGAGCCATCCTGCCCGGTACCCGCGCACCCCGACGGCTCGCCGAAGCTCACGGCTGACCGTGGACGGATTGCGATCGATCTCGCGAGCAATGGCACGAACGCCGAGGCCGCTGGCCTGCAACCGCATGATCTCTTCGCGTTCCTCGAAACGCAGATAGCGGTGCCCGGATGGCTCGGTGGGCTTGGTGGGGTTCACCCCGCCAAATCTGACGAAGATCCTGCGTCCCCAGCTCCACGACGCGCCGGCCGAGGCCGCCGCCTCATCAACGCTCAAACCGGCGCGGATTCCCTGCCAGAACCGACGCTCGTGTTCACGCGGCAGGTCGGGCTTGGCGAACTTCCTCATCGCAACTCCTCAAGAGAGGTGTTGCGTCACTCCCAGAACTCGCCTCACGTCGCGCAGTGCCACCCGCTCCCGAATCCGGTCCGGGATCTCATAGGCGTCCACCCGGACCTGGTCGTGCAGGTCGATCACCGGCTTCACGACCACGTCGGCGTCCGGGCGCCCACACCAGGCGCGGATGGAGTCGGCGTTGACCGGGGTGCGGGTGTTCTCACAGCGGCCCACCCCACCCGCGGTGAGCGCGACCTCGGACAGGTGAAGGTACAGCGTGACCGTGCGGGACGCGGCCGGCGGTGGCTGCCCGGTCGCGTGGTCGGGCTCGGTGGGGTCGAGGGTGAGGGCGAGCTGGTGGCGGGCGAGCTCGCCGAGCGCACGCGCCCGGCGGGCGTCCAGCGACTCGGGGGAGCCGGCCAAGGCGAGCTGGTCCGCGGTGTGGGTCAGGGCCTGGTCCAGGTGCAGCGCGTCCAGCAGATCGACCTCGCCACGCAGGGTCACGGTGCCGTCGAAGGACACCTGGTCGGTGTCGATCTCCACCCGGCGCCGGTCGGGGCAGTCGTAGGCGTCGACGGGCAGCGTCTGCGGCATGAATCTCCGGGTGGCCTCGGTGACCAGCCGATCGAGCTGGACCGGGCCGACCTTCCCGGCCACCGCGACCACGTGGGCGTCGACGAACGCCGCCGCCTCCGGTGTGAGCGCCATGGTCTGCTCCGCGACCCGGCGGGCTCGCCAGGCCGGGACCCGACCGGCGCCCACCTGGGCCCACAGCCGCGGCAGTCGCCAGGCGAGCTCCAGGGCCTGCCCGACCAGCGCCCGGCCGGCGTCCGTGGAGACGCCGATCGCGGCCGCGAACTCAGCCACCGCCCACTCACTCACCTCCGGGGCACCCTCCCCGGCCAACGGCACGGCGCGGCCGGCCTCCCACCAGTACGACGCCTCCCGCCCGCCGGTCGGCTCGTGCAGCGCCGCCCACTCCACGGCAGCCTGCAGGATCCGCGCCGCCGCCTCCTGCTCGGCGCGCCTTGCCTCCCGGGCACCGTCGAGCACACTCGTCCCCGACCCCGGGACTGGGGTCGGTCGGTGTCGTGTCACCGGGCTGCTCATTCCCCACAGCCAACCACCCACCACCGACATCAGAAGGTCGGACGGCGGCTTGTCCACAGCCATTTCCGACACTGTGATCGAACCGTGACCCAACCCTGACCGACCCTCGTGGCCGGCCCCGCGACGCCGCCCTAGTGGGCGGCCTCGTGCCAGCTCGCGCCGGTGCCCACCGAGACGTCGAGAGGCACGGTGAGCTCGGCCGCGCCGCCCATGGCGCGCCGGACGATCTCCTCCAGGCCGGTTGCCTCGCCCGGGCCGACCTCGAAGACGAGCTCGTCGTGCACCTGCAGCAGCATCCGGGACCCCAGCCCGGCCGTCGCCAGCTCCTCGTCCACGCGCAGCATCGCGACCTTGACGAGGTCGGCCGCGGACCCTGGATCGGCGCGTTGAGCGCCATCCGCTCGGCCATCTCACGTCGCTGCCGGTTGTCGCTGGTGAGGTCGGGCAGGTAGCGGCGCCGCCCGAGGATGGTCTCGGTGAACCCGTCGCGCCGCGCCTCGTCGACGACCCCGCGCAGGTAGTCGCGCACCCCCGAAGGTCTGGAAGTACTCGTCCATCAGCTCGCGGGCCTCGCCCGGCTCGATCCGCAGCTGCTGCGACAGACCGTACGCCGACAGCCCGTAGGCGAGCCCGTAGTTCATCGCCTTGATCTTCGCCCGCTGCCCCGGCGTGACGTCGCCGGGATCCACGCCGAAGACCCGCGAGGCCGTGATCGAGTGGAAGTCCTGACCGGAGCGGAAGGCGGCGATCAGCTCCGCGTCCTCCGACAGATGCGCCATGATGCGCATCTCGATCTGGCTGTAGTCGGCGGTCATCAGCGCGTCGTAGCCCGGCCCCACGACGAACGCCTCACGGATCTGGCGGCCCTCCTCGGTGCGGATGGGGATGTTCTGGAGGTTCGGGTCGGTGGAGGAGAGCCGGCCGGTCGCCGCGATGATCTGGTTGAACGTCGTGTGGATCCGGCCGTCGGGCTGCACGGTCTTGAGCAGCCCCTCGATCGTCTGCCGCAGCCGGATCACGTCGCGGTGACGCAGCAGGTGCAGCAGGAACGGGTGCTCGGTCTTCTCGAACAGGCTCTGCAGGGCGTCGGCGTCGGTGGTGTAGCCGGTCTTGGTGCGCTTGGTCTTCGGCATGCCCAGCTCGTCGAAGAGCACCACCTGGAGCTGCTTGGGCGAGCCGAGGTTGATCTCCTTGCCGATCACGGCGTAGGCGTCGTCGGCTGCCTGCCGCACCTCGGTGGCAAAGTGCTGCTCGAGGGCCTCGAGCCGGTCGACGTCGACCGCGACCCCGACCTGCTCCATCCGGGCGAGCAGGTGCACCAGCGGGAGCTCGACCTCGGCCAGCAGCCGGCTGCCGCCCCGCTCCTCGACCTCGGCGTCGAGCGCCTCGGCCAGGTCGAGGACGGCGCGCGCCTGCAGCATCGCCGCGTCCGCCGCGCCGGTCTCGGCGCCGGTGTCGAACGCGAGCTGCCCCTGGTCGGCGTCGTCGGTCTCCTGCTTCAGCTCGCGCCGGAGGTAGCGCAGCGTGAGGTCCGCCAGGTCGTAGGAGCGCTGGTCGGGCCGGACGAGGTACGCCGCCAGCGCCGTGTCGCTGACCAGCCCCGCCAGCCGCCAGCCGCGCGCCGCCAGCGCGAGCATCGGCCCCTTGGCGTCGTGGAGCACCTTGGCGGCACCCTCGTCGGCCAGCCACGCCGCCAGCGCGGAGTCGTCGTCGGGTGTCACCTCGCTGGCGTCGAACCAGGCCGCGGCGCCGTCCTCGGCCGCGAGCGCGACCGACCAGACCTCGCCCGTGCCGGCGCGCCACTGGCCCTGGACGGCCACGCCGGTGCGTCCCTCGGGCCTCCTCGCGTGGCCGGTCAGCCAGCCGGCCAGCTCCCCCGGGGCCAGCCGCGACGCCTCCAGGGCGAAGCCGCTGTCGTCGATCTCCTCCTCCGACTCCAGCGTCTCGAAGAGCCGGTCGCGGAGCACCCGGAACTCCAGCCCGTCGAACAGCGTGTGCACCTCCTGCCGGTCCCACGGCTGGCGGGCCAGGTCGTCGGGGCCGAGCTCGAGGTCGAGGTCGCACACCAACGCGTTGAGACTGCGGTTGCGGATCACGTCGGCCAGATGGGCGCGGAGGTTGTCGCCACGCTTGCCCGTCAGCTGGTCGGCGTGGGTGATCAGGTTGTCGAGGCCGTCGTACTCCGTGAGCCACTTCGCCGCGACGCCCGGCCCCACCAGCGGCACCCCGGGGAGGTTGTCGGAGGACTCCCCCACCAGCGCCGCCAGCTCGGGGTAGCGAGCCGGGGAGACGCCGTAGCGCTCCTCGACGGCTGCCGGGGTCATCCGGGCGAGCTCGGAGACCCCGCGCATCGGGTAGAGCACGGTGACGGTGTCGGAGACCAGCTGCAGCGAGTCGCGGTCGCCGGTGAGGATGAGCACGTCCATGCCCGCCTCGCGCGCCTGGGTCGCCAGGGTGCCGATGATGTCGTCGGCCTCGTAGCCCTCCTTCTCCAGGTGGCGGATGCGCAGCGCGTCGAGCACCTCCTGGATCAGCGGCAGCTGGCTGCTGAACTCGACCGGCGTCTTGCTGCGGCCGGCCTTGTACTCGGCGTACTGCTCGACGCGGAAGGTCTGTCGCGACTTGTCGAACGCCACGGCGACATGGGTCGGCTCCTCGTCGCGCAGCACGTTGATGAGCATGGAGGTGAAGCCGTAGACGGCGTTGGTGTGCTGGCCCGTCGTGGTGGAGAAGTTCTCCACCGGCAGGGCGAAGAACGCGCGGTAGGCCAGCGAGTGGCCGTCGAGGAGGAGCAGGCGGGGCGTGCTGGTGTCGGCGGCGTCGCGAGGCTCGGGCACGTCGTGACTCTATCCGTCCCCACCCCCCGCCCCACGCGTCCGCCGGCTGCCAGAATCGGCACATGGACGCTGACACCCCGCCCGCCCCGACCGTCGAGGAGTTCCTCAGCCACCTGCCGCAGGGCATGGGCGCCCTGAACGCCACGATGGGCATCGAGCTGGTCGAGATCGGACCCGAGCGGGTGGTGGCCACCATGCCGGTGCAGGGCAACACCCAGCCCTACGGCCTGCTCCACGGCGGGGCGTCGGTAGTGCTGGCCGAGACGCTCGGGTCGGTCGGCTCCGCGCTGCACGGCTGGCCGGACCGGCTGTCGGTCGGCGTCGACATCAACGCCACCCACCACCGGGCCGTCCGGGACGGCGTGGTGACCGGGACGGCCACGGCGATCCATCTCGGGCGACGGATGGCGAGCTACGAGGTGGTGGTCACCGACGAGCGGGACCGCCGGGTGTGTACGGCGCGCATCACCTGCGCGCTCGTCCCCGCCGACAGCGTCGGCGGCTGACCGGGCTCAGCGGCCCCGGCTCGCCACCAGATCCATCAGGTAGCCGCCGTAGCCGCTCTTGAGCAGAGCCTCGGCCCGCTCGGCGAGCTCGTCGTCGGTCAGCCACCCCATCCGCCAGGCCACCTCCTCCGGGGCACCGATCTTGAAGCCCTGCCGACTCTCGATCGTGCGCACGAAGTTGCTCGCGTCGTTCAGCGACTCGAACGTCCCGGTGTCCAGCCAGGCGGTGCCGCGCGGGAGCAGCTCGGCATGCAGCCGACCCTCCTCCAGGTAGCGCCGGTTGAGGTCGGTGATCTCCAGCTCTCCGCGCGCGGAGCGAGGCAGGTCGCGGACCAGCTCGACGGCCCGGTCGTCGTAGAAGTAGAGACCGGGCACGGCGTACGCGCTGCGCGGGCGCTCGGGCTTCTCCTCCAGCGAGACCGCCTTGCCGCCCGCATCGATCTCGACCACGCCATAGGCCCGCGGATCGGCCACCCGGTAGCCGAAGATGGCCGCACCGTCGACCTCGCGGAACCTGCGTAGCGCGAGCCCCAGCCCGGACCCGTAGAAGATGTTGTCGCCCAGGATGAGGGCCGAGTGCTGCCCCGCGACGTGCCCGGCGCCGATGAGGAACGCCTCCGCGAGCCCGCCCGGCTCGGGCTGCACCGCCCAGGAGATCTCGATGCCGAACTGGCCGCCGTCACCGAGCAGCCGTCGGAACTGCTCGGCCTCGTGCGGCGTGGTGATGACCAGGATCTCCCGGATGCCGGCCAGCATCAGCGTGGACAGCGGGTAGTAGATCATCGGCTTGTCATAGACCGGCACCAGCTGCTTGCTGATGCCGAGCGTGATCGGGTGGAGGCGGGTCCCCGTGCCGCCCGCCAGGACGATGCCGCGCATGGGCCCACCCTGACACACCGGGGGCCGCCCCGCGCTCGCCGGACGCGGCCCGGCCGGCTACTGCCCGTGGACGGCGTACGCCGCCTCGACGGCGTCCTTGTCGCCCGACCACCAGTCCCCGTGGTCGCGGTACCACCCGATCGTCTGCTCGAGCCGCTCGTCGAAGTCGGTGTTCGCCGGCCGCCAGCCCAGCTCCTCCCGCAGCCTCGTCGGGTCGATCGCGTAGCGCTGGTCGTGTCCGGGTCGGTCGGCCACGAAGTCCAGCTCGTCGTGAGGCCGGCCGAGGTGGCGCAGGATCGCCTGCACGACCTCCAGGTTGGACCACTCGTTCTCGACCCCCACGAGGTAGGTCTCGCCGAGGGTGCCGCGCTCGAGGATGGTCCACACGGCGCTGCTGTGGTCGTCGACGTGGATCCAGTCGCGGACCTGACGGCCGGTGCCGTAGACCCGGGGTCGCCGCCCGACCAGCACGTTTGAGATCTGCCGCGGGATGAACTTCTCGATGTGCTGCCAGGGCCCGAAGTTGTTCGAGCAGTTGGACAGCGTCGCGGCGACGTCGTAGGAGCGCACCCAGGCGCGCACGAGGTGGTCGGCGGCCGCCTTGGAGGCGGAGTACGGCGCGCTCGGCCGGTACGCCGAGGCTTCGGTGAACTTCTCGCCACCCTCCAGCGGCAGGTCGCCGTAGACCTCGTCGGTCGAGATGTGGTGCAGCCTGGCGTCGTGCCGGCGCACGGCCTCCAGCAGCGTGAAGGTGCCGACGATGTTGGTCTGCACGAACGGGCTCGGGTCGCGCAGCGAGTTGTCGTTGTGCGACTCGGCCGCGAAGTGGACGACGGTGTCGTGCGTGGCGACGAGCCGGTCGACGAGCGCGGCGTCGGCGACGTCGCCCACCTCCAGTCGCACCTCGGGGAGGTCGTGCAGCGCCTCGGGGCTGGCGGCGTAAGTCAGCTTGTCCAGGACCGTCACGTCGACGCCCTGGCCGACGGCGTACCGGACGAAGCTGGAGCCGATGAAGCCGGCACCGCCGGTGACCAGGAGGCGTTCCATGTGCCTCATCCTAGGTGCCCGCCACCCGCCCGCCGAGTCGGCGGACCGGGCCTACCCGGCGGTCTCCGGCTCGCGGCGGCGACTGCGTCGCCGCGCCGCCAGGACCTGGGAGAGCTGGCGCCGGTCGCCGCGACGCGTGCCGCCGATCGACTGGAGCTTGGCGCGGACGACGTGGGTCGGCGCGACCCGCATGTCGGCGACCGGGCCCAGACCCAGCCGGGCTAGGAACCGGTTCGCCTCCCGCGAGGACGACAGTGCGCCGCTCCCCACATGCCCGATGTCGCGCTCCTCCGCGAACGACACGGCGGCCTCCACCAGGGCGGTGCCAATCCCGTGGCCGCGGAAGTGAGGGAACACGTGCGGCGACACGGCCTGCACCACGGGCTCCAGGTTGACCACCGTCGCCGTCGCGATCCGCAGCGCCACGGCGCCGGCGACGACGCCGTCGTACTCGGCGACGACGAGGCGCAGCTGGGGGTCGAGCGCGGCCTCGTCGAGGAGGCGATGGATGTCAGCCACCTGCTCGGCGTGCTCGGCGCGCCGCATGATGTCGACCCAGAGCAGC
This sequence comes from Nocardioides sp., assembly GCA_041393675.1. Taxonomy (GTDB): domain Bacteria; phylum Actinomycetota; class Actinomycetes; order Propionibacteriales; family Nocardioidaceae; genus Nocardioides. Next base: position 81,982 of record JAWKJR010000002.1, on the reverse strand, counting down.
GCCAGCTGCTCCGCATCCGCGGCAGTCGCGGGCCGCAGCACCAGCGAGGAACGCATCGGTGATCGCCTCTCGGGTGAGGGAGTCGGTGGACCGCTCCCCCGATCGGCGGTGTGAGCAGAGCCTACCGCCGCTGGTCCCCGAGCGCCTCAGACGTCCCCGCCGAGGTAGGCGGCCTTCACCGAGTCGTCCCCGGCGAGCTCCTCGCCGGTGCCCGAGCGGACGATCTCGCCGGTCTCCAGGATGTGCGCGTTGTCAGCGCGCTTGAGGGCCTGCGCGGCGTTCTGCTCGACGAGCAGCACCGTGGTGCCCTGCTGGTTGATCTCGTCGATGATCGAGAAGATCGCCTGGATCAGCTTGGGCGCCAGGCCCATGGACGGCTCGTCGAGCAGGATCAGCCTCGGGCGCGCCATCAGGGCACGCCCGATGGCCAGCATCTGCTGCTCGCCACCCGACATCGTGCCGGCCACCTGGTTGATCCGCTCCGCGAGCCTCGGGAAGAGATCGAGCACCCGGTCCAGGTCGTCCTGGTAGGCCTTGGTCTTGCGGTCCTTGCGGGCGAAGGCTCCCATGTCGAGGTTCTCCCGCACGGTCATGCCGACGAAGACGCCTCGACCCTCGGGCGACTGGCTGATGCCCATCTGCACCCGCTCGAACGGCGCCAGTGCGGTGATGTCGGCGCCGTCGAACATGATCTTGCCTGCGCGCACCTTGCGCAGCCCGGAGATCGTCTTGAGCGTGGTGCTCTTGCCGGCGCCGTTGGCGCCGATGAGCGTGGTGATCGACCCCTCCGCCACGCCGAAGGAGATGTCGCGGATGGCCTCGATGTTGCCGTAGTTGACGCAGAGGCCTTCGACCTCAAGAAGCATCCTGCTCGTCCTCCTCAACACCGAGGTACGCCGCGATGAACTCCGGGTTGTCACGGATGTCGGCCGGCGCGCCCTCGGCGATCTTCTTGCCGAACTCCAGCACCACGATCCGGTCGGTCACCCCCATCACCAGCCGCAGGTCGTGCTCGATGAGGAGCACCGTGTAGCCCTGGTCGCGGACCCGCCGGATCAGCTCCATCAGCGTGGCCTTCTCCTGCGGGTTGAAGCCCGCGGCCGGCTCGTCCAGACACAGCAGCTTCGGGTTGGTGGCCATCGCCCGGGCGATCTCGAGGCGCCGCTGGTCGCCGTAGGACAGGTTGGCCGCCAGCTCGTCGGCCTTGTTCTGCAGCCCCATGAACGTGAGGAGCTCCATCGCGCGCTGGTGCCCCTCGGCCTCCTCCCGGCGGTGCCGCGGTAGGCGGAACAGCGCCGAGATCACGCCGGACTTGTGGTGGGCGTCGGCACCGACCAGGACGTTCTCCAGGGCCGTCATCGACTTGAACAGCCGGATGTTCTGGAACGTGCGGGCGATGCCGAGGTGGGTGATCTGGTAGCGCTTCTTGCGCAGCAGCGACCTGCCGAGGAAGCGGACCTCCCCGCTCGTGGGCCGGTAGACACCTGTCATCACGTTGAAGCAGGTGGTCTTGCCGGCGCCGTTGGGGCCGATCAGCCCGAGGATCTCGCCCTTCTTGATGGCGAAGCTGACGTCGTCGAGCGCCGTGAGTCCGCCGAAGTTGAGCGTGACGTGCTCGAGCTCCAACACGACCTCGTCGGAGCCGGATGCCGGCTGGGCGGGCTCGCGGGTGATGGTCTGCTCAGACACCGGCGGCCTCCTCACCCTCGAGCTGGTCCAGCTCCCGGCTCAGCGTGCGTGCCTGCGCCCGCCTTCGTGGCGGCAGGATGCCCTGCGGCCGGTAGATCGCCAGGACCATCAGGGCGAGGCCGAAGACCAGCACCCGCCACTCCTCGAAGCCACGGAACCGCTCGGGCAGGTAGCCCACGATCACCGCGCCGACGATGGCGCCCCACCTGTTGCCCTGACCGCCGACCACGACGGCCGCGATGAACAGGATCGACAGCAGCAGCGGGAAGGACTGGGGCGACACGAAGCCCTGCCGGCCGGCGAACAGCGAGCCCGCGAGGCCACCCACGAAGGCGCCCATCATGAACGCGAGCAGCTTGAACTTGAACGTCGGGACGCCCATCAGCTCGGCGGCGTCCTCGTCCTCCCGAGTGGCCTCCCACGAGCGGCCCACCCGACTGTTCTTGATGAGCGTGTCAGCGACGAGGACCAGGATGATCACGGTCAGCGCGAGCCAGTAGTAGGGCACGATGTCGATGACCCCGAAGACGAGGAACTTGCTCTGGTGGGCCGTGTCCAGCAGCGGGACGCCGGTCGACCAGTCCAGACGGGGGACCTGGAAGAGGCCCTGGGGAACACCGCCCACGACCTCGCCCTCGATCGAGGGCGGCTTGCCGACCTTGGGGATGCCGCGCGCGGCGCCGAGCCACTCGAGGTTGATCGCGGTCAGCCGGATGATCTCACCGAAGCCCAGGGTCACGATCGCGAGATAGTCGCCGCGCACCCGCAGCGTCGGGGCGCCGAGAACCACGCCGGACAGCATCGTCACCACCACCGCCACCGGGATGGTCGCGAGCCAGGGCCAGCTGGCGTGCTGGGAGGTGAGCACGGCCACGACGTAGGCGCCGATCGCGTAGAACCCCACGTAGCCGAGGTCGAGCAGCCCGGCGTACCCGACGACGACGTTGAGGCCGAGCGCGACCAGGACGTAGACCGACACGATGAACAGCACGCCGCCGAAGTCGGTCTTCGGCGTGGAGATGAGGGGCGGGTTGAGGATCGGCAGGGCGTAAGCCAGCAGGGCGGCCAGCACGAGCAGGGTCACCTTGGCCGGCTTGGGCAGCGCGCGGATCCGGGCTCCCCACGCGCGCAGCCGCGCCCGGAAGGGCACCGGTGCCGACGGGCCTCCACCACCGACCGGGGAGAGGCGGTCCGCGTTGTCCTCGACGGAGGGCATCTGGTTGCTCATGCGCGCGCCTTCCCGAGGGCCTCGCCCAGCAGGCCGGACGGTCTGAAGAGCAGAATGAACACCAGCAGCACGAACGCCACGACGTCCTTCCACTGGGTGCCGAAGAGCGCCGAGCCCCAGTTCTCGGCGACGCCGAGGACGATCCCGCCGAGCAGCGCGCCGCGCAGGTTGCCGATCCCGCCCATGACCGCGGCGGTGAACGCCTTGACACCCAGGATGAAGCCCGCGTCGAACTTCGTCGTGCCGATCCGGATCATGTACAGCGTGGCGGCCACACCCGCCATCAACCCGCCGAGCAGGAAGGTCACCTGGACCACGCGGGTCGAGTTGACACCCATCAGCGCCGCCGACTCCGGGTCCTGCGCCACCGCGCGGATGCCGCGACCCATCCGCGACCTCCGGACGTACTGGTCGAGGAAGACCATCATCAAGATCGCCGACGCGATCACCAGCACGTCGATCGAGGTGACGCCGTAGCCAGCGAGGTTGAACAGCGTCTTCTGCGGCACCTCGAAGGCGACGCTCTTGGCGTCGCGGGCCCGGGTCACGTAGTAGGAGAGGTTGTCGTCGAGACCGAACAGCCCCATGATCTTGTTCCGCAGGCCCATCGCCTCGGCCAGCATGAACGACGCGCCGATCGCCGAGATGAGCGCCACCAGCTTGGGGGCGTCGCGCTTGATGAGCGGCCGGTAGGCGAACCGTTCGAGCAGCAGGGCCACCCCGGCGGAGGTGAGCATCGCCACGACGAGCGCGACGGCCAGCATCCACACCATCGTTCCCACGCTCGCGTCGGCCGTGCCGCCCAGCAGGTGCACGGTGAACACCACGGCGAAGGTGCCGTACATGAACACCTCGGAGTGCGCGAAGTTGATCAGCTGCAGCACGCCGTACACCATCGTGTAGCCGAGCGCGACCAGCGCGTACACCGAGCCCACGGCGATGCCGCTCACGGTGAACGAGCCGAAGTTGTCGAACAGCAGCCCGAAGTTCGGCATGGCGAGCTGGGCAAGTGGCACGGGCACTCCTCGGGTGGGCTTCTCAGCTGTCCGCGACGACGCTGCGGTCGGGGATGGCGAGCCACCCCCGACCGCAGCGTAGTGTCCTCACCCGCGGGGCGTCACGGACCGACCGCCTCGCGAGTCGAGCTCAAGTCACTCGATAGGAGTGCCCGGCTCGATGACGCCGCCCTTGACCACGTAGGCGTAGACGGTCACCGTGGAGACCTCGCCGCCGGAGTCGAACTTGATGTGCTTGGTGATGCCGTCGGCGTCGTAGTTGTTGACCCAGTCCAGGAGCGACGCGCGGTCCTCGTTGCCCGCACCGATGCCCTGCAGCAGCACGTTCGCCGCGTCGTAGGCCTCCGCGGAGTAGGTGCCCGGGTCGGAGCCGTTGAGCTCCTTGTACTTCGCGGAGAAGGCCGCCGGGTTCGGCGCGCACGGGCAGGTCAGCACCGCGCCCTCGCCGCCCTTCGCACCCGCGGCCTCGACGAAGCCGGGGTCGAGCGAGCCGTCGCCGGAGACGAAGGCGCCCTTCCACCCGGCGGCGCGCAGCTGCTTGGCCATCAGGCCGGCCTCGGGGTAGTACCCGCCGTAGAAGACCGCGTCGGCGCCGGAGGCCTTCACCTTGGTGACGGTCGCGGAGAAGTCGGTCTGCTTCTGCTGCACGGTGTCACGGTCGATGACCGAGCCACCCAGCGTGTCGGCCACGCCGTCGGCGATGCCCTTGCCGTACTCGGAGGCGTCGTCGATGACGAAGACCTTGGTCGAGCCCACGGTGCCGGAGATGTACTGCGCGGCGGCCGGCGCCTGCGCGGCGTCGTTGCCGAGCACGCGGTGGAAGGTGTCCCACCCGTTGGTCGACAGCGCCGGGTTGGTCGCCGACGGCGACACGGTCACCAAGCCGGCCTCGGCGAACGCCGGGCCGGTGGCCTCGGTCTCACCGGAGAACGAAGGACCGACCAGGCCGATGACCTTGTCGTCCTGGACGACCTGGGTCGCCAGCGGGGTGGCCTTCTCCGGGTCGCCCTGGGAGTCGTACTCCTCCAGGGTCACCTGGCAGTCGGCGTGCTCGGTGTTGTACTCGTCGAGCGCGACCTTCACGCCGCCGAGCATGTTCTGGCCCAGGTTGGCGTAGTCGCCGGTGAGCGGGCCCATGTAGCCGATCTTGAGGTCGCAGGCAGCCGAGGCGCTGTCACTGCCGCCGGTGTCGCCACCGGTGCTCTCGGTGGTGCCGCAACCGGTGAGCGCGAGCGCGGCCACCGCCGCGACGGCGCCCAGGCGGGCCAGAGTGTGCGAGTGCTTCATGGAGTATCGGGTTCCTTACTGCTGACGAACACCGGCGACTGCCACCGGTCTGGGACAAGGTAGCGCCATTGGTCAAGGCCACTAAGACCGGACCGGCCTCGTTGCCATTTTGTGACCTAGCCGGTATCGGGCCGTCGCCGTTGTCCCCGCGGCTCTCCGCCGCGTGCCTAGCGCGGACCGGCAGCCGCGCCCGGGCCGTGTTCGAGCACCCCATCGGCTACCTGTCGCATGGACAGGCGCAGGTCCATCGCGGTCTTCTGGATCCACCGGAAGGCCTCCGGCTCGGTCAGCCCCAGCTGGTCCTGCAGCGCAGCCTTGGCCCGCTCGACGGCCTTGCGGGTCTCGAGCCGCTCGGTGAGGTCGTGGACCTCCGCCTCGAGTGCCGCGATCTCGGCGTAGCGGCTCACCGCCATCTCGATGGCCGGCACCAGGTCGCCCGCGGAGAACGGCTTGACCACGTAGGCCATGGCCCCCGCCTCCCGAGCCCGCTCGACCAGGTCGCGCTGGCTGAAGGCGGTGAGGATGACCACGGGGGCGAGCCGCACCGCCGCAATGCGCTCCGCCGCGGCGATGCCGTCCAGCACGGGCATCTTCACGTCGAGGATGGCCAGGTCGGGGCGGAGCTCGGTGACCAGGCGCACCGCCTCGGCTCCGTCGGCCGCCTGGCCGACGACTTCGTAGCCCTCCTCGGCGAGCATCTCGGCGAGGTCCATCCGGATCAGCGCCTCGTCCTCGGCATGACGACGCGTCGCGCGGTCGGCTCGGCCAGGCGGCTGCCTCGGTCACGGCGCCAGGCTATCGGTCGAGTATCGTCGTGGGTCGCGCCCCGGTATCCCAACCGGCAGAGGAAGCGGTCTCAAACACCGTCCAGTGTGGGTTCGAATCCCACCCGGGGCACCCGTCCGCGCGGTCACGTCGTCCGCCGGTACGCCGGGGCCACCTCGTTGATGGCGTCGCCCATCCGGTGGATGCGCAGGGCGTTGGTCGACCCCGGGATCCCGGGCGGGCTCCCGGCGATGATCACGACCTGGTCGCCCTCCAGCAGCCGGCCGATCGCGAGCAGGGCCTCGTCGACCTGGCGCACCATCTCGTCGGTGTGCTCGACGTCGTCCATCTTGAACGTCTCCACACCCCAGGTCACAGACAGCTGCGACCGCGTGGTGTCGGAGGTGGTGAAGGCAAGGATCGGGATGCCGCCGCGGTAGCGCGCCAGCCGTCGCGCCGAGTCGCCTGTCGAGGTGAAGGCCACGAGGTACTTCGCCCCCACCCGCTCCGCGACCTCGGCGGCGGCCTTGGCGATGATCCCGCCACGGGTCACCGGCTCCCAGCTCACCTCAGCCATGTGCCCGATGCCGTGCCGCTCCGTCGACCCGATGATGCGGGCCATCGTCTGCACGGTCTCGATGGGGTACTCCCGACGCTGGTCTCACCCGACAGCATGACCGCGTCCGCACCGTCGAGGACGGCGTTCGCCACGTCGGAGGCCTCCGCCCGCGTGGGTGCCGGCGCGGAGATCATCGACTCCAGCATCTGGGTGGCCACGATGACTGGCTTCGCGTTGCGCCGGGCCACGTCGATGATGACCTTCTGGTGCACCGGGACGTCCTCGAGCGGGCACTCCACACCGAGGTCCCCCCGCGCGACCATGACGCCGTCGAAGGCGTCGACGATCTCCTCGATGTTGTCCAGCGCCTGAGGCTTCTCGATCTTGGCGATGACGGGGATGTGCACGCCCACCTCGTCCATCACGCGTCGCACGTCGTCCACGTCGTCGGCGCTGCGGACGAAGCTCAGCGCCACGAAGTCCACCGCGAGGCCGAGGGCGAAGCGCAGGTCCTCGACGTCCTTGGCCGAGAGCGCCGGCACCGACACGGCGACACCGGGGAGGTTGATGCCCTTGTGGTTGCTCACCCGACCGCCCACGAGCACCCGGGTGTGCACGTCCGGCCCCTCGACCTCCACGACCTCCAGGCGCACCTTGCCGTCGTCGATGAGGATCGGGTCACCCGGCCGGACATCCCCGGGCAGGCCGGCGTACGTTGTGCCCGCGACCTCGTTGTCACCCGGCACCGTGCGGGTGGTGATGGTCCAGGACTGGCCCCGGGTCAGCGTCACCGGGCCGTGCCCGAACCTCCCCAGCCGGATCTTGGGGCCCTGCAGGTCGGCGAAGATCCCCACCCCCCGGCCAGAGGCGTCGGCAGCGGCGCGAACCAGCTGGTAGGCCCGCTCGTGGTCGGCGTAGGAGCCGTGGCTCATGTTGAGCCGGGCGACGTCCATCCCCGCATCGACCAGCTCCTGGACCTTCTCGGCAGATCCCACGGCCGGGCCGAGGGTGCAGACGATCTTGGCTCTCGACACAACCCCTGACCCTAGCCGGATTTGAACGTTCCAACAAACGCTCGCGCGGCGCCCGTCGCCAGGCGAAGCGGCTCAGACCACCAGCGGCCGTGCGGTCGACGGGATCGGCGCCGGAAGCGTGGACGTGCCGGTCAGGAACCGGTCGACGGCGGCGGCCGCCGCCCTGCCCTCCGCAATCGCCCACACGATGAGCGACTGCCCGCGACCGGCGTCCCCCGCGACGAAGATGCCCTCGACGCTGGCGGCGTACGCCGCATCCCGGGCGACGTTGCCGCGGGAGTCCAGCTCCACGCCCAGCTGCTCGATCAGGCCGGGCCGCTCCGGCCCGGTGAAGCCCATCGCCAGCAGGACCAGCTCGGCCGGGATCTCCCGCTGGCTCCCGGCGACCTCCACGAAGCGCCCGTCCTCGAGAGCCACGTCCACCAGGCGAAGCGCGCGGACCCCGCCGGCGTCGTCCCCGAGGAAGGCCTGGGTCGACACCGAGTAGACCCGCTCGCCGCCCTCCTCGTGGGCCGAGGAGACGCGGAAGACCATCGGATAGGTCGGCCAGGGCTGCGAGTCCGGCCGGGTCTCGGGCGGGTGCGGAAGGATCTCCAGCTGGGTGACGCTGGCGGCCTCCTGGCGCAGCGCCGTGCCCAGGCAGTCGGCCCCGGTGTCGCCGCCGCCGATGATCACGACGTGCTTCCCCGTGGCCGTGATCTGCTCGGGCACCTCCTCCCCGACCGCGACGCGGTTGGCCTGCGGGAGGAACTCCATCGCCTGGTGGATGCCCGTCAGCTCGCGGCCCGGCACCGGCAGGTCGCGCGCGACCGTGGAGCCGAGCGCCAGCACGATGGCGTCGTACCGCTCCCGCAGCTGGTCGCCGGTCAGGGTGTCGCCCACCGCGACCCCCGTGCGGAACACCGTGCCCTCACGACGCATCTGGTCCAGCCGCCGGTCGAGATGGGACTTCTCCATCTTGAACTCGGGGATGCCGTAGCGCAGCAGCCCCCCGGGCTTGTCGGCGCGCTCGTAGACGGCGACGGTGTGCCCCGCACGGGTCAGCTGCTGCGCCGCCGCGAGCCCGGCGGGCCCCGACCCGACGACCGCGACCGTCCTGCCCGACAGCCACTCCGGCGGCTGGGGGCGGACGTTGTGGGAGTCCCAGGCCCGGTCGATGATCGAGACCTCGACGTTCTTGATGGTGACGGGGTCCTGGTTGATCCCGAGCACACAGGCCGTCTCGCACGGGGCGGGACAGAGCCGGCCGGTGAATTCCGGAAAGTTGTTAGTGGCGTGGAGCCGCTCGATCGCGCCGTCCCAATCGTCGCGCCAGACCAGGTCGTTCCACTCGGGGATCAGGTTGCCGAGCGGGCAGCCCTGGTGGCAGAAGGGGATCCCGCAGTCCATGCAGCGCCCGGCCTGGGTGCCGATGATCGGCAGCAGGGCCCGGCCGGCGGAGCCGGGGTAGACCTCGTGCCAGTCGTGCACCCGGTCCGCGACCGGCCGGCGAGCCGCCACCTCGCGCCCGCTCTTGAGGAACCCGCGCGGGTCAGCCATGAAGCACCTCCATGATCCGGGCCGCCGCTTGGTCCTCGGTGAGGCCGTCGGCCAGCGCGGCCGCGCGCGCCTCGACGACGCGGCGATAGTCGGTCGGCATGACGAGGGTGAACCGGGCCAGTGCCGCGGGCCAGTCGGCCAGCAGCCCGCGGGCCACCGGGGAGTCGGTCGCCTCGGCATGGCGCGCCACCAGGTCGTGCAGCTCGGCGGCGTGCTCGTCGGTCACCGCCCCCAGCTCGACCAGCTCGTGGTTGACCCGACCCTCGACCAGATCCAGCACGAAGGCGTAGCCGCCCGACATGCCGGCGGCGAAGTTGCGGCCGGTCGGGCCCAAGATCGCCACCGTGCCGCCCGTCATGTACTCGCAGCCGTGGTCTCCGACGCCCTCGACGACCGCGGTCGCGCCGGAGTTGCGCACGCAGAACCGCTCACCCACCTGGCCGCGCAGGTAGATCTCGCCGGACGTCGCGCCGTAGCCGATGACGTTGCCGGCGACGATCTGCTCGCTCGCGTCGAAGGTGGCGCGCGAGTCGGGCCGGACGACGACGCGGCCACCGGAGAGCCCCTTGCCGAGGTAGTCGTTGGCGTCGCCGAGGAGCCGAAGGGTCATGCCCCGGGGGATGAACGCCCCGAACGACTGGCCCGCGGACCCGGTGAACGTGATGTCGATGGTGCCGTCGGGCAGGCCGGTGCCGCCGTACCGGCGGGTCAGCTGGTGGCCGAGCATGGTGCCGACAGTGCGGTTGACGTTGCGCACCGGCAGCTCGATGCGGACCGGCTCGCCCCGCTCCAGGGCCGGCTCGGCAAGCTCGATGAGCCGGTTGTCCACGGCCTTGTCGAGCCCGTGGTCCTGCCCGGAGCTGCAGAACATCGTCTGCTGGGCGAACTGGGCCTCGACATCGGGCCGATGCAGGATCGGCGAGAGATCCAGACCGGCCGCCTTCCAGTGGTGCACCGCGGCCTCGACGTCGAGCGCCTCGACGTGGCCGATGGCCTCCTCCAGGGTCCGGAAGCCAAGCTGGGCCAGCAGCTCGCGCACCTCCTGCGCGATGTACTCGAAGAAGGTGACCACGAACTCCGGCTTGCCCGTGAACCGCTCGCGCAGCACGGGGTTCTGGGTGGCGACCCCCACCGGACAGGTGTCGAGGTGGCAGACCCGCATCATGACGCAGCCGGACACCACCAGCGGCGCTGTCGCGAACCCGAACTCCTCCGCGCCCAGCAGCGCCGCGACGACGACGTCCCGACCGGTCTTGAGCTGGCCGTCGGTCTGGACGACGATGCGGTCACGCAGGCCGTTGAGCAGCAGGGTCTGCTGGGTCTCCGCGAGGCCGAGCTCCCAGGGACCGCCCGCATGCTTGAGCGACGTCAGCGGCGAGGCGCCGGTCCCCCCGTCGTGCCCGGAGATGAGCACCACGTCGGCGTGTGCCTTCGAGACGCCTGCGGCGACGGTGCCGACCCCCACCTCGGCCACGAGCTTCACGTGGATTCGGGCGGCCGGGTTGGCGTTCTTGAGATCGTGGATGAGTTGAGCGAGATCCTCGATGGAGTAGATGTCGTGGTGGGGCGGCGGGCTGATCAGCCCCACACCGGGCGTGGAGTGCCGGGTCTTGGCCACCCAGGGGTAGACCTTGTGTCCGGGCAGCTGCCCGCCCTCTCCCGGCTTGGCGCCCTGGGCCATCTTGATCTGGATGTCGTCGGCGTGAGCGAGGTACTCCGAGGTGACCCCGAACCGGCCGGAGGCCACCTGCTTGATCGCGGAGCGTCGCTCGGGGTCGACCAGCCGCTCCGGGTCCTCGCCGCCCTCACCGGTGTTCGACTTGGCGCACAGCCGGTTCATGGCGATGGCGAGGGTCTCGTGCGCCTCCTTGCTGATCGAGCCGTAGGACATCGCCCCGGTCGAGAACCGCCGGACGATGTCGGCGACCGGCTCGACCTCGTCGATGTCCAGGGGTGTGCGCCCGAGCTCAGCGGCATCGCGGACCCGGAACAGCCCCCGCAGGGTCATCAACCGCTCGGACTGCTCGTCCACCCGCGCGGTGTACTGCTTGAAGACGTCGTAGCGCCCCGAGCGAGTCGCGTGCTGGAGCCGGAACACGGTGTCGGGGTCGAACAGGTGCGGCTCGCCCTCGCGCCGCCACTGGTACTCCCCGCCGATCGCCAGCTCCCGGTGCGGGGGCAGGATCCCGCCGCGCGGGTACGCCGTCGCGTGGCGGCGGGCCACCTCCTCGGCGATGGTGTCCAGCCCGATCCCGCCCAGCTTCGACGTCGTACCGGTGAAGTAGCGGTCCACGACCGACTGGGCCAGCCCGACCGCCTCGAAGATCTGGGCGCCGGTGTAGGAGGCCACCGTGGACACGCCCATCTTCGACATCACCTTGAGCACGCCCTTGCCGAGCGCCTTGATGAGGTGCCGCACGGCGACGTCGGGCTCGACCTGGACGTAGTAGCCGTCGCGGGCGAGGTCCTCGACGGTCTCCATGGCCAGGTAGGGGTTCACCGCGGCGGCGCCGTACCCGAGCAGCAGCGCGACGTGGTGGACCTCGCGGACGTCGCCCGCCTCCACGAGCAGCCCCACCTGGGTCCGGGTCTTCTCGCGGACCAGGTGGTGGTGCACGGCGCCGGTGAGCAGCAGCGAGGGGATCGGCGCCAGCTCGGCGGTCGAGTGCCGGTCGGAGAGCACGATGATCCGCGCGCCGCCGGCGATGGCGTCGGAGACCTCCTGACAGATCTCGTCCAGGCGCGCCGCCATGGCCGCCCCGCCCCCCTCGACGTCGTACAGGCCGCGCGACACGTGGGTGATGAAGCCCGGCATGTCGCCGTCGCGGTTGACGTGCCGGATCTTGGTGAGGTCGTCGTTGGAGATGACGGGGAACGGCAGCACGACCTGGCGGCAGGAGGCCGGCGTCGGGTCGAGGAGGTTCGCCTCGGGCCCGATCGAGCCGTAGAGCGAGGTGACCAGCTCCTCGCGGATGGCGTCCAGCGGAGGGTTGGTGACCTGGGCGAACAGCTGGCTGAAGTAGTCGAAGAGCAGCCGCGGCTTGTCCGACAGCGCGGCGATGGGCGAGTCGGTGCCCATCGAGCCGATCGGCTCGGCGCCCGCGGTGGACATCGGAGCCAGGAGGACGCGCAGCTCCTCCTCGGTGTAGCCGAAGATCTGCTGCCGCCGGGTGACCGAGGCGTGGGTGTGGACGATGTGCTCGCGCTCGGCGAGGTCGTCGAGGTGGATCAGTCCCGCGTGGAGCCACTCGCCATAGGGGTGCTCGGCAGCCAGCTCGGCCTTGATCTCCTCGTCCTCGATGATCCGGTGCTCCTCGGTGTCGACGAGGAACATTCGGCCCGGCTGCAGCCGGCCCTTGCGGACGATGCTGGCTGGATCGAGGTCGAGCACGCCCACCTCGGACGCGAGTACCACGAGCCCGTCGTCGGTCACCCAGTACCGCGACGGCCGAAGGCCGTTGCGGTCGAGCACGGCGCCGATCTGCGTGCCGTCGGTGAAGACGACGGCGGCCGGGCCGTCCCAGGGCTCCATCATCGAGGAGTGAAACTCGTAGAACGCCCGCCGGGCGGCGTCCATCTCCTGGTGGTTCTCCCACGCCTCCGGGATCATCATGAGGACGGAATGCGGCAGCGACCGGCCCCCCATGTGCAGCAGCTCCAGCACCTCGTCGAAGGACGCCGAGTCAGACGCCCCGGGAGTGCAGATCGGGTAGAGCCGCTCGAGGTCTCCTGGGATGAGGTCGGAGGCGAGCAGCGCCTCCCGAGCGCGCATCCAGTTGCGGTTGCCCATGACGGTGTTGATCTCGCCGTTGTGGGCGATGAAGCGGAACGGGTGGGCCAGCGGCCAGCTCGGGAAGGTGTTGGTGGAGAACCGAGAGTGAACGACGGCGAGCGCGGAGGCCATCCGCTCGTCGGTGAGGTCGGGGAAGAAGTGGTCGAGCTGGTCGGTGGTCAGCATCCCCTTGTAGACCAGGGTGCGCGAGGAGAGCGACGGGAAGTAGGCGTCGGTCTCCTGCTCGGCGCGCTTGCGCAGGCAGAAGGCCCGCCGCTCCAGGGCCATCCCGGTGACGCGGGACTCCGCGCCGGCCAGGAACACCTGGGAGAAGGTCGGCATCACCGAGCGGGCGGTCACGCCCAGCGACGAGGGGTCCACGGGGACCTCCCGCCAGCCCAGCACGGCCAGACCCTCCTCAGCCGCGAGCTCCTCGATGCGCTGGCGCGACTTGGCCACCTGCTCGGCGTCGCCGGCGAGGAACGCCGTGCCGACGGCGTAGGCGCCCAAGGGCGGCAGCTCGAGGCCGGTCACCGCGCGGAGGAACGCGTCCGGCACCTGCAGGAGGATGCCGGCGCCGTCGCCGGAGTTGGCCTCCGCGCCGGCGGCACCGCGATGGTCGAGGTTGCGCAGCGCGGTGAGCGCCTGGGCCACGATGGCGTGACTGGCCTCACCGGTGAGGGTGGCGACGAACGCGACACCGCACGCGTCGTGCTCGTGGCGCGGGTCGTAGAGCCCCTGGGGCGGCGGGAACGCGTGCGAGACGCGCATGAGGCACTCTCCCGTCGTCGTCGCGGGGCCCGGCTGACACCGGGCCCGGCGTGCTGGCCGGACATGCTGATCGGTTGCGCAGCAGGGACGACGTTGGCCCGCAGCGGAGCCGACAGGCTACCAAACCCCCACCCGGTGCCGCCCGCGGCCGGCGCGGGCTGAGACTCCGGCCGGGGCCGGCTCACTGGCAGCGCTGCGAGCCGGAGTCGAGGACGGCGCCGCCGACGGCGTGGTAGGCCCAGTCGAAGCCCCCGCCCCGCAGGGTCAGCTGCAGGACGCCGAACCGCGTGTTCTGCGCGTACGCCGAGCCGGGCACCCGGGTCCGGAGGTCGTAGAGCGAGCGGCCCCCGGTGCCGACGACGAAGGACACCAGGCCGCGCCCCGGGGCCGCGGCCCCCGCCGGCGTCAGTGCCTCGAAGCGCTCGTAGGTGTGGTCGTGGCCGGCGAGCGCCAGGTCGACGTGCGCGGCGTACGCCGGCGCCCAGAACCGGGTCATCCCGACGTCCGAGCCGTGCTCCCCCGAGGAGAAGCGTGGGTAGTGCATCACCAGCGCCGAGCACCGCGCCGGGTGCTGCGCCAGGTCCTGGGTCAGCCAGCTCACCTCGGCATCGCAGTCGACCTGGTCGCAGTTGCTGTTGAGCAGGTAGAGCCGCCACGCCCCGGCGGTCACCGCCCGCCAGCCGGGGGCGTCACGCCGGTGTCGGCGTAGTACCCCGCCGCCCCGGCGGTGTGGTACTTCGTGGTTGCCCGGCACCGACTGGGTCAGGGCCGCCAGCCGGCCCCACGACCGGTCGAGCCGACGAACTCGGCCGCGGAACCGTCCTCGTACTGCAGATCGCCCAGGGCCAGCACCAGCTGCGGCGACAGGCTGGCCGTCAGCTGCGCGGTCGCCTGCTGCTGACAGGTCGTCGCGGTGACCGCGACGCCCGGGGCGCAGGCGATGTCCCCGACGGCGACCACGCGGACCGGTGCCGGTCTCGTCGGCCGGGCCGTCCCGGTGGCCGATCGCGAGGGAGGCGCACCGGCCGAGGCGCGGGTGGCTGCCGCGGTCGGCGCCGACCTCGTCGGGCTCGGCGAGGCAGCCGGCGTGGCGCGGCTCGCGGCAGCCGACGACGGGCCGGTGGGTGCGGTCGACCCGTCCGCCGCCGGCCGCCCGGTGGTCCCGCCACAGGCGGCCAGGCTGAGAGCGAGGGCGGCGAGGCACCCGGCGGTGCGGCGACGGGTCACGGGAGCTCCTCCTCGACCCCGGTGGCGTCGTCCGGCGCCTGCTCGTCGACGTAGACCTGCTCCTCGCGGCCCGGGTGCCGGCGCCCGACGACGACGAAGTACGCCGCAGCGGCGACGAAGAGCAGGATCGAGGTCCAGACGTTCAGGCGCAGGCCGAGCACGTCGTTCATCTGCACCGGGTCGATGCGCAGGTCCTCGATCCAGGCGCGGCCGGCGGTGTAGGCCATCACGTACAGCGCCAGGACGCGCCCGTGCCCCAGCCGGAACCTACGGTCGGCCCAGATCACGAAGGCGGCGGCGCCGAGGTCCCACAGCGACTCGTACAGGAAGGTCGGGTGGAAGGTCGCCTGGTCGAGGTAGCCTCCGGGCGGTGCGCCGGGTCGATCTCCAGGCCCCAGGGCAGGTCGGTGGGCCGGCCGAAGAGCTCCTGGTTGAACCAGTTGCCCCAGCGCCCGATCGCCTGGGCCACCAGCACCCCGGGCGCCAGCGCGTCCAGCAGCGCGCGGACCTTGACCTGGTGACGCCGGGCGGCGATCCAGGCGCCGACGGCGCCCAGGGCGACGGCCCCCAGATCCCCAGACCGCCCCGCCAGATGTAGAGCGCCCCCACGGGCTGGCTCCGGGGGCGCCGCCGAAGTAGAGCCGCCAGTCGGTCGCGACGTGGTAGAGCCGGCCGCCGACGACGCCGAAGGGCACGATCCACAGCGCCATGTCCGCGACCTCCTGGGCGCGGCCACCGCGAGCCCGCCAGCGTCGGTCGCCCATCCAGATCGCGACCAGGATGCCCAAGACGATGGACAGGGCGTAGGCCCGGATGGGCACGGGCCCGAGGTGCCACACGCCCTGAGCCGGGCTGGGGATGGACCACGGGAGGATCGGGTGGCTGGTCTGGCTCACGGTGCCTCCTGGTCGAGCAGCCGGACGACGTCCTCGGCGATCGCGCCGGGTGAGGTCCCCTGGGTCCAGACCAGCGGCGCCTCGGGAGGGCTGCCGGCCGCGCCGGAGGTGATCGCGACGACCGGAGTCCCGTGGTCGACCTCGTAGCCGCCGCTGGGCAGCTTGCGACCCCGCGCAATGTAGACCCCCATCGAGTCGGCGAGCGAGGTGATGGTGGCGAGCTTGCCGGTCAGCCCGATGAACGTCGGGTCGAAACGGTCGAGGTACGCGCGGATCGTGGCCGCGTCGTCGCGTGCCGGGTCGGTCGTCACGAAGACCACCGACACCTGGGACCGCTGCTGGTCGTCGAGGTGGGTCATGGCGCTGGCCAGGTTGGCCATCACCAGCTGGCAGATGTCGGGGCAGTGGGTGTAGCCGAAGAAGACCAGGGTCAGCGGAGTGTGCGGGTCGGTCGCCAGCGAGAAGGGCGCCCCGGAGGTGTCGGTGAGCGGCGTGTCGGCCACCGGATAGGGCGTGGCGAGCACCGCGCCGTTCATGCCGTCGTCGTCCCCGCGGACGACCTGCGCCGGACCCACCTGCCCACCGCCGCATCCGGCCAGCACGACCGCGAGCAGCGCCCCCAGCGGCACCCCCCACCACCCGGCGCCCAGCAGCCCGGCCCTGCCGCCTGCCGAGCGGCGTCGGCCGTCAGCCACCGGACCCGCCGGCGCGGACACCCTCGGCGAGCTCCTCGGTGAGCGCGGCGAGGGCCCGGAGCCCGGCTGCGTGGTCGGCGGCGTGCTCGAGAAGGACCTTGACGAGCGCCGAGCCCACGATGACGCCGTCGGCGAAGCCTGCCACCTCGGCCGCCTGCGAACCCGTGCTCACGCCGAGGCCCACCGCGACCGGCTTGTCGGTGACCGCCTTGGTGCGCGCCACCAGGGGCGCGGCCAGGTCACTGGTCTGGGCGCGGGCACCGGTGACCCCCATCACGGCCGTGGCGTAGACGAACCCGCGACAGGCCGCGGCGGTCATCGCCAGCCGCTCGTCGGTGCTGGAGGGTGCCACCAGGAAGACCTTGTCCAGGTCGTGCGCGTCGGCAGCGGCGATCCACTCCGTGCCGCTGTCGGGGGTGAGGTCGGGCGTGATCAGCCCCGCTCCCCCGGTCTGGGCCAGGTCGGCGGCGAAGCGCTGGGCGCCGTACCGCTCGACCGGGTTCCAGTAGGTCATCACGAGGGTGGGCACCCCGGTCGCCGCCACGGCCTCGACGGTGCGCAGCACGTCCGCGGTGCGGACGCCGCCGTCCAGCGCCTGCTGGGCCGCCGCCTGGATGGTCGGCCCGTCCATCACGGGGTCGCTGTAGGGCAGGCCGATCTCGAGGACGTCGCAGCCCGCCGAGACCAGGGTGCGGAGCGCTTCGATGCCTCGCGGCACGTCCGGGAAGCCCGCGGGCAGGTAGCCCACCAGCGCGGCGCGGCCTTCG
Organism: Nocardioides sp.; assembly: GCA_041393675.1. Lineage (GTDB taxonomy): Bacteria > Actinomycetota > Actinomycetes > Propionibacteriales > Nocardioidaceae > Nocardioides. The sequence goes on along the minus strand of JAWKJR010000002.1, from coordinate 64,737 downwards.
GCGCGCGCCCGCGCGAACGCCGCCGACACGCTCACCGGGCCCCCTCGCCGCCGAGCCCGAACCACTCGATGGCCGTCCCCATGTCCTTGTCGCCGCGCCCGCTGAGGTTGACCAGCATGACGGCGTCCGGCCCGCGCTGCGCGGCCAGCTCGGGTGCGATCCGGAGCGCTCCGGCCAGCGCGTGCGCCGACTCGATCGCGGGGATGATGCCCTCGGTGCGCGACAGCAGCGCCAGGGCGTCCATCGCCTCCGCGTCGGTGACCGGCTGGTACGTCGCCCGTCCGGAGCGGGCCAGGTGGGCGTGCTGCGGTCCCACACCCGGGTAGTCCAGGCCGGCCGAGATGGAGTGCGACTCGACGGTCTGCCCGTCCTCGTCCTGCAGCACATAGGTGCGGGCGCCGTGCAGCACCCCACTGTCGCCGGCGACGATCGTCGCGGCGTGGCGACCGGTCTCGACCCCCTCACCGCCGGCCTCGAAGCCGTAGATCGCGACCTCGGGGTCGTCGAGGAAGGCCGTGAACAGCCCGATGGCGTTGGAGCCGCCGCCGACACACGCGGCCACGGCGTCCGGGAGCCGGCCGGTCAGCTCCAGGCACTGGGCCCGGGCCTCGTCGCCGATGCCGCGGGTGAAGTCGCGGACCATGCTCGGGAACGGGTGCGGCCCGGCAGCCGTGCCGAACAGGTAGGCGGTGTGGTCCACGGAGGCCACCCAGTCGCGCAGGGCCTCGTTGATGGCGTCCTTGAGCGTGGCCGAGCCCGACTCCACGGGCACGACGGTCGCGCCGAGCAGCTCCATCCGGGCGACGTTCAGCGCCTGCCGCCGGGTGTCGACCGCACCCATGTAGACGGTGCAGTCGAGGCCGAAGTAGGCGGCCGCCGTGGCGCTCGCCACCCCGTGCTGCCCGGCCCCGGTCTCCGCGATCACCCGCTTCTTCCCCATCCGCCTGGTGAGGAGCGCCTGGCCCATCACGTTGCGGATCTTGTGGGCCCCGGTGTGGTTGAGGTCCTCGCGCTTGAGCAGGATGCGGACGCCGGCGCGCTCGGACAGCCGGCGCGCGTCGTAGAGCAGGCTGGGCACACCGGCGTACTCGCGCAGCACCGTGTCGAACTCGGCGCGGAACGCGGGATCGGCCATGGCCGCCTGCCAGGCCTCGGTCAGCTCGTCCAGGGCGGCCACGAGCGCCTCGGGCATGAACCGCCCGCCGAAGTCGCCGAAGAAGCCGCGCTCGTCGGCGTCGTACCCGCTCATCACGAGCTCCTGGCCTCGTGCCGGCTGCGCAGCCCCGTCATGGCCCGCACCGCCGCCTCGGAGTTCGCGCAGCGGACCAGAGCCTCGCCCACGAGGACCACCCGCGCCCCATCGTCGGCGTAGCGGGCCACGTCGTCGGGACCGCTGATGCCCGACTCGGCGACCAGCACACGATCGTCCGGCACCAGCCTGGCCAGCCGGGAGAAGGTGCCCGGGTCGACCTCGAGGGTCTTCAGGTTGCGGGCGTTGACCCCGATCAGCTCCGCGCCCAGGTCGAGCGCCCGCTCGGTCTCCTCCTCGTCGTGCACCTCGACCAGCGCCGTCAGGCCCAGCTCGGAGGCGAGGGCCGCCAGAGTCGCGAGCCGATCATCGGGGAGGGCGGCCACGATCAGCAGGACCAGGTCGGCGCCGGCGGCGCGGGCCTCGAGGAGCTGGTAGTCGGTGACGCAGAAGTCCTTGCGCAGCAGCGGCACCTGCACGGCGGCCCGCACCGTCGTCAGGTCCTGGAGGCTGCCGCCGAACCGACGCGCCTCGGTCAGGACGCTGATGGCGTGGGCGCCGCCGCGCGCGTACGCCGCCGCCAGCGCCGCGGGGTCCGCGATCGGCGCCAGGTCGCCCTTGCTCGGGCTGCGGCGCTTGACCTCGGCGATGACGCTGGTGCCCGGCGCCCGGAACGCCGACATCGGGTCACGGACCGCCGGGGCCGCCGCGAGCGACGCCCGCAGCCGCTCCTCGGAGACCTGGGCCTGGCGGACCGCGAGGTCGGCGAGCACCCCGGCCACGATGTCGTCCAGCACGGACACCGGGCACCTCCTCGGCGGGTCTGGTCACAGGACGGGGCGGGAGCGACGGCGGGGGCAGCCGCGGGGCCAAGCCTCTCACGCGGCTCCCAACCGGGCCCGCGGCACCCGGGCTCCGGGACGGTCAGGCGCCGGCCGGACCGCACCGCCCGCCGCCCGGCTCTCGGGCGGTGCCTCGCCCGGCGACCCCGGGCTGGGCTAACGTGCGCCGGGACAGGACCCACCACAGATCGGGGAGACCACCAGATGAGCAGCACACCACCCCCTCCGCCTCCGCCGCCCGGCGGCTACGGCCAGGAGCCGCCTCCGCCGCCCGAGGGCGACCCGCCGGCGGGTGGCTACGGCCAGCCGATGGACCCCGGCCAGGGATACGGTCAGCCCCCCACGCAGGGCGGCTACGGCGCGCCGCCGCCGGCGTACGGCCAGCCCCAGTACGGCGCGGCCCAGCCGCGCACCAACCCGCTGGCGATCGTCTCGCTCGTGACGGGCATCCTGGGCCTGTTCTGCTGTGGCTTCTTCTTCTTCGGCATCGCGGCGGCGATCACCGGCTACGTCGGGGGCAACCAGATCGCCCAGTCCGGCGGCACCCAGTCGGGTGCCGGCCTCGCCAAGGCCGGCCTCATCCTCGGCATCGTCGGGATCGTCCTGGGCGTCTTGAACTGGATCCTCGTCCTGTCGGGCGCCGTAGACACCAACTTCTCCACCAACTTCGGCGGCTGAGTCGCCTCGCATCCGGGGTCGGTCACGGCCCGACCCCGGATGTGCGCTGGGCTGGCCCTCAGGGGTAGAGCCAGTGCCCCATCGGCAGGTTGCGCGCGAGGGTGAAGACCGCGAGGGTGACGCCCAGGGTCCACCACACGGCGCGCGACTCCATCCAGGCCGGGCTCCGCTGCACGCCGCGCGTGCTGTCGACCAGCCAGCGACCGAGCAGGAAGGCCGCCGCCGGCATCAGCAGCACGAAGTAGAGGTTGCTCGAGAGCGCGCCCACGACATCGAGGTGCGTGAGGTCGTTGACGGCACAGGCCTCCGCAGGCCGGGCAGGCCCACCGAAGAACGCCAACGACGGGCACATCCCCCAACTCCCCGAGACGTGCGGGTCACGCACGGCCAGGGCCAACGTGGTGAGCCCCAGCGCACCGATCGTCGTCACCGGACCGCGCAGCCGCTGGGCGAGTGACGCTGCCACCGACTCCCCGGGCGCGAGCACCGGCTCGGTCGCGGTCACGGCTGCCTCCTCCGACGCGGGATGACGCGTCCGGTCAGACTACGAGTTCATCCCCATCTTGGCCATGACCAGGAAGACCGGCAGGGCCACCAGAGCGAGCACGACGCCGACCCAGAACATCACCATGCTCACAGGGGACAGCATGAGCGCGATGCCCCCGAGCATGAAGCCCAGCAGGGCGACCGCGCTGGCCGTCCAGGCGGCGGGGGTGTTGCCGTGGTGAGAGGACATCTGGCGCGCTCCTTGACCGTGCGTGACCGTGCGTGCGGACCATCGACGTCGTCCGGCGTTGACCGACGACGTGCCGCAGTCTATTCACCTTCCGGGGCGGTCGGGTCCGCACCCTCGTCCTGGGCGCGCCACAGGTCGACGAGCCCGGCGCCGGTGGCAGGGCGGGCCGGCGTCCCGGGAGCGTCGTACCGGCTCCCCATGGCGGGCCAGCGCCGGGCCTGCCGGGTTGCGACGAGCGCCAACGCCCGCGCCGTCGCGCCGGCGACCAGCGCCAGCCAGAACCAGGGCGTGAAGCCGATCTCGCCAGGAGTCCGGCCCTGGCTGCTGGCGGCGTCCGCGAGGTCGGCGCGCAGGTGCCGCGCGTCGAGCACCGCGAGGGCCAGCGCCGCCGTGGCAGCGACGGCGCCTAGACCCGCGACGAGAGTGCGCACCCGGCCGTGGGTGACCAGCAGCACGCCCCAGCAGGCGAGCAGCACCAGGCTCAGGGCGAGCGTGCCGGGGAGGTGCGGGGCTGCGTCTGCCAGCCCGAAGGACGGGGCCGCGCCCGTCGGCGCACTCGCATCGACGACGGCGACCCGGCTGGCCGCCCAGCCGGTCAGCGCGGCCGAGGTGGCTCCCGACGCCCACACGGGGGCCATCCGCGGACCAGACTCAGCCATCGACCGGCGCGTCCGCGTCACTCGATGTCGGGGCTGCCCCGTCGGCAAGCAGCACGTCGGCGTCGAAGCACGTCCGCGCGCCGGTGTGGCAGGCCGGGCCCTCCTGGTCGACCACAACGAGCAGGGTGTCGCCGTCGCAGTCCAGCCGCACCTCGCGAACCCACTGCAGGTGGCCGGAGGTGTCCCCCTTGCGCCAGTACTCCTGGCGCGACCGGCTCCAGTAGGTGGCTCGGCCGGTGGAGAGCGTCCGGGCCAGGGCCTGGTCGTCCATCCAGCCGAGCATGAGCACCTCGCCGCTGCCGTGCTGCTGCACCACGGCCGGCACCAGGCCCTGAGCGGTGCGGGTGAGCCGCGCGGCGACGGCGGGGTCGAGCGGGACAGACGGCTGCGAGGTCACCCGGTGATTATGACGGTCGGCGCCTACCCCGACCCGTCGGCGCCGTGGTGGGCGACCCAGGACGCGTGCAGGGCGGCGTAGACCCCGCCCTGGGCGAGCAGATCGGCGTGCGGCCCGCGTTGGACGATGCGGCCCCGATCGACGACCACCACCTCGTCGGCGGTCTCCGCGGTCGAGAGCCGGTGGGCGATGGTGAGGGAGGTGCGGCCACGTAGCAGCCGCTCCAGCGCGCGCGAGATCCGCTGCTCGAGCGCGGGGTCGACCGCGCTGGTGGCCTCGTCGAGCACGAGCAGGTCGGGATCGGCCAGCTGGGCGCGGAGCAGGGCGACGAGCTGGCGCTCGCCCGCGGACAGGGACTCGCCCCGCTGCCCGACCGGCGTGGCCAGACCCGCCGGCAGACCGGCCAGCCAGTCGCCGAGGCCGAGCTCGGCGGCGGCTGCGCGGATGTCGTCGTCGGTCGCGTCGAGACGGCCGTAGCGCACGTTGGCCGCGACGGTGTCGTCGAACAGGAAGCCCTCCTGCGGGACCAGGACGACGCCGCGGCGCAGGGACTCCTGCGAGACCCGACGCAGGTCGACGTCGTCGAGCAGCACGGCCCCCGAGGAGGGGTCCATGAGCCGGGTGAGCAGCTTGGCCAGCGTCGACTTGCCCGACCCGGTCTCGCCGACGACCGCCACCCGGCGCCCGGGCTCGAGGACGAGGTCCACGTCACTCAGCACGGGCGGGCCCCCCGGGTAGGCGAAGCCGACGTCGGCGAACCGGACCCGCATCGGGCCTCGGGGCAGCGTGCGCCCGGCGGGGCCCGGGTCGACGAGGTCGGCCGGGGTCTCCAAGATGCCGATGACCCGACGCCAGCCGGCGATCGCGCTCTGCGCGTCGGTGAGGATCTGGGTGCCCATCTGAACCGGGCCCACGAACAGGCTCACCAGGAACGCGAAGGCCAGCACGCTCCCGGCCGACAGGTGGCCGGCGACGCCGAGCAGCGCGCCGACGATGACGACCCCAGCGTTCGCCAGCCCGGCCGAGATGCCCCCGAGGGAGAAGGAGAAGGCCGTGAACGCCTGGGCGCGCGTGCTGGCCAGCCGGTGAGCCGCCACCGCGTCGTCGATGCGCTGCTGGGTGCGCGCCTCGACGGCGTACGCCCGCACCACCGACGCACCCACCACCGGCTCCGCGATGGCGGACAGCAGCACGCCGACCTGTCGGCGGACCATGCCGACGTACGCGGCGGAGAGACGGCGCTGGAAGAAGCGCAGGCTGGCCATCAGCGGCGCGAAGCAGAGCCACACGACCAGGGTCAGCTGCCAGCTGTAGAGGGTCATCACGACCGTGGCGACCAGGATCTGGCCGATGGACACGATGAAGAGCAGCCCTCCGAACACCAGGAACTGGCTGATCTGGTCGACGTCGCTGGTGACCCGCGACACCAGGGCGCCGCGGCGCTCGGTGTTCTGGGTGAGCATGGGGAGGTCGTGCACGTGCCGGAAGGCGCGGATGCGCAGCGTGGCCAGCCCGCGCTCGGTTGCTGCGAACAGCCGCGAGGTCATCGCGAAGGACGCGCCCCCGGTGCACAGCACGGCCACGGCCGCGGCCAGGCCCATGCGCACCGTGAACGCCGCGTCAGGGCCGCCCGCCGCCCGGAGCCCGTGGTCGATCGTCTGCTGCACCGCGACCGGAACCACCACCTGACCGGCGGCCGCCAGCACGGCCAGGGCGAGCGTCCAGCCGAGCCCGGTGAGCTCCGGCGAGAAGCTCAGCCCCCGCCGGAGGGTCTCCAGCGCCGGGATCTCCTCGCCGGAGGCGACGCGAGTCCCGCTCATGCGCGCTCCACTCCCGGCGCGCCGGCGCCGGCCGCCTCGCCCGAGTGCGGGGGCTCGCCGTGGCCGTCGGCCTCGTAGGCGTTCACCAGGCGCGCGTAGGCCGGGCTGCGGGCCAGCAGCTCGGCATGCGTGCCCAGGTCGGCCACCCGACCCTCGGCCAGGTGGACCACCTCGTCGGCGAGGGCGATCGTCGCCTTGCGGTAGGCCACGACCACGAGCGTGGCGCACCGCCCGCATCGCCGCGCAGCCCGTCGAGGATCCGTGCCTCCACCTCGGGGTCCACCGCGGAGGTCGCGTCGTCCAGCACCAGCAGCCGTGGGCGGCGCACGAGGGCCCGCGCCAGCGAGAGGCGCTGTCGCTGACCGCCCGAGAGCGACGTCCCGCGCTCCCCGATCCGGGTGTCGAGCCCGGCGGGGAGGGCGCGCACGAAGCCCTCGGCCTGAGCCACGCGCAGCGCCGACCACACCTGCTCGTCGGTCACCTCGGCACCGAGGGCGACGTTGTCGCGCACGGTGTCGTCGAAGAGGAACGCCGACTGCGGCACCAGCGCCGCGACCTCGGCCAGGGCACCGGACCGGAGCTCCCGAAGGTCGACGCCGTCCAGGAGGATCGCTCCCGCGTCGGGGTCGACCAGCCGCAGGAGCAGCCCCGCGAGGGTGCTGCTTGCGAGGCGGTGGCCCCACCAGGGCCACCGTGCGACCTGGGGCCACGTTCAGGGACAGCTCCCGCAGCACCGGGTGGTCGGCGTCGTAGGCGAAGGAGATCTCCCTGAGCTCAACTCCGACGCCGCCGGGGCCGGGGCCGAGCCACTGCCCGCCGTAGACCATCGCACCGTTGGCGGCGAGCACGGCGCGCACCCGCTCGAAGCCCACGACGCTGCGCGGGAACTCCCCAGCAGCCAGCCGATCGACCGGATCGGGAACGACACGATGGTGAGCAGGTAGGCGATGCTCACGACGTCCCCGGCGGCGCTGTCGCCATGCAGCACGCGCGACACGCCCACCGCCAGCACGGCGAGCACCCCGAGGTTGGGCAGCGCGGCGAGGACGGGGTCGAACGCGGCCCGGATCCGCCCGGCGCGGGTGTTGACGTCGCGCAGCCGGCGCGCCGTCGCGGCGAACCGCTCGGTCTCCTCCCGCTCCCGGCCCAGCGTCTTGACGACCAGCGCGCCGTCGAAGGACTCGTGCGCGATCTCGCTGAGCTCGGCACGCAGTCCCTGGGCCCGGGTCATCAGGGGCGAGGAGAGCCGCTGGTAGACGAGGTTGGTGGCGATGACGGCAGGGAAGACGAGCAGGCCGACCACCGCCATCACCAGATCGGTCAGCAGCATCTGCGTCACGGCGATGAGCATCATCGCCACGGTGCCCACCGCCATGGGCAGTGGGGCGAGCGGACCCCAGGCCGCCTCCACGTCGGAGTTGGCGTTGGAGAGCAGCTGGCCGGTCGGGTGCCGCTGGTGCCAGGCCAGCGGCAGGGAGAGGTACTGCCGGGTCACCGCGCGCCGGTCGTGCGCCTGCATGCGGTACTGCAGGACCCCCGCGCCGAGCCGGCGGGCGACGATGCCCACGGCCCGCAGCAGCGCCACCCCGAGGAAGAGCGCCAGCACCGCGACCAGCAGTGCCGGCCTGGCCTCGCCCTCGCGGAAGGCCGGGAGCAGGGCGTGCTGTGTGGCCCACCCGAGCACCCACGCGTCGGCGACGGTCAGCGCGCCGAAGACGACGCTTCCGAGCGTCGAGACCGCGAAGATCCACGGCTCGCGCCGGATCGCGACGAGGAGTACGGCGAACCCGTCCCGCGTGGTGGACCCACCGCGACCGCTCACCCTCGTCGTCACCTCTCGTCGCCGCGTCGCGGGGACGCTGCCATCGCGCCTCGCCGCGGACTGCCCAGGCTAGGCCGCCGCACCGACACCCGGCGAATCCATATCGGCCGGGTCATCGGGCGCGGCCGCGCCGGCTCGATCAGCGGACCGGGTGGCCGGCCTCGGCGAGCGCCTGCTTGACCTCGCCGAGCGAGACCGTGCCGAAGTGGAAGATGCTCGCGGCCAGGACGGCGTCGGCGCCGGCGTCGACGGCGGGCGGGAAGTGCTCCGGCGCTCCGGCACCCCCGGAGGCGATGACGGGGACCGTCACCTCGCGGCGCACGGCCCGGATGAGCTCGAGGTCGAACCCCTGCTGGGTGCCGTCGGCATCCATCGCGTTGAGCAGGATCTCCCCTGCACCGAGCTCGACCCCTCGGCGCGCCCAGGCGACCGCGTCGAGCCCCGCCGACTTCCGCCCGCCGTGCGTCGTCACCTCGAAGCCGGAGTCCGTGCCAGCCGCCCGTCGGGCGTCCACCGACAACACCAGCACCTGGTTGCCGAACCGGTCTGCGATCTCTGCGACGAGCTCCGGTCGGCGGATCGCGGCCGTGTTGACCGCCACCTTGTCGGCGCCCGCGCGCAGCAGGCGGTCGACGTCGTCGACAGACCCGACCCCGCCCCCGACGGTCAGCGGGATGAACACCTGCTCCGCTGTCCGGGAGACGATCTCGAGCGTGGTCGCCCGCCCCTCGTGCGAGGCCGAGATGTCGAGGAAGGTCAGCTCGTCCGCGCCCTCGGCGTCATAGCGCCGGGCCAGCTCGACCGGATCCCCGGCATCGCGCAGGCCCAGGAAGTTCACGCCCTTGACCACCCGCCCGGCGTCGACGTCCAGACACGGGATGACGCGGACCGCCAGCGTCATCGGGACTCCTCGGGCAGGGTGAGCGCCAGCGCCTCACCCAGCGTGAAGCGGCCCTCGTACAGCGCGGTCCCGACGATCGCCCCCTCGACGCCGTCGGCCACCAGCCGCTGGAGCGCCCGAAGGTCGTCGAGCTCGGTGATCCCGCCCGAGGCGACCACCGCACGGTCCGTGGCCGCGCACACCGACCGGAGCAGGTCGAGGTTCGGCCCCTGGAGCATGCCGTCCTTGTTCACGTCGGTGACGACGTACCGGGCGCAGCCCTCGGCGTCCAGCCGGGCCAGGGTCTCGTAGAGGTCACCGCCGTCCTGGGTCCAGCCCCGGGCCGCGAGCGTGCGGCCGCGGACGTCGAGGCCGACGGCGACGCGGTCGCCGTACGTCGCGATCGCCCCGGCGCACCACTGCGGCTGCTCCAGCGCGGCGGTGCCGATGTTGACCCGACGGCACCCGGTGGCCATCGCGGCCTCGAGCGACTCGTCGTCGCGGATGCCGCCGCTCATCTCGACCCGGATGTCGAGCCGGCCGACGATCTCCGCCTGCAGCTCGCGGTTGTGACCGCGCCCGAACGCCGCGTCCAGGTCGACCAGGTGGATCCACTCGGCGCCGGCCTCCTGCCACCGCAGCGCGGCCGCCACCGGGTCCCCGAACCGCTTCTCCGAGTTGGCGACCCCCTGGACCAGCTGGACCGCCTGGCCGCCGGCGATGTCGACCGCGGGCAGGAGCTCGAGGTAGGGCTGGGTGGGCATGGGGCTGGCGGATCCTCTCAGGAGTCGCGGCGCAGGGTCGCGACCCAGTTGCGCAGCAGGACAGCGCCGGCGTCGCCGGACTTCTCGGGGTGGAACTGGGTGGCCCACAAGGGACCATTCTCGACGGCAGCCACGAAGTGGTCGCCGCCGTGCTCGGCCCAGGTGACGAGGGGGCCCTGGTCCGGTCGTTGGTGACCAGCGGCCAGGCTCGGGCGGCGTAGGAGTGCACGAAGTAGAACCGTTCCCCGGCCACCCCGGCGAACATGGCGCTGCCGTCGGGCACCTCCACGGTGTTCCAGCCCATGTGCGGGACCACCGGTGCCTGCAGCCGGTCCACCGTGCCCGGCCACTCGCCGCACCCAGCGGTCTCCACGCCGTGCTCGACGCCGGTCTCGAACAGCACCTGCATGCCGACGCAGATGCCGAGCACGGCCCGGCCGCCGGCCAGCCGTCGACCGATGATCTCGGGCCCGTGCACAGCGCGCAGGCCGGCCATGCACGCGGCGTACGCACCGACACCGGGGACCGCCAGGCCGTCGGCCTCCTCGGCGGTACGCCGGTCGGCGGTCAGGCTGACCGTCGCGCCGGCCCGCTCCAGCGCCCGGACGGCCGAGCGAAGGTTGCCCGAGCCGTAGTCGAGGACCGCGACCCGCGGGGCGGGTCCGGTCACAGGCTGCCCTTGGTGGAGGGCACTCCGGTCTCGCGGGGGTCGAGCGCGACGGCGTCGCGGAAGGCCCGCGCGAAGGCCTTGAACTGCGCCTCCACCAGGTGATGGGGGTCGCGCCCCGAGAGCACCCGGACATGCAGCGCGATCTGGGCGTGGAAGGCAAGCGTCTCGAACACGTGCCGGGTCAGCGACCCGAGGTAGTCGCCCCCGATGGTGACGAACGCCTGCCGCTCCGGCTCACCGGTATGCACGCAGTAGGGACGGCCGGAGAGGTCCACGGCGCACTGCACCAGCGCCTCGTCCAGCGGCACCAGGGCGTCGCCGAAGCGGCGGATGCCGGCCTTGTCGCCCAGGGCCTCGCGCAGAGCGTCGCCGAGGACGATGGCGGTGTCCTCGACGGTGTGGTGGGCGTCGATGTGCAGGTCGCCGTCGGTGCGGACGACCACGTCGACCAGGGCGTGGCGACCGAACGACCCCAGCATGTGGTCGTAGAACCCGACACCAGTCGAGACGTCGGTGCGCCCGCTGCCGTCGAGGTCGACCTCGACGTGGACCTTCGACTCCTTGGTCTCTCGGTCCAGGGTCGCGCTGCGGCTCATGGTCGTTCCTCTCTCGCCACGGTCGGCGCTGCCTCGAGCACCCCGGCGAGGGCGCTCCTGAATGCTGCCATCTCCGTGGACGTCCCGACCGACGTTCTCAGCCAGCCGTCGGGCCCGGTCTCCCGGATCAGCACGCCTCGGTCCAGCAGGGCCTGCCACACGGCGTGGCGGTCCGAGAACACCCCGAACAGCACGAAGTTCGCGTCGCTGTCGGCCGCGGCGAGGCCCTGGTCCCGCAGCCAGGTCACCAGCGCGTCACGCTCCTGACGGAGCAGGTCCACCTTCCCGAGCAGCTCGTCGGCGAACCCGAGCGCCGCGACCGCCGTGGCCTGCGTGATTGCCGAGAGGTGGTAGGGCAGCCGGACGATCCGCAGGGCGTCGGTGACCGCCGGATCGGCGGCGAGGTAGCCCACGCGGGCGCCGGCAGCAGCGAAGGCCTTGCTCATGGTGCGCGTGACGACCAGGTTGCGGTGCTCGGGGAGCAGGGTGAGCGCGCTGGGGCTGCCGGTGCGCCGGAACTCGGCGTAGGCCTCGTCGACGACCAGCAGCCCGGACTCCCCCAGCTCGGCCGCCAACACCCGGACGGCCTCGTGCGGCAGCGCGGTGCCGGTCGGGTTGTTCGGCGAGGGGAGGATCACCACGCTGGGCCGGTGGGCACGCACCGTGGCGACCGCGTGGTTCAGGTCGAGGCTGAAGTCCTGCTCGCGGTGGCCGACCACCCAGCTGGTGTGGGTGTCTCGGGCGTACTCGGGGTACATCGAGTACGTCGGCGCGAACGACACCGCCGCGCGCCCCGGGCCGCCGAAGGCCATCAGCAGGTGCAGCATCACCTCGTTGGAGCCGTTCGCCGCCCACAGGTGCGCCGGGGTGAGGCCGCGACCGCCGTCGGTCGCCAGGTAGGCCGCCAGCGCCTCGCGCAGCGAGGTGAACTCGCGGTCGGGGTAGCGGTTCAGGCTCGACGCGGCCCGCCCCGCGGCGTCGGCGATGGCGGCAGCGCACGCCGGCGACGGTGGGTAGGGGTTCTCGTTGACGTTGAGCTGTACCGGGACATCCAGCTGCGGGGCGCCGTACGGCGCGATCCCCCGCAGCTCCTCCCGCAGCGGCGGGAAGCTCATGACTCCAGCCGCACCCGGACCGCCGCGCCGTGCCCGGGCAGGTCCTCGGCGTCGGCGAGCGTCTGCACGTGGCCCGCGACCTCGACGAGTGCCTCGCGGGAGTACTCCACGACGTGGACCGACTTGAGGAAGGACCGCACCGACAGCCCGGAGGAGTGGCAGGCGCACCCGGCGGTCGGGAGCACGTGGTTGGAGCCGGCGCAGTAGTCACCGAGGGACACCGGTGATTGGGCGCCGACGAAGATCGCGCCCGCGTTGCGCACCCGGCCCGCGACGGCAGCGGCGTCGGCGGTGTGGATCTCGAGGTGCTCGGCGGCGTAGGCATTGACGACGGCCAGCCCCTGGTCGAGGTCCTCGACGAGCACGAGGGCAGACTGCTCGCCCCCGAGAGCGGTCGTGATCCGCTCCACGTGCTTGGTGGCGTGCACCTGCTTGTCCAGCTCCGCTGCCACGTCGTCGGCGAGCCGGTCACTCGTGGTGACCAGGACCGACGCCGCCAGCGGGTCGTGCTCGGCCTGGCTGATCAGGTCGGCGGCGACGTACGCCGCCTCCGCGGTGTCGTCGGCCAGGATCGCGATCTCGGTCGGCCCTGCCTCGGAGTCGATACCGACCACGCCGCGCAGCAGCCGCTTGGCCGCCACGACGTAGATGTTCCCCGGGCCGGTGACCAGGTCGACGGGCCGGCACGGACCGGCGCCGTACGCGAACATCGCGATCGCCTGCGCACCGCCCACGGCGTAGACCTCGTCCACGCCCAGCAGCGCGCAGGCCGCCAGGATCGTCGGCGCGGGCAGCCCGCCGGCCTCCCCGCGCGGGGAGCTCGCGAGGGCGATCGAGCCGACGCCGGCCACCTGGGCCGGCACGACGTTCATCACCACGGAGGACACCAGCGGCGCCAGCCCGCCCGGCACGTAGAGCCCGACCCGGTCCACCGGCACCATCCGCTGGGTCACCGTCGCGCCGGGGGCCAGCGTCGTCGTCACGTCGACCTCCAGCTCGGCCTCGCAGGTGGCCCGCAGCCGGACGATGGACTCCTCCAGCCCGGCCCGCACGGCCGGGTCGAGCGCGGCCAGCGCGTCGTTGAGCGCCTGGGCCGGGACCCGGATCTGCTCCTGCTCGACGCCGTCGAACCGCGCCGACAGCTCGCGGACCGCATGCTCGCCCCGCTCCCGCACAGCCTCGAGGATCGGCCGCACATGAACAGCCGCCGACTCCACGTCGAAGCCGGCCCGCGGGACGGCGGACCGGTAGTCGACGGGGGCCGAGGCCCCGCGCAGGTCGAGACGGCGGATCATGACGAAGAGTCTAGGTGGCCGCGACGAGCCCGCGCCGCGCTGCCCACCTGCAGGAACGCCCCGCCGCAGGGCACGGGACTAGGGTCGGTGCGTGGCCCCGACGCTTCCACTGTTTCCGCTGAACACCGTGCTGTTCCCCGGTGTGGTCGTGCCGCTGCACGTGTTCGAGGAGCGCTACCGCGCCTTGGTGCGCCACCTGCTGGCCGAGCAGGAGCCGGCCAGACGGCTGTTCGGCAGCGTCGGGATCCGGGAGGGCTACGAGGTGGGCGACCACGGCGCCCAGTCGTTGTACCGGGTGGGGTGCCGGCTGCAGCTCACCGACGTGGCCGCGCGCGCCGACGGCAGCTTCGACATCCAGGCCGTCGGCCGCGACCGCTTCCGGCTGGACCGGCTGCACACGCAGGGTGCGTTCCCGGCAGCCGAGATCACCCCGCTCGCGGCCGACGACGAGCAAGATGCGGCGCCCAGCTCCCTCGTGGCCGACGCGGTCCGCGAGGCCGTGACCCAGTTCGAGGCCTACCGTGCGGCCGTGCGGGGCTTCCGGGAGGATCCACACCCGGGCCCGCTGCCCGCGGACCCGACGTACCTCTCCTGGGTGCTGGCGGCCGCGGCCCCACTCACGCTCCCCGAGCGCCAGGCGCTGTTGGAGGGCGACCTGGTGGTGGAGCGGCTGCGGGAGGTCACCCGGCTGCTGCGCGAGGAGCTGCGGGCGATGCAGGCGATCCCGTCGCTGCCGGCCACCGAGGTGGCCCGCACTCGCTGGTCCCCGAACTGAGCCGCGCGTGCCCAGCCAGCGTGGAGGAACGCCAGCTACGACGGCCCTGGCCCGGCTCGGGATCCGGGTGACGCTGCACGCCTACGAGCACGACCCGCGCGCGGAGTCGTACGGCCTCGAGGCGGCCACGGCCCTCGGCCTGGACCCGGCCACCGTCTTCAAGACGCTCGTGGCGAGCGTCGACGGTCGACTGGTGGTCGGGGTGGTCCCGATCACCGGCCAGCTGGACCTGAAGGCGCTGGCCCGCGCCGTGGGCGGCAGCAAGGCGACGCTCGCCGAGATAGCCGCTGCCGAGCGGGCGACGGGCTACGTCGCCGGCGGCATCTCGCCCCTCGGCCAGCGCCGATCGCTGCCGACGGTCGTCGACGAGTCGGTCCTGGCCCACCCGGTCGTCTATGTGTCCGCTGGCCGGCGTGGGCTCGACCTCGGGATCGCGCCGAAGGACCTGGTGCGCGCCTGCGGCGCCAAGGTGGCGCCGATCCGCCGACCCTGACTCGGGGCAACGGCGGGTACGCGAGCGGTCAGTCGGTGGTCAGCCGGACCAGGCTGTGCGCGGTGTCGCCGTCCTGCCACGAGGAGATGCCCAGCGCCGACAGGGGCTCGATGTTCCCACGGGCCTCCGGGTCGGACTTGGCCAGCTCGGCGAGCCAGTTGGACGGACCGTCGAAGTCCAGGAAGAGGATCATCGACGCGTTGTCGGCGTGCGGCACCACGTCGCGGAAGATCGAGGTGTCGCCCAGTCCACCGCCCGCTGCCAGCTCGTCGCGGTAGGCGGCGTTCGGGCCCACAGCCACGACGTCGCCCTTCGTGGTGCTGGTCAGGACGGCGTCCTGACCAGCGAGCTGCGGACGGATCTTGTCCAGCACACCCTCAATGGCGGTGGGGTCGCCCTGGACCTTGTAGCCGATCGGCACGTCGGAGCCGTCGGCGGAGTTCGACATGGTCTCCACGTCGAAGTCCCCGCCCAGGGAGAGCGTGAAGGCCTGGCCGGTGAGCGTCTCGACGTCGTCGGGCAGGCTCAGGCCGGTCTGCTGCTCCAGCTCGGCGAACAGGTCGTCTGCCGACATGTCGCCCCCGCCATCGTGGCCAGCTGGTCGGCGTAGGAGCTCAGCCAGCCCGGCTGCAGGCTCATCCCCACAGCGGCGAGGGTGTCGTTCGGCAGTGAGGTGACGACCTCGCCAGCCCTGGTCGACATGACCCCGGCGGCTGCTCCGCCGGCAGGCGCGGCGCCGACGGCCTCGAGCTCCAGACCACCGTCGTTGAACCGCACCGTCGCGGCCATCCCCGGGAAGTCGCCCAGCTGGCCGCGCATCTGGTCGGCCATCCCCGTCATCGGGGAGGGCGTCATGCCCAGGTCGTCGGCGCCCAGACCCGCGGCGTTCTGCTCCAGGAGATCGGCCAGGTGGGTGCCGGCCTCGGGGGCGGCATAGGCCGTGACGATGCCACGCACGCCCACGCGGTCCATCCAGTCGGTGTAGTCGGCGTCGTCGGCGAGGGAGCCCGAGGCCGCGGCGTCGGCGACCCGGCGCGCGGTGTCGGCGTCCTCGGCGATGTAGGCCCAGCCATCCGCGACCACCCACCTGGTGTCGACGCCGGAGACCTGCTCCGCGTCGCCGTTGGCCGCACATGCCGCGACCGCCCGCAGCCCGTCGGCAGCGGCCTGCGCGTCGGTGACCTGGAGGACTCCCACGGGCACCTGGTCCTTGCCCAGCGACACCGCGGCCACGGCCGCGCGCTGGCCGAGCCAGGGCTTCATGTCAGCGGCGTAGCTGAAGTGGTCGCACGGGCTCTCCGCCAGCGCCTTCTCGACGAGCTTCTCGACGATGTCGTCCTGCGGGTCGAGACCCAGCTCCTTCTTGAGGGCCGGGAACTTGTTGAGCGTCTTGACCGCCTCGATCTTCTGGCTCGCCGACGGGTCGAAGTCCACCGACACGTAGGCCCACGTCGAGGCGGGCAGAGCCTCGGCCGGCTGCGGACCTCCGCCATTGAGCGCCAGGAACGCCCAGGCACCCGCACTGCCGAGCGCCGCCAGGCCGACCCCGGTGCCGGCGAGCAGCGCCACGCGGCGTCCGGTGCGTCGCGGCTGCTCTGGCGCCGTTGGTAGTGGCGTCCCGGCGCCCTGCTCGAGGTACTCCGCGGGAGGTGTCGCCGGCGTGGCGCCGCCCGGGTTGGTGTAGGAGCTGGGGGCGTACGCCGGGGCCGGCGGCACGGGGGCCGAGGCGGGCGGGGGCGGCACGGGCTGACCGCCGGTCGGCACCGGGTCGATCGGGCCGCCCGGAGGCGGAAGCTGCTCGGTCATGGTCTCCCCCTGGTCGCGCGCCACGGGGCGCACCGTCGTCGGATCGCGGCTGCGTGGACGCGGCGACGTCGACGAGCCGTCAGTCCGGGAGCCTACCCACCGGATCCTCGTCTCGAACCAGAACCGA
Source organism: Nocardioides sp. (assembly GCA_041393675.1). Taxonomy (GTDB): domain Bacteria; phylum Actinomycetota; class Actinomycetes; order Propionibacteriales; family Nocardioidaceae; genus Nocardioides. The sequence continues at coordinate 48,013 of JAWKJR010000002.1, read as the reverse complement.
GGAACTCGTCGGCCAGGCCAGGAACGTCACGACCATGCCGGCCAGGGCGGTGGCCGGCAGCACGAGATAGGGGTCAGCCCGACCACCCGCAGGTCGGCGTCCAGGGGGTCGAAGTCCTGACTGGTGCGGGCCGCGACGCTCGGGTCCGCCGGACCCAGGGCGTGCCCGGTGCGGGCCATCACCCAGGCGGCCACCGACGCGCCCACGACCACGGCGACCAGCGTGAGGAGTGCCCGGCGCCGGAACAGCGCTCCCAGCAGCGAGCCCAGCGCCAGACCGGTGCCGGCGGCGACGAGCACGTAGGTGCCCGTGCCCGCGAAGTCACGTTGCAGCCCCTGGTCGTCAAGGAAGAACCGGTGGTTGAACGCCAGCCCGCTCGGCGGCCGCCACCAGGCCTCCCACAGCCAGCCCGCCGCGACCCCGGCCAGCACGAAGGCCAGGGCGATCACCGCCACCTGGGCCACCCCCGCGACACGGCTCTGCCGGCGCTCGCTGCTCTCGGGCGCGGAGGGCGGAGGCTCCGGGACCGTCGGCGGAGTCAGCCCGCCAGACACCCCGGCCCCAGGAGCTGCTTGAGGTCGGCGAACAGCGCCGGGCTCGGCGTCACGCGGAGCCGGTCGTCCAGCCGCATCACCGTGGTGCCGGTGCGGGCCAGCAGCCGCAGCCGCACCTCGGTGACGCCGGGGTGGGTGGCCAGGACGTCGCGCAGCTGATCCACGACCGGCGGAGTGCACCGCGTCGAGGGCAGGCTGATCACCACCGGCCCGGACGGCCCCTCGCTCAGGTCGGGGACGCTGACCTCCTGACCGTGCAGCTCGGGCTGGTCCTTGCTGCGGGAGAGCCGGCCCTTGACGGTGATGATGTTGTCCTCGACCAGGTGGGGCCCGGCCAGCTGGTAGGCGCTTGGGAACATCAGCACGTCGATGGCGCCGTCGAGGTCCTCGAGGGTCACCATCGCCCACGCGTCACCGCGCTTGGTGATCTTGCGCTGGACGGCGGTGACCAGGCCGCTGAGGGTGAGCACCGTGCCGTCGGGCCGCTCCTCGTCGAGCACCAGCTGGCCGATGGTGCAGTCGGTGCCTTGGGACAGGACGTGCTCGAGCCCCAGCAGCGGGTGGTCGGACACGTAGAGGCCGAGCATGTCCCGCTCGTGCCCGAGTAGGGTCATCTTGTCCCACTCGTCGAGGTCGGGGACGCTCACCGAGATGCCGAAGCCGGCGTCGACGTCGTCCTCGAGCCCGCCGAAGAGCGAGTCCTGGCCGATGGCCTCGTTGCGCTTGAGGTCGACGTACTGGTCGACGGCGGTCTCGTGGATGGTGACGAGCGCCCGGCGGCGGTGCTTCATCTCGTCGAAGGCGCCGGCCTTGATCAGGGACTCGATGACACGCTTGTTGCAGACGGCGGCCGGCACCTTCTTCATGAAGTCGTTGAAGTCGGTGAACCTGCCCTGCTCGCCGCGCGCGGCGACGACGGCGTCGACGACGTTCGCGCCCACGTTGCGGATCGCGGTGAGGCCGAAGCGGATGTCGTGCCCCACCGGCGTGAACGTCGCCTCCGACTCGTTCACGTCCGGCGGCAGCACCTGGATCTTCATCCGCCGGCACTCGTTGAGGTAGATCGCGGACTTGTCCTTGTCGTCCTTCACCGAGGTGAGCAGCGCTGCCATGTACTCGGCCGGGTAGTGCGCCTTGAGGTAGGCGGTCCAGTAGGAGACCAGGCCGTACGCCGCGGTGTGGGCCTTGTTGAAGGCGTAGTCGGAGAACGGCACCAGGATGTCCCAGAGCGCCTTGATCGCCTGACGGGAGTAGCCGTTGGCCGACATGCCCGCCTCGAACGGCACGAACTCGGCGTCGAGGATCTCGCGCTTCTTCTTGCCCATCGCCTTGCGCAGCAGGTCGGCCTGGCCGAGGGAGTAGCCGGCCACCTTCTGCACGATGGCGAGCACCTGCTCCTGGTAGACGATGAGGCCGTAGGTCGGCTCGAGAATGTCGCGCAGCGGCTCGGCCAGCTCGGCGTGGATCGCGGTGATCTCCTGCTTGCGGTTCTTGCGCAGGGCGTAGTTGGTGTGGCTGTCGGCACCCATCGGGCCGGGCCGGTAGAGCGCCAGCACGGCGGAGATGTCGGCGAAGGAGTCGGGGCGCATCAGCCGCAGCAGCGCCCGCATCGGGCCGCCGTCGAGCTGGAACACCCCGAGGGTGTCACCCCGGGCCAGCAGCTGGTAGGTGGCCTCGTCGTCGAGGGTGAGGTCCTCCACGACGACGCGCTCACCCCGGTTGCCCTCGATGTTGGCGAGAGCGTCGTCGAGGATGGTGAGGTTGCGCAGCCCGAGGAAGTCCATCTTGATGAGGCCGAGCCGCTCGCAGGTCGGGTAGTCGAACTGCGTGATGACGGCGCCGTCCTGCGGGCGCCGCATCAGGGGGATGACGTCCATGAGCGGCTCGCTGGACATGATCACGCCGGCCGCGTGCACGCCCCACTGCCGCTTCAGCCCCTCCAGGCCCATCGCGGTGTCGACGACCTGCTTGACGTCGGTGTCGGTGTCGTAGAGCTGGCGGAACTCGCCGCCCTCGCCGAACCGGTCGTGCTCGGGGTCGAAAATCTGCTTGAGGGGGACGTCCTTGCCCATGACGGCGGGCGGCATCGCCTTGGTGATGCGGTCCCCCATGGCGAACGGGTAGCCCAGGATGCGGGAGGCGTCCTTGACGGCCTGCTTGGCCTTGATGGTGCCGTAGGTGACGATCATCGAGACCCGGTCGTCGCCGTACTTCTCGGTGACGTACTTGATGACCTCGCCCCGTCGGCGCTCGTCGAAGTCGATGTCGAAGTCGGGCATGGAGATGCGCTCGGGGTTGAGGAACCGCTCGAACAGCAGCCCGTGCTCGAGCGGGTCGAGGTCGGTGATGCGCAGCGCGTAGGCCACGATCGAGCCGGCGCCCGAGCCGCGGCCCGGGCCGACCCGGATGCCGTTGCCCTTGGCCCAGTTGATGAAGTCGGCCACGACCAGGAAGTAGCCGGGGAAGCCCATGGACGAGATGACGCCCATCTCGAACTCCATGCGCTCCTGGACCGCCTCGGAGACGCCCCCGGGGTAGCGCTCCGCGAGCCCCCGCTCGACCTCGGCCCGCAGCCAAGTCTCCTCGGTGTGCCCCCCGGGGCAGGGGAACTTCGGCATGTAGGTGCCGTTGCCCTCGGTGAAGCTCACCTCGCACCGCTCGGCGATCAGCAGGGTGTTGTCGCACGCCTCCTTGAGGCCGTTGCGGTGCTCCCACAGCTCCCGCATCTCGGCGGGCGACTTGATGTAGTAGTCGTCACCGTTGAACCGGAATCGCTTGGGGTCGGCCATCGTGCTGCCCGAGGACACGCAGAGCAGGTGCTCGTGGGAGCCGGCGTCCTCGCGCAGCACGTAGTGGGAGTCGTTGGTGGCGATCAGGGGGATCCCGAGGTCCCGGCCCAGGCTCAGCAGCCCCTCGCGGACGCGGTTCTCGATGTCGAGCCCGTGGTCCATCAGCTCGAGGAAGTAGTTCTCCTTGCCGAGGATGTCCTGGAAGTCGGCGGCGGCCTGCCGGGCCTTGTCGTAGTCGCCGATGCGCAGCCAGGTCTGCACCTCCCCCGACGGGCAGCCGGTAGTGCCGATCAGGCCGTGCGCGTACTCCGCGAGCAGCTCGCGGTCGGCGCGAGGGTTGTAGAAGAAGCCCTCCATCGACGCGCGGCTGCTGAGCCGGAACAGGTTGTGCATGCCGACCGTCGACTCGGCCAGCAGGGTCATGTGGGTGTACGCGCCGGACCCGGACACGTCGTCGTCGCCGCCGTCGTTCCACCGCACCCGCTTGCGCTCGTGGCGGGAGGTGTTAGGCGTGAAGTAGGCCTCCATGCCGATGATCGGCTTGATGCCCGCAGCGGTCGCCTTGGCATAGAAGTCGTAGGCGCCGAAGACGTTGCCGTGGTCGGTCATCGCCATCGCGGACATCCCGAGCTCCGCGGTCCGGGCGAACAGGTCGTCTAGGCGGGCGGCACCGTCGAGCATGGAGTACTCGGTGTGGTTGTGCAGGTGGACGAAGTCGCCGGACGACATGGGGACGGAGGACTCCCAACCCTCGAGACGGACACGAGCTGAGCCGGCTGTCCCGCCCTGGGGCGGGACCGGTCTCGCGGGGAAGGACGCCAGCCTAACGCCCCACCCGGGTCCACCTTGACAGGCCGCGCCGACAGCCGCGTGGCCCGGACCGGGTCCGGCTCAGCGCTGGGCCGCGGCAAGGCTCTCGGTGATGATGGCGTGCACGATGCGCGCGATGGCGTCGGCGCCGAGCTCCGGAGTCCGCCGGGCGATCGCGGCCACGATCTCGGACTCCCGCTCGGGGTCACGCCCGACGCCGGCGCCCGAGGCGGCCTTGTGCCGCTGGACGGAGCGGGTCAGCGCCGTACGGCGGGCCAGCAGCTCGCCGAGCTGCTCGTCCACCTCGTCGATGAGGCCCCGGTAGAACCCCAGCGGATCCCTGCCCGGCCAGGCCATCCGGACATCTGGCGTCCGCTCCTCGTTGCCCGACCCGTCCGTGCGCTCCAGGGCGACCAGGCCGTGGCGCTCGTAGAACACCCGAGCCGGCGCGTTCGACTCGAAGACCCAGAGGCAGAAGCCGTCCGGACGCTGGGCCTTGACGACGTCGAGGAGGGCGGAGCCGATCCCGTGCCCCTGGTGGTCCGGATGCACGTAGAGGTCGTCCAACCAGGCGCCCGGGAACCGGGCATAGCCGACAACGCGGGAGCCGCGCTCGGCCACCCAGACCGGGTCGGCCCCGATCCGTCCGGCCAGCCAGGCCCGGACCTCGGCGTCGGAGTGCACCGAGGCCGGCATCGGCGCAGCCCCGCGCGCCGCAAGGTGCACGTCGGCCACCTGGTCCCCGTCGGAGTCGAGCGCCGGCCGCAGGGTCAGAGCGGCGACCTCCGGGCGGCCCTCAGTCGGCGGCACGGATGACCTCGAGTGCGTGCGCGAGGTCGGCCGGGTACGGCGACTCGAACTCGACGTACTCCCCGGTCTCGGGATGGCTGAAGCCCAGCCGGACCGCGTGCAGCCACTGCCGCTCCAGCCCGAGCCGGGCAGCCAGGGCGGGGTCGGCGCCGTAGTGCAGGTCGCCGACGCACGGATGCTTGAGCGCTGCCATGTGCACCCGGATCTGGTGGGTGCGACCGGTCTCCAGGTGCACCTCCAGCAACGAGGCGAAGCGATGCGCCTCCAGGGTCTGGTAGTGCGTGACGCTGTGCCGGCCCCCGGCCAGCACGGCGAACTTGTGGTCGTGCTTGGGGTGCCGGGCGATGGGGGCGTCGATGGTGCCCTCGAGCGGGTCGGGGTGGCCCTGCACCAGCGTGTGGTAGGTCTTGTCGACCTCGCGGTGGCGGAAGGCGTTCTTCAGCAGCGAGTAGCCGTGCTCGGACTTGCAGATCACCATCACCCCGGACGTGCCGACATCCAGCCGCTGCACGATGCCCTGCCGCTCGGGCGCACCGCTGGTGGCGATCCGGAAGCCGGCCGCGGCCAGGTGACCCACGACCGTCGGCCCGGACCACCCCGGCGAGGGGTGCACGGCCACGCCCACGGGCTTGTCGACGACCACGATCGCCTCGTCGTCGTAGATGATGCCGATGCCCTCGACGGTCTCGGGCACCACCTGCGGGCCCTGGTCGGGCGCGGGGAGCGTGGCCTCGAGCATCGCCCCGCCCGTGACCCGGTCGCTCTTGGCCACCGCGTGGCCGTCTAGGCTCACCAGACCGGCGGCGATGAGCTCGGCCGCCCTGGTGCGGGAGATCCCGAAGAGCCGGGCCAGGGCGGCGTCGACCCGCTCGCCCGCCAGTCCGTCGGGCACCCAGAGCACGCGCTGCTCCCCGGCGAGCGCCGGCTGGCCCGAGCCCCCGGAGCCCGCCGGGGTCGGCTCGGTCACGGGCGCTCCGGCGCCGACCATCGCCCGTCGAGGGCGACCCCACGCATGGTGAGCAAGATCGCCAGGGCAGCGCCCACGTCGATGCAGATGTCGGCCACGTTGAAGATCGGCCAGTGCGGCAGGCGCAGGAAGTCCACGACATGGCCGCGGAACGGCCCGGGGGCGCAGCAGCCGGTCGGTGAGGTTGCCGCCGATGCCCGCCAGCAGCAGCCCCAGCGCCACCGCCCACGACCTCGTCCCGACCCGCCGCACGAACCACAGCACGACGACGACGGCGGCGATCGCCAGCAGGGTGAACGCGATCGTGAACTCGGTCCCGCTGCTGAACGCCGCCCCGGGGTTGCGCGTGAGGTCCAGCTGCAGCACCGAGCCGAGCACGCGAACGGGCGGTCGGCCGGTGAGCCGGTCGACCGCCAGCACCTTCGTAGTCACGTCCACGGCGTAGGCCGCCGCCGCCACGACAGCGAACAGCGACCTCAGCCGGCGGCGTGACGGAGCCGCCTCCCTGGCCTCGTCCGGCACGGAGGTCAGCGACGTTCCTCGCGCTGCTTGCATGACATGCAGAGTGTGGCACGCGGGAACGCCATGACCCGCATCTTGCCGATCGGCTCCCCGCAGGACTCGCAGATGCCGAAGCTGCCGTCGTCGATGCGCTCGAGGGCGTGGTCGATCTGGGCCAGCATGTCGCGCTCCTTGGTGACCACGGTGAGCTCCTGGTCACGCTCGAAGCTAGTGGCCCCCATGTCGGCCTGGTCGTGGCCGGCGCCGTCGCCCGCGTCGCGCATCAGCCCGGCCAGCTCCTCCTCCTGGTCGGCAAGTAGCGCGACGAGCCGGTCGCGGTGCTCGTGGAGGTCGGCGAGGACCTCGGCCAGCTCGGCCTTGGTCCACGCGGACTCACCGGTCTTGAAGGGCAGCGCCGCGGCCGCACGCACGGTGGCGGACGCCGCCGCCGAGGTCTTCTTGGCCGGGGCCGTCTTCTTGGCCGGGGCCGTCTTCTTGGCCGGGGCCGTCTTCTTGGCCGGGGCCGTCTTCTTGGCCGGGGCCGTCTTCTTGGCCGGGGCCGTCTTCTTGGCCGGGGCCGTCTTCTTGGCCGGGGCCGTCTTCTTGGCCGGGGCCGTCTTCTTGGCCGGGGCCGTCTTCTTGGCCGGGGCCGTCTTCTTGGCCGGGGCCGTCTTCTTCGCCGGGGCCGTCTTCTTGGCCGGGGCCGCCTTCTTGGCCGGGGCCGCCTTCTTGGCCGGGGCCGCCTTCTTCGCCGGGGCCGTCTTCTTGGCCGGGGCCGCCTTCTTCGCCGATGCGCCACTCTGTTCGGAGGGCGCCCCCCCTGATCGGCGCGGAAGCACCCGCTTGGCCACCGCTGCGGCCGAGCTGGCCAGGGACTTGCGGGTGCTGCGTGCCATGGCGCGCCGCCTCCTCGACTGGGGAAATGCCGTGACGGAACCGTCCCGGCGTGTCGGGAGGGTAGCCAATCGGGCCAACCCGCTCAAACCGGCACGCGGAACGACGGACGGCCGGCCCCTCTGGGGGACCGGCCGTCCGCAGAGTCAGAACGACGCCTCGAACCGAGGATCAGCCCTCGTCCTCGCCCAGGATCGAGCGGAGCCGCTTCGGCGCGGGCTGACCGGGGTCGGCAGCCGGCATCTGGGACGCTCCCTCGGGAGTCGTGTCGAGCGCCTCGAGTTGCTGGCTGAAGTAGGACTTCAGCCGCGAGCGGTACTCACGCTCGAAGGAACGCAGGTTCTCCACCTCGGAGTTCAGCTTGTCGCGCTCACGCTCGAGCTCGCCGAACATCTGCTTGCGGCGCTCGGCGGTCTCGGAGTCCAGCATCTGCGAGCGGGTCCGCGCGTCGGATTCCAGCCGGTCGGCCTTGCCCTTGGCCTCGGCCTCGAGCCGCTCGGCCTTGGTGCGGGCCTCGCCCACGATCCGGTCCGCCTCGTCCTTGGCGCTCTCGACGAGCTCGTCGGCGTTGCGGGTGGCGATCTCCAGCAGGCGGGCAGCGGCATTGGACGCGTCGGGAACGGTCTCGACGCGCAGGGTCTCGACGCCGACGGCGGCCACGGGCGCCGCGACCGGCGGGGGCGGCGGCTCGGGCGCAGCCTCCTCGACCGGGGGCGGGGTCGGCTCGGGGGCGGGCTCGGGCTCCGCCGGCGCGGCGAAACCGGCCCCGGACTGGGCCGCGGCCAGCTTCTGACGCAGGTCCTCGTTCTCCTGGTTGAGGCGGGCCAGCTCGGCCTCCACCTCGTCGAGGAACTGGTCCACCTCGCCCATGTCGTACCCCTCGCGGAGCCGGACGGGCGTAAAGCGCTTGTTGCTCACGTCCTCAGGCGTCAGCGGCATGACCTCACCTAATTCGTTGTCTCGGGGTTGTCGTTCTCAGCGGAACTCTAGCGCTAGAAGGGTTGACTCGTGCACACCACGCGTCGTTTTGCGTCACACCAGACACGGCCCGCCTGCTCATGCCGGGACCCCTCAGAGCGCGAACGCCATCCGGTTCGCCTCGAGAACCAGGAAGGCGGCCAGGAGGACGACCAGGAACGAGACGTCGAGCGCGACGCCGCCCAACCGCAGGGGCGGGATGACCCGTCGCAGCGCCTTGATCGGCGTGTCGGTCACGGTATAGGCCAGCTCCAGGCCCACGAGGACCACTCCCCGCGGGGACCAGCTCCGGGCAAACATCTGCACCCACTCGGCCACGAACCGCACCCACAGCAGGGCGAGGAACGACCAGAGCACGGCCTCGATGAGCTGTCCGACGACCTGCACTCGATCAGCTCTGGTTGAAGAAGCCGCCCTCGGCGATGCGCTGCTTGTCCTCGGCAGCGACGGAGACGTTCGGCGGGGAGAGGAGGAAGACCTTGTTCGTCACGCGTTCGATCGTGCCACGAGTGGCGAAGACCAGGCCCGCCGCGAAGTCCACCAGCCGCTTGGCGTCGTCGTCGTCCATGTCCGAGAGGTTCATGATCACCGGCGTCCCGTCGCGGTACTGCTCGCCGACGGTGCGCGCCTCGTTGTAGGTGCGGGGGTGGACGGTGGTGATCCGCGACAGCTCCGCGACCACGCCGGCCGACCGGCCACGCCGCTCCGACAGGTCGGACACCGAGGCACCCCGGGACTCCCGGCCACGACTCTCGGGCACACGGGACACGGGGACCCGGTCCTCGGCGTGGCCGTCGTCGGCGTACGCGTCGTCGTACTCGTCGTAGCGCCCGGTGTCCTCGAGCAGGCCGAGGTACTCGCCGATCTTGCGCATCGCGCCGCTCATGTCCGTCCTCCGGGAATCCGGCGCCCCGGGCAGGGGCGCTGCTGTGCTCGTGACACTACTGGATGGGGGGCCTCGCTCCGAGGACCGCGGAGCCAACGCGCACGTGTGTCGCGCCGGCGGCGATGGCGGCCTCGAGATCGGCACTCATGCCGGCCGAGAGCCAGCTGGCGTCGGGCTGCTCGCGGAGGAAATCGGCACGGATAGCGGCGAGCCGGCCGAAGGCCAGGACCGGGTCCTCACCCAGAGACGCCACCGCCATCAGCCCGCGCAGGCGGAGCCCCTCGGCCTCGCGCACCGCCGTCGCCAGCGCCGGCAGCTCGGCCGGGTCGGCGCCGCTGCGGCCGGAGGCCCCCGGTGAGTCGAGGCTGACCTGGAGCAGGACGTCGACCGAGCGGGAGTGAGCGAGGGCGCCGCGCCCCAATGGCCCTACCAGCTTGAGCCGGTCCACGGACTCCACTACATCGGCGTACGCCGCGACGGCCGCGGCCTTGTTGCTCTGCAGCCCCCCGATGAAGTGCCAGCGCAGCCCCAAGTCGGCGCACTCGGCGGCCTTGGCGGCCGCCTCCTGGTGGCGGTTCTCCCCCACCTCGCCGACCCTCAGCTCCGCGAGCAGCCGGACATCGGAGGCGGGGAAGAACTTGGTGACGACCACCAGCGTCACGCTTGCCGGGTCGCGACCGGCGCCCTCGGCGGCGCGGCCGATGCGCGCACGCACGCGAGCCAGGCCGGCGGCCACCTCGTCGCGTCGGGTCATGGCCGCATCCACACCACACCCGCCATCCGCCCAGCCGCGCTCCCGTCGCGTCGGTAGGAGTGCCACCGGGCGTCCTCACGGGAACAGCCACCCACGACCACGACCTCGCAGTCTGTTTCGCGAAGCTGTGCGAGGACCCCGGCTCCGAGGTCGAGTGCGGGTGTGCCCCAGCTGGTCGTGGCCCAGGTCTCCGGAACCACGGCCGCCACCTGCGCACGCAGCGCCTCGGGGACTTCGTAGCATGCCCCGCACACATGCGGACCCACCCACGCCACCACACGGCCCGCGCCCAGCTCGCGCATCGCGGCCACGGTGGCCGGGACGACTCCAGCGGCAACCCCTGGTCGCCCGGCGTGCGCGGCACCCACCACCCCGGCGTCGGGGTCGGCCAGCAGCACCGGCACGCAGTCGGCGGCCCGCGTGACCAGCGCCTCCTCGGGGAGGTCGGTGACCAGCCCGTCGGCCTGGGGGAGCGACACCGGCGGCACCGCGGTGACGACGACGACGGCCGCCCCGTGCACCTGGTGCATCAGCCGGGGCCGCGCGCCGGTCGCCTCGGCCAGCGCCCGGATCCCGCTGGCCCGGACCGCGGGCGCCGCGTGGTCGCCCACGTCGAAGCGAGCGTCGGTGAAGCCGACCTGGACGGTGACTCTCCCGACGCGCTCGTCGCGCAGTGCGAAGACTGGCTCGGAGCTCACGCGGGAGTCGCTTCGGCCTGGGTCACGTCGGCCTGGGTCCCGTCCGGCGTGGGTCACTTGAGGAAGTCGGGCACGTCCAGATCGTCACCGAACTCGTCGTCGACGGCCAGGGTGGTGGACACGCGGGTCTTGGTGGCGAGGACACCCGCCGCCCCGGCGTGGGCCGGCTCGGTCTCGCTCACCGCAGGGGACAGCCCGCTGCGCTCCTCGGCGATCTGCGCCGCGGCGGCCTTGGTCTCGGCCTGCGTCTGCGTCGGAGCGCTGCGCCGTAGCCCTCCGGACCGCTCGTCGCGGCGCTTGGGCATCCCACCGTCGAAGCCGGCCGCGATCACCGTCACCCGGACCTCGTCGCCGAGCGCGTCGTCGATGGTCGCCCCGAAGATGATGTTGGCGTCGGGGTGGGCTGCCTGCGACACCAGGGCCGCGGCCTCGTTGATCTCGAACAGCCCCAGGTCGGAGCCGCCGGCGATCGAGAGCAGGACGCCGTGCGCCCCGTCGATGGACGCCTCGAGCAGCGGGCTGGACACCGCCATCTCGGCGGCCGCGACCGAACGGTCCTCGCCGCGCGCCGAGCCGATGCCCATCAGCGCCGAGCCGGCGTTGGCCATCACGGACTTCACGTCGGCGAAGTCGAGGTTGATCAGGCCGGGCGTGGTGATGAGGTCCGTGATGCCCGACACGCCTTGCAGCAGCACCTGGTCGGCCTGCTTGAAGGCGTCGAGCACCGACACACTGCGATCGCTGATCGACAGCAGCCGGTCGTTGGGGATGACGATCAGCGTGTCGACCTCCTCGCGCAGCGCCGCGATGCCCTCCTCGGCGGAGGTCGCGCGTCGCCGGCCCTCGAAGGCGAACGGCCGGGTGACCACCCCGATGGTGAGGGCTCCCAGCGAGCGGGCGATCCGGGCCACGACGGGGGCGCCGCCGGTGCCGGTGCCCCCACCCTCGCCGGCGGTGACGAAGACCATGTCGGCGCCCTTGAGCACCTCCTCGATCTCCTCGGCGTGGTCCTCGGCGGCCTTGGTGCCCACATCCGGGTTGGCGCCAGCGCCCAGGCCCCGGGTCAGCTCGCGGCCGATGTCGAGCTTGACGTCCGCGTCGCTCATCAGCAGGGCCTGGGCATCGGTGTTGATGGCGATGAACTCCACGCCCTTGAGACCGACCTCGATCATCCGGTTGACGGCATTGACGCCTCCGCCACCGATTCCCACCACCTTGATGATGGCCAGGTAGTTCTGCGCTGCTGCCACGGCTCTGTCGCCTCTCGGTTGTCGTGGGCCCGGCCGGGGCCGGACGTCGGGTAGGTCTGGGGAAGTCACGGGCCGACCCGCCCCCTCGGGCCGACGGGTCCGGATCCGACCTCGGCCGGAACCCTAACCGTGAGCCTGAGGGTTATAGTTATGTCAACCTCGTGATGGCCCGACTGTAGGCAGGGCCGGCACCTCGATCGGGGACGACACGCGGCGTGGCGCCGAGGTCTCGGGATTTCCGGCCCAAGCCGACCCGACCGGGTCGGGACATGGGCCAGGACGACGGGCCAGGACGACGGGCCAGGACGACGGGGACCTGCGGGCCGGCTATGGGCGCAGTGTCGGGTTGCCGGGGACGCTCACGTCGTACTGGCTGGCCGACTGCGACAGCAGCCCGGCCAGCACCTGCGCCTTGAGGTCGGACTGGTCCGCGCTCCCCCACAGGACCGTGCGCCCGTCCCGCAGCCGCAGGGTGATGGCGTCGACGCTGGCGACCTCGAGATGGTCCACCTTCCCCGCGAGGTCGGCCGGCAGGGACGAGGCGACGATGGCCGCCTCCCGCCGGGCCTCGATGTCGGCGGTGCCCCCGGTGAGGATGAGCGGAAGCTCGGCGGGCAGACGCGGGTAGCTCCGGAAGATCACCCCGTCGGCATCCATCCCGCGGACCTCGCCTCCCACCCGGACCACGGCGACCGCGGTGCGCTCGAAGACCTGGATCCGGATCTCGTGCGGCCAGCTCCGGGTCACCGTCGCCGACCGGATCGGCGCGAGCGCCTCGACCCGTCCCTCGACTCCCGCCAGGTCGACGCGCGCGAGTGGTTCGCCGGTCTTCAGCTCGGCCGCCGAGCGGACGTCGTCAGCGGAGAGGTAGTCGCTGCCGGTGACCGTCACCCGCTCCAGCGCGAAGGCCGAGCTGAACCAGACCAGCCAGATCGCCGTGCCGAGCAGCCCCACCACCAGAACAGCCGTCACCACCCACCGCCACAGGCCCCACCGCCGTGCCCACTGACGGCGGGCGAACCGGCGGCGCGTGCGATCGGACCGCAGCTCCTCGTCCGTGCGCGGCGGGCGGCGCCGGCGAGGCCAGCTAGCCATCGACCCTCCCGCCCAGCGCGTCGAGCAGCCGTGGGGCAAGCTCGGTGACCGTGCCGGCACCCAGGGTGAGCACCAGGTCGCCGGGCCGGACCCGGCCGATGAGCGCGACCAGGGCGTCGTCCAGCCCGGGCGCGAAGACCACGCGCTCGGCCGGGAGCGGGACAGCGTCCGCGACCAGGCGCCCCGTCACCACCGGGTCGGGGTCCTCCCGGGCCAGGTAAACGTCCAGGACGACGACCTCGTCGGCGGCCCCGAGGGCCTCCCCCATCGCCGCCCCGAACAGCCGGGTTCGCGACACCAGGTGCGGCTGGAAGGCCACCATCACCCGCCCGCTGCCGGCCATCACCCGCGCGGCCGCGAGATCAGCCGCGATTTCCTGGGGGTGGTGGGCGTAGGAGTCGACGACCCGGATGCCGTCTGACTCCCCCTTGAGCTCCATCCGCCGGCCCGAGCCGGTGAACGCCGCCAGGCCGTCAGCCAGGCCGGCGAACGGCACGCCCAGCTCGAGCCCGGTGGCCAGTGCCGCCAGGGCGTCCAGGACGTAATGCCGGCCAGGGATCTGCAGTGCGACCTCGCCCAGCCGGGCACCGTCGCGCAGCACGGTGAAGGTCGACCCGGCGCCGGCGAGCTCGACCCCGACGGCGCGCACGTCCGCTGCGGGTGACTCGCCCACGGCCACCACCCGCCGGCCGCGCGCCCGGGCGGTCGCGGCGAGCCGCTCCGCGCCTTGGTCATCGGCGCAGCAGACCACCAAGCCCTCGGGGTCGACGCGGGTCAGGAACTCCTCGAACGCCGCGTGGTAGGCCGCCTCGGTGCCCCACACGTCGAGGTGATCGGCCTCGACGTTGGTGATCACCGCGGCAAACGGCGAGTACACCAGGAACGCGCCGTCACTCTCGTCGGCCTCCGCCACGAACAGGTCGCTGCTCCCGGCGTCGGCGTTGCGACCCGTGGCCGAGAGCACGCCGCCGACGGCGTACGTCGGATCGACGCCCGCCGCCACCAGGGCGCTGACCAGCAGCGCCGTGGTCGTCGTCTTGCCGTGCGTGCCCGCCACCGCGACCACGCGGCTGCCCTGCATCACCGACTCCAGGCCCGCCGAGCGAGGCAGCAGCCGGAGGCCGCGCCGCCGGGCCTCGAGCACCTCGGGGTTGTCCTCCCGGGCCGCCGTGGTGACCACGACGGTGTCGGCGTCGCCGACATGGGCGGCGGCGTAGCCGAGGTGGCAGGTGACCCCGAGCTCACGCACCGCCGGCAGGAACGGGGTGTCGTGGTCGTCGCTGCCCGTGACCGGAATCCCGCGAGCGGCCATGATCCGGGCGATGGCCGAGAGCCCGGCGCCCCCGATGCTGACGAAGTGCACCCGGCCCAGCTGCCCGGCCGGCAGCAGCTGGTCGGGGACGGGATCCTCACGGCTCCCCGCCGACTGCCGGGCGGCTCGAGGATGAGCGCGGCCAGCTTGTCGTCGGCGTCGCGAGGGATGAGGCCGGCCGCCGCCGAGCCCATCCGGGCTAGCCGGTCGGCGTCGGTCGCCAGCCCCGGGACCTGCTGGGCCACCCACTCGGAGGTGAGCGCCTGGTCGGCGACCAGCAACCCGCCGCCGGCGTCCACGACCGGCCGCGCGTTCAGCTCCTGCTCGCCGTTTCCGATCGGCAGTGGGACGAAGACCGCCGGCAGGCCGACGGCCGCGGCCTCGGACCGAGTTCGCGCCGGCCCGGCACACCACGAGGTCGGCGGCAGCGTAGGCGAGATCCATCCGGTCGACGAACGGGACGACGACGTAGGGCGCGTGCGTGGGCCCGGGGTCTGCGGCCCTGCGGGCCGACGACGTGCAGACCTGGACGCCGGCAGCCGAGCCTGGGCGGCGGCGCCGGACACGGCCTGGTTGAGCCGGCGGGCACCCTGCGACCCGCCGGTCACCAGCAGGGTCGAAGGGTCGGGTCGAGCCTCGAAGAAGGCCCGCGCCTCGGACCGGAGCGCGGCGCGGTCCAGGCCGGAGATCATCCGGCGGATGGGCAGGCCGACGTACTCCGCCCTGGGGAGCGGGGTGTCGGGGAAGCCACGGCGACCCGCCGGGCGATCCGCGCGCCGGCCTTGTTGGCGAGGCCGGGAGGGCGTTCTGCTCGTGCACGACGATCGGCAGCCGCCGCCTGCGGGCCGCCAGATAGGCCGGCATCGACACGTAGCCGCCGTACCCGACGACGACGTGGGGACGGATCGGTCCAGCACGGCCTGGTCTCGCGCACGGCGGCCCGCAGCCGACCCGGCACCCGCGCGAGGTCGGGGTCAGCGAGCGCGGAGCGGGACGGGAGGAATCAGCTCGAGCGGAAGCCCGCGGCGTTGGCACGACGGTCGTCTCCAGGCCGCGCGCCGTGCCGAGGCAGGTGATCGTCGCGGCGGGCTCGACCCGGAGCAGGGCGTCGGCGGTGGCGAGGAGAGGCGAGGTGTGGCCGGCGGTGCCGCCCCGGCGAGCAGGATGCGCATCGGCAGCCAGCCCAGAGGGGCGTCATCGGCCGGGGCCGAGGACCCGGCCCGCGGAGAGTCCCGCCGAGCGGGTACGCCGCCGCGCGGCGCGCGCGGCCGCCTCCGGCTCACGGCGGGCGAAGCCGACCAGGATGCCCAGGGCCACCAGTGACGGCAGCAGCGCCGACCCGCCGTACGAGACCAGCGGGAGCGGGATGCCGATCATCGGCAACAGCGAGAGCACCATCCCGACGTTGATGATCATCTGGCCGAGCAGCCAGACGACGATGCCGAAGGAGGTGTAGCGGATGGAACGGGTCGCGCGCCCGGCTGGCGATGCGGAAGCCGGCGTACGCGATGGCCAGGAAGAGCCCCAGGACGAGCAACGTCCCGGCCAGGCCGAGCTCCTCGCCCAGCACGGCGAAGATGTAGTCGGTGTGCCGCCCCGGCAGGTTGCTCCCCCACTTCTGCCGGCTCGCGCCGATGCCCTCCCCGAACCAGCCGCCGGTGGAGAGTGCGTAGAGCCCGTGGGCCGGCTGCCAGCCCAGCGTCGAGGTAGTCCTTGAACGGGTCGGTGAACGAGAGCAGCCGCTGGCGCCGTTCGTCATTGGTGTGGCCAGGTAGAACGCCCCCACCCCGGCCACCGACAGGGCCAGGGCGAACAGCCGGCCCGGGGCGCCGACGACCCAGAGCATCGCCAGCAGGATGCCCAGGAGCACCAGCGCGGTGCCGAGGTCGTGCTGCCAGATGACCAGACCGACGACGAGCGTCATGCCCGGGACGACCGGCACCAGCACGTGGTGGAGCTGGTCGAGACGGCGCTCCTTGTGGGCGTAGACGTGCGCGGCCCACAGCACCACTGCGAGCTTGGCGATCTCGGACGGCTGCACCGTGAACGGGCCCACGCCCAGCCAGTTGGTGTTGCCGTTCACCGTCACCCCCAGCGGGGTCTTGGTCGGTGCCAGCAGGCCGACCGCCAGCACCAGCCCCGGCCATGTGAAGGCGCGAATGACGCGCAACGGGGTCCGCGAGGCGATCCAGGCGACGGGCAGGCCGATCGCCACCCACAGCAGCTGCTTGCGGATCACGACGTAGGAGTCGCCGTAGACGTTCCAGGAGTAGACGCTGGAGGAGCTCATGACCATGATCAGCCCCAGCGTCAGCAGCAGGGCCGACGCGCTGAGCAGCAGGTAGTACGAGGTCAGCGGCCGGTCGAGCGCGTGCCGGACGGCGGCGAACCAGCCGCGGGGGCCGACGGCGTACGCCGGACGGGCCGCGGTGCGCGGGCGCGCTTCGGGAGCCGTGGTGGTGGCCAATTC
The DNA here is from genome assembly GCA_041393675.1 of Nocardioides sp. Classification (GTDB taxonomy): domain Bacteria; phylum Actinomycetota; class Actinomycetes; order Propionibacteriales; family Nocardioidaceae; genus Nocardioides. The sequence continues at coordinate 31,245 of JAWKJR010000002.1, read as the reverse complement.
TCCCTTATGCGCTCTGGCGGGTGTCCCTGGTCGACCGTCCGGAAGCCGGCGCCCCGGCGCCGTGCGGCCAGTCTCGAGTGTTCGGCCAGTCTCGCCGCTCAGAGCGCGTGCACCTGGCAGGCGGCGGGCGTGTCGCGCAAGTGGCGGGTGTGACCCGAGGGGCTGGCGTGGCGAGTTCACCCGAACTTCTGCCGGATCGGCTTGAACTTCTGCCGGATCGGCGAGGTTCTGCCGGATCGGCGTCAGGGCAGGGCGCGGACGGCGGCGGCGAAGGCGTCGCCGCGAGCCGCGTAGTCGGTGAACATGTCCATGGAGGCGCAGCCGGGGGCGAGCAGGACGGTGTCCCCCGGCGGGGCCAGGCGCGCGGCGGCGGCCACGACGGCGGTCATCGGGTCCTCCCCGGCGAGCCGATGTCGACCACCGGGAGGTCCGGGGCGTGCTCGGCCAGGGCCGCCGCGATGACGTGCCGGTCGTGGCCGAGGAGCACGACCCCGCAGCCGGTCGGCACCGCCTCCGCTCCTCGAGGCGGGCGCCCTTCGCCAGCCCGCCCGCCACCCAGACCACCTGGTCGTAGGCCAGCAGGGAGGAACGCGCGGCGTGCGGTTGGTGGCCTTGGAGTCGTCCACCCGGTGACGCCATCGCGGACGGCGACCACGGCGATGCGGTGGCCGTCGGGCGTGAAGGACCGCAGCCCGTCGCGGACGGCGGTGCGGACACGCCGTGGGCGCGCCCAGCGCCGCCGCCAGCGCGTTGGCCACGACGCGTGGGCCGGGGAGGCCAGCTCGCCGACGGTGCAGAGCTCGGCAGCCGTCGTCTGCCGCTCGGCGATGAACGCCCGATCGACGAGCAGGTCGTCGACGACCCCGGCATGCCCCACCGCGGCGTGCCGAGGGTGAACCCGATCGCGCGCGCCCTCGCGGACGTCGGCCGCGCGCACCAGCCGCTCGGTCTCGGGGTCGGCCACGTTGTAGACGCACGCGCGCTCGACGTGCTGGTAGATCCGTCCCTTGTCGGCGACGTAGGCCCCCATCGGCGAGGGCAGCGAGGCGTACTCAGTCCAGGTGGTCCTCGGCGATGTTGAGCACCACCGCGGACTCCGCCGCGAGGTGCTCGGTGTAGTGCGGCTGGAAGCTGGACAGCTCCACGGCGAACACGTCGTACGGCGCCGGGTCCATCACCGCCTCGACCACCGGCCGCCCCACGTTCCCGACCGCGCGCTGCGCAGCCCCGCCGCGGTCAAGATGGCGTGCAGCATCTGCACGGTCGTCGTCTTGCCGTTGGTGCCGGTGACGGCGAGCCAGGGCGCGGCGCGCCCGGATCGCGCAGCCGCCACGCCAGCTCGACCTCGCCCCATACGGGGACCCCGCGGTCGCGGCCTGCGCCAGCACCGGGAGATCGGGGTGCAGGCCGGGCGAGGTGACGACGACGTCGACGTCGTCGGGGAGCGAGGCCGTGGCGCCAGCGCCGAGCCGAACGTCGGCGCCCAGCACCCTCGAGAAGCGTCGCGCGCTCCGCCTTCTCCACCGACATCGTGTCGTCGACCGCCACGACGCTGGCGCCGAGGTGGGTGAGATTGTCGGCGGCCGCGAAGCCGGAGACGCCGAACCCGGCGACGACGGCACGCACGCCCTCCCAGTCGTCGTTGCGGCCCAGCCCGTCGAGGTCCCGGGCTGCGGTCACGAGCCGCCACCCACTCGGCGTAGAAGATGCCCAGCCCGGCGGCCACGCAGAGGCCCGTGAGGATCCAGAAGCGGATCACCACGGTGACCTGCTCCCAGCCCAGCATCTCGAAGTGATGGTGCAGCGGCGCCATCCGGAAGACGCGGCGGCCGCCGCTGAGCTTGAAGAAGCCGACCTGCAGCATCACCGACAGGGTCTCGACCAGGAACAGCCCGCCGAGGATGGTGAGCAGCAGCTCGGTGCGGGTGAAGATCGCGAGCCCGGCCAGCGCGCCCCAGGGCCAGCGAGCCGGTGTCGCCCATGAAGATCCTGGCCGGCGAGGCGTTCCACCACAGGAAGCCGAAGCAGGCGCCGGTGACGGCGGCCGAGAACACGGCCAGGTCGAGCGGGTCGCGGACGTCGTAGCAGGTGGGGGATTGACGTCCGCCTGGCAGAACTGGTTGCGCTGCCAGATGTTGACCAGGGTGTAGGCGCCGAACACCATCACCGAGGCGCCGGTGGCCAGGCCGTCCAGGCCGTCGGTGAGGTTCATGCCGTTGCTGGTGCCGGCGATGATCAGCCAGATCAGCAGCACCACCACGACGCCCGCAAGGCGAAGGACTCAGGTCGCGCAGGAACGACAGGTGCCGCGAGGCGGGAGTTCGGCCGTTGTCGTCGCGCAGGTCGGTGAGATCGCGAGGACGCCGAACACGACCGCGATCACGGTCTGCCCGATCATCTTGGCCTTGCTGCGCAGCCCCAGGCTCCGCTGCTTGACGACCTTGATGAAGTCGTCGAGGAAGCCCACGAAGCCGAGCCCCACGAACAAGAGGAGCAGCAGCAGCACCGAGGCCGTCGGCGCGTCGCCGGTGATGAGCTTGGCGAGGAGGTAGCCGACCACGGCCGCGAGCACGATCACCAGGCCGCCCATGGTCGGAGTGCCCCGCTTGGTGTGGTGGGTCGTCGGGCCGTCGTCCCTGATCTCCTGCCCGTAGCCGCGGGCGGAGAGCACCGTGATCGCGACCCGCGTGCCCAGCAGCGAGATGAGCAGCGCGAAGAAGCCGGCGAAGAGGATCGCTCTCATCGGATCTCGGCTCCTCTCGCGGGCTCGGCACCGGCGGCTGGGCGGTGGGGATGGGTGTCGGCGGGCACGTCGGGCAGCAGGCCTCGGCGACGTGCTCCAGGGCCACGCCGCGGGAGGCCTTGATGAGGACGGCGTCCGCGGCCGTGACATTCTCGCGCACCCAGGCGATCGCGTCGTCACGCCCCTCCGCGCGGACCACGACGGGCGTCCCCGCCTCCTCGGCCCCGTCGGCGATCCCGGACGCCTCGGGCCCGACGCAGACGACCACGTCCACGCCCGCGGTCGCGGCGTGGCGGCCCACGTCGCGATGGGCCTGCGCAGCCTCCGCCCCCAGCTCGCGCATCTCCCCCAGCACGGCCACGGTGCGCCGGCCCGAGCGCCCGATCGCTCTCAGGGTGTCGAGGGCGGCGCGCATCGAGGCGGGGTTGGCGTTGTAGGCGTCGTTGACGACCACGAGACCGTCGGGGCGCTCGAACAGCTCCATCCGCCACCTGGAGGCGGGCCGGGCGGCGGACAGCCGGGCCGCGACCTCGTCCAGGTCCAGCCCACCGGCCAGCGCCATCGCCGCAGCCGCGGCGGCGTTCGCCACCTGGTGGGCGCCCAGCTGGCCAAGCCGCACCGGGCGCCAGCTGCCGGCGTACCCCAGCTCGAACGCGGGCCGCCCAAGGGCGTCCTGGGTCAGGTGGCGCCAGGCCACCTCGCCGGTCTCGCCGAAGGTCAGCACCCGGGCCGGCGTGCGGGCGGACATCGGCGCCACCAGGGGGTCGTCGGCGTTGAGGACGGCGACGCCGTCGGCCGGGAGGGCCGCCACGATCTCGCCCTTGGCCTCGGCGATGGCCTCCCGACCGCCGAACTCGCCCACGTGCGCCGTCCCGACGTTCAGCACGGCGGCGATGCGGGGCGGCGCGATCGCACACAGCTCGGCGATGTGGCCGAGGCCCCGCGCGCCCATCTCGACCACGAGGTGGTCGGCCTGCGCGGTGGCGCGGAGCACGGTGAGCGGGACGCCCAGCTCGTTGTTGAGGTTGCCGCGCGTCGCGACGGTGCGTCCGGAACCGGTCAGGACGTGGGCCAGCAGGTCCTTGGTGCCGGTCTTGCCCTGGGAGCCGGTCAACGCGAACACGGTCGCCGGCAGCCGGTCGACGACGTGTCGGGCGAGCCGGGCCAGCGCTCGGGCCGGGTCGGGCGCAATGACGGTGGGCACGCCGGTGGCACGGCTGCCCAGGACCGCCGCGGCACCTCCGGCCACCGCCGCGGCGGCGTAGTCGTGGCCGTCGGCGTGCTGCCCGGCGAACGCGACGAACAGCCCGCCGGGCACCGGCGACCGGCTGTCCAGGAACGCCTCGCCGTCGACGACCGCGCTCCCACCGCCGTCGGCGCGGTCGCCGTCGACGCGGCCGCCGACGACGCTCGCGATCTCGGCCAGGGTCATCGGGATCATCGCGCCGCCAACTCCTCCGCGGCGACGGCGCGGTCGTCGAAGGGATGCACCGCGCCGGCGACCTCCTGGCCGGTCTCGTGCCCCTTGCCGGCGATGAGGACCACGTCGCCGGGGCCGGCCCGGCCCACCGCCTCCCGGATCGCCTGCCGGCGGTCGCCGATCTCCAGCACCTCGGCGCGGCGGCCCCGAGCCCCGGCCAGCACCGCAGCGCGGATCGCCGCCGGGTCCTCCGACCGCGGGTTGTCGTCGGTGACGATGAGGACGTCGCAGCCGGCGGCGGCCAGCTCCCCCATGAGCGGCCGCTTGCCGGCGTCCCGGTCGCCCCCGGCGCCGAGGACCACCCACAGCCGGCCCGCGGTCAGCGGGCGCAGCGTCGCCAGAGTCGCCTTCACGGCGTCGGGCTTGTGGGCGTAGTCGACGACCACGACGAAGTCCTGCCCGCCCTCCACCCGCTCCAGGCGACCCGGCACCCCCGCCGAGGCGGCGACTCCGGCGACGACCGCATCGGGCGCGTAGCCGACCTCGGCACAGGCCGCGATCGCGGCGAGGGCGTTGGCCACGTTGAAGGCGCCGGGCAGTGGCACGACGGCGTCGTACGACGCACCGTCGGGGCCGACGACGGTGAACCGCGAGCCGGTGGCCTCCAGCCGGACGTCGACGGCCTGCCAGTCGGCGGTGCCGCCGCGCGCCGAGAACGTACGCACCGGGACAGCCGCCTCGTCGAGCAGCCGTCGGCCGTAGTCGTCGTCGACGCTGACCAGCCCCCTCCTGGCCCGCGCGGGCGTGAACAGCGACGCCTTGGCCGCGAAGTAGTCCTCGACGTCCGCGTGGAAGTCAAGATGGTCGCGGCCGAGGTTGGTGAAGCAGGCCAGGTCGAACACCGCGCCGTCGACGCGGCCGAGCACCAGCGCATGGCTGGACACCTCGAGAGCGCAGGCCTGCACGCCCTCCTCGACCATCCGGGCGAACAGGCCGTGCAGGTCCGGCGCCTCCGGCGTCGTGAGGGCGGTGCGGATGTCGCGCCCATCGATGCGGGTGCCCACGGTGCCGATGACGCCGGTGGCCACCCCGGCGGCGAGCAGCGCCTGCTCGGCCAGCCGGGTGGTCGTGGTCTTGCCCTGGGTGCCGGTGACCGCGATCGTGCGCAGGGCTCGCGCGGGGTGCCCGTAGACCTGCGCCGAGAGCTCTCCGAGCACGGCCCGCGGCTGCTCGACCAGGAGCCCGGGGTTCCGGGCGGGACGCGGCCCGCGCCCGCCGGGTCGGTAGCACGGCCACGGCGCCCCGCGCGAGCGCGTCGCCGACGAAGTCGGCGCCGTGCGCGCGGGCGCCGGAAGGGCGGCGTACAGGTCGCCCGGCACGACGCGGTGCGAGCTCAGCGTGACGCCGGTGACCGCCGGCGCCGGCCCGTCGGGGCCGGCGGGGCCGCCCAGCGGCTGCCACGCCACGCCACGGGCCGCGAGACCCCGGCCGAGCTCGGCCACGGAGTCTCCGTCGGGTGCCGGGGCCGGGTCGCCGCGAGGTCGGCGTCTGGGTCGGGGCTCGGCACGTCCGAGAGACTAGCGCTCGGACCCCGCGCCGACGCCGGCTCGGACGCCCGCCCGGAGGCAGAGCGGGTGCCGGGCCGGGCGCGCGGGCCATCGCTACCAGGTGATCGGGAGCTGGCTGGGCTTCGCCCCGGTCGGCGGACGCCGTACCGGCTCAGGGCCTGGCTCATGATCTTGTTGAACGCCGGGCCAGCCACGGCGCCGCCGCCGCCGCCGTTGCGCGGGTTCTGCACCACGACGTAGACGGTGAACCGAGGCTTGTCCGCGGGCGCGAAGCCGGCGAAGGAGACCGTGAAGGTCCCGTCGTAGCAGCCGCAGTCCGCGCCGACCTGCTGGGCGGTGCCCGTCTTGCCGGCCACGCGGTAGGCGGGGATGGCGGCGTTCGCGGCGACGCCGAAGACCGGATCGACCACGCGCTCCATCATCAGCATCGTCTGGTGGGCCGCCCGCCGGCTCACCACCCGGTGCTCGGTCACGGTGTCGGTGCCGACGACCTGGCCTCGGTTGGTCGTGGCGCTCCCGCGGATCAGGCTCGGGTCCACGTGCACCCCTGCGTTGGCGATGGTGTTGACTGCGGCAGCCATCTGCAGCGCGTTGACGGAGAGGGACTGGCCGAAGGCGATGCGGTCCTTGGTCTGCGGCGTCAGCGTCGGCCCGGACGGGAGCAGGCCCCGCGCCTCTCCGGCGACGCCCACGTTGGTGCGCTGGCCGAGCCCGAAGGCGACCAGGTAGCGGCGCAGCTCGCGCGGCGAGATCTGGTCGGCAGCCTTGACGGTCCCGATGTTCGACGAGCGGGCGAGCACGCCCGCGAGGGTGAGGTGCAGGGTGTCGTGGGTGAACCAGTCGTGGATGACGCGGTCCTGCCGGCGCAGCTCGGGCGGGACGACGATCTTGGTGCGCGGGGTCACCAGGTGCTGGTCCAGCAGCGAAGACATGGTGAGCACCTTCTCGACCGAGCCGGGCTCGTAGACATCGCTCAGCGCGCGGCTGCCGAGGTCCTCCTCGGCCGAGTCGAGAGGCGCCGTGGCGTCGTACGTCGGGTAGTCGGCCAGCGCGAGGATCTCGCCGGTCCGCACGTCGAGGACGACCGCCACCCCGGAGTCGCCGCGCGCGTTCTCCACGGTCTCGCGGAGCACCCGCTGGACGTACCACTGCAGGTCCTGGTCGACGGTGAGCTGGAGGTCCTGCCCGTTCACCGGCTTCACGATCGTCTGGTCGGCCAGCGGGATCCGGATGCCCTGCCCGACGGAGTACGACGCGGTGCCTTCGGTGCCGGCCAGCTGGCGGTTGAAGGTCCGCTCCAGACCGGCCAGCGGGCGGACCCCCTGGGTCGGGTCGGGGGTGCCGAGGAAGCCGACCAGGTTGGCGGCGACGTCATGAGCCGGGTAGTCGCGGGCCGGGTCGTGGCGCAGGGCCAGACCCTCGAAGCCGCGGTCCTTGGCCCGCGCGAGCACCTCGGTCGCCACGGTGGTCGGCACCCGGCGCGCGATGTACTGGAAACGGCTGCCCTCGTTGCGAAGCCGGGCGAGAGTGGTGAAGTAGTCCAGACCCAGCTGGTCGGCGAGGAACTTGGCCAGCTCCGCCGACCGGGCCCGGGTCATCTGCGGGTCGGCCACGATCATCATGCCGTCCACCGACTGGGCCAGCGGCTCGCCGTTGCGATCGACGATGTCGCCCCGCTCGGCCGGAAGGACCACGGTCACGGCCCCTTCGGCGGCGGCCATCTCGGCGTAGGAGCGCGAGTCGAAGCCCTGCAGCTGGATCAGCCGGGCGGCGAACACCGACAGCGCCATCGCGATGACGACGAACCCGAACCGCAGCCGCAGGTGGGGGGCACCGCGGCGACCACCCAGGTCGCGCTCTGCGGCCCCGCCTGACCGGGCCAGCTGCGCCCGGGTCGGCCCGGGACGAGGCCCGGGACGGCCGCGGCGGCGGCGGGGGCTGCGGGGTGGGGGCACGAGTGCGGTCCTGGGGTCGGAGTCGAGGGAGGGCCGGTCGACGAGCGGGTCAGCGCGACCGCTGCCGTGAGTCGTTTCTACCCCGGTCGTCGGGCCGGGAGCGGGAGCCGCGCTTGGTGTCGGGCGAGGAGCCCTGCTCGGCGGGGGCGGGCTTGATGATCGGTGCCGGGTTGAGCACCGCGGGCTTGGCCGGCGGCAGTGGCCGGATGCGCAGGCGCGAGGGAGCGCAGGCCTGGCCGGTGACCCGGCCGGTGTCGAGGTCCAGGAAGCGGGGGCACGACGGCAGCACCATCCCGAGGTCCACGGCCTTCTGCGCCACCCGTTGCGGGTCTCGCAGGTCCTCCAGCTGCATCGACAGCGTCTGCTCCCGGGCGGCGAGCGTCGCCGCCTTGTCCTCCAGGCTGGTCGCTGCGAACGACGCCTGCTGCAGGGAGGTGTTGAACAGCAGCAGTCCCGTCACCCCGCCCACGAGCAGGAGGGTCACCAGCGTCACGAAGGGCACCCGCGGCGCCCGACTGCGGCGACGAGGGACGACGGTGAGCCGGGCGCGGGCGACCGCGGACTGGGCCAGCCGCGGGACGCGGGACCGGATCTGCACTGCGGGGCTGCTCATCAGGCGGCTCCCTTGCCGTCGGTGGTCGCGTGGGCGGTGGTCTCGCGGGTGGTGCGGTCGCGCGTGGAACGGGCCGGGCCGGGGTGGGCGGGTCGGATCCGCTCGAGGGCGCGCAGCCGGACCGACGCCGCCCGCGGGTTGGCGGCCACCTCCGCCGCGTCGGCGCGCTCGGCGCCTCGCGTGGCCCCCCGCAGCGCCCGCTCGTGCCCCTCCGGGACGAAGGGCAGGTTCTCCGGGACGTCGGTGCGCACGGCCGCCGCGAAGGTGCGCTTGACCAGCCGGTCCTCCAGGGAGTGGTAAGACTCCACGGCGACCCGGCCACCGACCGCGAGGGCGTCGATGGCGGCCGGGAGCGCCCGGCGCAGCACGGCCAGCTCGTCGTTGACCTCCATCCGCAGGGCCTGGAAGGTGCGCTTGGCCGGGTGGCCGCCCGTGCGCCGGGCCGGCGCGGGGATCTGCTGGTAGAGCAGGGCCACCAGCTGCGCGGAGGAGGTGAACGGGCGGCGGCTTCGCTCCCGCACGACGGCGGCGGCGATCCGGCGGGCGAACCGCTCCTCGCCGTACTCGCGGAGCACGCGGGTCAGCTCGGGCGCGGAGTAGGTGTTGAGGACGTCGGCGGCGGTCGGGCCGCGGGTCGGGTCCATCCGCATGTCGAGCGGGGCGTCCTCGGCGTAGGCGAAGCCGCGCTCACGCAGGTCCAGCTGCAGCGACGAGACCCCCAGGTCGAAGAGCACCGCGTCCACCGCGTCCAGGCCGAGGTCGGCCAGCACCTCGGGGATCTCGTCGTAGACCGCGTGCACGCCGGTGAACCGGTCGTCGTACGGCGCCAGCCGGGCCGCCGCGAGCTCCAGGGCGGCCGGGTCCCGGTCGATCCCGACGACCCGGGCGAGGGTGCAGCTGCGCAGCACGGCCTCGGTGTGCCCGCCCAGGCCGAGGGTGGCGTCCACCAGGACCGAGCCCGCGTGGTCTAGGGCGGGAGTCAGGAGGGCGACGACCCGGTCCAGCAGGACCGGGTCGTGGCGGGGTGTCCATCCGGCCGCCTCAGTTCCCCAGGCTCGCGAGCACGAGCAGGGCGACCGCGATCCCTGCCGAGGTCAGCGCGGAGAAGCCGGCCAGGACGAGGGAGTCCCGGGCTTGGTGGCGGACCCGGCGCGTGGGTGCGGCGGTGCGGATCATGCTCATCGGTCGACCCCTGGGGAAGTGCGGGAAGGCGGTGCTGCTGGGTGCTGCTGGATGCTGCTGGGTGCTGCTGGGCGGTTCGTCGTTCCAGGTCCCTGCCCGCTCCCGCTGGTCGGTGAAGGAGCCAGTGGGGAATCGGTGGTCTGGAGCCGGGGAAGGTGCCCCAGAACACGCCGGGAGCGGGCACGAGACCTGGTGCGACGAGCCGCGATTGAGTTGTGGTGGGGCTGGTGACGCCGGTGCTGGGGCCCGAGGGCCGGTCAGATCCCGGGGAAGATCTCCTCACTGAGGTCGGAGTAGTGCTGCTCCTGCTCGCTCAGGTAGCTCGCCCAGGCGGCGGGCTCCCAGATCTCCACGTGGTTCATCGCGCCGATCACGACGACGTCCTTGGTCAGCGAGGCGTAGTCGCGCAGCAGCGGCGCGAGGGTGATCCGGCCCTGCTTGTCGGGGCTCTCCTGGAACGCGCCCGACGTCAGCAGGCGCACGTAGTCGCGCGTCGCCTTCTGGGTGAGTGAGGCCTCCCGAAGCCGCTCGGTGAGCGCCTCGAAGTCGCGCAGGGAGTAGAGCGTCAGGCACCGCTCCTGCCCTCGCGTGACCATCAGGCCCTCCTCCAGCTGCTCTCGGAACTTCGCGGGGAGGAAGAGCCGACCCTTCGCGTCGAGCTTCGGCGTATAGGTGCCGACGAACATCGGGCACCTCCACGTCGACCGACTGCTCCTCCACTTCGCCCCACCTTAACCCACAATTCCCCACCGTCAATCCAAATCGCCGCGATTTTCGGCCTTTTTACCGGCGTACGGCGGCCGCGCAGGCGGTGACCGGGGTCGAGTGGCGTCGCCCGGCGCGGCTGGCCGGCCGGGTGCAGGCGGGGTGGAGGACGGCGGTGGAGCCTGGTGGTGGGGCCCGGTGGAGGGGATCCGCAACAAAACCGTGACCCGAGGCGTTCCAATGGGGGGGCACGGGCCGGATATGTTGCCCAGACCCCCCGCGACCAGGCCTCGCGGCCCACCGGGACTTGCCCACCGGTTGCCTCGGGGAACTACCGTGGAGCAGAGCCTCGACCGACCGCGACCCGGTCGACCGACCAGCCGAAAGGACTGCCCGTGAGCAGTGCGAGTGGTGGCGAGGGCGCCGCAGCGAGCGTGAGCGCGGCCCCCGCCGGTGCCGACCTGGAGACGCTGGCCCGGGTCACCGACCGGGTGCGCGCCACCATCGAGCGGGTCATCGAGGGCAAGCCCGAGGTCGTCCGGATGACGCTCGTCGTCCTGCTGGCCGAGGGACACCTGCTCATCGAGGACGTCCCTGGCGTCGGCAAGACCATGCTGAGCAAGGCGCTCGCACGCAGCATCGACTGCTCGGTCCGCCGGATCCAGTTCACCCCCGACCTGCTGCCGTCCGACGTCACCGGCGTCTCGGTGTTCAACCAGAGCAGCCGCGAGTTCGAGTTTCGGCCGGGCGGCGTGTTCGCCAACATCGTGGTGGGCGACGAGATCAACCGCGCGTCCCCCAAGACCCAGTCGGCCCTGCTCGAGTGCATGGAGGAGCGGCAGGTCACCGTGGACAGCGCGACCTACCAGCTGGACTCCCCCTTCATGGTGATCGCCACCCAGAACCCGATCGAGATGGAGGGCACCTACGCCCTGCCCGAGGCCCAGCGGGACCGGTTCATGGCGCGGGTGTCGGTGGGCTATCCGCACGAGGAGGCGGAGCTCGCGATGCTCGACCACCACGCCGGCGGCAACCCGCTGGAGGACCTCGAGCCGGTGACCGACGCCGCGGAGGTGCGCAAGCTCGTCGGCATCGTCTCCCAGGTGTACGTCGCCGAGTCGGTGCAGCGCTACGCCGTCGCCCTGACCTCCGCCACCCGGCGCTCCGGCGAGCTCACCCTGGGCGCGTCGCCGCGGGCCACGCTGCACCTGGTCCGGTCCGGCAAGGCGCTCGCGGCGCTCCAGGGCCGCGACTACGTGCTGCCCGACGACATCCTGACCCTGGCCGGGCCCGTGCTCAGCCACCGCCTGCTGCCCAGCGTCGAGGCCGCCATGAGCGGCCGCACCACCTCCGCGATCGTCGAGTCGGTGGTGGCGTCGGTCCCGGTGCCGGAGCGCTGAGGGAGCGGCGTGCGTCGTGCGTGAGGCCCTGGCAGCCCTGACGACCCGAGGCCGGGCCTTCCTTGCGGCCGGCGTCACGGCCGCTGTGTGCGCCATCGTGCTCGGGCAGCCGACCCTGGTGCGCGTCGGCGTCCTGCTGGCGGCCCTGCCGTTGGTGACCGCGTTCGTCGTGGGGCGCAGCCGCTACCGCCTGGCGCTCGTGCGCACCGTCTCGCCGCAGGTCGTGGTCGCGGGCCAGCCGGCGACGGTCAGCCTGGCCCTCGCCAACGAGGGCCGGACGCCCACCGGGGCTCTGCTGCTGGAGGACCACGTCCCTACGTGCTCGGCACGCGGCCGCGGTTCGTGGTCGACGGCATCTCGCACGGGTGGCGCCAGACGGTGAGCTACCAGGTCCGGTCCGACGTGCGCGGCCGGTTCGAGCTCGGTCCGATGTCGGTGCGGGTGAGCGACCCGTTCGGGATGGTCGAGCTGGGTCGCGCGTTCCGCACCGTCGTCCCGCTGGTGGTCACACCGCGCACCGTTCCCCTCCCCCCGATCGCCATCGGTGGTGCGTGGACCGGGTCGGGCGACAACCGGCCCCGGGCCTTCGCCACCGGAAGCCCCGAGGACGTGACCGTGCGCGAGTACCGCCGCGGCGACGAGCTGCGGCGCGTGCACTGGCGCAGCTCCGCCCGCGTCGGTCAGCTCATGGTCCGCCGGGAGGAGCAGCCCTGGCAGTCACGGGCCACGCTGTTCGTCGACACCCGGCGCGCGTGCACCGCGGCCAGGGGATCGCCTCGTCGCTGGAGGCGGCCATCGCGGCCGCCGCCTCGATCGCCGTTCACCTGTGCCAGCGCGGGTACGCCGTCCGGCTGGTCACGGCCACCGGCGAGGAGCCCGGCTCGGCCTGGCACCTGCGGGAGTCCGACACGAGCGCGGGACCGCTGCTGGAGGCGCTTGCCGTCGTCCAGCCCTCGACCCGGCCACACCTGGAGACCGGCTGGCTGACCGAGGCAGGTCACGGTGGCCTGGTGATCGCGGTGCTGGGGGCGCTGCAGGCCGACGATGCTCCGGTCCTGCGACGCATGCAGCACACCGGATCGGCCTTGGCGCTCGCGCTGGACGTGGAGGCCTGGGGCACCCAGCTGGCCACCGGCTCCGGGTCGCCGCTGCCGCTGCTGCTCGCCCAGGGCTGGCGCGCGGTGACGGTGCGCCCGGGTGACCGGCTGGACACCGTCTGGCGCGACCTCGGCCACCAGGCACCCCGGGCCGCCGCCCTCGCCGCACCCGGAGCGGGGGCGCAGCCCGGATGACGATCCCCGGCGCCACCGGCCCGCGCTCGACGGCCATCCTCCTGCCCCTCGTCGTCGCGGCGACGGGGTGGGTCACGATGCTCTCGTGGCGGGGCTTCAGCCGGGAAGCCAGCAGCTACCTGTTCCCGCTGGCGGTCGGCGCGCTGATGATCGCCACCGCGGGGATCGTCCTCCGACTCGCCCGGGTTCCGGGAGCCGCGGTCGTGCTCACCCAGCTCGTGCTGGCCGCGGCGTTCCTCGCACTGCTGCTCACCGGCTCACCGGCTCCGATCGGAGCCCGGTGGTCGGGCTGGTCACCGCCTTCCAGGGAGCGCTGGAGACCAGCCGGGAGTACCCGTCCCCGTGCCCGCCGAGGCCCCGGGCATCCATCCCCTGCTGATCCTGCTCGGCCTGCTGCTGCTCGTGGCCTCCGACGCCGTCGCCTGCTCGATGCGCCGGGTTCCGCTGGCCGGGCTCTTCCTGCTCGCGGCGTACGCGCTGCCCACAAGCCTGCTCGTCGGGGGCGTCAGCTGGGTGCTGTTCGTGCTGGTCGCGGGCGGCTATCTCACGATGGTGCTGCTCGACGAGGACGACCGGCTGGCGCGCTGGGGCGGACCCTCGCGGGCTCGGGCGGTCGGCTCACCCAGGAGATGGCGTCCGCGGGCTCGCGGCGCGCCGGAGCGCTCGGCATCGGCGCCACGGCGACCGCAGTCGCCGTCTTGGTGCCAAGCCTTCTCCCCACCCTGCAGCTGGGCGTCTTCGGCAACGGGCCCGGGTCGGGCGACCGCGACGTGACGCTCATCAACCCGATCACCGACCTGCGGCGGGATCTGCAGCGCGGCGCCGACGTGCCCCTGCTGACCCTCACCACCGACGACCCCTCCCCCAGCTACCTGCGGATCGCGGTGCTTAACCGGTTCACCCACAACGAGTGGAGCTCGGGCAACCGCGACATCCCGGCGGACCAGGTGCCCAACGGCGAGATGCCGCCGCCACCCGGGGTCAACCAGGCGGTCGAGCGCACCCGCCACCGCTACCGCGTGAGCGTGACCGACGACTTCCGGTCCACCTGGCTGCCCGTGATGAGTCCGGTCACCCGGGTGGTCGCGCCCGGCAACTGGCGCTACGACGCCTCGACCATGGACTTCATCGCCGCCGACGAGGACACCACGACCGCCGGCATCAGCTACGACATGACCGGCGTCGAGCTCGACCTGAGCCAGCAGCTGCTGGACCGGGCCCCGAACCCGACCGGGTCGGTCGACCCGCTGCTCACCGACCTGCCCGCCGACCTGCCGTCCTCGGTCTCCCAGCTCGCCGCCCAGGTCACGGCGGGCAGGACCACCAAGACCAGCAGCGGTCGCGCGCTGCAGCGGTGGTTCCGCAGCACCGGAGGCTTCACCCTACTCCGAGCGCGCCCCGATCGGCAACGGCACCGACGACCTGGCGTTCCTCGACGCCAAGACCGGGCAGGTCGGCTACACGAGCAGTTCGCCTCCGCGATGGCGGTCATGGCGCGCACCCGCGGCATCCCGGCCCGGGTGGCCGTGGGCTTCCTGACTCCCGACCAGGTCGGCCCGGACCAGTGGCAGTACTCCGCGTGGGACCTGCACGCTGGCCGGAGCTCTACTTCCCGGCGCGCGGGCTGGGTGCGCTTCGAGCCCACTCCCGCCGGCCGCGGCACCGAGGTCCCGCCGTACACCCAGGGGGCCGGCTCCCCGCGGTCGAGGAGCCGAGCGACCTCCCAACGTCCTCGGCCAGCAACGACCTGCCGACCCGCGGGCCGAGCACCCCGGCCGACCGGGCGGACAGCCAGCAGGGCACGCAGCAGCGCAGCGCGCTGCACGTGCCGTGGCGGGTGATCGCCGGAATCGGGCTCCGGGATGCTGGTGGTCGGCCTGGTGCTGGCCCCTGCCGGGCTGCTGCGCCGGGTCCGCCGGGAGCGGCGCTGGGCGAGGTCTCGCGTTCCCGAGGCCGCCTGGGCGGAGCTGCGCGACACCATGGTCGACCTGGGCCACAGCTGGCCCGTCGGCCGCTCCCCACGGGCCGTGGCGCGCGTCCTGGCCGGTCGCTTCGGCGTCCCCGATCGCGGAGGGAGCCGGGAAAGCGCCCGCATCGGGCCTCGAGCAGAACCCCACCGCGGTGGCGGCGCTCGACCGGATCGTCGAGAGCCTCGAGCGGGCCCGCTACTCGCGAGGCGGGACGGGCGGCGCCATGGACCTGCGCGCGGACACCGAGACGTGTACGGCCGCCCTCTGGGCGGGACCGCGGCCCGCGCCCGGCGCCGGCGCGGTGGTGGCCGCGGTCGGTGTTCCGGCCGGCCGCCGCGCTGCCGTCGCTCACGGGCGACCTGGGCTGGTCGGTGCGCCCGGACATCCCGAGCGCGGTGGTCGACCACGTGGGCTGAGCGCTGCCGCAGCGGAATCAGGTGGACGCCAGCGCCGGGGCCGGGTGGAATCTCTCCCGATGAGCGAGCCTCTGCACGCCGACGAGCTGCCGATCGACCTGCCGCTGGTGCGAGCGCTGGTCGACCGCGCCCTGCCGGTCATCGATCCCAGCCGCTGCCCGCTGCGACGCACCGGGTCGAGCAACCGGCTGTTCCGGCTGGGCGACGAGCTACTAGTGCGCCTGCCCCGGCAGCGGGGCGGGACGGCCACGATCGAGAAGGAGTCCCGCTGGCTGCCGGTGGTGGCACCGGCCTCTGGGTCGCCGTCCCCGAGGTGCTTCTCGTCGGCGACCCGGCGGAGGGGTATCCCGAGCGGTGGTCGGTGGGCGCTGGCTGCCCGGGGTCACGCCGTCCGTGCGCGAACCGGGCGAGCGCGGGCGCGACGACCGGCTGGCCGCGCGCTCGCGGAGGTGGTCGCGGCCCTCCGGGCGACACCGGTGCCGGCGGAGGCGACCCGTGACCCAGCGCTGCGGTGGTACCGCGGGGAGCCGCCTCGCGCAGACCGACGAGGACGTGCGCGCGAACGTCGCCTCCTGCCGCCTCCTCCCGGGGCTGGCGCTGGATCTGGACGCGGTGCTCGTCGAGTGGGAGGCGGCCGCCTCGGCCGCACCGGCCTCCGCGGACCGGTGGTACCACGGCGACATGGTCGCCGAGAACCTGCTGACCAGCCGCGGCCGACTCACCGGGGTCCTGGACTTCGGCGGCCTCGGGGTCGGTGACCCCCTCGGTCGACCTGGTCTGCGCGTGGGAGCTGCTGGACGCCCGCGGCCGCGAGGCGTTCCGCACGGTGCTGGGCGTCGACGACGCGGAGTGGGCCCGTGGCCGGGGCTGGGCGCTGGCCCTGGCCGTGATGACCCCCGGCTACTACGGGCGCACGATGCCGCAGATGCGCGCGGCCCGGCTGTGATGGGGCGCGCCGTTCTCAGCGAGGGCTGAGCCGACCGGCGGGTCTGCCGGTCAGAACCCCGCTCGTCGCGACGGCGACGCCAGCGCTCCTCGAGCCGGTCATCCGCGAGCCCGAGCCCTTGCCACCCTTGCCGCGGCGGGCCTTGCCGCCGTCGATGACCGACAGCCCCGTGTCGCCCACGGCGGGTCTCCCCGAGGGTCGTGCGGCCGCGCCACGCCGTGAGGGCGATCACGGCCATGCCCAGCATCACGACGAAACCGGCGATCCGGAGCAGGGTGATGCGAGTGATGGCGCCGGTCATCAAGATGGCCACGCCGCGACGAAGCCGACGGCGGCCAGCAGCACGCGCGGCGGCGGGCGGTGCGGCGCAGCGTGGTGCCGCGCAGCGTCGAGACGAACTTCCGGGTCCTCCTGGACGAGGGCGCGCTCCATCTGCTCCAGAAGTCGCGCTCCTCTTCCGAGAGCGGCACGGTGACCTCCCGCTGGCGCCAGTGGACTACCCGCTTGTCGGCCCAGCTCGACTGCCAGCGGCCCCGAGGAGGGTGAGCCGGCGTCCGGTGTGCCCACCAGTCTAGGCAGGCCGTGGCGAAGTCGGTAGCGGGCTGGGGAAACTGGCGGTGTTTTGCCTGCACTCAAGGTGAGGCCTTCGGCCGGGGCCGATCGGCCGGGGGCTGGTCGGCCGGGGCTGGTCGGCCGGGGCTGGTCGGCCAGTGCCGATCGCTCAGCGCTGGTCGAGCAGGGACGCCGGCCGGACCGCGGCGCTCCCGAAGCGGCGCGTCGCGCGGTCGACCGCGCGATCGGCGTCGGGCCAGCCGTGCTCCCGCTCCCCCCCCAGCACCAGCTGCCGGTGCACCTGGGTTGCGCGGCTGCAGGCCCTCCACCCGGACTCCCACCAGCCGGATCCGGGTGCGCTGCAGCCCGAGCGCGTCGTACAGCCGGACCGCGGTGCGGTAGATCTCCTGGGTCACGTCGGTGGCCTCCGGCAGGGTGCGCGAGCGCGTGATCGTGGTGAAGTCGGCGAACCGCACCCGCAGCGTGACCGTCCGCCCGGCCACTCCCGCCACCCGCATCCGGCCGGTCACCCGCGCCGAGCCGCAGCAGCTCGCGGGTGATGTGGGCGCGGTCGTCGGTGTCGCGCCCGAAGGTCTCGTTAGCGCCCATCGAGGCTCCGGCTCGTCGGGACCGTGGTGGCACCACCGGCCGGTCGTCGACGCCCCAGGCCAGATCGTGCAGATGGTGGGCCAGGTGGTCGCCCAGCGCGCGCCGGAGGGACGCCGCGGCGTGTGCGCGATGTCGCCGACAGTGACCAGCCCGAAGCGGTGCAGCACCTCCTGGGTGCGCTCCCCCACCCCCCACAGCTCGCCCACGTCGAGTGGGTGCAGGAAGGCGGTGACGTCCTCTGGGGGGACGACCAGCACGCCGTCCGGCTTCGCCCGCCGGCTGGCCATCTTGGCCAGCGACTTGGTGGCCGCCAGCCCGACCGAGCAGCCGATCCGCTGCTCGTCGTGGATGGTGGCGCGCAGCCGCTCCGCGATCGCCAGCGGCGACCCGAGCCGCCGGGTGGCCCCGCCCACGTGGAGGAACGCCTCGTCGAGTGAGAGCACCTCGACCAGCGGGGTGACCCGGCGGAAGGTCTCCATCACCGCCGACGACACCTGGCTGAAGGTCTCGCGGCTCCGGCTTCACCACCACCGCCTCCGGGCACAGCCGCCGGGCGCGGGTCATCGGCAGCGCCGAGCGGACGCCGCTGCGCCGGGCCAGGTAGTTGGCCGAGAGCACCACCCCGCGGCCTCCGCCGACGATCACCGGGACGTGGTGCAGCTCGGGCCGGTCGCGGACCGCCACCGAGGCGTAGAAGGCATCCATGTCGACGTGGAGCACCGGGCACTCCCAGGAGGGTCCGGTCGGGACAGGTCCGGTCGGGACAGGTCAGGCCCAGCCAGGTCAGGCATCCCGCTCGCCTCGCCTCGGTCGGCCAGCCCGTCGGCCAGCCGGTCGGGTGGGGGACGGCGTACCGGCGGCGCGCGTCAGCGGCGGGCGAGCAGGTGCAGCCGGGTGGCGGGGGAGGTACTCGGGCCGGTCGGCGACCGCCTGCTTCGAGCTCAGCCAGCGCCTGGGCCGCACCCGGCTCGAGGTCGAGCAGCGCGAGCCGGGCACCAGATCGGCGAAGACCCGCACGGCGTGCACGTCGGTGACGGCGAGCCCGGCCGCGGAGACCAGCGCCGTGAGCTGCTCGCGGGTGAACCGGTGACCGGCGCGCCCCTCGGGGTCGCCGCCCTCCAGCAGGGTGCGGGCCTGGGTGAAGTGGCCGGCCATGGCCCGGGCGATGACGGCGGCGTGCCGCTGGGCGACCAGCAGCGAGAGGGTGCCGCCGGGGCGGAGCACCTCGCGCAGCGCCACCAGGGCGGCCGGGGTCGTCGACCGACCTCAAGCACGCCGTGGCACAGCACCAGGTCGGCCGCACCGCCCTGGCCTGCTCCGGCCACCACGTCGACCAGGTCGGTGAGGGTCGCCCTGGACGCCGGTGACCCGGTCGGTGACCCCGCTCTCGGCCCGCCGGGCCAGCGCGGCCAGGGCGTCGGGGCTGGGGTCGACCACGAGCACCTGGTGGCCGAGCTCCCGGCCAGCGGGACGGCGAAGCCGCCGGTGCCACCGCCGGTCGACCACGCGGGCGCGCTCCTCGGCATGCCCCGGGCTCGTCCAGCAGGGCCTGCAGAGCCCGCCACACCACCCCGGTGCGCACGGCGGCCCGCCGCTCGCTGGGGCGGTCGGGAGACCGGTCGCTGCTGGACATGGCACCACCCTAGGGCCTGGGCCGGTGCGGGCCGGCGGGCCGGCGGGCGCCGGCCCGGTCATCCCGGGCTCCCGGGGCTGCGATGCCACAGCCGGCGGGGGACGTCCTTGGACCTCCCGGGCGGCGTCCTTTGGACTCCCCCGCCGGCTTGATGTCGGAGTACGGCGACATCGCGGAACCCCGGAGTGCACCAGCACCCGTCGCCGCCCCATGCCTCCGGCAGCGCCCTTGGTGGGCGGCGGCCCGGCAGACCCGGGCGCAGAGAGGTCCGGTGCCGCCATGACCGGTCGGGTGGAGCGGCTCTCGGCGGCTCCGGCGGTCGCGCCGCCGGGATCCGGCCACCCCACCCCGGAGGAACCCTCCGGCACCACGGCCATCCGCTCGCGCACCGCCTCGACGCCCTCGCTCTCCAGCGCGGCCAGCGCCGGCAGCTCCCAGGCGCCGGTGGCGCGCAGCGAGACCCCCCGCCGGCCGGTGCGCCGCAGCTCGCCGCGTACCACCAGCAGCCAGGAGCCGAAGACGGTGGCGGCGGGGCCCCTGGGCGTCCTCGAAGAACGTCGCGTCCACCGGCCCGGTGGCGTCGTCGAGGGTGAGGAAGACGACCCGGCGGCCGGACCGGATCGGCGGGGTCTGGGTGGCGACCTTCACCCCGGCCACCAGCAGCTCGGCCTTGCTGCGCCGGCGCAGCAGGTCGCGGCTGCGGGTCACCCCGAGGGCGTCGAGGAACTCCGCATAGGTGTCGACGACGTGCCGACTGGCGTCCAGGCCGAGGGATGTCCAGCTCGGCGCGCATCTTCTCCAGCGGGTCCAGCTCGGGCAGCCCACCTCGCCCCTCGGCCGGCGCGTCACCGAGGTCGAGGGCAGCTGGACCGAGGTGACCGGCCGCGGGTCGGCAGTGGCCTGCGACTGGGCGGCCGCCCGCGCCCACACCGCCCGGCGGCGAGCGGTGTCGCTCCAGGGCCGACGCCTGGCCCCGAACCAGCGGGTCGGCGGAGTTGCGCTCGGCGGCCTGCTCCATCCGAGTGGTCGCCGGCGGCTGCCGCCGCCGGCGACCGACCGCCAGCCCGCGCCCGCGCGGCGCGGTCGAGGGCGGGGTGCCGGTCCAGCTCAGCGACCTGGAGCAGCAGGTCGCGCCGGGTCACCCGACCCCGGCGGCGGACGTCGATCTCGACCGAGCCGATGCCGTAGACCGAGTCGAACCCCCGGCCAGCACCAGCCGCTCCACCACCGGCCGGGAGACGTGGGCGCGATGCCAGAAGTCGGTGAGGGACCTGGTAGGGACGGGCGGCGACGATCCGCTCCACCTCGGCCTCGTTGATCCCCTTCACCTCGGCCAGCGCCAGCCGGATCCAGACGCCCGGGGGCCCCGCCCCCGGGAACCCCCGCCGCCCCCGAGCGGGCAGGCGCCTCCCCTCGCCCCCCCTGACCTCTCCTCCCACCACCACGGCACCGGTCGAGGTGGGCGCGCGGTGCCCGTCTCGACGGGTTCGACGACGTACTCCTTGACCGAGGCGTTGACGTCGTCCAGCCCGAGCACCGCGATCCGCACTGCCGGGCGTCGTCGAGGATCAGCCGCGGGGTACATCCCCGGGTCGTGGGTGAGCACGCCGGCCAGGAAGTGCGCCGGCCAGTCGCCTTGAGCCACGCCGACTGGGTAGGTCGGCAGCGCGACGCCGCCGCGTGGGCCTTGCAGAACCCGAACGACGCGAACGCCTCAGGACCTTCCAGGTCTGCTCGACCAGGGGCAGCGGGTAGCCCCGGCCGAGGGCCCGCGGGAAGAACCACCGCTTCGTCTCCGCCATCCCCTCCACGTCGCCGAGGGCTCGCCGCTTCTCGTCGGCCTCGGCGTAGTCGACCCCGAGCTGGGCGATCATCTCGATCACCTGCTCGTGGAAGACCACCACCCCGTGGGTCTCGGCCAGGATCGGGCGGAGGTCCTCGTGCAGGTAGGCGTCCTTCCAGCCCCTGCTTGGCGTCGAGGTAGGGGGTGACCATGTCGCTCTTCACGGCCCGGGCCGGAACAGCGAGATGTCGGTGATGATGTCGGAGAAGGACTCGGATGCCGGACTTGCCGACCAGCTCCGCTGCCCGGGCGACTCGATCTGGAAGACCCCGGGTCTTGGCGGCGCTGATCATCGCGAAGGTCGCCGGGTCGTCCGAAGGGCACCTGGGCCTCGTCCTCGAGGTCGATCTCGACCCCGTCGACGCGGCGGATCTCGGTCAGCGCGTGCGCCATCGAGGACTGCATCCGGATGCCGAGCACGTCGAGCTTGAGCAGGCCGAGGTCCTCCACGTCGTCCTTGTCGAACTGGCTCATCGGGAAGCCGGCGTACGACGCCTCGACCGGCGGTGCGGTCGAGCAGGTGGCGTCGGAGAGCAGCACCCCGCACGGTGCGGCGCGATGTGCCGCGGCAACCCATCGAGCCGCTCCACCAGGCCGAAGAGCAGTCCAGCCGGTCCTCGCCCAGCCCCGAGGACCGCAGCTCCGGGCAGCTCACGCAGCGCCACCCGGGCATCGCGCGCGCGGATGTGCGGGAAGGCCTTGGCGATCGCGTCGATCCTCACCGGGCGGCATGCCGAGCGCGGCGCCGACGTCGCGGACGGCGTGCGCACGCGGTAGGTGTCCATCATCGAGACCGCGACGCAGCGCTCGCCGCCGTAGCGGTCCAGGATCGCCCGTAGACCTCGGTGCGCCGGGCGGACTCCACGTCGACGTCGATGTCGGGCAGCGCCTGCCGCCGTGGGGAGAGGAACCGCTCCATGAGCAGCCCGTGCCGGATCGGGTCGACCCCGGAGACGCCGAGCAGGTAGTTGACCGCTCCCGGCTCCGATCCGCCGGGGCCGCGCAGCGGATGCCCAGCTGCTTGATCAGGTCGGTGACGTCGGCGACGGTGAGGAATACGACGCGTAGCCGAGCTGCCGGATCATCTCCAGCTCGTCGTCCAGCCGCTTCCACACCACCGCCAGCCCCGCCGAGCCGTAGCGCCCACCGACCCGCCGCCTCGCAGCGGGCCGGCGACCGTCGGCGGTGGGGGGCCCGGACGGGGCCGCTGGAGCCGGGCATCGGGCAGCGTCGGGCTTGGCCGCGGCGGCGCCGTCGGCGCGCCACCACCAGCCCCGGCTGTGCGGCCGACGCGCCGCCCAGCGCCCGATGCCCGGCTCCCGCGGGCTCGGGAGGTCCGCCCCGCCTCCGGGGACTCCGCCACTCGGGCCGCCCGCGAGCTCGAGCTCGGGGAAGTGGATCTCCCCCAGCCCCAGGAATCGCCCCGCGGGTCGAGGGCGCACCGGTCGGCCACGGCGCGGGTGTGCGCGAGCAGCCGCCGGGCCTCCCGCTCGGACTCCCCCTGCGAGAGCCGGCAGATCTCCTCCGGCCACCTCGTGCATCTGCTTGCCGGACTTGAGGAACCCTCGGCGTTGCCCGAGCTCCCCGTCGAGGCCCCCGACGCGGTGCAGGTCGACCGACCCCAGCGGCACCAGCCGGCGGGCGGCGTCGAGGACGTCGACGGTGGGGGCGTCGCGGCGGTCGGCGTACGTACCGCACGGCGTTGGTGAGCACACCCCGAGCCCGGCTCGCCGGGCGAGCTGGGCCATCCGGGCGGCGTGGGCGGAGGTGCCCGGGCCCCAGACGCCCTGCCGGCCCCGGCAGCCGGTGGGAGACCAGCTCGACGAGGAGGTTCTCGGTGGGGACGATCTCGCGCCAGCCGGCCAGCGCCCGCTCGGCGAGGTCGGGGCGGCGCCGGGGTGGCGACCTGCCCAGCTCGAGGCGGGGCCGAGGAGCACCAGGACGTCTCCGGTGGCGAGGAGGCGCCAGCAGGTCGAGCGTGGCGACCGGACGCCCCCGCTCGCCGGCCAGGTGGGTGGCCGACACCAGCCGGCACAGCGCCGCCCAGCCGGCCCGCCCTGGGCGCCCGCATGGGCGAGCAGGGTGACCGGGGGCAGCCGGGGCTCCCGGAAGGCGCCCCCTTGACCGGGGTGCGCGGCGCGGGGCCGCCACCCCGGGTCGCGTCGTCCGGATCGTGGTGCCGGGCGCTCGGGCCGAGGACGTCCCGGTACGACGAGAGCGCGTCGGCGCGTAGGCCAGCTCGACGCCGAGCACGGGCGGATGCTCGCGGCCAGGCAGGCCTTGGCGAACTTCACCGCACCGTAGGTGCCGTCCCGGTCGGTGAGGGCAAGGTGTCCATCCTGCTCGGCCGCCCGCTCCACGAGGGTGTGGGGGTGGGAGGCGCCGTACTGGAGGGAGTAGCCGGAGGCGACGTGGAGATGGACGAACCCGCTAGGCGACACCGGCCCGGCCGCCGAGTACGGCGGCTCGGCCGCGGCCGTCGAAGGGCACGTGCGGGGTCAGCCCCAGCTCGACCTCGACCACCCCGAGGAACCGGTCGGCGTCGCGGACCAGGTCGTCGGCCTCCCGCCTCGAGACCGCCCGGGTCGAGCCGGCCTCCGCCGCGGCCCGCTTGGCGGCGCCGGCGGCGAAGAAGGTGGCCCACTCGGTGAGCTCGGGCGCGACCTGGGCGAGCAGCGCACCCAGGCGTTCTTGCTGCCGGCGCCCGGAGCTGGGCCGGGCGCGCGCCGCGAGCAGCGCGGCGGCGGCCCGCAGCGCGGCGACGTGGGCGCAGGCGTAGCGGGTGGGGACGTCGGCGCGGTGATCGCCTCGTGCAGGGGAGGTGGCGCCCGGGCGAGGTAGGAGTGGGTCGTGGCCGGGAGGGCGTAGGGACTGGGAGCAGCCGGGCCGCTCGCCTGACTGGCGCTCATCACGCGCCGCCTAGTCCGCACAGCCGACGAGCTGCCAGCTGCCCGCCGCCCAGTCGAAGGCGAGGTCGAAGACGCCTTGCTGGTCCGCCCCGGGCCCGCCCCGCCTCGACGCGCCACAGCTCCCGCTCCACCAGCAGGTCCGCCCCGAAGCCGGCCCCCTCGGCGGCTCCCTCAGTGACTCCCTTGGCGGTCGGTGCCCAGCACCGCCCGCACCCGGGTGGACTGCCACCACGGCCCGGTCTCCACCCAGTGCGCCAGCACCGCGCGCACCCGCCACAGCCGCCCGCGCCACAGGAACTGCTCGGGCCCCTCGGTTCCCCGGCCGGTTCCGTGGCCTGATCCCTGGCCTGATCCCTGGCCTGATCCAGTGTCCTCGCCCGGGCTGCCGATCCAGCCGCGGCGGACCTCGACGGGGTCGTCGTAGCGTCGCATCCCCACTCCTTCGCACTGCTCCCGCCGCGGGCTTCGCGCCGGTCGACCCCTGCCGTCGACCCCCCGGACACCCCGACCGGTGGGGACGGGGGTCCGGGGTCGCCCCACCGGTGATCGAACATGTGTTCGATGGCGTCACACTACCCCCGCCCACCGACAGGCCGTCAAGGGCCGGATCCGTCCGGCTGATCAGAGCCGGCTGATCAGAGCCGGCTGATCAGGGCCGGCTGATCAGGGTCGGCGCAGGAAGTCGCTGGTGTCGGGGCGCCACAGGAAGACCAGCAGCGCGACGCTCACCGCCAGCGCCAGCGCGGAGATCACGACGAACATCGCCGGCACCGAGCGGCTGATCGCCACCGCCGCCGAGAAACACCATGACCGCGACGACGCCGGTGAGCGCGTACCGCGCCCACGGATGCCCCCAGCGGAGGAACGACGCCAGCACCAGCGCCAGCAGCGCGAAGACGACGAAGAGGACGACGGTGACCGCGCCGAAGGCCGGGATGTTGATCGAGCTGTCCTCCAGGGCGGCCAGCCCGCCCTCGTCGAGGATCTCCCGGGCAGCGCCGTTGCCCTGCGCCCAGGTGACACACCAGGTCGTCGCGGAAGACGAGGGGTGAGGACGGCGGTCAGGCCGCTGAGCACGACCAGCCCGCCCAGCATCCACAGCGCGCCCCGCACCGACCCCGGGATCCCGGCCGCCCGAGCGCCGCGCTCCGCCTCTACGCCACGCCGCCCATCATGCCGGGCAGCACCGACGCCCGGCGAGCCAGGACCGCTAGGGTGCGCGCATGCCCGACCCCTGCCCGCCACTCCCACCCCCGGGTCCCCCGGCCCGACCCCACCCCCGTCGGAGATGCCCGCCGAGCACCCGAGCATCGCCCACTTCCGCCGCGGAGCACACCGCCCGCGGCGGCACCGGGCGGATCGTGACCCTGCCCGACTCGGTGCACACCGCGGCCCTGGCGGCGCAGGCGCTGGGCTGCGAGGTGGCGGCCATCGCGAACAGCCTGCTCTTCGACGCCGACGGACGGCCGGTGCTGATCTTGACCTCGGGCGGGCACCGGGTGGACGTCGACGCCACGGCCACCCGGATCGGCGTCGCGGCACTGCGCCGGGCCAGCGCGGAGTTCGTCCGCGAGCACACCGGGCAGGTGATCGGCGGAGTCTCCCCGATCGGCCACCCGGCGCCGGTGCCGACCTACATCGACCCCTGGCTGCGTCGCTTCGACGTGGTCTGGGCCGCCGCGGGGCACCCGGCGGCGGTCTTCTCGACCTCCTACGACGAGCTGGTCGCGATGACCGGCGCCGTCGACGTCGAGGTCGAGGGACTCGACCGAGCGTGATGGAGGTCTGGCACAACCCGGCCTGCTCGAAGTCGCGGGCCGCCGTGGCGGCGCTCGACGCGGCCGGGGTGACCTACGTCGTCCGCCGCTATCTCGACGACCCGCCCACGCCGGCCGAGCTCGCCGACGTGCTGGCCGCGCTGGAGCTGGAACCGTGGGAGCTGGCGCGGGGCCGGGAGGTCGCCGAGGCCGGTCTCGACCTCCCCCGCGACGCGGAGCACCGAACCGCCTGGGTCGAGGCGCTGGCCGCGCACCCCCGGGCGATCCAGCGCCCCATGCTGGTGGCGCGGGAGGCACCGTCGTGGTCGGGCGCGACGAGGAGGCCGTGGCCCGCGCGGTGGCCGCCGAGCGCTGAGACCGGGACCGCGTCGGGGGCGGGCGACTTGCGCGACGGGGCCGGGGACGACGGGCCCGGGGACGGCGAGCCCGGGGACGACGAGCCCGGGGACGACGAGCCCGGGGACGACGAGCCCGGGGACGACGAGCCCGGGGACGGCGAGGAGGCCCGGCCCGGCTACCCCGTCGAGCCCGGGCCGGGCCTCGGGCCCGACTCTGCCGCGGATGGCCCGCGCGCCGCATGCGTCGGCGTACTCAGTCGCCGGGGGCCGAGTACCCACGAGCCCCCCTCGCGACCATGTTGGGTCCGGGGCCACCGGTGCGCCGATTGGGCACAAACTGCATCGGCAGGCACGCATTTCCTGCCGCTGCGGGCCAAACAACACACCCCCGGGCGACCCCACCCCACCTCCCCTCCGTAGGATGCGCGTGGAATCACTGCCCTTGGCGTTCACGAGCGGCTGGGCCAGCGGGGTCAACGCCTACCTGGTCGTGCTCGTGCTCGGCATCGCTGACCGCATCAACGACTTCGAGCAGATCCCCAACGTGCTCGCGCGCTGGGACGTGCTCGCCGCGGCTGGCTTCATGTACGCCATGGAGTTCGTCGCCGACAAGATCCCCTACATCGACTCCACCTGGGACGCCATCTCCACGGCGATCCGGCCCACGGCCGGCGCGGTGATCGGCGTCCTGCTGGCGGGGGACGCCACCTCGCTGGACCAGGCCGTCCTCGGGGTGGTCGGCGGCGGCTCGGCGCTGCTGTCGCACCTGGTGAAGTCCGGGAGCCGGCTGGCCATCAACGCCTCGCCGGAGCCGTTCACCAACGTCACGGCCAGCGTAACCGAGGACGTCGCGGTGCTCGGCATCGTGTGGTTCGCGATCGACCACCCGCGCCTGGCAGCCGCGATCGCCGCGGTCTTGCTGGTCCTCGGGCTGATCCTGCTCTACGCGCTCGCCAAGATGATCCGGCGCGGCTGGCGACGCTGGAAGAAGCGGGAGCCGCTGCCGGCGTCGACCTAACCTCCCGGTAGTCAGCCGCGAGTCAGCGTAGCGCCGGGCGGAGCGGCCGGGCCGAGCACGGGCAGGTCGTCGTACGCCGTCGTCGGGATGCCGTGCGCCTGCAGGTGCGCGAAGAAGGCGTCCCGATCCTCAACAGCCAGGTAGAAGACGGGAACGGGGAAGGCGTGGACCGCGCCGATGGCCTGCTCCAGCTCCCGCAGCTGCGGCTCCTTCGCGTACGCCGCAGAGCCGAGCCTGAGCAGCGCGCCCGAGGGGCTCGGGTGGTCCACAGGACGACGGGAGCGGTCGGACCGCGGGACGGCCGAACCTCAGCAGCCCGGTCGCCGCCGCCACCTGCCGCAGATCGACCAGCTGGTGGCGCCGGAGCCGCCGTTGCTCGATTCGGCCGGGCTCGAGCAGGGTAGCCGGAGGCAGCGGTTCGCCACACGCCGACGCCGCTCAGCACCGCGAAGCCGACCAGCCCGAGCAGGCCGAGCGCCGACCTGTCGCGCCAGGCGGCCCACGAGATCAGCAGGGCCATCAGCCCGAGCCCGCCCAGGGCGATCTGTCCGGAGCAGTCCCTGCCGCGGCGCATGGTGGTGAGCAGGGCGGGTGTGGTGGTCACGCCAACACCGTGCCCGGCGGAGGACCTGCCGAAACCCGGCCGCGTGGCGTGGGCGGCGTACGACGCCCGGCGGTCGGGCTGGGCTGGCGCGGCGTCGGTGACTCAGCTTCATCATGATCAGTAGTCACTTCCTCACGTCATGCACGACGTGAAGTGACATCTGGACGACTTCTCATGATGAAGCAGTGACCCGAACCCCCACCTCGGCCGCGCGCCACCCTTCGCGCGGGGCCTGAGCCCCCACGCGTTGAGGCCCGACACGCCTCCAGCTGCGCCCGTGGCGAGTGCGTGATCGTGGTGGCGGCGGCCTGGGTGGCATGGCCGCCGCGGCCTGGCTGGCCAAGCTGGGTCACGACGTCACCCTCCTGGAGGCGAGCAAACGACCTCGGCGTTCTCACCAGCACGCGGGCCCAGCGAGCACCCTGCCCCGGCGGTCGTCCGCGACCTGTTCCGCAAAGACCGGACGCCCCCTGGAGCGCGAGCTGGAGCTGGTGCCGTGCACGCCGGTCCGTGAGCACCGGTTCGCCGACGGCCTCCGGCTGGCGCCCTCGGCGGCTCCCGGGCCGCCCAGCTCGCAGCGGTCGAGCAGCTCAAGCCCCGGCCTGTCGCGCGCTCGGGTCGACCACGCGTGGCGTACGCCGAGGAGTGGGAGCCGCTGCGCCGCCACTACCTCGAGCGCCCCTACGACCCCACCCTCGCCGACCCGCCGCCACCGCGGTCCTGCGCGACCGCGCCACGCTCCACCAGCGCGTGACTCGCCACCTTCCCGACGACCGGCTGCGGGCGGGTCGCGCGGCGAGCCACCACGTCCTCGCCCAGGGCCACGACCCGCGCCGCGCCGGCGTGGGTGGGCGTCACCGCCTATTCAGCGCTTCGGTGCGTGGACGGCCCTCGGGCGGAGTGGCCGCCGTCGGCACCGCGCTCGCGGCGAGACTGGCTACCCGCCGCGACCGTGTGCACCTGGCGCCGGTCGCCGACCTGCTTGTGCGGAGCGGTCGCGTCCAGGGCGTGGTCACCGCCGCCGGCGAGCACCCGGCCGACGTCGTCGTCACGGCCATCGACCTGCACCGCCTCCCGGCGCTGGCACGCCCGGCGCACCACCACGGAGCCGCCGGCGGTGTTCCATTCGGTGCGCGGTTTAATCTCGCCGAGCTCGCCCACGAGACGGTGCCGCACGGTGCTCCCGACCTGCTGCTCCACCGCGGCGGGGCTCCGCCCCGAGGGCCACGCCGTGCTTCACCGTCGCCGCCCGCGGCCTCCACGAGGACCCTGTCGCGACGCTCGCGACCCGTGGGCTCGACCTTCGCGACCGCGTCGTCGTGCGCGACCGCGCCTCGCCGACATCCTGGCCTGCTGGCGGCCTGCCGTACGGCGTCCGCTGGGGACGGGCGCGCGACGATCAGCCGCTGCCTTCCTGGTCCGGGCACCCCCTCGTCGGGCCTGTACGCCGCGGGCGCACGCGACTCCCGGCGCGGGCGTCCTGTTCGTGGGTCTCCTCAGCCGCGCTCGTCGCCCAGCTGGTGGGCCCGGCCTGAACTCAGCCCACTCCACGTCACGGTCAGGGCGATGTCGAGCGACCGCTCGCCCGGCTCCACGGCCATGTCCTTCGCGGCCCGCAGGGCGACCGCCCCGCCCTCGCTCACGGCCACCACGGCACCGGGAGCCTCGGCATCGCTCAGGGCGGCGAGCTGCTCGGCCCGGCCTCCGGCATCCGGCACCCGCTCGCGCGCCGGCGCGAGGTGCGCGTCGGGGTCGGAGACCTCCAGCGCGAGGCCTCCACCCGAGTCGGTCACCGACCTGCTCGGCCAGCTCGGCGAGCAGCGCGGCGCTCGTCAGCCAGGGTCCGGCCAAGCGCGATCGTCAGCCCGTGCCGGGCCTCGTAGCCGGCCGGCTGCCCATCCGGACCGTGAGCCGGCCGCCACCGACACCTCACTGGTCGTCACCCGCTCGGGTCCGGTGAAGCTGTGGCGCCCGACCTCTGCCATCGCCGCTCGTCGAGCCGACGCCGCGGAGCGCCTCGGCGACGCCGGCGGCCCGGTGCAGGGCGGCGACCTGATCACGGCCGCGTCCGGCACGACCCGGACCGCGCCGCCGGTAGACGCTGACGGTGCGCTGCATGGGCGGAACCTACCCGACTCCAGCCCGCTCATCAGAACCGGCACTGCCCGCGGACGACCACCCGGCACCGCGTCGCCGTCCGTGGCGGTGAACGCGACCGCTGGCGTACCGGTGACGGTGCCGGTAATGGCCGGCTCGTGGAGGAGTGGGCGTTGATCACCAGCTGCGCGACGACGTAGTACTCCCGGCCCGCCTGGAGCACCTGCCGGCCCATGCGCGCCGGGGAGGGCCAGCTGATCCGTGGATTGTACGCCGGCAGCCGCCGACCGGCCATGCCGGTGAGGTGATCTCGCCCTTCGGCTTCAGTTTCAGTCCAGACCCGACCACGCGGCTGTCCCCGTGGCCCTGGCCAGCTGCAGGTCGGTCAGTCGGCTCGGTCGGGTCACCTCGAGGGTCTCCCAGTAGATGTAGGACGGACGCATAATCGCTCCGGGCCGTTGTCGTCGTCCCCTGCTGCGGACGCTGAGCGCAGGCGGGTCGGACGAGCCGGTCCTGGCGTCGCCCGGGCTCGTCGACGTGGGCGACAGGTCGCCGATCCAGCCGTGCAGCCCGTCAGTAGCAGGACGACGGCCAGGGCCAGGACGGCGGCTGACGCCGCAAGCCAGCTCCGCATCATCGCTCTCCTGTGGTCGGCCTCGGCGCAGCCGCCGCCGGTCACACCCTCTGCCCGGTCACACCCCGAGCCGCAGCGCGGCGACGATCTCCTTGGTCGCGGTGGACCGGTTCATGTGTAGAAGTGTAGGCCCGGTGCCCCGGCGGCGAGCAGCGCCCCGGAGAGCTCGGTGGCGATCTTCGACGCCGGCGCGGGCGCACGCGCCGGCCGGGTCCCCAGGTGTTCGACCCGGGCCAGCACCTGATATCGGGATCGACGCGCCGGACAGCGCTCGGCCATCTGCTGCAGCGAGCGCAGGCTGGTGATCGGCATGATGCCGGGCACGATCGGACCACCCGTGCGCCGCCGCCGCGCTCGACCAGCGACGTAGTCGTCGGGCCGGAAGAAGAGCTGGGTGACGGCGAAGTCGGCCCCGGCCCGGGCCTTCTCTGCCAGCACCCAGGCGTCGCGCTCGAGCGAGTCGGCCGCCGGGTGCCCCTCGGGGAAGGCCGCCACGCCGACGGTGAAGTCATCGGTCTGGTGCGCCAGCTCGACCAGCTCGCGGGCGTAGGTCAGGCCGCCCTCGGTGGCCACCCACGGCGCCGACGGCCCGTCCTTGGGGTCGCCCCGCAGGGCGAGGATGTTGTGGACCCCGGCGTCGGCGTACGACGTCAGGACGCGCACCAGGTCCGCCCGGGTGTGCCCCA
Source organism: Nocardioides sp. (assembly GCA_041393675.1). GTDB lineage: Bacteria > Actinomycetota > Actinomycetes > Propionibacteriales > Nocardioidaceae > Nocardioides. Next base: position 334 of record JAWKJR010000002.1, on the reverse strand, counting down.
CGCAGGTGAGGTGCCCCATCGCGCGCAGCGAGGTCTCCCGGGCGATCCGCCCGGTCAGCGCGACGGTGGTGTCACGGGTGGAGCCACCGGCGCCGTACGTCACCGACACGAACGTCGGCGCGAGCGGCTCCAGCGCGGCGATGGTGTGCCAGAGCTGCTCGGCGCCGGCCTCGTCGCGCGGTGGCATGAACTCGAAGGAGATCGACCGCTCCCCCTCGCGCAGGAGCCGTCCGATGCTCGGCTCGGGTCCGGGTGCCACCATGCCGGGAAGCGTAGTTCGCCGACCCAGACCACCGGTCCGACGTCCACTGGCTAGGCTCACGCGGGTGAGCAG
>JAWKJR010000001.1:0-418794 GCA_041393675.1 Nocardioides sp. | reverse complement strand
CCGCTGCTGGGCCAGACCGTCACCACGCGCGGGGTGGTGACCGCGGCCTACCCGACCGGTGGCTTCAACGGCTTCTTCATGCAGACGGCGGGCACCGGCGGGGGCACCGACGCCACCCCGGGCGCCTCGGACGCGATCTACGTCTTCGGCAGCGCCGCCATGTCGGTGAGCCCGCAGATCGGCGACCACGTCGAGGTCACGTCGGCTGTCTCGGAGTTCGCCGGGCTCACCGAGCTGGTCCCCGGCAGCGGCGGGGTGGTCAAGCTGGCCGACCCGGCCGACCCGGTGACGCCGCTCGCGACGGCGTACCCGACCACGGCGGCCGACCGGGAGGCACACGAGGGTGAGCTGCTGGCGCCGAGCGACCAGTTCACCGTGACCAACAACTACACGACCAACCAGTACGCCGAGGTGTGGCTGGCCACCGGCACGACGCCGCTCATCCAGCCCACGGACGTGGCACTCCCCGCCAGCGCGGAGGCCGCCGCCGTGGCCGCGGACAACGCCGCGCGGCTCGTGGTCCTCGACGACGGCGCCAGCATCAACTACCTCAGCTCGGCCAACCAGGGCATCCCGCTGCCGTGGCTCAGCCCGACGAACACGGCGCGGGTGGGCGCCGCGGCCACCCTGCACGCGCCGGTGATCCTCGACTACCGCAACAGCGCGTGGAAGTTCCAGCCCACGCACCAGGTGACCGACGAGGGCGCGGACGTGGTGACCTTCGCCGACACGCGCGCTCCGGCGGAGGTCGGCGGCACGACAAGGTCGCCACGTTCAACGTGCTGAACTACTTCAACACCACGGGCGTCGACTTCGTCGCCGCGGGCGGCACCTGCACCTACTACTACGACCGGGCCGGTGACCCGGTCACGGACCCGGAGCCTGCGACCCCGACGGTCCCCGTGGTGCGGCCGAGGAGGAGGACCTGGTCCGCCAGCAGGACAAGATCGTGGCGGCCATCAACGCCATGGATGCCGACGTGGTCTCGCTGGAGGAAATCGAGAACTCGGTGAAGCTGATCGGTGAGACCGACCGGGACGACGCGCTCGCGGCGCTGACCAGCGCGCTGAACGCCGCGGCCGGGTCCCAGCGCTGGGCGTTCGTGCCGTCGCCGCCGGCGGCCGAGCTGCCCGACCTGGCCGAGCAGGACGTCATCCGCACGGCGTTCCTGTACAACCCCGCCGCGGTGCAGCTGGTGGGAGGCTCCCAGGTGCTCGTCGGCGACCCGGCGTTCGCCAACGCCCGCGAGCCGCTGGCCCAGGTGTTCAAGAGGGTCGACGCGCCCGACGACTCCGGCTACGCGGTGATCGTCAACCACTTCAAGTCCAAAGGCGACAGCTCGCCCCCGGCCACGGGCGACAACGCCAACGGCGAGCAGGGCGCGTTCAACGGCGACCGGGTCCGTCAGGCCCAGGCGCTGGCGGGCTTCGCGGAGCAGTTCGCCGTGGACCGCGGTGTCAGCCGGATCCTGCTCACGGGTGACTTCAACTCCTACACCCAGGAGGACCCGATGCGGGCGCTGTACGACGCCGGCTACACCAAGGTCGGCTCCGACCAGCCGGGCGACTGGTCCTACAGCTTCAGCGGGCTGTCCGGCTCCCTGGACCACGTGCTCGCCAACGACGCGGCTCTCGCCGATGTCACCGGCGCGGACGTGTGGGAGATCAACGCCAACGAGTCCGTGGCGTTCGAGTACAGCCGGCACAACTACAACGTGACCGACTTCTACGCCCCAGACCCCTATCGAGCCTCCGACCACAACCCGGAGGTCGTGGGGATCGTTGCCGCGGGCGCTCCGGCCCAGGTGCAGATCTCCGTCTCACCGCTGCGCGCAAAGATCCACAAGGACCGGGTCAAGGTGCGCGTCCGGGTCACGGGGGCCGCCGCCACGCCGACGGGCACGGTCACCGTCTCCCTGGGCGGCGTGGACGAGGCGACGGTCGACCTCGACCGCCGTGGGCGAGCCACGGTCTGGGTGGGCCCGTTCCGCCAGCTCGGGCCGGTCGAGGTGGTGGCGACCTACTCCGGGGACGGCTACTACGGCACCGCCGCCTCCGACCCGGTCACCGTCCAGGTGGTCCGCGGGGGCCGCTGAGTCCAGGTCAAGGAGTCCGAGGCGGCGCCGGCCCTCCCCGCAGGGCCAGTGCCGCCTGGACCAGCGCCAGATGGCTGAAGGCCTGCGGGAAGTTGCCGGCCATCCGACCGCTGCGCGGGTCGTACTCCTCGCTGAGCAGGCCCACGTCGTTGGCGAGGCCGGCCAGCCGGTCCAACAGGCGGAGGCCGTCGTCGGTGCGTCCGGCGAGGGCGTAGGCGTGGGCGAGCCAGAACGAGCAGGCCAGGAACGGGTGCTCGTCCCCGCCGAGGCCGTCCACGCCGCTCTGCGTGCGGTACCGCAGCACGAGGCCGTCGCGCACGAGGTCCTCCTCGACGGCCCGGATCGTCCCGAGCACGCGCTCGTCGTCTCCGGGCAGGAAGCCCACCTGAGGGATGACGAGCAGCGCGGCGTCGACCTCGTGGGTGTCGTAGTGCTGCACGAAGGTGCCTCGCCCCGGGTCGTACCCCGGGCGAGGACCTCGGCGTGCACCTGGTCCCGGATCCGACGCCATCGATCGACGTCGCCGGCCAGTCCGTACTGCTCGACGGCGCGTACGGCGCGGTCGAACGCGGCCCACACCATCACCCGGGAGTGGGTGAAGTGCCGGCGAGGTCCGCGGACCTCCACAGCCCGTGGTCGGCCTCCCGCCAGTGGTCGGCGAGGTGGTCGAGCAGCGCCCGCTGCAGGTTCCAGGCGTTCCCGTCCGCGTCCAGACCGGCCTGCCGCGTCCGCTCGAGCGCGATCATCACCTCCCCGAGCACGTCGGTCTGCAGCTGGCGGGCGGCGCCGTTGCCGACCCGGACCGGCCTCGAGTCGGCATACCCGGGCAGGTGCTCGAGGGTGCGCTCGGGGAGCTCGCGCGCGCCGTCGACGCCGTACATGATCTGCAGGTCAGCCGGGTCGCCCGCGACGACGCGAAGCAGCCAGCCGCGCCACTCGTCGGCCTCCTCGGTGTAGCCGGCCGCGAGCAGCGCGGTCAGGGTGAGGCTGGCGTCGCGCAGCCAGCAGTAGCGGTAGTCCCAGTTGCGCTCGCCACCGAAGCTCTCCGGCAGCGACGCCGTCGGCGCGGCGACGATGCCGCCCGTCCGCTCGTGCGTCATCAGCCGCAGCGTGACCAGGCTGCGCACCACCAGGTCGCGATGGGGGACGTCCGGATGGCAGTGGGCCGCCCACGCGGTCTGCTCCTCGAGGTTGCGCCGCAGCGCCGCCTCATGGTCGACCGCGGGCGGCAGGGCCGCCCACGACGGGGCCCACGTGGTCGCGAAGGTGAGCTCGTCCCCCTCGGCCACCTCGAACTCGTCATGGTGGACGCTGTCGACCGCGACGGGCAGCCGGTCGCCGCTCAGGACGAGCTGGTCGGGCCCGGCGACGGCCACGATCACCTCCTCGCCGTCGCGCTCGCACCGGCGAACCCAAGGCCGGACGGCGCCGTACCCGAACCGGACCACCCACTCGTGCCGTAGCCGCAGCCTTCCGCGCACGCCGGTCACCGTGCGCACGACGTCGGCCCGGTCGTCCCCCCGCGGCATCGCGTCGCGCACCACGACCTCTCCCTCGGGCGACGAGTGCGTCGTGAGCAGGTGGGTGCTGCCGCCGTCGTAGCGGCGGGCGGAGGTCACCCCGGCCTGGTCCGCCGGCCCGAGCAGCCAGCGCCCGTGCCGCGGCTCGCCGAGCAGCGCCGCGAAGCAGGCGGGGGAGTCGAACCGGGGCAAGCACAGCCAGTCGATCGAGCCGTCCCGCCCCACCAGGGCAGCCGTGTGGCGGTCGCCGATCACCGCGTAGTCCTCGATCGGGAGCGCCATGCCCACGACGCTAGCCGACCGGCGTCGCCCGGCTACGCTCGTGCGCATGGAGCGGGGTCCGAGCGTGGCCGGCGTGCACCAGGCGCTGGAGGCACGCGGGTGGACGGTCGCCACAGCGGAGTCGCTGACGGGCGGACGTGTGGCGGCCCTGCTCACCGAGACCCCCGGGCCTCCCGGTCCTATGCGGGTGGCGTGGTCGCCTACGCCACTGCGGTGAAGGTGGACGTGCTGGGCGTCCCGGCGGAGCTGGTCGACCGCGTCGGGGTGGTCTCGGCGGAGGGCGCGGTCGCGATGGCTGCCGGCGTACGCCGGGTTGTCGGTGCCGACATCGGCGTGGCGACGACAGGGGTGGCCGGCCCGACCCCAGGACGGGCTGCCGCCGGGCACCGTCTTTGTCGCCGTCGTCACGCCGGAGCGCACCGAGACCGCGGCGCTGGAGCTGACCGGGGACAGGTCACGGGTGATGGACCAGACCGTTGCCGAGGCGCTGCGGCTGCTGGGCGCGGTCCTCCAGCCGGAATCTCCGGGTCTCGGGTAGCGTTGTCCCCACGCCCTGACGGGCCGACCCGTCGGTGGCCCCGAACCCGAGCGAGAGGACCCGCGATGGTGCTGCTGCGTCGATCGCTCGGCGAGGCGCTGCGCGGCCTGCGGATGCAGCAGGGCCTTACCCTGCGCGAGGTGTCCGCCGCGGCCCGGGTGAGCCTGGGCTACATCTCCGAGATCGAGCGCGGTCAGAAGGAGGCTCCTCCGAGCTGCTCGCCTCGCTGTGCACGGCCCTGGACGTGCCCCTGTCGGAGGTCCTGCGCGACGTGAGCGACCGGGTGGCGGCCGCCGAGGCCCCGTCGGTCGCGGCCACCCCCATCGACGTCAAGCGACCCGCCGGCGGCGAGGTCGTCGCGTCCGCCGCCTGACGCGCCACAACCCTGGCGGCGCCGGCGCATCCCACAGGTGCGGACCGCCTGGTGCTCGGCCGTCCGCAGGACGGGGGTGCACGATGCGCGCACGGGTCACGGTGGTCGTCGCGGCGCTGCTGCTGGTGGCGGGGCTGGTGGTCTCGCTGCGGATGCTGGCCCACGCCGCGCCGGAGTCCGGCGTTCCCCGCGCCGTGGCCGGTGATCCGGGTGGGTCGGGAGGAGGCGCGGGGCCTGGTGGGGGCAGCCCGGCACCCGTGGTGGCGTCGTACCGTCGGCCGCGCGACGGCGTCCCGCTGCCCGACGGCTTCGTCCCGCACCGGCTGCGGCCGGGGAGCGGACGCCCCAGTTCGTGGTCGTCAGCTTCGACGGCGTCGGCTGGCACGACCGCTGGGAGCGCTGGCTGGATCTGGCCGAGCGAGTGCCGTTCCGGTTCACTGGGTTCCTGTCCGGCACCTACCTGCTCAGTGACCAGACCCGGGATCGCTACCACCCCCCGGGCTACCCAGCCGGGACCTCCGCGATCGGGTGGCGGCCGGCGGCCGACGTTCCCGTCGAGATCGCCGACCTCAACCGGGCTGCGGCGGCCGGCATGGAGATCGGCACCCACTTCAACGGTCACTTCTGCGCCACCGCCGGGCTCCCGGCGGGCGGCGACACCTGGACGACCGGGGACTGGAACGCCGAGCTGGACCAGTTCTTCGCGCTGCTCGCCGACGTGGGGCCGAACAACGACCTCTCCTCGCCACGGCTCCAGGTCGGGCGCGGGGACATCCTCGGCGCGCGCACCCCGTGCCTGGAGGGCGACCCCGGTCAGCTCTACCCCGCGCTGCGACAGCATGGCGTGGAGTACGACGCCAGCAGCTCGACCACCGGGCTGGTCTGGCCCCGGCGTGACGAGTCGGGGCTGTGGCTGGTGGGCATGCCCGTCTACCCGGTCCACGGCGCCTTGCCCGACGGCCGGACCGGGGTGCCCGTGACGGCCATGGACTACAACTACTTCTTCACCCAGCGCGGCGCCTCGAGCGTCGGGGTCACACCCGCCGAGTCGGCCGCCGACGGCCGGCAGGTGCTGGCGACGTACCGCGACATGTACCGCGCGGCCTACCGCGGCAACCGGGCGCCGATCGTCCTCGGCAACCACTTCAACGACTGGAACGACGACGCCTACACGCAGGCACTGGCCACCTTCGTCGAGCAGACCTGTGGCCGGCCGGACACCGAGTGCGTGCCCTTCCGGGATCTGGTGGCGTGGCTGGACGTGCAGACTCCCCGGACGCAGCGGCGGCCTCGCGGCGCTGCCGGCGGAGGCGGGTGCGCGGCGATAGGCACGCTGGTGGTCGTAGGTGGTCAGTGGGGGCGGACCGACCTCGCGAAGGCCGAGCCGGCTCGCACCACCCGTGGGGGGCGCGGGGGAGCGGGCCAAAGCTGGAACAGGTGTCGGCTGGAGTAGCGCCGGTAGCCGTCACCGTCGAACTCGTCGTCGGCGGTCTCGGCGGCCGCGGCGTCGAGACCGCGCGTGCACAGCCGGATCCGATGGCTCCCCGCTGGCACCGGCATCGCCTCGCTCCAGCTCTCGAAGCTCCCGAAGGTGAGGCCGCGCACGCTCACGTCGAGGGACACCTCCACCACGTCCTCGCACCAGGCCGGGACAGCGGGGCGGGCGGTGTACAGCTCCACGCGGACGGGGTACTCGCCGTACAGCGCCGGGCCGGTCACCCAGGCCGCCCGGCGGACGACATCGAGCAGGCCGGTCCGCTGGTCCCCCGGGCGAAAGCGCGGGACGACACCGTCGGGCCCGAGGTACCACACGCCCTCCTCGACCAGCCACGGCCCGTCGAAGAGCACCTCCGGCGAGACGGGCTCGGCGGAGAGCGTGGCTCCTGCGGTCGAGGGCTGCCGACCCGCGTCTGCCGACTGTGGCACGCACCCGGTCAGCAGGATGGCGGCCGCCGCTGACGCCGCGGCCAGGAGCAGAGTGCGGTGCACGCTGGCATTCTGCCCCCGTCCGACCCTGGCGACGAGGGCGTCCTCACTCCGGGCAGTGGCGGCCTGCCTGCCTGCGCGCAGGCAGGCAGGCCGCGGGTGACGAGCGCCGATCTCGGGGCGAGTGGTCCACAGGGTGTTCGAGCGTGTGTGCGGATAGTGACGGTGTGTGGTAGGGTGGGGGTTACGCACCAGGGCGAATGCCGAAGACTCACCGCAGGCGCGGGGGGCGCGTCGGCTGTCTCGTTGGGTGCCAGTCGCGAGGGTGACGTGATAGCCCGCTGAGCGGGCCTCCAGGAGTGACGACCAGTTCCAGTGCTGCCCCGAGTCCCGGGGCGGCCCGGTCGTCGAGAGGAGGCCCGATCATGGAGCATCCGATCCTGCAGGCCTGTGCGAGCATCGCCGACACGGTCAAGGACGTCGCCGAGGTCAACCCGGTCTTCATGTCCACCCCCGCCAAGGCCGAGGCGCTGCGCCGGCTGGCGCGGGTGCAGGCCCAGCTGGCCGAGCTGCGGCTGCGGGTGCTCGCCGACGCCGGGGACGTCGCCGCAGACACCGCCGCGCACACGGTCGCGGAGTGGCTGACCGTGCACACCGGGGTGCTGCACGAGGACGCCCGCGCCGACCACCGCCTCGCGGTCGCCCTGGACCGCCGCTACGCCACCCTCGCGGCCGGGTTGCGGGCCGGGGAGGTCACCGTGGCCCAGGCCCGGGTGATCGCCCGCGCCCTCGACGACCTCCCCGAGGACCTGCCCGAGGAGGTGCCCGCAGATGTGGTCGCCCTTGCCGAGTCCACCCTGGTCGGCCACTGCGCCGAGTTCGGGCCCCGCCAGCTGGCCCGGCTGGGCCGGCGGATCCTGGACGTGGTCGCGCCCGAGATCGCCGACGCCGCCGAAGCCCGCCGGCTCGCCGCACTCGAGGCCCACGCCCACCGCGCCACCCGGCTGACCCTGCGGCGGGTCGGGGACGGCACCACCCGCCTGTCCGGACTGCTGCCCGACCACACCGCCACCCGACTGGCCACCTACCTCGAGGCGTTCACCAACCCCCGCAAGGCCGACCAGTCCGACACCGGACAAGGTTCGGGGCGTGATCCCGGCCGCGACCCGCTGGCCCGCACCCCCTACCCCCGCCGCCTCGGGCAGGCGTTGGGCCAGCTCCTGGAAGCCATCGACCCGCTCCGGCTGCCCCTGCACGGCGGCGACGCCACCACCGTGCTGGTGACGATCGACCTGGACTCCCTGCGCCACGACCTCGGCGTCGCCGACCTGCACGGCTCCCCACGTCCCCGGCAACCCCGAGACCCAAAGCCTCGGCGAAACCCTCACCGCCGCCCAGGCCCGCCGGCTGGCCTGCACCGCCGGCATCATCCCCGCGGTCCTCGGCGGCGACTCCCAACCCCTCGACCTCGGCCGCAGCCGCCGCCTCTACAACGCTCCCCAACGCCGCGCCCTGCGCCTGCGTGACCGCGAGTGCCGCGCCGAAGGCTGCACCATCCCCGCCGCCTGGTGCGAAGCCCACCACCTCACCAACCCCTGGACCCGAGGCGGCCGCACCGACATCGCCGACGGCGCCCTCCTCTGCCACCACCACCACCACCGCGCCCACGACCCCACCTACACCGTCAACCGACTCCCCAACGGCGACCTCCGATTCCACCGACGCAGATAGACCGGCACCGCAGGACCCCTACCCTGGCCGGATGCCCATGCCGGCGACCCTCGCGACACCCCGCCTCGCGCTGCGGCGGCTCACGGCCGCCGATCTCGAGCCGCTGCACCGGCTGTTCTCCGACCCGGGACACTCCGTCGGAGACGGCCCCGTCAGCGACCCCGCACAGACAGCGTCGTGGCTGGCGCGCCGCGACCTGGCGTACGACTCCGCCGGCCTGGTCTGGTACGGCCTCTGGCAGGCCCCGGGCACGCTGGTCGGCACGTGCGGGGTGTTGCTGTCGCCGCGCTGCACTCCCGATCCCGAGCTGGGCTATGAGATCGCGAGGCAGCATCGAGGTCGGGGTCTGGCCACCGAGGCCGCCGGAGCCGTGACCGCCACCGCGCACCGCGAGGGCATTCTGCGGCTGTGGGCGACGGTCCGCCCCGCGAACCAGGCATCGCTGAGGATCCTGCGCAACCTCGGGTTCGGGCACGTAACGCCCGCGCCTGTTCCCAGAAGACGGGATCGGACCGATTCATCTTCGCCTACCCGAACGAGTAGCTCGTCTGGCCTCGGCCGGCCCTGCGCCTCCGTCTGCGACTGCGTGTTCTCGCCGCGAGCGAGGGCGAGCACCCCGCAGCTCACCCTGGCTGGCACGCCGGGCACCAGTACGCCGCCCGCTCGCCGCCGGGCCCGCCCAACATGGCCACCCGCACCGGCGTGCCGCAGCGCCGACAGGGCTGCTTGTCGCGGCGGTAGACCCAGTGCCGCCGGCCCTGGCGCAGGTCGCCGGTCGTGGCCTGGACGGCGCGCTCGACGTTCTGCTCCAGCATCGCCTTGGCGCGGCGCACCAGCCGGGGCAGGTCAGGCACCTCGCCGACCGGCACCGTCGGGCCGACGCCGCTGGTGAAGCACAGCTCGGCGGCGTACATCGTGCCGATGCCGGCCAGGTTGCGCTGGTCGCGCAGCGCGTGGAAGACCGGCACGTCGGGAGCGGCCAGCAGCCGACGCAGCGCCTCGGACTCGTCCCAGTCGGGGCCGAGCAGATCGGGGCCCAGATGCCCGACGACGGTGGACTCCTCGGCGGTGGGCAGCAGCTCGACAAGGCCGAGGGAGAAGCCTACGGCGGTGCGTCCGGGCACCTCGAGGACGACGCGGGCGGTGTACGCCGGCCGGCGCCACCGCTCGCCGGGGCGCAGCACCTGCCAGTGCCCCTCCATCTTCAGGTGCGTGTGGAGTGTGAGGGCAGGCTGGTCGGCCGGGGCGAGCCGGGTGAGCAGGTGCTTGCCGCGAGCCACGGTCTCGACGACGGCCGCGCCGGCGAGGTCGGTGGTGGCCAGCGTCGGCACCCGGAAGTCGGCGCGGGTCAGCACGCTCCCGCTGAGGCCGTCGGAGACGCCGCGCGGTGCGGTGGACGGTGTCGCCCTCAGGCACGGAGCCGCAGCCCCCGAGGCGTGGTCACGAAGCCGGCGTCCCTGAGCGGCCCGCAGCGGGGTCGGCCCGGAGCCGAGTAGCTGCTCGCCGTCGGCGCGCTCGACGGTCAGCTGGCCCAGGCGCCCGGCGCGCGGCGTCGGCGAGAGCCTGGCGGCCGGGGCGAGGACGTCGGGATCCTCGCTCCAGGTGAGCAGGTGCGGGCCGCCGCGCTCGACGTACAGGCCGAGCTCGCCGTCGACGAGAACCACGAGCGCGCCGGCCTTGCGGCCCGGGCGGTGGCCGGCGCCCTCGCCCTCGGCCGCCGGGCGGTCGGGCCAGGGAGGGCGGCGCCGTAGGGGTTGGCGGGGTCGGTGGCCGCCAGCGCGAGCGCGACGGGGGCGGCGTCGAGAGGCACGTCGGTGAAGGTGCGCAGCCGGTCGACCGCGCCGGCCGTGCCGAACTGGGCGGCGCCCAGCCCGCCGACGAAGTACCCCTCCGGCAGCGGCCGGACTCCTCGAAGGCCGCAAGCACTCGGTAGACCGCGGCGAAGCCGCCCGGCACCCGCTCGCTGACGACGGCGCCGCGAGTGACGACGCCGTGCCGGTCGAGCAGTCGCTCGGCGGTGGCATGCCCGCGTCGGGTCGGGTCGGGGTCGATCGCGGGGAGCAGCGACCAGCGGCCGGTCGTCTCGGCGGCGGTCGGGCGCCGCGGGAGTCGGGTGGCCGCGCGCGGTGCGCGGCCCATCGGCCTGGCCCGCGGCGGGGTACGCCGGGTGCGGTGTGCGGTCGACCCGAGCCTGATGAGCCGCGCAGCGGGGCGAGAGTGTCGTTGCCGACCCGGCCGGCCCAGACCAGGTCCCACAGCGCCTGGGTGAGTGCCCGCTCGTCGGTGCTCCCGACCGCGGTCGCCAGCTGGTGGGCGAAGAACGCGCCTCCCGGGGCGAGCGCGTCGAGGACCGCCCGGTGGAGCTCGCCCCACCCGGGGGAGTCCGCGAAGGGAGCCGGCTCCGGCAGTGTCAGCTCGGCCTGGTCGGCCAGGTGCAGGCTCACCCAGCCGTCGTTGCCGGGGAGGGCGCCATGGCCGGCCCAGAGCACCTCCCCGGTGGCGCACAGCTCGTCGAGGTACGCCGGCTGGTAGTCGCTCACCCGGGCCGCCAGCACCAGCTGCTCGAGCGCCGAGGCGGGCACCGGCGCGCCGGCCAGCTGGTCGACCGCGGTGAGCACGCCGTCCACGCCCCGCAGCGCGCTCCGCGGGGCGCGCGGGCCGGACCCGGTCACCCCGTGCTGCCAGGCGGGCAGGAACCGACCGAGGGCGGCCGGGTCGACCGGCTCGACCTCCTGCCGGAGCCGGGCCAGGCTGCGGCGGCGCAGCCGGCGCAGCACCTCGGCGTCGCACCACTCCGGCCCGGCGCCGCCGGGCCGGAACTCACCCTCGACCAGCCGGCCGCGCGCCGCCAGCCGGTCGAGCGCGTGCCGGGCGACGGCGGCGCCGAGGCCGAACCGGGTTGCGGCGTCGTCGGTCGTGAACGGGCCCCGGGTGCGGGCGTAGCGGGCCAGCAGGTCGCCGACCGGGTCGTCGACGGGGTCGGTGAAGGCGTCGGGGGTGCCGGCGGCACGGGGACGCCGAGCCCGTCGCGCAGCCGGCCGATGTCCTCGACGGGGGCCCACCGCTCCTGACCGGCGATGCGCACCTCGACGACGCGTCGCTGCGTTGCCAGGTCGACGAGCCAGCCGCCCGCCTGCGCGGGCTCGGTGCAGCGCATGGCCACCTCGCCGGCGCTCAGCGGGCCGAGCAGGCGGAGCAGGTCGGCGACCCCCTCGGCGTCCTTGGCCTGCCGGTCGGGAGCCAGCCGCTGCAGCTCCGCCTCGGTCTCGGCGAGCACCTGGGGTCGAGCAGCTCGCGCAGCTCGGCGCGCCCCAGCAGCTCGGCGAGCAGCCCTGGTCCAGCGACAGTGCCGCGGCGCGGCGCTCGGCGATGGGGGAGTCGCCTTCGTACATGAACTGGGCGACGTAGCCGAACAGCAGGGTGCGCGCGAACGGCGACGGCGTCGTGGTCGCGACGTCGACGACCTGGATCTCTCGCCGCTCCAGCCGACGCATCAGATCGGTGAGTGCGGGCAGGTCGTAGACGTCCTGCAGGCACTCGCGCACGGCCTCGAGGACGATGAGGAAGGACGGGTACTGCGCGGCGACCTCGAGCAGCTGTGCCGAGCGTTGCCGCTGCTGCCACAGCGGGGAGCGGCGGCCCGGGTCGCGACGGGGAGCAGCAGCGCCCGTGCCGCGCACTCGCGGAAGCGCGAGGCGAAGAGCGCCGACCCGCCCACCTCGGCGGTGACCAGGTCGGCGATCTCGTCGGGCTCGAACGCGACGATCTCGCCGGTGGGCGGCTCGGCGTCGGTGTCGGGGATCCTGATCACGATGCCGTCGTCGGAGGCGAGCGCCTGCCCGTCGACGGCGTACCGCTCGCGGAGCCGGGCGTTGATGGCGAGCGCCCACGGCGCGTGCAGCGGAGTGCCGTACGGCGAGTGCACGACCAGCCGCCAGTCGCCCAGCTCGTCGCGGAACCGCTCGACGACGAGGGTGCGGTCGCTCGGCAGGACCCGGGTCGCCTCCCGCTGCTCGGTGAGGTAGGCGACCAGGTTGGCGGCGGCGTACTCGTCGAGGCCGGACTCCGCGGCGCGGGCCCAGGCCTTCTCCTCGGGCAGCGACCCGAGCTCGGCGGTGAGCGCCCCGACGGCGGCGCCGAGCTCGGCGGGCCGGCCCAGCGAGTCGCCCTTCCAGAACGGCAGCCGCCCCGGGACGCCCGGCGCCGGGGTGACCAGCACCCGGTCGTGGGTGATGTCCTCGATCCGCCACGAGGTGGCGCCGAGCGCGAAGACGTCACCCACGCGGGACTCGTAGACCATCTCCTCGTCGAGCTCGCCCACGCGGCGGCCAGGGCCCTCGCCGCCCACGAGGAAGACCCCGAACAGCCCGCGGTCGGGGATGGTGCCGCCGCTGGTCACGGCGAGCCGCTGGGCGCCGGGGCGACCCGTGAGGGTGCCGGTGACCCGGTCCCACACGATGCGCGGCCGCAGCTCGGCGAACTCCTCGGACGGGTAGCGGCCGGCGAGCAGGTCGACGGTGGCGTCGAAGGCGCTGCGCGGCAGGGCGGTGTACGGCGCCGCGCGGCGGACCAGCGCGAACAGGTCGTCGACGGCCCATGCGTCCATGGCCGTTGCCGACACCACCTGCTGGGCGAGCACGTCCAGCGGGTTGGTCGGCACCGCCAGCGACTCGATGGCGCCGGAGAGCATCCGCTCGACCGACACCGCGGTGGGGGCGAGGTCGCCGCGGTGCTTGGGGAAGAGCACGCCGCGGGAGACCTCGCCCACCTGGTGACCGGCCCGGCCCACGCGCTGCAGCGCGCTCGCGACGCTGGGCGGCGACTCGATCTGCACCACCAGGTCGACGGCGCCCATGTCGATGCCGAGCTCCAGGCTGCTGGTCGCGACCACGCAGGGGAGCCGGCCGCGCTTGAGATCGTCCTCGAGGAGGGCGCGCTGCTCCTTGCTCACCGACCCGTGGTGGGCCTTCGCGATGACCGGCGGGGCGCCGTGGGTCTGACCGGACTGGGCCATCACCTGGGCGGGCGGGGCCGCCGCAGGCCGGGCCGCCCCCGGTGGTTGAGGGGCCGCCGCAGGCGGCGTCTCGAAACCACCGCCGGACTCGGCCCGCTCGGCGGCGATCTCGTTGAGCCGGGCGGTGAGCCGCTCGGCGAGCCGGCGGGAGTTGGCGAAGACGATGGTCGAGCGGTGCCGCTCGATGAGGTCGGCGACGTGCTCCTCGACGTGCGGCCAGATGGAGGTGGCCGTGCGGGAGTCGCCGCCGTCGCTGTCGCCGTCGCGGTCGGCGTACGCCCCGGGGGCGGTCATGTCCTCGACGGGGACGACGACCCGCAGCTCCCACTGCTTCTCCGACGCCGGCGCCACGATCTCGACCGGGGCGGTGCCGCCGAGGAAGCGGGCCACCTCCTCGTGCGGGCGCACGGTGGCGCTGAGGCCGATCCGCTGGGCCGGTCGCTCGAGCAGGGCGTCGAGGCGCTCGAGGCTGATCGCCAGGTGCGCCCCCCGTTTGGTGCCGGCGAGCGCGTGCACCTCGTCGAGGATGACCGTCTCGACTCCGCGCAGGGTCTCTCGCGCCTGCGAGGTGAGCATCAAGAAGAGCGACTCAGGCGTCGTGATCAGGATGTCGGGCGGCCGGGTGAGCAGCCGGCGGCGGTCGGCGGCCGTGGTGTCGCCGGAGCGGACGCCGACCGTGACGTCGCTGAGCTGCTGACCGAGCCGGTCCGCGGTGTGCCGGATGCCGGTCAGGGGGGCGCGCAGGTTGCGCTCGACGTCGACGGCAAGGGCCTTGAGGGGGGAGACGTAGAGGACGCGCGTGCGCCGGGAGCGGTCCGGCGGCGGAGGCGTCCGCGTCAGCCGGTCGAGCGACCACAAGAACGCCGAGAGCGTCTTGCCCGAGCCGGTCGGCGCGACGACGAGCGCGTGCCGACCCGCGCTGATGGCCGCCCATGCCCCGCGCTGGGCAGCCGTCGGCTCGGCGAACGCCGCGGCGAACCACGCGCGCGTCGGCTCGCCGAACCTCTCCAGCGCCTCGGACACCCGGCCATCCTGCCCCACGGCGCCGACAGCAGCCCACAGCGTTCGGGCGACTCAGCCCAGCCGCTTCTCGTACCACGCAGTGTCCACCCACCGACCGAACTTGTAGCCGACCTCGGTCATGGTGCCGACGTGGCGGAAGCCGGTGGCCCGGTGCAGCGCCTCGGACGGGTCGTTGGGGAGCGCCACCAGCGCGACGGCGGTGTGCACGCCGGCCGCGGTCAGCCTCGCGAGCAGGTCGTCGTACAGGAGCCGGCCCAGGCCCCGGCCGCGGGCGCCTTCGGTGAGGTAGACCGACGTCTCGCGAGTGTGCTGGTACGCCGGCCGCGGCCGGTAGCTCGAGGAGTAGGCGTAGCCCAGCACTTGCCCCGCCACCTCGGCCACGAGCAGGTGGTCACCGGGCTGGGTGCTGGCCAGTCGCTCGTGCCAGTACGCCGCCGGCCGGGGCTCCAGGTCGAAGGTGGCGACGCTCGTCGCGACCGCGTGGTCGTAGATCGCCCCGACGGCGGGCAGGTCGGCCGTCGTCGCCGGTCGGATCGTGGGCGACCCGGCGCGCGGGCGGGGTCGTGGCGGGGTCGGCGACCCGGCGCCGTCGTCCCCTGGAGCCACCCTCACGTCGCGCCCACCGTCGCCCGGGGCCGGGCCACGACCGCCCCGCCGAACGCCAGGAACACCAACAGCGGGAACTCCAGGTAGACGTGGTAGGCCGTCACGAGCCCGTACACGGTCCGCCCATCGGCCCAGCTGGTGAGGAAGAGCGCGGTCATCGCGACAGCGAGCACCGTGACCCCGACGGCGAACCACGGCCGGCGCAATGCCGGGAAGGCCCTCTCGAAGGCGGCGGTCGCCTCGGGTGCGTAGCGCGGGAAGAAGCCGATCCAGACCACGTAGTGCATGGACTGGGCGATCGCGAACGCGGTCGCGAAGCGAGCGGCCACGACGGCCGAGGAACCGGGCCACGCGCTGGCCGCGAGCACCGCGCTGGCGTCACCGACCAGCCAGCCGACGCGGTCGACCGCGAGGGTCAGCACCGAGTCGAGGGCCCCGACCAGGATCAGCGCCGGGATCCCCACCCCCAGACCAGCTGCACGCCGCGGAACAGCGCCCGCTGTCGGGCGTCGGCGATGCGGCGGGACCAGTCCCACAGGAAGGCGAGGGCACCAGGTTGTGCAGGTGGGTCAGGACGACGAAGTACGCCGGCGTGTCGGTCAGTCCGATCAGGACGGAGGCCGCCAGCCCGAGCAGTACCAGAAGGCGCGCCCGGCCGTGGAGCCAGAGCACCGCCCCCGCCGCCACGACCGCGTGGCCGGTCAGCACCTCACCCCAGCGCGCCTCCGAGGACAGCAGTGCGACCACGGCGCGGGCCACGACCACGCTGCTGAGCAGGACGAACAGCAGCATCCCGGCCGGCCCGGCCACCTGGGCGGCGAAGCGCCCGATGACGTACCGCAGCTCCAGGACCAGGTGGGGCACGCCGAGGACGGCGAGACCCAGCACCGAGAGCGGCACCGCCCCACGCAGCGCGACCGCCGTCACGCCCACCGCGATGGCGAGGATGCCCAGGCTCAACCGCCCGGCCGTCGTCGCCTTCACCTGCGGAAGAGGCGGCTCAGCGCCCAGATGACCAGGCCGAGGAGCGCCACGCCCACGACGATCAGGATCACCAAGGGGCCCGACACGGCTGGGTCGGGCGAGACGTCGAGCGGGTTCATGGCGGTCGGGCTCCTCAGCATCGGTCTGGGATCATGCTGCCATGCCCCTCGCGGCCTTCTGGATGACCTGCGCGGTGGAGGTCCCGATCGTCCTGGTGGCGCTGAAGAGGTTCGGCTGGCTGCCCGGGGCGGGCTGGGGTCGGGCCCTGGCCGTCGCCGCCGCGGTGCAGGTGACCCAGCCAGTGGTCTGGCTCGTGGGCTCCCGGGACTGGTCGGCGCTGCTGGCCGCGGAGGCGGTGGCGTGGCTGGTGGAGGGTCTGGGCCTGTGGGCGCTGCTGCATCCCCGGGCCGGCGGCGGTCGGATCGGGGACGCGATGGCCGCGGCCATCGTGGCCAACGCCGCGGCCTTCGCCCTCGGCCTGGCCTTTCCGCACCTGGTCGGCGGCTGACCACCGGACGCTGCGAGGCAGGCGTCGGTGTCACCTGGGAGGATGACCCGGTGACCAGCCCCGGATCCGCGCCGCCGCCCGTCGAGCCCGACACCAAGGACTGGACCTGGGTCATCACGCAGGCCTGCCCCGACTGTGGCTTCGACGGGCCCGGCCTGACCCGCGGGGAGCTCCCCGACCGGATCCGGGAGAACGCCGCCGCCTGGGCCGTGGTGCTGACCCAGCCCGGGCTGCGCGTGCGGCCCGAGCCGGAGGTGTGGTCCGCGCTGGAGTACGCCTGTCACGTCCGCGACGTGCACGCGCTGTTCGATCAGCGGGTCCGGCTGATGCTGGCCGAGGACGACCCCCAGTTCGACAACTGGGACCAGGACGAGACCGCCCACGAGCAGCGCTACGACCTGCAGGACCCGGCCGAGGTCGGCCCCGCCCTGGTGGCGGCGGCGGAGGCGGTGGCGGCGACGTACGCCGGCGTGGCCGACGACGCGTGGGAGCGGCCCGGCCGGCGCAGCAACGGCTCGCAGTTCACCGTCGACACCATGGGCCGCTACCACCTGCACGACGTGGTGCACCACCTGTGGGACGTCGGCTTCGACGCCGTCCAGGCGACCGTGGCGGCCTACGACGCCGCCGCCGAGGAGTACCACCAGGGCACCCAGGAGCTGCCGGTGTCGGTGGTGGAAGTGCTCGACCGCTTCGTCCGGCTGCTGCCGCCGGGCGGGCGGGTGCTCGAGATCGGCAGCGGCGGCGGGCGCGATGCCGAGGCGATGGAGGCGCGCGGCGCGGTCGTCCGGCGCACCGACATCACTGCGGGGTTCGTCCGGCTCCTGCACGAGCAGGGGTACGCCGCCGACCTGCTCGACCCGCTCACCGACGACCTGGCCGACCCCGACGACCCGACCCGCCCCTACGACGCCGTGTGGGCAAGTGCGAGCCTGCTGCACGTGGCTCGCGAGGACCTCCCGATCGTCCTGACCCGGCTGGCGACCGCGACCCGGGCGACCGGTCTGCTGCACCTGGCGGTCAAGGAGGGCGACGGCGAGGAGTGGTCCACCCACGGTCACGTGCCGCTGCCGCGACGGTTCGTCTACTGGCGCGAGCGCGAGCTGCGGCAGGTGCTGTCGGGCGCCGGTTGGGACGTCCTCGAGGTCCGTCGCGTGCCGGGGTCGGTCAGCGAGCAGATCTGGCTCGACGTGGTGGCCGCGAGGAGGGCCCGGTGAGGCACACGGAGTTCTGGGCGCGCATGGAGCAGGCCCTCGGCGCGGCGTACGCCCGGGTCTGGGCCAGCCAGACCGTGATGCGCCAGCTCGACCACCGCACCGCGACGGAGGCCCTCGACGCCGGCGAGTCGCCCAAGCGCGTCTGGGCGGCGGTATGGCAGACCCTCGAGCTCCCGGAGTCCGAGCGATGACCGGCGTGGCCGCCGCGCGCGACCTCGACGCGATCCACCGACGCACGGTGCGGATCCTGGTCGGTGGCCAGGTGTTCGGGGCGATGGGCGTCACCGTCGGCATCGCGACGGCGTCGCTGCTGGCCAAGGAGCTGTCCGGCTCCGAACGGCTGGCCGGCCTCGCCCAGACCTTCCAGGTGCTGGGAGCGGCAGTGGCGTCGTACTTCCTGGCCGCACTGATGTCGCGACGCGGCCGCCGGGTCGGCCTCGCGGTCGGCTACCTGCTCGGCGCTGCCGGGGCGGTCATCGCGGTGCTCGCGGGCGTGCTCGAGTCGATGGCGGTGCTGCTGCTCGGCGCCGTCCTGCTCGGCAGCACCTCCGCGGCGGGGCTCGGGGCGCGGTACGCCGCCACCGACCTGGCGCCCGAGGCCACGCGCGGCCGGTCACTGTCCATCGTGGTGTGGGCGACGACCATCGGTGCCGTCGCCGGCCCGAACCTGACCGCGCTGTCGAGCGCCGTGGCTCGGGCGCTGTCCATCCCCACCCTCACCGGCCCGTTCGCCCTCGGGGCGGTGAGCATGCTGCTCGCCGCGGCCGTGCTGTGGGTCCTGCTGCGACCCGACCCGCTGCTGCTCGCCCGGGCGGAGGCGGGCCAGACCGGGAGCGTCCGGCACGGCACGTCGTGGGGTCGCGTGGGGGAGGTCGTGCGCGAGCACCCGCTCGTGGGCGCCGCGATCGCCGGGCTGGCCGCCGCACACGCGGTCATGGTCGGCGTGATGGTGATGACCCCGCTGCACATGCAGCATGGGCACGCCGAGCTGCGCGTCATCGGCCTGGTCATCAGCGTGCACGTGCTCGGGATGTTCGCCTTCGCGCCGGTGATGGGCTGGGCGGCGGACCGGTTCGGCCGGGTGACCCTGATGGCCGCGGGCGGGGTGGTGCTCCTCGTCTCCTTGCTGCTGGCCGGGGTGTCGCCGGAGGGCAGCTCGTGGCAGATCTTCGCTGGCCTGTTCCTGCTGGGGCTCGGCTGGTCGGCGGTGATGGTCGCGGCGTCGACGCTGCTCACCACGCACGTCCCGCTGGACGCCCGCACCGACGTGCCGGGTGCCTCCGACATGACCATGAACGTCGCCGCGGCGGGCTCCGCCGGGCTGGCCGGCTTCCTCGTCGACGCATGGGGCTACCCCCAGCTCAATCTGTTCGCGGCGCTGCTGGCCGCAGGCGTGCTCGCGGCGGCGATGGCCGCCCGCTCCCACGAGCCGGTCGGCTGAGTCGGTCGCTGAGTCGGTCGCCTGAGGCGGGCCTTACCGATCGCTGACGGCGCGGGCGCGAGGCTCGACCGGGGCGCCCCGCCCTGAGAGGGTGGCCGGGTGAGCGACACCCTCCCCGCGGCGCCGTCCGCCGACGTCGCCGTGATCGGCGGCTCCGGCTTCTACAGCTTCCTGGTCGACCCGCAGCCGGTGAGCGTCGAGACGCCGTACGGCGCGCCGAGCGCGCCGCTCGCCGTCGGGGAGGTCGCCGGTCGGCGGGTGGCCTTCCTGCCCCGGCACGGCGCGCACCACGAGCACCCGCCGCACGCGATCAACTACCGCGCCAACCTGTGGGCGCTGCGATCCCTGGGGGTTCGGCAGGTGCTCGGCCCGTGTGCCGTTGGGGGCTGCGGTCGGAGGTGGCGCCCGGCGACGTGGTCATCCCGACCAGTTGGTCGACCGCACCTTCCGCAGGGTGGGCAGCTACGTCGACTCCGGCGCCGTGCACCTGCCGTTCGCCGACCCGTACTGTCCCAGGCTGCGAGCGAGCGTCTCCGCCGCGGACCCCACCGTGTCGGTCGGCGGGACCATGGTCGTCGTCGAGGGGCCGCGCTTCTCCACCCGCGCCGAGTCCCAGCACTACGCCGCCCAGGGCTGGTCGCTGGTCAACATGACCGGGCTGCCCGAGGCGGCGCTCGCCCGCGAGCTGCAGATGTGCTACGCCGCGGTGGCGCTCGTGACCGACATGGATGCCGGCGTGTCGACGGGGGAGGGCGTCGGGCAGGCGGAGGTCTTCGCGATGTTCGCCCGCAACGTCGAGCGGCTCAAGGCCCTGCTCACCGCGGTGATCGGCGACCTGCCCGACCCGGCCGGCTGCGGCTGCGCCACGTGGGCCGACGGCCTCGAGCTGACCTACCCGCTGCCATGGGCGGTGTCGGCGGAGTGAGCCGGGTGCTGCTCACCGGCTCGGAGGGTTCATCGGGCGGGCGGTCGCGCACGCCCTCGAGGCGGCCGGTGCCGAGGTGGTGCGGGTCGACGCGCTGCTGCCGCAGGCCCACGGCGACGGGGCGGCGCCCGCGGGGTGCACCGGCTCGACGTGCGCGATGCCGCGGCCTGGGCCGGCCTGCTCGACGGGGTCGACGTGGTCTGCCACCAGGCGGCCCTGGTCGGCGCGGGCGTCCGGGTCGCCGACCTGCCCGACTATGCCGCGCACAACGACCTGGGCACCGCCGCGCTGCTGGCGGCGATGCACGAGCGGGGTGTCGACCGGCTGGTGCTCGCCTCGTCGATGGTGGTGTACGGCGAGGGCGCTACCGCTGCGCCGAGCACGGCGACGTCCGCCCGCCGCCCCGACTGCCCGCCGACCTGGACGCCGGCCGGTTCGAGCCGCCGTGCCCGGAGTGCGGTCGCCCGTTGGCCTGGGCCTTGGTCGAGGAGGACGCCCAGCTCGACCCGCGCAGCGCCTACGCGGCGAGCAAGGTGGCTCAGGAGCACTACGCGTCGGCGTGGGCGCGCCAGGCGGGGGGTCGGGTGGTGGCGCTGCGCTATCACAACGTCTACGGCCCCGGGATGCCGCGGGACACGCCGTACTCCGGGGTCGCGGCGCTGTTCCGGTCCGCCCTGGAGCGCGGCGAGCCGCCCCGGGTGTTCGAGGACGGCGGGCAGCTGCGCGACTTCGTGCACGTCGCCGACGTGGCCCGGGCGAACCTGCGCGCGATCGAGGCGGTCGCGGCGTCGCCGAGCGGCGCCGTCGCGGCGTACAACGTCTGCTCGGGCACGCCCCTGTCGATCGCCGAGGTCGCGAGACTGGTCGCCGAGCCGACCGGCGGCCCGGCTCCGGTGGTAACGGGGGAGTACCGCCCCGGCGACGTGCGCCACGTGGTCGCCTCGCCCGAGCGGGCCCGTCGTGAGCTCGGCTTCACCGCGGCGGTCGGCCCGGCCGACGGGTTGCCGGAGTTCGCCACGGCCCCGCTCCGGGCGCCGTCGGCCGTGGCCGCCGGCCGCCCTACCAGCCCGTGAACAGCAGGTGCTGGACGACGAGCGCGAGCACCAGCTGACCGACCAGGCCGGCCCGGCGCCAGGGCTGCGGCAGCAGCGCGCACGAGACGAGCAGCCAGGGCACGAAGGGCAGCCAGATCCGCTCCACCTCGGCCTTGCTCATCAAGGAGGCGTCGGCGAGCAGCACCGTGGCCAGCGCCGCCAGCGCGAGGGCCCGGCCCACGGCGACGTCGCGGGCCGGCTCGCGACGCCGGGCGACCGCCTGCGCCAGCCCGGCTCCGGTCAGCGGCCCGGCGCTGAACGCCAGGGCCGCGAGGTTGCCCCACAGCCAGTACGACGCCGGGCGGACCCGGGCCACCCCGGCCCAGTACCGCTGGTGCAGCACCGGCAGGGCCTCCCACCAGGCGAAGCCGGCCGCGGCGAACGCCAGGACGACGGCGAGGGCCGCCGCCGCGGCGGGGCCAGCGGCCGCCACGAGCCGCCGAGCCAGAGCACCGTGAGGGCCAGCACCCCCAGCAGCGGCAGCCCGTAGGAGAGCATCACGCACCAGCCCAGCAGCAGGCCGGCCAGCAGCGCCCAGGCCACGCTCCGGCGCACCGAGGCGAGGGCGAGCGCCGTCAGGCCCACGCGGCGCAGGCGGCGAACATCGCGTCGGCCGAGACGCTCTGCCAGACGGCGGCGGGGCCGAGGACGAGGAAGGGCGCGGCGCGGCGGGCCAGGGCCTCCGCGCCGAGGGTGCGCAGCGCGACCAGCACGGCCACCGCCGTGCTGGCGGCGATCAGGGTCACCACCAGTCCGGCCCCGAGCCCGCTGCCGAGGCCAAGCCGCACCAGCACGACGAAGAACAGCAGCGCCCCGGCCGGGTGGCCGGCCGGGTGCGGCGGGTAGTGCCGGTCGCCGGCGGAGAACGGGATGCGGTCGACGTACTCCCGCAGCATCTGCCCGATGTCGTCGACGTTGCGGGCCGGGCCGAGGTACTCATAGCGGTGGTTGAGCGGGTCCCAGATCCCGTGGCTGCCGTCGACGAGGGCGAGCGACAGCAGCCACACCAGCCCGGCGGCGTACGCCGCCAAGAGCAGCCGCCGCCAGGGCAGCCCCTCGGCCAGCGGCATCGCCCAGCGCGCAGCGAGGACGGCCACCAGCAGGGCGGGCAGGGTGCCCAGGCCGACGCGAGAGCCCAGGCCGCGTGCAGCGGGGAAGCTGTGGACGTGCGGGTTCCACCCCGTCACTGCTGGCACGGCCATGGCCAGCACCATGAGCGCGACGGCGACGCCGAGACCCCACCAGGCGGCGTGGGTGCTCGCCAGGTCGGGTGTCGGCCGGGACGGTGCCGAGGCCACAGCCGGCTGCGGTTCGGGCATGACCCGCAGCCTAGGCAGCGACCCGCGCCCGACCCAGCGGCAGCAGGCACCGTCAGCAGTTCGTAAGCCTTCCGCAGCCCACTACCGGCTCCCGCTGGCCTACGTTGGCGAACGTGTCCGTTCCCTGCGAGCTCATCCTGCCGTGCCGCGACGAGGGCCCGGCGCTGGCGGGCCTGCTGCCGCGCGGTGCCGGCCGGCCTGGCCGTCGTCGTCGTCGACAACGGGTCGCGAGACGACACGGCCGAGGTGGCGCGGCGGTGGGGCGCCCGGGTGGTCCACGAGCCCCGGCCGGGGTACGGCGCCGCCGTGCACGCGGGGATCGTGGCCGCGCAGGCCGAGCTGGTGGCCGTGATGGACGGAGACGGCTCCTTCGACCCGGCTGCGGTCCTGCCGCTGGTCGAGGACGTGCTGTCCGGCCGCAGCGACCTGGCCGTCGGCCGGCGCCGCCCCGCGCGACGCGGCCTGTGGCCCTGGCACGCCCGGGCCGGCAACGCCCTGGTGGTCGCGCTGCTGCGCCGGCGCGGGCTGCCGGTGCGCGACATCGCGCCGCTGCGGGTCTGCCGCCGGGCGGACCTGCTCGCCCTGGGGTGGAGGACCGCCGCTTCGGCTACCCGGTGGAGCTGCTGCGCCGGGCGGTCGAGTCGGGCTGGCGGATCACCGAGCGCGACGTGGTCTACGGGCCGCGAGCGGCCGGCACCCGGTCGAAGGTGTCCGGCTCGGTGCGCGGCACGCTGCGTACCGCTCGGGACTTCTGGCGGGTGCTGTCGTGAGCGCGCGGACGCACGGAGCCGGGGCGCGCTGCCTGGTGGTGGCGAAGGCGCCCGTGCCGGGGAGTGCAAGACCCGGCTCGGGGCCGAGATCGGCATGGAGGCCGCGGCGGAGCTCGCCGCCGCCGCGCTTCGCGACACCCTGCGCGCCGCCGCGGCGTACGCCGGAGCCGACCGGTGCTGGCTGGCCCTGGCCGGCGACCTGGGGGCGGCGCCCGAGGGCGAGTCGGTCGCCGGGCTGCTCGTGGGCTGGCAGGTCGTGCCCCAGCGTGGGGCGGGCCTGGCCGCGCGGCTCGCGGCGGCCCACGCCGAGTGCGGGCCCGGCCCGGTCGTGCAGATCGGCATGGACACGCCCCAGGTCACCGCGGCCGACCTGGCCGACGTGGCCGCCGGCCTCGCGACCCATGACGCCGTGCTGGCGCCCGCCGCCGACGGCGGCTGGTGGGCGCTCGCCCTGCGCGAGCCCGAGCGGGCGTCGGCACTCGAGGGCGTGCCGATGTCGACGGCCGCCACCGGCCACCACACCCGCGTGGCACTGGCCAGGGCGGGGCTGGCCGTCGCGTCGGCGCACCGGCTCATCGACGTGGACACCGCCGACGATGCCGCGGCGGTGGCGGCGCTGGCGCCGGGGACGGACTTCGCGGCCGCGTGGGCCGCGAGCAGGCGGGTGGCCCGATGACCGGGCTGCTGGTGGACCCCGCGCTGGGCGACGCGCCCGTGGCGGCGGTGCTGGCCGCCGCCTACCAGGGCGCCCGGTGCTTCGTGGACCGGCGGGGGCATGCCGTCCCGCTCGAGGCTGCGCGCTGGTCCGGCGAGGTCGACGTCGTGGACGCCGCCCTGCTCGACCAGTGCCGCGGGCCGGTGCTCGACATCGGCTGCGGGCCCGGCCGCCTGGTCGCGGCGCTGACCGCGCGCGAGGTCTGCGCCCTCGGCATTGACGTGCTCGACGAGGCCGTCCGGCTGACCCGCGCGCGCGGCGCCGCGGCGCTGTGCCGCGACGTCTTCGCACCGCTGCCCGCCGAGGGGCTGTGGGGCACCACGCTGCTGGCCGACGGCAGCATCGGCATCGGCGGGGACCCGGCCCGGCTGCTGTGCCGGACGGGCCAGCTGCTCGCGCCGGGCGGGCGGGTCGTGGTCGACCTCGCGGCGTACGGCACCGGGGTCGCCACACGCACGCTCCGGCTCCGCACCGACCTGCTGCGCAGCGGTGAGTTCCCGTGGGCGTTCGTGGGCGCCGAGGCCATCGGCGAGCTGGCGAGCGGCGCCGGCTTCGACGTCCACAGCCGGCACGAGTACGGCGGCCGCTGGTTCGCCGTCCTGACCAGGAGGTGACGACCAGATGGCTCCAACCACCCAGCGCCGGCCCGACCGGCTGCACGTGCCCCGCGAGACCGACTTCTCGACCAGGCTCCGCGACGCCGCGGTCACGGCCCGGGTCGGGC
The DNA here is from genome assembly GCA_041393675.1 of Nocardioides sp. Lineage (GTDB taxonomy): Bacteria > Actinomycetota > Actinomycetes > Propionibacteriales > Nocardioidaceae > Nocardioides. The sequence continues at coordinate 393,989 of JAWKJR010000001.1, read as the reverse complement.
TGTGGCTGGGCGTCTGCTTCGCCCTCGCCTTCGTGACCGGGCTGGTCAGTCACTGGGCGCACGTGCCCGACGCGGTGGTGCCTTTCCCCACGCGGCCGGTCTGGGGCTACCGGCTCACCCAGGGGCTGCACGTCGCCGCGGGCACGGCCGCGGTGCCGCTGCTGCTGGTGAAGCTCTGGCTGGTCTACCCGAAGCTGTTCGCGCGGCCGCCGCGGCCGCGGCGTGAACTGCTGGTGCACGGACTGGAACGGGTCTCCATCGGGGTGCTGGTCGCCGCGGCGGTCTTCCAGCTGGCCACCGGGCTGGCGAACGTGGCGCAGTGGTACCCCTGGTCGTTCTCCTTCCGCGCCACCCACGAGGCCGTGGCCTGGGTCGCCATCGGTGCGCTCGTGGTGCACGTGGCCGTCAAGCTGCCGGTCGTCCGCACCGGTCTGGGGGCCCCGGTGGAGCCCCCGCGGGGCCGGGGCAGCGGCGGGCGGAGGGCCCCTCCGCCGCGGGCTGCTGCGCACGACCGGGCTCGCGGCCGGGCTGGCGGTGCTGGCGACCGCCGGGGGTGCGGTGCCGTGGCTGCGCCGGGTCTCGGTGCTCGCGGTGCGCTCCGGCTCCGGGCCCGGCGGGGTGCCCGTCAACCGCACGGCCGCGGCGGCGGGCGTCGGCGAGCAGGCCGCCGGGGCGGCGTACCGCCTGACGCTGCGTCACGGCGACACGGTGCGCAGCCTGACCCGGGCCGACCTGGAGGCGCTGCCGCAGGTGACGGTCGACCTGCCGATCGCCTGCGTGGAGGGCTGGAGCGCCACCGGGACGTGGACCGGGGTGCGGGTCCGCGACCTGATGGCGCTGGTCGACGCGCCGGGCCGGCTGCCGGTGCGGGTCACGTCGCTGCAGACCCGCGGCGCCTGGTCGGCCACCACCCTGCCCGGGGCGTTCGCCGACGACCCGCTGACGCTGCTGGCCCTGGCACTGGACGGTGAGCCGCTGAGCCCCGACCACGGCTACCCGGCCCGTCTGATCGCCCCCAACCGGCCCGGCGTGCTGCAGACCAAGTGGGTCACCACGCTGGAGACGCTCACGTGAGCGGCGAGGTCGGCCCGGGCCGCCTCGCGGTCGGCGCCGTGGGTGCCGCCATGGGGGCGTACGGAGGGTGGCTGCTGCTGGCGCGCCCGCAGCGGCTCGTGGAGATCGCGGGCTGGCTGGCCGGGGAGTGGTCGCGCACGACGCGATCCTGGCGCCCCTCGTGCTGGGGCTGACGCTGCTCGGGTCCCGGCTGCTGCCCGGCTGGCTGCACGGGCCGGCGGCCGCCGGGCTGGTGGTGCTCGGCTCGCTCACCCTGGTGGCGGTGCCGGTCCTGGGCCTCTTCGGTGCCCGGCCGGACAACCCGACCCTGCTGGACCGCCCCTACCTGACCGGCTGGCTGGCCCTCGCCGGAGTGGTCCTGGCCGGGGTCGCGGTGGCCGGCCTGCGCGCGCATCGACGCTCGCGCGACACGCCGGTCGAGGTACGGTGATCGAACACCTGTTCGGCCTAGGGTGAGGCCCGGATCGACTGCACAGCCGCTCACCAGGGGCCGGTCATCCCCAGCACTGCGGAGCACTCCGGGGGCTGTCGGTGGCCGTGCCTAGGGTCGGCAGCAGTTGACCACCACAGACGTCCGCACGGGCAGGAGAGGGATCGCACACATGGCTTCCGCATCTGGGGCTTCCACATCTGGAGCGACCGCGTCAGGGGACCGGGAGAAGGCGCTCGACGCCGCCCTCGCCGGCATCGAGAAGGCCTTCGGCAAGGGCTCGGTCATGCGGCTGGGCGACGAGACCCGCGCGCCGCTGGAGGTGATCCCGACCGGCTCCATCGCCCTCGACGTGGCTCTCGGTCTGGGTGGCCTGCCGCGCGGCCGGGTCGTCGAGATCTACGGCCCGGAGGCCTCCGGCAAGACGACCGTGGCGCTGCACGCGGTCGCCAACGCGCAGCGGGCGGGCGGCATCGTCGCGTTCATCGACGCCGAGCACGCGCTGGACCCGGAGTACGCCAAGGCGCTCGGCGTCGACACCGACGCTCTGCTGGTCTCCCAGCCCGACTCCGGCGAGCAGGCCCTGGAGATCGCCGACATGCTGGTCCGCTCCGGCGCCCTCGACCTGATCGTCATCGACTCCGTGGCGGCGCTCGTGCCGCGCGCCGAGATCGAGGGCGAGATGGGCGACAGCCACGTCGGCCTGCAGGCCCGCCTGATGAGCCAGGCGCTGCGCAAGATGACCGGTGCCCTCAACGGTGCCGGCACCACCGCGATCTTCATCAACCAGCTGCGGGAGAAGATCGGCGTGATGTTCGGGAGCCCGGAGACCACGACCGGTGGGCGGGCGCTGAAGTTCTACGCCTCGGTCCGGCTCGACGTCCGGCGCATCGAGACCCTCAAGGACGGCACCGACGCGGTCGGCAACCGCACCCGGGTGAAAGTGGTCAAGAACAAGGTCGCTCCGCCGTTCAAGCAGGCCGAGTTCGACATCATGTACGGCCAGGGCATCAGCCGGGAGGGCGGGCTCATCGACGTCGGCGTCGAGGCCGGCCTGGTGCGCAAGGCGGGCGCTTGGTACACCTACGAGGGCGACCAGCTCGGTCAGGGCAAGGAGAACGCCCGCGTCTTCCTGCGCGACAACCCCGACCTGGCCAACGAGCTGGAGAAGCGCATCCTGGAGAAGCTCGGCGTCGGCCCGCAGGTCGACAAGCAGGCCCCTCCGCTCGACGGCGACGCGCTCTCCGACGAGCCGATCGGTGTCGATGACTTCTGAGCCGCAGCGGTCCTGGCGCGGCACCGTCACCGACGGTGTCGACGCCTGGACCAGGCGGGTCGCGGAGCCGCCGCCGGCCGACCCCGTCGGTGACGGCCCGGAGGCCGACCCCGAACAGGTCGCTCGCAAGATCCTGCTCGACCAGCTCACCGGGCAGGCGCGCAGTCGCGCCGAGCTGCGGGCCAAGCTGGCGGCCCGCAACGTCCCCGGGGAGCTGGCCGAGCGACTGCTGGACCGGTTCACCGAGGTCGGGCTGGTCGACGACCGGGCCTTCGCCCGGGCCTGGGTGGAGAGCCGGCAGGCCGGCAAGGGGCTCGCGCCGCGCGCCCTGGCCCACGAGCTGCGCCGCAAGGGCGTGGCCGACGAGGTGGCCCGCGAGGCGCTGGCCGGCGTCGGTCGCGACCAGCAGGAGGAGGCTGCCCGCGTCCTGGTGCGCAAGAGGCTGCGCTCGATGCGCGGGGTCGAGCCAGCGGTGGCCACCCGGCGGCTGGTCGGCATGCTCGCCCGCAAGGGCTACGACTCGGCGCTGGCGTTCGCGGTGGTGCGCGCCGAGCTGGCCGGTGCCGAGGATCTCGACTCGGGCACGGTCGAGGAGTTCTCCTGACAGGTGGCCGGGCCTGACGTATGCTCCGGGCTGTTTACTCGGGCGATCACGGTGACGCCCGCTGATCGCCAGGGGGAGCCCCATGAGCCAGTTCGACCACGTCCAGCCCGTCCCGCCGTCCGGCGAGCCCGCCTACTCGGCCACCGAGCCGCGCCGCGAGCGCGTGGGGCTGGGCCTGCTGGCGGCGGCCGGCGTCCTCGTGCTGGGAGGCCTGGTCACGCTGCTGGTCTGGAAGCTCGGCTTCGTCGCTTCGATCACCAGCTTCGCGATGGCCTTCGGTGCGGTCTGGGCCTACACCCAGGTCGCCGGGAGTGCGCCGCGTCGCGGCCTGGGCCCGCTGCTGGGCCTCATCGTCCTCAGCGTGGTGGCGACGTTCTTCGTGCTGGTCGGCTACGACGCCACGGTCGCCTACGACGAGCTGGGCCTGCAGGGCTCCGGGCTGACCAAGATGCAGTTCGCGCGCACCGCGATGTTCGACGGCCAGGTGCTCTCCTCCTACACCAGGGACATGCTGTTCTTCTTCGGCTTCGCGGTGCTCGGGATGTGGAGCACCCTGAAGAAGCTCCTCGGTGGCCGCGCCTGAGCCCGACCTCGACACCACGCCCGGTGACCTGACGTGGCGCGTCGGGCGCGTCTAGGGTCGGGTCATGAGCAGTGACACCCTCGACACCAGCCTGCTGCGGCTGCAGCCGGGCCCGGTCGACCTGACCGCCCTCGACACCGATGTGGCGCCCGGCTTCGACGGCGGCAAGAAGGCCGGCGCGGCCGCGCTGGCGGCGATCGGCCCGGAGCTGGCCGACCTGCAGGAGCGGCTGTTCGCCGAGCGCTCAGCCGGCTCGACACGCAACGTGCTGCTGGTCCTGCAGGGCATGGACACCTCCGGCAAGGGTGGCGTCCTTCGACACACGGTCGGGCTGGTGGACCCGCAGGGGGTGCGGATCACCTCCTTCAAGGCGCCGACCGACGAGGAGAAGGCGCACGACTTCCTCTGGCGCATCGAGCGGGCGCTGCCGGCGCCGGGCTACCTCGGGGTGTTCGACCGCAGCCACTACGAGGACGTGCTCATCGTCCGGGTGCACGGCTGGGCGGCGCCGGAGGAGATTGAGCGGCGCTACGGCGCGATCAACGACTTCGAGGCCCGGCTGGCGGCGGGCGGCACTCGCATCGTCAAGTGCATGCTGCACGTCTCGGCGCAGGAGCAGAAGCAGCGCCTGTTGGCCCGCCTCGACGAGCCGGCGAAGCACTGGAAGTTCAACCCGGGCGACCTGGACGAGCGGGCGCTGTGGCCGGCGTACCGCGAGGCCTATGAGATCGCGCTGACGCGCACCCACACCGACGTGGCGCCCTGGCATGTCATCCCGAGCGACAAGAAGTGGTACCGCAACCTCGCCATCGGGCAGCTGCTGCTCGCGGCTCTGCGCGACCTCGACCCGCAGTGGCCCGCCGCCGACTTCGATGTCGACGAGCAGCGCCGCCGGCTGCGCGACGAGCCTCCGATCGCGTGATCCCCACCGTCGACGTCACCCGGTACGTGACGCCGCTGCGGGAGGGCGGCTCGCTCCCCGGTCTGGTGGAGGCGGCCGACCTGGGCATCTACGTGTGCAAGTTCCGCGGCGCCGGCCAGGGGGAGCGGGTGCTGGTCGCAGAGGTGATCGTGGCGGCGCTCGCGCAGCGACTCGGCCTGCGCAGCCCGCGGCTGGTCGGGCTGGCGCTGGACCCCGAGATCGCGCGCTACGAGGCCGACGAGGAGGTACAGGATCTGCTCACGGCGAGCGCGGGCCTGAACCTCGGCGTCGACTTCCTGCCCGGCGCCTTCGGGTACGACGCGGCAGCCGCGACCCGCGACGCGCTGGCGCCGCGGGTGCTGTGGCTGGACGCCTTCGTCGCGAACGTCGACCGCAGCTGGCGCAACCCGAACCTGCTGGTCTGGCATCAGGAGCTGTGGTTGATCGACCACGGTGCCAGCCTCTACTTCCACCACAGCTGGGACGCCGGCATCGGCGACCCGGAGCGCTTCGCGCGCCAGCCCTGGGACCCGGCCGGTCACGTGTTCGCCACGTACCTGCCGGGGCTCTCGGGTGCCGACGAGGAGCTTCGCCAGCAGCTCGACGCGGCGGCGCTCCACGAGGCCGTCGCGCAGGTGCCCGACGACTGGCTGCGCGGCGCGCCCGGCGACGAGCCCGCCCGGGTGCGCGCGGCGTACGTCGACCACCTCAGCGCGCGGCTGGCGTCGCGGGCCTGGCTGCCGGAGGTGACACGATGAGCGCCACGACCCATCCCTACCAGTACCTCGTGCTGCGCTGCGTCCCCGGGCCGACCGCGAGGAGTTCGTCAACGTGGGCGTCGTGCTGTACTGCCAGGCCACCGACTTCCTCGAGGTCGCCACGCTGGTCGACGAGCAGCGACTCTCGGCTCTCGACGCCCAGCTGGACGTTGCCCAGGTCCGTGCCGCGCTGGCGTTCGCCGGCCAGGTCTGCCGCGGGGAGGGAGCGGAGGAGGGGCGGCCGAGCAGTCGCTGGGCACCCGCTTCGGGTTCCTGGCCGCGCCGCGGAGCACGGTGGTCCGGCCCGGACCGGTGCACGGAGTCACCGACGACCCGGCCCGGCAGCTGGAGCGATTGCTGGCCGAGCTGGTGGCCTGAGCCGGCTCTCTCAGACCGGGACCAGCTCCACGGCGCCGACGGCGTACCGCGCCAGGATCGTGCGGGCGATCTCAGGGTGAGCACCGAGCGGCTCGGAGACGGCCACGGCGCCGGCCTCGAGCGCGAGCTCGGCCGAGCGGTCGTGCAGGTAGCCGGGGGCGAGGAAGAGCGAGGCCACGGCGATGTGGCGTCGGCCGTCGCCGCGGAACGCCCGGACCGCCTCGCCGGTGGCCGGCGGCGCGATCGCGGCGAAGGCCGCGGTCACGGGCAGGTTGTGGTGGCTGCCCCACAGCCGCGCGAGCCGGGCGACGGCCTGGTTGGCCAGCGGGTCGGTGGAGCCGGGAGCGGCCAGGACGAGCGCGTCCAGCTCGCGGATCCGGGCGGCTTTGAGGGCGGCGCGCATCCGCAGGTCGAGCACCTCGAGGAAGCAGGGCTCCAGGCCCAGGTTGCGGCTGGCCCGGATGGTCACGCCCGGGTGCCGCTCCTCGGCGGCCGCCAGGGCGGTGGGGATGTCGGACTCGGCCACCCCGGCGCCGGCGAGCAGCAGCGGGACGACGACGATCTCGTCGTACCCCGCGCGCACGAGGCGGTTCACGACGGTGTCGAAGGCCGGCCGGTGCCGGCCAGGAAGGCCGCCTCGATGCGCAGGTCGGGGCGCATGGCGCGGACCTCGGCCACCAGGGCGGTGATGGTCTCGACGGTGCCGGGCACGCGACTGGCGGGGGCGAGGGCGATGAGGGCTGGGGCTGCCATCAGCGGGCCGTCCTTCGGGGGCAGGGTGAACTGGACTCCTCGACGCTGAGGAGCGATGTCAGCAAGTCTCAACCGGCGGACAGCCATTCCACAACGTGACATCTCGGCTAATGAGACGGGCATCCATGAAGTGAGATTCGCCCCGATTCCGGCGCGCCGGGGCGACTCACTACTCTGTCGCCATGACCGATGCCCTTCTCAGCAGCGCGTACCGGCAGGCCCTCGAGGTCATCGAGGCCGTCGAGCCCCGCGTCGCCGCGGCGACCCGCCAGGAGCTCGCCGACCAGCGGGCCTCGCTGAAGCTGATCGCCTCCGAGAACTACGCGTCGCCCGCGGTGCTGCTCACCATGGGCACCTGGTTCAGCGACAAGTACGCCGAGGGCACCGTCGGGCACCGCTTCTACGCCGGCTGCCAGAACGTCGACACTGTGGAGGCGCTCGCCGCCGAGCACGCGCGGGAGCTGTTCGGCGCGCCGTACGCCTACGCCCAGCCGCACTCGGGCATCGACGCCAACCTCGTCGCCTACTGGTCGATCCTGGCGCACCGCGTTGAGGGCCCGGGGCTGGAGCGGCTTGGGGCGAAGAACGTGAACGACCTCTCCGAGGCCGACTGGGAGCAGTTGCGCCACGAGCTCGGCAACCAGCGGCTGCTGGGCATGAGCCTGGATGCGGGCGGCCACCTGACCCATGGCTTCCGCCCCAACATCAGCGGCAAGATGTTCCACCAGCAGCAGTACGGCACCGACCCGGAGACCGGGTTGCTCGACTACGACGTCCTGGCGGCCAAGGCCCGCGAGTTCCGCCCGCTCGTCATCGTCGGCGGCTACTCGGCCTACCCCCGCCGGATCAACTACGCGACCATGCGCGAGATCGCCGACGAGGTCGGCGCCACGCTCATGGTCGACATGGCCCACTTCGCGGGCCTGGTGGCCGGCAAGGTGTTCACCGGCGACGAGGATCCGGTCCCGCACGCCCACCTCGTCACCACGACGACCCACAAGTCGCTGCGCGGCCGCGGGGTGGCCTGGTGCTGGCGACCGAGGAGTACGCCCCGTCCGTCGACCGCGGCTGCCCCATGGTGCTCGGCGGGCCGCTCTCGCACGTGATGGCGGCCAAGGCGGTGGCGCTGGCCGAGGCCCGGCAGCCGGAGTTCGCCGACTATGCCCAGGCCATCGCCGACAACGCCCAGTCGCTGGCCGAGGGGCTGATGAAGCGCGGGGTGCGGCTGGTGACCGACGGCACCGACAACCACCTGGTCCTGCTCGACGTCTCCTCCTTCGGCATCACCGGCCGGCAGGCGGAGTCGGCCCTGCTGGACGCGGGCGTGGTCACCAACCGCAACTCGGTGCCCGCCGACCCGAACGGCGCGTGGTACACCTCCGGCATCCGGATCGGGACGCCGGCGCTGACCACGCGCGGCTTCGGCCACGACGAGTTCGACAGGGTCGCCGAGCTGATGGTGGAGGTGCTGGCCCACACCGAGCCCGGCACGACCGGCGCGGGGGCGCCGTCCAAGGCCAGCTACACCCTGGCCGACGGAGTCGCCGACCGGGTGCGGGCCGCCTCGGCCGAGCTGCTCGACGCCCACCCGCTCTACCCGGGCCTCGACCTGGGCTGAAGGTCGCCCGTCCGGGAAGCCGGGGCCGCCTGGCATCGGGTCGCGCCGGCACGTACACTGACCGCAGGTTCTCCTGCCTCACCGCCTCGGGCGTGACCAGGCCGTTTCCCTGGGGCCGTTCCCCGGCCCGTCGCGACGGTGAGGAGCAGGAGAGGGCGTCGCAGGCCTGCTGACGACGCCACTGGCTCGCCGATGACGTCGTCCGGCGGACCGGGTCCACGCTGACGCCGGCCACGGGTCGGTGCCGCTGCAGGCCAGGAGTCACCAGGGCTCGCTCGGACGAGCCGCACAGGAAGGGCTGCCGGATTGGCGGCACGACGTACGCAGAGGTCCACTGACCGCCGCGGGACCAGTAGGTCCCAGCTGCGCAGGCGTGACAACGACGGCATCATCCCGGTGCTGGCGATGGCCGTGCGCGACGTGGAGAACGCCGTGAAGCGCGGCCAGGTCACCTCCGGCCAGCACGCGCGGTTCCAGGCCGTCGCCCTGCTGGCCCGTGAGGAGCGGCACCGCGTGAAGGAGGACCGCTCCCTCACCGACCCGCAGCGTGACACCCAGCTCAAGCGGCTCGACGGGATCGCCACGATCCTGGCGCAGACCGCGGCGCACCAGCCGTCGATGTTCACCCTGCTCGGGGAGGACGCCGAGGTCAGCGAGGGCACCCGCCACCTGATCCTCGAGATGCAGCGCGCCGCCGGGCTGGAGCCCGAGCAGATCGCGCAGGCCGAGCCGTCCGCCGCGGACGCCGCCCGGGCCGAGCGCAAGGTGACGCCGCCGTCGGTGCTCGCGGCCCAGCTGGCCAACCCGTTCCTGGTCCCCGACTTCAGCCACGTCGCGCCGCGGCCGCAGGGTCGGCTGGTCGGGTGGGAGCTGATCGAGCCCCTGCTGAACGCCTTCGAGCACCCGGTCAAGGGCGCCCCCGCGTGCATGGAGCTGCCCACGCCGCGTCCGGTGATGCTGCCCCCGGGCCTGGACCTGATGCCGCACCAGTCGCGGGTGCTCGCCTCCGTCGCCGACGGACACCGCACCTTCCTGCTGGCAGACGAGCCCGGGCTGGGCAAGACCGCCCAGGCGCTGCTCGCGGCCTCGGAGGCCCACGCCTACCCGCTGCTGTGCGTGGTGCCGAACGTGGTGAAGACCAACTGGGCTCGCGAGGCGCAGCTGTGGACTCCCCAACGCTCGGTGACCGTCATCCACGGCGACGGCGACACCGTGGACGGCTTCGCCGACATCATGGTGGTCAACTACGAGGTGCTGGACCGCCACGTCGACTGGATCGGCAACCACGGCTTCCGCGGCATGGTCGTAGACGAGGCGCACTACATCAAGAACAAGAAGTCCCAGCGCTCCCAGCACGTGCTGGAGATCTCCGAGCGGGTCCGGCGGCGTACGGCGCGGCCGTTGCTGATGGCGCTGACCGGCACCCCGCTCATCAACGACATCGAGGACTTCCGCACCATCTGGCAGTTCCTCGGCTGGATCGACAAGCGCAAGCCGGGCAACGCCCTGATGACCGCGCTGGAGGACACCGGCATGTCCCCGGCCGACCACGGCTTCTACCCGCTGGCCCGGCAGGCGGTCATCGACCTCGGCATCGTGCGCCGACGCAAGGTCGAGGTCGCGGCCGACATCCCCGCCCGCCGGGTGGCGGACCTGCCGGTGGAGCTGGAGGGCGCCGTCGGGCGCTCCATCCAGGACGCCGAGCGCCGGCTGGCCAAGCGGCTCGTGGCGCGCTACCAGGCCGCGCTGGAGCACCGCCGGGCAGGGTCGGTCACGGACGGGATCGACCTGGCCCTGGTACGCCGGGTCGCCGAGCGCGAGATCGCGGAGAGCGCGGAGTCGACCGCCGAGGACAACGTCTTCGCGATGGTGCGCCGGCTCGGCCAGGCCAAGGCCGAGCTGGCCGCCGACTACGCCGCGCAGCTGGTCCGCAACGTCGGCAAGGTCGTGTTCTTCGCCAAGCACCTCGACGTCATGGACACTGCGGAGGACGTCTTCGCCCGGCGCGGCATCCGCACCACGACGATCCGTGGCGACCAGACCCGGACGGCCCGCCAGCAGGCCATCGACGACTTCGTGAACGACCCCGACGTGGGCGTCATCGTGTGCTCGCTGACCGCGGCAGGCGTCGGAATCAACCTCCAGGTATCCTCGAACGTCGTCCTGGCCGAGCTGTCCTGGACCGACGCAGAGCAGACCCAGGCGATCGACCGGGTGCACCGGATCGGGCAGACCGAGCCGGTCACGGCGTGGCGGATAATCGCCGCCCAGACCATCGACGCCAAGATCGCCGAGCTGGTCGACAGCAAGGCCGGCTTGGCGGCGCGGGCGCTCGACGGCGCCCTCGAGGAGACCGGCGAGGCCGTCGACGTCCGGGTGGAGGCGCTCGTGGAGATCCTCACCCAGGCGCTCACGGAGCAGCCGCAGCCGGTGCCGGCCGCCCTGTAGCCGGGGCCCCGCTTCCGGCCGGGGGTGACCTGGTCAGGCCACGACCGGCGTCGCCCGGTCCACGATCGTTCGCATCGGCTGCTGGCCGAGCGCGGCGGGCAAGGTGCCGAAGGTGCCGTGGTAGGCGGTGTCCAGCCGGGTCGCGCAGAAGGCGTCGGCCACCTCGGCGGGCGCGAAGCGCACCAGCAGGGCGCCTTGGAGGCAGGCCGCCATCGAGCCCGCCAGCCGGCGTGCCGACACCTCCAGCGAGCCCGCGTCGCCGAGCAGGGCGAGGGTCTCGTCGACGGCGCGGTCCAGCCGCGGGTCGACGCCGCGAGCGGCGCCGACCTCGGTGATCCAGGCCTGCAGCACCTCCGGCTCGCGGCCGAGCGCGCGCAGGACGTCGAGCGCGTTGACGTTGCCCGAGCCCTCCCAGATCGAGTTCAGCGGGGACTCCCGGAACAGCAGCGGCAGCGCCGACTCCTCGACGTACCCGTTGCCGCCGAGGCACTCCAGCGCCTCGGCGACCATGGCCGGGGTGCGCTTGCAGACCCAGAACTTGGCCAGGGGCAGCGCGATCCGGCGGAACGCCGCCTCGTGCGGGTCGTCGCGCCGGTCCACCGCCGCGGCGAGCCGGATCGCGAGCGCCGTGGCGGCCTCGGACTCCACCGCCAGGTCGGCCAGGACGTTGTTCATCAGCGGCTTGTCCACGAGCAGCGAGCCGAACGCCGAGCGATGGGCCGCGTGCCAGGTGGCCTCGGCGACGCCGCGGCGCATCAGGGAGGCGGATCCCAGCACGCAGTCCAGTCGCGTGGCCGCGACCATCTCGATGATGGTGCGCACGCCGCGCCCCTCCTCGCCGAGCCGCACGACGAGGGTGCCGTCGAGCTCGAGCTCGGAGGAGGCGTTGGACCGGTTGCCGAGCTTGTCCTTGAGCCGCACCACGTCCAGCCGGTTGCGGGTGCCGTCCGGGAGCACCCGGGGGAGCAGGAAGCAGGTCAGCCCACCCGGCGCCTGGGCGAGCACGAGGAAGACGTCGTTCATCGGGGCGGAGGTGAACCACTTGTGCCCATGCAGGGTGTACTCGCCCTCCACCCCGGTCGGGCGGGCCTCGGTGCGGTTGGTGCGCACGTCGGAGCCGCCCTGCTTCTCGGTCATCCCCATGCCCGCCAGCGCGCCGGCCTTCTCGGCCACCGGCCGCACTCCGAAGTCGTACGACGTGGCGGCCAGCGCGGGAGTCCAGGCCGACGCCAGCTCCGGATCGGCCTGCAGTGCGGGGACGGCGGCGTAGGTCATCGAGATCGGGCAGCCGTGCCCTGGCTCGGTCTCCGACCAGGCCAGGAAGCCCGCGGCCCGGCGGACGTGCGCGTGCGGGTCCGCGGACGCCCACGGTGCCGCCTGGAGCCCGTAGCCGACCGCCCGCTCCATCAGCCAGTGCCAGGAGGGGTGGAAGGTCACCTCGTCGACCCGGTGGCCGAACCGGTCGTAGGAGCGCAGCTGCGGCGGGTGCTGGTTGGCGAGCAGCCCGTGCTCGCGGGCCTCGGCGCTGCCGGCCTCGGCGCCCAGCTCCTTGAGGGAGGCGAGCGACTCCTCCGACGCGTGCCGCAGCACCGCCTCGGTGAGAGCGGCGTCCGAGGCGACCACGTCGTGGCCGATCAGGGGCGGCGGCTGGTTGACGGCTTCCCGGATCTCGGTGCCCATGTGGATACCGTAGGCCCATGTCGGACACGGGCCGGGAGCGGCATCCGGTGCTCCGTGGCCTGGGCCGGCTGCGCGAGCTGCTGTGGCGCCTCGTCGTGACCACGGCCGGCTCCTGCCTGCGCTACCGGGTCACCGGGCTGGCCGCGGAGGCGGCGTTCTTCGCTGTCTTGTCGATCCCCCGCTGGTCTTCGCGCTCACCGGCGCGATCGGCTTCGTCTCCAGCCACGTGAGCGCCGCCGAGGTGGAGGACTTCCGGGCGGCCGTCATCGACGTCTCCTCCCGGGCGCTCACCGACAGCGCGGTGCGCAAGATCATCGTGCCGACCCTCGACGACGTGCTCACGGGGCCGCGCTACGACGTCATCTCGGTCGGCTTCGTGCTCGCCCTGTGGTCCGGCTCGCGCGCCCTCAACGTCTTCGTCGACACCATCACGATCATGCACGGCTTGGGCGGGCACCGGGGATCGTGCGAACCCGCGCGCTGTCCTTCGTGCTCTACGTCCTGGCGATGATCACCGGGGGCGTGGCGATCCCGCTCATCCTGGCCGGTCCGACGCTGCTGCGCGACTGGCTGCCCGGACGCTTCGACGGGCTGCTGGCGTTCTACTGGCCGGCGGTCATCGTGATCTGCATCTGCTTCCTCGCGACGCTCTACCACGTGTCGGTGCCGGTGCGGACGCACTGGACGTTCAACCTGCCGGGCGCGGTGTTCTCGCTGGTGTGCTGGGTGCTGGGATCGGCCCTGCTGCGGTGGGTGCTCACCGAGTCGGCCGCGACCGGCTCCCGCTCGGTCTACGGGCCGCTCGCGGCGCCCATCGCCGTCCTGGTCTGGCTGTACCTGCTGGCGATCGCCGTCCTCATCGGCGCCGCAGTCAACGCCGCCTTCGACAGCGTCTTCCCGCAGGCCACGACGACACGGGCCCGCCGTGAGCTGGTGCAGCGGCTGAGGAGCCGGATCGGCGTGAAAGACTCGGCGCCGTGACCGACGAGAGCCCGTCGACGCCGTTGGCGCCGAACCTCGGCACCGTCACGCTCCCCGAGCGGGCGCGGTCGCCCTGGTTCGAGCTGACCCGCCGGCTGCTGCTCGCGGCGGCGATCCTCGTCGGCACCGTGGTGCTCGTGTACGCCGACCGCGACGGCTACCGCGACAACAACGACCCGGTCCACGACTACCAGGTGAGCTTCACCGACGCGATCTACTACACGACCGTCACGCTGAGCACCACGGGCTACGGCGACATCGCGCCCGAGTCGACGACCGCCCGCATGGTCAATGCATTCGTCATCACGCCGGCGCGCATCGGCTTCCTGGTGCTGTTGATCGGCACCACGCTGGAGGTGCTCGCCTCCCAGGGCCGTGAGATGTTCCGGGTCGACCGGTGGAGGAAGTCCATGGAGAACCATGTCGTGATCGTCGGCTACGGCACCAAGGGCCGCAGCGCTGTCGAGACACTCGTCAACAACGGGATGAGCCGGGACAAGATCGTGATCGTCGACCCGGGCGCCATCGCGCTCCAGGACGCCCAGACCGACCACGTGGCGATCGTCACCGGCGACGCGACCCGCCGCGAGGTGCTGCGCCGAGCGGGCGTCGAGAAGGCCGCCCAGGTGATCATCACCACCGACCGCGACGACACCAACGTGCTCGCGACGCTGACCGTGCGCCAGCTCCACCCCGACGTGTGGATCGTCACCTCCTGCCGCGAGGAGGAGAACGTGCCGCTGATGCGGCAGTCCGGCGCCGACTCGGTGATCACCTCCTCGGATGCGGTCGGCCGGCTGCTCGGGCTGTCCACCCTGTCGCCCAAGCTCGGGTCGGTCCTGGAGGACCTGCTGACCTACGGCCAGGGTCTCGAGGTGGCCGAGCGCGACCTGCTCGTCCCCGAGGTGGGCCGGCAGCCGCAGTCCCTGCCCGACCAGGTGATCGCGGTGGTGCGCGATGAGAAGGTCTACCGCTACTTCGACCCCGTCGTCTCCCAGCTGGCGCGCGGCGACCGGCTGATCGTCGTCCGCCCTGCTCAGGAGCTGCCCTGGGCGCCGCGGCCCGGCACGCACGGCGAGGACTCCTCCACCGACGAGGAGTGAGGAGTCGGCTAGGCCGCCGTACGCCGCGCCAGCAGCCGCCGTCGGTACGCCGAGACCCGCCGCCACACCACCTGCTGGAGCCACAGCACCAGCCAGCCGGCCACCGCCATCCCGGTGAGGTTGACGACCAGCTGGAGCGCGCTGCCGCCGATCTCGCCGCCGGCGCCGAAGGCCAGCCCGACGGCCACGTTGGCCGCCGCCGGGATCGTCGTGACGGAGATGAAGACGCCGGAGAGCCCGCCGACGCGGGCCGAGGTGAGCGACAGCACGCCGGCGGCGGCGGCGATGACGGCCACCACGAAGGACCACTTGTCGGGGGTGTAGATGAAGTCGGTGCCGGGTCGCGGGCCGGTGATGTCGGCGAGCTGCACCCAGCCGAGGGCGCGTCCGAGGAGCGTCAGCAGGGTCGTGACCGCGATGGCCGCGGCGAAGCCGCCGAGGAGCGTCCGGGCGGCTCGGGTGAACAGGTGCCCGCGGTGGCGGACCAGCGCCACGCCGAGGGCGGCGATGGCGGTGAACTCCGGGCCCAGCACCATGGCCCCGATGACCAGGATCGGGGAGTCGATGATGATCGCGACCCCGGCGAGCAAGGTGGCCAGCGCCATGAAGCTGACGTAGCTCCAATTGAGCTCGCTCTCCTCGTAGGCCTGCTGGGTGACGCTGGCCCAGACGACCGCGTCGGCGGGGCTTCCCGGAGCCAGCTGCTCGGCTTCGAGACCGGCGCGGGACATCCAGGTGGGGAGTGGGTCCAGGTGCAGGGTCCCGACGTCCGCGACGCCCAGCGCCCGGAGCTCGTCGACGATGTCGTTGACCGCCTCCCGCGCGACATCGGCCACGATCACGTCTCCGGCGGGTTTGAGCGAGGCGCTCCGGTGGACCGCGAGCGTCGCCACGGCCGGATCGGCGCGCAGCACCGCCAGCACCGCGTCGCTGAGCTCGGCCGGGACGGCCACCCGGAGGTGGATCACCGGGACAGTGTGGCCGATGGGGCGCGCCGTCGCTTGGAGGCGGCGTCGACCAGGAGGACGGCGAGTCCGGCCAGCGCGGCCGCGGCCCACCCGAGAAGCGACGGCCAGCCCCCGCCGAGCAGGTCGGCGAGCGGGGGGAACCCCAAGAAGGCGAGCAGCAGCACCACCTCGGCGGCCACCGCGCCCAGGAGCAGCCGGTTGGTGGTGAGGCGGAGCCGCCACACGGGCCGACGCACGCTGCGGCAGGCGAAGGCGTTGGCCAGCTGACCGACCGCGATGGCCGCGAACGCCGTCCCGGACGCGGTCGCGAGGAGTGCGCCGGAGGGTACGTCGCCCCAGCGCCAGCCGCCGGCCACCAGGACGGCCGCGAACGCCGCCAGCGCCATCACCGCCTCGGTGAGCCCGAGCACGCCGAGCGCGCGGACGAGCAGACCGCGGTCCACGAGCGCCCGCCGGCGCAGCTCGCCGATCGATCGGTGCGGAGGCTCGGCGCCGAGTGCGAGAGCCGGCAGCATGTCGGTGCCGATGTCGAGGGCCAGCACCTGCAGGACGCCGATGGCCAGGGGAATCGGCCGCCCGTCAGCGCCCAGGCCGCGAACGGCGCCAGCTCCGCGACGTTGTCGGTGAGGTGGTAGGTCAGAAAGCGCCGGATGTTGGCGAAGGTGGCGCGGCCGAGCTCCACCGCCGCGACGACGGTGCTGAGCCGGTCGTCGAGCAGCACCAGGTCCGCGGACTCGCGCGCGACGTCGCTGCCGCTGGCACCCATGGCGACGCCGACGTCGGCCTCCCGCAGGGCGGGCACGTCGTTGACGCCGTCGCCGGTCATCGCGACCACGTGGCCGCGGGCGCGCATCGCGGCGGCGATGCGCAGCTTGTCGCCGGCGGTGACCCGGGCGACGACGGCGCCGTCGGCCCGGTCCAGGAGGGCGCCGAGCGCCGCGACGTCGGCGGGCAGGTCCGGCCCGTCGACCACGAGGCCGTCCGGCTCGATCAGGCCGACCTCGACGGCGATGGCGCGAGCCGTGTCGGGGTGGTCGCCGGTCACCATGGCCACGGCGATGCCGGCTGCCCGGCAGCGATGCAGCGCATCGCGGACGTCGCGGCGGGGTGGGTCCTCCAGCCCGATCAGGCCGAGCAGCGTGAGGCCGTCCTCGCTGCGCTGGCTCGAGGTGGGTCGCGTGGCCACGCCGAGCACACGCTGGCCGGAGCGGGTGAGCTCCTCGAGCGCGGGCGCCACCCACGCCGTACCGCCGCGGCAGCTGCGGACCAGCACCTCGGGGGCACCCAGCACCCAGGTCTCGCCGCCGCCGTCGGCCGAGCTGGTGAGCAGCTCGGCCCGCCTCGGGCATCACGTTGGGGCCGTCGCGGCGCAACCGCTCGGCAGCCTCGGCGTCGGTGAGGCCGGGGTCACCCGCCCAGCCGGTGCTCGGCACCGGGGCGGGCGGCCGGTCCGAGCCGGGACCGCTCGTGGTCACACCTCGATCCTGGCAGGAGTGCGGGCGCTGCGCGCCCCCGGGCGGGCTTCCCGCACCGCGGTGGAGAGGAGCACGATGGCGGCATGGCCGACTCGATCGTCCCGGACGAGGGCGAGCACCTGACCACGGGCTGGGAGCCCGACCTCGACCCGGCGGACACGGTGGTACGGGGCGCCGTGCTGGTGTACGCGTCCTGGGCGGTGGCCGTCCCCGAGGCGCTCGGACGCGCCGCCCGGCGTACCGACCGGTGGGCGGGTGGGCACATTGGTGACCGCGGGGCCCTCACCAACCCGGTCGTGGTCACCCAGCCGCTGGACGCGGCAGGCTTCGCCGAGGTGCTAGCCGAGGTGGGGGAGACGCTGCCGGCGGGGGCGCCGTACTTCGTGGTCAGCCCCTTCCCGACGCCGGACCTGAGCCACCTCGGGGTCGTCAAGATCGGGCACCCCCCGCTGATGGTGCGCTTCCCGGGCGGCCATGCGCCGCCGCTGCGCGCCGGCGTCGGGCTGCGCGAGGCGGAGGACGCCAAGGACCTCGCCATCGCCGAGCGGGTGCTGGTGGAGGGCTACCCGATGCCGGAGATGCAGCCGCTCACCCCCGGCGACCTCCTCGCCCCGCCGATCCTGGACGGGCCGACGCGGGTGTGGACGGCGTCGGTCGACGGCGAGCCGGCCGCGGTGGCGGCGGCGCACGTGACGGGCGGCGCCGTCCTCGTGGAGTACGTCGCAGCGCTGCCGACCGCCCGCGGCCGGGGAGCGGCGGCCGCGGCCACCTGGGCCGCGACCCTGTGCGAGCCCGACCTGCCGGCGGTGCTGGTGGCCAGCGACGACGGCCGGCCGCTCTACGAGCGGATGGGCTACGTCGCCGTCGAGCGCTGGACGGTGTGGATCCGCCCGGGCGGGTGAGGCCGGACGGCGACCGCCGCGAGGGCCGGGGCCCTCACGGCCGGTCGTGCGCGCCGGTCAGCTCCTGCTGACCGGGATCTTGGTGCCCTCGTCCGGCTCGTGCGGGGCCGGCATCGGGATGCGCACCTCGAGGATGCCGTCGGTGTAGGTCGCCGAGACGTCCGCCTCGGTCGCGCCCTCGGGACGCCGGATGTTCCGGATCAGGCTGCCGTAGTGGAACTCACTGCGGTAGCCGTCGGGCCGGTCCTCCTCCGTGGTCTCCTGGCGCTCGGCCTTCAGGTGCAGGGCCCCGTCCACGACGCGGATGTCCACGTCCTTGTCGGGGTCGATGCCGGGCAGCTCGGCGCGGATCACGCAGGTGTCGTCCTCGACGAACTCCTCGATCCGCATCAGGTGCATGCCACCCTCGAAGAGCTGGTCCAGCCGGTGCTCACCGGTGAACCAGCCGCGCAGCATGTCGCGGAACGTGCCTTCGACCAGGTCCTGGGTCCACAGGCTCTCCCACGGCCACAGGCCACGCCGCTCACGGTTCATCACACTCATCACGTCGCCCCTTTCTCGAGCGCGGGCAGGACCGCGGCGTATCGCCCCGACGCCTCGCGCCAGCACGGGCCGGGCCAGGGGGTCCGCGTCGCTTCACCTCCAGCATCGCTCGCGCGATGCGCGAGCGGCAGGGCGCGCGGGCCCGAGTTGCGGCGTACGGCGGTGACGTTGCTCTCATGGGCTCGCGGGGGGCGGGCTCACACCCACACGCCGGCACCCCAGACGAAGGCGACGAGGGAGAGCACGGCGAAGCCCGCCACCGCGAGGTCGAGCCTGCGCTCCGCACGGCTACGGACGAACGAGACCCCGGCGCCGATGAGCAGGGCACCGAAGAACAGATACGCCGCGACGTGCTCGAACGCGCCCATCAGGTAGTGGTGGGCGCTCTCGACCCCCGGCGGCGGGCGGACCTCGATCGGTGAGCCGGCGTGCCAGAGGTTCCACACCATGACGCCCATGACGGAGGCGACGGCGATCGGAGCCAGCGCCAGCACGACCCATCCCAGCGGGAGTCGGACGATCGCCCGAGTGATGCCGGCGAGGGCATGTTCCTTGAACGCGTCCGCGGGCCCTGAGGCGAGGGCGCTGGTCACCAGGTCTTCCTCGTCCCCGACCCCGTCCCGGGCAGTCTCTCGGATCTCCTGCCGTCGTACGACGATCAGGACTGCGAACGCGAGGAAGACGAGCCCGAAGCCACCCATCACGACCGTCGCCGCTACCGGCCGAGGGTCGGCCGCCAGCCGCCGAAGTACTGAGCGAGCAGCAGGTAGCTGACCGCCAGGAACACGATCGCCACCGCCTTCTGCGCCAGCAGGTCGCGCCAGGTGCCCTCGCGTTCGGTGGCGGAGTCCCCCAGCAGGCCTGACGAGTAGGTCGTGACCGTGCCGACCCGCCAGTTGAAGAGCAGGAAGTAGACCGACATCGGCACCGCGAACAGGACCCAAACCCATGTGAGCACCGTCGTGACGACGTGCATGGCACCCACCTCCCGAGGCGGAGACTCCTAGTTCCATGCCCGGGCGCGGCCCGGGCGATGGCGCTGCTGAGGCCGCTCGTCTCTCATGCCGACTCTCCCGTCCTCAGCAGTTCGCCCCGGGGCCTGTCGGCAGCTCGGTTCGTGCCCGGCCCGCCGATCCAGCGCTTGAGCTGCTCGCTGACCGCGGGGTGATTGAGCAGGTCGAAGTGGTGCAGGCCGGGCAGGTGGGCGCCGTGCTCCGCGGGGAAGGGCAGCTGGCGGTCCTGCTCGCGGGCGGCCGCGCTGGGCGTGTGCACGATGAGGTCGCCGAGCCAGCCGGCGGCCGGGTGGTCGGGGTCACGGAGGAAGGTGGCGGCCACGGAAGTAGGAGGCGTGCGCCAGGAAGGGATCTCGGCGCGTCGCCGGTCGACGTCGTCGCGGCCGGGACGCCGCGATGGCCGCGCGGCCTCGGCCTCCAGACAGACGCCGTGGCGCAGGTCCTTCACCCCGCGCTGCGGGCGTGCAGAGCCGCCCGGCCGGGCGGGTCTCGGGCAGCCGGTCCAGTGCCCGGGCCAGCGCTTCCGCGCCCTGCTCGAGCCTGGCCCCCAGGTGCGGGGTGCCGAGGCAGAAGACGTGTCGCACCGCGGCGGTCCAGGCGTGCCCAGCCAGGTCGCCGGCGTGGCAGGCCCCGCGGACGACCAGCCCGCCCATGGAGTGGCCGATCAGCACGATCTCGTCGACGGGGACGGGCCACACCGCGACCAGCTCCTCGAGCAGGTCGGCGAGGTCGCGGGCGTTGTCGTCGAGGCAGCGCCCGGTGTTGTAGCGCAGGTAGAGCGGGGTGAGGCCGAGGTCGTCGCGCAGCTGGGAGCCGTAGGTGACCCGCGAGTCGCCGTGGTGCCGCTCGGCGCCCATCGTCCAGGACGCGTCGCTCTCGCACAGGCCGTGCACGAAGAGCGCGAGCCGGCCGGTGGCCTCCGGGTAGGCGCGCGCGACCGCCTCTGGGGTGGGGGCGACGTCGCTGCCGTCGGCGCGGAGCGCCAGGGCACCGCCAGGGCGGCGTACCGGCTTCGACGCGGTCGCCCCACAGCCCGGTGACGGCGCCGAGCGCGAGCCGGCCGGCGGGCCGCGCGGCCACCGTGGCGCCCTCGGGGTCGATGAAGGGCGCCGTCGCAGCGGCCCCGAGCCGGGGATCAGGTGTGCGCCAGGGCGACGGCGGAGTACGTCGTGGCCGCGATCGCGTCGTGGGCCAGGCGCACGGGCGTGGCGGTGCCGGTCAGCGCCCCGAAGACCCGCCCGGCGACCGCCTCGTGCACGCCGCGCACGGTCCGCACGCCCTGGCCGAGCGCATCGCCGACGAGGGCGCCGCCGGCTCGGACCTCCGCGCTGGTCACCATGCGTTCGCCCCCTGCTGGTCGGCTCCTGCGAGCGTGCCAGAGCCTGACGGGTGGGGCAACAACCCCGGCGCGGTCCGCCGCCTGGCGCCGTCCCGTAGCGTGGCCCCGTGCCACGGTCTACCTCGCCGCCCCGAGTCGCTCGCCGAGCAGCTGTTGGACGCCCAGGTGGCCTACCACTGCGACCGGCTGACGGGGAGCGGCTCGAGCCGACCCTGGCCGGGCTCGTCGACAGGCTGCTGGCCTCGGGGGAGGCACACCAGCTGGCGGACCTGGTGGACCGCGAGGCGCTGACCGGGGTGGTCGCCCGGGCGCTGCGCACGGTGCCGTCCAGTGCTGCGGCGAGCGCCCTGGCCGAGCTGGTGGCCGGGGCGGCCCACGCCGGGCCGGGGAGCGGCTGACGCTCGGAGAGCTGGTGGAGCGCGACCGGTTCGAGCAGCTGCTGGACGGCCTGCTGGCGCTCCATCCCGTCGTCGAGCAGGCCGTGAACGGGCTGGCCGACGTCCCGCTGGTGGGGACCGTCGCGTCACGCTTCATGGGCCGGGTCGTGGGGGAGGTGCTCCAGGCCAACCGGGCGGTCGCCGGCCGCGTCCCCGGGCTGGGTCCGCTGATGTCGCTGGGCACGAGCGCGGCCTCGCGGATGGTGGGGGCGGCGGACAGGCAGCTGGAGGGGCTGATCGGGGAGACGATGGGCCGCGGTGGCGCCTTCGCCGTACGCCGCCTCAACGGGATCGTGATCGAGACGCTGCGCGACCCCACGACCCGCGAGGCGGCACTCCAGGCGTGGGACCTGCTCGCCGAGGAGCTGGTCGTGGGCCTGGGCCCGCACGCGACGCTCGCGCAGATCCAGGACGCGACCGACGCCTGGCACGCCCTGGCGATCGACACCCTCGCCGGCGAGCCCGCCGCCCGGATCGCCGCTGCCGTCGTGGACGGCCTGCTCGACCGCTTCGGCGGCTACACCCCCACCGAGCTGCTCGCCGAGCTCGACCTGACCCGCGACGACCTGGTCGCCGACCTGACGGCCCTGGCGCCGACTGCTCTCGACGCGCTGCGCGACTCCGGTGACCTGGAGCGGCTCGTGCGCGCCGAGCTGGAGCCGTTCTACGCCTCAGCAGAGGCCCGCGGCATCCTGGGGTGAGAGTGGACCTCCGGCCGGGCCGGGCAGCTCGTGCCGCGCGTGACGTCAGCGCGGCTTCGGTGGGCGATACTGGGTTTGAACCTTTGAGAAGGGGTCCTCCGCTGGTCCTCGCGGCGACACTGGTTTGAGCGTAAACTCGCAGTTCAGAGGGCACTTTCGGGACCTTCTGACGCCTGACAGATGAAGCCATCTTCGGACAGATTCAGACGTCTATGTTCCCCGTATGTTCCCCGAATGGCGACACTGGGAGGAAACAAGATGGCTCGGGCAACGAGCAGCGCCCGCCGCGGCTTCGGCCGGATCGAGCGGCGCGAGTCCGGCCGCTACCGCGCGGCGTACACCGGTCCCGACGGCCAGCTCTACCGCGCTCCAGTCACCTTCGACGCCAAGGACGACGCCGCCGCCTGGCTGGCCGCGCGGCGCGCGGAGATCCAGATGGAGGTCTGGGCTCCCGACGCCGCTGCTCGCGGCGCCTCCCGGGCGTCGGTCCCGCTCCTCCGCGACTACGGGGACCTGTGGCTCGAGGGCCGCAAGGCCCGCGGCCGCGAGCTTCGTCCGACGACTCGCCAGCAGTACCGAATGCTGCTCGACACCTACATCTACCCGACCTTCGGCGACGAGCGGCTCGACTGCATCACCGCGGAGGACGTCACCAAGTGGTACGACGCGCTCGCGCCAGGCAAGGAGACCGTCCGCGCCCAGGCCTACAGCCTGCTGCGCACGATCCTCGGCTCGGCCGCGTCAGAGCGGCCGAAGCCGCTGATCCCCGTACAACCCGGCCCATATCCGGGGCGCCGGCAACGTGAAGCGTGCCCATCAGGTCCGGCCGGCGACGCTCGACGAGCTGGCGATCATCGTCGAGGAGCTACCCGACCGCTACCAGCTGATGGCGCTGCTCGCGGCCTGGTGCGCGATGCGCTTCGGCGAGCTGGCCGAACTGCGCCGCGGCGACATCGACCTGCGCAACAACCGGGTCAACATCCGCCGCGCGGTGGTCCGGGCCGGCGGCAAGTTCATCGTCGGCTCGCCCAAATCCGACGCCGGTGTGCGCGACGTCGCCATCCCGCCGCACCTGATCCCCGTCGTGAAGGCGCATCTGAAGAACCACGTCCTCGCCGGCAAGGACGCCCTGCTGTTCCCGGCCGCGGCCGACGACAACGCGCACATGGCTCCGTCGACGCTCTACAAGGTCTACTATCCGGCCCGGAAGGCCGCCGGCCGCTCCGACCTCCGCTGGCACGACCTGCGCCACACGGGCGCCGTGCTCGCCGCGCAGACCGGCGCGACGCTCGCCGAGCTGATGGGCCGTCTCGGCCACTCCACCCCCGGTGCAGCGATGCGCTACCAACACGCCGCCGCCGACCGCGACGCCGAGATCGCGCGACGCCTCTCGGCGTTGGTGTCGGAGCCGAGTGGCACGGTGGCCGAGTGAGCACTTGGACCGCCGAGTTCTACGAGGACGCCGAGGGACGGCGGCCCGTTGAGGTATGGATGGGTGATCTCGGCGAGATCGAGTTCGGGGCTCTGGCAACTGCAATCGAGGAGATCCTCGAGAAGGACGGCATCGCACTCGCCAGCACGCCGTGGTTGAGGGCCCTCGGCGAAGGACTCCACGAGTTCCGGGTCAGACACGATGCGGCGACGATCAAGGCTTTGTATGCCGACTCAGGCGCGAGCAAGCCGGCGAAGCCCGCGAAGATCCTGCTCCGGCTGTTCGTGCACTTCCACGGCCAGAAGGTCATCCTGCTGCTCCACGGCTACGACAAGGGCGGCGACGACAGTCCACGGCGCCAGAACAAGGAAATCGAAGAAGCGCGCAAGAGGCTTCGCGCGTGGCGTCTCGCCCAAGCGAGTCAGGCGAAGAAGCAGCCGTGGAACAAGTCGCGACGGAGACGCTGACTCGAGCATTGTTCGTATGGGTTATCACCCATACACTGGTCCACGAGAGGGGTCACCATGGCGAAGAAGTTCTCCGAGTACGCGCGCGAGCGCCGTGCCGACCAGAGCGCTGAGGGGCGCGAGGCTGAGCGCGTCTTCCGTGCTGCCTACGCCTTCGGCCATGTCATCTACTCGGCCCGCAAGGCACGCAACCTTCGCCAGTCTGATCTCGCGGAGCTGAGCGGCGTCGCCCAAGCGGACATCAGCCGCATCGAACGCGGGCAGATTGCGCCGACCGTTCCGACCTTGCTCAAGCTCGCCGACGCGCTCGGGGCGCAGATCCAGTTCGTGTTGCCTCCGGTCGACGGCAGCGCGGCGGAGTCGGAGACCGCGCACGAGGTGTTCGCACTGAGCGTCGGCGCATAGTCCTGCGCGGCTGGGCACGAGGGGAGCGGGCTCTTCTACGGCGCCAGCACAGGACGCAGTGTCACGAAGGATGCAAACCCTTGCTTGCGCAGGAGTCGCGGTGGGTGAACGCGGCGGCGATGAGTCCGTGGGTCTCGACCTGGCGGGCGCCGTCCTTGCCCTCGCGAGTGAATAGGGCGTGCTGTTCGATGAGGGCGAGAGCGTCGGCGACCGCCGCATGGTGGGCCTGCTCGATCTTCGCCGCGATCTCCGGCGGCGCGACCGCCCAGAGTGTGGAGACGGACTTCACCGGACTGAACGTCAGGTCGAACCCGGCGACGGCCGTCTGCCGCGGCCGCGAGTACCTCGCCAGCGCCGCCGACAGCTCGCGGGCGGACGCAGGTTCTCGTCCGTTCTCCGCGAGGAAGAACTCACGAGCTGCGGTCGTTCGAGCCGTCCCCCGCTCGGCCGGCGTTGGAGTGGGCGAGTGTGAAAGCAGCTCGTCGACCCGGGCGTTGAAGGCACCGACCGTCTCATTGGCGTAGACCTTGTACGCCGCGCCAAGTGGTCGCCCGGTGATCGGGTCGCAGCCGCTGCCGAACAGGTTCTTCATCTGCTCGCCCGTGACGATGTCCCCGATTGCCAGAGCATCAATGCCATCGAGACCCGAGCCGATCCATCGACCGGGTGCCTCGCCCTTCGCCGAGTAGTAGTCGGCCAGCGGGATGCTGCCTTTCTCTGTCGAGTCGAGCGCGGCGACCTGCCGGGTCAGGTACTCATACCCCGACCCGGCGGACAGCTTCTGCAGCGTCATCGTCACGCCCCTCAAGGCCGCGAGGCGGCCGCGAGTGGCCAGGGGATACCTGGATGAAAGAGGTCTGTGACGAAGGAGGGTGAGGAGGGGAAGCAGGAGGGGGAGGTGGGGGAGGAGAGGCGGAGGGAGGGAGTGACGAGGAGGACGGCCCAATGGATGGGTGGAGGGGCGAGCGCGAGAAGAACGGAAAAAGGGTGCGGGTGACGGTGGTCAGGCGACCGCGCCGAGTGATTCTGCAAGGGATCCGGCACTCGGCACCTAGCCTGAACGCCATGACGGTCCTCTTCGGCGGCGATGCCTGCCCGCTCGGCCTCTCGTTGCAGTTCCTCGAGGCGCCCGAGGCCGAGGTCGTCGCTGCGCTACCCGGCAGTCTGGCCGGTGGTCGTTCGACGGCAACGGGTTCTACCTTCCCCCAGGCGCTTTCCGCGCTCCTCCCGTTCCAGGCGCCGTGGACCCGGATGCTGACCGCCCAGGTGGGCCGCTGGACCGCACTGGCAAACAACGGCATCCACGGCGGTGACGGCACCGCGCCTGGCCCAGCGGTCTCACGGGCACTCGGCGTTCGTTGCGTCGTCGCCACACACGCACCGCGCTACGGGCCCGGGCATGCGCAGACGCAACTGGAAGTCATCGGACCCGGCGGAGAGCCTCCGCTCATGTACATCCGCTCCATCTCGGCCACGGCGACTGACGGCAGATGGGAATGGCACGAGAGCGGGGAGCCTCTCCCGTTCGAGGAGACGGAGCGCTACGGCACGCGCATCAAGCGGAACCGATTCGATCGGGCGATGTTGCTGACGTACTTGATCGCTCTGGGCATCCCAGTTGATGACGACGCCTACGGCACCGCGACCCTGCACCAAGAGCACGTCAGCTGGAGCAGTCGGGAGGTTTCGCTCGACGAAGAACGCCGTGTGTTCGGGCTGTAGGCGGGGCTGGGGCCAATCTCAAGGCGGGCCTACTCGAGCGCCGATGCTGCCCGCTCTCGGGAGCGGCAGTTCGGGCATTCGAACACGCCGAACATCTCCAGCATCTGCTCGGCGACCTGCGGGCGGCCGTGTGTGACCGCGAGCTCGTAGGCGCGCGCCTCGCTGACGGTCAGCGCGGAGGGGTCGGCGGGGACCATGGACGTGGTGCCCACCGCGGCGTCGTCGAACTGCCTGACCAACGACGGCGAACTCTCAAGGCTGATCAGGAGTTGCTCTCCGCAGTTGCTGCACGCCAACTCAAGTTCCTGGTCGGCCAGCGAGTCCAGCCGAGAAGCCCACGGACTGGTGCCTTCCGTCGCGAGCAGTGCTTGGACGCGGTAGACGAAGTCGGTGTCGTCTCCAGCCAGCGAGACGAGCCGTTCCGCGACCTCGTGCAGGACGTTGATGGTTTCCGTGTAGCGGGCGCGGACATCCGCCACCGCCTCCGGTCCGTCGGTCGAGGTGATGATGCTGGTAGCAAGGAAGAGTGGCTCAACGAATCCGGCTGGATCGCGTCGCGTGGCCAACTCCGCCAGGCGTGGCAGTGCTGCGTAACTGGCCGTGTAGAACGTGCCTTGGTGACAGAGCCGCGACCACAGCTCGTCCCAGACGGCGCGCTCATCGGTGTCAGCGCGCTCAAGCAGCCCGCCGACCAGTTCGGCACTGCCGTACGCGTCTTGGAGCCCTCGCCAATCCGTCACGGAGGCCATCGTGTCAGGTGGCGGCCTTGACAAAGCTGGGCTCTCAGCCTCTGCGGGCCTCGTTGGCCACTGGAACCTGGCCGTCGGCCTTGAGGGACAGAAGCGGACGAACGGCGTCCGCCACGACGTAGGAGCCCGCCATGCGTGCCACCCTCACCCGACGCCTCGTCACGCTCACCGATGCCGCTGACGCGCTCGCTGTCTCGACCCGGACCGTTCGTCGCTACATCGCCGACGGCCAGCTCGAAGCCGTACGCCTCGGCCGCAAGACGCTGCGGATCAAGGCGGATTCGATCGAGCGATTCATCGACGCAACACCGGTGGGCAACTGGCGCTCGCGCGGATGACGTCAGCGCAGCCGACGAAACAGTACTCGCCGAGTGCCTTCCACGAGGCGCGTCACTTCGAGCTCTTCCATCTCGCCGACGACCGGTGCGTCGCCGCTCCATTCGACGGTGGCGAGCTGATCGTCGAACTCGACGGTGCACTCGCGGTTGGCAGGGAAGACCTGCCCACGACCCCGGTCACGCGATCACCGACTGCGTAGGTCGCCTTAGTGCGATCCCACGCCTCGGTTGCTATCCACTCCCGATCGCTGCGCCATCGAGCGTCGAGGGGCCAGAGCCGAACCTGCCCGGGGCGGTGCTGGAGCACCTGCAGCCTCAACACGGTCCCGACTGCCGGCCACGACGCCGCGTCGTACGGCAGGGAGAGAACATCGACGAAGCCCTCGGCGCCGTCCCCGAGGTCGATGAAGATGCCGGTGCGGCCAGGACCCCACGGAACTCGGCTGACTGTCCCGACGATCTCGTCGCCTACGGGGAACCGCAGCCGCGCGGCGTCGAGTTCATCCATCGCGAGCATTCTGCCCGAGCGGTCGTTGGTGTGCTCAGGGCCGACCCCGAAAACAAGGACAGGAGCGGCCAAACCTGGCCGTTCCTTGTTCCCCGTATGTTCCCGATTTCAGATCCGGATCCGAAAACCCTGCTCTGACCTGCGGAAACGTGGTGGGCGATACTGGGTTTGAACCAGTGACCTCTTCCGTGTCAAGGAAGCGCGCTACCACTGCGCCAATCGCCCGTGGGGCCTGCCGGCCCCGGTGGTGCGAACGAGGTGGGTACGGGATTTGAACCCGTGTTGACGGATTTGCAGTCCGTTGCCTCGCCTCTCGGCCAACCCACCGTGGATGGGTCCGCCGAGACCCGCTCCGAGCGGACGACGAGGCTCGAACTCGCGACCTCAACCTTGGCAAGGTTGCGCTCTACCAACTGAGCTACGTCCGCATGCGCTCCGGCCGGGCCGAAGCGCGAAGAGAACACTAACCGATGCCGCGAGCGCGGCCCAAATCACCCCCACGGCGCGCGTGGCGGGCCTGGGAGGGCGGCCCTGGACCTCCCTAGAGTGAGGCCATGCGCGCGTGGGTGAACGGCCGGCTCCTCGATGACCCGAGCGGCCCGGCGGTGTCGGTGACCGACCACGGCTTCACCGTGGGTGATGGCGTCTTCGAGTCGGTCAAGATCCTCCACGGCGCGCCGTTCGCGCTCACCCGGCACCTGGAGCGGTTGCGCCGCTCGGTCGAGGGGCTGGGGCTCCCGCCGGTCGACGAGGAGGCGATCCACGCCGGCGTGGCGGCCGTCCTCGCCGGCCAGGAGCTGCCGCTCGGCCGGCTGCGCATCACCTACACCGGCGGGCACGCGCCGCTCGGCTCCGGGCGCGGCGACGACTCGACCACGCTCGTGGTGGTCGCGGACGCCATGCAGCCGTGGCCCGCCGCCACCAGCGTCATCACCGCGCCCTGGCCCCGCAACGAGCGGGGGCGACGTCGGGCCTGAAGACCACGTCGTACGCCGAGAACGTCGTCGCGCTCAAGGAGGCCCACGACCGCGGGGCGACCGAGGCGGTCTTCGGCAACCTCGCCGGCGACGTCTGCGAGGGCACCGGCTCCAACATCTTCTACGTCCTCGACGGCGAGCTGCGCACCGCGAGCCTGGCCGCCGGCTGCCTGGCCGGCGTCACCCGCGCGCTGATTCTCGAGTGGTACGGCGGCCGCGAGGTCGACGTGCCCATCGAGCAGGTCGCGGCCGAGTGCACCGAGGCGTTCCTCGCCTCGACCACGCGCGACGTGCAGGCCATCCACCGCTGGGACGGCCGGGAGCTGCCCGCGCCGGGTCCTGTGACCGCGGAGGTGGCCGCGACCTGGCGGTCCAGGGAAAGCGAAAGCCCGGATCCCTAGGAGGTGTAAGGGATCCGGGCTTGTCGCGGGGGGATTACTGCCCCCCGCCGACGATGGGGGACGTCAGACGGAGGGAAGCAGGGCGTCGACCAGCTCGTCGAGGTCGATCGACTCGGTGCCGAGCGGCACCATCTCGAGCGTGCGGGAGACGAAGTCGTGGATCTCGGGGGTGCGGGCGTGCGCCACGAACGAGCCGGAGTTGGAGTGCAGCTCGATCACGGTGACGGCGCGACCCTCGATGTCGATGCTGGGCCACACGTGCACATCGCCCTCACCGGTGGGGTTCGAGATGCCCTGGAGCAGCAGCTCCCGGCAGAACACCCACGGCACGTCCGCGTGCTTGGTCTTGAAGGTCATCGTGATGGCGAAGGGGTCCAGCGCGTCGTAGGCCAGCTCGGCCTCGAGCTGCCGGGAGGTCCCGGCGAGGTCCACACAGTCCAGGGTGACGTCCTGGGTCATCACGTTCACCAGCGGTCGGCTCTCGGCCACGGGGGCCACCTCCTTGCGATTGCCGTTCATGCCAGGGAGACGAACGTCCTTGAGACCCATGACGTGACTCCTCGGTAACTTCTGCTGGTTCGGTGCTGGTCGGGGGCCGATACCCTGCAGGAAACGGCTCTTCAGGAGCCTAGGAGACCGGGGGGCGGTGCGACGTTGGAACAGCCAGAGCCCACTGAATCGGGCCGTTTCCACGGCGTACGCCACGGATTCCGAAGGGTGCACGGACATTTGCATCGCAATCCAGTGACCGGGCTCATCACCAAGATCGTGGTCACGGTGCTGGGTCTGGCCGTGGTAGCAGCTGGTCTAGTCATGATGGTGACCCCCGGGCCCGGAATCGTGGGGATCCTGGTGGGTCTGGGCATCCTCTCGACCGAGTGGCACTGGGCCGAGCGGTGGATGCACTCGATGAAGGACCGGGCCCAGGCGGCGGCGGACAAGGCCCGCGACATGGATCCCGCCGTACGCCGCCGCAGACTGCTGCTCTCGGCGGCCGGCGTGCTCGTGCTCGTCGGGGGTGTGGTCGGCTACGTGGGGGCCTACGGCTGGCCCGACTTCGCGGTCTCGGGATGGGACTGGGTGCAGCGCCTGCACGAGGCGATCCCCGAGCTCCCGGGGATGTGAGCGCGGCCGCCGTGCGCGGATGTGAGAACGCCGGCCGGATACGCTAGCCTCACTGACCGCGACCGAGCAGGTCGCAGGGGCGATTGGCGCAGTGGTAGCGCGCTTCGTTCACACCGAAGAGGTCACTGGTTCGAACCCAGTATCGCCCACCGACACCGCATCGGCCGCGCTAGTGAGCGGCGCTCGGTAGGTGCCGACCGTCGAGGACCTCCACCGAGATGGCCCCCGCGGCGAACGCGATCACGACGACCGCCTGCACCACGTCGCGGATCTCGCTCGCGGTGCTCTCCAGCCCCAGGTTGCCGAGCGTGCTGCCGGCGGTCATGACGGCCAGCACCACGGCGAGGGCCACCGTCCACCAGTGCAGGTGCGGTCGCGCCTCGCGCACCAGCCAGCCCACCAGCAGCACCAGCCCCGCGGACACGACGATGTTGACGGCCACGGCCCACCAGCCGTAGCCACCGCCGGGCGGACCCTGGACCACCATCAAGACGATCACCAGGGCGGCCACGGCGAGCGATGCCCAGAAGACGGCCCGACGTGCGGCCGACGATGTCTCGACCATGATTTCACGCTAGTCCCGGCACCGCGGGGCCACCAGCCGCGGGGGCGTGCCGTCCGCGACATCGGGGCCGTCACCGGCAGAAGGCGTAGACCACCAGATCGCGGTCCACGCCGGGCCCCCAGCCGAGCGCCGGCTCGCCGGATGTCCAGCAGGTGTGCCTCGCGATGATCCGCGCCGCGTAGGTGTCAGCCGGAGACGGCGCCGGAGTCGCTCCGGGAGCGGCAGGGCGAGCAGGCTCAGCGTGAAACAGCCCCGCCTGCTCACCAGCGCGACGCCGTGCCGGTCGCCTCGCTGCATGGCGTACGCCGGCCCGCGGATACGCTGGGGCGACCGCCCGACCCCCGGTCGTACCCCCGGGTCCGACCCCCACCAGCGCCACCCGAAGGAGCCACCCCCGTGTCCGACATCCGAGTCGTCCTCGACCGCGCCGGCGTGCCCGAGGAGCGGACCGTGACGACGGGCACCAAGGCGTGGGAGCTGTTCGCTGACGAGCCCGACGTGGTCGCCGCGCGCGTCGACGGCGAGCTGCGCGACCTCGCCCACGAGCTGGCCGACGGGGCCCAGGTCGCGGCGGTGGCCCTCGACAGCGACGACGGCCGCAACATCCTGCGGCACTCCACCGCCCACGTGCTCGCCCAGGCCGTCCAGCAGCTCTTCCCCGAGGCCAAGCTCGGGATCGGCCCGCCGATCCAGGACGGCTTCTACTACGACTTCGACGTCGAGACCCCGTTCGTGCCCGAGGACCTCGAGCGGCTCGAGACCGCGATGCGCAAGATCATCAAGGAGGGTCAGCGATTCGCGCGCCGCCCGGTCTCCGACCACGACGCCATCGACGAGCTCGCCGACGAGCCCTACAAGCTGGAGCTGATCGGGCTCAAGGGCTCCGGGCACGCCGCGGACGCGGCCGAGGGCGCCTCGGTCGAGGTCGGCGCCGGCGAGCTGACGATCTACGACAACCTGCGCCGCGACGGCTCGCTGGCCTGGAAGGACCTCTGCCGCGGCCCGCACCTGCCCACGACGAAGCGGATCCCGGCGTTCAAGCTGACCCGCTCGGCGGCGGCGTACTGGCGAGGCGATGAGCAGAACAAGCAGCTGCAGCGCATCTACGGCACCGCCTGGGAGTCCAAGGAGGCGCTGGCCGAGCACCTGCACCGGCTCGAGGAGGCCGGGCGTCGCGACCCCCGCAAGCTGGGCCGCGACCTGGACCTGTTCAGCGTCCCCGACGAGATCGGCTCCGGCCTGGCCGTCTTCCACCCCAAGGGCGGGGTGGTCAAGCGGGTGATGGAGGACTACGTCCGGCAGCGCCACATCGAGGAGGGCTTCGACTACGTCGGGACGCCGCACATCTCCAAGGAGGGGCTGTTCCACACCTCCGGGCACCTGCCGTACTACGAGGACACCATGTTCCCGCCGATGGAGCTGGAGAACAGCCGGTACTTCCTCAAGGCGATGAACTGCCCGATGCACAACCTGATCTACCGCTCGCGGGGCCGCTCCTACCGCGAGCTTCCGCTGCGGCTGTTCGAGTTCGGCTCGGTCTACCGCTTCGAGAAGTCCGGCGTCGTGCACGGCCTGACCCGGGTGCGCGGCCTCACCCAGGACGACTCGCACTCCTACTGCACCCGCGAGCAGGCCGGCGCCGAGATCAAGCACCTGCTGGACTTCTGCCTCGGGCTGTTCCGCGACTTCGGCCTCGACGACTTCTACCTGGAGCTCTCGACCCGCGACGACACCCGGGACAAGTTCGTCGGGTCCGACGAGCAGTGGGCGGAGGCCACCGCCATCCTCGAGGCGGTCGGCGTCGAGTCGGGGCTGGAGCTGGTGCCCGACCCCGGCGGGGCGGCGTTCTACGGCCCCAAGATCTCGGTGCAGGCGCGGGACGCGATCGGGCGCACCTGGCAGATGTCCACGATCCAGTACGACTTCAACCAGCCGGCCGGCTTCGGCCTGGAGTACGTCGCCGCCGACGGCTCGCGGCAGCAGCCGGTGATGATCCACTCGGCGAAGTTCGGCTCCCTGGAGCGCTTCTTCGGCGTGCTCGTCGAGCACTACGCCGGCGCCTTCCCGCCGTGGCTGGCGCCGGTGCAGGTGCAAGCCATCCCGATCGCGGAGCGGCACCTGGACTACCTCCACGAGGTGGCCCGGCAGATGAAGGCCGCGGGCCTGCGCGTCGAGGTGGACGAGTCCGACGACCGGATGCAGAAGAAGATCCGCAACGCGCAGCTGCAGAAGGTGCCGTTCATGATGATCGCCGGCGACGCCGACGTGGAGGCCGGCGCGGTGTCCTTCCGCTACCGCGACGGTCACCAGGAGAACGGCATCCCGGTCGCCGAGGCCATCGCCCGCGTGCAGGAGGCCGTGGCGACGCGCGTGCAGGTCTGAGGAGACCGCACCGAGGGCGGCGCCCGGGCAGGTCCCCGGGGCAGCTCAGCCGGCGGCCGCGACGTCCTCGGCGGCGCGCAGCACGCGCACGGCGTTGTCCCACGCCAGGGCGGTCAGGTCGGCGCGCGACCAGCCCCGCGCCGCCAGCTCGTCGAGGAGCCGCGGATAGCTGGACACGTCCTCGATCCCCACCGGCAGGTCGGTGACGCCGTCGAGGTCGCCGCCGAGGCCCACGTGGGCGACGCCGCAGGCCTCCCGCAGGAAGTCGACGTGGTCGGCGACCTGGGCGAGCGTGGCCTGCGGCTTGGGCCGGCGCTCGGCGTCCGCCGCGGCGAACGGCTCGAAGACCGCCAGGTCGGTGGCCTTGATCCCGGACCCGGTGGCCGCCGCCATCGCCTCCTCCCGCCACCGCGCGCACGCGGGGGAGACGAAGTCGGGGACGAACGTCGCCATCACGATCCCGCCGTTGCCCGCGACCCGGGCCAGCACGCCGTCCGGGACGTTGCGCGGGCTGTCGCACAGCGAGCGGGCGTTGGAGTGGGAGAAGATCACCGGGGCCGCCGAGACGTCGAGGGCGTCGTGCATCGTGCCCTCGGCCACGTGGGAGAGGTCGACGAGCACGCCGAGCCGGTTCATCTCGCGCACCACCTGTCGGCCGAGGTCGGACAGCCCGCCGAGGACGGGCTCGTCGGTGGCCGAGTCCGCCCAGGGCACGTTGTCGTTGTGGGTGAGCGTGAGGTAGCGGAGGCCGAGCGCCCGCAGCATCCGCAGCACGCCGAGCGAGGAGTCGATCGAGTGCCCGCCCTCGGCGCCCAGCAGGCAGGCGATCCGCCCCGCGGCCCGGGCAGCCTCGACCTCGTCGGCGGTGGTCGCCAGCGCCAGGTCCTCGGGGTGCTGGGCGACCAGCGCGTGGACCGCGTCGATCTGCTCCAGCGTCGCTGTCACGGCCGCGCCGCCGGTCAGCTGCGCGGGCACGTACACCGACCAGAACTGCGCGCCGACCCCTCCGACGCGCAGTCGCGGCAGGTCGGTGTGGGTGCGGCCGTCGTTGCCCGCCGCGAAGCCGAGCGCCGCCCAGTCGTAGCCGGTGAGCTCGCGGGCGGCCCAGGGCAGGTCGTTGTGACCGTCGAAGACGGGGGCGTACGCCGGCTCGCCGGCTCGCGGCTCCATGCCGCCATCGAACACCGCGGGTCACCGGCCGGCAACGCCCCACGCTGCGTGGGCCGCACTAGGGTGAGCGGGTGAGCCCCGACCCCCGCGACGCGCTGGTGCACCAGGACGGCGTGGGGGAGCCTGACGGCCTGGAGCGGCTCTGGACGCCGCACCGGATGCCCTACCTGCGCGGGGAGAACAAGCCCGACGACACCAGCACGGCCAGCTGCCCGTTCTGCCGGATCCCGACCGAGCCCGACCCCGACACCCTGATGGTGCACCGGGGCGCGCTCGCCTACGTCGTGCTGAACCTCTACCCCTACGCCTCGGGGCACCTGATGGTCGTGCCCTACCGGCACCTCGCCGACTACACGGACACCACGATCGAGGAGGTGGCCGAGATCGGGGCGCTCACCAAGCGCGCCATGGAGGTGATCCGCGCGGTCAGCGGGGCCGAGGGCTTCAACATCGGGATGAACCAGGGCGCGGTCGCCGGCGCGGGCATCTCGGCGCACCTGCACCAGCACGTCGTGCCGCGCTGGGGCGGCGACCAGAACTTCCTGCCCGTGATCGGCCGCACCAAGACGCTGCCGCAGCTGCTGGGCGAAACCCGGGAGCTGCTCGCGGCGGCTTGGTGACCTGGCCGGACCTACCGGTCGAGCCGGTCGAGCACGTGGGCGCATGCCTCGGCGTACCTGGCCCGGACGCCCGGCACCGGCTCGGCCTCGAACACCGCCACATCGGGCAGTGCCCAGTCGGGCGGCTCGGGCGCGCCGGAGAGCACCCACGCCGCCTGCCGGGCCGCACCCCGGGCGACGTACTCACCCGGCGGCGGGACGTGCACGGGGTGGCCGAGCACGGTGGGAGCGATCGCCCGGACGGCGGCCGAGGCGGCGCCGCCGCCGACCAGGAGCGCCCGGCGCGCCTGCGCCCCCTGCTCCACCAGCGCGTCGACGGCGTCGGCGAGTCCGCACAGCAGGCCCTCGACCGCCGCCCGGGCGACCACCGGAGGAGTCCAGGTGTCGAGCGTGAGGCCCGCCAGCGTGGCGCTGGCATGCGGCCGGTCGGGCGTGCGCTCGCCCTCGAACCACGGCACCAGGACGGCCCCCCCGGCGCCCGGAGCCGCGGCGAGAGCCAGCTCGGAGAGCCGCTCGTGGTCGACCCCGAGCAGCGCGGCGGTGGCGTCGAGCGGCCGGGCCGCGTTGAGCGTGCAGACCAGCGGCAGGAACCGACCGGTGGCGTCGGCGAAGCCGGCCACGATCCCGGACGGGTCCGCCGACGGCAGGTCGGACACCGCACTCGCGACCCCGGACGTGCCGATCGACACGATCACGTCGCCGGGGCCGGCGGACAGCCCGAGCGCGGCGGCCGCGTTGTCGCCGGTGCCCGGCCCGACGACAACCCCACCAGGGGTGGTCCCGGCCATCTCGGCGGGCCCGAGGACGCGCGGCAGCGTGGCGTCGTGACCGAGGGCGAGCTCGAGCAGGTCCCGCCGGTACTCCCCGGTGGCCGCGGACCAGTAGCCGGTGCCGCTGGCGTCGCCGCGGTCGGTGACCAGCCCGGCCAGGCCGGGGGCGCCGAGCAGCCGCCAGGTCAGCCAGTCGTGGGGCAGGCAGACCGCCGCCGTCCGCCGGGCCGCCTCGGGCTCGTGCTCGGCCAGCCAGCGAAGCTTGGTGTGGGGTGAAGGAGGCCACGGGCACCAGGCCCACCGCCTCGGCCCAGGCCGGCCCGCCGAGGTCGCGGACCAAGTCCGCCGCGGCCTGGGCCGAGCGGGTGTCGTTCCACAGCAGTGCCGGCCGGACGACGGCGCCGTCCTGGTCGAGGCAGACCATGCCGTGCTGCTGGCCGCCGACGGCCAGGGCGGCGACGTCGTCCAGGCCGCCGGCCGCGGTCACCGCCTCCTGCAGGGCCGCCCACCAGGCTTCGGGGTGGACCTCGGTGCCGTCCGGGTGGGCGGCCCGGCCCGTGCGCACGGTCGCCCCGGTGTCGGCGTCGACCACCAGCACCTTGCAGGACTGGGTCGACGAGTCGACCCCGGCCACCAGGGTCATCGCTGCTCCTGGGTCACCAAAGCCCCGGGTCAGCCGCGAGTGCCGTACAGGTGCTCGAGCGCGAGCTGGTCGAGCGCCTCGAAGGCCATCCCGCGGCGGCCGGCCTCGTCGGGGTCGAACGCCTCGGCCCGCAGGTCGGCGAGGGTCTCGCCCGCGGCCATCGTCGGGACGGCGAGCTGGTCGACCCGGGCCTCGCGCAGCGCCTGCTGGACTTCCGGATCGGCTCGGAAGGCGCGCACCGTCTCCCGCAGGATCAGGTAGTTGCGCATGCACGCG
Organism: Nocardioides sp.; assembly: GCA_041393675.1. Lineage (GTDB taxonomy): Bacteria > Actinomycetota > Actinomycetes > Propionibacteriales > Nocardioidaceae > Nocardioides. The sequence continues at coordinate 357,453 of JAWKJR010000001.1, read as the reverse complement.
GCAGCCGAGACCCAGACGCCGGTCATGTCCTCGGTGCGGGGCGGCTTGTAGTCGAAGTGCCGCGGACCGTCGTAGCCGCCGTGCTCGACGATGTCGACGGTCCAGAAGGCCCCGCGGGCGTTGCCGGCCCCGAAGCGCAGGTCCTGGTCGTAGCGCGGCCCGGTCTGGCCGTTGAGGTCGATGTGGAAGAGCTTGCCGTGCCACAGCGCCTGGGCCAGGCCGTGGGCGTAGTTGAGCGAGGCCATCTCCTCGTGCCCGACCTCGGGGTTGAGGCCGACCAGCTCGGGGTGCTCGAGCTCGTTGATGAACGCCAGCGCGTGCCCCACGGTCGGGAGCAGGATGTCGCCGCGCGGCTCGTTGGGCTTGGGCTCGATGGCGAAGCGCAGGTCGTAGCCCTGCTCCAGGACGTAGCCGCCAAGCAGATTGAACGCCTCGGCATAGCGGTCCAGCGCCGCCTTGACGTCCTTGGCCGCGCCCGACTCGGCGCCCTCGCGGCCGCCCCAGGCGACGAAGACCTTCGCCCCGAGCTCGGCGGCCAGGTCGATCTGGTCGAGGACCTTGCGGAGGGCGAAGCGGCGCACGTCGCGGTCGTTGTTGGTGAAGCCCCCGTCGCGGAAGACCGGGTGGGAGAACAGGTTGGTCGTCACCATCGGCACGATCAGCCCGGTCTCCTCCAGGGCCTTGCGCAGCTCGGTGACCGCGCGCTCCCTGGTGGCGGCCTCGGCGTCGAAGGGGAAAAGGTCGTTGTCGTGGAAGGTGATGCCGTAGGCGCCGAGCTCGGAGAGCCGGTGGATCGCCTCGGTCGGCTCGAGCGGGGGGCGGATGGCGGTGCCGAACACGTCGACGCCCTGCCAGCCCACCGTCCAGAGGCCGAAGGAGAACCGGTCCTCCCGAGTCGGGGTCAGGCTCGCCCAGTCGGTGCCGCTCATGACAATCCCCTCTCCCGCCGAGACTCCCGCGCTCCGGTTACCGTGACCAATTCGTTAGGTTTCACAACAAATCAAGGACACCTAGCCCTTGCGCCGCGGGTTTGTCCCTCACTAAGTTGTTGCTCACAACATACACCGTGATGCCTGTCACATCACAAGAGCATCCTGCGAGGAGAACACATGCTCAGGAAGGTCAGGAGCAACGGCGCCCGGCGCCTCGCCTCTGTGGCAGCGGCCAGCGTGGTCGTCTTCGGTCTCGCCGCCTGCGGCGACGACGGCGGCACCAGCGGCGGCGACACCGGCGGCGGCGGCGGTGGCGACACCGTGGACATCGGCGTGATCCTGCCCGACGCGACCACGTCGCCTCGGTGGGAGGCCAACGACAAGCCCAGCCTCTCGGCGGCGTTCGACGCGGCCGGGGTCACCTACGACATCCAGAACGCCCAGGGCGACACGGCCAAGTTCGGCCAGCTCTGCGACACGATGATCGGTGAGGGCATCAAGGTCCTGATGATCGTCAACCTCGACTCCGACTCCGGCTCTGCCTGCCTGAAGAAGGCGGCCGACGCGGGCGTCCAGAGCATCGACTACGACCGGCTCACGCTGGGCGGCGGCGCGTCGTACTACGTGTCCTTCGACAACGAGAAGGTCGGCGAGCTGATGGGCACCGGCCTGATCGCCGCGCTCGACGCCGAGGGCAAGACCAAGGCCAACATCGTCTACGTCAACGGCGCGGCCACCGACAACAACGCGGCCCTGTTCAAGAGCGGCTACGAGGCCGCACTCAAGGACAAGATCGGCTCCGGCGACTACACCCTCGTGGGCGACCAGAGCGGTGAGTGGGACGCGACCAAGGCCGGCACGGTCTTCGAGCAGATGCTGACCGACAACAAGGGCAAGATCGACGGCGCGGTCGTGGCCAACGACACCATGGCCGGCGGCGTGATCGCTCGCCTCAAGCCGGCGGGTCTGGCCGGCAAGATCCCGACCACGGGTCAGGATGCCAGTGTCGAGGGTCTGCAGAACATCCTGCTCGGCTACCAGGCCGGCACGGTGTACAAGAACACCAACCTCGAGGCCGACGCCGCGTCGAAGCTGGCGATCGCGCTGATCAACGACGACCAGGCGGCTGCGGACGCCCTGGCCACCGGCTCGGTGATGGACAGTGTCACCAACCAGGAGGTCCCGTCGGCCCTCGCGATCCCGGAGTGGATCACGGCCGACACCGTGGCCAAGGTGATTGCGGACGGTTTCCAGTCGGCCGCGGACGTCTGCACCGGCAAGGTCGCCAAGGCCTGCGCCAAGTACGGCGTGCAGTAGTCCGCACCACCCACGACCGTGGCCCGGCCCGCCCAGCGCCGGCCGGGCCACGGCTGACATTCGCGACGCGCACCCGCGACCCGGCGTACTCTGCGACACCTGGACCAACCCGAGGAGGCCTCGATGACCGCTCAGGCTGTGGACCCCAGCCCTGCGCCCTCCGCCAGTACTGACCCGATTCTCACCCTGCGCGGCATCCAGAAGAGCTTCGGAGCCGTCCACGTGCTCCGCGGCGTCGACCTCGACGTCCGCCGTGGCCACGTCACCGCCCTCGTCGGCGACAACGGCGCCGGCAAGAGCACCCTGATCAAGGGCATCGCGGGCATCCACGCGTTCGACTCCGGCGACTACCACTTCGAAGGTGCGCCGGTGAAGGTGCACGGGCCCAAGGACGCCAACGCCCTCGGCATCGAGGTCGTCTACCAGGACCTCGCGCTCTGCGACAACCTCGACGTCGTCCACAACATGTTCCTCGGCCGCGAGGTCCGCAAGAGCCGCATCCTCAACGAGGACGACATGGAGAAGCGGGCCCGTGAGACGCTCGACGGCCTGTCGGTGCGGACCCTCCGGTCCGTCCGCACGCCGGTCGCGTCGCTGTCGGGTGGCCAGCGCCAGACCGTGGCCATCGCCCGGGCGGTGCTGTGGAACTCCAAGCTGGTCATCCTCGACGAGCCGACGGCCGCTCTCGGCGTCGCCCAGACCGAGCAGGTGCTGCGGCTGGTGCGCCGGCTCGCCGACAACGGCCTGGCCGTCATCTTGATCAGCCACAACCTCAACGACGTCTTCCAGGTGGCCGACGACATCGCCGTGCTCTACCTCGGCGAGATGGTCGCGCAGGTCCCGCGGGCCGACGTCACGAGCAACCAGGTCGTGGAGCTCATCACCGGAGGCCGCTCCGGCAACATCGGCCGGGTTGCCGGCAGCGGGGAGGCGAGCGCATGAGCGACCACATCGAGTCCGGGGTGGAGCACCGCTCCGGCGGGAGCCTGGGCGACATCGCTCGCGACTACCTGGTCAAGATCCGCGGGGGCGACGTCGGGTCGCTGCCGGCCGTGCTTGGCCTGGTCGTCCTGGTCATCGTCTTCTCGGTGCTGCGGCCGGGCCGCTTCACCGACCCGTTCAACTTCGGCAACCTGATCAACCAGTCCGCTGCGGTGGTGGTGCTGGCGATGGGGCTGGTCTTCGTGCTGCTGCTCGGCGAGATCGACCTGTCCGCGGGCTTCACCGGCGGGACGGCGGCCGCCGTCGTCGGCATCGTGATGACTCGGCACGACATGCCCTGGGGGCCCTCCCTGCTGGCCGGGGCCCTGACCGGCGCGGCCATCGGCGCGATCATCGGCAGCCTCGTCGCGAGGCTGGGGATCCCGTCCTTCGTCGTGTCCTTGGCGTTCTTCCTCGGCCTGCAGGGCGTGCTGCTGGTCATGATCGGGGAGGGTGGGACGATCGCCTACCGCAACGACTTCGTGCTGGCCATGAACAACAACCCGATGCCGGTCTGGCTCGGCTGGGCCATCACCGTGGCCGGGCTGGCGGCGTACGCCACCTTCACCTTCTTCTCCAACCGGCGCCGGCAGGCGGCGGGCCTGGACAGCCAGCCGATGCTGCTCTGGCTGCTCAAGACGCTCGGGCTGACCATCCTGGTGGTCGCGGCGGTCACCTACCTCTCCATCGAGCGCAGCCCCAACCCGGGCCTGAAGTCGATCAAGGGCGTGCCGATCGTCGCCGCCATCATCCTCGGGCTGGTGGTCGTGCTGACCTTCCTGCTCAACCGCACGGCCTGGGGGCGGCACATCTACGCCGTCGGCGGCAACGCCGAGGCGGCGCGCAGGGCCGGCATCAACGTGCCGGGCATCAAGCTGTCCTGCTTCGTGATGAGCTCGACGATCGCCGCCCTTGCGGGAGTGCTGATCGCCAGCCGCGACAACTCCGTCTCGCCGGTCACCGGTGGCGCCTCCACCCTGCTCTACGCGGTGGGCGCGGCCGTCATCGGCGGCACCAGTCTGTTCGGCGGGAAGGGCCGGGTCACCGACGCGGTCATCGGCGGGCTCGTGGTGGCGGTCATCGCCAACGGCATGGGACTGCTGCGGCAGTCGACCGGCAACATCTACATCATCACCGGTCTGGTGCTGCTCGTCGCCGCGAGCGTCGACGCGATCAGCCGGCGGCAGGCCGCCGCCTCGGGACGGGTCTAGGGTGGCTGCGGGGACGGGACTCGGGCCGGAGGAGCTGCGCCGCAACAACCTCAGCCAGCTCCTCACCCGCGTGCACGTCTCCGGCCCCACCTCGCGCGCCGTCCTGACCCGGGAGCTGGGGCTCAACCGCAGCACCATCCGCGACCTGGCCGCAACGCTCGAGGAGCTCAGGCTGGTGACGGAGTCGACGCCGACCGTGTCCGGCCGCTCGGGCCGCCCCTCGCACGTCGTGTCGCCGCGCGCGGACAACGTCGCCGTCGGCGTCGACATCGGGGTCGACCGGATCGTCGTGGCGACGGTGGCCCTCGGCGGCGCGGTGCTCGAGCGCCGCGAACGCGCCCACCACCCGGGGAGCACGAGGTGGGCCACGTCATCGACTCGGTGGCGCAGATGGTGGGGGAGATCCTGACCGACCGACACGTGCGCACCGTCGGCGTCGGCGTGGCCGTCCCGGGCGCCGTGCGCGCCTCCGACGGCATGGTGCGCTTCGCCCCCAACCTCGGCTGGGTCGACCAGCCGTTCACCCAGCAGCTCTCCGAGCGGCTCGGGCTGCCGGTCTCGACGGGCAACGACGCCAACCTCGGTGTCCTCGGCGAGCAGGTGCGGGGTGCGGCGGCCGGCCACACCGACGTCGGCTACCTCAGCGGCAGCGTCGGCGTCGGCGGCGGCTTCCTCGTGGGCGGAACGCCCCTCACCGGGTGGCGAGGGTACGCCGGCGAGGTCGGTCACCTGCTCGTCGACAACACCACCACCGAGCGCTGCCGCTGCGGCAACGTCGGCTGCTGGGAGATGAAGGTCGGTGAGAACAACCTGCTCACCAAGGCTGGCCGGCTCCCCGGCGGCGGTCCCGCGGGCGTGGCCGAGGTGATCGCGGCCAGCGAGGCCGGCGACCGCCGCGCCTCCGATGCCCTGGACGAGGTCGGCTACTGGCTCGGGGTGGGGCTCCGGGCCGTCATCAACGTGTTCAACCCCGAGATCATCGTGCTGGGCGGCACCCTGGCCGCCGTCTGGCAGGCCCGCCAGGACAAGGTCAACTCCGTGCTGGACAGGTGGGCGCTGATGTCGCCGCGCTCCGACGTGATCATCCGAGCCTCGGAGTTCGGGCCGGACTCACCCTGGCGGGGTGCGGCCGAGCTCGCCTTCGCGCCGCTGCTGGCCGACCCCGTCGGGGCGCTGCGCCAGCTCGGCTCCGTCGACGCGCCGGCGCTGGCTCGCTGAGCCCGATCCCGGTCGACGGCCCGGTGCGGCCGCAGGGCCGCGCCCGGCTACGCTGCACTCGCCATGATGGACCACTTCCGCGCCTTCTGGACCAAGGTCATCGCCGCGCCCATCGGCGGCCTGCTGCTCCGGCTGGGGGTGAGCCCGGACGTCGTGACGCTCGTGGGCACGCTCGGCGTCTCCGCGGCGGCGCTGTGGTTCTTCCCGCGCGGCCAGCTGCTCGTCGGCGTCCTCGTGATCACGGCGTTCGTCTTCAGCGACCTGATCGACGGCTACATGGCACGGCAGTCGGGCCGGACCAGCCCCTTCGGCGCCTTCTTGGACTCCACGCTCGACCGGCTGGGTGACGCGGCCGTCTTCTCCGGGCTGGTGCTCTACTTCGCCGGCCCGGGCGACTCCTGGCTCTACCTGGTGCTGGCCCTGGTCTGTCTGGTGATGGGGGCGGTGACGTCGTACGCCCGGGCGCGCGCCGAGGCCCTCGGCTTCCAGGCGAACGTCGGCATCGCCGAGCGGGCCGACCGGCTGGTCGGGATCCTCGTGATGACCGGCCTCAGCGCCCTGGTGCACCTGCCCGTGCTGCTGTACGTCGCCTTGTGGGCGCTCGCCCTGGCGAGCACGATCACGGTGGTGCAGCGGATCTGGGTCGTGCGGCGGCAGGCCCTGGCTGCCGAGGCCTGAGCCGGGCCAATGCGCTGCTCGCGCTCGGTCTCACGGGCCGTCTCGTCGGCTCTCGCCGAATCACGTCGCACCCTCGCACCGACGTACGATGGGAGCATGTCTGAGAAGCCCGCCGAGTCCCTGCCTGCCGTCGGCACCACCCCCGTGAAGCGGGGCATGGCCGAGATGCTCAAGGGCGGCGTGATCATGGACGTGGTCACCCCCGAGCAGGCCAAGATCGCCGAGGACGCCGGTGCCGTCGCCGTGATGGCGCTCGAGCGGGTCCCCACCGACATCCGGGCCCAGGGCGGCGTCTCGCGGATGAGCGACCCCGACATGATCGACGGGATCGTCGCGGCGGTGTCCATCCCGGTGATGGCCAAGGCCCGGATCGGCCACTTCGCCGAGGCGCAGGTGCTGCAGAGCCTGGGCGTGGACTACATCGACGAGTCGGAGGTGCTGACGCCCGCCGACTACTCCCACCACATCGACAAGTGGGCGTTCACCGTGCCCTTCGTGTGCGGGGCCACCAACCTGGGCGAGGCGCTGCGCCGCCTCACCGAGGGCGCCGCGATGATCCGCTCCAAGGGCGAGGCGGGCACCGGCGACGTGTCGAACGCCGTCACCCACATGCGGTCCATCCGCGGGGCCATCCGGCGGCTGCAGAGCCTCGCGGCCGACGAGCTGTACGTCGCCGCGAAGGAGCTCCAGGCGCCGTACGACCTGGTCAAGGAGGTCGCCGAGACCGGCAAGCTCCCGGTGGTGCTCTTCACCGCGGGCGGCATCGCGACCCCCGCGGACGCCGCGATGATGAGGCAGCTCGGCGCCGAGGGCGTCTTCGTGGGCTCGGGTATCTTCAAGTCCGGCAACCCGGCCCAGCGGGCCGAGGCGATCGTCAAGGCGACGACGTTCTTCGACGACCCCGACGTCGTGGCCAAGGTCTCCCGCGGGCTCGGTGAGGCCATGGTCGGCATCAACGTCGAGGACATCCCCCAGCCGCACCGGCTCGCCGAGCGCGGCTGGTGAAGGCGGCCGTCCCGCACCGCTGGTGACCACGGAGGCCGACCGAGTGACGACTGAGCCGACGATCGGCGTCTTCGCCCTGCAAGGAGACGTTCGCGAGCATCTCACGGTGCTCGCCTCCCTCGGCGTGCCCGCGCTGCCGGTGCGCCGGCCGGAGGAGCTGGCCCGGTGCGACGGGTTCGTCATCCCCGGGGGCGAGTCGACGACGATGTGGAAGCTGGCGCGCACCTTCGAGCTGCTCGAGCCGCTGCGGGACCGGGTCAAGACGGGCATGCCGACCTTCGGCACCTGCGCGGGGATGATCATGCTCGCCGACCGGATCACCGACGGGATCCCCGGTCAGGAGACCATCGGCGGACTCGACATCACCGTGCGGCGCAACGCCTTCGGACGCCAGGTCGACTCCTTCGAGGGCGACCTGGACTTCGCCGGCCTCGATCGCCCCGTGCACGCGATCTTCATCCGCGCACCGTGGGTGGAGGAGGTGGGGCCGGAGGTCGAGGTGCACGCCCGGGTGTCCGCGGGTCCCGCCGCCGGTAGGATCGTCGCGGTCCGGCAGGGTCACCTGATGGCGACGTCGTTCCACCCCGAGGTGGGCGGCGACCCGAGGGTCCACGAGCTCTTCGTGGTGCTCGTGCGCAGTCGCTGACACCCGGTCGCGGCCACCCGACGTACGCAACCACGCAACGACAGGCAAGAAGAGGACGCATGTCTGGCCACTCCAAGTGGGCGACCACCAAGCACAAGAAGGCCGTGATTGACGCGCGGCGCGGCAAGCTGTTCGCGAAGCTGATCAAGAACATCGAGGTTGCGGCCAAGATGGGCGGGGGCGACCCGACCGGCAACCCGACGCTCTACGACGCGATCCAGAAGGCCAAGAAGTCGTCGGTCCCCAACGACAACATCGACCGCGCGGTCAAGCGCGGGTCGGGCGCGGAGGCCGGGGGAGCGGACTACCAGACGATCATGTACGAGGGCTACGGCCCGTCCGGGGTGGCCCTGCTCATCGAGTGCCTCACCGACAACAAGAACCGTGCCGCCATGGAGGTCCGCACCGCCATGACCCGCAACGGCGGGTCGCTGGCCGACCCCGGCTCGGTGTCCTTCCTCTTCAACCGCAAGGGCGTGGTCATCGTCCCCGTCGACCAGGAGGGGCGGACCGTCTCGGAGGACGACGTCCTGGAGGCCGCGCTCGACGCCGGGGCGGAGGACGTCAGCGACCTGGGTGAGTCCATCGAGGTGATCAGCGAGGCGACCGACCTGGTCGCCGTCCGCAGCGCCCTGCAGGCCGCGGGTCTGGACTACGACTCCGCGGAGGCGGAGTTCGTGCCGGACCTGGAGGTGGAGCTCGACCAGGACGCCGACTCGAAGCTCACCCGGCTGGTCGATGCCCTGGAGGACTGCGACGACGTGCAGAACGTCTACTCCAACGCCGACATCCCCGACGACGTGCTCGCCGATGTCGAGGACTGACCCGGCCGAGGGCAGACCTCGGCCGGTCCGGGTGGCGTGAGTGGACCTCCGCTTCATCAAGGTATGTGGTTGGAGTGTCACTTCACCCGGCAAGCATGCCGTGTGATGTGACACTCCAACGACTTCTCATGATGAAGCTGTGACCGGGCCCGCCCACGGCGGGGGCGGGCCGCCCGGGCGTGTCGTACGCCGGGTGAGGCGGCGGGGCGGCTACGGTGGCAGCCGAACACACGTTCGGACGCCACCAGTGGCGACAGACGCCGGGAGGAGCCGCGCATGCGGGTGCTGGGCATTGACCCCGGGCTGACCCGCTGCGGCCTCGGTGTGGTCGAGGAAGCGTTGGACGGCCACTCACGCTGGTCGACGTCAACGTCCTGCGGACCTCCGCTGACCAGCCCGTGGCGAGCCGCCTGGTCACCATCGAGCGGGGCATCGAGGCCTGGCTGGACGAGTACGCCCCGACGCCGTCGCGGTCGAGCGGGTCTTCGCGCGGTCGGACTCCAGCACGATCATGGGCACCGCCCAGGCGAGCGGGATCGCCATGGTGGCCGCCGCCCGGCGCGGCCTGCCCCTGGCGCTGCACACCCCCAGCGAGGTGAAGGCCGCGGTCTCCGGCAGCGGGCGGGCCGGCAAGGCCCAGGTGGGCGCCATGGTCGCCCGGATCCTGCGGCTCGACGCCCCGCCCACCCCGCCGACGCGGCCGATGCCGTCGCGCTGGCCATCACGCACATCTGGCGCGGCGGCGCCCAGGCCCGCCTCGACGAGGCGGTCGCCAAGCAGCGCCGCGCCCTGGCCGGGAGGTCCCGATGATCGCCTTCGTGCGCGGTGAGATCGCCGCCGTCACCCTCACCAGCGCGGTGGTCGAGGTCGGCGGCGTGGGCCTGGAGCTGCAGTGCACGCCGGGCACGCTCGCGACCCTCCGGCCGGGCCAGCCAGCCACCCTGCCCACGTCCATGGTGGTGCGCGAGGACTCCCTCACTCTGTTCGGCTTCCTCGACGAGGACGAGAAGACGACCTTCGAGCTGGTGCAGACCGCGTCCGGCGTCGGCCCCAAGCTCGCGCAGGCGATGCTCGCCGTCCTCACTCCGGACGACCTCCGCGCCGCGGTCTCGGGGGAGGACGTCTCCACCCTGACCCGCGTCCCCGGCATCGGCCAGAAGGGCGCCCAGCGGATCATCCTCGAGCTGCGCGACCGGCTCGGCGCCCCAGTGGGCCGCGGTCGGGGCGGTGAGCCCGCGGCCGGCGGGTCCGGGGGCTGGCGGGACCAGGTGCACCAGGGGCTGGTCGGGCTCGGCTGGTCGGCGAAGGAGGCAGAGCGTGCCGTCGGGACCGTGGCCGCCGACCGGGTTGGGGAGCCGGATGCCTCCGCCGACGTGGGCGCTCTGCTGCGCGCCGCCCTGCGCACGCTGAGCAAGGCCTGAGGAGGGCGCGTCCATGTCGTACGACGACCGGCTCGACGCCGCCGAGGAGGCCCACCTGGTGTCGCTCACCGCCGCCGAGGCAGACGGCGACGAGCGCACCATCGAGGCGGCGCTGCGCCCGCGCAGCCTGGACGAGGTCGTCGGCCAGGGCGGGTGCGCGAGCAGCTGGGCCTGGTGCTCGAGGCCGCCCGCAACCGCGGTCGCGCCCCCGACCACGTGCTGCTCTCCGGGCCGCCCGGGCTCGGCAAGACCACGCTCGCGATGATCATCGCCCACGAGATGAGCGTCCCGCTCCGGCTCACCAGCGGGCCCGCGATCACCCACGCCGGCGACCTGGCGGCGATCCTGTCGGGACTCAACGACGGCGACGTGCTGTTCGTCGACGAGATCCACCGGATGTCTCGGCCGGCGGAGGAGATGCTCTACATGGCGATGGAGGACTTCCGGGTGGACGTCGTCATCGGGAAGGGGCCGGGCGCCACGGCGATCCCCTTGGAGATCCCGCCGTTCACCCTGGTCGGGGCGACCACGCGGGCCGGGCTGCTGCCGGGGCCGCTGCGTGACCGGTTCGGCTTCACCGCCCACCTGGAGTTTTACGAGGCGGGCGAGCTGGACCAGATCATCCACCGCTCCGCGAGCCTGCTCGGCGTCAGGCTGACCGACGACGGCGCCAGCGAGATCGCCTCCCGCTCCCGCGGCACGCCGCGGATCGCGAACCGGCTGCTGCGTCGGGTGCGCGACTTCGCCCAGGTCCGGGCCGACGGGGTGGTCACGCTGCCGGTCTCGCGGGCGGCGCTGGAGCTCTACGAGGTCGACGAGTGTGGGCTGGACCGTCTCGACCGCGCCGTCATCGACGTCCTCTGCCGGCGCTTCGGTGGCGGGCCGGTCGGGGTCTCGACCCTGGCGGTGGCCGTGGGCGAGGAGCGCGAGACAGTCGAGGAGGTGGCCGAGCCGTTCCTCGTCCGCAGCGGCTTCCTCGCCCGCACCCCGCGGGGTCGCATCGCCACGCCGTCCGCCTGGCGGCACCTCGGCCTCGCCGTCCCCGCGGCGGCCGAGGCCCAGGTGGCCGACGACACGCTCTTCGACGACTGAGCGAACCACCGGCGGGCGTTCGCCCGTGTCCCCGGCGGGCGTACGCCCGGGCCGACGCCCCGAGTCCGCGGCGGTTCCTCGGTCGCGAGGGGTCGCGGCTAGACTGCACCGTTGGCTGGCCCGCCTCGTGGCGGTGGCCGGCAGACCCACGAGACGTTCGAGAGGTTGTCACGCGTGAAGGAGTACGCCTCCTCCTGCCCCTGCTGGGTGCTGCTGCTGTTCTGGCTGCTGCTGATCCGGCCCGCGCAGCGCCGGAACCGTGCGCTCGCCGAGCTCCAGGCCTCGCTCCATCCCGGCGACCGGATCATGCTGAGCTCTGGCATCTACGGCACCCTGCGCGCGATCGAGGACGATCGGGCCCAGGTGGAGGTCTCCGCAGGGACCGTCCTCACCGTCGCTCGCGGCGCCGTGGCCCGCGTGGTCGAGCCGGGTGCGCGGACGACGTCCACCGAGGAGGACTGAGTGGCGCGCTCCCAGTCACGGCCGGGGCGGACCCTCGCGGTCTTCTTCCTCGGGGTGCTCATCACCTACGGGCTCGTTGCCCTCGCCGGCACGTGGAAGCCCGAGCTCGGTCTCGACCTCCAGGGCGGCACGCGGATCCAGCTGACCGCCCGCGGGGCCAACATCGACCCGGAGAACCTCGCCGAGGCCGCCGCGATCATCGACTCGCGCGTCAAGGGGTCCGGCTTCACCGAGGCGGTGGGGACCACCCAGGGCAACCGGTACGTCATCGTCGAGATCCCCGGCAAGAGCCGTCCGGACCTCGAAGAGACCGTCAAGCGGCAGGCTCAGCTGCGGTTCCGGCTGGTCGCCAGCTCCGCCGCCTCGGGCGGGTCCGCGACCTCGCCGAGCCCCTCGGTCGGGGCCGGCGTGCTGCTGCCCACCCCGTCGGAGTCCGCCGCTCCGAACGGGAACGCGAGCGACTCGGCGTCCCCCGCGGCGACCCCGTCCGACACCGCGTCGGCCTCCGACTCCGGCACGCCGGCGCCGCGTCCGGCGTACCCCGGATCGAAGCTGAAGCCGTCCAAGACCGCCAGCCCGCCGGCCACCGACCAGCCCAGCCCGAGTGCAGAGACGTCGCCGTCGGCGACACCCTCGGCGTCTCCGGGCACGGCGATCGATGCCAAGGCCAAGACCGCCGAGCTCCTCGCCTGGGCGGCGAACCCGCCCCAGGACTGGGTGGACAAGTTCGACAAGTACACCTGCCCCGAGGCGGGTACGGCGACCCCACCCACCGCTGACAACCCGGCCGAGCCGCTGATCACCTGCGACGGCAACGGCAACAAGTTCCTGCTGTCGGCCGCGGCGCTGGAGGGCACCAACCTCACCAACGCCAGCGCCCAGATCCCGCAGCAGCAGGTGAGCTGGGTGGTCACGCTGGACCTCGACAAGACCGGCACGCAGGTCTTCGCGGACCTCTCGACGGCGATGGTCAACACCGACAAGCAGTTCGCCATCGTGCTCGACGGCAAGGTGATCTCCGCACCCGGCTTCACCGGCACCATCCTCAACGGGCAGGCGCAGATCACGGGCAACTTCACCGAGGAGTCGGCCCGCAGCCTGGCCACCAGCCTGAAGTTCGGGTCGCTGCCGATCGCGTTCCAGTCCGACCCGACCACCGAGGTCATCGGGCCCACCCTGGCGGGGGACCAGCTGCGCGCCGGCATCATCGCGGGGTTGGCCGGGCTGATCCTGGTGATGATCTACGCGCTGTTCTACTACCGCGGCCTGGGCCTGGTGGTGATCGCGTCGCTGATCGTCGCGGCCGCCCTCACCTACGGACTGGTGCTGCTGCTCAGCAAGACCGCGGGCTTCACGCTCACGCTGCCGGGCATCGCCGGTCTCATCGTGGCCGTCGGCATCACCGCGGACTCCTTCATCGTCTACTTCGAGCGGATGCGCGACGAGATGCGGGACGGCAAGTCCATGCGCGTCGCGGTCGAGGCCGGCTGGAAGCGCGCGTGGCGCACCTGCGTCGCCGCCGACACCGTCTCGCTGCTGGCCGCCGGGGTCCTCTACGTATTCGCCGCGGGCGTGGTGCGCGGGTTCGCCTTCGCCCTCGGCCTGTCGACGCTCATCGACCTCGTGGTCTTCTTCTGGTTCACCCACCCGCTGGTGTCCTGGCTGGGCCGGTTCGCCTTCTTCAACCGCGGGCACAAGCTGTCGGGCCTCGACGCCGAGAACCTCGGTCTGGATGCCCTGCCGGCAGGAGGAGGGCCTGATGAGCAAGATCTCCCGGCTCGGACAGCAGCTCTACAGCGGCGAGCGCTCGATCAACTTCGTCGGCCGTCGGTGGCTGTGGTACGCCATGTCCGGCCTCATCGTCGTGCTGGCCGTCCTCGGCCTTCAGGTCCGCGGCCTCGACCCGGGCATTGAGTTCGTCGGTGGCGCCGAGTACAAGGTCACGGTCCCGGCCGGCCAGGTCACGCAGGCCAACGCCGACAAGGTGCGCGAGGCCGTCGCCGGCACCGGCATCAAGAACGCCGCGGCGCCGACGGCGACCACTTCGGGCGACACGGCGATCATCGTGCAGACCCAGCCGCTCTCGACCGACGAGCGGGCGCAGGTGGCCGACGCGATCACCAGCACGCTGGGGGTGGATCGAAACGCCCTCAGCCAGACCGAGATCGTCCCCATCTGGGGTCAGGAGGTGGCGAAGCGCTCCGCGACCGGCCTGGTCGTCTTCCTGGTCCTGGTGGTGCTGTTCATCTGGGCGTACTTCCGCGAGTGGAAGATGTCGGTCGCGGCCATCGTCGCCCTCGCGCACGACGTGATCATCACCGTGGGCGTCTACGCCTGGTCCGGCTTCGAGGTCACCCCGGCCACCGTCACCGGTGTGCTGACGATCCTCGGCTTCTCGCTCTACGACACGGTCGTCGTCTTCGACAAGGTGCGGGAGAACACCAAGAACCTCCGCCGCACCCACCAGACCTACGCCGAGGCCGCCAACCTCGCGGTCAACCAGACGCTGGTGCGCTCGATCAACACCTCGCTGGTCGCCCTGATCCCGGTCGGCGCCATCCTTTACATGGGCGTCACCAAGCTCGGCTCGGGGTCGCTCAAGGACCTCGCCCTCGCGCTGTTCGTCGGGATGGCGGCCGGTGCCTACTCCTCGATCTTCATCGCCACCCCGCTGGTGGCGCACATGAAGGGCGCCGAGAGCACCATCCAGGAGTCCGACCGGAGGGCCAAGGCGCGGCGGCGCCACCAGGCCGACCGCTACGCGCAGGTGCCGGTGTTCAGCGAGGACATGCCGGTCTACGACGAGCCGGGCGAGGCGCCGTCCGACGCCGGCCGGCCCGCCGCGCGTCGCACTGGCGCTACCGTGCCCGACCCCGGCGCTCGCTCGCCCGAGGGCAGCGCCGGCGCGCCCGTCGTACGCCGCACGCCCTCCGCCGGGCGTGGGCGCACCCCAGCGCCCAGCCAGGCGCCGGTGGAGGAGAGCGCCTCGGCCGGGCGCGCGCAGCCCAAGCGCGAGTCCCGCGCGAAGCGGGCCAAGAAGTGACCCGTTGAAGTGACCACACTGGAATTGACACAGTCTCCCGAGGGAAGTGAGCAGCGATGAGCCTGGAGTCGGCCCGCGAGGAGATGCACCGCCTCGTCGTCGACGTGCCCGACTTCCCCGACCCGGGCATCGTCTTCAAGGACATCACCCCGCTGTTGGCCGACCACACGGCGTTCACCGACGTGATGCAGGCGCTGGCCGACGCCGGTCGGGACGAGTCCGGCGCCTCGGCCGTCGACAAGGTCGTGGGCATGGAGTCGCGCGGGTTCATCCTCGGGGCGCCGGTCGCCCTCGCCCTCGGTGTCGGCTTCGTTCCCGTGCGCAAGGCGGGCAAGCTCCCGAGGGAGACCTACGCCGTCTCCTACGCGCTCGAGTACGGCGAGGCGACGCTGGAGATCCACCGAGACGCGATCGCGCCGGGGGAGCGGGTGCTGCTCGTCGACGACGTGCTCGCCACCGGCGGCACGGTGCGCGCCACCCGCGAGCTGGTCGAGCGCTGCGGCGGCGTCACTCATGCCGTGGCGGTGCTCATGGAGCTCACCGCGCTGCCCGGCCGGGCAGCCGTGGACGGGATCCCGTTCACCGCGATCGCCGGCGTCTGACGGCCGCGGGCCGGCTGGTCGCCCCTGACTGGACCGGTCAATCTAGACTGGGTCAATGAGCGACGAGAGCACGACTCCGCGGGTGCGGGAGCGCGTGCTCGAGCCCGTGCTCGCCTCTCGTGGGATGCGCGCCCGGATCGCCCGGATCGGCACCAAGCAGCAGGCCAACCCGGTGCTGGAGGCGCTGTTCAACGCCGTGCGGGCCAACCACCCCAAGGCCGACCTGGCACTGCTCGAGCGGGCCTACCAGACCGCCGAGAGCATGCACGGCGCGCAGATGCGCAAGAGCGGCGACCCCTACATCACCCACCCGCTCGCCGTCACGACGATCCTCGCCGACATCGGCATGACCGAGCCGACGCTCGTCGCGGCGCTGCTGCACGACACCGTGGAGGACACGCCCTACACCCTCGACCAGCTGCGCGCCGACTTCGGTGACGAGGTCGCGGGCCTGGTCGACGGGGTGACCAAGCTCGACAAGGTCTCCTACGGCGAGACAGCCGAGGCCGAGACGATCCGCAAGATGATCGTCGCGATGGCCCGTGACATCCGGGTCCTGGTCATCAAGCTGGCCGACCGGCTGCACAACATGCGCACGCTGCGCTACGTCAAGCGCGAGACCCAGGAGCGCAAGGCCCGCGAGACCCTCGACATCTACGCTCCGCTGGCCCACCGGCTGGGCATGAACACCCTCAAGTGGGAGCTCGAGGACCTCGCCTTCGCCACGCTGCACCCCAAGATCTACGACGAGATCGTGCGGCTGGTCGCCGAGCGGGCGCCCTCGCGCGACCAGTTCCTGGCCGAGGTCATCAGCCAGGTGGAGCAGGACCTCAAGGACGCCAAGATCAAGGCCACGGTGACCGGGCGGCCCAAGCACTACTACTCGATCTACCAGAAGATGATCGTCGGCGGCCGCGAGTTCACCGACATCCACGACCTGGTGGGCATCCGCATCCTCGTCGAGGCCGAGCGGGACTGCTACGCCGCACTGGGGGTCCTGCACGCGCGCTGGAACCCGGTCCTCGGGCGCTTCAAGGACTACGTGGCGATCCCGAAGTTCAACATGTACCAGTCGCTGCACACGACGGTCATCGGGCCGCAGGGCAAGGCCGTCGAGATGCAGATCCGCACCTACGCCATGCACCGCCGTGCGGAGTACGGCGTCGCCGCGCACTGGAAGTACAAGGAGAACGGCCGCAGCGGCGTCGACACCGAGAAGCGAGGCGACCTGGACGACATGGCCTGGGTGCGGCAGCTGCTCGACTGGCAGAGCGACGTCGAGGATCCCGGCGAGTTCCTGGAGTCGCTGCGCTTCGAGATCAACCGCGCCGAGGTGTACGTCTTCACCCCGCGTGGTGACGTCATCGCGCTGCCGGTCGGGGCCACCCCCGTGGACTTCGCCTACGCCGTCCACACCGAGGTGGGCCACCACACCATCGGGGCGCGGGTGAACGGCCGGCTGGTGCCTTGGAGTCCACCCTCGACAACGGCGACGTCGTCGAGGTCTTCACCTCCAAGAACCCCGACGCCGGCCCGTCGCGCGACTGGCTCGGCTTCGTGAAGTCGTCACGGGCCAAGTCCAAGATCCGCCAGTGGTTCACCAAGGAGCGGCGCGAGGAGGCGATCGAGCGCGGCAAGGACCAGATCGTCCGGCTGATGCGCAAGGAGGGCATGGCCCTCAAGCGAGTGCTCACCCACGAGTCGCTGACCCTGGTCGCGCAGCACTTCGCGCTCGCCGACGTGTCCGCGCTCTACGCCGCGGTCGGCGAGGGCAACATCAGCGCGCAAGCGGTGGTCCGCCGCGTCCTCGACCTGCACGGCGGCGACGAGGGCGCGGCCGAGGACCTGGCCGAGGCCGTGACGATCACCGGCCGCCGGAGCCGGCGTACCACCGCCGCGGGTGGCGAGTCCGGGGTCGTGGTCAAGGGCGCCGGCGATGTCTGGGTCAAGCTCGCCAAGTGCTGCACGCCGGTGCCCCCGGACGCCATCATGGGTTTCGTCACCAAGGGTGGGGGCGTCTCCGTCCACCGCACCGACTGCACCAACGCCGCCTCCCTGCAGGCCCAGCCCGAGCGGGTGCTCGAGGTGGAGTGGGCCCCGACGGCGCAGTCGACGTTCCTCGTCAACATCCAGGTCGAGGCGCTGGACCGCGCCCGGCTGCTCTCCGACATCACGATGGCGCTGTCGGACGCGCACGTGAACATCCTGTCGGCGACCCTGACCACGACCCGCGACCGGGTCGCCAAGAGCCGGTTCACCTTCGAGATGGCCGACGCCAAGCACCTCGACACGGTGCTGCGCGCGGTGCGCGGGGTGAACGGCGTGTTCGACGCCTACCGGGTCACGCAGTAGCGGCCGGCGACCAGGGTCGTCACCCGGAGAACTCCGCCGAGGCCCGGCGCGCGGCCTCCAGGAAGGACTGGCGGGACGCGAGGTCCTGCTCCAGCTCCACCACCCGGGGCTGCTGACCGGCGGCGCGGGCGGCCTCCAGGTCGGCCTCGACCTTGGCGATCGCCGCCTCGAGCTTGCTCACCATGTCGTCGGCGCGGCGGGACTTCTCGGGGTCCGACCGGCGCCACTGCTCGTCCTCCAGGCCGCGGATGGCCTGCTCGACCTTGCGGATGCGGCCCTCCAGCTCCTTGATCCGGTCGCGGGGCACCTTGCCTGCGGCGTCCCAGCGCTCCGCGATGTCGCGGAAGGCGCGCTTGGCGGCGTCCAGGTCGGTGACCGGGACCAGGGCCTCGGCCTCGGCCAGCAGCTGTTCCTTGGCTGCGGCGTTCGCCGCGAACTCCTGGTCCTGTGCGGCGCTGGCGGCGTCCCGCGCGGCGAAGAAGGCGTCCTGCGCGCCGCGGAAGCGCTGCCAGAGCCTCTCGTCCACGTCGCGCGGCGCCGGGCCGGCGGCCTTCCACTCCCGCATCAGGTCGCGGAACCGACCCGAGGTCGGGCCCCACTCGGTGGAGCTCGCCAGCGACTCGGCCTCGCCGGCCAGCCGTTCCTTCACGCTCCGCGCGCCCTCGCGCTTCTCGTTCTGCTCGGCGAAGTGCACCTTGCGGCGACGGGTGTAGGTGGTGCGAGCGGAGGAGAACCGACGCCACAGGGCGTCGTCGGTCCCGCGGTCCAGCCGGGGCAGCGCCTTCCACCGGTCCAGCAGCTGGCGCAGCCGGTTGGCGCCGTTGCGCCAGTCCGAGCCCTCGGCGATCTGCTCGGCCTCGACGACGATCTGCTCCTTCTCCACCTTGGACTCGGCCACCCGCGCGGCGCGCTCGGCCTTGCGGGCCTCGCGCTGCTCGGCGATCACGGGAGCGAGGGCGTCGAGCCGGGACTCTAGGCCGGCCAGGTCGCCGACCGCCGCCGCGTCGACCACCTGGCCGCGCACGGTGTCGACCGAGCCCTGGGCGTCGTCGGGGCTGAGCTTGGCCGCGCGGACCCGCTGCTCGAGCAGCTCGACCTCGAACTGCAAGGCGGCGTACCGGTCGGTGAAGAACTTCAACGCCTCCTCGGGCGACCCCTCGGGATACTGACCGACGACCCGCTCACCGTCTGCGGTGCGCACGAAGACGGTGCCGTCCTCGGCGACCCGACCCCAGTCGTGGCTCGTCACCTGGCCATCCTCCACCCTCGGCCTCCCGGCGGCCTGTCGCGGGCGTCCGTCCGCCCGCAGGGGCTCATGTTAGTCATGCCGACGGTCTCGGTAGGCTCGGCGGGTGTTCATCGCCGGCTTCCCCGCGGGTCCGTGGGGCACCAACTGCTACGTCGTGGCCACCGGCCCGGGGAGCGAGTGCCTCGTCGTCGACCCCGGCAAGGACGCCACGGCCGGCGTCGAGGAGGTCGTGCGTGAGCACCGGCTGAAGCCGGTCGCCGTGCTGCTCACCCACGGCCACGTCGACCACATGTGGTGCGTGGCGCCGGTCGCGGGGGCCTACGACGCCACGGCGTACATCCATCCGAGCGACCGGCACCTGCTCACCGACCCGGCGGCCGGGATGGGCCGCGAGACGCGAGCCATGCTCGGCGGGCTGCTGGGGCCCGGACACTCGTGGGCGGAGCCCGACGACGTGCGCGAGCTGGCCGACGGGCAGGCGCTCGAGCTGGCCGGTGTGCGGGTGGTCGTCGACCACACGCCTGGGCACACCGAGGGCTCAGTCACCTACCGCACGCCGTACGACGGCCCGGCCGCGGGCGGCGCTGGCATCTCCGAGCTGCTGTTCTCCGGTGACCTGCTCTTCGCGGGCTCGATCGGCCGGACCGACCTCCCGGGGTGACCACCCGACGATGCTGCGCAGCCTGCGTGACAAGGTGCTGACCCTGCCCGACGATGTGGTCGTCCTGCCCGGGCACGGGGAGCAGACCTCGATCGGCCGCGAGCGCGCCACCAACCCGTTCCTGCTGGACCTGGTCGCCGGCGGCTCCGCCGGCGCGGTCACTCGGGGACTGTGAGACCCGGACGGACTCCCATGGCCAAGCCCACGCCCCTGAGCGGGTTCCCCGAGCTGCTGCCGGCGCAGCGGATGGTCGAGCAGCGCGTCCTCGACCTGCTGCGCGAGACCTTCGAGCTGCACGGCTTCGCCAGCGTGGAGACCCGCGCCGTGGAGCCGGTCGAGCAGCTGCTGCGTAAGGGGGACACCTCCAAGGAGGTGTACCTGCTGCGCCGGCTGCACGAGGAGTCTGCCAGTGGCCACGCGGGCATCGGGCTGCACTTCGACCTCACGGTGCCGTTCGCCCGCTACGTCCTGGAGAACGCGGGGCGGCTGGAGTTCTGTTCCGCCGCTACCAGATCCAACGGGCCTGGAGGGGAGCGGCCCCAGGAGGGCCGGTTCCGGGAGTTCACCCAGGCCGACATCGACGTGATCGGCCGCGACTGGCTCGCCGCCCACCACGACGTCGAGGTCACCCGCGTGATGCTCGATGCCCTGGGCCGGCTGGACTTCCTGCCCGGCTTCCGGCTCCAGGTCAACAACCGCAAGCTCATCCAAGGCTTCTACGCCGGCCTGGGCGTCGCCGATCCCGACGAGGTGATGCGGCTGGTCGACAAGCTCGACAAGCTGTCGGTCGACCAGGTGCGCGCCCTGCTGGTCGCGGAGGCCGGGCTGGCCGAGGGCGACGCCGATCGCGTGCTCCAGCTCGCCACCATCGCGACCCCCGACGACGGGTTCGTGGCCCGCGTCCGGTCGCTGGGGGTGCAGCACCCGCTCCTGGACGAGGGGCTGGACGAGCTGGCAGCGCTGTTGCACGGCTGCGCCGACCTGGTGACCGAGCGGGTCCGGATCGTGGCGGACCTCGCCGTCGCCCGAGGGCTGGACTACTACACCGGCACCGTCTACGAGACCCGGCTGGACGGCTTCGAGTCGCTGGGGTCGATCTGCAGCGGTGGTCGCTACGACGCGCTGGCGAGCGACGGCCGCACGACCTACCCGGGCGTCGGCATCTCGTTGGGCGTGAGCCGGCTGCTAGTGCCGCTGCTGGCCCGGACCGGGCTGTCGGCCAGCCGCACGGTCCCGAGCGCCGTGCTCGTGGCCGTGAGCGACGAGGCAGCCCGGGCCGCCAGCGAGGCCGTGGCCCACCAGCTGCGCCGCCGGGGCGTCCCCACCGAGGTGGCGCCTGCCGCCGACAGGTTCGGCAAGCAGATCCGCCACGCCGACCGCCGGGGCATCCCGTACGTCTGGTTCCCCCAGTCCGACGGCGGCCACGAGGTCAAGGACATCCGGTCCGGCGACCAGGTGGTCGCCGACCCAGCGGCCTGGTCGCCGCCCGCCGAGGATCTGCACCGCGGGTCGTCGTCGCCGTACCCACCGACGGAACCGAGGAGCAGCAGTGATCCGCACGCACGACGCCGGGGCTCTCCGTGCCGAGCACGCCGGCCAGACCGTGACCCTGGCGGGGTGGGTGGCGCGGCGCCGCGACCACGGCGGGGTGGCCTTCCTGGACCTGCGGGAGGCGTCGGGCGTGGTGCAGGTGGTGGTCCGCGACGAGGAGGTGGCGCACAGCCTGCGCAGCGAGTACTGCCTCACGGTCACCGGCGAGGTCGCGCTGCGGCGGACGGCAACGCCAACCCGCAGCTCCCCACCGGGGAGATCGAGGTGATCGCCAGCGACGTGGAGGTGCTCAACCCGGCCGCCCCGCTGCCCTTCCCCATCGACGAGCACGTCGACGTGGGAGGGAGGCGCGGCTGCGACACCGCTACCTCGACCTGCGCCGCACGGGCCCGGCCCAGGCGCTGCGACTGCGCAGCCGGGTGAACAAGGCGGCCCGCGACGTCCTCGACGCCGCCGGCTTCGTCGAGATCGAGACCCCCACCCTGACCCGGTCGACGCCGGAGGGTGCCCGGGACTTCCTGGTGCCGGCCCGGCTCCAGCCGGGCAGCTGGTACGCCCTGCCGCAGAGCCCGCAGCTGTTCAAGCAGCTGCTCATGGTGGCCGGGATGGAGCGCTACTTCCAGATCGCGCGCTGCTACCGCGACGAGGACTTCCGCGCCGACCGGCAGCCGGAGTTCACCCAGCTCGACATCGAGATGAGCTTCGTGGACCAGGACGACGTGATCGCCGTCGCCGAGCAGGTGCTCGCCGCGGTGTGGGCGCTGGTCGGCTACGAGGTGCCGACGCCGATCCCGCGGATGTCCTACGCCGAGGCGATGGCGCGATACGGCACCGACAAGCCCGATCTGCGGATGGGGCTGGAGCTGGTCGACTGCACGGCGTACTTTGCCGACACGCCGTTCCGGGTGTTCCAGGCGCCGTACGTAGGTGCGGTCGTCATGCCGGGTGGCGGCAGCCAGCCTCGCCGGCAGTTCGACGCCTGGCAGGAGTGGGCCAAGCAGCGCGGAGCGCGGGGGCTGGCCTACGTCACCGTGGGCGAGGACGGCGAGCTGGGTGGTCCCGTGGCCAAGAACCTCACCGACGCCGAACGTGCCGGTCTGGCCGACCACGTGGGCGCGGCGCCGGGTGACTGCGTCTTCTTCGCGGCCGGTGCGGCCAAGCCGAGCCGGGGGTTGCTCGGCGCCGCTCGCCTGGAGATCGGCCGCCGCGGCGGCCTGGTGGACGAGTCGGCCTGGAGCTTCCTGTGGGTGGTGGACGCGCCCCTGTTCGAGCCCGCAGACGAGGCCACGGCAGCCGGGGAGGTCACCGTGGGGAGCGGGGCCTGGACGGCCGTCCACCACGCGTTCACCTCGCCCCAGGACCTCCGGGCCTTCGACGCAGACCCCGGCTCGGCTCTGGCGTGGGCCTACGACATCGTGTGCAACGGCAACGAGATCGGGGGCGGGTCGATCCGTATCCACCGCCGCGACGTCCAGGAGCGGGTCTTCGCGGTGATGGGTCTCGACGAGGAGCGGGCGCAGGAGAAGTTCGGCTTCCTCCTCGACGCGTTCGCCTACGGCGCCCCGCCGCACGGCGGTATCGCCTTCGGCTGGGACCGCATCGTGGCGCTGCTCGCCGGCACCGACTCGATCCGCGACGTGATCGCCTTCCCCAAGTCGGGCGGGGGTGTCGACCCGCTCACCGGCGCGCCGGCGCCCATCACGCCGGAACAACGGAAGGAAGCCGGTGTTGATGCCGATAGGCCGAAGAAAATCCCGCCAGAGAGCTGAAGACCCACATCCTCTGCGGGCTCCGCGGAGGCATGGTCGAGACCAGATCGTTACCCCTCGGTGATCGCGATCGGCCTGTAGGTCCCCTAAAGTCGGGCCGGGCGCGCGTTGAGCGCGGGGTCGAGCACACAGGGGATGTGGATGTCAGGAAGCCAGGGGACAGACACGCTCACCGTCGCGACGGAGGAGCCCACGCCCGGCCGACGCAACCGTCGCAGGCAGCGCAAGGCCACCAGCGGGTCGACCACTGACATCCAGGGCAAGTCCCCGTTCCAGATCGCCATGGGGCGGCTGCGCCGGGACAAGGTCGCCGTCGTGTGCGCCGTGATCGTGGTGGTGCTGATCCTGCTGGGGGTCTTCGCGCCGCTCATCAACAACCTGTGGCACATCTCCGCCTCGCCCGACGGCAAGTACGCCCTCAAGAACACCGACGTGCTGGAGTTCGACGGCCTGCCGGCGATCGGCCCGCCGCTGTACGGCTTCGACTGGGCCCACCCGCTCGGGCTCGAGCCCGGCACGGCCAACGACAACCTGGCCCGGCTGCTGCTGGGGATCCGCACCTCGCTCCTGGTGGCGACGCTGGCCACGGTGCTGAGCACCGTCATCGGCGTGGTGCTCGGGCTGATGGCCGGCTTCTCGCGCGGCTGGCTGGACCGCATCATCTCCTTCGTCACCGACCTGTTCTTGTCCTTCCCCTTCATCCTGGGTGCGCTGGCGCTGACCCCGATCCTGGTGTCGCGCTTCGGTCAGGACGCCTCCAGCCTGGGCCGGGCCTCGTTCATCGCGCTGATCGTGATCCTCACCGTCTTCGGCTGGATGGGCCTCGCGCGCCTGGTGCGCGGGCAGGTGCTGTCGCTGCGCGAGCGGGAGTTCGTGCAGGCCGCCCTGGTGATCGGCGTGCCGACCAGGCGCATCCTGTTCAAGGAGATGCTGCCCAACCTCGTGGCGCCGATCGTCATCGCCATCTCGCTGGGGCTGCCGGCCTACGTGACGGCCGAGGCCGGGCTGTCCTTCCTCGGCATCGGGCTGTCGGGCGTCCCGTCCCTGGGTCAGACGGTCAACCTGGCCCGCAGCTACTACGAGGAGTACCCCCTCTACCTGTTCGCGCCGGTGACGACGATCGCCATTCTCGTGCTGGCGCTGAACCTGCTGGGCGACTCGATCCGAGACGCCTTCGACCCCAAGACTCGCCGGTGATCAAGCTTCACCGGGGGGACCACACCACGGAAAGGGTGGCAACAACAATGCGAATGAGGAAACCCCTCCTCGCGCTCGGTACTGCCGCGCTCATGGCATTGAGCGCGTGCGGCGGCTCGGGCGGTGGCGGAGACCAGCCCACGTCCAAGCCGAGCGTGGACGTCTCGAAGGGCGGCAACACCGGCAGCGCGATGGACCCGAACCGGCAAGGCCCCGTCGAGATCGACGGCGCCCAGACCGGCGGCATCATCAAGGTCATCTCCGTCAACGGTCTGAACACGATGGACCCGTCCGAGGCCTACTACACCAACACCTACTCGATCCTGAGTGGTCTGGTGACCCGCGCGCTGACGCAGTACGCCTACGACCCGGAGACCGACACGGTGACGCTGGTGCCGGACCTCGCGACCGACACGGGCCAGCACAACGCCGACTACACCGAGTGGAAGTTCACCCTCCGCGACGGGATCAAGTACGAGAACGGCGACCCGGTGACGGCCGAGGACATCAAGTTCGGCATGGAGCGGACGATGGACCTCCAGACGTTCCCCGAGAGCCCGGGCTTCTACTCCACCCAGTACTTCGAGGGCGGCGACAGCTACGACGGCCCGTACTCCTCCAAGGGCAAGAAGACGCTGGACTCGATCTCGGTCGACGGCAACACCATCACCATCAAGATGGCCACGCCGTTCCCGGACATGCCGCAGTGGGCGTCCTTCCCGGCCAACGGCCCGGTCCCTCAGGGCAAGGCCTCGGACCCGGCGAAGTACCGCCTCCACCCGCTGGCGACCGGCCCGTACATGTTCGACAAGTACACCCCGGAGAAGAGCCTGACCCTGGTGCGCAACCCGTACTGGGACCCGGCGACCGACCCGGGCCGGACGGCCTACCCCGACGGCTACGACATGCGCTTCGACGTGGCCTCGGAGAAGATCGACCAGATCCTGCTCAACGACCAGGGTGACGCCAAGAACACGCTGTCCTACGACGACGTGCTCGCGCCCGACCTGCGCAAGTTCCAGTCGCAGGCCTCCGACCGGCTGCTGATCGGCCCGACGCCGTGCACGCAGTACTGGGCCCCGGACTACCGCAAGATCACCGACATCAAGGTGCGCCAGGCGCTGGCCTGGGCCTTCCCGTACGAGGGCTCGCAGCTGGCCGCCGGCCGGATCCTGGGTGTGAACCGCATCCTCGGCTCCGAGCTGCTGCCTCCGGGTACCCCGGGTCGCGTGGAGTACGAGAACATTCCGGGTCACGCGGCGGGTCAGACCGACGCGGCGAAGGCGAAGGCGCTGCTGGAGGAGGCCAACGCCGTTGGCACCGAGATCTCCTTCCTGTTCTCGACCGACGACCCGAACGACGTCAAGGCCAAGGACGTCGTCGTGGCGGCCCTGAAGGAGGCCGGCTTCAAGCCCAAGCCGGTCCCGACGACGATCGCCGAGTTCAGCACCGTCCGCGCCGACCCTGACGCCAAGATCAACGTCCGGGCCGGAGGCTGGTGTGCGGACTGGCCGTCGGGTGCCTCGTGGTTCCCGGTGCTGCTCAAGACCACCGACATCGCCAAGGACGGCCTCGGCCAGAACCTCGCGGCGTTCAGCGAGCCGGCGGTCGACCAGCAGATCGACGACATCCTGGCCATGCCGATCGAGGACCAGGCCGCGGCCTGGGGCGATCTGGACAAGTCGATCGCCGAGGACTACTTCCCGCTCATGGTTCGCGGCTACTACGGTGTCGCCCAGATGCGCGGCTCGAACATCAACGGGATGTACAACGACCTGGTGACGTCGATGCCGACCTGGAAGTGGATGTGGCTGACCCAGGGCTGACGCCCCGGATCTGACACGCGACACCCGCGTGGTGGGTGGGCCGCCGAAGTGGCGGTCCACCCACCACCTGCCACAACCGGACTCCCGAAGGAAGGCGCATGTTCGGCTACATCGTGCGGCGGCTGATCTCCGCGGCCCTGGTCCTGTTCCTGACCTCGCTCTTCGTGTTCGGGCTGCTCTACAAGGGCCCACGCGACCCTGCGAGGGCGATCTGCGACTCGAACGGTCGGTGCACGCCGGTCAAGCTGGAGAACCTCACCAAGGCGATGGGTCTCGACAAGCCTGTGCTCACGGCGTACGGCGAATGGGCCAAGGGCCTGGTCGCGGGGCGCACCATCAACATGGGCGGCAGCGCCAACTACGAGTGCTCCGCCCCCTGCCTGGGCGTCTCCTGGAAGACCCGAACCGAGGTCACCAAGGAGCTTGTCCAGAAGTACCCCGCCACGCTCTCCCTGGCCCTGGGCGGCGCCTTGCTCTATCTGACCCTGGGCGTGTTCGTCGGCGTCCTGGCCGCTCGATGGCGGGGGACCTTCGCCGATCGCGCCCTGGTCACGAGCACGCTGATCGTGTCGTCCATCCCATACTATCTGGTCGCCCTGCTCGCCTGGATCTACTTCACCCAGAAGTTCCCGATCCTCCCGCAGAGCACCTACCACCCGATCACCGACAGCCCCGCCAAGTGGTTCGCGGGCCTGTTGCTCCCCTGGCTGGTGCTCGGCCTCACCAACGCCACGCAGTACTCCCGGTTCTCGCGCGGGCAGATGGTCGAGACGCTGGGCGAGGACTTCATCCGCACTGCCACGGCCAAGGGTCAGAGGTCCAACGTGGTGATCTTCAAGCACGCGCTCCGGGCCGCGATCATCCCGGTGGTGACCATCTTCGGCCTCGACTTCGGCACCCTGCTCGGAGGCACCGTGTTCACCGAGTTCATCTTCGACCTCGACGGCATGGGACGCTGGGGCCTGCAGGCGGTGTTCACCCCGACCGACATCCCCGTCGTCACGGCGACGGTGCTGGTCGCGGCGTTCTTCATCATCATGTCCAACCTGGTGGTGGACATCATCTACAGCCTGCTCGACCCGCGGGTGAGGCTCGGATGAGCGCGGCTGTCGAGCGCCCTGAGGCTGCGGGCGAGCCCTACCTCAGCATCGAGCCTCACTGTCAGGTTCCCGACCGAGGACGGCCTGGTCAGCGCGGTCACCGACCTGAGCTTCCGTCGAGCTGGGCAAGACGCTCGGCATCGGGGCGAGTCGGGCTCGGG
The DNA here is from genome assembly GCA_041393675.1 of Nocardioides sp. Lineage (GTDB taxonomy): Bacteria > Actinomycetota > Actinomycetes > Propionibacteriales > Nocardioidaceae > Nocardioides. The sequence continues at coordinate 330,155 of JAWKJR010000001.1, read as the reverse complement.
GCAAGTCGGTATCCAGCATGGCCGTGCTCGGGCTCCACGACCGACGTACGGCGCGGATCACCGGGTCCATCCGGGTGGGAGGGACGGAGGTCATCGGGCTGTCGGAGGAGCGCATGCGCGAGCTGCGCGGCGACGACGTGGCGATGATCTTCCAGGACGCCCTGGCCGCGCTGCACCCGTTCTTCCGGATCGGCGACCAGCTGGTCGAGGCCTACCTGCTGCACCACAAGAAGGCGTCCAAGCGGGAGGCCCGCAAGAAGGCGATCGAGGCACTGGCCCTGGTGGGCATCCCGCGCCCCGAGCGCCGGGTCGAGGACTTCCCACCAGTTCTCGGGTGGCATGCGGCAACGGGTGGATGATCGCGATGGCGCTGATCAACAACCCTCGGCTGCTGATCGCCGACGAGCCGACCACCGCGCTGGACGTCACCGTCCAGGCGCAGATCCTGGACCCTCTGCAGGACCTCCAGCGCGAGTTCAACTCCGCGATCATCATCATCACCCACGACCTCGGTGTGGTCGCGGAGATGGCCGACGACGTGCTCGTGATGTACGCCGGGCGCGCCGTCGAGTACGGCACCTGCCAGGAGGTGCTCGTCCGGCCGGAGATGCCCTACACGTGGGTCTGCTCTCCAGCATCCCCGAGGTCGGCGCCGACATCGAGGCGCGGCTGGTGCCGATCGCCGGCACTCCGCCCAGCCTGCTGAACTCCGCCGCCCGGCTGCGCCTTCCATCCGCGCTGCCCGCACCGGGACAAGGTGCCGGTGACTCTGCGGCACCGAGCTCCCGGAGCTGACCACGGCCACCTCCTCGCCGACTCATCTCAAGCGGTGCCACCTGGCCTCGCCGGAGACCATCTATCTCAAGGAAGTCCTGCCCGAGACCGCTCCGGACCTGGTGGAGAAGCTGTCGTGACCGCGAACGAGTCCGTCGAGGAGACCCTGGCGTCCGCGCTGGAGGGGCACGCGCCGACACAGCTGGACACCAGCCGGCCGCCGATCCTGGAGGTGGAGAACCTCCGGATGTTCTTCCCCGTGAAGTCCAGCGGCGTCATCCGCCGCACCATCGGCCACGTCCAGGCGGTGGACGGGGTGTCCTTCGCCACCGCCGGCGGCTCGCTGGGGCTGGTGGGCGAGTCGGGATGCGGGCAAGTCGACGAGACGGGCAAGATGATCACCCGGCTGGAGACCCCACCGGCGGGTCGATCCGGTTCGACGGGCAGGAGATCGCCCACCTCTCGATGCGCGAGATGAAGTCGCTGCGCAGCGAGATCCAGATGATCTTCCAGGACCCCTACACCTCCCTGGAACCTCGGCACACCGTCGGCGCCATCGTCGGCACGCCGTCGCCGTGCACCACGTCGTCCCCAAGGACAAGATCCTCGGCCGCGTGCAGGAGCTCCTCGAGGTGGTCGGTCTCAACCCCGAGCATTACAACCGCTACCCGAACGAGTTCTCCGGTGGCCAGCGCCAGCGCATCGGGATCGCCCGCGCGCTGGCCCTGCAGTGCCCAAGCTGATGGTGGCCGACGAGCCGGTCTCGGCGCTGGACGTCGATCCAGGCGCAGGTGATCAACCTGCTGCAGGACCTCCAGCGCGAGTTCGACATCGCGTCCTTTCATCGCCCACGACCTCGCGGTGGTCCGCACTTCGCCCCGAGGTCGCGGTGATGTACCTCGGCAAGATCGTCGAGGTCGGTGACCGCGAGTCGATCTCCTCCAGGCGCACCACCCCTACACGCAGGCGCTGCTGTCGGCGGTGCCCGACGTGCGCCAGGCGACGATCGGAGGCCGCCGGGAGCGGATCCGCCCGAGGGCGACGTCCCGAGCCCGATCGACCCGCCGTCGGGCTGCCGGTTCCGCACCCGATGCTCCTTCGCCCAGGAGATCTGCGCGAAGGTGGAGCCGCCGCTGCTGCAGATCGGGCCTCGCCACAAGGTGGCCTGCCACTTCCCGGAGAGCTGGCGAACCACCCGCGCCGGTGACCGCGGCCCTCGGGGTCGACGACCAGGGCAGCCCCGCGCGGGCGCGACGCCGATACCGCAGTCGACCTCGCCGGGGTTCGAGGACCCTGGATCGACCTGTCGACCGGACAGCGCACCGGGGCCTGACGCCGCACGCCTTCCGTTAGGTTGCCGGCGATGGACGGCCTGTTCGACCTGCCCAAGGAGCCCCGCGCCGCGGGAAGCGGCTCGCTGAGCAACGCGGCCCACGCGTCGGCTCCGCGCCGTGCGGATGCGCCCACGCACGCTGGACGAGCTGGGGGCAGGAGCAGCTGCGCGCTCCCGGGTCCCTGCTGCGGCAGCTGGTCGAGGACCAGCAGCCCCTCTCGCTACTGCTGGGGCCGCCGGGCACCGGCAAGACCACCATCGCCGGAATCGTCAGCCGGCAGACCGACCGGCGCTTCGTGGAGGTCTCCGCGGTGGCCGCCGGCGTCAAGGAGGTCCGGGCCGCCATCGACTCGGCCCGCGCCGAGCTGGCGCGCGGTGGCCGCGAGACCGTGCTGTTCGTCGACGAGGTGCACCGCTTCAGCAAGGCCCAGCAGGACGCGCTGCTGCCGGGGGTGGAGAACCGCTGGGTCACGCTGGTGGCCGGACCACCGAGAACCCGTTCTTCTCCGTGATCTCGCCGCTGCTGTCGCGCGCTCGCTGCTCCGGCTGGAGTCGCTCACCGACGACGACATCCGCGAGGTGGTGAGCCAGGGCGCTGACCGACGAGCGTGGACTCGGCGGCGAGATGACCCTGGACGACCAGGCGCTCGACCATCTCGTTCGGCTGGCCGGCGGCGACGCCCGGCGGGCGCTCACCTACCCGAGGCCGCCGCGGGCGCGGCCAGGAGCACCGGCTCCGCCACCATCGACCTCGGCGCCGCCGAGGCCGCCGCCGACCGGGCGGCGGTGCGCTACGACCGGCAGGGCGACCAGCACTACGACGTGATCAGCGCCTTCATCGTCCGTGCGCGGCTGGACGCCGACGCGGCACTGCACTACCTGGCCCGGATGGTCGAGGCCGGCGAGGACCCTCGCTTCATCGCCCGGCGCCTGGTGATCCTGGCCAGCGAGGACATCGGGCTGGCGGACCCCACCGCCCTCACCACCGCCGTGGCCGCTGCTCAGGCGGTCCAGCTGATCGGCATGCCGGAGGCTCGGCTGAACCTGGCGCAGGCCACCATCGCCCCCGCCGTCGCCCCCAAGTCCAATGCCGTCATCCGGGCGATCGAGGCGGCCTCGGCCGACGTGCGGGCCGGCAAGATCGGCCCGGTCCCGGCGCACCTGCGCGACGCGCACTACGGCGGGGCGGAGCAGCTCGGCCACGGCACGTCGTACCTGTAAGCCACGACGCGCCGTACGGCGTGGCGGAGCAGCAGTACGCCCCGGACGTCGTGGCCGACGCCAGCTACTACCGCCCACCTCGCTGGGGGCTGAGGCGGCAGTCAAGGAGCGCTGGGAGCGCGTCCGCCGACTCATCCGGAGGGCAGCGCGGTCCGGAAGGATAGGGTTCGGCGTTGTGATGCAGTGGCTGCTCCTGGTCTGGTCGGCGCCCTGGTCGTGTTGGCCGGTGCGCTGGGCGTCGCGCTGCTCCGCGCCCGGTCGACCTCCTCGCCCCACGCCCCTGGCCTCCGCCCAGGCCTCCGCTGAGACCGAGGCGCTGCGCGTCAGGCTGACCGGAGCTCGAGCGCCGGCTGGAGGGCTCGGCACAGCCCGAGCCGGCCGAGTTCGTCATCACCGATATCGGCGTGCCGGAAGCCGGCGAGCGGGGCGTCGCTCCCGCCCGGCTGGAGGGGCGCTGTTCGCGGACCTCGTCCTGAGGGAGACGGTGGTCAAGGCGGCCGCCCTCGCGCACGGCGTCCGCCGGGCGGCGTCGCCGGAGAGCCGGTTCAAGATGCGCTACGTCTACACGCGCGAGGTCACGCGGGCCCGGCGCCAGCGCAAGGCCGAGGCGCGGCGTGCCCGCAGGCGGCGGGGCAGCGCCTCTCCGGGGACCGGTCGCGAGGACGCCGCATGAGACGCGGACTCTGGTTCGTGGCCGGAGCAGGAGCGGGCGTCTACGCCACCGCTTGTGCGCGCCGGGTCGCCGAGGCGTTCACCGCCGACGGGCTGCGCGACCGGTGGCAGGGGCTGCGCGCCGGCGCACGCGTGCTCGGCGAGGAGGCCGCGACCGCCCGTGCCGAGAGAGAAAGCCAGTTGCGCGAACAGCTCGGACTGACGCCTCATGGAGCAGTGGAGCTGGACGTGGCCGGGCGGCGCGACCGCCTGGGCCTGGTCCGCGCGGGCGAGCAGTCCCCGCCCACCCCCCACTCCGAGCAGGAAGGCAGCAGCTGATGGACACCGAACCGATGAGCACAGCGGAGATCCGCCGCCGGTTCGTGGCCCACTTCGAGGCGAACGCGCACACCGTGGTGCCCTCGGCATCCCTCCTGCTCGACGACCCCACGCTGCTGTTCGTCAACGCCGGCATGGTGCCGTTCAAGCCGTACTTCCTCGGCCAGGAGACCGCGCCCTACGACCGTGCGGTGAGCGTGCAGAAGTGCGTGCGCACGCTCGACATCGAGGAGGTCGGCAAGACCACCCGGCACGGCACGTTCTTCCAGATGTGCGGCAACTTCTCCTTCGGCGACTACTTCAAGGAGGGCGCCATCCGGCTGGCGTGGACCTGGTCACGAAGAGCCACGCCGAGGGCGGCTACGGCTCTGACGGCGACCGCATCTGGGTGACGGCGCTGGACGGCGACGACGAGGCGATCGACCTCTGGCAGAGCATTGCCGGGCTGCCCCTGAGCGGATCCAGCGGCGCGGGCTGCTCGACAACTACTGGCACATGGGCGTGCCGGGGCCGGGCGGCCCTGCAGCGAGATCTACGTCGACCGCGGCGCCGAGTACGGCCCCGACGGCGGCCCGGTCGTCGACGAGGACCGGTTCCTGGAGATCTGGAACCTGGTCTTCATGCAGGAGTCGCTCCTGGAGGTCCGCAGGAAGGACGACTTCGACGTCGAGGGGCCGCTGCCCGCCAAGAACATCGACACCGGCCTCGGCCTGGAGCGGGTGGCCTACCTGCTGCAGGGCAAGGACAACATGTACGAGATCGACGAGATGTTCCCCGTGATCGCGCGCGCTGAGCAGCTCTCCGGGCGGCGGTACGGCGCCGCGCACGACGACGACGTGCGCTTCCGGGTCGTCGCCGACCACGTGCGCAGCGCGCTCATGCTCATCGGTGACGGGGTGACGCCGGGCAACGAGGCGCGCGGCTACGTCCTGCGCCGGCTGCTGCGGCGGGCCGTGCGCTCGATGCGGCTGCTCGGCGTCGAGGACCGCGTCCTGCCCGAGCTGCTCCCCGTCAGCCGCGACAAGATGGCGCTCGGCTACCCCGAGCTGGAGCGCGACTGGGCGCGGATCTCCGCGGTGGCCTACGCCGAGGAGGACGCCTTCCGGCAGACCCTGCGCGCGGGCACGCAGATCTTCGACATGGCGACCGCCCAGGTCAAGCGCGCCGGCGGGTCGGAGCTCTCCGGTGACCAGGCGTTCGCGCTGCACGACACCTACGGCTTCCCGATCGACCTGACCCTCGAGATGGCGGCGGAGCAGGGGCTCAGCGTGGACGAGTCCGGCTTCCGCAGGCTGATGACCGAGCAGCGCGAGCGCGCCAAGGCCGACGCGAAGGCGAAGAAGGGCGCGCACCGCGACGCCACGGCGTACCGCGCCATCGCCGACGGTCTCGGCCGGCCGGTGGAGTTCACCGGCTACGAGGGGTCATGGCTGAGGCGTCCGCGGGGGATCGTGGCCGACGGCCAGGCCGCCGAGGACGCCCGTGTGGGTGACGAGATCGAGCTGGTGCTGGACCGCACGCCGTTCTATGCCGAGGGCGGCGGCCAGCTGGCCGACACCGGCGTGATCGAGCTGGACAACGGCGCGCGCGTGGAGGTGCGCGACGTGCAGACCCCGATCAGCGGCCTGACGTGCACCGGGCCGTGGTGCTCGACGGCGAGGTGACCGTGGGCGGGCCGCCGAGGCCCGCGTCGACACCGAGCGGCGCCGGTCGATCTCCCGGGCGCACACCGCGACGCACATGGTCCACAAGGCGTTCCGGGAGGCGCTGGGCGAGACCGCCACGCAGGCCGGCTCGGAGAACGCGCCCGGCCGGTTCCGCTTCGACTTCTCCGCGACCGGCGCCGTCCCGGAGTCGGTGATGCGCGATGTCGAGGCCCGGGTCAACGACGTGATCCTCGACGACCTGCTCGTCCACGCCGAGGTGATGAGCCAGGAGGAGGCGGTGCGCTCGGGCGCGATGGCGCTGTTCGGCGAGAAGTACGGCGACCAGGTCCGCGTCGTCTCCGTCGGCGACTGGGCCCGCGAGCTGTGCGGCGGGACGCACGCCGGCCGCTCGGGCCAACTGGGCGTCATCAAGCTGCTGGGGGAGTCCTCCATCGGCGCCGGCGTACGCCGAGTGGAGGCGCTGGTGGGCGGCGACGCCTACCGCTTCCTGGCTCGAGAGCACGTGCTCGTCGCGCAGCTGTCCGAGGCGCTCAAGGTGCGCCCGGAGGAGCTGCCGGCACGGGTCAACGACATCGTCGAGAAGCTGCGCGCCGCGGAGAAGGAGATCGAGCGGGTCCGCGTCGACCGGCTGCTGGCCGCCGGAGGGGCGCTCGCGGCGGGCGCGGCCGACATCGCCGGGGTGAAGGTGGTCGCCCACCGCGCGGACGGCGCGGGCGGGTCGGACGTGCGTACCCTCGCCCTCGACGTCCGTGGCCGGCTCCCTGCCGGCGCGCCGGGAGCGGTCGTCGTCATCGGCGCCCAGGACGGCAAGGTGGCGGTCGTCGCCGCCGTCAACGACGAGGCCCGGGCGCGCGGGGTGTCCGCCAACGAGCTGGTGCGCGCCGTCGGGCCGCTGGTGGGCGGCAAGGGTGGCGGCAAGGACGACGTGGCGCAGGGCGGCGGCACCGATGCCACCCGGATCGACGAGGCGCTCGCCCTGGTGGGAGCCGAGGTGGCGCGCCAGGTGGGTCAGGGCTGACCGGCATGCGCAGCGGCGTCCGGCTCGGCGTCGACCCGGGCCAGGCCCGGGTCGGGGTCGCGCGCAGCGACCCCGCGGGATTCTCGCCACGCCGGTCGAGACGGTGCCGCGGCCCGGGCGACGTCGAGCGGATCGCCGACATCGCCGCGGAGGAAGGCGCCGTCGAGATCGTCGTCGGGCTCCCGGTCTCGCTGTCCGGGCGGGAGGGTCCCGCGGCGGCGCTGGCCCGCGATTTCGCCGCCGAGCTGGCCCGCGAAGTTGCCCCGCTGCCTGTGAGACTGTGTGATGAGCGTCTGACCACGGTCTCGGCGGAGGCGATCCTGCGCGACCGCGGTCACACCGGGAGGAGCCGGCGCGCCGTGGTCGACCAGGCCGCGGCCGTGCTGATCCTCCAGCACGCACTGGACACCGAGCGGGGCACGGGTGCCGCGCCAGGAGAGATCGTGAAGGCCACCGGATGACCGAGCAGTACGTCGAGGCGGACGCCCCCGCCCCCGACCCCTACGACGAGGGCGGCCGCCGGAAGCGGGAGCGCAGCCGGCTGCCCGGCTGCCTGGCCGCTCTGCTGGCCCTCGCGGTGCTGGCCGGCGGGCTGTGGTTGGGCATCACCAAGGGCGTCGACCTGCTGACCTCCCGACTGGCCTCGCCCGGCGACTACCCGGGCCCGGGCCACGGGAAGGTGCTGTTCGAGGTGCACGAGGGCGACACGAGCGCCGCGATCGGGCGCAACCTGAAGTCCGACGGGGTGGTGAAGTCGGTGGACGCATTCACCGAGGCGGCCGCGGCGGAGCCCAAGGCGCTGGGGATCCAGGTGGGCTTCTATCAGCTCCAGAAGCAGATGCCCGCCGCCGATGCCCTGGACATCCTGATCGACCCGGCGAACCTGGTGAACACGGCGGTGACGATCCCCGAGGGGATGCGGGTGACCGACGTCCTCGACCGGCTCGCCGAGCAGACCGACTTCGCGCGCAAGGACTACGAGAAGGTGCTGGCGAACCCGAAGCGGCTCGGGCTGCCGGCCTACGCCGGCGGCAACCCGGAGGGCTACCTGTTCCCGTCGACCTACGACGTGACGCCCAAGAGCACGCCGTACACCATCTTGAAGGCCATGGTCGACCGCCGGCGGCAGGCCGCCGCGGACGTGGACCTCGAGGGTGCGGCCGAGCGGCTGGGCTACACGCCGCACGAGCTGATGACGATCGCCTCGCTGGTCGAGGCGGAGGCGCGCGGCAAGGACATGCCCAAGGTCGCCCGGGTGATCTACAACCGGCTGGAGAACCCTGGCACGAACGGACGATCGGCCGGCTGGAGATCGACGCCACCGTCAACTACGCGCTCGGCGCAACCTGGGCGGCGTTGAGCACCGAAGATCTCGCGGTCGACTCGCCGTACAACACCCGGCTTCTACGCGGGCCTGCCGCCGGGGCCGATCGAGGCCCCCGGGCAGGACGCGATGAAGGCGTCGTCAACCCCGCGGACGGGCCCTGGTACTACTACGTCACGGTCAACCTCAAGACGGGCAAGACCAAGTTCGCCGAGACCTACGACCAGTTCCTGCAGTACAAGGCCGAGCTGGACGCCTACTGCCAGACCTCCGACGCCTGCTGAGATGGTCGGCCCACCGCGACGCGCTGCGCGGTGCTCGGTGACCCGACGAGCACTCGCTGTCCCCGGTGCTGCACCGCCGGCTACGCCGCGCTGGGCATGGCCTGGCTACGACGCGGTCCGGGTGCCCGAGGGCGGACTGGCGGCCTCCTCGACGGCCTGGACGCGTCGTGGCGCGGGTCACTGCTCACCATGCCGCTCAAGGGAAGGCTCACGCTGGTCGACCCGGTGAGCCCCGGGCCCGGCTGGCGGGTGCGGTCAACACGGTGCTGCTCGAGCCCGACGGTCGCCGCCGTGCCGGGGACAACACCGACCTGCCCGGCGCCGTGGCGGCGATCCGGAGCGGTACGCCGGACCGGTCGGCCGCATCGGCCATCTGGGGCGGCGGCGCGACCGCCGCTGACGCTGCTCGCCGCGACGAGCTCGGCTGCCGGGAGTTCGAGATCCTGGTGCGCGACCCCACTCGGGTGGAGGAGACGCTGGCCGCCGCCGAGCGGTACCCCGAGCCGCCTGGGTGACCGTTCGCCGGCTGGGTGAGCCGGTGCGCGCCGACCTGCTGGTCTCGACCATCCTGGCGCTGCCGCAGGAGGGGTTGGTGGACTCGCTGGCCGAGGTCGGTGCCGTCTTCGAGGTGCTCTGCCACCCTGGCCCACCCCGCTGGCCCGCTGGGCCGACGGGCGGCCCTGGTGACCGGCCTCGACCTGCTGGTACCGCGGCCGCGCTCCAGTTCGAGCTGTTCACTGCTCCGGCTGCGCCGCTCGAGGCGATGCGCGATGCTGGCCGGGCTGCCCTGGCCGCGCAGCGCACCGCCGAGGGACCTGACCTCGGCCGGTGACCCGGCCGGTGACCCCGACTCGAGGAGCTGCCTGGTGGACCTCACGACGCACTTGACACCGCGGGTACGCCGCGGCCGTCTGCGGTTCCCTGCTCGTGGTTCGTCCCGCAGCTGATCGCCCTGGTCCCCGAACCACCACCGCCCGACGACCCCGATCCGGCAGATGTTCGCGCCGATCCGGCAGAACTTCGCGCCGATCCGGCAGAACCCTGGACGCCGGAGGGCGCCGCGGAGCCCCCAAGGAGCGGTACGCCGACATCGCGCGCGCCGGCCCGGGTCCTGCAGTCCGCCCTGGTGGGAGCTGGCCGGGCTTCCTGCTGGCTCCGCGCTGGGCTGGGACTGGTCCCTGCTCTACGTGCTGCCGTTCGTGCCACTCGCGATCGCGCTGGCGGTCGTCGACTGGCGCACCATGCTGCTGCCCATCCGGCTCGGGTCAACCCCAGCTACCTGCTGGTGCTGGCCGCGATCCTGGTCGGCTGGCTGGTGCACCGCAACACCGACGACCTCATCCGCCGGGTGGGGCTGGCCTGGTCGCCGGCGGCCTGTTCGTGGTGCTGTGGTTCGTCTTACCCCGCGCCCTCGGTACGGCGACGTCCGGCTCGCCGGCGTCCTCGGGCTGGGGCTGGCCTACCTCGGCTGGGGCCCCTCCTGATCGGCGTGTACGGCGGCTTCGCTCGGCGGTGTCGGCGGCGGACTGCTGTCCCTGCCAGGATCGTGGCCCGCAAGAACTTCCCGTTCGGCCCGTCTGGCGCTGGTCGGGGCGCTGAAGTGGCGTGGGGCGAGCAGTGGTGGACGGCGCTGATGGCGCGCTGAGGTGCCGGCGAGACCGGCGCCGGGCGGTACCCCGCGTGACAGACTGACCTCCACGTTGCGCTGGCTCACCGCGGGCGAGTCCCACGGCCCCTCCCCGTCATGATCCTCGAGGGCTGCTCATACACGTCCGCGTCACGTCCGCCGACATCGCCGACGCGTCGGCGCGCCGCCGGCTTGGCTACGGGCGCGGCGCGCGGACAGTTCGAGGCCGACGAGGTGCGTACCTCGGCGGCGTCCGGTACTGGCGAGACCCTGGGCGGGCCGGTGGCCATCGAGGTCGGCAACAGCGAGGCCCAAGTGGGAGAAGGTGATGTCAGCCGGTCCACGACCTGGCGGAGCTGGAGGCGCTGCCCGCAACGCGGCGCTGACCCGGCCCGTCCGGGCACGCCGACCTGGTCGACATGCAGAAGTACACTCTCGTCGGGAGGGGCCCGCCCGATCCTGGAGCGGGCCTCCGCGCGGAGATCGCGCGGGTCGCGCTGGGCCGGGTGGGCCGGGCAGCTTCCTCGAGCAGGCCACGGGCGCACGGATCGTGTCCCACGTGGTGCGTATCGGCGGCGCCGCCGCCCCCGACGGCGTGCTGCCGACCTGGACGACAGCGTGCCTGACGAGCCCCGTGCGCTGTCTGGACGCCGACGGAGAGGCGGCGATGACGGCGGCCATCGACAAGGCCCACCAGGACGGCGACACGCTGGGTGGCGTGGTCGAGGGTGCTCGCCTACGGCTGCCACCCGGCCTCGGGTCCCATCGTCCACTGGGACCGCCGCCTCGACTCCCGGCTGGCCGGCGCGCTGATGGGCATCCAGGCCATCAAGGGCGTGGAGGTGGGCGACGCTTCGCGCTGGCGGCCACGCCCGGGTCGCAGGCATCGACGAGATCGTGCCCACCGACGCCATTCGCGCGCACCCGGCCGGGCCGGCGGCACGGAGGGCGGGATGTCCACCGGGGAGGTGTTCGGGTGGCTGCGATGAAGCCGATCGCCACGGTGCCGCGCGCGCTGCGCACCGTCGACGTCAGCACCGGCGGAAGGGTGGCCCACCACCAGAAGGCCTGGACGTGTGCCGTGCCGGCCGCGGGGATCGTGGCGGAGGCCATGGTGGCGCTGGTACTGCCGAGGCGGTGCTGGAGAAGTTCTGGGGACGCCGTCACCGGAGACGCGCCGCAACGTCGAGAGCTACCTCGGATTGACGCTGAGGTTCCGGTGACGCCACGAGTCGTGCTGGTCGGCCCGATGGGCGCCGGCAAGACCACGGTGGGGCCGGCTGCTGGCCCAGCGGCGGGCGTTGGAGGCGCGCGACACCGATGTCGGAGACCGCCGACGGCTGCAGTACCGCGGACATCTTCGTCGAGAGCGGCGAGGCAGCCTTCCGGGCCCTGGAGAAGGCGGCCGTGGCTGCGGCACCGGGCGAGCACGCGGCGCCTACTCTCGGCGGCGGGGCGGTGCTGGACCCGGACACCCGCGCCCTGCTGGCCGACCACCGGGTCGTCTTCCTCCGGGTCGGCCTCGGCCGACGCCGTCAAGCGGGTCGGGCTCGGGACCGGCAGGCCGCTCCTCCTCGGCAACGTGCGGGCCTGATCAAGGCCCTGCTCGACGAGCGGTTGATCTATGAGTCGGTGGCGACGCTGGTGGTCGACACCGACGGCCGGTCTCCCCAGCAGGTCGCCGACGAGGTGGCCGCGCGGCTCGGGGAGGTGACGGCGTGACCGAGATGGTGCTCCCCGTGCGCGGCGCGGCGCCGTACGACGTCGTCGTCGGTCGTGACCTCGCCGCCTGCCTGCCCGCCCTCCTGGGGGAGGGCGGCGTCCACAGGGTCGCCGTCGTGCACGACGAGCGCCTCATCGACCAGGCGGCCCCGATCCTGGAGGTGCTGGACGCCTTCTGACGTGCTGGCGCTTCCGGTGCCCTCCGGGGAGCCGGCCAAGACCGCCGCCGTGGCGGCCTGGTGCTGGAGGAGCGGGTCGCGCCGGCTTCCACCCGGGCCCGATGCGGTCGTCACGTAGTGGGCGGCGGCGCCACGACCGACCTCGGTGGCTTCGTCGCCGCGACCTGGCTGCGCGGGGGTCCGGGTCGTCCACGTGCCGACCACCCTGCTGGCGATGGTCGACGCGGCGGTCGGCGGGAAGACGGGCATCAACACGGTGGCCGGGAAGAACCTGGTCGGCTCCTTCCACGAGCCGGCCGGGGTGCTTCGTGCGATCTGTCGTCCCTCGACACGCTCCCGGCGGCGGACCTCAGCGCCGGGCTCGCCGAGGTGGTCAAGTGCGGCTTCATCGCCGACCCGGAGATCCTCCGGCTGGTCGAGGGCGCGGCCCTGGGCCCGCTGTCGACGGCCTCCCCGGAGCTGCCCGAGCTCACCGAGCGGGCGATCCGGGTGAAGATCGACGTCGTCGTCGACGACCTGAACGAGACCGGCGGCAGTGCTGGCCACCCCGGCCGCGAGGTGCTGAACTACGGGCACACGATGGGCCACGCGATCGAGTTGACCGAGGGGTACGCCGTCCGGCACGGCGAGGCCGTCGCCGTCGGGTGCGTCTTCGTGGCCGAGCTGGCCGCCCGCACGGTCGGCCTGGCGCCCGACGTCGTCCGGCGTCACCACGAGGTGCTGGCGCGGGTCGGTCTGCCCACGTCGTACGCCGGCGCACCCTACGACGTGCTGCGCGCGGCGATGAGCGTCGACAAGAAGTCGCGCGGCTCCACCTTGCGGTTCGTCGTGCTCGACGACCTCGCCCGTCCGCGCGTCCTCGCCGGCCCGCCCGAGGAGGCGCTGCGCGCGGCGTACGACGCGATGAGCGGAGCGGCCTCGGGAGGTGGGTCGTGAAGGTGCTGGTGCTGAACGGACCCAACCTGGGTCGGCTGGGGCGGCGGCAGCCGGAGATCTACGGCACCACCACCCACGCCGAGCTGGCCGACCGCTGCCGGGCCTGGGGGAGTGAGCTGGGGCTGCAGGTGGAGGTCCGGCAGACCAACCACGAGGGTGAGCTGCTGGACTGGCTGAACACCGCGGCCGACGAGGGGACGCCGGTGGTGCTCAACGCCGCCGCCTGGACGCACTACTCGCTCGCCCTGTACGACGCCTGTGCCCAGCTGACGGCCCCGCTGGTCGAGGTGCACCTCTCCGACCCCAAGCAGCGGCCGGAGGAGTTCCGGCACACCTCCTACGTCGAGCCGCACGCGGCAAGAACCATCGCCGGGCAGGGCGTGGGCGGCTACCGCCAGGCGCTCGTCGCGCTGGCCGAGCTGGTGCGCTGACGCGACGGAGGGTGCTTCCGCCGCCGATCCGAGGGGGTCATCCTGGAGGCCGACCGAAGGGGACCGGATGGCGGACAAGGGCTTCGGCTCGAACCTGTGGCAGAACGTCCAGGCCATCCGCATCAAGCCGGACGGCAGCCTCACCGGGCCGGTCCGTGCCACCGCGAAGGACGGCATCGTGGGGGGCGTCGACGCCGTGGCGAAGGCGGACGCCGCCCACGCCGCGGCCGCCGCGGGCGAGGCCCCGCCGGCGCGTCGGGGTCTGCTGGGCAGAGTCCTCGGGCGGCTGCTCGGTCGCTGAGCACTCGGCCGGAGCGGTGCGGGGAACCAGCCCCGCGCGGCGCTCGTCCCACCCCTGATTCCCCGAAGGAGGGGACGGAGGAGGGTGGCGATGAATCGATCGGTGACGGTGAGCCTGCGGGGCGTGGCGGTGGCGCTGGTGGCGCTCCTCGGCCTGGTGGCGGCGTACCTGGTGGGTGCCGGTGGCGGGGGCGGCCCGGCGCCCGCGCAGGGTGCGGCGGAGCAGGATGCCCAGCAGGCACGCACGGTGCGCGTCGTGGGGAAGGGCACGGCGACGGCGGTGCCCGACCGGCTGGTCTTCCAGTGCGCCGTGTCGGCCAAGCGCGCCTCGCTCGAGGACGCGCTGAGCGTGACGAGCGCGACGATGCGCCGGGTGCTGGCCACGGTGGCCCGGCACGGCGTGGCGAAGAGCGACACGCGGACGACTGGCCTGTCGATGTCGCCGGAGTACTACTACCCCAGCAGCGGCCCTCCGGTGCTCAGCGGCTACCGGGTCACCCAGCGGCTCGAGGTGAAGGTTGCCGAGCTCGCCGAGGGCGGTGCGACCGTCTCCGCCGTCGTGGCCGTCGGCGACGGCGTGCGGGTCTCGAGCCTGCGCCTGGTCGTGGGTGATCCCGAGGCAGCGGTGCGCGCGGCCCGGGAAGCGGCGGTGGCGGAGGCCAAGGCCAAGGCCGAGCAGTACGCCGACACCACCGGCGCCACCCTGGGCCAGGTGCAGTCCGTGCGCGAGGTCTCGGCGCCCGCCCAGGTGCGGCCGATCGCGCTGTCGACTCGGGCCGCGTACGCCGCGCGTCAGGCCGCCCTGCCGATCCGCGCGGGGAGTCCGACCTCACCGTGCGGGTGCTGGTGGTCTGGGCGCTCGAGTAGTGCGCCGAGCCGTCTCGCGCGAAGTAGGGCGGCGCGCGGGCCGGGCGATAGACTCGGCGGCCGGTGCCCGGCACACGCCGCAGGCGGCACCCTCACCGACCAAGCACCGTCCCCGACGTAGGAGAAGGCTGACCCGCGCGCATGGCAACCACCAACGACCTCAAGAACGGCATGGTTCTGAACCTCGACGGCCAGCTCTGGCAGGTCGTCTGGTTCCAGCACCACAAGCCCGGCAAGGGTGGCGCGGTCGTGCGCACCAAGCTCAAGAGCGTCGAGTCCGGCAAGACCGTCGACAAGACCTTCAACGCCGACGTGAAGGTCGAGGTGGCCAACGTCGACAAGCGGACGATGCAGTACCTCTACCACGACGGCACGTCCTACGTGTTCATGGACACCGGCACCTACGACCAGCTCGAGGTGCCCGAGGACGTCGTCGGCGACGCGAAGAACTTCATGCTGGAGAACCAGGAGGCCATCGTGGCCACCCACGAGGGCCGCGTTCTCTACATCGAGCTGCCGGCCTCGGTCGAGCTGGAGGTCACCTACACCGAGCCTGGGCTGCAGGGCGACCGCTCCACCGGCGGCACGAAGCCGGCCACCCTGGAGACCGGGCACACCATCCAGGTGCCGCTGTTCATCACGACCGGCGAGCGGGTCAAGGTCGACACCCGCGACTCGTCGTACCTGGGCCGCGTCAGCGGCTGATGGGGGCCCGCCGCAAGGCGCGCAAGCGCGCGCTCGACCTGCTGTACGCCAGCGAGCTGCGTCGCGAGGACGCCGCCGAGGCCCTCGACCGCGCGATCGCCGAAGGTGAGGGCCCCACGCGCGACTACACCGCCACGCTGGTCCGGGGCGTCGCCGCCCAGCGGGCCCGCATCGACGAGCTGCTGGCCGGCTACTCCCAGGGGTGGAGCCTCGAGCGGATGCCCATGGTGGACCGCAACGTGCTGCGGCTGGGTGCCTACGAGCTGCTGTACGAGCCCGACGTGCCGGGCCCGGTGGCGGTCGCCGAGGCGGTGGCACTGGTCAAGGAGCTCTCGACCGACGAGTCCCCGGCGTTCGTGAACGGCGTCCTGGGGGCGATCCTGCGCGACCGCGACGAACTGGTCGACCGCTCCGCCTCGAGCGCCGGGACCCCGCCGGAGTAGGGCCCGACGCCGTGGACGACGGGAGGCCGCGCGACACCGAGGCACCGGGCGAGGCCGCCGGCGACCTCGGTCCCGAGGTGACCGCGGCGCTGCCGGCCCTGCGCCGGCTGGCGACCGCGGTGACGGGGTCCCCGGAGACGGGCGCAGGCCTGGTGGCCGCCGCGGCCGGCGCGACGGCACGCCGAGCCGACCTGGCCGATCCGGCCTCGTGGCTGACCACCGTGGTCACCAACCGGGCGATCCAGCGCGCCGTCGGCCGGGCCGGCTCCGCGTCCGGGAGGCACAGTCGGGCCTACCTCCCACAGCTGTTCGCCCGGTACGCCGGCCGGCGTGAGGAGGCCAGCATGCTCGCCCTCCGGGCGGCGCTAGCCCAGATGAGCCCGCAGGACCGAGCCGCCGTGCTACTGCGCTACGTGCACGGCCTCGAAGAGGAGGCCGTCGCCCAAGCTCTCGGCTGGCGACGGCTCCGGCTTCCTCCGCGGCTCTACGCCGGCGTCACCTCCCTCGGGGCCGCCCTGTCGACCACCGAGGTCGCCGACCAGGCCACAGCAGCCCGCTGGGACCGGGTCGTCACCGCGCTGCGCGCCTTCGTCGACGACCTGCCCGACCTCCCCGACCGCGGCCCGGCCCGGGCGCGGCTGCGGTGGAGGCCCTGGCTGGTGGCAACGGCGGCGCTGGCCCCGGCCCTGCTCGTCGGCGTGGTCCTCGGCGTCGCCGTGCTGTCGGCGCCGACGCCTTCGGCTGCCGGATCCGTCGCGACGGCGTACCTGCCCAGCGAGCTGCCGGCCTACTCCTGGCTGACCGGGGACGCTGCCGGCTCGCCGCCCGGCCCGGCGCTGGTGGCGTGGGCACAGGGCCCCGCGGTCGGGCTCCTCGGCCGCCCGGAGTTCCTGGTCCTCGGTGCCGGTGGGGCCCAGGTCCGCCGCGTGGCGCAGGCCGAGGCGGGCGACGCCGGTGGGGGCACCCGACCGGCCCTCCTGTCGCCGGACGGCCGCACGCTGGCGTTGGGCACCACCCGGGGGAACGGCGTGCTGGAGCTGGTGGACCTGACCACGGGCTCGGTCACCGTCCGGAGCCCGCTGGGGCGCGGCGACGTCTGGCCGGCCGCCTGGTCGCCCCGGGGAGACGTGCTGTGGGCGGTGCGTGTCGACCGGACGGACCCCGCGTCGGGGGAGGCCGGGCGCCGGCCAGCTGGTCCGGGTCTCGCCCGGCGACGGTTCCTCCACGGATCTGGACGGCGTCGACCCGGTCGACCCGCTCGGGGTGCTGACCTCGCCCGACGGGAGGTATCTCGCCGCGCAGGGCGCCGCCGCGCAGGTCCTCGACACCGAGACGCTGGAGGTGACCGCGACGTGGGAGCTGGCGGGCCGGCTCACCCGCAACGGATGGTCGCCCGACGGCCGCCGGTTGCTGGTCGCGGAGGACTCGGACTCGCCGTCGTGCCGCTCTCGGGCACGGCACTGGGGGCTCAGCGGCACCCGCGGCCGGGGTCCCGCCAGCAGCCCGGGTGCTGGGGTGGACGGGCGACTCGACGGCACTGCTGTGGCTGCCCGCGGAGGGTGGCTCAGCCGCCAGGATCGCCACTCTCGACCTGGGCAGCGGGGTCGTCGACGTGGTCAGCGGCGTCCGGAGCGGCTGGTCCGGCGCCGGAGTCGGCCAGCTGAGCGTGGCGACCGGTCTCAGCCGCGACCTGCGCGTCGGGCCGCCCGTGCCGGTCGACCGTGGCCCGGTGCCCTGGCGGTGGTGGGTGCTCGCCGGCCTGCTCGTGGTTGCCGGCGGTCTGGTGGCACGTGCGGTGCTGGCACGGGCGCTGCACCGAACGGGTTCGCTACGCTGGTGAGCCCCAGGGCGCGCCGGTTCGGGCGGGGCGCCGTACGGAGGTCTCGGACATGGAGCAGGACGCACTCGGCCCTCTCGGCCCCGGCCCCGGCCCCTCGGCCTACGACGACGACCCGCTGGGCATCGCCGACGACCTCGAGGCCTACGGCGCCCGACACGCGCACGCGCCACATCCAGAGCCCGAGCTGCCGGCAGCGCCCGCTACCGAGCCCGCACCGGCGGTGCCTCGCCAGGCGGGCGACACCGCGAACGGCGCGCCGACCCCCCTCGACGACCGGGTCACCGCCGGCGACTTCCTCCACCGCCGCGGCAGCCGTGCGCGGGACGACGGACCGGCCAGCTGGGGGTGGCGCGGCCGGATCCGACGCTGGAGCGGCGGCCGGATCGCACCGGCCATGGGGCCGGCCGAACGGGCCCATCAGGCCGCTCGGCGAGCGATCCAGCGAGAGTTCGCGGGGCCGCGGACGATCGTGTTCGTCAACCCCAAGGGCGGGGCTGCCAAGACCACGGGTGTGCTGGCGGCCGGCCACACGTTCGGCACGGTCCGCGGCGGCGGAGTGGTCGCGTGGGACAACAACGAGACCAGGGGGACCCTCGGGATCCGCGGCATCCCGGCCCAGCATCGCAACACCACCCGGGAGCTGCTCGCCGACCTCGACCGGTTCGCGGACGTGTCCGGCGCCCGGATCGGCGATCTCGGGGCGTACGTGCGGGCTCAGGGCGACGCTCACTTCGACGTACTGGCCTCGGACGAGCGCCCGGATGTCACGGGCATCATCCACGCCGACGACTTCGCCTCGGTGCACCGGCTGCTGCAGCGCTTCTACCGGCTGGTCCTGGTCGACACCGGCAACAACATGCGGGCCGAGAACTGGCTCTCCGCCGCGGCGGCGGCAGACCTGCTCGTGGTGACGTCGACCATCCGGGAGGACACCGGCTACAGCGGGCTGTGGATGCTCGACGCGCTCGAGGACGCCGGGTACGCCGACCTCCCGAGGCGGACCCTCACCGTGCTCTCCGACCCGTCCCCCACCGTCGACGCCGCTCTGGCCCGCGACCTGGTGACGATCTACGAGCAGCGCACCCGCGGGGTCGTCCGGGTGCCCTACGACCCCGTGCTCGTCTCGGGCTCGGTCGTGCCCTACGCCGAGCTCTCCGTCGGCACCCGGCGTGGCTGGCTGGCAGCGTGTGCGGCCATGGCCGACGCGCTCTGACCCAGCGCCCGGCCCGCGGAGTGCGGATCGACCCGCCTTGCCGCACGCCTCGCCACACCGTGCCGGCTCCACTCGGGTTGCCGCGACGGCGAGGCCGAGTCGGGGTGCTACCCTCGCCAGCGATCGACATCCTTTAACGAGCCGTCCAGTGAGGCGGAGAAGGAGGTCCGGCACTTGATGCCTGCACCCGAACCAGCCACCGGCGGCCGCGTCGTCCTCGACGCCGGCGACATCTCCCGGGCACTGACCCGGATCGCCCACGAGATCCTGGAGCGCAACAAGGGCGCGTCCGGCCTCGTGCTCCTCGGCATCCCCTCGCGCGGCGTCCCGCTCGCCGAGCGGATCGCCGCGAAGATGACGTCCGTCGAGGGCACCGAGGTGCCCGTCGGCTCGCTCGACGTGACGATGTACCGCGACGACCTGCGGCTGCGCCCGGCCCGGACCCTGCTGCCCACGGAGATCCCACAGGGCGGCATCGACGGGCGCACCGTCGTCCTGGTCGACGACGTGCTGTTCTCGGGTCGCACGATCCGCTCGGCGCTGGACGCCCTGAGCGACCTCGGCCGCCCGCAGGCGGTGCAGCTGGCCGTGCTCGTGGACCGGGGCCACCGGGAGCTGCCCATCCGGGCCGACTTCGTCGGCAAGAACCTCCCCACCTCGCTGGTCGAGCGAGTGCGGGTGACCCTGGCTGGGGTCGACGAGGCCGACGCGGTGACCATCGAGGAGAACGGGAGCCGGGCATGAAGCGCCATCTGCTGTCCGCCGCGGACCTGACGCGTGACGAGGCCGAGCTGGTGCTCACCACGGCCGAGGAGCTGCGCTCGCTTGCCGACCGCCCCATCAAGAAGCTGCCGGCGCTGCGCGGCCGCACCGTGGTCAACCTGTTCTTCGAGGACTCCACGCGCACCCGGATCTCCTTCGAGGCTGCGGCCAAGCGCCTGTCGGCTGACGTCATCAACTTCGCGGCGAAGGGCTCCTCGCTGTCCAAGGGGGAGTCCCTCAAGGACACCGCGCTCACCCTCGAGGCGATGGGCGCCGACGCCGTCGTGGTCCGGCACAGCGCGTCCGGCGCCCCGCACCGGCTCGCTTCGTCGGGCTGGATCCACAGCTCGGTGGTCAACGCCGGCGACGGCACCCACGAGCACCCCACCCAGGCGCTGCTCGACGCCTTCACGATGTGGCGTCATCTGGGCGCCCTGGACGGGCGGCGGGTCGCGATCGTGGGCGATGTGCTGCACTCCCGCGTGGCCCGCTCCAACGTGCTCCTGCTGCACACGCTCGGCGCCGAGGTCACCCTGGTCTCCCCGCCGACGCTGCTCCCGGTCGGGGTGGACGCCTGGCCGGTCGCGACGTCGTACGACCTCGACGCCGTGCTGCCCAAGGCCGACGTCGTCATGATGCTGCGCGTGCAGCGGGAGCGGATGCACGCGGCGTTCTTCCCGAGTGCCCGGGAGTACTCCCGCCGCTACGGCCTCGACGGCCGGCGGATGGCGTCCCTGCAGGATCACACCATCGTCATGCACCCCGGCCCGATGGTGCGCGGGATGGAGATCACCGCCGACGTCGCCGACTCCGACCGCTCCGTCATCGTCGAGCAGGTCACCAACGGGGTGGCCGTCCGGATGGCCGTGCTGTACCTGCTGCTGGGCGGCTCCGAGCCCGCCGACAGCCCTGCCCCGGCGACCGAAGGAGCCGACGCGTGAGCGCCTACCTGATCCGCAACGCCGCGCTGCTCGGGGGCGAGCCGACCGACCTTCTGCTCCGGGACGGCGTGATCGCCGAGGTCGGAGACAGCGCCCGCTTCGAGACGCTCGCTGCCGCTCGCTCAGCGACCAGCGGGGTCGAGGAGGTCGACGCGGCCGGGCTGGTCGCGCTGCCGGGCCTGGTCGACCTGCACACCCACCTGCGCGAGCCCGGTCGGGAGGACGCCGAGACCGTCGAGTCGGGCACCCAGGCGGCCGCGCTGGGCGGCTTCACCGCGGTGCATGCGATGGCCAACACCGACCCCGTGGCCGACACGGCGGGCGTCGTGGAGCAGGTGTGGCGCCTGGGTCGGGAGGCCGGGCACTGCGACGTGTTCCCCGTCGGCGCCGTCACGGTCGGGCTGGCCGGAGAGCGACTGGCCGAGCTGGGCGCGATGGCCGACTCCGCAGCGCGGGTGCGCGTCTTCTCCGATGACGGGCACTGCGTGAGCGACCCGCTGCTGATGCGTCGGGCGCTGGAGTACGTCAAGGCCTTCGACGGGGTCATCGCCCAGCACGCGCAGGAGCCCCGGCTCACCGAGGGTGCCCAGATGAACGAGGGGGAGCTCTCCGGTCGGCTGGGCCTGGCGGGCTGGCCGGCAGTGGCCGAGGAGGCGGTCATCGCGCGCGACTGCCTGCTGGCCGCCCACGTCGGGTCGCGGCTGCACGTGTGCCACCTGTCGACCGCTGGGTCGGTCGAGATCGTGCGGCAGGCCAAGGCCAACGGCTGGGACGTCACCGCCGAGGTGACGCCGCACCATCTGCTGCTCACCGACGAGCTGGCGGGGACGTACGACCCGATCTACAAGGTGAACCCGCCACTGCGCTCGGCGAGCGACGTCGAGGCACTCCGGGCCGCGCTCGCCGACGGCACGATCGACATCGTGGCCACCGATCATGCGCCGCACCCGCTGGAGGACAAGGACTGCGAGTGGGCGGCCGCCGCGTTCGGGATGCTCGGCCTCGAGACCGCGCTCTCGATCGTGCAGCACACCATGGTCGACGCCGGGCTGCTCGACTGGGCCGGGGTCGCGGAACGGCTCTCGGCGGCCCCTGCCCGGATCGGGCGGCTCGCCGAGCACGGGCGGCCGCTCGCCGTCGGCGAGCCCGCGCACGTCGTCCTCTACGACCCCACGGTCCGCCGGGTTGTGGACGCGGCCGAGCTGGCCTCCCTGTCGCGCAACACGCCGTACGCCGGAATGGAGCTGCCCGGCCGGGTCGTGGCGACGTTCCTGCACGGGCGGCCGACAGTGCTCGACGGCAAGCTCTGCTGAGGGCGACCGGGGCTGGTTTCGAGACGGCGCCTGCGGCGCCTCCTCAACCAGCGGGAGGGTCAGCGGTAGTACTGCTGGTACATCGTGCGGCGGAAGACCCGGCCGCCCAGCGGGCCCAGCCACTTCAGGATCGGCCGCATGTGCTTGTTGTCGATGAGCTCGATGAGGTTGCCGTCGGGGTCCTTGACGAAGAAGAAGGTGTGGCCCTTGGGCGAGCGCAACGGGGGTGCGACGATCTCGACGCCCTTGCTCACGAGGTACTCGTGCCACCTCTCGGTGTCGCGGACGTTGAGCGAGAAGTGGGTGATGCCCTGGCGGTTCCACACGACCTCCTCGGCCGCCACGCCCGGGGTGAACTCGAAGAGCTCCGCGACGGCGCCGCCGGGGAAGCGGATCCAGCCGATCTTGAGTGACGGATTCTCGTCGTCGATGCCGAAGAAGCCCTGCAGCCGCTCCTTCGGGTGCTCGGTCGTGACCCCGACAAGCGGGGCGCCGAACACCTCGTCGTAGAACCGCACCGACCGGTTGAAGTCGGCGACCGTGAGGGCGATATGGCTGAACGAGTGGGCCTTCAGGCGGGCGGTCATGCGGGACCTCCGGAGGTCGCTGCCCAGCCGAACCGGCTGCGCAGGTGGTCGGCGACGCGCAGGGACTGCGCGATCACGGTGAGGCCGGGGTTGACCGCGGCCGAGGAGGGGAAGAACGAGGCGTCGACGACGTAGAGGTTGTCCAGGTCGTGGGTGCGGCAGAAGGTGTCCAGCACCGAGGAGCGCGAGTCGTGGCCGAAGACGGCGGTGCCGCACTGGTGGGTGGTGTTCTCGTTCTTGAACCGATGGGTGACGACCTTCCAGTAGCCCAGCCCGCGGAACAGCCGCACCGCCTCGCGGACCAGCTGGTCGTGCGGGCCCATGCTGTTGCCGCGGTAGTCCAGCCGGATCCGGCCGTCGCGCGTCACGCTGACCCGGTTGCCGGGGTCGGGCAGGTCCTCGGTCATCGCGAGCCAGTCGACCCCGCGGCGCACGAACGCGTCGGCCAGCCGCAGGGGGACGTACGGCGCCGCCGCCTTCACGATGGGCGCGTGCGCGCGGCCCTGCGACTGGATGTTGCCGAGCGGGAAGGGTCGGCCGGGCCCGGGTCGGTAGAAGTCGTTGATGCCGACGGTCTTCTGGAACACCGTCTCGTTGACCCGGAACGGGTGGAACGCCTCCATCATGGTGGCGTGGTGGGCCATGTAGCGGCGGCCCAGCAGCCCCGAGGAGTTGCCGAGCCCGTGGGGGTGCCGGTCGGTGGCGCTGCGCAGCAGCAGGGCCGCGGAGTTGACCGCCCCGGCCGACAGCACCACCACGTCAGCGCGCACCGTGACCAGCTCGTCGCCCCGGCGGACGACCACACCGGTGGCGCGCCGGCCGGAGCCGTCGGTCTCGACGTGCTCGACCCGCGCGTGCGTCCAGAGCGTCACGTTGTCGGCGTCGAGCGCGGGGGTCATGGCCACCGTGTCGGCGTCGGCCTTGCCGCGCACCAGGCACGGGAAGGAGTTGCAGGTGTTGCACAGGATGCACCCGCCCGGCTCGCCGGGGGAGAGCAGCGCCAGCGGGAGGTAGGACGGGGTGACCCCAGCATCCCGGAGCTGCTCGACGAGCGCGGCAATGGGCGGCTCGTGCGGCACCGGAGGCTGGGGGACCGGTTTGCGGTCCGGGTCGGTGGGGTCGCTGCCGACCTCGCCGTGGACCTGGTACAGCTCCTCGGCGGCGTCGTACCACGGGGCGAGGGTGGGGTAGTCGATCGGCCAGGCCGGCGAGAGGCCGTCTGTATGGGCCACCTCGGTGAAGTCCTCCTCGCGCAGCCGGTACAGCACCGCGCCCCAGAACTTGGTGTTCCCGCCGACCAGGTAGTGCATGAAGGGCTGGAAGTCCGCGCCGCGGCGGTTCACCCACAGCTCCTCCTCGCGGTAGCGCTGCTCGCGCCAGACCGCGTGCGGGTCCCAGTTCTGCTTCTCCTGGGGCAGCCACCCGCCCCGCTCCACCACGAGCACCCGGGCGGTGCTGCCGGCGAGCGCCCGGGCCAGGGTGCCGCCGCCCGCGCCGCTGCCGACGACGACGACGTCGAAGGCGTCGACCACCGGCTCAGCCATCGCGCACCTGCTCCATGAGGAGGTGGTCCTCCAGGGCGCGCTCGAGGCTCATCTCGGGAGCGTTGCCCGTGCGGATCGCCCGGGCGAAGTCGGCATACATCGCCTGGTAGCCCCGGATGTCGCGGAAGCCGGGGACGACCACTCTGGGGCGGCCGCGCCCGCGGGCGACGACGACGCCGCCGTTGGACTCGAAGGTGATCACGCCCTCGCGGCCGTACAGCTTCGAGGTGCGCAGCCCGCGCAGCAGCGAGGGGATCTCCCGGGAGTAGAACAGGGCCCCCGTGGCGCCGGTGTCGTAGCGGAACGCGACCACCATGCTGCGATGCCGCCGGTCGCCGGACGCGGAGGCAGGTCCCGGCTCGGGCCGGAAGCCGTGTGCCGCGACGATGCGCGGGCCCAGGCTGCCGGCCAGGTGTAGCCAGTGGATGCCCTCCTCGAAGAAGGCGTCGCCGCCGGCGAGCGTCTCGTCGTTGCGCCAGTCGTCGCCCTGCTTGGGCTTGTCGGCGACGGTGGTGAAGTGCGCCATGACCAGCTCGCCGATGACTCCGGACGCGAGCAGCCGCCGCAGGGCGACCGCGAGCGGCTTGTAGTGGTCGTTCTCCCCGACCAGCACGACCCGATGGGGGTCGGTCCCGTCGCGGGCCGCCCGAACGGCCTGGAAGTCCCGCCGAAGGGAACGCCGGCTTCTCGACGAGCACGTGCTTGCCGGCCTCCAGCGCGGCGAGCGTGAGGTCGCGGTGGTACGCCGGCGGCACCGCGACGACGACGGCGTCCACCTCGGGTCGGTGAGGGCGGCGTCGTAGCCGGCGTACGCGCGGACCCCGTCGTAGCGGGCGCGGAACTGCTCGGCCTTGGCCGGGTCGCGCGATGCGTAGCCGGCCCGGATCCCCGGAACCGCCGTGAGGTGCCGGCTGTGCACGCCGGTGATGAACCCGCAGCCCAGGAACGCCACTCTCAGATCCGCATGCGACGTCTGCGGGGGCGGAGGCGGCACGTCTGGGAACCTATCACCGGGGCCGGAGCGCCGAGCCGGTCCGAAGGCACCGGCGCGGGAGGCCCGGCCGGGATGGGGAGGCACCTACAGTGACGAGCGTGACCTGGCTGGCCGTGCTGATGGCGCTGTGCAGCGCCGCGGCCGCTGCGGTCTCCACGTCCGTGCAGCACCACGCCGCGGAGAAGGCGCCTCGCACGGCGCGCGGCGTCGCGGGCCTGATGCGGCACCTGGCCGGCCGACCCTGGTGGTGGGTGGGCCAGCTGCTGGGGCTGGTGACCGTGTCCTTCCACGCGGCGGCGCTGCACTTCGGGCCGCTCGCGTTGGTCCAACCGATCGTGATCTCCGGCATCGTGCTCGCGGTGCCGATCCGGGCGGCCATCGAGCGGACGCTGCCCCGACGAGGGAGCTGGGAGCCGTGACGCTCACCGCGGTCGGGCTGGCGGGCTTCCTCGTCGCCTCCGACCCCTCCGAGAGCGTCGTCGCGGGGCGCACCCACCTGCAGGTCGGGCTCACCGCGGCGTGCGCGGCGGTCGCGCTCGCGGTGATCGTCGGAGCCAGGCGGGTTCGCGCCGGGCACTACCGCGCCTTCCTCCTCGGCGCCGGCGCCGGGATCCTGTTCGGCCTGGTGGCGGTCACGCTCAAGGTCGCCGTGCACGATCTCGCCACCGCCGGCGTGGGCGGCTGCTCACGTCCTGGGCCTTCTGGAGCCTGCTGGCGGTCGGCCTGGGCGGGGTGACGACCAACCAGCTGGCCTACAACGCCGCCCGGCTCTCGGCGTCCATGCCGGTGCTGAACATCGTCGACGTGCTGGTCGCGCTGGGCTTCGGCTATCTGGTCTTTCAGGAGGTGCCGCGGCACACCCCGGTGCCGCTGCTCGTCGAGATCGTCTCGATGGTCGCCATCGCCGTGGGGCTGTGGCGGCTGGCGCGCTTCGAGGAGGCGCACCTGGCCGAGGACATCGAGGCCGCCGCGGAGCGGCACGGCTGACTGGGCTCAGCCGGGCTGGGGACGGCGTGCCAGCAGCGTGGCCAGCAGGTGCGCATAGCCGAGCGCGTCGTCGAGCGCCCGGTGGCTGTGCGGGACGTCACCGAACCACTCCGCGGGTAGGTCGTGCACCGTGAAGGTGGCCGGGTGTCCGCCCACGACGCCGGCCGCGTAGGAGTTGAGGCACAGGTGGCGGGCGAACAGTCGATCGGCTTCGTAGGGTCCTTGCAGGAGTCCGTACGCCGTGAACCGGCGCAGGTAGTAGTCGATCCAGACGCCGTCCAGGGCCATCGGCGCGGAGACGAAGACCGCCGGAGCTCCCAGCGCCCGGATCCAGGCCACCCAGTCGGCGAGGACCTGCGGCACCGGTCGTGGGTCGGTCGTGGCGGCCGCCCACGCCTCGCCCTGGGTCTCGAACCAGGCCAGCGTCTCGGGGCTCGGCGCTGACCCCGCCAGCGGCTCCAGGACCGCCTCGAACGTCGCAAGGAGCCGGCCGTCGCCACGCACCGCGACCGAGGCGAAGGACCGCATGGAGTTGGCGCCGGGCCACGGTCCGTCCAGCTCGATGTCAGTGACGACGTAGACGGCTGGAACGGGCGGGACGTCCGGCATGGGCGCACGCTAGCAGCGGCCGCGAGCCGCGCCGAGGCCCCCGCGACGGGTCAGCCGGCCGGCTGCCGGTGCCACCAGGCCGGCAGGTCGGCGAGGGAGTCGAGCACGGCGTCCGGGCGGACGCCGATCGTGAGGTCGGCAGGGGTGAACTTGCCGGTCCGCACCACGACTCCGGTCAGGCCCGCCCGCTGGGCGCCCTCGACGTCGGTGCGGACGTCGTCGCCGACCATGACGACGTCCTCGACCGCGAGTCCGAGGGCACGCACGGCCGCGCCGTAGAACGCCGGGTCCGGCTTGCCGAGCACCACGGGAGCCCGGCCCGTGGCGTGGGACAGCGCGCTGACGAAGGCGCCGGCATCCAGCCGAAGCCCGTCGTGGGCGCGCCAGTAGCGCGTCATCCCGAGCGCGACCAGGGGAGCCTCCGGGTCGGCCATGAGCAGCCGGAAGGCCCGGTTGAGCGTGGCGAAGTCCCACCGGTCGCCCAGGTCGCCGACGACGACCGCTCCCGCACCCGACTCCGCGTCGGGCGCGAGCGGGTCGAGCGCGGCGAACTCGGTCGCCGTCGCCTCGGGGACGAACAGCGCCGGGTGCTCGAGCCCGCGCTGCCACAGCCACTCGGCCGCCATCACCGCCGGGGTGAGCAGCTGCTCGTCGCGCGCGGCCACCCCGCACCGTGCGAGCTTCTCGGTGACCGCGTGCCGCGGTCGGGAGGTGGTGTTGGTGACGAAGCGGTACCGGATCCCCGCGCGTGCCAGCCAGTCGACCGCCTCCGCGGCGCCAGGACCGGGTCGTCACCGACGTAGACGACACCGTCCAGATCCAGCAGGACGCCCCGCACGACTCCATCATCCTCCGTCTCGTCCACGGCGCGCCCGGCACCTGCTCGCGGGCCGCGCGGCGGGTGGGACCGGTCCGAGGATCCGCGCGTGGCGCTGGTAGGGTCGGGACCGCTCACCATCCTTTAACGATCCGTCCCGTGAGGCGGAGAAGGAGGTCACGCGTGCTGTCGCATGCGCCCGCGCTGCTCGTCCTCGAGGACGGCCGCACCTTCCACGGCGAGTCCTACGGCGCCGAGGGGAGACCTTCGGCGGGCGGTCTTCGCCACCGGCATGACCGGCTACCAGGAGACGCTGACCGACCCGTCGTACCACCGCCAGGTGGTCGTGATGACCGCCCCGCACGTCGGCAACACCGGCATGAACGACGAGGATCCCGAGTCCAGCCGCCTCTGGGTGGCCGGGTACGTCGTCCGCGACCCGGCCCGGATCCCGTCCAGCTGGCGCTCGCGGCGCTCGCTGGACGACGAGCTCCGCGCCCGGGATCGTCGGCATCTCCGGGATCGACACCCGCGCCCTCACCCGGCACCTGCGCGAGCGTGGCGCGATGCGGGTCGGTATCTCCTCCACAGAGGGCGACCCGGAGGCGCTGCTCGCCCGTGTGCGCTCGTCGGCGCAGATGAGCGGCGCCAACCTGTCGGCGGAAGTGTCGACGGACGAGGCCTACGTCGTGCCCCCGGCGGGGGAGCGGCGGTTCACGGTCGCGGCGCTCGACCTCGGCCTCAAGGCCAACACGCCGCGCATGATGGCCGAGCGTGGGATCCAGACCCATGTGCTCCCCGCCACCGCGTCGCTCGACGATGTGCTCGCGGTCGAGCCGGACGGGCTTTTCTTCTCCAACGGGCCGGGCGACCCGGCGGCGACGGTCGGTCAGATCGAGCTGCTGCGCGGGGCGCTGGAGCGCGGCATCCCCTACTTCGGGATCTGCTTCGGGAACCAGCTTTTCGGCCGGGCACTCGGCTTCGGCACCTACAAGCTGAAGTACGGCCACCGCGGCATCAACCAGCCGGTGCTGGACCGCACGACCGGCCAGGTCGAGGTGACCGCGCACAACCACGGCTTCGCGGTCGACGCGCCCCGCGAGGGTGCCACCGACACCCCCTACGGCGTGGTGACCGTCTCCCACGTGTGCCTGAACGACGACGTGGTCGAGGGGCTGGAGCTGCGCGGCGTCGACGGGGCGCTGAAGGCATTCTCGGTGCAGTACCACCCCGAGGCGGCGGCGGGGCCACACGATGCGGCGTACCTCTTCGACCGGTTCTGTGACCTGATGACCTCGGCCCGGGCGGAGGTGGCCTGATGCCGAAGCGCACCGACATCCAGAGCGTGCTGGTGATCGGCTCGGGGCCGATCGTCATCGGCCAGGCCTGCGAGTTCGACTACTCCGGGACCCAGGCCTGCCGGGTGCTCAGGGCCGAAGGGCTGCGGGTGGTCCTGGTCAACTCCAACCCGGCCACGATCATGACCGACCCCGAGTTCGCCGACGCGACGTACGTCGAGCCGATCACGCCCGAGTTCGTCGAGAAGGTCATCGAGAAGGAGCGCCCCGACGCGCTGCTGGCGACCCTGGGCGGCCAGACGGCGCTCAACACCGCGGTCGCCCTGGCCGAGCGCGGCGTCCTCGACAAGTACGGCGTGGAGCTGATCGGCGCGTCCATCGAGGCGATCGACCGCGGGGAGAACCGCGAGTCGTTCAAGCGCATCGTGGAGGATCTCGGCGGCGAGGTGGCTGCGAGCGTCATCTGCCACACCCTGGACGACTGCCTGGCGGCCGCTGGCACCCTGGGCTACCCGATGGTGGTGCGGCCCTCGTTCACCATGGGCGGCTCCGGCTCCGGGATGGCCTTCGACGAGGCCGACCTGCGCCAGATCGCCGGCGCCGGCCTCGCCGCCAGCCCGACCACCGAGGTGCTCCTGGAGGAGTCGATCCTCGGCTGGAAGGAGTACGAGCTGGAGGTGATGCGCGACAAGGCCGACAACGTGGTGATCGTGTGCTCGATCGAGAATCTCGACCCGATGGGCGTGCACACCGGCGACTCGATCACGGTGGCCCCCGCGATGACCCTCACCGACCGGGAGTACCAGCACCTGCGCGACCTGTCGATCGGGATCATCCGAGCGGTCGGCGTGGACACCGGCGGCTGCAACATCCAGTTCGCGGTCAATCCGGACGACGGCCGGGTGGTCGTCATCGAGATGAACCCCCGGGTGTCGCGCTCGTCGGCGCTCGCGTCGAAGGCGACCGGCTTCCCCATCGCCAAGATCGCGGCGAAGGTGGCGATCGGCTACACGCTGGACGAGATTCCCAACGACATCACTGCCGAGACGCCCGCCAGCTTCGAGCCGACCCTCGACTACGTCGTGGTGAAGGTGCCGCGGTTCGCCTTCGAGAAGTTCCCCGGCGCCGACCCGACGCTCACCACGCACATGAAGTCCGTCGGCGAGGCGATGGCCATCGGCCGCAACTTCACCGAGGCCCTGCAGAAGGCGCTGCGGTCGCTGGAGAGCCGCGACGCGCCCTTCGACTGGAGCCACCGTCACGTCGAGCTGGACAAGGCCGCCCTGCTGGCGGAGATCCGGACGCCGTACGACGGCCGGCTGCGCGCCGTCATGGACGCCCTGCGGGCCGGCGCCACGCTCGAGGAGGTCCACGAGGCGACGGCGATCGACCCCTGGTTCGTCGACCAGCTGTGCCTGCTCAACGAGGTCGCGCAGGAGGTCATCGACGCGCCCCGAGCTGACCCCGGAGCTGCTCCGGCTGGCCAAGAGGCACGGCTTCTCCGACGCCCAGCTGGGCCGGATGCGCAACATGCCTGAGGCGGTGGTGCGCGGGCTGCGGCACGCCCTCGGCGTCCGCCCCGTCTTCAAGACGGTGGACACCTGCGCGGCGGAGTTCGCCGCGCGGACGCCGTACCACTACTCCTCCTACGACGAGGAGACCGAGGTCGAGCCCGGGAGCGGCCGGCCGTGCTCATCCTCGGCTCCGGGCCGAACCGGATCGGCCAGGGCATCGAGTTCGACTACTCCTGCGTGCACGCCTCGCTCGCCCTGTCGGCGTCGAAGGGCGGCGCCGGCTACGAGACGGTCATGGTCAACTGCAACCCCGAGACGGTGTCCACCGACTACGACACCTCCGACCGGCTGTACTTCGAGCCGCTCACGCTCGAGGACGTGCTCGAGGTGGTGCACGCCGAGGCACAGGCCGGGCCGATCGCCGGTGTCATCTGCCAGCTGGGCGGGCAGACGCCGCTCGGCCTCGCGCAGGGGCTGGAGGACGCCGGGGTGCGGATCGTGGGGACCTCGCCGGGTGCGATCCACCTGGCCGAGGAGCGCGGCGCCTTCGGGCGGGTCCTGGCCGAGGCCGGGCTGCCGGCCCCGCGGCACGGGCTCGCGTCGTCGTTCGAGGAGGCGCGGGCGATCGCCGCCGAGATCGGCTACCCGGTGCTGGTGCGGCCGTCGTACGTCCTGGGCGGGCGCGGCATGGAGATCGTCTACGACGACACCGCGCTGGCCGGCTACATCCAGCGCGCGACCGAGGTGAGTCCGGAGCACCCCGTGCTGGTGGACCGGTTCATCGACGACGCCGTGGAGATCGACGTGGACGCGCTCTTCGACGGCGAGGAGCTGTTCCTCGGCGGGGTGATGGAGCACATCGAGGAGGCCGGCATCCACTCCGGCGACTCCGCGTGCGCGCTGCCGCCGATCACCCTCGGCAAGGCCGAGATCGAGCGGATCCGGGCGGCCACGGAGGCGATCGCCCGCGGGGTGGGCGTGCTGGGGCTGATCAACATCCAGTTCGCGCTCGGCTCGGACGTGCTCTACGTGCTGGAGGCCAACCCCCGCGCCTCGCGGACGGTGCCGTTCGTCTCCAAGGCCACGGCGGTACCGCTGGCGAAGGCGGCGGCCCGGGTGATGCTCGGCGAGTCGATCGCCTCGCTGCGCGCGGCCGGGGTGCTGCCCGCCGAGGGCGCCGGCGGCACGCTGCCGGCGGAGGCGCCGATCGCGGTCAAGGAGGCCGTGATGCCGTTCAACCGGTTCCGGACGGCGGCCGGCAAGACCGTGGACACGGTGCTCGGCCCGGAGATGCGCTCGACCGGCGAGGTGATGGGCTTCGACGCGATGTTCGGGACGGCCTTCGCCAAGTCGCAGACGGCGGCGTACGGCTCGCTGCCGACCTCGGGGCGGGTCTTCGTGTCGATGGCCAACCGGGACAAGCGCACGATGATCTTCCCGATCAAGCGGCTGCACGACCTGGGCTTCGAGGTGCTCGCCACGCAGGGCACGGCCGAGGTGCTGCGCCGCAACGGCATCCCCGCGACGGTGGTGCGCAAGCACTTCGAGGGGGTGGGTCCCGCCGGCGAGCCGACCACCATCGAGCTGATCGCCGACGGGTCGATCGACCTGATCGTGAACACCCCGCACGGCTCGGGCGGGTCGGGCGAGTCCGTCCGCATCGACGGCTACGAGATCCGCACCGCCGCGGTGCAGAACAACGTCCCGTGCATCACGACGGTGCAGGGCCTGGGCGCGGCGGTCCAGGGCATCGAGGCGCTGATCGCCGGCGACATCGGGGTGCGGTCGCTGCAGGACTGGGCGTCCGCGGCCCGATGACGGCCTACGACGTCCTCTTCGAGCGCGTCCTCACCCGGGTGGACCCGGAGCGGGCGCACCACCTGGGCTTCCAGGCCCTGCGGCTGGCCCGGCCGGTGCTGGCCCGCCGGGCGCCGGTCGGCGAGCCGGTCGAGGCGATGGGGCTGCGGTTTCCCCACCGCCTGGGGTTGGCGGCCGGCTTCGACAAGAACGCCGTCGGCATCGACGCGCTCGGGGCGCTGGGGTTCGGACACGTGGAGATCGGCACGGTGACCGGCGAGCCCCAGCCGGGCAACCCGACCCCGCGGCTGTACCGGCTGCCGCTGGACCGGGCGATCGTGAACCGGATGGGCTTCAACAACGACGGGGCCGAGGTGGTCGCCGGGCGGCTGGCCGCGCGCGCCGCCGGCCCCCGGTCTGAGGTGGTGCTGGGGGTGAACATCGGCAAGACCAAGCTGGTGCCGGACGACGACCAGGCAGCCGTGGAGGCGGACTACGAGAAGAGCGCCGCCCTGCTGGCGCCGTACGCCGACTATCTCGTCGTGAACGTCTCCTCGCCCAACACCCCGGGCCTGCGCAACCTGCAGGCTGTCGAGAAGCTGGACCCGCTGCTGCGCGCCGTGCGCCGCCGCGCCGATGAGGTCACGGGCGACCGACGGGTGCCGCTGCTGGTCAAGATCGCGCCCGACCTGGCGGACGAGGACGTGCACGAGGTCGCCGACCTGGCGCTGGCGGTCGGCCTGGACGGGATCATCGCGACGAACACCACGATCGGCCGCGACGGCCTGAAGACCCCGCCCGCCGAGGTCGAGGCGGTGGGGGCGGGCGGGCTGTCGGGCGCCCCGCTGCGCGAGCGCTCACTGGAGGTCTCCGGCTGCTGGCCGGCCGCACCTCGGGCCGGCTCACCTTGATCGGCGTGGGGGGCATCAGCACGGCCGAGGACGCGCAGGCCCGGGTTGACGCCGGGGCCACGCTGGTGCAGGCCTACACCGGCTTCGTCTACGGGGGCGCGGCGTGGCCGCGCCGGATCGTGAAGGGACTGGCATGACCGATCGCGGCACCTTCGGCGGCCGCCTCCAGGCGGCGATGGACGAGCGCGGCCCGCTCTGTGCGGGGATCGACCCGCACGCCGGGCTGCTGGCCGAGTGGGGGCTGGACGACACGGTGGCAGGGCTGGAGCGGTTCGCGCTGACGGCCGTGGCGGGGCTGGCGCCGCACGTCGCGGTGGTCAAGCCGCAGAGCGCGTTCTACGAGCGGTTCGGCAGCCGCGGCATCGCCGTGCTCGAGCGGGTGATCGCCGAGTCGCGCGCCGCCGGGGCGCTGGTGCTGCTCGACGTGAAGCGTGGCGACATCGGCTCCACCAGTCAGGCGTACGCCGACGCCTACCTCGACCCGGCGTCCCCGCTGGCCTCGGACGCGATCACGGTGAGCCCCTACCTCGGCTTCGGCTCGCTGGACCCGTTCGTGGAGACCGCGCGCCGGCACGACGCCGGGCTCTTCGTGCTGGCGCTCACCTCCAACAAGGAGGGCCCCGAGGTGCAGCACGCCACGGCCGCCGGGGGCGGCACCGTGGCGGGGCTGATGCTGGCGCACCTGCGCTCGCTCAACGCCGGCGAGCAGCCGCTGGGCTCGTTCGGCGCCGTGGTCGGGGCGACCATCGGGGAGGTGGGGAGTCCTTCGCGATCAACGGGCCGCTGCTCGCGCCCGGCTACGGCGCCCAGGGCGGCACCGTGGCCGACCTGCGGCGGATCTTCGGGACGGCGGTATCGAACGTGCTGCCGTCCTCCTCCCGCGAGCTGCTGCGCGCCGGGCCGGACGTCGGTCGCTGCGCGCCGCTGCCGAGCGGGTCAACGCCGAGCTGCGCGGCTGACTCGGGTGTCGAGGCAGCGGGCCGGGAACGCCGCCTCCCCGCGCGGCGGAGGCGTCGCTAGGGTCGGCTCGTGACCGATCGCCCTGACATCGTCTGCCTCTGCGGGTCGGCCAGGTTCATGACCGAGATGCGCGAGGCGACCCGTGACCTGACCTTCAGCGGAGTCATCGTCCTCGCTCCCTGCGAAGCCGACGAGTCACCCACACCCGAGCAGAAGGCCGCCCTGGACGCCCTTCACCTGCACAAGATCGACCTGGCCGATCGGGTCTTGATCGTCAACCCAGGTGGGTACGTTGGGGAGTCCACGCGACGGGAGATCGCCTACGCCCACACGCTCGGCAAGCCGATCAGCTTCACCGATCCGCTGTGACGACTCGGGGCGCGGGGCTGCGCGGCCGAGTCAGCCCCGGCCGAGGCTG
Source organism: Nocardioides sp. (assembly GCA_041393675.1). GTDB lineage: Bacteria > Actinomycetota > Actinomycetes > Propionibacteriales > Nocardioidaceae > Nocardioides. The sequence continues at coordinate 295,829 of JAWKJR010000001.1, read as the reverse complement.
CCCTCGCGGCAACACCGGGTGGGTGCGTCAGCGTTACCTGTCACCACGGGCCTTCCCCGAGCTCCGGCAGGTTCGCGGGCTCGGATAGCGTCCAGAATCATGTGGGATGTCGGGCGGATCGTGCTGGCCCAGACCGCCGTGCTGGTCACGTGGGGCGCGGGAATCCTCGTGCTTGCGCCCGCCGCGATGTGGGGTGCACACGTCCTCGGATGGTCGCGAACGCGCATCGCCGCCGCTGGGCTTGCGGGGGCCAGCTTCGCGCTCGTCCCGGCGACGACGCTGGCTCGCCGTGACGCCGTCCTCGGGTGGGGGCGATCCTGCCTCGTTCAGCCGGGTCTGTCTCTGGCGACCCCAGAGGAACGGCTCAACGCACTGCTGTTCGTGCCGGCCGCCTTCTTCGCGATGCTTGCGATCCGACGCGCAGCCGCGATCGTCCTGGCGGCACTGGTGAGCGCCGTCTTCATCGAGGCTGCCCAACTGGTGACCGGTCTGGGGACATGCCAGACCTCCGACGTCGTGAGGAACGTCGCCGGGGCGACCGTGGCTTGCGCAGCGGCCGGCCTGCTGTTGCGCACGTTCCCAGCGCCCGGTGCGCCTTCGGCAGCGCGCGTCGGGCATCGTGAGGATGACCGGGCGACTCCGCCCTGACCTCGCGACGCGAGCGCGACCCGAGAGTCGGCTCGGGACATGCCCGAGACCCCGCCGGTGGAGATCCTCGGGCGGGGGTGGGGCGGGGGCTCTACTGGTCGGGCGGGTCGACCGGCCACAGGCACGCGGCCTCGGCCAGGGTGTCGTCGGGCGTGACGTCACGAGTTCCGGTGTGGTCGACGATCAGCCGGTAGCCATGTGGGCTGACCCAGGCGTAGACGCCGGGCTCGATGATCCGGTAGCGCCACGGGGTGTGCGTCTTCAGCCGATGGTGGCCGCGGCACAGCGGCGCAGTGTTGCAGCGGCACGTCGGCCCGCGCGCCGGATCGGCCGGGTCGTAGGGCACGGCGTGGTCGTGGTCGAACCGACGGGCCGGCCGGGTGCACCAGGGGAAGGCGCAGTGGCCGTCGCGCTGGTCGACCTGCTCCTTGAGCCGGTCGGGCAGCTCGTACTGGTCGACCCGCTCGTGGCCGGCGAGGTCGAGGATCGGCTTCACGGTGACCACGGCATCGGGATGCCCGCACCAGGCGCGGATGGTCTCGGCGCAGATGGGCGTGCGGGTGTTCTCGCAGCGGCCGACCGGGTTGACTCCGGCCAGCGCCTCCTGCGCCAGGTGGACGTAGAGGGTGATCGGGCGCTGGCCGCGGGACGGACGCGGCTCCGCGCCGTCAGCCCGCGGACCCTCCAGGGTCAGCGCCAGCTGGTGGCGGGACATCTCGCCGAGTGCGGTGGCCCGTCGGGCGTCGAGCGACTCGACCGAGCCGGCCAGCCGCAGCTGCTCGGCGCCGTGGCTGAGGGCCTGGTCGAGGTGCAGGGCGTCGGCCAGGTCGAGCTCGCCGGTGACCCGGACCGTGCCGTCGAAGGACACCTGGTCGGTCCACACGTCAACGGCGCGGGTGTCGGGGCGGGCGGGATAGGGGTCGTCCGGCACCTCGCGCTCGAGACCGTCGTGGCGGACCCGGGCCTCGAGCACGAGCCGGTCCAGCTGGGGGAGCGACACCCGGCCCGCGACGGCGGCCACCTGTCGGTCCACGAAGCCGGCCGCCGCGGCGCTCAGCCCCATCGTGGCGTCGGCGACTCGAGCCGCTCGCCAGGCCGGCACGCCGCCGGCCTGGACGGCGACCCACAGCCGGGGAGTCGGTAGCACAGCTCGAGCGCGTGCCCGAGCACCCGCCGGCAGGCGTCGGTGCTGACCCCGAGGGCGGCCGCGAGCTCGGCCACGGCGTACTCACAGATCTCGGGAGCGCCGGCCCCGGCCAGCGGGACCGCGTGGCCGGCCTCCCACCAGTACGCCGGGTCGTCGGCGCCGGTCGGCTCGTGCAGCGCGGCCCACTCCACGGCCGCGACCAGCTCGGCCGCGGCCGCGGCGTCCTTGGCCCGGCGAGCCGTGCGAGCAGCGGCGAGCACCCGGTCGCGGGACCCGGGCGCCGGGGTCTCGCGAGACTGGAGGGCCGCTGCTGTCATGCCTCTACCCAAGCAGTCGCCACCGACAGCCGGGCCGCTCCAGACGCCTCAGATCTCGGATGATGAGACGATATTCGAGAAAAGTTTCGAGACGTTCCCGGGCCGAAGATCTCCCCTTCCACACGCCGAGCCCCCGAGCGGGAGCCGCGACCCGACCGGGCCGAGGGCGGGCCGGCCCCGCCCCAGGGCGGGAATCGACCGGATGGCCGGAGTCGGCGTCGAGGGCGCCGCCGGCCCGGCGCGGGACCGCCCCCCGATTGCCGCCGCTCCGGGCGGCTGACTAGGGTGACGGAAAGTCCCTCGGGACCGACCGACCAGCGAAGAGGAACACCGTGGCCCTGCCCCCGCTGACTCCCGAACAGCGCCAGGCGGCCCTGGAGAAGGCCGCCGCCTCCCGTCGCGAGCGAGCCGAGGTGAAGAACCGCCTCAAGAACTCCGGCGCGTCGATCATGGACGTCCTGCACCAGGGGCACACCAATGAGGTCATCGGCAAGATGCGCGTCGTCGATCTGCTGCAGTCGATGCCCGGTCTGGGCAAGGTGCGGGCCCGCCAGACCATGGAGCGGCTGGGCATCGCCGAGAGTCGCCGGGTCCGCGGCCTGGGCGCCAAGCAGATCGCCGCCTTGGAGCGCGAGTTCGGCGGGTGACACCCCGGCCGTCGCGGCTCACCGTGCTGGCCGGACCCACCGCGGTCGGCAAGGGCACCGTCGCCGCCGAGGTGCGGGCGCGGCACCCGGAGGTCTGGATCTCCGTCTCCGCGACGACCCGGGACCCGCGTCCCGGAGAGATCGACGGCGTCCACTACCACTTCGTCTCCGAGGAGCGCTTCGACGCGATGATCGAGGCGGGGGAGCTGCTGGAGTGGGCCGTGGTCCATGGGTCGGCCAAGTACGGCACCCCCCGCCGCCCGGTCGAGGCGGCGCTCGCCGCCGGCGTCCGGCCCTGCTGGAGATCGACCTCCAGGGCGCTCGCCAGGTGCGGGAGACGATGCCCGACGCGCTCTTCGTGTTCTTGATGCCGCCCTCGTGGGACGAGCTGGTCCGTCGGCTCGTCGGCCGAGGCACCGAGTCCGAGCAGGAGCGCGAGCGGCGGCTCGAGACGGCCCGTGCCGAGGTCGCCGCGGAGGCGGAGTTCGACGTGACGATCGTCAACCACGAAGTTCACGATGCGGCGGAGGAGTTGGTAGCCTTGATGACTGCGCCGGGCGATCCTCGCCCGAGTGCGCCATCCATCGACGATCTGTGAGGCTTCTTCGTGGCTGCCCCCACTCCCGCTGCCGAGGGCGTGACCAACCCGCCCATCGACGACCTGCTGGCCAAGACCGACAGCAAGTACAAGCTGGTCCTCTTCAGCGCGAAGCGTGCCCGGCAGATCAACGCCTACTACTCCCAGCTCGGCGAGGGCCTGCTGGAGTACGTCGGCCCCCTCGTCGACACCCACGTCCAGGAGAAGCCGCTCTCGATCGCGCTGCGCGAGATCAGCAGCGACCTGCTGACCTGCGAGGACGTCGACCCGGCCGAGCTGGCCGCCGAGGAGGAGGCGCGCGCCCAGGCCACGCTCGACGACGCCTTCCCCGCGGGGAGCTGACCTCACCGAGGACGGGGAACCCATGACCGCGGCGCCCCACGTCGTCCTGGGCGTGTCCGGCGGCATCGCGGCGTACAAGGCCTGCGAGCTGCTGCGTCGGCTCACCGAGTCCGGCCACGACGTCACCGTCGTGCCGACGGCGGCGGCGCTCGAGTTCGTCGGTGCGGCCACCTGGGCCGCGCTGTCGGGCAAGCCGGTGAGCGCCTCGGTCTGGGACGACGTCCACGAGGTGCCGCACGTGCGCCTCGGCCAGTCCGCCGACCTCGTGGTCGTCGCGCCGGCGACCGCGGACCTGATGGCGAGGGCGGCGCACGGTCGGGCCGACGACCTGCTGACCTCGACACTGCTGACCGCCCGCTGCCCTGTGGTGTTCGCCCCCGCCATGCACACCGAGATGTGGGAGCACCCGGCCACCGTCGCCAACGTCGCCACCTTGCGAGAGCGCGGCTGCGTAGTGGTGGAGCCCGCCGACGGCAGGCTCACGGGCGCCGACAGCGGCAAGGGCCGGCTGCCCGAGCCCGCGGCAATCTTCGACCTGGTCCGCGACCTGCTCGAGCGCGGCGCGCCGGTCCCCGACCTGGCAGGGCGGCACGTCGTCGTCTCGGCCGGCGGCACCCGCGAGTACCTCGATCCCGTGCGCTTCCTGGGCAACCGGTCCTCCGGGCTGCAGGGCTACGCCCTGGCCCGCGCCGCCGCCGGGCGCGGTGCGCGGGTGACCCTGGTGTCGGCCAACGTCGCCCTGCCCGACCCGGCCGGGGTGGACCTGGTCCGCGTCGAGACGACCGCCGAGCTGCGCGAGGCCGTGCTCGCCGCGGCGGAGTCGGCCGACGCCGTGGTGATGGCGGCCGCGCCGGCGGACTTCCGGCCGACCGCCGTCAGCGCCGCGAAGATCAAGAAGTCGGACGACGGGTCCGCGCCGGCACTCGAGCTCACCCAGAACCCCGACATCCTCGCCGAGCTGGCCGCCGACCGCAGGAGGACCGGTCAGGTGGTCGTGGGCTTCGCCGCCGAGACCGGCGATCCCGCCGGGAGCGTGGCCGAGCACGGCCGGGCGAAGCTGGCCCGCAAGGGCTGCGACCTGCTGGTGGTGAACGACGTGTCCGACGGCAAGGTGTTCGGCCGCGACGACAACCAGGCGATGATCATTGCCGCCGACGACGCCGAGGTCGACGTCCCCCTCGGCTCGAAGTCGGCGCTGGCCCACGTCGTCTGGGACCAGGTGCGCGAGCGCTGGTCCTGAGCCGGGCCACCGACGAGACGGCCTGGGGTCTGGGGGCGGTGCCGGATATGGTTCGAGTCGACGAGTTCGCTGAGCCGCGTTGGGAGATGCGCACGTGACTGGACGACTGTTCACGTCGGAGTCGGTGACCGAGGGCCACCCGGACAAGATGGCCGACCAGATCAGCGACTCCGTGCTCGACTACCTGCTGGAGCGCGACCCGGCCAGCCGGGTGGCGGTCGAGACGCTGCTGACGACCGGCCTGGTCGTCGTCGCGGGCGAGGTCACCACGGACGCCTACGCCCCGGTGGCGCAGCTGGTCCGCGAGCGGATCCTCGAGATCGGCTACGACTCCTCGGAGAAGGGCTTCGACGGCAACTCCTGCGGCGTTCAGGTCGCCATCGGCGCCCAGTCCCCCGACATCGCGCAGGGCGTCGACGACGCCTACGAGGAGCGGCACGACCACTCCACCGACCTGCTGGACCGACAGGGAGCCGGCGACCAGGGGCTGATGTTCGGCTACGCCTGCGACGACACCCCCGAGCTGATGCCGCTGCCGATCATGATCGCCCACCGGCTGGCCCAGCAGCTGGCCGCGGTCCGCAAGGACGGCACCCTCGACTACCTGCGCCCCGACGGCAAGACCCAGGTCACCATCGAGTACGACGTCGCGAACCGGCCGGTCCGCATCGACACGGTGGTGCTGTCCACGCAGCACGCCGAGGAGATCGACCTCGACAGCACCCTCGAGCCGGACCTCAAGAAGCATGTCATCGACCCGGTCCTGCAGGGCTTCGAGCTGCCCTGCGAGGACTACCGGATGCTGGTCAACCCCACGGGCCGCTTCGTCGTGGGCGGGCCGATGGGCGACGCCGGGCTGACCGGCCGCAAGATCATCATCGACACCTACGGCGGCATGGCCCGGCACGGCGGCGGGGCGTTCTCGGGCAAGGACCCCTCCAAGGTGGACCGCTCGGCGGCGTACGCCATGCGCTGGGTGGCCAAGAACGTCGTCGCCGCAGGGCTGGCCAACCGGTGCGAGGCGCAGGTCGCCTACGCGATCGGCACCGCCCACCCCGTGGGTGTGTTCATCGAGACGTTCGGCTCCGGTGTGGTCCCCGACGAGGAGATCCAGCGGGCCGTGCTCGCGGTCTTCGACCTGCGCCCGGCCGCGATCATCCGCGACCTGGACCTCCTCCGCCCGATCTACGCCAACACCGCCGCCTACGGGCACTTCGGCCGTGAGCTACCGGAGTTCACCTGGGAGCGCACCGACCGCGCGGGCGCGCTGGCGGCGGCGGTCGGCCGCTGATCCCCGGCGGTCTGTCCACAGCGGGCGTCGACGGTCGGGCCGGCGTCCGGCCGGGCTGGTAGAAACGCCGGCATGAGCCAGCCCGACGCCCCGGTGGACCCGGTGGCCCAGGTGCTGGTCGACGTCCCGCTCGCGCACCTCGACCGGCCCTTCGACTACGCGGTCCCGGCGGCGCTGGCGGAGGCGGCCCGGCCCGGTGCCCGGGTCAAGGTGCGCTTCGCCGGACGCGATGTCGACGGCTTCGTCCTGGCCCGCTCGGCCGGCACCGAACACGAGGGCCGGCTGGCTCCGCTGCGCCGGGTCGTGAGCCCCGAGCCCGTCCTCACCTCGGAGATCGCGGAGCTCACCGCTCGGGTGGCGGCGCGCTACGCCGGCACCCGGTCAGACGTCCTCCGGCTGGCTGTCCCGCCGCGGCATGCCCGGGTCGAGGCCGAGCCCTGGGCGCCCGTCGCCGAGCCCGCGGTGGACCGGCCCGCAGCCGTGGCGGCCTGGGTCGGGCACGAGCATGCGGAGGCCTTCGTGGCCCACCTCGGCTCCGGGGGGTCGCCGCGGGCGGTCTGGACGGCGGCGCCGACCGCCGACTGGGCGCGACTGCTGGCCCACGTCGTCGCGGTCACCCGGGCCAGCGGGCGCGGCGCTGTCGTGTGCGTGCCGGACGTCCGTGACGTCGCGCGCCTGGCTGGGGCGCTGGACGACGTGCTCGGCCCCGACCAGTACGCCACCCTCACCGCGGACCTCGGTCCGGCGAAGCGCTACCGCGAGTTCCTGTCCGTCCTGCGCGGGGCTCGCCGGGTGGCGATCGGCACCCGCTCGGCGGCCTTCGCTCCGGTTCGGGACCTGGGTCTGGTCGCGGTGTGGGACGACGGCGACGACCTGCACGCCGAGCCGCGGGCGCCGTACCCCCACACCCGAGAGACGCTGCTGCTGCGCGCCAGCCAGCAGGGCGCCGGTGCGCTGGTGGGGGGATATGGCCGCAGCGTCGAGGCGGCGTACCTGGTCCGCACCGGCTGGGCGCACGAGATCGCGGCCACGCGCGAGCTGGTGCGCGAGCGGGTCAGTGTCCTCGTGGCCGGCGCGACCGACGCCGAGCTCGAGCGTGACCCATACGCGCGGGGGGCCAGACTGCCCACGGCGGCCTACCACGCCGTGCGCGACGGCCTCGAGGACGGGCCTGTGCTCGTCCAGACTCCGCGCAGCGGGTACGCCCCCAGCGTGGCGTGCGAGCGGTGCCGCGCACCGGCCCGCTGCGCGTCGTGCACCGGCCCGCTGGGGCTGTCGGGTCCGACCTCGCCGCCGGCCTGCCGCTGGTGCGGAGCCGTGGCCGAGGCGTGGGCCTGCGCGGCGTGCGGGCACCGCGGGCTGCGCGCCCCCGTGCTGGGCGACTCGCGCACCGCCGAGGAGCTGGGCCGCACCTTCCCGCAGGTGCCGATCGTGCGCTCGGCCGGCGACCAGGTGAAGGACGCCGTGGGTGACCGCCCCGAGATCGTGGTGGCCACGCCGGGTGGGGAGCCGGTCGCCGCCCACGGATACGCCGCCGTCGTGCTGCTGGACACCTGGCTTGCCCTGGCCCGGGCCGATCTGCGCGCGGCGGAGGAGTCGTTGCGCCGCTGGCTCAACGCCGGCGCGCTGGTGCGTCCCGGCGGCCGCGTCGTGGCCGTCGGCGACCCGAGCCATCCGGCGTTGCAGGCCTTGGTCCGGTGGGATCCGGCCGGCTTCGCCGAGCGCGAGATCGAGGAACGGCGTAGCGCGCTTCCCACCCGTGGCGCGACTCGCCACGGTCACCGGCGCGCCCGGTGCTGTCGACGAGCTGCTGCGGTCGATGACCCCACCCCCGGCGGCGAGGTGCTCGGCCCGGTGCCGCACGGTGCCGACGGGGAGTGGCGGGCCGTCCTCCGCGTTCCGCGGGCTCACGGCGCCCAGCTGGCGAACGCGCTCGCCGAGGCTCAGCGGCAGCGGTCCGCGCACAAGCTCGTCGCCGTGCGCGTGCAGCTGGATCCCGTCAGCCTGTGAGCCGGTCTCGCCACGGCCGTCTCTACACTGGGCGCGTCCACCGCCCGCAGTCCCGAGGAGCACTGGTGTCCGTCCACCCCATCCGGCTGTTCGGTGACCCCGTGCTGCGCACCCGCGCCGCGGAGGTGGTCGACTTCGACCGGGAGCTGCGGACGCTCGTCGCGGACCTCACCGAGACCATGCGCGACGCCCCCGGGGCCGGCCTGGCGGCTCCGCAGATCGGGGTCGGCCTGCGCGTGTTCACGTGGTACGTCGACGGGGAGGTCGGGCATCTGGTCAACCCCGACCTCGACCTCTCCGAGGAGATCCAGGACGGCCCGGAGGGTGCCTGTCCCTGCCGGACGTGGTCTACGACTGCCGCCGGGCGCTGCGCGTGGTCGCGAAGGGCTTCGACCAGTACGGCGAGCCGGTCACCATCGAGGGGTCCGAGCTGCTGGCCCGAGCGATCCAGCACGAGACCGACCACCTCGACGGGGTGCTGTTCATCGACCGGCTGGACGCCGAGGCACGCAAGCTCGCCATGAAGCAGATCCGCGAGTCGGAGTGGTTCGGCCTGGAGGGCCCGGTGGTCAGGGTGTCGCCCCACCCCACCGGCGGGCTGGGGCTCTGAGCCGATCGATGCGGGTCGTCTTCGCCGGCACTCCCGCGGTGGCGCTCCCGTCGCTGGGCGCCGTGGCCGGGTCGCGCCACGACCTGGTGGGGGTGGTCACCCGCCCCGACGCCCCCGCGGGCCGGGGTCGGCGGCTGGTGGCGTCGCCGGTCGCGCAGCGCGGCGCCGAGCTGGGCGTGCCCGTGCTCACGCCGGCGCACCCGCGCGAGCCGGACTTCCAGGCGGCCCAACGCGCACTGGAGCCCGACTGCGTCGCCGTCGTCGCGTACGGGGCGCTCGTGCCTGGGGCCGCGCTGGACATCCCCCGGCACGGCGGGGTGAACCTGCACTTCTCCTGCCTGCCGGCCTGGCGCGGCGCCGCGCCGGTGCAGCACGCGATCTGGGCAGGTGACGAGGTCACCGGCGCCACCACCTTCCGCCTGGTGCGCGAGCTGGACGCCGGCCCGACCTACGGCGTGATGACCGAGCGGATCCGCCCCGACGACACCGCAGGCGCCCTGCTGGACCGACTGGCGCAGGGCGGAGCCGGGCTGCTGGTCGCCACGCTCGACGGCCTCGCGGACGGCTCCCTCGAGGCGCGCCCGCAGCCGGCCGACGGGGTGTCCTTCGCGCCCAAGCTGACCGTCGAGGACGCGCACCTGCAGTGGAGTCACCCCGCGGCCGCCCTGGATCGTCAGATTCGTGCCTGCACCCCGGCGCCCGGCGCGTGGACGACCCTCGAGGGCGAGCGGCTCAAGGTGGGCCCCGTGCGGCCGTGTCCGGAGTCCGACGCGCTGGCCCCCGACGCGCTGGCCCCCGGCGAGCTGGCGGTCACCAAGGCGGCCGTGCACGTCGGCACCGGCAGCCACTCGGTGCTGCTCGGTGAGGTCCAGCCCGTCGGCAAGCGCCCGATGCCGGCGGCGGACTGGGCGCGTGGCCTTCGACTGGCGCCCGGAGCCCGGCTCGGCGCGGGCTAGCCTGGCCCCCATGACCAGGCCGGCGACCCCTGACGACGTCGAGGCGATCTGTGCGGAGCTTCCGGAGACCGAGCTGGGGACCTCCTGGGGCGACGTGCCCACCTGGAAGGTGCCCACCGGCGAGAAGGGCAGGGGGTTCCTGCTCTACCGGAAGCCGCACAAGACCGCCCTCGACCCCGAGACCGGCGAGCCGTACGACGACCTGCTGGTGATCATGGTCCCCGACCCGGGCGCGAAGGCGGCGCTGGTCGAGGACCCGGCGACCCCTTCTTCACCATCGACCACTTCCGCAGCTTCAACGCCGTCCTGGTGCAGCAGTCGCGGCTGGGGGAGCTGGAGATCGACGAGCTCCGCGAGGTGATCGCCGAGGCGATGGGCGTGCCGAGCGCCGCAGGCCTGGTGAAGGCGTACTTCGCCGATGGCTGACCCGCGGCGCTCGGGCCACCGGCCGGGGGCCGGCCCCGGCCCGGCGGGCGCGCGTCGACCCCGCGCGCCGCGCGGCGTACGACGTGCTCCGGGCGGTGCGGGTCGACGACGCCTACACCAACCTCGTGCTGCCGCGGGTGCTGCGCGGGCACGGGCTGACCGGCCGTGACGCCGCGTTCGCCACCGAGCTCGCCTCGGGCACCCTGCGGCGCCGGGGCACCTACGACGCCGTGCTGTCCGCCTGTCTGGACCGCCCGTTGGCCAAGGTGGAGGTGAAGGTGCTGGAGGCGCTGCGCCTGGGCTGCCACCAGCTGCTGTCGATGCGGGTGCCGGCGCACGCCGCCCTCAGCACCACGGTCGACCTGGTGCGCGACCGCGCAGGTGCCGGGGCCGCGGGCTTCGCGAACGCGGTGCTGCGCCGGGTCGCAGCGCACGACCTGGCCGGTTGGGTGCGCCGGGTCACCCCCGACCCGATGGCCGACCCGGTCGGCTTCGCCTCGGTGGCGCACAGCCACCCGCGCTGGGTGGTCGAGGAGCTGGCCGGCGCCCTCGGGGAGCGCGCCGCCGAGCTGGACGACCTGCTCGCGGCGGACAACGAGCCGCCGCGGGTGATGCTGGTGGCCCGCCCCGGGCGCGCCGCCGTGCAGGAGCTGCCGGGCGTGCCCGGCTCCTTCTCGCCGTACGCCGTGGAGCTGGCCGGCGGGATGCCTGCCGCCGTGCCTGCGGTCTCGGAGGGCCGCGCGGGAGTGCAGGACGAGGGGTCGCAGCTGGTCGCCCTGGCGCTGACCCGCGCCGCCGTGGGCGGGCGCGACGAGCGTTGGCTGGACCTGTGCGCCGGCCCGGGAGGAAGGCCGCCCTGCTCGCGGGCCTGGCTGCGGAGCGGGGGCGAGGCTGACGGCGGGGGAGCGCCAGCCGCACCGGGCCGGGCTGGTCCGCCGTGCCCTCGCTGGCGCCCCGGGCGCGACGGGCGTCGTCGTGGCCGACGGCACCCGGCCGCCCTGGGCTCCTGGGACCTTCGACCGGGTGCTGGTCGACGCGCCGTGCACCGGGCTCGGCGCCCTGCGGCGGCGTCCGGAGTCCCGGTGGCGGCGGCGTCCGGAGGACCTGACCGTGCTGGTGCCCCTGCAGCGCGCCCTGCTCGCCTCGGCCGCCGACCTCGTTCGGCCCGGGGGCGTCCTGCTCTACGCGACCTGCTCACCGGTGCTGGCCGAGACGGCGGAGGTCGTCAGTGAGGTCCTCGCCGATCGTCCGGACCTGGTGCTCGAGGACGTCACCGCGGCGCTGCCCGGAGTCCCGGACTGTGCCGGACCCCTGCCAGGAACGGCCCAGCTGTGGCCTCATCGGCACGGCACCGACGCGATGTTCCTGGCGCAGCTGCGGCGCTCGGAGCCGTTCGCCGGGACGTAGGGCTCGCCTCGCCGACGACGCGGCCACCGAGGCCGACTCGCCGCGTGGGCTGGTGCTCGCCCTGGATCGAGCTGTAGGGCTGACTCGGTCAGGTCTCGGGCCGGATCTCTCGGCGGGCGTCGCGCCGATGCACGATCAGGGCGACGAGCACCGGGCCCTGGCGCTGGGACGACGGCGCGCTGGCCCCGCAGCCGGGCGACCCAGCGATGCCGGACGCGCAGCTCCCGCAGCCGGCGCTCGGGCAGCCGACGGCCAGCTCGCGGGCATCGAGTCGGCCCATCCGGATCAGCTCGTCGACGGCCGCCTGGGCCAGCTCGCGGCTGGTGCCCACGCGTCGGGCCGCCTCGTCGACGGACACCGCGCCGCCTTCGAACGCCGCCAGGACCGCACTGACCGGCCCGCTCACCCGAGCCGGCTCCCCACCTGGAACACCAGCACTGCCAGCACCCACGCCACGGCCAGCTGCAGCCCGAACCCGACCACGGTCCAGCGCAGCCCCACCTCGCGCTTCTGGGCGGCCAGGGTGGCCATGCACGGCGTGTAGGCGAGCAGGAAGACCATGAAGGCCGCCACCGCCGCCGTCGGGTGGCCGCCCGAGGACTGCGCGAACGCCGTGTGGAGGGCGTCGCCGAGCGCACCGGGAGAGCCAACCGCGCCCGGGTCGGCCACCGCGAAGGTCTGCGCCCACGACGAGATGACCGCCTCCTTCGCGACGAATCCCACCGCCAGCGCGGACACGAGCTCCCAGTGGCCGAAGCCGGCGCCGGTGAAGAGCGGGGCGAGCGCGCGGGACAGGGCGCCGTACAGCGAGTCCTCGACGGGGACCTGGCCGAAGGTGCCGCCCCCGACGGGTACCGCCTGCAGCAGCCAGACCACCGTCACGGTCGCGACGATGATGCCGCCGGCCGTCTCCAGGAAGCCGCGCAGCCGACGCCAGGTGACGGCGCCGACGACCCGCACCGTGGGCCGTTGGTACGGCGGGAGCACCAGCACCAGTGGCTCCCGGCCGAGCGTGCGCCACAGGGTGGTGCGCAGGATCGGCCGACGAGCACGACGAGCAGGATCGACACGACATACATCGCGAAGACGACCGTCCCGGCGTTGCCCGGGAAGAAGGTGGTCGCAAGCAGCACGTAGACCGTGAGCCGGGCCGAGCAGGACGTGAACGGCACCAGCAGCACTGTCAGCAGCCGCTGCCTGGGGTGGGGCAGGATCCGGGTGGCCGCGATCGCGGGGACGTTGCACCCGAAACCCACCACGAGCGGCAGGAATGCCTGCCCGGGCAGGCCGAGCCGCTGCATGACCCGGTCGGTGACGACGGCCGCGCGGGCCAGGTAGCCGGAGTCCTCCAGCAGAGCCAGCAGCAGGAACATCAGGGCCATCAGCGGCACGAACGTCAGCAGCATGCCGACACCGGCGACCAGCCCGTCCACCAGCAGGCCCTGCACCCAGGTGCCGTCCAGACCGATCGCCGCCAGCAGACCCTCGGTCGCCGTGCTCACCGGCCCGGAGAAGAACCAGCCCAGGGCGTCCTGGAGCAGGCCCGCGACGGTGGTGGTCACCTGGAACACCGCCCACATGACGGCGAGGAAGACCAGCATGCCCGTCCAGGGAGCCAGCAGCACCCGGTCGAGGCGGTCGCTCCAGGAGCGGCGGCGCGGGAGCGCGCCGCGCACGGTGGACGCGGTCACCGCCGCCTCCACCCAGCGGAACCGGTCGTCGGCGAGCGCCAGGTCGTCGTCGGTGTCCAGGGTCGCGCGAGGCGCGGGCGGGGCACCGGGGAGGGCCGCGGCGACCGCCTCGGCGAGCGCCTGTCGCCCCGCCCGGCGACGAGGGTCGAGGGTACCACGGGGCAGCCCACGGCGTCGGCGAGCGCGTCGGCGTCGACGCTCAGCCCGCGCCGGGCGGCGATGTCGGACATGGTCAGCGCCACGACCACCCTCAGTTCCAGCTCCCGGACCTGCGCCAGCAGGACCAGGCTCCGGGGCAGGTGGGCGGCGTCGACGACGACGACGGCGACGTCGGGTCGGTCGGCCGCCGGCCCGAGCAGGAGGTCACGGGTGAGCGCCTCGTCCGGTGACAGCGGCTCCAGGCTCTGGGCGCCGGGGAGATCCAGGGACACGGCCCGGGGCAGCGCGGGGGAGTGCCACCGGCCCTGCCCCACCTCGACCGTGGTGCCCGGCCAGTTGCCGACCCCGGCAGCCGCGCCGGACAGCATCGTGAACAGCGTGGACTTCCCGGAGTTGGGAGCGCCGACCAGGGCCACCCGCGGAGCGCCTGTCGTGGGCCCGGCGGGCGGCGCGGAGGGATGGCAGCGGGCACCGGCGGTCGGCGGCAAAGCCGTCCCGGGGGTGGACTCGAGCGGGCGGTCGAGCATGGCGACGGCCGCGGTGCCGTCGTCGCTTGCCGGCTCGCCGCTGACCCAGATCGACGACAGCGCGTCGAGGCCGACGGCGATGCGGGTCTCGGCGACCCCGAGGACTCGCCCCCCGCCGTGGCTGTGGTGGAGGACCTGCACCTCGGCTCCCGGCCGGATCCCGATCTCCGCGAGCCGGCGCCGCATCGCCGGGGTGGTGTGGCTGTCCACCACGGTGACCGTGGCGCCGTACGGCGCCTCGGACAGTGGCCGGCCTCCCATGGCCGCACCGTAGTCGAGTTAGGGTTACCTAACAAGTGTGCGTGCCTGTCGTCCGCGCCACACGGTCGCATGGAGTCGCTACCGTGGCGACGTGCCACCCAGCTCCCGCTCCGCGACCCCGGCGGTCGAGGTCGAGGTCGACGACCGGGTGGTGCGGGTGACGAACCCCGATCGGGTGTACTTCCCGCAGAGCGGCGCCACCAAGCTGGACCTGGTGGAGTACTACCTCGCGGTCGGCGACGGCATCGTCAACGCGCTGCTGGACCGGCCCTGCATGCTGCACCGCTTCCCGAAGGGGCTGGCGGGGGAAAAGGTCCACCAGAAGCGGCTGCCCGCCGGCGCTCCGCCGTGGGTCGAGACGGTCCAGCTGTACTTCCCGCGCTGGGGTCGCACCGCCGACGAGCTGTGCGTGACCGAGCTGGGCAGCGTGATCTGGGCGGTGCAGATGTCCACGGTGGAGTTCCACCCCTGGAACAGCCGCCGCTTCGACACCGAGAAGCCCGACGAGTGGCGCATCGACCTCGACCCCGGTCCCGAGTGCGACTACCCGACCGTCCGCCGGGTGGCGCACGTCGTCCGGGAGGTGCTGGGCGAGCTCGGTGCGGTCGGGTTCCCGAAGACCTCGGGCAGCAAGGGACTGCACGTCTACGTGCGCATCCCGCCCGACCACGGCTTCCCCAACGTACGCCGGGCCGCGCTCGCCTTCGCTCGCGAGGTCGAGCGGCGGGCTCCCGCCGACGTGACCACCACCTGGTGGAAGAAGGATCGCGACCCCACCCAGGTGTTCGTCGACTACAACCAGAACACCCGCGACCACACCATCGCGGCCGCCTACTCGGTGCGCGGGCTGCCCGATGCCCGGGTGTCGGCGCCGGTGCGCTGGGACGAGGTCGACGATGCCGACCCCCGCGACTTCACCATCGCCACGATGCCGGCCCGGTTCGCGGCCCTGGGCGACCTGCACGCGTCGATCGACGACCACGTCTTCGACATCGCGCCACTGCTGGCCTGGGCCGAGCGCGACGACGCCTAGACTCCGCCTGTGGGCATCCAGATCACGCCGAGCATCCTCAACGCCGACTTCGCGCGGCTGGGCGAGGAGATCGGCCGCATTCCGAGCGCGGACTGGGTGCACGTGGACGTCATGGACAACCACTTCGTGCCGAACCTCACCTTCGGGCCGACGATGGTGGAGGCCCTCGGCAAGGTCACGGATCAGCCGCTGGACGCGCACCTGATGATCGAGAACCCCGATCGCGAGGCGCTCGCCTATGTCGAGGCAGGCTGCCGGTCGGTGACCTTCCACGTGGAGGCGTCGCAGGCGCCGGTGCGGCTGGCCCGCGAGCTGCGCGCGCACGGGGCCAGGGCCGGCCTCGGGCTCAAGCCGGCGACCCCTATCGACCCGTACGCCGACCTGCTCCCCGAGCTGGACATGGTGCTGGTGATGACCGTCGAGCCAGGCTTCGGGGGGCAGCCGTTCCTCGACCTCGTGCTGCCGAAGATCAGGCGCACCCGCGAGCTGATCGCGCGGTCCGGCGGCGAGGTGTGGCTCCAGGTGGACGGCGGCGTGTCCAGCGCCACCATCGAGCGGTGCGCGGAGGCCGGAGCGGACGTCTTCGTGGCCGGCTCGGCGGTCTACACAGCTGCCGACCCGGACGCGATGGTGCAGCGGCTCCGCGCCCTGGCGGAGGGCGCGGCCGCCGGCGGGCCGGCCTAGGAGACTGCTGGCCCCCGGTCAGCCTCGGCGCCGCTGGCGGAGCCGGTTGGCCCGGGTGGAGCCGCGCCGCAGCGCCGCCGGCCGCCCCTGCCCGCGCCACTCGTCGTAGGCGAGGTAGAAGAAGCCGAAGACGGCCAGCGCCCCGAAGAACCACCACTGGAGACCGTAGAAGAAGTGCGGGCCCTCGCCCAGGTCCGGCAGCTCAGCGCGGGTCAGCGGCTGGCTCGGGGCGGGGTCCTCCGACTTCAGGTCCACGAAGCCGCCGTAGACGGCCCGGTCGAGCGCCGGCCCGATCGCCTCGCTCGAGATCGCGCGGGTGGAGCGGTCGGTGACCTTGGTGCTCGAGCCGGTGCCGTCGACGCGGACCCAGCCGGTGACGGTCACCTCGCCGGCCGGTGGCGGGGGCACCTCGGGGAGCGCCGCACTGTTCTCGGAGGCCAGCCAGCCCCGGTCGACAAGCACGGCCGCGCCGGACGCGGTCACCAGCGGGACGACCACGTCCACGCCGGACGCGCCGTCTCGGCTCTGGTACCGCACGATGACGGTGCCGCCGGGGTCGTAGGTCCCGCGTGCCTCGACCAGCCGCCACTCGTCGGTCTCGGGAACCGGCTCGCCCACGGCCAGGACCCGGTCCACCGGCACGGGCGCCGCCTGCTCGTTGGCGACGGTCGTCGCGTTGCGGGCCCGGCGGTCCTCGAGCCGGTGGAACTGCCACTGCCCGAGCCACCACGCCAGATAGACCAGCAGCGCCACGACGACGGCGAACATGGCCCACCGCCGGGACACGAGGAAGCGCAGCGTTCGCACGTCGTCGAGGCTAGCCGCTGGGGTGCGGCCGGCCGTCCTCGGTCTCGCGGTGGCGCCGTTGGTGGGGGCGGGGGTTGCCGAGCGGCCTAGACTGTCCCGGGTGACGACACGGCAGCTCGCGGACCGCTACGGTCGGGTGGCGACCGACCTGCGGGTCTCGCTGACCGATCGGTGCAACCTGCGGTGCTCGTACTGCATGCCCGCGGAGGGCCTGGATTGGCTGCCCGATCCCACCGTGCTCACCGACGACGAGGTGGTGCGCCTCATCGACATCGGCGTGCGCCTGCTGGGAATCCGCGAGCTGCGGTTCACCGGTGGGGAGCCGCTCGTGCGGCGTGGGCTGGTCGACATCGTCCGTCGGGCGCGCGAGGTCGGTCCCGAGCTGGAGATCTCCATGACGAGCAACGGGCTCGGGCTGGCTCGCGCCGCTGGAGCGCTGGCCGAGGCCGGGCTGGACCGCGTCAACGTCAGTGTCGACAGCGTGCGACCGGAGACCTTCGCCGAGATCACCCGCCGTGACCGGCTGCCGGACGTGTTGGCCGGGCTGGCCGCGGCGCGGGACGCCGGTCTGGGGCCGGTCAAGGTGAACGCGGTGCTCCTGCGCGGGCTCAACGAGGACCAGGGGCCCGAGCTGCTGCGGTGGGCCCTCGACGAGAACTACGACCTGCGGTTCATCGAGCAGATGCCGCTGGACGCCCAGCACGGCTGGCGGCGCACCGAGATGATCACCGCCGAGGAGATCATCGCCGGTTTGGAGCGGCGCTTCACCCTGTCCCCGGCCACTGAGCCACGTGGCAGCGCGCCGGCCGAGCTCTTCCTGGTGGACGGCGGACCGGCCACCGTCGGCGTCATCGCCTCAGTCACGCGGCCGTTCTGCGGCGACTGCGACCGGGTCCGCCTGACGGCCGACGGGCAGGTGCGCAACTGCCTGTTCGCGCGGGAGGAGTCCGACCTGCGCACCGCGCTGCGCGGTGGGGCCACCGACGAGGAGATCGCCGAGCGCTGGGTGGTGGCGATGGTGGGCAAGCGCGCCGGGCACGGCATCGACGACCCGTCGTTCCTCCAGCCCGATCGGCCCATGTCGGCCATCGGCGGCTGACCCCACGCGGCGCATCTCGGCGACGGGCGCGGCTGCAGGCATGCAAGTGCCGGACAGCCACGGGGGGAGCCGTCCGGCACTTGTGCGAACCCGAACGGGGGAGACCGGGCCCGCAAGTTGATTCTTGCACGACTGTCTGGTCAGGACAACGCCGGTCAGCGGGTGTCGCCGGGTGCCCCGCGGGGGCCCCGGTTCGGAGAGGCCGCTGGGCTGGCCGAGGGGCTGGTGAAGCCGGCCCCGAGGGGACGGGACTGGTCCTCGACCTCGGGGAGGACGAAGCCGTCGTCGCCGGTCGAGGAGGTGTTGGCCGCGACCACGGACAGGTAGGGGAGGAACACCGCGCCGGCGAGCAGCACCCAGCGCAGCCAGCCGCCACCCACGGCCAGTGCGCCGACGAAGCAGAGCGTGCGGACGGCCATCGAGAGCAGGTAGCGACGCTGGCGGGCGAGGTTCTCGTCGCGGGCGCTCGTGCCGGCCGTGGTGATCCGGATGGCCTCGCCGTCACCGCGGCGGCCGGCCGGCGCGCCGGCCCCCCGGCGCGCGGACCGTGGGCTGACCATGCCGACCATCGTACGTCGCTACCATCGTGGCCATGCCGTGCCCGGACCGCCCGGGCCCCGGACGGAGGTTCCCGCATGACCAACCGCACGTACCGCGTCACCGAGATCGTCGGCACCTCCCCGGACGGCGTCGACCAGGCCATCCGCAACGGCATCGCGCGCGCGGGCACGACGCTGCGGCACATCGACTGGTTCGAGGTCACCGAGATCCGAGGACAGGCCAAGGACGGTCTCGTCGAGCACTTCCAGGTCGGGATGAAGATCGGCTTCCGGCTCGAGGACGAGTGAGACGTTCGCGGACTGGACCCTCTTCCTCAACCCCGCTGCTGCTGAGTAGCGTCAGCCCGCGTGAGCACCCTGGAGTCGACGTCGGGCGACGAGCGTCGCGCGCGGTCCGTGCTGGTGACCGGTGGCAATCGTGGCATCGGCCGAGCGATCGCCGAGGCATTCCTCGCCCAGGGGGACCTGGTGGCCGTCACCACGCGCCAGGGGCGGCCCCGAGGGCGCCCTGGACGTGCGCTGCGACGTGACCGACGCGGCCTCGGTGGACGCCGCGTTCGCGACCGTGGAGGAGGCGCACGGGCCGGTCGAGGTGCTGGTGGCCAATGCGGGCATCACCCAGGACACGCTCGTGCTGCGGATGTCGGAGGACGACTGGGCGACGGTGATCGACACCAACCTCACCGGCTCCTTCCGGGTGGCCAAGCGCGCGGCCAAGAGCATGCTCCGGCTGCGGCGCGGGCGGCTGGTGTTCATCTCCTCGGTGGTGGGCCTGCTCGGCTCCGCGGGCCAGGTGAACTACGCGGCGTCGAAGGCCGGGCTGGTCGGGATGGCCCGCTCGCTCGCACGAGAGCTGGGCTCTCGGTCCATCACGGCGAACGTCGTCGCACCCGGCTTCGTCGAGACCGACATGACCGACGCCCTCAACGAGGAGCAGCGCGAGGCCATCAAGGCGCAGGTGCCGCTGGGCAGGTACGCCGCCCCCGCGGAGATCGCGGCGGCCGTGACCTGGCTGGCCTCCCCGGAGGCGGGCTACGTCACGGGGGCGGTCATCCCGGTGGACGGTGGCCTGGGCATGGGCCACTGAGGGCCGGGGTCAGGGACCTACCGGTCGACCGAGCACCGACGACGGACAGCAGACGCGAGGAGCGGGCATGGGCATTCTGGAGGGCAAGCGAATCCTGGTCGCCGGGGTGACCATGGACAGCTCGATCGGCTTCGCCGTGGCGCGGGTGGCGCAGGAGCAGGGGGCGACCGTCCTCATCTCGAACTTCGGGCGGGCGCTCGGGATCACCCGGCGGATCGCGAAGCGGCTGCCCTCGGAGCCACCCGTGCTGGAGCTCGACGTGACCGACCCGGAGCACCTGGACCGCCTTCCCGACCTGGTCCGCGAGCACGTCGATGGGCTGGACGGCGTGGTGCACTCGATCGCCTATGGCAACCCGGAGACGCTGCTGGGCGGCCGCTTCCTCGACGGGCCCTGGGAGGACGTCGCCCAGGCCGTCCAGGTATCGGCGTACTCGTTGAAGTCCTTGGCGGTGGCCTGCCGACCGCTGTTGGGCGCCGGCGGGTCGGTCGTGGGGCTCACCTTCGACGCCACCGTCGCGTGGCCTGCCTATGACTGGATGGGCGTGGCCAAGGCGGGGCTGGAGTCCTGCTCCCGCTACCTGGCCCGAGACCTCGGCCCGGAGGGGATCCGCGTCAACCTGGTGTCCGCCGGCCCCCTGAAGACCCTGGCGGCGAAGGCCATCCCCGGGTTCGAGGACCTGGAGTCGATGTGGTCCACCCGCGCGCCGCTCGGGTGGGACGAGACCGACCAGACGCCGACCGCCCAGGCGGTCTGTGCCCTGTTGTCGGACTTCTTCCCGGCCACGACCGGCGAGGTCATCCATGTCGACGGCGGCTTCCACGCGATGGGCGCCTGACCGCACCGTCAGGCGGCGGGCCCGGCTGCCCCGCCGCCTTCGGGCGGATGCTGACATGCGCGCCCCGGCCTGTCAGAGTGTGCGCGTGCAAGAGAACCACCCCTCCCGCCGTCTGGTGCTGGTGCGCCATGCCGAGGCCGCGCAGTCGGCGGGCTCCGACATCGAGCGAGCCCTCACCGAGCGCGGAGTGGCGGACGCCGCGGCGGCCGGCTACTGGCTCGGTGCCCAGGGGGTCACCGCCACGGCAGCGCTGGTGTCGGCGGCCACCCGGGCGCAGCTGACGTTCGAGGCGCTGTCGCGCGCAGCCGGCTGGACGGTGCCCGCCGAGCCCGACCGGGCGGTCTACAGCGGGGAGCCCGAGACGGTGCTCGACCTCATTCGTCTCGCCGACCCAGCGACCGCGACGCTGGCGGTGGTCGGTCACAACCCGACCGTGGAGTCGCTGGCGCAGCTGCTCGACGATGGCGAGGGCGACCAGGACGCCGTCCTGGGCATGCTCGGCGGTTTCGTGGCCGGCTCGGTCGCGGTTTTCGAGGTCGCGGAAGAGTGGGCCGAGCTGGGCTGGGGCGGCGCGCGCCTGTGTGCCTTCCGCCGCGGCGGCTGAGCCTCCCGGTCAGCGACTGATCGCAGGCCGGGGGGTCTGGATCCCGGCGGCCGCGTCGGCCGCCTCGACCTCCTCACGCGAGATGCCGAGCAGGTAGATGATCGCGTCCAGGTAGGGGACGTTGACGGCGGTGTCCGCGGCGTCACGCACCGCCGGCTTGGCGTTGTAGGCGATGCCCAGCCCGGCGGCATTGAGCATGTCCAGGTCGTTGGCACCGTCGCCGATGGCGATCACGGCCTCCTCCGTGACGCCCACCTCGGCGGCGAACTGGCGCAGCGCGGCCGCCTTGCCGGCCCGGTCCACCACGGCGCCGACGATCCGCCCGGTCAGCCGCCCGTCCACGATCTCGAGCTCGTTGGCCCGGGAGTAGTGGATCCCGAGGTCGCGGGCCAGCCGGTCGGTGATCTGGCTGAAGCCGCCCGACACGAGCGCGAAGCGGTAGCCCAGCCGGCGCAGCGTGCGCACCAGGGTGCGGGCGCCCGGGGCGAGCTCGATGTCGGCGTACACCCGGTCGAGAACCTCCGCGTCCAGCCCCTTGAGCAGCGCCACGCGCTCGAGCAGTGCCTCCTCGAAGTCGAGCTCGCCGTGCATCGCGGCCTGGGTCAGCCGAGCCACCTCGGGCTGGCACCCGGCATACGCCGCCAGCATCTCGATCACCTCGCCCTGGATCAGCGTGGAGTCGACGTCCATCACGATCAGCCGCAGGCCGCGCCGCAGCAGGTTGGCCGGCTGGACCGCGATGTCGATGCCCTGCCGGGCCGCCTCGGCCGCCAGCAGGCTGCGGAGCAGGTCGGGATCGGCGCCGGAGACGTGCAGGTCGATGGCGGTGACCGGGTAGCGGGCCATCCGCTCGATGCGGTCGATGTTCGCGCCGCTGTCGGCGATCCGGCCGGCGACGGCCCGGAACGCAGAGGCCTTGAGTGGGGTGCCGATCACGGTCACGTGGGAGCGGCCGTGCTTGCGCGCCCGGTTGTCCCCGGCGCCGCGATCCACCTCGACCGACATGTCGAGCCGGTCCGCGATGGCCTCCACGGCCGACCGCAGCCGCTTCCACTCGCGGGGCACCGTGATCAGCACGCCGAGGATGAGCCGCCCGCGCAGGACGATCTGCTCGATGTCGACCACCTCGACGGCATAGCGGGCCAGGACGTCGAAGATCGCCGAGGTGACGCCGGGCCGGTCCTTGCCGATGAGGGTGATCAACAGGGTCTGGGGGACCGGCTCGTCCGGTCGGGGCGCGTCCATCGAGGTCGAGGGTAACGCCGGACCCAGCCGAGGCACGCGAGGACACCCCAGGTGGACGCGGGGCGCGGGATCGGGCGCGCCCGGCACGGGGATGCCTGCTCGATAGGGTGGCGCCATGCCCCCCGTCCTGGAGTTCGCCGACGTCACCGTGCGGCGCGGGGAGGCCATCTTGCTGGACTCTGTGAGCTGGACGGTCGAGGAGGACGAGCGGTGGGTGGTACTGGGCCCCAACGGCGCCGGCAAGACCACCCTGCTCCAGGTGGCGGCCGCCCAGATCCATCCGTCCGAGGGCGTGGCGGGCGTCCTGGAGGAGGTGCTGGGCACCGTCGACGTCTTCGAGCTGCGGCCCCGGATCGGCGTGACCAGTGCGGCGCTGGCCGAGCGGATCCCGCGGCACGAGCTCGTCCGGGACGTGGTGGTGACCGCGTCGTACGCCGTCGTCGGACGGTGGCAGGAGACCTACGACCAGCTCGACCACGACCGGGCCCAGGAGCTGCTCGTGGAGCTCGGCGTGGCCGGGCTGGAGCAGCGTAGCTTCGGCACGCTGAGCGAGGGGGAGCGCAAGCGGGTGCAGATCGCCCGGGCGCTGATGACCGACCCGGAGCTGCTGCTGCTGGACGAGCCGGCCGCCGGGCTCGACCTCGGTGGCCGCGAGGACCTGGTCGCGACGCTGACCAGGCTGGCGCTGGACCCGGACGCTCCCGCCACCGTGCTGGTCTCGCACCACGTCGAGGAGATCCCGCCCGGCTTCACCCACGGGCTGCTGCTGCGGGGCGGACGGGTCGTGGCCCAAGGCTCGCTGGCCGACGTCGTGACCGAGGAGCACCTCTCGGAGACCTTCGGCATGCCGCTGCGCGTCACTCATGAGGACGGCCGGTACGCCGCCCGCCGCTGGACCCGACACCGGGCCGAGGACCGCGTGGATCGTTAGTTGCCCGACCCAATAGTCGCCGGCGCGGGTAAAGGCTCGTAACGTCGGGGCGGTGCCGGGAACAGCGGCACGATCGCAGCCGAACGTGTGGGTGGGGGGACAACCGGGCACCGCGTGACTGGGCCGGCGGGATGGGGCCGCCGACCTCCGGGTGCCCGGTTTCCCACGCCGAGCCGGTCCGCCGCTCGGGCCGGGTGGCTCGTGCGGCTAGGGTTTGGCCATGGCGTTCCTGGACTGGCTGCGCGAGCACGACTGGCAGGCGTGGCTCGCCCTGTCGATCGTGCTGGGCATGGCCGAGATGTTCAGTCTCGACCTGATCCTGATCATGCTTGCGGCTGGTGCGGTCGTCGGCATGGTGGCGGCGCTGGCCGGGCTGGGCGCCGGGCTGCAGGTCATCGCGGCCGCCGGCGCCGCCATCGCGATGCTGGCCCTGGTGCGCCCTTCCGTGGCCGCTCGGCTGCATGCGGGTCCCAGCCTCGAGGTGGGCCACGGCAAGCTCGTCGGCCAGCAGGGCGTGGTCACCGAGGCCGGCACGGCCCTGCAGCCCGGTCGGATCCGGCTGGCCGGTGAGATCTGGTCCGCCGCGCCGTACGACGACCGGCTCACCCTGGAGCCCGGCCAGGCCGTCGAGGTGCTCGAGATCCGCGGCGCCACCGCATACGTCCACCCCATCCCGTCCCTCGAGCCCTGACCGGCCCGACGCTCACGAGCCCTCGACAGGAGACCCCATGGAGCTGCTCATCCCGCTGATCTTCCTGCTGTTCGTCCTCTTCGTGATCGTGCTGCTGGCGCGCACCGTGCGGATCGTGCCGCAGGCGCGCGCGGGGGTCGTGGAGCGGTTCGGCAAGTACCGCACCACCCTGGACGCCGGCCTGAACGTCGTCGTCCCGTTCATCGACCGGGTGCGCTACCTCATCGACCTGCGGGAGCAGGTGGTCTCCTTCCCGCCCCAGCCGGTGATCACCGAGGACAACCTCGTCGTCTCCATCGACACGGTCATCTACTTCCAGGTGACCGACCCGATCGCGGCCACCTACGAGATCGCCAACTACATCCAGGCCGTCGAGCAGCTGACGATGACCACCCTGCGCAACATCGTCGGCGGGATGGACCTCGAGCAGACCCTGACCAGCCGCGAGGAGATCAACAACGGGCTGCGCGGTGTGCTCGACGAGGCCACCGGCAAGTGGGGCATCCGGGTCAACCGCTTCGAGATCAAGGGCATCGACCCGCCGCCGTCGATCAAGGACGCGATGGAGAAGCAGATGCGTGCCGACCGCGACAAGCGCGCCCTGATCCTCACCGCCGAGGGCCAGCGGCAGTCGGCGATCCTGACCGCCGAGGGCAACAAGCAGTCGGCGATCCTCAACGCCGAGGGCGACCGGGAGTCGCAGATCCTGCGGGCCCAGGCGGATCGAGAGGCACAGATCCTGCGGGCCCAGGGTGAGGGGCAGGCCATCCAGACGGTCTTCCAGGCGATCCACGACGGTCAGCCCGACCAGTCGCTGCTGGCCTACCAGTACCTCCAGATGATGCCCAAGATCGCCGAGGGCGACGCCAACAAGGTGTGGATCGTGCCGTCGGAGATCGGCAAGGCGCTGGAGGGACTGGGGTCGACGATGAGCCAGCTGGCCGGGATCCCCCAGGAGTCCGGAGGCCCGCGCACGCGCGTGGACATGGGTCCCTCGCAGCCGCAGCTGCCCTCGGGTCGCGGCGGCGGCGACCGGGAGCTGGTCGCGACCGACCGGGCCGTGCAGGACGCCATCGCCGAGGCGCAGTCGGCCGCCAACCCGGGTCGGTCGGCCGGCGAGCGGCCGGACCCGCTGTCCGGCGACGACCCGTTGTCCGGCCCGCCGCCCACGCCGTAGGCCGCCGCCCGGGTGAGTCTCCTCGAGGCTGCCGTGGTCCTGCTTGCCGGGTTCGCCGCCGGCACCATCAACACGCTGGTGGGGTCGGGGACGCTGATCACGTTCCCGACCCTGCTCGCCGTCGGGCTCCCGCCCGTCACGGCGAACGTGACCAACAACGTCGGCCTGGTGCCCGGCGCGGTGTCGGGGACGCTGGCCGGGCGTCCCGAGCTCGTGGGCCAAGGGCTCCTGGTGCGACGGCTGGCGCCCGCATCGCTGCTGGGCGGAGCGCTCGGCGCCGTGCTCCTGCTGGTCCTGCCGGCGTCCGCCTTCCGCGCGATCGTGCCCGCTCTCATCACGCTCGGTGTGGTGCTGGTGGCCTTGCAGCCGCGGATCTCCGGGTGGGTCGCTCATCGCCACGAGGCCCTCGGCGGACTGCCCATCGGCGGTGCGTGGTGGGTCTGGCCGGCGGTGCTCCTGGCAGGGGTGTACGGCGGCTACTTCGGCGCCGCGCAGGGGGTGCTGCTGATGGCGATCCTGGGCAACGGGGTCGCCGACACTCTCCAGCGACTCAACGCCACGAAGAACCTGCTCTCCTCGGTCGTGAACGGGGTCGCCGCCGTGCTCTTCGTGCTCTGGGAGCACATCGAGTGGCCCGTCGCCGCCCTGGTCGCCGCGGGAGCCGTCGTCGGAGGTCAGGTGGGGGCGCGGGTGGCCCGCAGGCTGCCGAGCGGTGTCCTGCGGGCCGTCATCGTGGCCGTGGGGCTGGTGGCGCTGGTGGCGCTGCTGCGCTGACCGGAGTGCTCCTCAGCCGAGTTTCCACACGCGCGTCTCGCCGGCGAAGTGGTCGTGCCACGCCTGCCGGCTGACCGCGTCGTTGTTGATCCCGACCGCGATGAGGATGATCGCGACCAGGGAGACCAGGCTGCCGATCCAGCCGATGTACGGCACGGCCCCGAACACGCCGAAGGCGGTGAAGATGTTGCGCCGGATGGCCTGGTCGAGGGTCGGGTTCTGCCCGTCGGGACCGGTGGTCCGCAGCTTGAGCAGCATCTTGCCGACCGTCTGCCCGCGGCTGGACTCGAGCAGCGCGAAGTAGGCCAGCGAGACCAGCGCGCTGAGGACGGCGCTCACGGCGGCGGCGGCATACGTGGCCGCCCCGACGCCGAAGCCGCCGCCGAAACCGGCCCGCAGCCCGAGCAGCCCGCCGACGACGACGCCGGACACCACGATCCCGTTCACCACCCCGAGGAGGATGTAGTCGATCAGCCGGGCCAAGAACCGGTCCACGAGCTCACCGGGCCTGGGCGTCCCAGGGGCAGGGGGCTGCGGCTGTCCGTAGCCGTAGCCGGTCGGGGGTTGCTGGGTCATCGTCCCTCCTCGGGGTGGCCGGCAGCGCCGGGTCTACCCCGAGTATCCACCCGCGGGCGCGCGCTCACACTCCCGTGGCCGGCTCGGCGGCGACGTACGTCGAGAGCCAGCGGTCGAGCTCCGCATACACCCGGAGACGGACGTCGGGGCGGGACAGCACCACGTCGTGGATCGCTCCGTCGACGGCGACGACGGTCACGTGCGGCCCGACGGCCGTCGCCCAGCGCCGCATCTGGCGCACGTCGAGCACGATGTCGCTGCTGGTGACCTCCTCGGTCATCGTGGTGGGCTGGCCGGTGCGGCCCGAGGTCAGCACGAGCACCGGTGCAGGCACCTGCAGGCCGCGATGCAGCTGACGGTGGGCGAGCCGCACGGCGCGCAGCCAGCCCGCGTAGACCGGCCAGGAGCCGGCCGGCTTCCAGGCCAGGTCGTAGTCCCACTCGCCCTCAAAGTCCCGGTGCAGCGCGCGGGCGTACAGGTCGCTGGTGGAGCGCGGGATCTCGCGCCGCGGCTGGCGCGAGCCGAGCTGCTGGATGGCTCGGGCACCCAGCCGGACCCAGAACGGCCCGTGCATGTCGACCCAGGGGGAGTTCAGGAACAGGCCGGCGAGCCGCCGCTGCCGGTCGTGCGCCCACAGCGGGGCGATCAGTCCGCCGGTCGAGTGGGCCGAGACCACGACGTGGTCGTGGCCGTCGCGGCCGGTGATGCGCTCCCAGACCGCGTCGAGGTCCTCGAAATAGACGCCGATGTCGTCGGCGTAGCCGGGGGTCTGGTGGGGGCGCAGCGAGCGGCCGTACTTGCGCAGGTCCACGGCGTAGAAGTCGACGCCGCGGTCGGCCCACCACGCGGCGTACTCGGTGTGGAAGAAGTAGTCGCAGAAGCCGTGGACGTGCAGCACGGCTCGTCGGGTGGGCGTCGCCGCCCGCAGCCGCACCAGGTTGGTCTCCACCGCGCCCTCGTCGTCCTTGGCGAGGGGGATCGTCTCGACCGTGTACGGCGCACCCAGGACGTCGGTCTCTTCGTACGGCTCCACGGGCACAGTCTCCCCGACGACGGCTGATCGAGCCGTCAGTGGGTGCGCGCGCGTGCCGCGTCGACCAGGCCCTGGAACAGCGCCAGATCGGTGCCCTTCTCGGGATGCCACTGGATGGCGACGCAGAACCGGTCCCCGAGCCGCTCCATCGCCTCGATGGTGCCGTCCGCGGCGCGTGCCGTCACCGCGAAGCCCGGAGCCTCGCGCACGGACTGGTGGTGATGGCAGGGCACGTCGAGGGTGGCACCGACCAGGGCGGCGACCCGCGACCCGGTCTCGGTGACGACATGGGTGCTGCCGAACACGCCGGGCGCGGGGCCGTGGCCCTCGTGGCCGACCAGGTCCGGGGTGTGCTGGTCGAGCCGGCCACCGGCCCGCGCCGCCATCAGCTGCATGCCGCGGCACACGCCCAGCACCGGCAGCCCGGCCTCCTCGGCAGCGTCGAGCAGCCCGACCTCCCAGGCGTCGCGGTCGGGCCGCCAGCCGGCTGTCCGAGGGTGCGGGTCGGCGCCGTACCGGCCCGGCTCGACGTCGGCGCCGCCGGCGATCACGAGTGCGTCCACGCGGGCCACCACCGCTGCCGCGACCTCCGGGTCGGCGGACGCCGGCGGAAGCAGCACGGGTGCCCCACCGGCCGCGACCACGCTGTCGGCGTACTCGTGGTGCAGCAGGTCGGCGCGCTGTCGCCAGACGCCCCACGCCGCTTCCTCGCGGTAGGTGCTCAGGCCGATGACTGGCCGGGCCGGGCTCCGGGTCGGGCTCACCGGGTCGGGCTCATCGGGTCAGAGGGGGTGACGTAGGCGCCGGAGATGCCGCCGTCGACGAGGAAGGTGCTGGCGGTCATGAAGCTGGACTCGTCCGACGCGAGGAAGAGCACCGCGTTGGCCATCTCCTCCGGCTCGCCGAAGCGACCCATCGGGATGTGCACCAACCGCCGAGCGGCCCGCTCGGGATCCTTGGCGAAGAGCTCCTGGAGCAACGGGGTGTTCACCGGGCCGGGGCAGAGGGCGTTGATCCGGATGCCCTCGCGGGCGAACTGCACGCCGAGCTCGCGGGTCATCGACAGCACTCCTCCCTTGGAGGCGGAGTAGGAGATCTGCGAGGTGGCGGCACCCATCACCGCGACGAACGACGCGGTGTTGATGATCGAGCCGGAGCCCTGCTCGAGCATGTAGGGCAGCGCCGCCTTGCAGCACAGGTAGACGCTGGTGAGGTTCACCTCCTGCACCAGCCGCCAGGCCTCGAGGTCGGTGTCGAGGATCGAGTCGTCCTGAGGCGGTGAGATGCCGGCGTTGTTGAACGCGATGTCGACCGCGCCGTAGGTGTCGTGTGCCGTGCGGAAGAGGGCGTCGACCTCGTCTTGCGAGGTGACGTCGACATGGCAGTACGTCGCCACGGCGGCACCGCCGAGCTCCTCGGCGACCGCCGTGCCGCGCTCGTCGTCGATGTCGCCGATGACGACCTTTGCTCCCTCCTCCACGAAGCGTCGGACGGTGGCCAGGCCGATGCCCGAGCAGCCACCGGTGATGACGGCCACCTTGCCGTCGAGTCGTCCGGACATGGTTCCTCCTGGGTCGGGCGCACCGCCGAGCGGGGTCAGTGCGCGATGAGTCAGTGCGCGATGAAGACGTTCTTCTCCTCGGTGAACGCCTGGGGGGCGTCGGGGCCGAGCTCGCGGCCCAGCCCGGACTGCTTGTAGCCGCCGAACGGTGTCCAGTAGCGCACCGAGGAGTGACTGTTGACCGACAGGTTGCCCGACTCGACCCCGCGGGCCACCCGCAGCGCGCGACCCAGGTCGGCGGTGAAGATCGACCCGGAGAGCCCGTACTCGGAGTCGTTGGCCAGGGCCACCGCCTCGTCCTCGCTGTCGAAGGGCAGCACGGCCACGACCGGGCCGAAGACCTCCTCGCGCCACACCCGGTCCGTGGTCGAGGACGGCTCGACGACCGTGGGCGCCATCCAGTAGCCGTCCCCGCTGGGGCAGCTGCCGGTGAAGGCGACGGTGGCGTCGTCGACGAAGGAGCGCACCGACTCCCGGTGGCTCGCCGAGATGAGCGGGCCCATCTCGCTGTCCTCGTCGGCGGGGTCGTGGACGCGCAGGGCCGTCACGGAGCGCTCCAGGCCGGTCACGAACTCGTCGTAGGCGCTGCGCTCGACCAGGATCCGGGACCGGGCGCAGCAGTCCTGGCCGGCGTTGTCGAACACGGCGTACGGCGCCGTCGCGGCGGCGGTGGCCAGATCGGCATCGGCGAACACGATGTTGGCGCTCTTGCCGCCGAGCTCGAGGGTCACTCGCTTCACCTGGGCGGCGCAGCCGGCCATGATCTGCTTGCCCACCTCGGTGGAGCCCGTGAACGCGACCTTGCGCACGAGCGGGTTCTCGACGAACCGCTGGCCGACCACCGAGCCCTGCCCGGTCACGACGGTGAGCACTCCCTCGGGCAGACCGGCCTCGAGGGCGAGCTCGCCGAGGCGCACTGCGGTGAGGGGCGTCAGCTCCGCGGGCTTGAGCACCACGGCGTTCCCGGCGGCGAGCGCGGGGCGAAGCCCCAGCCCGCGATCGGCATCGGGAAGTTCCACGGCACGATGACCGACACGACGCCGAGCGGCTCGTGGAAGGTGAGGTCGGTGCCGCCGGGCACCGGGATCTGCCGACCGAAGAGCCGCTCCGGGGCGGCGGAGTAGTAGTTGAGGCAGTCCCGGACGTTGCCGGCCTCCCAGCGGGCGTTGCCGATCGTGTGCCCCGAGTTGGCGACCTCCAGCTGGGCCAGCTCCTCGACGTGGGCATCGACCACCGCGGCGAAGGCCCGCAGCAGTCGCGCGCGCTCACCCGGAGCGACCGTGCGCCAGGCCGCGAACGCGTCGTGGGCCCGGGCGATCGCGGCGTCGGTCTCATCGGCGGTCGCCCTCGGCACCTCCGCGATCGGCCGCCCGGTGACGGGGCTGAGCACGGTGTGGCTGGTGGACACCGCTCACATCCTCTCGAAGGAGCGGAACCGCTCCCAGTCGGTGACGCTGGCGTCGTAGGCCGCCAGCTCGACATCGGCCATGTTCACGTAGTGGTCGACCACGTCGTCGCCGAACGCGGCGCGTGCCACCTCCGATGCGGCGAAGAGATCGCGGGCGTCTCGCAGGTGGTGGGGAACCTTGGGCTTGTCCGACTGGTAGGCGTTGCCGACCAGCTCCGGCTCCAGGTGCAGCTCATGCTCGATGCCGTGCAGGCCCCCAGCGAGCATCGCCGCCAGGGCAAGGTGGGGGTTCACGTCGCCTCCGGGCACCCGGTTCTCCATCCGCGCGCTCGGACCCTTGCCGACCAGCCGCAGGGCGCAGGTGCGGTTGTCCAGACCCCAGGCCACGCTGGTCGGGGCGAAGGATCCTGCGGAGAAGCGCTTGTAGGAGTTGACGTTGGGGGCGTAGAGGAGGGTGAAGTCGCGCAGCGTCGCGAGGACGCCGGCGATGAAGTGGTCGTAGAGCTGGGAGCGGTGGTCCTCGTCCCAGAACACCACCTCGCCGTCCTTGCCACGCAGTGACAGGTGGATGTGGCAGGAGTTGCCCTCGCGCTCGTTGTACTTGGCCATGAAGGTGATCGACTTGCCGTGCTGGGCGGCGATCTCCTTGGCCGCGGTCTTGTAGACCGAGTGGTTGTCGGCCGTGACGAGCGCATCGGCGTAGAGGAACCCGATCTCGTGCTGGCCGAAGTTGCACTCGCCCTTGGCGCCCTCCACGTCCATGCCGGCGCCGTACATGTGGTTGCGGATGTCGCGCAGCACGCCCTCGACGCGGCTGGTGCCCAGGATCGAGTAGTCGACGTTGTACTGGTTGGCCGGGTCGAGGTCGACGTAGCGCTGACGGTGGGCGTCCTCGTAAGAGGTGTTGAACAGGATGAACTCCAGCTCGGTGCCGGCCAGGGCCACCATGCCGCGCTCGGCGACGCGGTCCAGCTGGTGGCGGAGTACCGAGCGCGGTGACTGCAGCACGGGGGAGTGGTCCAACCAGACCAGGTCGCACTGCACCAGGGCGGTGCCGGGCAGGTGCGGCAGCACGCGCAGGGTGTCCCAGTCGGGCACGAACTCCATGTCGCCGTAGCCCCGCTCCCAGGAGGAGATCGCATACCCGGCCACGGTGTTCATGTCGATGTCGACGGCGAGCAGGTAGTTGCAGCCCTCGGTGCCGTGGGCGCGAGCGACCTCGCGGAAGTAGCCGGCATGCAGGCGCTTGCCCTGCAGCCGCCCCTGCATGTCGGTGAAGGCCATCACCACGGTGTCGAGGGTCCCGTCGTCGATCTGCGCGTCCAAGGCCTCCAGGGTCAGGTAACGGTCGTTGGGAATCGCCATGGGAATCCTTTCCGGGGTGGGCCTCGGGTCAGCCCAAGAGCCCGCGCAGCAGCGCGGCGGTGTCGTCGCAGTGGACCTCCATCGCCTCCCGAGCGCGCTCCGCGC
Organism: Nocardioides sp.; assembly: GCA_041393675.1. GTDB lineage: Bacteria > Actinomycetota > Actinomycetes > Propionibacteriales > Nocardioidaceae > Nocardioides. Next base: position 263,974 of record JAWKJR010000001.1, on the reverse strand, counting down.
GCCCGGCAAGGATGGCGTTGGTGATGAGCAGGTGCTGGCGGTCCGAGTGCGCGATGTTGGTCTCCATGACCGGGATCGCGCTCAGCATCTCGTGGACGCTGGCCTGGACCGAGGTCACGGCGTCCATGAGTCGGTCCGAGCCGGAGAGGCTGGCCACAGTGAGGTGGAAGCGGGAGTCTGCCTGCCGATGCTGTGCACGCGCCCGCGCCGTCGCGACGGCGTCGTGGGCGGTGCGCAGCCGTTGGCGCTGGGCGTCGCTCAGCTCGGCGCGGGCCGCGAGGTACGCCGCCCCGGGCTCGACCACGCGCCGGAAGTCGAGTGCGTCCAGCCAGCCCCGACACTGCTCGGCCGTGGTGCGCGCTGCCCGCCGAGCCGAGGGGGTGCGCGGCTTCATCGTCACGACCGTCCCGCCGTGCCGTCCCCGGCGGGTCTCGACCAGCCCGGCCTCGCGGAGCGCGGCGATGGCCTCGCGCAGCGTGGCCCGCGAGACGGCGAGCAGCTCGGCCAGGTCGCGCTCGGCCGGAAGGGCCGACCCGAGAGGGTAGACCCCGAGCCGAATGGCGGTCGCGAGCTGCTCGACGCAGGCCTCGAAGGCGTGATGACCACGGATCGGGCGCAACACCGCCTCGCCCAGGTGCGGGAGGGGGGCGGCGGTCACGCCCGTCAGTCTCACGACCGGCCCCGCATCCGTCAATGGCCTGAGTTCAAACCAAATTCCGCGCGGTGGCTTTACGTGACCTGAGCCACAGGTCTAGCCTCCCACCAACTGACCGAAGTAGCGGTCCTGTCGGGGGGAGCGGAGCGCATCGGCCAGTCCGATCCGACCATCGCAGGGACACCCGAGAGGACTAGCGAGTCGTGAGTGAGAGTCAGAAGAGCCCGGGATCGCCGGGCGTAACACAAGCCGGTGGCGTGCGCTACGAACACGCCGGGGCCGACTACTTCGAGAAGCGTGGTCTGAAGCGTCACGCCGGCGCCTGGTCCCTCTGGGCCCTCGGCGTCGCCGCCGTCATCTCGGGAGACTTCTCCGGCTGGAACCTCGGCATCGGCGAGGCCGGCTGGGGAGGCATGCTGGTCGCCACCGTCGTCATCGGGTTGATGTACCTGCTGATGATCTACAGCATCGCGGAGATGTCGGCCGCGATGCCGCACACTGGTGGCGCGTACTCCTTCGCCCGGTCGGCCATGGGGCCCTGGGGCGGCTTCGTCACCGGCCTGGCCGAGACCATCGAGTACGTCATCACGACAGCCGTCGTCGGCGTGTTCTGTGGCGCCTACGCCGACGCGATCGTCGACGACCTGTTCGGGTTCTCCCTGCCGCTGGCGCTGTGGGTGGCCATCTTCTACGTGATCTTCGTGGCCCTGAACTCCTCGGGCGCGGAGGCGTCGTTCAAGTTCGCCGTCGTCATCGCGATCATCGCCCTGGCGGTGCTGGCGCTGTTCTCGATCCTGGCGCTGTTCTCCGGCAAGTTCGCCTGGGACAACCTGTGGAACATCGGTGGCGGCGGGTTCCTCCCGCACGGCATCAAGGGCGTCATGCTGGCACTGCCGTTCGCGATCTGGTTCTTCCTGGGCATCGAGGAGCTCCCGCTCGCGGCCGAGGAGACCCACACCCCGCACGAGGACATCCCTCGGGGGTCGCTCATGGGCATGTGGACGCTGCTGGTCACCGCGTTCGTGGTGCTGCTGCTGAACCCGGGCGTCCTGGGTGCCGAGGAGATCTCGACGTCCGGTGAGCCGATCCTGGACGGCTTCCGCGCGATCTTCCCCGACAGCAACATCGCCTCGCTGCTGTCGCTGTTCGCGCTGGCCGGCCTGGTGGCGTCCTTCCAGGGCATCATGTTCGCCGCCGGGCGCAACATGTACTCGCTCTCGCGCGCCGGCTACTACCCCAAGGTGCTGTCGCTCACGGGTGCGCGCAAGGTGCCCTACATCGCGTTGCTGGCGAGCGCCGTCATCGGCCTGGTGCTGATCTACGGCTGGAGCGTCATCGGCAAGGAGGACACCGTCACGGTGGCGGGCAGCCTGCTCAACATCGCCGTCTTCGGTGCGGTGATCGCCTACGTGCTGCAGATGCTGAGCTTCTTCCTGCTCCGGCGGAAGTACCCCTCGGTCTCCCGGCCCTACCTGAGCCCGGTGGGGATCGGCGGCGCGCTGGTGGCCGGCATCATCGCGCTGGTGACCCTGGTCATCCTGCCGACGAACGCGGCCTACCAGAAGGCGGTGCTCGGCGTGGCCGCGTTCTACGTGATCGGGATCTTGTACTTCGCCCTCATCGGCCGCAACCGGCTGGTGCTGTCGCCGGAGGAGGAGTACGCCCTCACCGGTGGCGTTCACGGTCACCCTGAGACGGAGGGGTACGACGTGACCGAGCGTGAGATGGAGGGCCGCCAGGACGGCTGACCGATCGTCAGCCCTGAGACCGGGGTGCGGCCGTTCCCCCGTGCGGCCGCACCCCTTCTCACGCCCGGTCAGGTGGCCCGACCGCGCAGGTACAGGTCGCGGATGACGTCCTCGATGGCCGGTTCCCGGATCGCCAGGTCGGCCACGTCGTAGGCCGCGGCGACGGCCGCCACGATCGGAGCCGCGCTCGCATCCGCAGGGAACGAGAGCCATTGTCTCGGCCCGTCGGCCCGCTCGAAGTCGGCGCCTGCGACCTCGATCGGGGCCGTCTCGTCCACGAGGTCCACCACCAGCTGGCGCCGCGAGCCGCCGAGGCGGTGCAGCCCGGCGAGGGAGCCGTCGTACATCACCGTGCCGTGGTCGATGACGATCACCCGGTCGCACAGCGCCTCGATGTCGGCCAGGTCGTGGGTGGTGAGGAGCAGCGTGGTGCCGCGCTCGGCGTTGAGGGCACGGAGGAACTCGCGCAGCCGGCCCTTGCTCACGACGTCCAGGCCGATCGTCGGCTCGTCGAGGTAGAGCACCTCGGGGTCGTGCAGCAGGGCGGCGGTGATGTCCCCGCGCATCCGCTGGCCGAGCGAGAGCTGGCGGACCGGGGTGTCGAGCAGGTCGCCGAGGTCGAGTAGCTCGACGAACCGGCCCAGGTTGGTGCGATAGCGGTCGTCGGGGATGCGGTACAGCCGGCGCAGCAGCTCGAAGGAGTCCCGCAGCGGCAGGTCCCACCACAGGGTGGTCCGCTGGCCGAAGACGACCCCGATCCGCCGCGCCAGGTCGGTGCGCTGGCTGCTCGGGTCGAGCCCGGCGACGCGGACCCGGCCGCGGGTCGGGACGAGGATCCCGGTGAGCATCTTGATCGTCGTCGACTTGCCGGCCCCGTTGGGACCGATGTAGCCGACCATCTCGCCTCGGGCGATCTCGAAGGAGATCTCGCGCACCGCCGACACGGTTGCCGCGGCGCGCCGCAGCCGGCCGGCCCGCCGGCGCACCGTGAAGTCGCGCGACAGCTCGCGCACGCTGACCAGCGCACCGCCCGTTGTCGATCCGGTGGACACGTCAGCTCCCCGTGGACGTGTAGTGCCGGACCCCGGCCCGCCAGGCCAGGCTCGCGCCGCCGATCAGGAGCGCGGCCACGGCGAGGGGGCGCGGCGAACCATCCGGGCATCCCGAACGGGTCCGGCCGACCGAGCAGGTAGAGGCAGGGGTACCAGTTCACGAACGCGATCGGGAAGACGAACGTCAGCGACACCAGCACCTCCCGCGGGAAGATGGTGAGCGGGTACTGCGTCATGGTGTTGCCCCCGTAGGTGAACGCGTTGGCGACCTCGCTGGCGTCGCCGAACCAGAACTGCAGGCAGGACACCCCGGTGAACAGCGCGAAGAAGATGCCGCTCGCAGCGAGGAGCATCAGCACGGCGACCGCCACTCGGGGAGCGACCAGTCCACCCCACCGGCCCCCAGGCGAAGACCACGCCGGCCTGGGTGATGCGGCCCAGCCGACGCAGCGCGAACTGGTCGGCGCAGACCTGCACCAGCAGCGGCACGGGGCGCACCAGCATCGCATCGAGCGTTCCGGTGCGGACATGCCGCCCGATCTGCTCGACGCTCCCGATCAGCAGGTCGGCGACGCCGATCCCGATCCCGCTCGCGCCGTACAGCAGCGCGATCTCGCGCAGGGAGAACCCGGCGAGGTGGTCAATCGTGTGCAGCATCAGCACGATGGCCACGAAGTCCAGCAGCGTGATCAGGGCTCCGGAGAGCGTGAACATCCAGAACGAGGCCGGGTAGGCCAGCGATGAGCGGACCCACATCCGGGCGATCCAGGCGTACTCGCGCGGCGCGGTGCGCAGCAGGTCAGCCACCCTGGACCACCACCCGACGCGTGGCCGCCGCCAGCGCCAGCTGCCCCAGGCCCAGGACCACGGCCGCCCACAGCAGCTGGAGGACCAGGCCAGCCACGAGGGAGGAGCCGGTGCGGGTGCCGAGCCACACATCGGCCGGCGTCGGGAGGTAGGAAGCCCACGGCAGCGCGAACGCGATCGTGCGCAGCGGCTCGGGGAACAGCACCAGGGGCAGCGCCAGGCCGCTGAAGAAGACGGCGAAGACGCCCGACAGCGTGCGCACGCCGTTCTGGTCGAGGAGCCAGAACGCGGTCGAGGCCACCAGGAAGCGGATGCCGAAGCTGGTCACCACCGCGAGCAGCAGGCTGATGAGGAACAGCAGCGTCGTCCCCGCGCCGGCCGGGAGGCGGATGTGGAACAGGACGAGCCCGATGAGAGTGGGCGCCAGCCCGCGCACCAGCAGGTGGTACGCCGCGCGGCCCAGGTCTCCGGCGAGGTACCAGCCGAGCAGGTTGACCGGTCGGTAGAGGTCGACGGCCACGTCGCCGCTGCGGATCCGGTCGGCCAGGTCGTCCGTGGTGCCGCCGCCCCACATCGCCACCGTCATCAGCAGCGCCTGGCCGACCCAGACGTAGGTCACGGCGTCGGTCTGGTCGTAGCCGCCGGCCCCGGGTCGGACCCGCCACAGCGCCAGGTAGGCGTAGCTGTAGATGACCCCGAATACGCTGTTGGTGAAGACGCCGGCGGCGGTGGCGCCGACGTAGGTGGAGTACCGCCGGAAGGATCGGAGCGCGATGGCGGCATGCAGCATCGACGCCTCCGGGCGGTCAGGTGGGATGGGCAGGTGAGTATGTCACCCGGCCGGCGTGAGGTCGAGCGCCGCCGGCGCCGCCGGCGTCAGTGCTGGTAGGTGCCCGTGAGGATCGCGCGCCCGAGCGTCTTGAAGGCCAGGTTGAACGACACCACGGCGGCGGAGGCGTCGGAGTCGACCCCGAGGGACTCCCCGCCCACCGCATGGACGACGAAGTAGTACCGGTGCACCTGGTCGCCGGGCGGCGGGGCGGCGCCCATGAACGCCTTCGCGCCGCCGTCGTTGCGGCACATGAACGCGTGACCGGGCAGGTCGGCGCCCTCGGCGCCGGCGCCGGTCTCCAGTGAGCTGCAGTCGGCCGGCAGGTCGACCAGCACCCAGTGCCAGAAGCCGCTGGGGGTCGGCGCGTCGGGGTCGAAGCAGGTGACGACGTAGGACCTGGTGCCCTCGGGTGCGCCGGACCAGCTCAGCTGGGGCGAGGTGTTGCCGAGCGCGGCGACTTGGTCGTCCTTGAGCGGCTGGCCGTCGGTGACGTCCGCGCTGGTGACCGTGAACGACGCCGTGGCGGGCAGCAGGTCGTAGGGATCGGGGGCGACGGGGCGTTCGATGCTCATGCCGATGACACTAGTGCGGCCGCGTCGGTCAGACTACGGGCGTGGCGCGGCAGATCCCCTCACCGACCCGGCCGACCCGCGGCTGGCGGACTACCGCGACTTGCGGGACGTCCAGCTGCGGACCTCCTGGGAGGCAGCGCACGGGCTGTTCCTCGCCGAGGGGAGAAGGTGGTCCGGCGGGCGGTCGAGGCCGGCTTTCCGGTTCGCTCGCTCCTCATGGCCGAGCGCTGGCTCCCCGGCCTGGCCGACGTGCTGGCCGCCACCGACGCGCCCTGCTACGTGGTCAGCGAGGCGCTGGCCGAGCAAGTCACCGGCTTCCACGTGCACCGCGGCGCCCTGGCGTCGGTCGAGCGGCTCCCGCTGCCGACCCTGGACGAGGTGCTCGTCGGGGCCCAGACGGTGCTGGTGCTGGAGGACGTCGTCGACCACACCAACGTCGGGGCAGCCTTCCGCTCCGGGGCCGCGCTGGGCGTCGAGGCCGTCCTGCTAGCCCCGCGCTGCGCCGACCCGCTCTACCGGCGGGCGGTCAAGGTGGCGATGGGCGCGGTGTTCTCGGTGGCCTGGACGCGGCTGCCGGACTGGTACGACGCGCTGCCTGACCTCTCCGCGCGGGGGTTCACCACCGTCGCGCTCACCTTGGCGGCGGACGCCGTGCCGATCGAGGAGGCGGTGATCGGGGTGGACCGGCTGGCGCTGGCGCTGGGCTCGGAGGGCCACGGACTGAGCCCGCGCTGGCAGGCGAGTGCCGACCGGCGAGCGGTCATCCCCATGCAGGCCGGGATCGACTCGCTGAACGTCGCCGCGGCGGCCGCCGTGGCCTGCTACGTGGCGGCCCGCCGCTAGTCGGTCGCCAGCTCCTCGGCGGCCGGCCAGTCCGGCGGGAAGTCGTCGGCCGACTTGTCGTGGGTCTTCTGGAGCCGCTTGCGGAGCTTGGTGGACAGCCGGTCGCCGAAGACCGTGCCGCGGGTGTGGTCGGTCTCGTGCTGCAGGCAGCGGGCAAGGAGTCCGGTCCCCGTGAACTCGACTTCCTCCCCGGCGAGCCCCTGACCGCGCACGGTGGCGGCGTCGGGCCGGGCGCACGGCACGAAGGCGCCGGGCAGGGACAGGCAGCCCTCCTCGGCCTCGTCGAGGCGGCGGGCCTTGCCCTCGGGTAGCTCCAGGCGGGGGTTGGCGACCACCCCGAGCACCCGTCGCCCGTCGTCGTCGGGGCAGTCGAACACGAAGAGGGCGAGGTCGACGCCGACCTGACAGGCGGCCAGGCCCACGCCGTCGGCGGCGTACATGGTGGCGGCCATGTCGGCGACCAGTGCCCGAAGGTCGGGTCCGAAATCGGTCACCGGCGACTGGGGCCGGTGCATGACCGGTGCGCCCCACCGGGTGATGGGGCGCACCGTGCCCCCGTCCGGGAGCGGGCCGTACGGCGCCTCGGTCGTCTCCGTCGTCACGGCGAGGATCCTAGGCGAGGCGGCGCGAGGCTGCTCAGGCGACGTCGATGAGGGGGTCGGAGTCGGCCAGCAGCCGGTCGACGCGGGCGCGGTCGAGTCGGGCGACGACGTACCGCTCCTCCTGCGCGTCGCGGACCACCTTCGCCAAGGTGAGCGAGGAGGTCGTGAGGAACATGGTGCCGAGCGCGAGGAAGGCTCGGATCCACGGATCGACGGGCATGAAGTAGATGGCCACGAGCATCGCGAGGACGGAGACCCCGAAAGCGACGGTGGCTTGGACGAAGAAGCCGTTGGTGTTCATGGGCTGGGTGGGCTTGGTCATGGCAGGAGGGTGCCGGTCAGCAGCCGGCACCCTCGTCGTCCGGCGCACCTGGCCGGCCTGAGTACCCGCACTCGACGTGCCCGGGTCCGGCTGGTCGGATGTCGCCATGAAGATGTACGCCGACACCCCGGTCCGCCGCACGCTCCAGCTGGTCGGGGACCTGCTGTTCCTCGTCTGGCTGGTCGCGTGGGTATGGGTCGGTGGCGTGGTGCACGACGGCACCGCCGCTCTCGCGGAGCCGGGGCACGCCATCTCCGGCGCGGCGACCAGTCTGGGCGCCGGGCTGGCCGAGGCCGGGGGGCGACTCGGCGACGTCCCGCTGGTCGGGGACGGGATCGCGGTGCCGTTCGACCGGGCCGCCGCGGCGTCCGGGCGGCTCGCGGAGGCGGGGCAGGCGGAGGCGCGCGCGGCCGAGCGGCTCGGCTTCTGGCTGGGGCTGTCGATCGCTGCCATCCCGATCCTGGTGGTCACCGCGTTCTACCTCCCCGGTCGGGTCCGGTTCGTGCGGCGCGCGACCGCCGGCGCCCGCTTCGTCGATGCCGCCGAGGACCTCGACCTCTTCGCCCTGCGGGCGCTGGCACACCAGCCGATGCACCTGTTGGCGAGCATCAGCGACGATCCCGCGGGAGACTGGCGTCGGCGCGACGCCGACGTCGTCCGCCGGCTCGGTGAGCTGGAGCTGCGCGCCTGCGGGCTCCGGGCTCCTTCCCGGGCCTGAGACCGGCAGATCGGCCTACAGGACCGACGCGCCGGCGGACGGCTCGGCCACGAGGAAGCCGGGCTCGGCCAGGCCGCCGGCGGCGAAGGCGTCGGCAACGCCGGCGGCGACAGCGCCAACGTCGCTGTCGCGGACCAGGGCCACCGCGGAGCCGCCGAAGCCGCCACCCGTCATCCGGGCACCGAGGGCGCCGGCCTCCAGGGACGTGTCGACCGCAAGGTCCAGCTCCGCGCAGGACACCTCGAAGTCGTCGCGCAGGGAGGCGTGCGACGCCACGAAGAGCCAGCCGACGGCGGCGTGGTCGTCCGCGTCCAACGCGTCGAGCGTGAGTCGGACGCGCTCGATCTCGGTCAGGACGTGCCGGGCCCGGCGACGGACCCGGCCCTCGGGCAGGCGCTGCAGGCGTCGGGGTCGGCGCGGCCGAGGAGGTCGACGCCCAGGAGCCGAGCGGCCTCGTCGCAGTCGGCGCGGCGCGCGGCGTACCCGCCGTCGATGAGCGCGTGCGACACCCGGGTGTCGACGACGAGAAGGGTCAGGTCGTGGGGCGCCAGATGGAGGGGGACCCGGAGGCGACTGCCGGTCAGGAAGTCCAGAAGCACCGCCTCGTCGGGGTGTCCGAAGATGGAGACGGCCTGGTCCATCCCACCGGTGGGCGCCCCCGCGATCTCGGTCTCCGCCCGGATGCACGCGTCGGCGACCGTCGCCCGCGTGGACTCGTCGGCGTCGGGCGGCCCCGCCACGAGCGAGGCCAGAGCGATGCCCACGGCGCACTCCAAGGCAGCCGAACTGGACAGCCCGGCCCCCACGGCACCGTCGAGTCGAGGTGGATGTCCAGACCCGGCACGGGCCAGCCCACCTGGCCGAGCGCCCACGGCACTCCGGCGACGTAGGCCGCCCAGCCGGGCAGCGCGCCGCGCCCCACGGCCCCGGGCGCGATGTCGGCGAGTTCCCCGTCCCAGACCCCGGCTCGTGCGCTGCTGACCCGGATCCGGGTGTCGCTGCGGGCCGCGCAGGCGGCGTACGTCGCGTGGGGCAGGGCCACCGGTAGGCAGAGCCCGCCGTTGTAGTCGGTGTGCTCGCCGATCAGGTTGACCCGGCCGGGTGCGCGGCCAACGACCTGCGGCTGGTCGCCGTACACGTCGACGAAGCCGGCTCGGGCACGCTCGGCCATCGTCTCGGGCGCGACGGCGTCGATCAGCTGCATGGGGCCACGGTAGGGGCAGCGTCGGGCCGGCGGGGGATAGGTTCGGCTCGTGCGCTTCCTCCATGACGCCCAGCCTCCGCACGACCTGACCTACGACGACGTGTTCATGGTGCCCCAGGCCTCGACGATCGCGAGCCGATACGACGTCGACCTCTCCACCCGGGACGACACGGGTGCCACGATCCCCGTCGTCGTCGCCAACATGACGGCTGTCTCGGGCCGGCGGATGGCGGAGACGATGGCTCGACGCGGCGGGCTGGCGGTCATCCCGCAGGACATCCCGATCCCCGTGGTCGCCGACGTGGTGTCGTATGTGAAGAGCCGGCACCGGGTGCTGGACACCCCCATCGAGCTGAGCCCGAGCCAGACCGTGGCCGAGGCGCTGGCCCTGCTCCCCAAGCGGTCTCACCGGGCCGCGGTGGTGGTCGCGGACGGCGCTCCGGTGGGGATCGTGGCCGAGGAGTCCTGTGCCGGGGTGGACCGCTTCGCGCAGGTGCACACGGTGATGAACGGGTCGATGATCCTCATCGCCGACGACTCCGACCCGCGGGAGGTGTTCGACGAGCTGGACCGCACCGCGCACGCGCCGATGGCCGTGGCGGTGGACGGTGCCGGAGCCCTCGCCGGGGTGCTGACCCGGACGGGGGCGCTGCGAGCCACGCTCTACACCCCGGCGCTCGACGAGAGCGGCCGGCTTCGGGTCGCGGCCGCCATCGGTGTCAACGGAGACGTCGCCTCGAAGGCCGCCGCGCTGCTCGCCGGCGGCGTGGACGCGCTCGTGGTCGACACCGCACACGGCCATCAGGAGCGGATGCTGGAGGCGCTGCGACTCGTGCGCAGCGTCGACCCGCGGGTGCCGGTCGTTGCTGGCAACGTGGTGTCCGCGGACGGGACACTGGCTCTGATCGAGGCCGGCGCCGGCATCGTGAAGGTGGGAGTCGGGCCGGGCGCCATGTGCACGACGCGGATGATGACGGGCGTCGGCCGGCCGCAGTTCTCCTCGGTCGTCGAGTGCGCGGCGGCCGCACGCGAGCTCGGCAAGCACGTGTGGGCGGACGGCGGGGTCCGCCACCCACGCGACGTGGCGCTCGCGCTCGCGGCGGGTGCGTCGGCGGTGATGGTCGGCTCGTGGTTCGCCGGGACCTACGAGTCTCCGGGAGACCTGCTCGAGGACGCCGAGGGACGCGCGTTCAAGGTGTCGTTCGGGATGGCGTCGGCGCGGGCCGTGGCGACCCGCACGGCCAACGAGTCCGCCTACGAACGGGCGCGCAAGGCGCTGTACGAGGAGGGAATCTCCTCCTCGCGGATGTACCTGGACCCGCTCCGGCCCGGGGTGGAGGACCTCCTCGACCAGATCTGTTCGGGGCTGCGCTCTGCGTGCACATACGCCGGGGCGGCGTCCCTGGCGGACCTCCACGCCCGGGCCGTGGTGGGCGTGCAGTCGGCGGCCGGGTTCCACGAGGGGCGGGCGCTGACCGGCTCCTGGTGACCGCGGCTCCGGCTGCGGTGACCTCGCCGACGACGTGACGGCGCGGACAGTTGTCTTGGCGAGTAAAGCGGCGTTCACTGGGCACCGAGGGAGTGCGTGGGGCCTCCCGAGAAGAGGTGCACGATGTACTACACCTGTATCAACTGCGAGACCCGCGTGTCGCCGGGGAGGCGCGGGTCCGGTCGATCTCCTTCCACCAGGTGGCCTACTGCCGGCCGTGCTGGGACGAGCTGCACTCGGTGGTGCCGGCCCAGCGCAGCGAGAGCGACGTCCTGGATCCCGCTCGGGCCTGAGCGCCGTTCGGCGCGCCCGGCGCGGCTGCGACGAGCAGCTGTTCCGCGTACTCATCCTCATGTTTGTGCAGTGCACGAACATGAGGATGGTCCTGCGTTGACCCTCGATCCGCGTGGTTGCGAAGGTTCGCCACAGCCGCCCGTCACCCGGGTGGCAGCCACCCGGGGCATCAGCCCCGTCGGATCTCGAGGGAGACACCCGTGCACAAGAGATACCTCGGCGGCCTGGTGGCCGCCGTTCTCGTCGTGGGGGCCATCGCCGCCACGCCGGGAACCGGTCACGCGGCGCCCGGCGCCGTGGCGGCCAAGCCCGATCCGGGCAAGGCCGCGCAGAGCTTGGCCCGCCAGCTCATCGCGAGCAAGGCCCCCCAGCTCAAGGTGGGCGCGCACGACACGTTCCAGGCCCTGCCCGTCGCCTCCACCAGCAAGCTGACGTACGCGGCCTACCAGCGCAGCTTCCGTGGCCTGCCGGTCATCGGCGGTGACTTCGTGGTGGTCACCGACGCCCAGGGTCGCTACGTGACGACCTCTGTGGCGCAGACCCGGCGCGTCAAGCTCGCCTCCACCACGCCTCGGCTCGGCGCGGGCCGGGCGGCCGCCCTCGCGCGCACTCGGCTAGATCGCGTCACCGGCACCGGGTCGACCCGGCTGGTCGTCTGGCAGGGCCGCCGCTCCCACCTGGCGTTCGAGACCCGGGTCTCCGGAGTCGCCAAGGGCGAGCTGTCCAGCCAGACGGTCTACGTGGACGCGCGGACCGGCCAGATCCTCGACGCGATCGAGCACGTCGCGCACGGCAGCGGCACCGCGGCGTACAGCGGCCCGAACCCGGTGGCACTCGACACCGTCAAGTCGGGCAGCACCTACTACCTGCAGGACCCGAACGCCACCACCCTGGTCTGCCAGAACGCCTCCGGCAACACCACCTTCAGTGGCTCCGACGACCTGTGGGGCGACGGCAACGCCACGAACCGCGAGACCGGATGCGTCGACGGGCTGTACGCCGCCGAGACCGAGCGGCACATGCTGTCGGACTGGCTGGGCCGCAACGGCATGAACGGCTCCGGGGGCTGGGTGCCCCTGCGCGTCGGCCTGAACGACGTCAACGCCTACTACGACGGCACCCAGGTCCAGATCGGGCACAACAACGCCGGCCAGTGGATCTCCTCGATCGACGTGGTCGCGCACGAGTACGGCCACGGCATCGACGACAAGACGCCGGGCGGCATCTCCCGCAGCGGCACCCAGGAGTTCGTCGCCGACGTCTTCGGAGCGCTCACCGAGTGGTACTCCAACCAGTCCTCGCCCTACGACGTGCCGGACTTCCTGGTCGGCGAAGAGGTGGACCTGGTCGGCCAGGGCCCGATCCGCAACATGTACAACCCCTCGGCCCTGGGTGACCCGAACTGCTACTCCAGCTCGATCCCCAGCACCGAGGTGCACGCGGCAGCCGGCCCGGGCAACCACTGGTTCTACCTGCTGGCCATGGGCAGCAACCCCGGTGGCGGGCAGCCCAGCAGCACCACCTGCAACGGCGCGTCCGTGACCGGGATCGGGGTCCAGAAGGCGGGTCAGATCTTCTACAACGCGATGCTCATGAAGACCACGACCTCGTCGTACCTGAAGTACCGCACGTGGACCCTGACCGCAGCCAAGAGCCTCTACCCGAGCAGCTGCACCGAGTTCAACGCCGTCAAGGCTGCGTGGGACGCCGTCAGCGTGCCGGCGCAGACCGCGGACCCGACCTGCTCCACAGGTGGCACCAACACCGTCACCGTGACGAACCCGGGCAGCCAGTCCGGGACGGTGGGGACGGCGGCGAGCCTGCAGCTGGTGGCGACGGACTCGCAGGCGGGGCAGAGCTTCACCTGGTCCGCCACGGGGCTGCCGGCCGGTCTGTCCCTGGGCTCGTCCTCGGGGCTGGTCTCGGGGACGCCGACAGCGGCGGGCACCTACAGCGTCACCGTGACCGCCACTGACACGACCGGCGCCTCTGGCTCGGCCACGTTCACCTGGACGATCAGTGGTGGCGGTGGTGGCGGCGGCTGCTCGGGGCAGCTGCTCGGCAACGAGGGCTTCGAGTCCGGCAACGTGGTGTGGAGCGCCTCCAGCGGCGTGATCACGAACTCCACCAGTCGGCCCGCGCGGACCGGCTCGTGGAAGGCGTGGCTGGACGGCTACGGCACCACGCACACCGACATGCTGAGCCAGGCGGTATCCATCCCGAGCGGGTGCAGCGCGACCCTGTCGTTCTACATCCGGATCGACACCTCGGAGCGGACCACGACGCGGGTGTACGACACGCTCACGGTGAAGGCCAACTCCACCACCCTGGCGACGTACTCCAACCTCAACAAGAACTCGTCGTTCCTGCTGAAGTCGTTCAACCTCTCGTCCTTCGCGGGCCAGACGGTGACGATCAGCTTCACCGGTGTGGAGGACAGCTCGCTGCAGACCTCGTTCGTCCTCGACGACACGGGGGTGACGCTCGGCTGACCGCACCCTCGGCCCGAGCGTCGCGCACGGACGCCGGCCGGTCTGCCCGAGAGGCAAGGCCGGCCCGGCGTCCGGTGCACGTCGCCGGCGTAGCGTCGCCTTGTGAGCTCCGACCTGCGGGACCGCCAGCTACAGCGACTGTGCGACGTGCTCGAGGCGGTCGACCCGGCGGCGTCGACGCTGTGCGCCGGCTGGGACGCCCACGACTTGGCCGTCCACGTGTGGATCCTCAAGCGCGACCCGCTCGGCTGGCCCGGGGCGGTGTTACCGGCGCTGGACCTGGGGCGCTCGGCGAGGGTCCGCCGCCGGTGGCCGTACGCCGAGCTGGTCCGTCGCCTGCGCGCGGAGCCCGGGCGCATCGCGTGCATGCCCCTCGACAGGTGGGAGGGCCACCGGCACGCGCTGGGGGAGTACTACGTGCACACCCAGGACGTGGCCCGGCGGCACGGCATCGGGCAGCCGGCTCCGGATGAGGCGCTCCTCGCGGCCCTGTGGCTACGGGTCCAGGTGGCGGCTCGCGCGCTGCACCGGCGCCGCACGCCCGGCCTGGTGCTCGCGCGGCCGGGGGGGGGGGGGGGGGGGGAGCGGGCGCTGGTGACTCGCGGCCCTGCGCGGGTCGTCGTGACTGGTGAGCCCACCGAGCTGATGTGCTGGGCCCATGGACGTGAGCAGGTGGCCGACGTGACGGTGACGACCGTCGGTGAATCCGGCACCTGAGCGCGGCCGGCGTCGTACAGTCGGCGCGTGATCAGAGCCAGCAGCCTCCGAGTCGTCGCCGCATGCCTGGCCCTCGCGGCCCTCACCGGGTGCGCCGGCCGCGCCGGCACGTCTGACGCGCCGCCGACCCCGGCGAGCTCGGCGACCGCAGGGGCCGAGTCTCCCGGCGGGTCTGCCAGCGAGTCTTCCGGCACCTCACCCTCGGTGTCGCCTGCGGGTGGCCGGACCCGTACCTTCCGCATCCAGGGGGCACACCTGGCCTTCGACCTGCCGGCGCGCTGGCAGGAGTTCGATCGCGCCGCGATGCGCGACGCGCTCTCGGACAGCTCCGTGATGGGGGAGCTGACCGACCGGATGGGACTCACCGCGGAACAGTTCCAGCAGATGGTCGCCAGCAACATCGTGCTGTACGCCACGGCGCCTCGCGCCGTCAGCGGCTTCCTCGACAACGCCAACGTCATCGTGGTGCCGGGCGCACTGCCGGAGCCCGCCGCCCTCGAGCTGCAGTACCGCGGCCTGGGTGCCACCGACATCGGCTCCAAGGCCGTGAGCACCGCGGTGGGCGACGGCTACGTCACCACCTACACCCTCCGGATGCAGGCGCTGGAGGTGCACGGTCGGGCGATCGCCCTGGCGGTCGGCGACCGGACGGTCGCCATCACGGTGTCCGCTAGCAGCGCGGCCAGGGCCAAGCAGCTCAGCGGTGGGGTGCTGGGCTCGCTCAGAAGCACCGACTGAGGCCGCCCCGGCTCACCGCACCGATCCCGCCGGTGGCCGCCTACGTCACGCAGCCCCGCCGCTGACCCTCAAACCCCACCACTCCAGGGGACTCTGCTTGGGCAGCACCCGAGAACACCGAGCCGTACCCGAACCAGCACGGTCGCCAGCGCAATACCCAGGCCCGCGCTGCCGTCACGAGTTGGCGCCATCGCCTCGCCCCGGCGTCGTCGACCGGTTCCCGCTCACCGGCCACGCTGGGACGCTGCGAACAGACACGAACCCAGGCCATCGACCTGGGCTTCGAGTGTCCGAGGGGGGACTTGAACCCCCACGCCCTAATACGGGCACTAGCACCTCAAGCTAGCGCGTCTGCCAATTCCGCCACCCGGACGAGTGCGGCCAGAACTCTAGCAAAGCCGGCCGCGATGTCGGGCATCGGCGCCACACCCCGACAGCGGCGGCCGTGACAGCATGGGGCCCATGAGCACCGAGCGCGGCGAACCCGCCCGCAGGCCGGCCGAACCGCCCTACGACCCCGCCGCCGAGGTGGTCGGCCTGTGCGGCGAACTGATCCGCATCGACACCACCAACGCCGGTGACAACCAGGGCCCCGGGGAGCGGAAGGCGGCGGAGTACGTCGCCGGGCTGCTCGACGAGGTCGGGATCCAGGCCCAGGTCTTCGAGTCGCTGCCCGGTCGGACGACGCTGGTCGCGCGCTGGGGCGGGCGCGACGACGGGCGCCCTCCGCTTCTGGTGCACGGACACCTCGACGTCGTGCCGGCCGAGGCGGGCGACTGGTCGGTCCACCCGTTCTCCGGAGAGGTACAGGACGGCTACGTCTGGGGCCGGGGCGCGGTCGACATGAAGGACTTCGACGCCATGGTGCTCTCCGTCGTCAGGGCCAGAGCCCGGGCGGGCGCCGAGCCTGCTCGACCGGTGACGCTGCTGTTCACCGCCGACGAGGAGGCGGGGGGCCAGCACGGCGCGAAGTGGCTGGTGGAGAACCACCCCGACGAGATCGCGGACTGCACCGAGGCCATCGGTGAGGTGGGCGGCTTCAGCGTCACGATCCGGGACCGACGGATCTACCTCGTCGAGGCCGCGGAGAAGGGGATGTCCTGGATGCGGCTACGGGCACGCGGCACCGCCGGACACGGCTCGATGATCAACCCGGACAACGCTGTCACCAGACTGGCGGCCGCGGTGGCCAGGATCGGCGCCCAGCAGTGGCCGGTGCGGCTGACGCCGACGATGCGGACTCTGCTCGCGACCGTCGCCGACATCGCCGGCACCGAGGCGACCCCGGAGAACGCCGAGGCGCTGGTCGAGGAGTTCGGTGACGCCGCCCGGATGCTGGGGGCGGTGCTGCGCAACACCACGAACCCGACGATGCTGGGGGCCGGCTACAAGGTGAACGTCGTGCCGACCGAGGCCACGGCCCACGTCGACGGCCGCTTCCTGCCGGGCTTCGAGGACGAGTTCTTCGCGACACTCGCCGAGCTGGTGGGGGAAGGGGTCGAGATCGAGACGATCACCCAGGAACCGCCCTGGGAGATGCCGTACGACGGCTCCGTGGTCGACGCGCTGACCCGGTCGCTGCTGGCCGAGGACCCGGAGGCCCAGGTGGCGCCGTACCTGTTCAGCGGGGGCACGGATGCGAAGTACTTCACGCGCTTCGGCACCCGCGTGTACGGGTTCACGCCGCTGCGGCTGCCCGCCGACCTGGACTTCACCGCGCTGTTCCACGGCGTCGACGAACGGGTGCCGACCGACGCCCTGGAGTTCGGGGCCAGAGTTCTCGACCGGTTCCTCGACGAGGTCTAGCCGGCTGACCCCGTCACACCGGCGGCAGGGCGGGTGCGGCCGGCCTGGTCTGCCGGATGATCCTGCGACGCAGCACCACCCGACGCGTGCCGTCCGGGGTGATCCGGACCCGGTCCAGCTCCCAGCCGCCGTGCTCGGCCCGCTCGACCAGCAGCGTGGTCACGACGGAGCGGGAGAGGTCCCGCGGGATGGTCAGCCGGCAGAACTCCCACTCCACCGCCCGGCGCTCGGCGTGCGCGGCGGCACGGGGCCCCACCTCATGCCCCCGAGACGTCGTCGAGGGCGGCCACGATCTGCGCCGGCAAGGTGAGCTCCTCGACGCCGAGGACGGCGGTCAGCTGGGCTGCCGTGCGCGCGCCCACGATCGGCGCGGTGACGCCAGGTCGGTCCCGCACCCACGCCAGCGCGACCTGGGCCGGAGTCCACTCCAGACCCTCTGCCGCGCGCACGACGGCCTCGACGATGCGGGCGCCACGGGCATCGAGGTAGGCGCCGACGAAGCCGGCGTAGGCGTCGTCCGCGCCGCGGGAGTGCGCGGGCGTGCCGGTGCGGTACTTCCCGGTGAGCACACCCCGGCCCAGCGGGGACCAGGGCAGCACGCCGAGGCCCAGCGCCGCCGCCGCCGGGAGCACCTCGGCCTCGACGCGACGGTTCACCAGTGAGTACTCCACCTGGGTCGACGCCAGCGGGACCCTGCCAGGCACGGACGCCTGCCAGGTCGCCGCCTGCGCGGTCTGTCACCCCGCGTAGTTCGAGACACCGACGTAGGACGCGCGGCCGCTCGTCACTGCGGCGTCGAGAGCGCTCAACGTCTCCTCGAGCGGGGTCTCGTCGGTCCAGACGTGGACCTGCCAGAGGTCCACGTGGTCGACGCCCAACCTGCGCAACGAGGCGTCCAGCGTCGGCAGCAGGGTGCCACGCGAGGTGTCGGTGACCCGCTCGCCGGTGCGTCGGGAGATGCCCGCCTTCGTCGCGACGACCAGCTCATCGCGACCGACCGTGTCGCCCAGCAATGACCCGAGCAGCTCCTCGGACGCCCCGTCGGCGTAGCTCGCGGCGGTGTCGATGAGCGTCCCGCCCGCCTCGACGAAGGCGCGCAGCTGGTCGCGAGCCTCGTGCACGTCGGTCTCCCGGCCCCAGGTCATCGTGCCCAGGCCGAGCCGCGACACACGGAGACCGGTCCGACCCACACTCCGACGCTGCATGGGGTGCAGACTAGCGGCCGTGAGACACACCTGCCGGGCACGCTTGCTGGAGTGCCGACGATGACCTACCTCGAGGCCGTGCTGCTCGGCATCGTGGAGGGGCTGACCGAGTTCCTGCCCGTCTCGAGCACGGGCCACCTGACCATCACCGAGAAGATCCTGGGCCTTCCGGTCGACGACCCTGCGGTGACGGCGTACACGGCGGTCATCCAGATGGGCGCCATCGCCGCGGTGCTCATCTTCTTCCTCGCGGACATCCGCCGGATCGCGGTCGCGTGGTTCCGCGGCCTGGTCCAGCCGGAGTACCGCGGCCACTTCGACCACCGGTTCGGCTGGTTCGTCGTCCTCGGCTCCATCCCGATCGGCCTGGTCGGATACTTCGGGCAGGGCCTGATCACCGGCCCGCTCCGGTCGCTGTGGTGGGTCGGGATCGGGCTGGTTGTCTGGAGTGCGGTGATGTGGGCGGCCGAGCGCTACGGCAGCCAGACACGGACCGAGCGGCAGACCACCTTGGTCGACGCCGTGGTCATCGGCACGCTTCAGTGCGTCGCGCTGGTCCCGGGCGTCTCCCGCTCGGGCGCCACCATCGCCGCCGGGCTGCTGCGCGGGCTGGACCGGGTCACTGCGACGCGGCTGAGCTTCTTCCTGTCGATCCCGGCGCTGACCGCTGCCGGACTCTACGAGCTCAAGGACGTCGTCGGCAGTGGGATCGGCGTCGGGCAGACCATCGTGGGCACCGCCGTCAGCTTCGTCGTGGCGTACGCCGCGGTCGCCTGGCTGCTCCGGTTCGTCGCCCACCACCCGATCACGTGGTTCATCCCGTACCGGCTGCTGCTCGGCGGCGGCCTGCTCGTCCTGCTGGCCGCGGGCATCGTCAGCGCCACGTGAGCTCGCTGCTCACAGCCATCCGGAGCGCTTGAAGACGATCCACAGCGCGATCATCAGCACCAGCATGAGCAGCAGCGAGTACGGGTAGCCCCAGTGCCAGCCCAGCTCGGGCATGTGGGCGAAGTTCATCCCGTAGATGCCGGCCACGAGGGTCGGGGCGGCGATGATCGCCACCCACGCCGAGATCTTGCGCATGTCCTCGTTCTGGTGCACCGAGATGCTGGCCAGGTGCGCGTCGAACGCGTAGGACAGCAGCCCGTCGAGCGACTCGATGGACTCCCAGACGCGGGCCAGGTGGTCGGCGACGTCGCGGAAGAACGGTGCCGAGTCCAGGTCGACGCCGGGCACCTGGCCCGCGGCGAACCTGCGGAGCGGGTCGCGCAACGGCACCACCGCGCGGCGCATCTCGGCCAGCTCCCGCTTGAGCCGGTAGATGCGCGCGGAGTCCCGCGTGCGCTGCTCGGAGAAGACCGAGGCCTCCACCTCGTCCACGTCGATCTCCAGCGAGCCGGCCACCGCCTCATAGCCGTCCACGACCAGGTCACACACGGCGTACAGCACCGCGGAGGGGCCGTGGGAGAGCACGCTGCGCCGGGCCTCGAGGAAGCTTCGGGAGCTACGCAGGTCCACCCCTCGCCGTGCCGGACGGTCACGACGAAGTCGCGTCCGGCGAACAGGTGGATCTCGCCCGTCTCCACCGCGTCCTCGGCATCGAGGTACCACAGCGTCTTGAGGGTCAAGAACAGTGAGTCCTCGAAGAGCTCGAGCTTCGGGCGCTGGCCGGCGTTGAGGGCGTCCTCCACGGCCAGCGGGTGCAGCCCGAAGGTCCGCGCGATGTCAGCGAGCTCCGCAGGCGTGGGCTCGAACAGTCCCACCCACACGAAGTCGCCCGGCTCGCTGGCCCGGGCGAGCAGAGCTCGCGGGTCTCCGTCGGCGCCGCTGGTGGCCAGGCGCTCACCTCGGCGGTACAGACCGCAGTCGACGATCACGCTCCGAGGCTAGTGCCAGTAGGGTCGCGCTCATGGCAACGCTCGTGCTCGTGCGACACGGCCGCACGTCCGCCAACGCCGCGGGCGTGCTCGCCGGGCGGGCCGCCGGGGTCAGGTTGGACGAGGCCGGGCAGGAGCAGGCGCGTCGGGTGGGTCGGCGGCTGTCGGGAGTGACCCTGGCCGCGGCGGTGACCAGCCCGCTGGAGCGGTGCCGGCAGACCGCCCGGCTCGCCCTGGCCAGCCAGCCGCGGGCGCTGGCGCCGCTGGTGGAGAGTGGCCTCACCGAGTGCGACTACGGCTCCTGGCAGGGGCGGCCGCTCAAGGAGCTGGCGCGGGAGCGGCTCTGGCGGACCGTGCAGGCGACGCCGTCGGCGGTGGCCTTCCCGGAGGGGGAGACGATGGCGGCGATGCAGGCCCGCGCGGTCGCAGCCGTGCGCCGCCACGACGTCGCCGTGACCGGCAACCACGGCCCGGGGACGGCGTGGCTGGCGGTCAGCCACGGCGACGTCATCAAGGCGATCCTGGCCGATGCGCTCGGGCTGCACCTCGACCTCTTCCAGCGCATCCACGTCGACCCGGGCTCGATCTCGCTGGTGCGCTACTCCGCGGGTGCACCGCCGACCGTGCTCGCCGTGAACACCCACGAGGGGGACCTGTACTGGTTGACCCGGCAGCATCGCCGGCGCCGTGGCGCGGTCGTGGGCGGCGGCGCAGGGCCCGGCTGAGCGACGGTCCTGGCCGCCACCCTGGGGTGCCCCGGCCTAGGGTGGGGGCTATGCCGGTGATCCACGGGTTCGACCCCCGAGCGTTTCGTGGTGGGCACCGTCGGCGCGCCGGGAGCTCGGACGTTCTTCCTGCAGGCGCGGGCGGGGAGCCGGATCGTGAGCGTGGCCCTGGAGAAGCAGCAGGTGACCGCGCTGGCCGAACGGATGGACCAGCTCCTGGACGCGCTCATGACAGACCGGGACACGGAGGCCCTGATCCCCGCGGTGGCTCCGGCCGCCCTCGCCGACAGCGCCCCGCTGGAACAGCCCATCGAGGAGGAGTTCCGGGCCGGGACGATGACGCTCTCGTGGGATCCCGAGGACGCCCGCATCGTGGTCGAGGTGTTCCCCTACACCGAGGCGGCCGTGGTCACCCCCGACCAGGTGGACGAGGACTTCGAGGAGCCCGAGCCCGACGAGCTGCTGCTGGTGCGCCTGGCCGCCGGGCAGGCCCGCGCGTTCGTCGAGCGGGCCGGACGTGTCGTGGCGGCCGGTCGGCCGAGCTGCCCGTTCTGTGGCGAGCCCGTCTCACCCGAGGGACACCTCTGCGTCCGGGCCAACGGGTTCCGGCGCCGGGAGCCCCGCGATGCCCGCTGACGGTCGCACCCCCGGCACCGGCGAGCTGCGCACGGGGGAGCTCACCGTCCACGGGCGGGTCATGCCGGCCTCCAACGCGACGTTCGTAGGCGAGATCGGCGGCGTCACGGTGGTCTACAAGCCCGTGACCGGCGAGCGACCGCTGTGGGACTTCCCGAACGGGACGCTGTCGCGCCGCGAGGTGGCGGCGTACCTCCTCTCCGAGGCGTCCGGGTGGAACGTCGTCCCGCTGACCTTCCTGCGGGACGGGCCGCACGGCCCCGGCATGGTGCAGGTCTGGCAGGAGCCGGACGACCCCGAGGCGGCGGTGGACATCGTGCCCGAGGGGCAGGTGCCCCGGCTGGTGCGAGGTCTTCGACGGCGTCGACGGGCACGACCGTCCGGTGACGCTGGTGCACGAGAACACCCCGGCGCTGCGCAGGATGGCTGTCTTCGACGTGGTCGTGAACAACGCCGACCGCAAGGGCGGGCACGTGCTCGCGATGGCCGACGGCCACCGGTACGGCGTGGACCACGGCGTGACCTTCCACGAGGAGCACAAGCTGCGGACCGTGCTCTGGGGATGGCTGGGGGAGCCGTTGGTCGAGGAGGAGATGCGCGGGCTGCGTCGGATCCGCGCCGGTCTGGACGCCGAGCTGGGTGAGGGGTTGGACGAGCTGCTCACCCCGGCCGAGGTCGCGGCCTGCCGAGCGCGCTGCGACCGGCTGCTGGAGCGGGGTTGCCTGCCGACGCCCGGCGGTGGCTGGCCGGCCATCCCGTGGCCACCCTTCTGATCCCGTCCGTTCTGATCCCGTCCGGGCGGCCGGCGCGAGGCCCCCTCGTATGCTCCACCCATGCGCGCCTGGCCGTCCCCGGAGGTCCCGACCTTGCCCGTGGTGGGGCCCGAGGTGACGGTGTACGACACCGCGACCGGGCAGTGCACCCTCACCCGTCCCGGTGACGAGGCCCGCCTCTACGTGTGCGGCATCACGCCGTACGACGCCACGCATCTGGGCCATGCCGCCACCTACCTGGCCTTCGACCTTCTGCACCGGTCCTGGCTCAACGCGGGCCACCGCGTCCGCTATGTCCAGAACGTCACCGACGTCGACGACCCGCTGCTGGAGCGCGCTGCCCGCGACGGCGTGGACTGGGTCGAGCTCGCGGCGCGGGAGACCGAGCTGTTCCGGCAGGACATGACCGCCCTGCGGGTGCTCCCGCCGCAGGACTATGTCGGGGTGACGGAGGCACTGCCCCTCGTGATCGCGGAGATCGAGGAGCTGGACCGGGCGGGGGCGACGTACAGCCTCGACGGCGACGTCTACTACTCCGTGACCGCCGACGAGAGCTTCGGCGAGGTGTCTCAGATGCTGCGCGACGAGATGCTCCACATCTTCCCGCAGCGTGGCGGAGACCCCGACCGCGCGGGCAAGAAGGACCCGCTCGACGCGCTGCTGTGGCGGGCCGAGCGGCCCGGTGAGCCCGCGTGGGACAGCCCGTTCGGCCCGGGCCGGCCCGGCTGGCACATCGAGTGCAGCGCGATCGCCCTGGAGCATCTCGGCCCCGGGTTCGACGTCCAGGGCGGCGGCAGCGACCTGATCTTCCCCCACCACGAGATGAGCGCTGGACACACTCAGGCGACCCGGCCGGGCTGTGTCTTCGCCCAGGCCTACGTCCACACCGGGCTGGTGGCCTATCGGGGCGAGAAGATGTCCAAGTCCCTGGGCAACCTGGTGTTCGTGTCCCGGCTGCGCGAGTCGGGCATCGACCCGATGGCGATCCGGCTGGCCCTGCTGGGACAGCACTACCGCACGGACTGGGAGTGGACCGACGACCAGATCGACGCGGCGAACCGGCGACTGGCGCAGTGGCGCGAGGCGGTGGCAGGCCGCCGTGGCGCCCCGGCCCTCCCGTTCGTCGAGGCCGTGCTGGCGGCGCTGGCCGACGACCTGAACGCCCCGGCGGCCCTCGAGTCCGTCCAGACGTGGGTCGACGCCACACTGGGCACAGCCGGCTCGGCCGAGGCCAGTGACCCGGGGGCCGGGGAGCTCATCCGCGCCCTCGCCGACGCGGCGCTCGGGCTGGCGCTGTAGCCGGCCCCTGCCGGGCCCGGTCGTCCCCGGTCAGCCGTCGGTCTCCTTGCGCTTGAGGTAGCGCTCGAACTCGCGGGCGATCGCCTCGCCCGAGGCCTCGGGCAGCTCGGCGGTGTCGCGGGTCTCCTCCAGCTGGCGGACGTAGTCGGCGATCTCGTCATCCTCCTGGGCCAGCTCGTCGACGCCGCGCTCCCACGCGCGGGCGTCCTCGGGCAGATCGCCCAGCGGCAGGCTGGTCTCGAGGAGGTCCTCCAGACCGCCGAGCAGGGCGAGCGTGGCCTTCGGGCAGGGCGGCTGGGCCACGTAGTGGGGGACGGCGGCCCAGTACGACACGTGCGGGATGTCCATGCGCACGCAGGCGTCCTGGAGGACGCCGACGATGCCCGTCGGACCTTCGTAGCGGGACTGCTCCAGCTTGAGCCGGTCGACCAGGTCGGTCTCGGTCGCGGTGCCGGTCACCGGCACCGGCCGTGTGTGAGGGGTGTCGGCCAGCAGAGCCCCCAACGTGACGACCAGCTCGGCGCCCAGCTCGTCGCAGGCGGCCAGCAGCTCGGCGGTGAACTGACGCCAGCGCATGTTCGGCTCGATGCCGCGCACCAGGATCACGTCGCGGCCCAGGTCCGGCGGTGAGGCGACCGCGACCTGTGTGGACGGCCAGGTGATCCGCCGGTGGCCGAGCTCGTCGCTGCCGATGTGCGGGCGGTTGACCTGGAAGTCGTAGAAGTCCTCCGGGTCGATGGCGCCCACCACCCGCGCGCCCCAGGCGTGCATCAGGTGGTCGATGACACCCGAGGCGGCCTCGGCGGCGTCGTTCCATCCCTCGAAGGCGGCGATCACCACGGGGGACACCAGGTCGGGCACCTCGTCGATCTCGATCACCGCGCCAGCCTAGCCCGATCGCCGAGGTGGCCGGCCCGCGATTTCGCTCGGCGATTCGGGGGGTGTCACCATGCGGGAACGCCGTCCGCGTGCTGGACACGCCTGCCTACGCTGGCAGTTGGCCCTGACCGAGAGGAGCGCCGTGCCGGCCTCGCCGCGCCCCGACGCCACCGATGAGCTGCTGGCTGCCCTCGCGGCGCGGATCCTGGTCATCGACGGGGCCATGGGCACGATGATCCAGACGCACGGTCTCGGCGAGTCCGACTACCGGGGCGCACGCTTCGCCGGCACCGAGCGTGAGCTGCGCGGCAACGCCGACCTGCTCAACCTGACCCAGCCGGACCTCATCCTCGGCATCCATCGCGGCTATCTCGCGGCGGGCGCGGACATCGTCACGACGAACACCTTCAGCGCCCAGCGGATCTCCCAGGCCGACTACGGCCTGGAGGAGCTGAGCTATGAGATGAACGTCGCCGCCGCGCGGCTGGCCCGGCGGGCGGCCGACGAGGCGGAGGGCCACCGCTGGGTGGCGGGCTCGCTGGGGCCGACGAACCGGACCGCGTCCATCAGCCCGGACGTCAACGACCCGGGCGCGCGCAACGTGTCGTTCGACGAGCTGGTGGCGGCCTACCACGAGCAGGCCGCCGGCCTGGTCGACGGCGGGTCGGACCTGCTCCTCGTCGAGACGGTGTTCGACACGCTCAACGCCAAGGCCGCGCTGTTCGCGCTGGAGACGCTCTTCGAGGAGCGCGCTCGTCGCTGGCCGCTCATCGTGTCGGGGACGATCACCGACGCCTCGGGGCGCACGCTGTCGGGCCAGGTCACGGAGGCCTTGTGGAACTCCGTGCGCCACGCCCGGCCGCTCGGCATCGGCATCAACTGCGCGCTGGGGGCGGCCGACATGCGCCCCTACGTCGCGGAGCTGGCACGGCTGGCCGACTGCGCGGTGTCGGCGTACCCCAACAACGGGCTGCCCAACGAGTTCGGCGAGTACGACGACACCCCCGAGCAGTTCGCGGGCGTCCTGTCGGAGTTCGCGACCAGCGGGCTGGTCAACCTGGTCGGCGGCTGCTGCGGCACCACGCCCGAGCACATCGCCGCCCTCGTGGCCGCCGCCGGCTCGGCTCCGCCCCGGGTCGCCCCGGAGCCGTCCCCGGCCTGCGGCTGTCGGGTCTGGAGCCGCTCAACGTCACCGCGGACAGCCTGTTCGTCAACGTGGGGGAGCGCACGAACATCACCGGCTCGGCCCGTTTCCGCACCCTCATCAAGAACGGCGACTTCGACGCCGCGCTGTCGGTGGCGGCGCAGCAGGTGGACAACGGCGCACAGGTCATCGACGTCAACATGGACGAGGGCATGGTCGACGGCGTGGCCGCCATGGACCGGTTCCTCAAGCTCGTCGCCGCGGAGCCGGACATCGCTCGGGTCCCGATCATGGTCGACTCTTCGAAGTGGGAGGTTCTGGAGGCCGGTCTCAAGTGCGTGCAGGGCAAGGCGGTGGTGAACTCCATCTCGCTGAAGGAAGGGGAGGAGCCCTTCCTCGCGCACGCCCGGCTGTGCCGGAAGTACGGCGCCGCGGTCGTCGTCATGGCCTTCGACGAGGCCGGCCAGGCCGACAGCCTGGAGCGTCGTACCCAGGTCTGCGAGCGCGCCTACCGGCTGCTCGTCGACACCGTGGGCCTCTCGCCCGAGGACATCATCTTCGACCCCAACGTGTTCGCCGTCGCCACGGGCATCGAGGAGCATGCGACCTACGGGCGCGACTTCATCGAGGCGACCCGGTGGATCAAGCAGCACCTCCCGGGGGCATTGGTGTCGGGCGGGATCTCGAACGTCTCCTTCTCGTTCCGGGGCAACAACCCGGTCCGGGAGGCGATCCACGCGGTCTTCCTCTACCACGCCATCGCCGCAGGCCTGGACATGGGCATCCTGAATGCCGGAGCTCTGGCCGTCTACGACGAGATCGAGCCGGAGCTGCGCGAGCGCATCGAGGACGTCGTCCTCAACCGGCGCGAGGACGCCACCGAGCGACTCCTGGAGATCGCCGAGACCTACAACGTCTCTGCCAACGAGGCCGCCGAGGCCGACGAGGAGCACTGGCGCGGCATGCCGGTCCGCGAGCGCATCACCCACGCCCTGGTGAAGGGTCTGGACGCGCACATCGAGTCCGACACCGAGCTGCTGCGAGCCGAGATCGATGCCGCCCGTGGGCATCCGATCGAGGTGATCGAGGGACCGCTCATGGACGGGATGAACGTCGTCGGCGACCTCTTCGGTGCAGGGAAGATGTTCCTGCCGCAGGTGGTGAAGTCGGCCCGGGTGATGAAGAAGGCCGTGGCCTACCTGATCCCCTACATCGAGCGCGAGCAGGAGGCCGAGGGGCGCGCCCGCGTCAAGGGCACGAACGGCACCGTGGTCACGGCCACCGTGAAGGGCGATGTCCACGACATCGGCAAGAACATCGTCGGTGTCGTGCTGCAGTGCAACAACTACGAGGTCATCGACCTCGGGGTCATGGTGCCGGCGCAGCGCATCCTGGACACCGCCCGCGAGGTCGAGGCGGACATCATCGGCCTCTCCGGGCTGATCACCCCGTCGCTGGACGAGATGGTGACCGTCGCCTCGGAGATGCAGCGTCAGGGCTTCACGCTCCCGCTGCTCATCGGGGGAGCCACCACCAGCCGGGCGCACACGGCGGTGAAGGTGGACCCGCGGTACGACGGCCCGGTCGTCTGGGTCAAGGACGCCTCGCGGTCAGTCCCGGTGGTGTCCGCCCTACTGAGCGATGCCCAGCGCGACCCGCTGCTGGCCGGCGTGACGGCCGACTACGACGCTCTGCGGGCGCGGCACGCCGCCAAGACCGATCGGCCACTGGTCGACCTCGAGGCGGCCCGCGCCAACCGGGTCGCCGTGGACTGGTCGGCCGGCGTACCGGCAGCGCCGCGCCGGCCGGGCGTGCACGTCGTCGACGACGTGCGAGTGTCCGAGCTACGGCCCTATATCGACTGGCAGCCCTTCTTCAACGCCTGGGAGATGAGGGGCAGCTTTCCCGAGATCCTCACCGCGCCGGCCACGGCCGAGGCCGCCCGGAGGCTGTTCGACGACGCGCAGGAGATGCTCGACCGGATCGAGGCCGAGGACTGGCTCGGCCTGCGCGGGGTCGTCGGGCTCTTCCCGCCGCGGCCGACGGCGACGACCTGGTGGTGTTCCACGACGACCGCCGCGGCAGTGAACGCGCCCGCGTCCACCAGCTGCGCCAGCAGGGCGCCCATCGCGAGGGCGTGCCCAACAAGTCCCTGGCCGACTTCGTCGCCCCCGTGGCGTCGGGGGTCGCCGACCATCTGGGCGCCTTCGCGGTGACGGCCGGGCACGGGATGCGGGAGCGGGTCGAAGCGTTCAAGGCCGCTCACGACGACTACTCGGCGATCCTGCTGGAGGCCCTGGCCGACCGGCTGGCGGAGGCCTTCGCCGAGCTCCTGCACCAGCGGGTCCGTACCGAGCTGTGGGGGTACGCCGCCGACGAGAGCCTGGCACCGACGGAGCTGCTGCGCGAGCGATTCGTGGGCATCCGGCCGGCCCCGGGCTACCCCGCCTGTCCCGACCACACCGCCAAGCAGGAGCTGTGGGACCTCCTCGGCGTCGCCGAGCTGACGGGCATCGAGCTGACCGAGTCCATGGCCATGTGGCCAGGTGCCAGCGTGTCCGGGTGGTACTTCGCCCACGCCGAGGCGCAGTACTTCGTGGTCGGTCGGCTCGCGCGCGACCAGGTCGAGGACTATGTGAAGCGGCGCGGGTGGACGCTGGCCGAGGGCGAGCGCTGGCTCTCGGCGAACCTGGGCTACGACCCGGAGGACTGACCTGACGATGCTGGCATCGCGCCCGACCGACCCCGACCTCGCACTGCCCAGGGCGGTGCTGTGGGACATGGACGGCACCCTGGTGGACAGCGAGCCCTACTGGATCGAGGCCGAGTACGAGCTCGCGGCGGCGTACGGCGCCTCGTGGAGCCGCGAGCACGCCCTGAACCTGGTCGGGTGCGACCTGCTGGACTCGGGCCGCTACATCCGCCAGCACATGGCGCTCGAGCTCACGCCCGAGGAGATCGTGGAGCGACTGCTCGACGGAGTGGTCCACCGGATCGAGGCGGAGGTGCCCTGGCGCCCAGGCGCCCGGGAGCTGCTGGCCGAGCTGGCCGGACTCGGGATCCCCTGCGGTCTTGTGACGATGTCCTACCGGCGCTTCGTCCAGCCAGTGCTGGCTCGGCTTCCTGAGCGCACCTTCGCGACGGTGGTGACGGGGGACGTGGTCACGAACGGCAAGCCGCACCCGGAGCCCTACCTCACCGCCGCCGGCACGCTGGGGGTGGCGGCGACCGACTGCCTGGCGATCGAGGACAGCAACGCCGGGGCGACAAGCGCGGGGGCTGCCGGCTGCCCCGTGCTCGTGGTGCCCCACCACGTCGTCGTCGAAGGCGGCCCCGGCCGGGTGTTCACCGACAGCCTCGAGGGGCTCGACGCGGCTGGACTCGCCGAGCTGTGGGTGGCCGCTGTGCACGGTCGTAGTACCAGCGTCTGATTGAGACTGCGACCCGCTTCCGCCGACGGTGGTGTCACCAACACCGGACCAGCACCTGGAGGAGACATGAACACCGCACGCACCCTGGTAGCGACTGCGACGCTCGCCGCCGCCATCACCGCCCTGACAGTCCCGGCGGCGGACGCCGCCAGTGACGACGTGATCAAGCGTGGCAGCTGCAGCGGGAGCGCCACCTGGAAGCTCAAGGCCAAGCCTCGCGACGGCCGCATCGAGGTCGAGGGCGAGGTCGACAGCAACAAGAACGGCCAGACATGGCGCTGGAAGATCAAGCACAACGGGACCGTCTCGGCCCGCGGGCGCGCCACCACCAAGCCGCCGAGTGGCTCGTTCAGCGTCAACCGGCGGATGGTGGACCTGTCCGGCAAGGACGTCTTCGTCTTCCGGGCGACGCACAACGGCCAGGTCTGCCGGGGCAAGGTCTCGCTCTGAGCACTGCGAGCCGAGGACCTATCCTGGGGCGCGCCCGCCGAGAGGACCCGCCCGTGAGCCCGCGCACCCTCATCACGAACCCGATGGCACAGTTCCTCGCCGTCGGGTTCGTGATGGTGACAGCGCTCGTGATCGGTACCACCGTCCTCAGCGCCCGGGCGGCGCGCCAGGAGGCCCTCAACGACGCCTCGGCCACCACGCAGGTGCTGGCGCACTCGGTGGCTCAGCCGGCAATCCGGCCCGGGCTCGTGGACGGCAGCGCTGGGGCCATCGACCGGTTCTGACCGGGAGGTGCTGGACCGGCTGCTGGTGACGGACGTGAAGCGGATCAAGATCTGGGCCGAGGACGGCACCATCATCTACTCTGACCGGCCCGAGCTGATCGGGAGCCGCTACCAGCTCGGCGAGGAGGAGCTCGACATCCTGCGCGAGGGGGAGTCGAGGCCGAGGTGAGCGACCTCTCCAAGCCGGAGAACCGCCTGAGCGGGCGAGCGGCGGACTGGTGGAGGTCTACACGCAGGTCTGGTCCCCGGAGGGGACGCCGCTGCTGTTCGAGGCGTACCTCTCAGACGCCGACATCGACCGTCGCCAGCAGCAGGTGTTCCTGCCGTTCCGCCGGATCTTCACCGGCAGCCTGCTCGCCCTCATCGCGGCGGCCACCCCCATGATCTGGTGCTCACGCGACGGCTCACCCGCGCGTCCCGGGGCGGGCTCGGCTGCTGGGGGTGCCGTGGAGGCCTCGGCGGCGGAGCGGCGCCGGATCGCCCGCGATCTGCACGACGGAGTGGTGCAGGATCTGGCCGGTACCGCCTTCTCGCTGTCCGCGCTCGGGCGCGACGCCAGCCTGTCCACCGACGGTCGCGCGACACTCGCCAAAGCCGGAAGCTGCTGCGCGGCAGCCTGCGGGCCCTCCGCTCGCTGCTCGTCGAGATCCACCCGCCCGACTCAACGTCGCCGGCCTGGGCTCCGCGCTCGAGGACCTGCTGGCACCGGCCGCCTCGGCCGGGATCGAGGCCTCGGTGAGCGTGAGCGACGTCGAGGGCACCTCCGATCGCGCGCTGGCGCTGCTCTGGCGGGTGGCCCAGGAGGCCGTGCGCAACGCGATCCGCCACGGGGAGCCGGCGACCCTGTCGGTGGTCGTCACCGGTGACGAGAACCTGGTGTTTCTGGACGTGGCGGACGACGGCCGCGGGTTCGACACCGACCAACCGCGCCCGGACCGACACTTCGGACTACGCGGGCTCGGCAGCCTCGTCGGGGATGCGGGCGGGCGCCTGGTCGTTCGCTCCGCGCCCGGCGACGGCACCGTCCTCCATCTGGAGGTGAGCAAGCAGTGAGCACACACGACCCACGGCCCCCCATCCGGCGGCGGACATGATCCGGGTGGTCGTGGCCGACGACCACGCCGTCGTGCGCGCCGGCCTGCAACAGCTGCTCGCCGGCGTGGAGGACCTGGAGGTGGTCGGCGTGGCTGCCGACGGCGCCGAGGCGATCGAGCTGGCTCGGCGACACCGGCCCGATCTGGTGCTGATGGACCTGCAGATGCCCGGCGTCGACGGGGTGGCGGCCACCCGGTCGATCGTGCAGGAGGAGCTTGCCGAGGTGCTGGTGCTGACGTCGTTCTCCGACAGCGAGCGCATAGTGGCGGCGCTCGACGCGGGCGCGGTCGGCTACCTGCTCAAGGACGCCGAGCCCGACGAGGTGCTCGCCGGGATCCGCGCCGTGCAGCGTGGGGAGTCGCCCCTGCACCCCCGCGCGGCTCGGCAGCTGCTCACGGCGCGGACGACGAACCCGAGCCCCGATCTCACCCCACGCGAGGTGGAGGTGCTCTCCCTGGTGCGGCAGGGCTTGGCGAACAAGCAGATTGCGCGAAGGCTGGGGATCTCCGAGCGCACCGTCAAGGCGCACCTGACCTCGGTGTTCGCCGCCATCGGGGTCACCGACCGGACGCAGGCGGCTCCGTGGGCGTGAGCGGAACCACTCTGACCCGCTCGCGGTCACGGCAGGCCGGTCACGCCCTCGTCGGTGTCCAGGTCGCCCGACGGGTCGGGGGCCCCTTCGGCCACCGCCGGCAACGGTGGGGTGCCGCCGAAGGCGGGGCAGAGCGCCTGATGGTGGCACCAGTCGCAGAGCCGGCCTGGCTCGGCCGCCAGTCCCCGGTGTCCCGCCCGGCGGACGGCCTGCCAGATCGCCTCGACCTGCGCTCGGTGGCGCGGAGGTCCTGCTCGTCCGGGACGTAGCGGAGCACCTCGGCATTGCCCAGGTAGATGAGCTGAGCACTGGAGGGGACGACGACCGTGCAGCCGCCACACCACGAGGGCGTAGAATCCCATCTGAAACAGGGCCTTGGCTTACCTCGAACGCCGGGCCGGGCGACCGGCCGGTCTTGTAGTCGACGACGCGGACCTGCCCGTCGGGGGCCCGGTCGAGGCGGTCGACGAAGCCGCGCAGCAGCAGCCCCGAGTCCAGCAGGGTCTCGACGTACAGCTCCCGCTCGGCCGGCTCCAACAGGCGGGGGTCCTCGAGGCTGAAGTAGCGCTCCAGCACCTCGTGGCACGAGCGCAGCCACCTGACCAGATCGGGGCCGTCATCGCAGAACATCTCCGCCACGGCGGGCTCGAGCTCCAGCAGCGCCTCCTGCCGGCTGCACCATCTCATGGCCGCGGCCCGTGCCGGGGTGCGTGCCGCGCGGGCAGGTCGAAGAGGTCCTCGAGCACCTTGTGCACGACGGTGCCGCGGACCGCGTCTGGGGAGGGCGGCTCGGGAGCCGGTCCACGGTGCGGAAGCGATAGAGCAGCGGACAGGCGAGAAGTCGCCGGCCCGGCTGGGGAGAGCCCCCGCACGCGCACCCCGTCCACCGGGGTGCCGACGTGGCGGGCGAGGTGAGACCCATGCTGCAGCGCTCATGGCGTCACCCTAGGTCAGGCCGCCGACGGCTCCCGGGCGGTGCATCGGCGCGGCGCCGTTCCGACACCTCCCGCCCGGAGGTCGGCTAGCCTCGTGGTGTGTCGATGAGCGAGCCCGACCGCGGCTCGGGCGCTGCCGCGCGCCCGACCCGGCCCCCGGGGACCGTACGCCTCGGGCGCGTGGTGGGAGCGGACGTGCTCGTCGTCGTCCTGGTTCCTGGTCGCGGCTCATCGCGCTGGTGGTCGCCACGCCGATCGAGAACGCCCATAACCGGGGATCGGCGTGTGGAAGTACGCCGCCGGGCTCGCCTTCGCGGTGGTCCTGTACGGCTCGATCCTGCTGCACGAGGTGTCGCACGCGGCGATGGCCAAGCACTACGGGCACCCGGTCACCGCGATCACCCTGCACTTCCTGGGTGGGATGACCACCATCGACGGGGAGTCGCGCAGCCCGCGGCAAGAGCTGATGGTCAAGATCGTCGGCCCCCTCACCTCGATCGTCGTCGGGCTGCCGGCCCTGCTGGCCGCCGTGTCGGTGGCGCCGGACGGCGTGCTGCGGGTGATCCTGATGGGGCTGGCGGGGGCGAACTGCTCATCGGCGTGCTGAACCTCGTGCCGGGGCTTCCCTGGACGGCGGCCGCGTCCTCAAGGCGATCGTGCGGCTCAGGCAACGTCCACCGCGGCACCGTGGTGGCCGGCTGGGGTGGCCGTCTCATGGCCGTGGCGGTTTGATCTGGCCGCTGCTGCAGCAACGGGTCACGGGTGCTCGGCCGACGTCCTCGACCTCGTGCGCCGTCGCTGTCGCACTGTCCCTGTGGAACGGCGCGACGGCGGCGATGGCCTCGGCGAAGCTGCGACGCAAGCTGCCCCAGCTCGTCGGCCGCAGCCTCGCGCGACGGACTCGTCGGTGCCTCGAGGACCTCCCGTCGCCGAGGCGGTGCGCCGCGCCCGCGAGGCCGCGGCGGGCAGCATCATCACGGTCACCGGTGCCGGTCAGCCAATCGGCGTGGTCAACGAGGCCGCGGTCAACGCCACCCCGGAGGATCGTCGACCCTGGGTGCCGGTGTCGGCTGTGAGCCGGACCCTCGACGAGGGGCTGCGCTCTCCCTGCCGACATCGCCGGCGAGGAGCTCATCGTGGCGATCAGCTGTCGGCCGGCCGACGAGTACCTCCTCGTCGAGCCGGACGGGTCGATCTTCGGCGTGCTGGCCACCGCCGACGACCGCGCCTTCCGCGCCGTCCACTGAGGCGGGTGCGTCGGGCGCCGGTTGCGCACGCGGCTAGGGTGCGGCCATGACGGTCGACCCGCCACCCAGCCCGACCGCCAGCCCAACCGCCAGCCCGGTCGCCGTACCGGCGCCGAGGGGCCAGCCAAGAGCTGGTCGGGGGTCCACCGGGCCGCTGCGCGCGGGGGAGTGGGTGCGGCTGACCGGATCAGAAGGGCCGCCGCCACCACCTTCAGCTGACCCCCGGCGCTCGCTTCTTCTCCAACCGCGGGCATGTCGAGCACGATGAGCTCCTGGGTCGCGACGAGGGCTTCACGGTGCGCTCCTCCGAGGGCGGCGAGTACCTCGTCTTCGGCCGCTGCTGGCGGAGCACGGTCCTCGATGCCCGTGGAGCCGCGGTGATCTACCCCAAGGACGCGGCGCAGATCCTGGCCTTGGCCGACATCTTCCCCGGAGCGCGCGTCGTGGCGGGCGTCGGGTCGGGTGCGCTGACCTGCTGGCTGCTGCGGGCGGTTGGTCCTGGCGGCCAGGTGCGCTCCTACGAGCGTCGCGAGGAGTTCGCCGAGGTCGCGAGGCGCAACGTCGAGCAGCCGTTCGGTGGGTCGCACCCCGCTTGGCGCTCACGGTCGGCGACCTGGCCGAGGAGCAATGCCGGGGCCGGCGAGCCGGCCGACCGGGTGGTCCTCGACATGCTGGCGCCGGGAGTGTGGACGCGGTCGGGCGTGGGTGCTGGCGCCCGGCGGCGTGCTGTGTGTGTCTACGTCGCCACCACCACCCAGCTGAGCCGGTGGGTCGTGGAGACGCTTCGCGCCCACGGGGGCTACACCGAGCCCCACGCCTGGGAGACCTTCGTGCGTGACTGGCATCTGGAGGGTCTTCGCGGTCCGGTCGGCACCTCCATGAGCGGTCACACGGCCTCTCGTGACCACGCGGAGGCCGCCACTGGGAGCGGGCGCCGCTGCGCAAACGCCGCCCGGCACCGGGGGCGTACGGCGCCGACTACTCCGGTTCGCGTCGCCTCGGCCTCCCCCGCACGCCGAGGAGGAGCGCTTTGGCGAGTGAGAGGCGGGCACGCCGGTCCCGTCGGGGCGCCGTCCCCGGCACCGAAACTTTCGCCGCTTGGGGGCGATTGCCTCGTGTCGAGGTGTGCACGCGGGTAATGTCACAGGTCTGAGGAGGTGACGACGATGGCGACAACCGGAGGGCGCGGCCCAGATGACCTCGAGGCTCAGGTGCGGTCTGAGGCGGGGAGGTCCACGACCTGCGACGCCGCTGGCCGACGCTCCCCGGCCACGAGCGCAGCCTCGAGCTGAGGCTCGCCGACGCCCAGCGCTCCCTGGCCGCCGTCACCAGTCAGAACGAGCGCCTGGTCTCGACCCTGCAGGACGCCCGCGGGCAGATCACTGCGCTCAAGGAGGAGGTCGACCGGTTGGCGCAGCCGCCGGCCGGCTTCGGCACCTTCTTTGACCCGCAACGACGACGACACCGTCGATGTCTTCACCGGTGGGCGCGGTTGCGCGTGACCGTGAGCTCCCGCTGCGTCGACCTCGACGCGCCGCGCCGCGGCCAGGAGGTCATGCTCAACGAGGCGCTCAACGTCGTCGATGGCTGGAGTTCGAGGAGGTCGGCGAGGTCGTGATGGGCTAAGGATGCTCGCCGACGGCGAGCGCGCCCTGGTCATCGCCAACGCCGACGAGGAGCGTGTCGTCCGCCTGGCGGCACCGCTGCGCGAGGTGACCTTGCGCGCGGGGGTTCCCTGCTGCTCGACGCTCGCGCGGGCTACGTCTACGAGCGAGTGCCGAAGTCGGAGGTCGAGGAGCTGGTCCTCGAGGAGAACCTCGACATCGAGTACGACGCCATCGGTGGGCTCGGATCCCAGATCGACCAGATCCGCGACGCCGTCGAGCTGCCCTACCTCCACCCCGACCTGTTCGGCGAGCACCAGCCTGGCCGCCCAAGGGCGTGCTGCTGTACGGCCCGCCCGGCTGCGGCAAGACCTGATCGCCAAGGCGGTGGCGAACTCGCTGGCCAAGAAGGTCGCCGCCAAGACCGGCCAGGAGGGCAAGTCCTACTTCCTCAACATCAAGCGGCTCCGAGCTGCTCAACAAGTACGTCGGCGAGACGGAGCGGCACATCCGGCTGGTGTTCCAGCGGGCCCGGGAGAAGGCCAGTCACGGCACGCCAGATCGTCTTCTTCGACGAGATGGACTCCTCTCCGCACCCGCGGCTCCGGCGTCTCCGACGTTGAGAACACCATCGTGCCCCAGCTGCTCAGCGAGATCGACGGCGTCGAAACCCTGGAGAACGTCCTCGTCATCGGCGCATCCAACCGTGAGGACATGATCGACCCGGCGATCCTGCGCCCCGGTCGGCTGGATGTGAAGATCAAGATCGAGCGTCCCGACGCCGAGTCCGCACGCGACATCTTCACCAAGTACCTCATCCCCGAGCTGCCCCTGCACGCCGACGACGTGGCCGAGTTCGGGAACGACCGCCAGGCCTGCGTGGACGGCATGATTCAGGCAACCGTCGAGCGCATGTACACCGAGTCCGGAGGACAACAGGTTCCTCGAGGTGACCTACGCCAACGGTGACAAAGGAGATCCTCTACTTCAAGGACTTCAACTCCGGGGCGATGATCCAGAACATCGTCGACCGGGCCAAGAAGATGGCCATCAAGGACTTCTTGGAC
This sequence comes from Nocardioides sp., assembly GCA_041393675.1. Lineage (GTDB taxonomy): Bacteria > Actinomycetota > Actinomycetes > Propionibacteriales > Nocardioidaceae > Nocardioides. The sequence goes on along the minus strand of JAWKJR010000001.1, from coordinate 227,840 downwards.
CACGACCAGCACGGGCTGCGCGTGCAGCACCTGCTCCAGGCGTGCATCGACGAGTTCAAGGAGAACGAGGACCTCTCCCCAACACGACCAACCCCGACGACTGGGCGCGCATCTCCGGCAAGAAGGGCGAGCGGATCGTCTTCATCCGCACCCTGATCACTGGCAAGCAGGGCACCGAGCCTGTCGCTCGATCGACACGGCGGTGGCCACACCGGTCAATACCCTGAGCGCAGCCTCGGAAAGGACGGATCACCATGTGGTGGCTGGTTGGTGGCGTCGTGCTGGTGATCGTCGCGTGGCCGCGCGGCGGCTCATCCACGGGGTGCCGCTCATTCGAGGCGGACGGCGAGGCGCCCGGCCGGGCAGCAAGGACGCCGCCACGCTGACGGCCGAGCACGTGACGAACGTTCGTAGCACCGGCAGGGGCCCGGCGGGAACAGCCACGGCGGCAACGGCTACACCGGCTAGGTCGACTGCTCAGGTGACCTCGCCCGGCCGGATAGCCAGCCAGGGCCTGCTCACCGTCGGCCCGGCCAGGTAGCCTGGTGACCTCGCCTACGCGGCTGTCAGCGAGCAGGTGGGCTGCGTCCTGGTGAGGTGACAGCCCCCGCGAACCTGCGCTCGAGCGGCTCGAGGCGACGCTGCCACCGGGCGACGCCGTGGTCGGGAGACAGACCGTGCTCCAGGAAGTGGACTCGGCCGCCCGGTTGGAGCACCCGACGCACCTCCGCGAGGGCGGCGCGGACGTCTGGAATGGTGCACAGGGTGAACGTGGTGAGGACCGCGTCGTAGGACGCGTCGTCGGCAGCCAGCCGCTCGCCGTCCAGGCCGGTCCGGGCGATGGGGAGGCGGGTCCGGGCGCGGCGCTTCGCCGAGATCCGCCAGGCGACGTCGGAGGGCTCCACGGCGTGCAGCTCTCGCACCTCGGCGGGGTACCACCGCACGTTGAGGCCGCTGCCGAATCCGAGCTCCAACACCCGCCCGGCCAGCCCCGCGCACGCCTCGCCCCGGAGCTCGCCCACGTCGTGCCCGCGTAGCGAGGCGTCCGTCAGCCTCGGCAGCGCCTGCTCGGCCCACCACCCCATGCGTCCAGGCTACGGCCCAAGGCGAAGGCCGCGCGGTGGTCGGGCTCAGTCCAGGTGCAGGTGCATCGACTCGGCGAGCCGCACGGCCCGCTCGTCGATGTGCAGGTCGCAGATCTCCAGGACCTGGGCGCAGTCCGCGAGATGGGTCAAGTGCTGGTCCGACCCGGGCTGGACGTGCAGGTTCTCGCAGGCGCACACGCAGTCGCACGCCATGTCGTGGGGGCTGTCGAGCTCGTCGTAGGACCGGTGCGCGTCGTCCATGAGGCCAACCTAGGGCGGCCGCGGGCGAGGTGTCGCCGGCGCGCGGTGCCGGGTGCGTCACACGCGACCATCCCCCGCCATGACCTCCGTCACGCTCCCGGGTGCGGCACGCAGGCGCGTAGGCTCCCCCCATGAGCGTGCGTCGGGTGATGGGCACCGAGGTGGAGTACGGCATCTCGGTCCAGGGTCAGCCCCTCGCCAACCCGATGGTCGCCTCGTCGCAGGTGGTCAACGCCTACGCCACCGCGACCGTCAAGGCCAGACGCGCGCGGTGGGACTTCGAGGAGGAGTCGCCGCTACGGGACGCCCGGGGGTTCGACATGTCCCGGCAGATCGCGGACCCGAGCCAGCTCACCGACGAGGATCTCGGGCTCGCGAACGTCATCTTGACCAACGGAGCCCGCCTCTACGTCGACCACGCGCATCCGGAGTACTCCACCCCGGAGGTGACCTCGCCGCTGGACGTCGTCCGCTGGGACAAGGCGGGGGAGCTGGTCATGCTCGACGCGACCCGGCGTGCCGCCCAGGTCCCCGGCAGCGCCCCGATCGTGCTCTACAAGAACAACACCGACAACAAGGGGGCGTCGTACGGCGCGCACGAAAACTACCTCATGCGGCGCTCGACGCCGTTCGGCGACATCGTCTCGCACCTCACGCCGTTCTTCGTCAGCCGACAGGTCGTCTGCGGGGCCGGCCGGGTCGGGATCGGCCAGGACGGCAAGGAGCACGGCTTCCAGATCAGCCAGCGGGCCGACTTCTTCGAGGTGGAGGTTGGCCTGGAGACCACCCTGAAGAGGCCGATCATCAACACCCGCGACGAGCCGCACGCCGACCCGGACAAGTACCGGCGGCTGCACGTGATCATCGGCGACGCCAACCTGGCCGAGGTCTCGACCTATCTCAAGGTGGGCACCACCGCCTTGGTGCTGGCGATGATCGAGGACCGGTTCATGGGGCCGGGCCTGGCGCTGGAGACGCCCGTGGCCTCGCTGCGCGCCGTCTCGCACGACCCGACGCTGACCCATCAGGTGCCCCTGGTGGACGGCCGCCGCCTCACTGCGATCCAGCTGCAGCTGGAGTACCTCGATCTGGCGCGCAAGTTCGTCGAGGACCGGTACGGCGACGACGCCGACGAGCAGACCCGCGACGTGCTGGCCCGCTGGGAGTCCGTCCTCGAGCGACTCGGCACCGACCCGCTCCTGCTGGCTGGCGAGCTGGACTGGGTGGCGAAGTACCGCCTGCTCCAGCAGTACCGCGACCGGGACGGGCTGGACTGGGACGACGCCAAGCTGCACGCGATCGACCTCCAGTACGCCGACCTCCGCCCCGAGAAGGGCCTCTTACCACCGACTCGTGGCCGGGAACCGGATGGCCCGGCTGCTCGACGAACCGGAGGTCGAGGCCGCCATGCACGACCCACCGCCGGACACCCGTGCCTACTTCCGGGGCCGGTGCCTGGAGAAGTACCCCGAGCATCGCGGCAGCCTCCTGGGACTCGGTGATTTCGACCCTCCCCGGTCGCGAGTCGCTCCAGCGGGTGCCGACCATCGACCGCGCGCGGCAGCCGGGCCCACGTCGGGGAGCTGCTCGACCGGTGCGACACCGCCGAGGAGCTGTTCAGCGCCCTCACCGGCTGAGAGAGCGGACGACACACCCCCGGGCTCGTGCGCGCGGGACAGGGCGTCCGTCGCGTGGCGGCGAGGGATAGGGTCGGGACATGGCACAGGAGCAGAAGCAGCCGCGCCGGTCCGAGAGGACCGGACGACGCGGGCCGAAGCCGCGCCGGAGACCGGCGTCGTCGAGCGCAAGGAGGCACTCGACGACGACGTCGACGCCATCTTGGACGAGATCGACGAGGTGCTCGAGTCCAACGCCGAGGACTTCGTGAAGTCGTTCATCCAGAAGGGCGGGGAGTGACCCGGTGACCGACTCTCCGCGGCTCCCCGCGGCGTACCTCACGCCGGGCACGTCCTCGTTCGTGGAGTTCCTGGCCGGCGAGGCCCCCGACCTGCTGCCGTCACGGCGGAGCGTCCTGCCTGGCAACGCCGGGGAGCTGGCCCTGCACGGCACCACGATCGTGGCGGCGACCTACCCCGGCGGGGTCGTGATGGCCGGCGACCGGCGGGCCACCATGGGCAACATCATCGCCCAGCGCGACATCGAGAAGGTCTTCCGCCGACGAGTTTTCCTGCGTGGGCATCGCGGCTCCGGCCGGCCTGGCCGTCGAGCTGGTGCGGCTGTCCAGACCGAGCTGGAACACTACGAGAAGATCGAGGGCGTCACGCTCTCGATGGACGGCAAGGCCAACCGGCTCGCAGCGCTCATCCGGTCCAACCTCGGGATGGCGATGCAGGCTCGCCGTCGTGCCGCTGTTCGCCGGGTTCGACCTAGTGGCCGACCAGGGCCGGATCTTCTCCTACGACGTGACCGGCGGACGCTACGAGGAGACGGCGTTCGACTCGTGGGCTCCGGGTCGTTGTTCGCCCGGGGTCGCTGAAGAAGCTCTACCGCGACGACCTGACCGAGGACGACTGCGTCACCGCGACGGTGCAGGCGCTGTACGACGCGGCCGACGACGACTCCGCGACCGGCGGCCCCGACCTCACCCGGCGGATCTTCCCGGTGGTGCACGTCGTCACCCGGTCCGGCGGCCGGCACCTGCCCGACAGCGAGGTGGCCGAGATCGCCGACCGGGTGATCGCCGGCCGGATGACCCGCCCCGACGGCCCTGCGGCCCCCCTGACCTGATCGGAGCAGACCATGAGCCTGCCGTTCTACGTCTCGCCCGAGCAGCTGATGAAGGACCGGGCCGACTTCGCCCGCAAGGGCATCGCTCGCGGGCGCTCGCTGGCCGCCGTCCAGTTCGCCGACGGGGTGCTCTTCGTCTCCGAGAATCCTTCCCGCGCGCTGCACAAGGTGTCGGAGATCTACGACCGGATCGCCTTCGCGGCGGTCGGCCGCTACAACGAGTTCGAGAACCTCCGCATCGCCGGCGTTCGCCTCGCCGACATGCGCGGCTACGCCTACGATCGTCGAGACGTGACCGGACGCGGGCTGGCCAACGCCTACGCCCAGACCCTGGGCACGATCTTCTCCTCCGGCGGCGAGAAGCCCTACGAGGTGGAGCTCTTCGTGGCCGAGATCGGTGACAGCCCCGAGGACGACCAGATCTACCGCCTCACCTACCAGGGCCAGGTGGCCGACGAGCACGGCTTCGCCGTGATGGGCGGGGACGCCGAGAAGGCCGTCGAGTACCTCACCGAGCACTTCACCGAGGGCGCGTCGATCGAGGACGCCCTGCGCGTCGCGGTCGCTGCGTTGGGGCACACCGAGGGAGGCGACCGGGTCATCCCCGCCGCTGATCTTGAGGTCGCCGTCCTCGATCGCACCCGTAGCCAGCCGCGCAAGTTCGTGCGCATCCTCGGCCCGCGCCTGGTCGAGCTGCTGGGCGACCGTGGTCCGGAGGAGTCGGCGGGCCCGGAGGTGACCGACGACCCGCCCGTGGCCGCCCCGGCCGGGGACGAGGACGAGCCGCCGGTCGCCCCGCCGCTGGCGTGACCCTGCCCGCGGGCGGGGTGGGGGCGGTCCCCTGACGTCGCCGTTTGGCCCGCAACGGGGCGAACGGACGCCCTTCAACCGCAGTTTGTGCCCAATGGGCAGCCCGCCGGGTCGGGCATGGGGGTGTCATCCACAGGTGGAAATGACCTGGAGTGCGGAGCGCGCCCTCGGGGCACACCGAAGGCATGACACGGGATGACGGTGGCGCGATCCGTGGGCAGACGCGCCGTGCGGACTATCGAAGGCTGAGCCACGGCCTCTACATGCCAGTACGGGACGAGGCCCCACCGCGACGAGCAGAACGTGAGCTCAGGGCCATCCAGCTCGTTCTGCCCGCCGGATCCGGCTTCACCCACGTGACGGCGGCGTGGATCCTGGGGTGGTGGATGCCGATCCTCCCGGACCTGCTGCCGGTCTTCGCGGCCGGGCCGGGCATCGCGCGGCCACGCCGGGCCGGATTGGTCTTCTCCAGACTCCCGACGATGGCGCCGGTCAGCCTGAGCCGGGGTCTGCCGATCGTCGCTCCGGCAGAGGCAATCCTGCGTGCAGCGCGTGACCTCGCCCTGCTCGACCTCGTGCCGATGCTGGAGTCCGCACTGCGGGCCGGAGACGTGGACCCAGACGCTCTCGACGCGGTGACGGCGAGCCCGCGCCCCGGCGTACGAGCCCTGCGAGAGGCGCGGTCGTGGGTCGACACGCGGTCCGAGTCGGCCCCCGAGACGCTCCTGCGGCTGTTCCATGCCTTCGCCGACATCGACGTCGAGCCACAGCACCCGATCCATGACACCGGAGGCCGACTGATCGCCCGAGGGGACCTGCTCGTTGTTGGCACCCACATGGTGCACGAGTACGACGGCGAAGGTCATGGCACCCCGCGCCAGCGGGCCGCTGATCTTCGTCGCGAACGGAGGCTGCTCGAGCTGGGCTACACGCGTCGGGGCTTCGTGCTCGAGGACCTCGTTGGTCGGTCAGCGGTGACGCTGCAGGAGCTGGACCGCGCGATGCGCAGGCCGCATCGCCCCGGACGGCTCGCGTGGTGGCGCCGAGAGCTCGGCCTGTCGTCGTACACCCGGGCAGGTCGTCAGCGTCTGCTCAACCGCTGGCTGACGCGTTCGGGATACACCGATTGGGCACGAACTGCATGATTCCTGCTTGATTTGTCGCCGTTGCGGGCCAAACCACGAGCCAGCCGACGCCCCCGGCACGCCATCCACCGGCACGAGCCGGCCCAACCGGGACAGCCACGTGCGCCCCGGCCGGGAGTCCAGCCCGTAGGCTTTCCCCGTGGACCGGCGGATCTTCGGCATCGAGAACGAGTACGGCGTCACGTGCACGTTCCGTGGCCAGCGCCGGCTCAGCCCGGACGAGGTGGCGCGCTACCTGTTCCGCAAGGTCGTGTCCTGGGGGCGGTCCTCGAACGTGTTCTTGCGCAACGGGGCCCGGCTCTACCTCGACGTCGGCTCCCACCCCGAGTACGCCACGCCCGAGTGCGACGACATCGTCGAGCTGGTGACCCATGACAAGGCGGGGGAGCGGGTGCTGGAGGGGCTACTGCTGGACGCCGAGCAGCGGCTGCACGACGAGGGCATCCAGGGCGACATCTACCTGTTCAAGAACAACACCGACTCGGCCGGCAACTCCTACGGTTGCCACGAGAACTACCTGGTCAGCCGGGCTGGGGAGTTCACCCGGCTGGCCGACGTGCTCATCCCGTTCCTGGTGACCCGCCAGCTGCTCGTCGGAGCCGGCAAGATCACCCAGACGCCGCGGGGCGCGGCGTACTCCATCAGCCAGCGGGCCGAGCACATCTGGGAGGGCGTCTCCAGCGCGACGACCCGAAGCCGTCCCATCATCAACACCCGTGACGAGCCCCACGCCGACGCCGAGAAGTACCGCCGCCTGCACGTCATCGTGGGCGACTCCAACATGAGCGAGACCACGACCCTGCTCAAGGTCGCCTCCTGCGACCTGGTCCTGCGGATGATCGAGGAGAGCGTCCTCATGCGCGACCTCACCATGGAGAACCCGATCCGCTCCATCCGGGAGATCGCCCAGGACCCCACCGGTCGGCGCAAGGTGCGGCTCCTCAACGGTCGCGAGGCCAGTGCCCTGGACATCCAGAGCGAGTACCTCGCCAAGGCCCACGACTTCGTGGACCGCCGCGGGATCGGGACCCCGCTCGTCCGCCAGGCCCTGGATCTGTGGGAGCGCACCATCAAGGCCGTCGACAGCGACGACCTGAGCCTGGTGGAGCGCGAGATCGACTGGGTCATCAAGTGGAAGCTGATCGACCGCTACCGCAGCAAGCACGGCCTGCCGTTGAGCCACCCACGCATCGCCCAGCTCGACCTCGCCTACCACGACATCCGGCGCGACCGGGGGCTCTACTACCTGCTCGAGCGGCGCGGCTCCGTGGCGCGGGTGACGTCGGACCTGGCGGTGTTCCAGGCGAAGTCGGTGCCGCCACAGACGACCCGGGCCCGGCTGCGCGGCGAGTTCATCCGCAAGGCACAGGAGCGTCGCCGCGACTTCACCGTGGACTGGGTCCACCTCAAGCTGAACGACCAGGCCCAGCGCACGGTGCTCTGCAAGGACCCCTTCCGTGCGGTCGACGAGCGGGTGCAGCGGCTCATCGACGGCATGTAGGCGGTGCGGAGCCGGCTCGGCTGGTGTTGCCGGATAGGGTGGCCGAGCCACTGCGGCGTACGCCGTTCTCGACTCGTGAAGGTTTGCCCCATGCCCCGACTGTCCCGCCGTTCCCGCGCCCTGGCCTCGCTCGCCGTCGCCGGCCTGCTCGCGGGCCTGACGTCCTGCGGCAAGGACGACTCCGGCACCGCCGCCGACCCGTCGCCCAGCGCCAGCACCAGCGACAGTGCGACCGCCAGCTCGTCGCCCTCGACGACGACCACCGTGAGCCCCGAGGAGGCGTTAGCCAACATCACCGTGTCAGGCAAGCAGGGCGTGGCACCCAAGGTCACCTGGTCGGGGAAGGTCGAGGTCGACGCGACCACGTCCGAGACCCTCGTGACAGGCAAGGGCGACCCGGTCAAGGACGGCGACCAGGTCTTCGCGCACGTGTGGGTGGGCGACGGCTCGACCAAGAAGGAGGTCTACAGCAGCTACGCCACCGCGCCGGCGCCGCTGATCGCGATCGGGCCGGGAACCCTTCCCGCGCTCAACACCGCGCTCGCCGACCACCGGATCGGTGACCGCGTGCTGGTCGCCTCCACGCCCCTCGACGCCTACGGCGCGCAGGGCAACACCTCGCTCGGGATCCAGCCCACCGACACGGTGGTGTTCGTCGTCGACCTGCTCAGCACGTTGCCCACCGAGCCCTCGGGCACCGCGCAGGACCCGGCCAGTTGGGCTCCCTCCGTGACCGAGACCGACGGGGTCCCGTCGGCACTGAACTTCAGCGCCGCCCCGCAACCGGGCGGGTCGCTGCAGCGGACCTTCCTCATCCGGGGCGAGGGCCCCAAGACGACCAAGGGCCAGCACATCTACGTCAACTACCTGGGGCAGGTCTACGGCGGGGACAAGCCCTTCGACCAGTCCTACGGCCGCAGTGTGTTCGACTTCGACCTGGGGGCCGGCAGCGTCGTGGCGGGCTGGGACAAGGGCCTCGTCGGCGTTCCTGTCGGCAGCCGGGTCATCCTGGCCGTTCCGCCCGACCAGGGGTACGGCGACGCGGGCCAGCCGAGCGTCGGCATCACGGGCACCGACACGATGTACTTCGTCGTGGACGTTCTCGCGGCCGTCTGACCAGCCCGCTATGACCACGCGACCGCCAGCGGCAGCGAGGGATCGAGCCTGATGCCCCCGGTGCGCAAGAGCGAGCGGCTGCTCAACCTGCTCATCATGCTGCTGGTCCAGCGTCGGTTCGTCGGCAAGGACCGCATCCGCGAGATCCTCTACCCGGGGCAGAGCACGGATGCCTTCGAGAAGATGTTCGAGCGGGACAAGGAGGAGCTGCGCAGCCTGGGCGTGCCCATCGAGGTCGGTCAGATGGACGCCTTCTTCGACGACGAGCCGGGCTACCGCATCCGCCCCGACGAGTTCGCCCTTCCCGAGGTGAACCTCGCAGGTGACGAGGCGGCCGTGGTGGGGCTGGCCGCTCGGGTCTGGGAGCACGCCCGGCTCGCCGAGGCCACCACGGACGCCGTCCGCAAGCTGGGCGCCGCCGGCTACGAGACCGACGCGTCGGCACTGGAGCTCGTGCAGCCGCGGCTGTCGGCCGACGAGCCCGCCTTCGACGTCTTCTGGCAGGCGACGACCGAGCGCATTCCCGTCGCCTTCGAGTACCGCAGGGCGGCCTCCGCCGTCGCGACCCGCCATCTCCAGCCGTGGGGAGTCGTGCGCTTCTCGGGGCGTTGGTACGCCGTGGGGCTGGACACCGACCGCCAGGAGGAGCGGGTGTTCCGGCTGTCCCGGGTCGTGGGCGAGCCACGGCTCGAGGGGGTGCCCGGATCCTTCGACGTGCCCGTGGGCACCGACGTCCGCGGGGTGGCCCGGCGGCTCGCGCAGCCGTCGGACACCGGGCCGGCCGCCGTGCTCGCCCGGGCGGGATCCGGGCCGGCGCTGCGCCGACGGGCGGCCGAGACACGGCCCGGGGTCGTGGGGCCGGATTCCGACACCACCTGGGACCGGCTCGAGCTGCCCGGCGGCGTGTCCGTCGAGGAGCTGCTGGCCCTGGGGCCTGACGTCTACGTCGAGGCGCCGGAGGCGCTGCGCCGGCACCTGCTCGAGCGGGTCCGTGCCGCGCTGGGCGAGGGCCTCGGATGAGCACCCGAGCGCGGGCCGCCGCCGGCGGGGCGAAGGAGCAGGTCGCCCGGCTGCTGACGCTCGTCCCCTACCTGCACGCCCGCGGTCAGGTCCGCCTGGAGGATGCCGCCGCAGCGCTCGGGGTCGAGCCGACGCAGCTGCTCGCCGACCTGCGGGTGCTGCTGATGTGCGGCCTGCCCGGTGGCTACCCCGACGACCTCATCGAGGTCGATCTGGACGCCCTCGAGGAGCCGAGGGCGACGGGTGATCCGTGTCGAACGCCGACTACCTCACCCGGCCGTTGGGCTCTCGCCCACCGAGGCGACGGCGCTCATCGTGGCGCTGCGGGCGCTGCGCGACAGCGCGCCCGAGGCGACTCGCGAGGTCGTGGACCGCGCCCTGGGCAAGTTGGAGACCGCAGCGGCGGAGGGGGCCGCCGCCCACCAGGTCGACCTCGCCGACGGGGTCGACCGCCTCGCCGACCTGCGCGCCAGCCTGCAACGCGCCGTGGCGAGCGGGCGCCAGGTGCGGCTCACCTACTATGTGCCCACCCGCGACGAAGAGTCCGAGCGAGTCGTGGACCCTCGCGGCGTCGTCTCCACCGGGGGTCTGGACTACCTCGACGCCTGGTGTCACAGCGCAGAGGCGCCCTGGTGGTTCCGGCTGGACCGCATCCACGAGGCCCAGGTGCTGGCCAGCCCGCAGTCGTCACAGACCCCCAGCCCCCACGCGACCTGGCCGAGGGTCTGCTCGCGCCCGGTGAGGGCGCCGCGCCGGTGACGCTGTTGCTCGACCCGGCCGCGCGCTGGGTGCCCGACTACTACCCCGTCGACTCGGCGCGGCAGCGGGCGGGCGGCCGGCTCGAGGTGCGGATGCGGGTGGCCGACCCGCGCTGGCTGCAGCGGTTCCTGCTCAGGCTGACCCCTCACGTGCGGGTGGTCGAGCCGGCCGAGTACGCCGACGCCTACCGAGCCACGCTCGCGGCGACGCTCCGCCTCTACAGCGGCCTGTCCCCGGGTCCGTAGCCCGGACCCGCGTAGCATGGGTGCCGAACCGGCTGCCCGTCCAGCCCGAACCACCGACTCGAGATGAGGAACCCATGACTTCGCCACTCGTCACGCTCCCCCGGCGGCTGGGGAGCTCATCGTCATCGTGCTCGTCATCGTGTTCCTCTTCGGCGCCAAGAAGCTGCCGGAGTTCGCGCGGGCACCGGCCAGGCGCTCAAGATCTTCAAGGACGAGACCAAGGCCTGTGCGACGACGACGCCAAGACACCGAGCAGCGGGAGATCGTCGCGCCAGGCCGAGGCCGACAAGCAGCGGCAGCAGCGCTCGGACGACACCCCGGCCTGAGGCCGCGCCGGTGGCCTCTCCGGCGTCGTCCGGCTTCTCCTCCGGCCGTCCCGTCCATCCCGTCGGACCGGACGGCCGGATGGCGCTGTCCGACCACTTCCGCGAGCTCCGCGCCCGATCCTCAAGGCCGCCCTCGCCGTGGCGGTGGTGTTCATCGCGGCGCTCTTCTTCTTCGACCCCATCTTCGCCGTGGTGCTCGGGCCCTACCACCACGCACAGTCCGTCCTGGGCGAGGACGTCACCCAGCCCGTCGTCACCGGCCCGGGCGGCCCGTTCCTCCTGTACTTCAAGCTCTGCGGGCTGGCGGCACTGGTGCTCACCAGCCCGTACTGGCTCCACCAGATCTGGGGATTCATCCTGCCCGGCCTGCACGCCAACGAGCGCAAGTGGTCGCGCGTCTTCGCGGCCGTGGCCGGTCCCGCTGTTCCTGCTCGGCGTGCTGGTCGGCTACCTCACGCTGCCCAAGGGCCTCCAGGTGCTCATCGGCTTCACCCCGGCCGACCTCACCAACCTGGTCGAGTTCAACGACTACCTGTCCTTCTTCTCCCGCACCCTGCTGGTGTTCGGGATCGCCTTCCGAGATCCCCGTCTTCATCGTGCTGCTCAACCTCGCCGGCGTGGTGTCCGGTGCCTGGCTGGGAGCGCACCGCAGCTGGATCATCATCTCGGTGTTCGTGTTCGCCGCCATCGCGACACCGTCCACCGACCCGTTCACCATGTGCTTCATGGCCATCCCGATGGTGGCGCTGTTCCGGGGTGTCGAGGTCATCGCCCGGGTCACCGACCGGGCCGGGCCGCGCGGCGCGCCCACTTCCTCGGCGGTGACGAGGCCTCGGCCCGATGACTCAGCGCGGCCCACTCGGGGACACCGCATCGGTGGACCCCTTGACCTGCCCGACTGGCTGGGAAGCGATCTGGTGACCTGGCACTCGGCCTCCGGTGTCGCAGGCAGCCACCTGGTCCCTCGGCCGGCTCAGCGGCGACACGCCCGACAAGGTCCTGCCGTGCGACCTCGTGGCCGTGGACGAGGCCTACCCAGCCCCCGTCGCCGACGACGACGTCCGCACCCGGGCCCATCAGGCCTGGCGGCACGGTCAGGTGCTGCTGCTGGAGGTCACGGGTCGGCTCACCCTGGGCGTTCCCGGGCGCGACTTCGGCCCGGACCGGGTGATGGAGGCGCTCGCGCGGCTGGCCCGCGCCGTGGGCGCTCGGCCGGACAACTACTCGGTGCTCCTGCGCCTGGGCGGGGCTGCACCCGACCGCGCGCTGACCGGCCCGCCGGTTCCCGCCCGCCGAGGACTACTACTCTCGCCTCGTGCCCAGCAGCCCCCGCGAGGTCGCGCTCCTCGTCAATCCGACATCCGGCAAGGGCCGTGGCGCCCGCGCGGGAGCCGCGGCGCTGCGGCGCCTTCGCGACGCGGGTACGCCGTACGCGACCTCGCCGGACGCGACGCCGACGAGGCGCTCGACCTGGCCAGGGCCCAGGTGGCCGCCGGCGTCGACGCCTCGTCGTCGCCGGCGGTGACGGGCTGGTCCACCTTGCGGTCCAGGCGGTCGCCGGCAGCGGCGTGCCGCTGGGCATCATCCCCGCCGGCAGCGGCAACGACGTGGCGCGCTACCTGGATCTGCCCAGGAGCGACCCGCCCGAGCCGCGGACGTCGTCATCGCGTCGCGGACTCGCACCCTCGACCTGGCCCGTGGTGACGGCCGGTACTTCGTCACCGTCCTGGCCGCCGGCTTCGACGCCGTCGTGAACGAACGTGCCAACAAGATGACCTGGCCGAAGGGTCAGATGCGCTACAACATGGCGACGCTGGCCGAGCTGCGCACCTTCCGCCCGCTGCCCTACACGCTGGAGCTGGACGGCCGGCCCCAGCAGCTGGACGCCATGCTGGTGGCGGTGGGCAACGGGCCCTCCTTCGGTGGGGGTCTGCGCATCACCGAGGGCGCCCTCCTCGACGACGGTCTCCTCGACGTCGTGGTGATCAAGCCGATGAGCAAGGTGGAGCTCGTGCGCACCTATCCGAAGCTCTTCCGCGGGACGCACGTGACCCACCCCAGTACGAGCACCACCGGGTCGCCCGGTGACGGTGGCGGCGCCCGGCATCGTCGCCTACGCCGACGGGGAGCGCTTCGGGCGGCTCCCGCTCACCGTCGACTGCGCTCCGGGGGCCCTCACGGTGTTCGCATGACGCCGAAGGAGCCGCAGCCGACCCCGGCCGAGCGGTACGCCTCCTTCCGCGCCGGCCGGGCGCACCGGTGCTGGCCGAGTTCACCGGCCGCTATGCGTTCGCCTTCGACGAGTTCCAGCTGCGGGCCTGCCGGGAGATCGAGGGCGGGCGGGGCGTGCTCGTCGCGGCTCCGACCGGCTCCGGCAAGACCCTGGTGGGCGAGTTCGCGATCCACCTGGCCCTGGCCACCGGCCGCAAGGCCTTCTACACCACCCCCATCAAGGCGCTCTCGAACCAGAAGTACCACGACCTGGTCGCGGCGTACGGCGCCGGGTCGGCCTGCTGACCGGCGACAACAGCATCAACGGCGAGGCCCCGGTGGTGGTCATGACCACCGAGGTGCTCCGCAACATGCTGTACGCCGGCTCGCACACGCTGGCCGGGCTGGGCTATGTGGTGATGGACGAGGTGCACTACCTGGCCGACCGGACGCGCGGCGCGGTCTGGGAGGAGGTCAATCCACTCCCCGAGTCGGTGAGCGTCGTCTCGCTCTCCGCCACGGTGTCCAACGCCGAGGAGTTCGGCGAGTGGCTGGAGACGGTGCGTGGGGAGACCACCACGATCGTCGAGGAACGCCGCCCGGTGCCGCTGTTCCAGCACGTGATGGTGGGTCGCCGGATGCTGGACCTGTTCGCGTCCTCCGATGTCGACGCCGCCGCCGGCTTCGTCCGGGAGGGGGCGGCGGTCAAGCAGCTGTGCGCGTCGCGCGCGACGACTGGGCGAGCAGTCGGCTGATGCGCGACCGCCGCTCGCCTCGCAAGGGGCGCCCCGGCTCGTCGAAGAACCCGCGTGCGGTCGGCAACGGCCGGCGGGTCTGGATCCCTGGCCGGGTCGACGTGGTCGACCGGCTCGCGCGCGACGGCCTGCTGCCGGCGCTGTACTTCATCTTCAGCCGAGCCGGCTGCGACGCGGCCGTGGACCAGTGCCGGGCGGCGCACGTCCGGCTCCACGACACCAGGAGCGCGACGAGATCGTCGCCTTCGTCGAGGAGACCTGTCGCCACCTGCCCGACGAGGACCTGCACGTCCTGGGCTACCACGACTTCCTCGACGGTCTCTCCCGCGGGATCGCCGCCCACCACGCCGGGCTGCTGCCCACCTTCAAGGAGTGCGTGGAGCAGCTCTTCGTGCGCGGGCTGGTGAAGGTGGTCTTCGCGACGGAGACGCTGGCGCTGGGCATCAACATGCCGGCGCGGACGGTGGTCATCGAGAAGCTCACGAAGTTCAACGGCGAGACGCACGCCGACATCACCCCGGGCGAGTACACCCAGCTGACCGGGCGGGCCGGCCGTCGCGGGCTCGACGTCGAGGGGCACGCGGTGGTCCTCTGGCAGCCCGGCATGGACCCGCGCGAGCTGGCCGGGCTGGCGTCCACGCGCACCTACCCGCTGCGGTCGTCGTTCCGGCCGTCGTACAACATGGCGGTCAACCTGGTGCACCAGGTGGTTCGCGCGCGCTCGCGCGAGCTGTTGGAGATGTCGTTCGCGCAGTTCCAGGCCGACAAGGCGGTCGTCGGACTGGCCCGGCAGCTGCACAAGGCGCAGCAGGCGCTTGCCGGCTACGCCGAGGCCGCGTCCTGTCACCTCGGCAACTTCATGGACTACGCCGCCCTGCGCCGGCGCATCTCGGACGTGGAGAAGGGCGCTGCGAAGGCTCGCAAGGCCGACCGGCGCGACGAGGCGCGCGAGTCGTTGCTCGCCCTGCGGCCCGGCGACGTCGTGTGGGTCCCGAGCGGCAAGCTCGCGGGGTACGCCGTCGTCGTTGACCCCGGCACCGCCGGCGCCGAGCCCCGCCCCCACGTGGTGACGGCGCAGCGGCAGGCTCGTCGGCTCTCCCTCGTGGACTTCCCGACCCCCGTCTCGCCGGTCACGCGGCTCCGCCTGCCGAAGAGCTTCGACCCGCGCAACCCCCAAGCCCGTCGCGACCTCGCCTCCACCCTCCGCGCCAAGACCCATGGCCTGACGCCGCCCGCGCGCGGACGTCGACGAGACGCGGCCACGGACAGCGCCGCCGAGCGGGAGGTGGCAGAGCTGCGTCGCGAGCTGAAGCGCCACCCCTGTCACGAGTGCCCCGAGCGCGAGGACCACGCCCGCTGGGCCGAGCGCTGGCACAAGCTGTCCCGCGACGCCGCGACACTGGAGCGCCGGGTGGAGCAGCGCACGAACACGGTGGCCCGGACCTTCGACCGGGTGTGCGACCTGCTGCAGGAGCTGGGCTATCTGGACGGGGACGAGGTGACGGTGGCCGGTGGGCGTCTGCGCCGGATCTACTCCGACCTGGACCTGGTGGCTGCCGAGGCGCTGCGACGGGGGCTCTGGGGAGACCTCACGCCCGAGGAGCTCGCCGGAGCCCTCTCGGCGCTGGTGTTCGAGGCCCGGCGCAGCGACGACGCAAGCCCCCGGGCGGCCGGCGGTCGGGTGACCGCGGTGCTCGGCGAGACGCACCGGCTCTGGCGCGAGCTCGCCGACCGCGAGGGCCAGCACCGGCTCGACTTCCTGAGGGAGCCCGACCCGGGCTTCGCCTGGGCCGCCTGGCGCTGGGCTGCGGGCGACGAGCTGGACAACATCCTGCGCGGCACCGAGCTCGCCGCCGGCGACTTCGTGCGCTGGGTCAAGCAGCTGGTGGACCTCGCCGGCCAGGTCGCGGACGCCGCAGAGGACACGCCCCTGCGCCGGACCGCTCGACAGACGGTGACCGCGCTGCGTCGCGGCGTGGTCGCCTACTCCTCGCTGGACTGACCGTCGCGGCCAGCCATGGCGATGACGACGCGCGCGAGAGGCGAGTCCAGGCCCCACCGGGCGCCGACCTCGACGACCCGGGTGTGGTCCGGCGGGCTGAGCGGGAGCTCGGCGTCGATCGTCCCCAACGGCAGGTCTCGCGCCACCGCGACGACCTGGGGGGCCACGGCGAGGTAGTCGAGGGCCCCCCGGAGCTTGGCCCGCGGTCCCGGGGCGAGGGTGGACGCCGGGTCCGCCGCCGCGGCGAGCAGCCGGGGGATGTCGCCGTACCGCTGGAGCAGCGTGGCCGCGGTCTTCTCGCCGACACCCGCGACGCCGGGCAGGCCGTCGGAGGAGTCCCCGCGCAGGGTCGCGAAGTCGGCGTACTGGGTGGCGTCGACGCCGTACTTCTCGCGCACCACGTCGTTGGTGACGCGCTCGTGCCGGCTGACGCCGCGGGCGACGTACAGCACCCGCACCTCCCGCCCGTCGTCGACGAGCTGGAACAGGTCACGGTCTCCGGAGACGATGTCCACCGGCATGCCGGCTGTCGTCGCCAGCGTGCCGATCACGTCGTCGGCCTCGTAGCCGTCCGCGCCCACGACGCTGATCCCGAGGGCGGACAGCACGTCCAGGATCACCGGGATCTGGGCGACGAGCGGGTCGGGGACCTCCTCCACGTCAGGAGCCGGGCCCGCGACCTCGGCTTCCACGCGATGGGCCTTGTACGAGGGGATCAGGTCGACCCGCCACTGGGGCCTCCAGTCGTTGTCCCAGGCGCAGACCAGGTGGGTCGGTGAGTACTCGCCGACCAGTCGGGCGATGAAGTCCAGCAGCCCGCGGACCGCGTTCACGGGCGTCCCGTCCGGGGCCCGGAAGCTGTCGGGCACCCCGAAGAAGGCCCGGAAGTACAACGAGGCCGTGTCGAGCAGCATCAACCGAGGTGCGGGGTGCGTCACCGGCACATCGTCGCATGACGTGGGCCACGCCAGAGACGCCGAGGCCGTTCCCGGCCGGCATCCCGCCATGGGCGGCCGGGGAGGACTAGGCTGCGCCACGTGGAAGACACCGATCGCCGGATCTTGAGCCTGCTGGCGGTCGACGGCCGGATGTCCTTCACCGACCTCGGGAAGGCCACTGGGCTGTCGACTTCGGCCGTACACCAGCGAGTCAAGCGGCTGGAGAAGCGCGGTCTCATCAAGGGGTACGCCGCCACCGTCGACCACGAGCAGATGGGCCTGCCGCTGACGGCGTTCGTCTCCATCACGCCCATCGACCCCTCAGAGCCCGACGACTACCCGCAGCGCCTGTCGGGGATCGGTGAGATCGAGTCGTGCTGGTCCGTGGCGGGGGAGGAGTCCTACATCCTCAAGACCCGCGTGCCCACCCCCACCGCGCTCGAGGACCTGCTGGGCCGGATTCGGTCGGCCGCCAACGTCTCGACACGCACCACGATCGTCCTCTCCACACCCTTCGAGAACCGCCCCGTCACCTGACGCGGTGGGAGTTCGGGCGGGCATCCGTGCGGCATGGATCGACAGTCGCCGGAACTCCCACTTCGCGTGGATTGGCTCCCGCTTCGCGTGGACTGAACTCCCACTTCGCGTGGATTGGCTCCCACTTCGCGTGGACTGAACTCCCACTTCGCGTGCATCAACTCCCACTTCGTCAGCGGGTCAGCGTCTCGCGGGCGAGGAGCCAGGGGAGCGCGGCGGCGAGCGTGACCGCCCCGGTGGTGGCGAACGCCAGCGGGTAGGAGCCATGCTCGACGAGCAGTCCGGCGACGATCGGCCCGGCGATGGCGCCCGCGTCCTGCGCCATGGAGTACGCCGCAAGCGCTGGCCCCCCGCTGCGCTCACGCCCGACCACGTCCGCCACCGCGGCCTGTTGCGCGGGGTTGAGGGTGCCCGCGCCGACCCCGGCGACCACCGACACGACCAGGAGGGCCGCGAGCCCCGTGGCCCACCCCGTGACGACGGTGGCGAGACCGCTGACCAGCAGACCGGCCACCACGAAGGGCCGGCGTCCGTGGCGGTCCGTGCCGCGGCCCGCCAGGGTGAGACCCGCCGCATTGCCGGCCGCGAAGACGGCGAGGGCGGTCCCCGCGACCCAGGGTGCGTCCAGGACAGCCGCCGTTGCGAAGAGGGGCAGAATCGCGTTGCGCACCCCGAAGTTGGCCCAGCCGTTGGCGAACGCAGAGGCCAGAGCGGCCCGGTAGGCGCTGTCCTGCAACCCCTCGCTGACGCTCATCGGCGGCGTCGTGACGGGTCGGGTCTCGGCCGCCCCCGCCCCACCGCGGATGAAGACGGCGACGACGCCGGCTGCCCCGAGCAGCATGCCGGCGTAGACGAGAAACGGCACGCGCAGGCCGAGGCCGCCCAGCAGCCCGCCGATGACCGGCCCCAGGATCGCGCCCACCAGAAAGGTCGAGGACCAGCTGGCCGAGACCCTCCACGGATGGCTGGCGGCGAGAGCCGCACGATCAGCGCCAGCGCCGAGACCGTGAACATCGTCGACCCGAGACCGCCGAGGCTTCGGAAGACCAGCAGTTGCCAGTACGACGACGCAAACCCGGTCGCGGCCGTCGATCCCGCCACGACCAGCAACCCCGTGAGGTATACCGGCCGCTCACCCAGACGAGCCACCAGCCGGCCGCCGCCCGGTGCGCCCACCAGCCGGAAGAACGCGAACGCGCTGATCACGATCGACGACGCGGTCGCCCCGACCCCGAAGCTCTGAGCGAACTGCGGCAGGACCGGCGTGATCAGCCCGAAGCCGACGGCGACCAGGAAGCTGGACGCGATGAGGATCCAGATCTCCCGTGGGATGCGGTCCCGGGACAGGTCGGTGGGTGCGGGGCTCGCCATGGCGAGCAGCAGTATGCCGGGTCCCCGGCAGTCGGGCTCAGTGCGCCTGCAGGGCGGCCGCTCGCCGGGAGGCCTCCGCCATCTCGGCCGCCTTGAGCGCCGACTCGTCCAGGCGCCCGTGCTCGGCCCACCAGGCCCGGCCGTCGGCGGGCAGCGTGTGGATCGGGTCGTAGTACTCGTACTGTCGCGTGAGGGCGTCCTCGTCGGCCGCCTCGATCGAGGTGCGGTAGTTCTTGGTCCAGTACGAGATGCCCCGCTCGGTGTCGTACCGGGCCACCTGGTGCACCCAGCGCTTGCCGACGTAGGGCACGTCACAGACGATGCGGGGGGTGGCGAACCCGGGGAGGTAGCCCATGATCTGGTGCTGGAGGTACTGCGCCTCGGCCACCGAGACCCGCCAGTGCTCCGAGAACGGGATCATGTCGCACATGTAGAAGTAGTAGGGCATGATCTGAGCGCCGTCGAGCAGGGCGAACGACAGGTCGAGGAGGGTGTGCGGGTCGGCGTTGACGCCGTTGAGCAGGACGCCCTGGTTGCGGACGTCGCGGATGCCGGTGTCGAGCATCGTGCGGGTCGCCCGGGCGACCAGCGGCGTCACCGAGTTGGCGGGGTTGACGTGGGTGTGGATCGCGATGGAGACCCCGCGCTCCTTGGCGAGCGTGGCGATCCGGCCCATCCCGTCGACCACCTCGGGCTGCAGCCAGTGCTGCGGCAGGGCCATCAGCGCCTTGGTGGCCAGCCGGACGTCGCGGATGTTGTCGATCCGCAGCAGCTCGTCGAGGAACGCCTCCAGCCGCGGCCAGGGCATGTTGGCCACGTCGCCCCCGGAGACCACGACGTCGCGGACCTCGGGCGTGGCCCGCAGGTAGTCGAGCATCGCGGCCAGCCGGTCGTTCGGCTTGCCGACGAACTTGAGCTTCTCGATCACCGGCGTGGAGTTGCCCACCAGGTCCATGCGGGTGCAGTGCCCGCAGTACTGCGGACAGGTGGGGAGCAGCTCGGCGAGCACCTTCGTCGGATAGCGGTGGGTCAGCCCCTCGGCCACCCACATGTCGTGCTCGTGCAGCGAGTCCCGTGTCGCGTGCGGATGCGAGGGCCAGTCGGTGCGCCGGTCGGAGAAGACCGGGAGCATGTAACGCCGGACCGGGTCGGCGTAGAAGGCCTCGGTGAGGCTGCCCGGTCCGGCGGGAGCGGCGCCCGGGGCCATCGTGTTCATCATCTGCGGCGGCACGAGCATCGACATCGTCGCCCGCTCGGCCTGGTCGCGCTCGAGGTCGGCGTAGAAGCGCTTGTCGAGCAGGTCACCGAGCAGCTCGCGCAGCTGCTTGACGTTCTTGACGCAGTGGGCGCGCTGCCACTGCACCGACTCCCACTCCGTGGTGGTGACGTCGCGCCAGCCGGGGAACCGGGTCCAGTCCGGCTCCACAAGCGAGACCGGTCGGTAGACGTAGGGCTGGCCGGCCGAGGCCGCGGACTGCGGGCGCGAAGTGGCGTCGACGCTCATCGGTCCTCCTGGTGAGACGGGCACGCGGGAGACGACGCACCAGTTGTGCAGGCTGCGCCGCTCGTGCCAGAGTAGACACAGAACGTCCGGCAAGTCCAATACCAGACCGAACTATTTTCGGTATGATCGCTACGTGAGCGGAGGAACCCCGTGACCCAGGCCACATCACGACCGGGGGACCCGACCGGCCTGCATCGGGTGCTCGACGAGCGCCTCGTGCTGCCCCAGGCCGCCCAGCGACTCGACACCCGCCGCGAGCTGTGGCCCGACGAGGTGCGCGTGCGCGTGGAGAAGCTGAATCTCGACGCCGCGTCGTACCGCCAGCTGGAGCAGGCGCACACCGGCGCCGACGGGGTGGTCGACCGGGACGCGCTGCGGGCCGAGGTCCTCGCGATCGTGTCCGCGCGAGGCAAGATGCAGAACCCCGTCACCGGGTCGGGCGGCATGCTGGTCGGCACCGTCGAGGCGGTAGGCCCCGAGTCGCCGCTCGGACTGGCCGTGGGCGACCGCGTCGCCACGCTGGTGTCGCTGAGCCTGACCCCGCTCGTCATCGAGGACGGCCTGGCCGGGTGGAGCGCCGACGGCGACCAGGTGCCCTGCACCGGCTACGCCATCCTGTTCGGCCGCTCGATCGCTGCGGTCTTGCCCGATGACCTGGACCCCGACCTCGCGCTGTCGGTGATGGACGTCTGCGGCGCCCCTGCCTTGACGGCCCGCGTCGTGCGCGAGTACGCCGCCCGCGGCCCGGTGACGGTCGCGGTCGTCGGCGGCGCCGGGAAGTCCGGCTCCCTCAGTCTCGCCGCCGCGCGCGACGCGGGCGCCGGCCGGACCATCGGCGTCGTCCCCCACCGGCAGGAGGCCGCGCTGCTGGAGGACACGGGCCTGGCCGACGTCGTGGCGATCGCCGATGCCCGCGATCCGGT
The DNA here is from genome assembly GCA_041393675.1 of Nocardioides sp. Classification (GTDB taxonomy): domain Bacteria; phylum Actinomycetota; class Actinomycetes; order Propionibacteriales; family Nocardioidaceae; genus Nocardioides. The sequence goes on along the minus strand of JAWKJR010000001.1, from coordinate 206,583 downwards.
CTCGCTGCGGGACGCCGTCGTCGCCGCGGGTGGGCCGGCGCAGGTCACCGTCGTGTGCGTGGACGTCCCGGGGTGCGAGGGCGGCGCCATCCTGGCCACCGCCGAGGGGGGCACGGTCGTCTTCTTCTCCATGGCCACCTCGTTCTCGGCCGCAGCGCTGGGGGCCGAGGGGCTTGCCGCCGACGTGACGATGCTGGTCGGGAACGGCTACGTCCCGGGGCACGCGGCGTACGCGCTGGAGTTGCTGCGCGCCGACGCAGGAGTACGGGCGCTGTTCGAGCGCCGGCTGGCGGCGCATGCGGTCGGAACGGGGGAGTGACGTGGCGGCCAAGAAGAGCAACCAGCACCCGAGCAAGCTGCACCTGGACCGACGCCGCGTCGCGCATGCGCGCAAGCTGGCGCGCAAGGTCGGCAAGCCGATCGTGCGGCTCGCCCAGCAGCACACGACCGTCTCCGTCGAGCGGGCCACCCTGCGGCTCGCCGGCCTGTCCGGGGCCGACACCGAGGGCACGCCCTGGGCCAACCGGCTCGTGGACGCCGTGCGCGCGGACGTCGGGCTGGAGCACGGTGTCTCGCTGCCGGTCTGGGATGCCCTCCGGCGCGGCCAGGCGAGCGACCTCGCGGAGCTGGCGGCGAAGGCCGCCACGGGCGCGGTGCGCTTCGACGTACCCGAGGGACGGGACGCCAAGCGCGCGGTCAGCGAGTCCCGGAAGGCCGTCCACGCGGGGCTTCGCAGGATCGACGCTCGGCGGCGTGAGCGACAGCGGCTGATTCACAAAGTGGGCGACGCTCCACGGGTCCCCTGGATCTACCTGATCGTGGCCACCGGTGACATCTACGAGGACATCCCGCAGGCGCAGGCAGCGGCCCGCGAGGGCGCGGACGTCATCGCCGTGATCAGGTCGACCGGCCAGTCCCTTCTCGACTACGTCCCCGAGGGTGCCACCCGCGAGGGCTTCGCCGGCACCTACGCAACCCAGGAGAACTTCCGGCTGATGCGGGCCGCGCTCGACGACACCAGCAAGGAGCTCGGTCGCTACGTCCGGCTCACCAACTACGCGTCGGGTCTGTGCATGCCCGAGATGGCGGTGCTGGCGGGGCTCGAGCGGCTCGACTTGATGCTCAACGACTCGATGTACGGCATCCTCTTCCGCGACATCAACCCGATCCGGACCTTCGTCGACCAGCGGTTCAGCCGTCAGGTGCATGCACGCGCCGGCATCATCATCAACACCGGCGAGGACAACTACCTCACGACCGCCGACGCGGTGACGGCCGCGCACACGGTCACCACCAGCCAGCTGCTCAACGAGTACTTCGCCAAGGAGGCTGGTCTCGAGGACTGGCAGCTGGGCCTGGGGCACGCGTTCGAGATCAACCCGGACCGACCGAGTCCTTCCGGCTCGAGTTGGCGCACGCGCTGCTCGCCCGCGAGCTCTTCCCCGACGCACCCCTGAAGTGGATGCCCCCGACCCGGCACATGACCGGTGACGTCTTCCGGGGCTATCTCCTCGACGGCTTCTTCAACCTCGTGGGTGCGCTCACCGGGCAGGGGATCCTGCTGGTGGGCATGATGACCGAGGCGGTCGTCACCCCTGGCTTTCCGACCGCGACCTGGCCCTGCAGAACGTCGCCTACGTGATGAACGCCGCCGGCAACCTGCACGAGGACTTCCGGCCGGCTCGCGACGGCTTCATCGTCCGGCGAGCGCACGAGGTGCTGGAGGAGACGATCGAGCTGCTCGAGGACATCGCGCTGGACAGCGATGAGGCGGGCGACCCGCCGCTGCTGGCGGCCATCGCGGACGGCACGTTCGGCCTGATGAAGCGGCCCCCGGACGGCGGCCGCGGCCTGGACGGCGTCGCCCGCAAGTCCGACAGCTACTACAACCCCGCCTCGGAGATCCTGGAGATCGAGGGATGACCCGGAAGCAGGCCAGCTCGAAGCCGGCCGCCGCGGCGACCTCCGGACCCGTCATCCGACCGTACGGCGACACCACTGGCGACGGCATGGTGCAGCTGTCCTTCACGCTGCCCGTCCCGCTGTCGAAGGTGGCGGAGGGCGCGGCCGAGCAGCTGGCCCACAAGATGGGCCTGGACCCCGCGCTCGTCGTCCACAGCAAGCAGATCGGCACCGGTCACACGTTTTCGTCGTGTACGGGCGCGTCAGCCATCTGGTCGACCTGTCGCAGGTCGAGGTGGTCGAGCGGGACTACCCCTGCTCACCCCCCAGGAGGTCAACGCGGCCATCAAGTCCGGCTCCGCCGCCGGCTGGTGGTGGTGGGGGCCTGCATCGGGAGCGACGCCCACACGGTGGGGATCGACGCGATCCTCAACATCAAGGGGTTCGCAGGCGAGAAGGGCCTGGAGTACTACCGCGAGCTCAAGGTGGTGAACCTTGGAGCCCAGGTCTCGGTGCCGCAGCTGGTGGAGCGGGCCCTGCAGGAGAGGGCCGACGCCGTGCTGGTCTCCCAGGTGGTCACCCAGCGCGATGCACACCTGTTGAACACCCGCGAGATGAGCGCCGCGTTCCGCGAGGCCTACCCGGCCGAGCGGCGGCCGCTGCTGGTGGTGGGTGGCCCGCGCTTCAACGAGGCGATGGCCGCCGAGCTCGGGGTGGACCGGGTCTTCACCCGTGGCACGACCCCGGGGAGGTCGCCAGCTACCTCGCCCACCGACTGGCCAGCACCGAGAGGAGGGCCTCATGAGCCCTGAACAGCCACAGGAGTCGATGCCACCGCAGGACCCGCGGGTCGGCACCGTGGTGACCCATCGCCGCTACGTGCCCTACTCCCATGCGCACTACGCGGGAAACCTGGTTGACGGCGCGTACTCGCTCGGCCTGTTCGGCGACGTCGCCACGGAGATGTGCCTGCGCACCGACGGGGACGAGGGGCTGTTCGCGTCGTACTCCGACGTGCAGTTCCGCGAGGCGGTGCGAGCCGGTGACGTGCTCGAGATCACCGCCACGCTGGTGCGGGTCGGCACGCGCTCACGAGTCATGGAGTTCGCGGTCCTGGTGGTCGGGCGCGGCGCGCCGTCGGCTGGCCGCCCGGTGCCGCGCGCATGCTGGAGGTGCCGCTGCTCGCCACCACGGCGACCGGCACCGTCGTCGTCCCACCGGCCTCCTGGAGACCACGCCGGTCCCATGCGCCGCACGGGTGCCGCGTGCCCGGACAATTCTGGCGCCAATTTCACGCGCAGCACCCCCTCGTTGACCTGCGGGTTTGTCCATCTTCCCAGGTCAGCGTGCGGTTGACAGGGCGGTGCGCTCGGAGTGAAGGTGCCGGAGTCCGCCCGTGCAGTGCGCGGTGTCGGGTCGGCATCCGGGTGGCTGGCAGCGGAGAGTGGGGATCCGCTCACTCCGTCCGGCCTGTCCAGGACGTGGGCTCCCTCCGCGGAGGTGGATACGGAAGGGGCTCGCCGCCGTAGACAACGTCCCGGTGCCGACAGCCGGTGGGCCACGGGTCGGTCCGAAGCGCCGCGCCCCTTCCGTAGCCCTGCAGGCGCCAGATCCGCCGGGAGCAGGCTCGCGCGGCGCCACCGGGCGTCGGATAGGTTTGCGGGCGTGCTGGTGAGGTCCCTGGTCGCTGCCGCGGCCGGCGTGCTGCTGGCCCTGGCGTTCGAGCCAGTGGGGTGGGCGCTGCTGATCCCCCTGTGCGTGGCCGGCTTCGTCTGGTCGGTGCGCGGCCTGTCCGCCCGGGCGGCGGTGCTGCCCGGCCTCTTGTTCGGGGTCGGCTTCCAGTTCGTGCTGCTGTGGTGGATGCGCGCGGTCGGGACCGACGCCTACCTTGCGATCTCCGCGGTGGAGGCAGCGTTCTTCGGCATCCTCGGCCCACTGACGGCGGTCGTGACCCGATGGCGCGGGTGGCCGATCTGGGCGGCGGCCGCATGGCTCGGGGTCGAGGTCTGGCGCAGCTCCTGGCCGTTCAGCGGCATGCCGTGGGGCCGCCTCTCCTTCGCCTCGGCCGACATCCCCGTCGCTGGCGCGATGCCCTACCTCAGCGCCAACGGGGTGAGCCTGCTGCTGGCCCTGCTCGGGACCGGTTTGCTGTGGGCGGCCCTCCAGATCCGCGCCCGACCGATCCAGGGCACACTGGCGATCGCGCCGCTCGTGGCCCTGGTAGCCGTGCCCGTCGTGACGCCGTACCACCTGCGCCCCGAGGGGACGATCCAGGTCGCGGCGGTGCAGGGCAACGTCCCGGGTGACGGCTCCGACATCCTGCTCGACCACCGGCAGGTCACTCGCAACCTTCGTGACGCCACGGTCGAGCTGGCCCACCGGATCGCCGCCGGCACGGCGCCGCGGCCCGACTTCGTGCTGTGGCCGGAGAACTCCACGGCCGTCGACCCCTTCACGGACGCGACGGTCAACGCCACCATCCAGGAGGCCTCCCGGGCGATCGGGTTGCCGATCCTGGTCGGCGGGATGGTGCGCGCGCCCGACCCCGGTCAGGTGATGAACCAGGGCATCGTCTGGGACCCGGTCACGGGGCCCGGTGACCGCTACACCAAGCGGCACCCCGTCCCCTTCGGGGAGTACATCCCCTGGCGGGACAAGGTCTTCCCGTCCAACTTCGGCAAGCTGCGGGAGATCCCCTACGACATGCTGAGCGGCACCCGCAAGGCGCCGCTGCACATCGGGGGCGTCCTGGTGGCCGACTCGATCTGCTTCGACGTGGCCTACGACGACGGCCTCTACGACCAGGTGGCCGGGGGCGCGCAGCTGCTCGTGCAGCAGACGAGCAATGCGCTGTACGTCTACACCGTGCAGCCCGACCAGCAGTTCGAGATCACTCGGCTGCGGGCCCTGGAGACCGCCCGCGCCACGGCCATCGCGTCCCCCAACGGGATCTCCGGGATGGTCGACCCCTCCGGACGGGTGCTCCAGCGGGCACCCCGGCGCACTCAGGACGTCCTGGAGCAGGAGCTGCCGCTGTCCACCGCGATCACGCCCGCGGTGCGCCTCGGGCCGTGGCTCGGGCGCGGCGCCCTCCTGGCCACGGCGGTCATGGTCGGGATCGCGATGGTGGGGGGCTACCGGCGACGAGGTACGCCGACTGCGACGACCGAGGGCCCGCTGCCGGTGCTGGTGGGGTCGGATCGATGACCGGGCCGGGCCGGGTGGTGATGGTCATCCCCACCTACAACGAGGCGGAGAACCTGACGTGGATCATCGGGCGGCTCCGCGCTGCCCAGCCGGACGTGGACGTCCTCGTCATGGACGACAGGTCACCCGATGGAACGGGGGAGATCGCGGACGAGCTCGCGGCTGCCGACCCGCAGGTGCGCGTGGTGCACCGCACCATGAAGGCCGGTCTCGGAGCGGCCTACCTGCACGGGTTCCAGGTCGCCCTGGATGCCGGGTACGACGTCATCGGGGAGATGGACGCCGACGGGTCCCACCAGCCCGAGCAGCTGCACCGGCTGCTCGAGGCGCTGCCGGGGGCCGACCTGGTGATCGGGTCGCGGTGGGTGCCCGGTGGGTCGGTCGTCAACTGGCCGCGCTCGCGCGAGGCGCTGTCGCGTGGCGGGAATCTCTACGTGCGGCTGCTGCTGGGGCTCCGGGTCCGCGACGCCACGGCCGGCTTCCGGGTCTTCCGGCGTACCACCCTGGAGGCCATCGACCTGGCCAGCGTCCAGTCCACCGGCTACGTGTTCCAGACCGACCTCGCCTATCGCACCGTCCAGGCCGGGCTCCGGGTGCGCGAGGTCCCGATCGAGTTCGTGGAGCGCGTCCGCGGTGACTCCAAGATGAGCCGCGACGTCGCGACCGAGTCGCTGCGCCGGATCACGGTGTGGGGCCTGCGCGAACGCCGAGCGCAGCTGGGGCGACGACTGCGCGGGGTCCGCACCGGAGCGCTGCCGTGAGCCGCCGACGTCGGCTGTCGTGGTGGGTGTTGGTCGTCGCGTTCGTCGTGGTGCCACTCGTCGAGATCGTGGTGCTCATCCAGGTGGGCCAGGTGATCGGCCCGTGGTGGACCGTGCTGCTCTTGGTCGCGGACAGCATCGTGGGTGGCTGGCTGGTCAAGCGCGAGGGGGCGCGCACCTGGCGGGCCCTCAGCGAGGCGCTGGCCAGCGGCCGGATGCCCGCCCGTGAGATCGCCGACGGCGCTTTGGTGCTCGTCGGCGGGGGGCTGATGCTCACCCCCGGGTTCGTCACCGACGTGCTGGGAGCGTTGCTGGTGCTCCCGGTCACCCGGCCCGTGGCCCGGCGGCTGCTCGCTGAGGTGGTGGCTCGGCGGCTGGTGATCGCCGGCGTCCCGCACTCCCGAGCCGCGGGCGGCAGTGGGGGGAGTGCTCAGCGGGGCCCCGGGCCCGCGTCCTCGGGACCCGTCGTCCAGGGCGAGGTCGTCGACGACGACCAGACCCGGCCCCGCGCGGACGGTCCGGGCTGACGGCGGGTCAGCTGGCGGTCGGCGCTGCCGGTCAGGGCTGACGGCGGGTCAGCTGACGCGGCGCTTGCGGTTGGCGCGGTGCAGGTGCGCCGGGCCGATCTCGCCGCCGCGGAGCAGCTCGAGGCGCTCCGCGAGGATGTCCTCGAGCTCCTTGACCGAGCGCCGCTCCAGCAGCATGTCCCAGTGGGTGCGCACGGGCTTCTCGACCTTCTCCTCGGGCTGGACGCCGGCGGTGCTCAGCGCCTGGGCGCCGCAGCGTGGGCATTCCCACGTCGCCGGAACCTCGGCCTCCACCGACATGGTGATCTCGAACTCGTGGCCGTGGGTGCAGCGGTAGCCGACCTGCTGCCGTGCGGCGAACTCGATGCCCCGCTCGTCCTCGAAGCTCTGTCCGCCGAGCCGTGCGCCTCGTAGCGTGCGCTCCGCCATTGGGGTACCTCCCGTTGCTTGTTTCCCCCTGGTGCCCTCATGAGACGGTCGGGAGTGACCGCCATGACGTGGGTTCTCCCGTCAATCTGGTCTAGACGTTCAACGGTAGACCCATCGGCAAGATTCCGACCCGGACACTGAGCGACCGAAATGTCCGGACTGACTCCGCGACCCACCGCTCCCCGGCGCCGCGCGGAGGGGGAGGGGTGTGATCCTGGTCACCGCTTCATCATGAGAAGTGGTCGGCGCGCCGCTTCTCACGTCGTACATGACCCGAGAAGTGGGACTCCACCCACTTCTCATGATGAAGCTGAGACACCACACCCCACCCCACGGGCAGGGTGCACCGCAGCCGTGCCGGGACGTGGTGCTCCGACTCCGCGGGCGTCAGACCGCGGAGGGGACCCGGTTGCCCGCCTCCTGGATGCCACGCTGCGGGTCCAGCCGCAGCAGGAAGAAGGCGCCGAGCACGAAGAAGATGATGAGCGCCAGGATCGCCGGTCGATACGACCCGGTGAGCTGGAACATCAACCCGAAGAGCAGCGTGCCGAACCACGACGTCCCGCGCTCGGCGGCGTTGTAGAGGGCGAAGTACTCACCCTCGCGGCCGTGGGGGATCAGCAGGCTGAAGAAGGAGCGCGACAACGCCTGCGTGCCGCCCATCACGATGGCGATGGCGACGCCCGTGAGGAGGAACAGCGCCACGTTGCCGGCCGGCAGGAACATCGCCCAGACCACGATCGCCATCCACGCGAAGGTCCCCCACAGGATCGAGTGGTAGGCCCCGAACCGCGTCGCGAGGCGACCGAAGAAGAGCGCTCCGCCGAAGGCCACGAACTGGATGAGCAGGAAGGTCCCGCTGAGCACGCTCTGGTCCATCTTCAGCTGCTCCGAGCCGTAGATCGACGCCGAGTAGATCACCGTCTGGATGCCGTCGTTGTAGAACAGGTAGGCCAGCAGGAAGGTCATGGTCATCGGGAAGGCGCGCAGCTCCTTGAGCGTCGCGAAGAGCTGCCCGAAGCTGCGGTGGACGAGGCCGCCCTGCTCGGGGACGACGTTGCGGGGCGCGTAGTTGCGCAGCTTCACGAACGGGATGATCGTGAGCGCCGCCCACCACACGGCAGCCGACAGCAGGCTGAGCCGGACGGCCAAGCCCGAGGACAGGCCGAACTTGTCGTGCCCCAGGAACATCACCAGGTTGACCAGCAGCAGCAGGCCACCACCCAGGTAGCCCCAGGCCCAGCCACGGGACGAGACCTGGTCGCGCTCCTCCTCGGTGGAGATGTCCACCAGGATCGCGTAGTAGCTGACCAGGGAGCACCCCGCGAGGATGCTGCTGGCGACGACCGAGATGGCTCCGATCTGCCACAGGTCGCCCTTCATGAAGAACAGCAGCGCGGCGAAGAACGACCCCGCCCACGCGTAGGCCGCCATGTGGGCCTTCTTCCGAGGCGACCGGTCGGCGAACGCGCCGACGATCGGGAGGATGAAGGCGCTCGCGATCGTGGCGAAGGTGGTGAGATAGCTCGGCAGCGAGCCGGCGGCGACATGCAGGCCGAGCAGGCTCACGGTCTTGCTGCACGTCTCGTCGGGGTCTGCGCACCCCGCGGCCGTGCCGGCGACCTGGATCATGTACGGGCCGAACATCACCGTCAGCACCGTGGTGTAGAACGCCGAGTTCGCCCAGTCGTACCAGTTCCACGCGCGCTGCTGCTTCTTCATCGACTCGGCCAGCGGCCGCAGGTCGGCGATCCCTCCGGGGCCCTGTTCGTCGGTGGGCTTCATCAGGAGTTCCTCCCTTTCCCCCACGGGGGTGGGCGCGGCCGTCGCGCTCGCAGGAAGCCTAGGGTGCCGAGCGCGCCGCCGACAGGATTTCGCCCGCGCGGAGTACGTTCGCGTCATGGAGCCGTTGAGCTGCCCGCAGTGTGGGGCCGAGATGGTCGACCGCCGCACCGGCCTCACCACGGTGCGCCAGTGCCCCGACGGGCACGGTGTGTTCCTGGCCCGGGCCGACATCGGCGGCCTGGTGGAGGCCGAGACCGACTGGCACCGCTCGAGCGTGCACGACACGGCGCAGCTGCCGCGGATCACCGGCGCCATGTCCGAGCCGCCTCCCGCTCCGACCCGCGCGCGGGCCTGGGTGGAGACGCTCTTCGACTAGGGCACCTCGGTCGTCGGGGGGGCCAGGGCCAGCGTCATGAAGACGCTATGCGGGTCGGGACGGTAGCCCCCGAAGGGGCCACACTCGACGAAGCCGTGCCGGGCGTACAGCCGGTGAGCCGGTGCGAAGAAGGGCTGGGCCCCGGTCTCCAGGCTCACCCGGCGGACGCCGTGCAGCCGGCACTCCGCCAGGAGTCTGCTCAGCAGGGCCGTGGCCACGCCACGGCCGTGAGCCGCGGCCGTCGTGCGCATCGACTTGATCTCGGCATGGTCGTCGGTGAGCCGGGCGAGGGCGCCACAGCCGAGCAGCCGGCCGCCCTCTCGGGCGGTCCAGAAGCTGAGTGCCGGGCCGGTGAGGGCGACGGCATCGAGCGCGTGCACGCTCTCCGGCGGGGAGAGGGCACGCAGCTGGGTCAGGTGCTCGGCCAGGAGCGCGCGCACGTCTGCCCGCAGGGGGTCGTCGCGCTCGATCCGCAGCCCTGCCATCCCGGTCGGCTCAGATGTCGCGGAAGGTCTCGATGTTGGCCCCGAGCTGGTTGAGGCGCTCGGCGAGGTCCTCGTAGCCGCGGTGGATGACGTAGGTCGACCGCAGCACCGAGGTGCCCTTAGAGGCCAGCATCGCCAGCAGGATCACCACCGCGGGGCGCAGCGCCGGCGGGCAGACGACCTCAGCGCCCGACCAGTGCGTGGGCCCCTCCACCATCACTCGGTGCGGGTCGAGCAGCTTGACGTGCCCACCGAGCTTGGTGAGCTCGGTGAGGTAGATCGCACGGTTCTCGTAGACCCAGTCGTGGATCATCGTCTGCCCCTCGGCGACCGCCGCGATGACGGCGAAGAACGGCAAGTTGTCGATGTTGAGCCCGGGGAAGGGCATCGGGTGGATCTTGTCGTGGGGAGCGTGCAGCTGGCTCGGCCGCGTGGTGAGGTCGACCAGCCGGGTGCGGCCGTTGCGGGCGACGTACTCCGCCGAGCGGGTGTACTCGAAGCCCATCTCCTCCAGCGTCGCCAGCTCGATCTCGAGGAACTCGATCGGCACCCGCTCGATGGTGATCGAGGAGCTGGTCACGATCGCCGCGGCGAGCAGCGACATCGCCTCGATCGGGTCCTCGCTGGGGGCGTAGTCGACGTCGACGTCGATCTCACGCAGGCCGGTGACGGCGAGCGTCGTCGTGCCGATCCCGTCGACCTCGACGCCGAGCTTCTGCAGGAAGAAGCACAGGTCCTGGACCATGTAGTTGGACGACGCGTTGCGGATGAGGGTCGTGCCCGGGTGCAGCGCGGCCGCCATCAGCGCGTTCTCCGTGACGGTGTCCCCCCGCTCGGTGAGCACGATGGCCCGGGTGGGCTCGATGGCGCGGTTGACGGTGGCGTGATAGCTGCCGTCGGTGGCCTTGACCTCGAGACCGAAGGGCCGCAGGGCGGCCATGTGCGGCTCGACGGTGCGGGTGCCGAGCTGGCAGCCGCCGGCGTACGGCAGCTCGAAGACGTCGGCACGGTGCAGCAGCGGGCCCAGGAACATGATCACCGACCGGGTACGCCGGGCGGCGTCGCCGTCGATGTGGTCCAGGTCCAGCTCGGGCGGGGGGAGGATCTCCAGGTCGTTGTCCTCGTTGAGCCAGCGGGTCTGGACGCCCAGGCTGGTGAGTACCTCGAGCAGCCGGTTGACCTCCTCGATCCGGGCCACCTTGCGCAAGGTGGTGCGTCCCCGGTTGAGCAGCGAGGCGCACAGCAGGGCCACGCCGGCGTTCTTGGAGGTCTTGACGGTGATGCTGCCCTCCAGCGTGGTCGGGCCGGTCACGCGCAGGTGGGTGGGCCCGGCGCCGACCGCCACGATCTCGGAGTCGAGGGCGGCACCGATGCGCGCCAGCGTCTCGAGGGAGAGGTTCTGGTGGCCCTTCTCGATGCGGTTGATGGCGCTCTGGCTGGTGCTGAGCAGATCAGCGAGCTGGGCCTGCGTGAGGCCTCGGTGCTTGCGCGCGTCGCGGATCAGGTTGCCGATCCGGTCCTTGTAGTCCCCGTCCATGCCCCCACGGTATCTCAGATATGAGATATCTCCGAGACGCCAGGGCGGCCGGCCTCAGCCACCGAAGTCCTGCACCCAGTACTTCACGCCGTCGGCGTCCCTGGCCAGGCCGAGCCCGATCCGCTTGAAGCGCTTCCTCAAGATGTTGCGCTTGTGGTCCGGCGAGCCCATCCAGGCGGCCATGACGGCCTTCGCGGTCGGCTGACCCGCCGCGATGTTCTCGCCGACGATGTGGAAACCGGAGCACTGGGTGAAGATCTTCGAGGTGTCCTGGTGGCCGAAGGAGCCGGTGTGGGCCATGTGCCGGGCCCAGGGCTGCGCGAACTTCCTGGTGAGGCAGCGCCCGGCCGAGAGCGGCTTGAGCCCGCGCTTGGTGCGGGCGGCGTTGACCCGCTTCAGCACCCGCTTGAGGGCCGGCTTCAGCACCACGGCCTTGCTGGCCGCGGGTGCGGGTGCGGCCACCGTGACGGCGGCGGGCACAGGGCCGGCCGCGTCCGCGCCGGGCGAAGCCGGCAGGACCAGCAGCGCGCTGGCGAGCACGCCCGCCAGGCCGTGGGCCAGATGTCGTCGCTGCGGCATCCCCCCAGACTAGGCGCCAAGGCATGCCTCCGCACAGGAACCGGGCTGGCGGGCTAGCAGCGCGCCCAGGACCGCGGCCGGCCGCGGCGCAGAGGCCGGGTCAGCAGCCACGCCAGGGCGAGGACCACGAGCACCAGTGGAAGGTGGCTGAGAACCACGGCGACGACCGCCACCGCCACCAGCACCATCAGCAGCGGCCCGAACCCCGCGCGCCGGCGTCCCCGGCGCGGCAGGGAAGTCCCGGGGTACGCCGGCCGCGGCTGGGTCTGGGCCGGCACCGGTGAGCCGCCTGGCAGGTCTGCGAACAGCGGCGGCAGCTCGGCGTGCGTCCGCGCGGCGTATGCGCGCTCGGTGCGCTCCTCGTGCTCGTCGGCTGTGAGCCGCCCGTGCGCGAAGTGCTCGCCCAGCGCCTGGGCCGCTCGGTCCCGCTCGGCGTCGCTGAGACGCAGCTGCGCCCACCGGCTGCGGTCGGCTGCGGGCGTGGTGGGCGTCATTCCGCGTCCCCATCGGCGAGGAGGCCGTAGAGCCTGCGGCGGGTCTCCACGAGGATCTCGACCGCATCGCGACGCTGCTGGTCGGTGCCGGTCGTGATGATCTGCCAGACGGCGTTCATGACGGCCCCGATCTCGGGCTTGAGCGACGCGAAGTCGCTGCCCTCCTCGGGTTCGCCGGCCTCGAACGCTGCCCACACCGCCGCGAGCTCCTCGCCGTTCGCGGCGACGTACTCCTCGCCGATCGGCGTCAACCGGTAGGCACGCCGCCCGCCGGGCTCGGCGCCCTCCACCAGGCCCTCGTCCTCGAGCTGGGCGATGGTGGGGTAGACCGAGCCGGGGCTCGGCCGCCAGGCGCCGCCGGTGCGGTCGGCGATCTGCTGGATGACCTGGTAGCCGTTGAGCGGCTCCGCGCTCAGCACGTCCAGGATCGCGGACCGCACGTCGCCGCGGCGCACTCGGGCCCCGCGACTGCTGCTGCCCCCCTGGGCGAGGCCGAAAAGCCCGGCCAGCCAGGGCGGGGGTCCGGGGCGTCCGCGCTGGGGCTCCCAGCCGCCCCAGCCGGCCCAGGAGCCGCCGCGGGGGTGGTGCTGCCAGGGCAGGTCTCCGCCCGCCCAGCGCCGGTCTCGTCCGGGCGGGTTGAATCCTCGGGTCATCGCCGAAGTCCTTTCATCTGGCGACTGTTGGCATCATGTCGCGATATATCGCGATACTACACGGTTGCGAGCCGGAATCACGGGGCGGACCCACAGGTAGGTTGGCGGCCGTGACGACTGCCGGCACGACGCCGCCTCCTGACGGGGCAGGGGACCGGTTCGACGCGCACCTCGAGCAGTGGCGCACGTGGGCGGACGCACCGTGGGGGAGGATCCGGTTCGCGGTCGTGGCGGCGGTGCTGGGCCGGCACGTCGACGCCCTGGGGGAGCGGTTGACGCGACCGCTGCGGGTGCTGGATGTCGGCGGAGGCGACGGCAGGGACGCCGTCTCGCTGGCAGCCGCGGGCCACCGGGTCACGTTGGTGGACACCGCTGAGGGCATGCTGGCGGAGGCCCGGCGTCGCGCGAGCGAAGCCGGCGCGGCCCTTGAGACCGTGGCCGGCTCGCTGGACGATCTCACCGCGGTGGCGTCGGGGGACGTCGACCTGACCTTGTGCCACTTCGTGCTGCAGTACCGCCCTGACCCGGCCCGCGACCTGTCCCGGCTCGTCGCGACGCTGCGCCCGGGCGGCCGACTGTCGGTGATCGCCCCCAATCCGGTCGGCCGGGTGCTCATGCGGCTGACCCGTGAAGGGCCCAGGGCTGCGCTCGAGGAGCAGGCCCGCGACGACATGGAGGCGGCGACGTTCGGCACCACGGTGCGCCGGCTCACGTCGGCCGAGGTGGTCGGCGAGCTGGTCGCGCAGGGGCTTCGCGTGGTGGGGAGTACGGCGGGCGCACCGCCAACGACCTGCTGACCGACGACGACGCCAAGCGCGACCCGGCGTACTTCGAGCGGCTGCTCGCCCTGGAGCTGGCGTGGTGCGACCAGGAGCCGTACCGCCGCTTCGGCGGCTTCTGGCAGGTCGTCGCCGAGCGGCCCTGATGCGTCATGTGGCCCGGCCCGCACGGAGCAGCACGGCCTGACCCGATCGGGTCATCGTCGCGCAAAGCCCGCCCGTCGCCTGCTCGGCCGACCTATACAGGAGCTCCACGCAACCTCGGGGAGACCCGGGCGTCGTATCTGACAACACCCCCAGCGGTCCTGTCAGCAGAAGGGAGGGGTCCGGATGTGCGAGTCACGACTGCACGAGGGAGTGCTGGCCTGCGTCCGGCCCGCCGGGCACCACGGTGGTCACGTCTACCACTGTGATCACGGCTCGTGGGTCGCCGACCGGCACGCCGACAGCTGACGCCCCGCGTGGCACCATCGGTCGGGTGAGTGCCCCAGCGCGTGAGCAGCGGCTGCGCGACCTGGCGCTGATGCGCCGGGTGCGCGACCGCATCGACCGCGACTACGCGCAGCCGCTGGACGTCGAGGCGCTGGCCCGCGACGTGCACATGTCGGCGGGGCACCTGAGCCGGCAGTTCCGTGCGGCGTACGGCGAGTCGCCGTACTCCTACCTGATGACCCGCAGGATCGAGCGAGCGATGGCGCTGCTGCGCCGCGGCGACCGGAGCGTCACCGAGGTGTGCTTCGAGGTCGGCTGCTCGTCACTCGGCACCTTCAGCACCCGGTTCGCCGAGCTCGTGGGCGTGCCACTGGCCGAGCGCCTACCGGGCCCATGCCGCGACTGGGGGGCCCGAGCTGCCGGCGTGCGTGGCCAAGCAGGTGACCCGACCGGTCAGGAATCGAGAAGCAGTTCCGCCGCCCCCACCTCTAGCCTGACCGGCATGGACATCACCCTCCACTCCAGCTTCCTTCCGCACACCGACCCCGAGGCGTCGCTGGCGTTCTACCGCGACCTGCTCGGCTTCGAGGTCCGCCTCGACGTCGGCCAGGGGACCATGCGCTGGATCACCGTCGGGGCGCCCGACCAGCCCGACGTCAACCTCGTGCTGGACCCTCCCGGTGCCAACCCCGGGATCACCGACGAGGAGCGCCGGACCATTGCCGAGATGATGGCCAAGGGCACCTACGCGATGCTGCTGCTGGCCACCTCCGACCTCGACGCCGCCTTCGATCGGCTGGTCGCCGGTGGGGCGGAGATCGTGCAGGAGCCGACCGAGCAGCCGTACGGCGTTCGGGACTGTGCGGTGCGCGACCCCGCGGGCAACCTCGTCCGGATCCAGCAGCGTCGCTGAGCCGCACTCGCGGTCGGCTGGTTAGATCAGCGCATGCATGCCGCCGACAGCCACGACCTGATCCGCGTGCAGGGCGCTCGGGTCAACAACCTCAGGGACGTCAGCGTCGAGCTGCCCAAGCGTCGGCTCACTGTGTTCACGGGCGTGTCCGGCTCCGGCAAGAGCTCGCTGGTCTTCGACACCATCGCAGCCGAGTCCCAGCGGCTGATCAACGAGACCTACAGCGCCTTCGTCCAGGGGTTCATGCCCACGCTCGCCCGCCCGGAGGTGGACCGCCTCGAGGGGCTCACCACGGCGATCATCGTCGACCAGGAGCGGATGGGCGCCAACCCCCGCTCCACCGTCGGCACGGCCACCGACGCCTACGCGATGCTGCGCATCCTCTTCAGCAGGATCGGGACGCCGCACGTCGGACCGCCGACGGCGTTCTCGTTCAACGTGCCCACCCGGATCGCCAGCGGCTCGATGACGGTCGACCGCGGCGCGGGGAGCGGCACACCGTCCGCAAGCAGGTCTACCAGGGCGGCATGTGCCCGCGCTGCGAAGGGATGGGCGCCGTCAGCGACTTCGACCTGACGGCGATCTACGACGCCGAGCGCTCGCTGGCCGACGGCGCCCTGCTGGTGCCGGGTTACAGCATGGACGGGTGGTACGGCCGCATCTTCCGTGGGGCCGGCTTCGACATGGACAAGCCGGTCGGGAAGTACTCCCAGCGAGAGCTGCGCAAGCTGCTGCACGGGCAGCCGGAGAAGATCAACGTCGAGGGCGTCAACCTGACCTTCGAGGGCGTCCTGGTCAAGGTCCAGAAGTCCATGCTCAGCAAGGACGTCGAGGCGATGCAGCCGCACGTACGTCGCTTCGTCGAGCGGGCCGTCACCTTCCAGACCTGCCCCGACTGCGAGGGAACTCGGCTGACGGAACAGGCGCGGTCCTCGCGCATCCAGGGCAGGAGCATCGCCGAGCTGAGTGCGCTGCAGGTCAGCGACCTGGCCGCGTGGCTGCGCGGCGTCACCGACCCCGGCGTGGCCCCGCTCGTGGCCGGTCTGCAGCACCTGCTCGACTCGTTCACCGACATCGGCCTGGGCTACCTCTCCCTGGACCGGCCGGCGGGGACGCTCTCCGGCGGCGAGGCCCAGCGCACCAAGATGATCCGACACCTCGGCTCGGCGCTCACCGACGTCACCTACGTCTTCGACGAGCCGACGATCGGGCTGCACCCCCACGACATCCAGCGGATGAACACCCTGCTGCTGCAGCTGCGCGACAAGGGCAACACCGTGCTCGTCGTGGAGCACAAGCCGGAGACCATCGCCATCGCCGACCACGCGGTCGACCTTGGGCCCGGCGCCGGCACCGGTGGTGGGACGGTCTGCTACGAGGGCCCGGTCGAGGGGCTGCGCGGCAGCGACACGGTGACCGGCCGGCACCTGGAGGACCGGGCGGCGCTGAAGGAGGTCGTGCGGACGGCTACCGGCGCGCTGGAGGTGCGCGGCGCCGACACCCACAACCTGTGCGACGTCGATGTGGACCTCCCGCTCGGCGTGCTGTGCGTGCTCACCGGCGTGGCCGGCAGCGGCAAGAGCTCGCTGATCCAGGGGTCGGTCGCCGGGCGCGACGGCGTGGTCGTGATCGACCAGGGGGCGATCAAGGGGTCCCGACGCAGCAACCCCGCGACGTACACCGGCCTGCTGGAGCCGATCCGGAAGGCCTTCGCGAAGGAGAACGGCGTCAAGCCGGCCCTGTTCAGCGCCAACTCCGAGGGCGCGTGCCCGGCATGCAACGGCGCGGGCGTCGTCTTCACCGACCTCGGCGTGATGGCCACGGTGGAGTCCACCTGCGAGGAGTGCGAGGGTCGACGGTTCCAGGCCGCCGTGCTGGAGTACCGCCTCGGTGGGCGGCACATCGGCGAGGTGCTGGAGATGCCGGTCGCCGAGGCGCGTTGGCGTTCTTCCAGGGCGACGCGGTGCTTCCCCACGCGGCGCGCATCCTGGACCGACTCGTCGACGTCGGTCTCGGTTATGTCAGCCTGGGGCAGCCGCTCACCACGCCTCGGAAGGGAGCGGCAGCTCAAGCTGGCCGCCCAGATGGGCGAGAAGGGCGATGTCTTCGTCCTGGACGAGCCGACGACTGGCCTGCACCTGGCCGACGTCCAGCAGCTGCTGGCGATGCTGGACCGGCTGGTCGACGCGGGTCGGTCGGTGCTCGTCATCGAGCACCACCAGGCGGTGATGGCGCACGCCGACTGGATCGTCGACCTGGGTCCAAGGGCGCTGGCCACGACGGTGGTCGGATCATCTACGGCCCGGACGCCGGCGGACCTGGTGGCGGAGCGGGCCTCCCTCAGCGGCCAGCACCTCGCGAGCACGGTCGTCGGCGCCTGACGGGGCAGCCGCCTTCGCTGTCGCCGCTGGGGCGATTCTGGAAGAATCCAGCATGCTCACGCTGGAGGAGATCTTCCCACCCTTCGCGCTCGGATCGCCGGCGGTCCGGTCGTCCTCACCGTCGTGCGTGACGACGACCTGCCGGAGCTGGTCGAGCTCGTCCCGGCGGCATCCACGATCCTGACCGCCCATGCCCTTCCTCCGGGACTGGCACGAGGAGCCGTTCGCGCTCGGGTCGCCGCACGGCTTCCCGGCGACCTCCGGCATGGTGGTGGACCCAACGGGCGAGCTTCGCGCCCGAGGACTGGCAGCTGGCCCTCGTGGTCCGTCGCGAGGGCGTGCTGGTCGGGTGCAGGACCTGCATGCCCAGGACTTCGCCCAGACGCGGCACGTCGAGACCGGCTCGTGGTTGGGGGGCGCCCACCAGGGGGTGGGAACCGGCACACTGATGCGGCAGCTCGTCGTCGGGTTCGCGTTCGACGAGCTGGTCGAGACCTGTGGGTCGGGGTACCTCGCGGGCAACCACGCCTCGGCAGCTGTCAGTCGCAAGGTGGGCTACGTCGACAACGGTCGGCAGCGGATCGTCCAGCACACCCGGGCCGGGAAGACCGGGGTGGACGAGCAGCGGGTGGTGGTCACGCCCGCGCGTTCGTTCGCCCAGTCGATGAGGTCGCCGTGGCGGGCGCCGATCGCGCGTCGCTTCTTGGGGATAGACTCGATCCTTCCCGCACCGCCAGGTGTACGCGACGCCGGGTCCGAGCTCGCCGCGGACCTCGTGGCGCTGGCCGAGCCGGCCTCCCGTTCGGGATCCGAACGAGCGGGCGCAGGCACCACGTGGCACGGCGGTGGGTACTGCCGGTATGCGCACTCGAACGATCGGCAACGACGAGGTCGGGCAGCCCACGAGGTTGGCCGCCATCGGGCTCGGTCTGATGACTCGTCGACGCGGACCTCTTCCGTCGGCTCCGGGCGCGCGGCGACCAGCGCTCGGCCCGACGCGGGCGATCACGACTTCCGACACCGCCGGCGCCTACGGACCTGGTGACGGGCGCGGCGGCGTACGGCGAGAACGTCCCAAGGGCTGGTGGCGGGGCTATCTGGACGAGCTGGGCGTGCGCGACCGGGTGCTGCTGGCGACGAAGGGCGGCCGCGTCCGCACCGAGGGAGGCGGCTGGACGTCGCCCGCGGCGATGCCCACCTCCGGGCGGCCGTGGACGGCAGCCTGCAGGGCTCGGCGTCGAGCAGATCGCGCTGTGGCAGCACCACACCGACGACGAAGGTGCCCGACGAGGATCCCTGCTCGGACGCTCGGGGAGATCCTCCACCGGACGGCGATGCCGAGGCTGAACTCGTTGGCGCCAGACCCCGGGCAGATTCGTCGACGCACGCCGACTCGACACGTCGCTGGTGAGCGTGAGAACCAGTTCTCGGTCCGGTTCCGCAGCAGCCGGCCGGAGATCGACGTCTGTGCCCAGCTCGGGCTCGCCTTCTTGCCGCTGGAGTCCGCTCGGGGCCCTGGGCGACGGAAGTCGCTGGCGGAGCGGCACCCTGCGTTCGCGGAGGTGGCCCACGAGCGCGGGGTCAGCGCCCAGCGGGTCGCGCTCGCTTGGGAGCTCGCGCAGGCCGAGATCGTGATCCCGATTCCCGGGGCCAAGCGCCCCGAGTCGGTCCGGGACTCCGCCGCGGCCGCCGACCTGGAGCTGAGCGCCGACGACCTGGCGCGCCTCGACGCCTGCTGAGGTCGGCCTGCGGCGCGCGGCCCCCCGCTCGACCGCTGGGCACCCACGCGTGCCCGGCTGGGCCGGCTCAGCCGAAGCGGTCGTAGTGGGTGCGGGCGAGCGAGACGCCGGCTGCTCGCAGCGCCTGCAGCGTGGCGTCGACCATCACCGGTGGCCCGGCCAGGTAGCACCGGGCTCCAGCGTCCGGCCCCTCGGGACCAGCCGACCACCAGCTCTCCGGTGCGATGCCGTGGCTGTGGGAGAGGTCCTCGGGAAACGCCTCGTCGTCTGTGACGTAGGACAGGTGCCAGTTCATGTCACGGGTGAGGTCGTACCAGTCGGAGCGGGGCAGTCGCGGCATCGGGCCCTCCTTGGACCGATCGGTGCGGCGAACCCACTGTGACGCTCGCCACATGATGCGGCCCACGATGACGGAGCGGCGCGCCACCGCGGGCCGAATGTCCCGCAGCAAGGAACACTGGATCGCCGGCCCGCCGGCGCGGTCTCGTGCGGGGGCGCTCCCGGGTCAGGTGGGCGTACCCGAGCTCGGCGCTGTCTTCGACCGGCCAGTGCCCGCACCCGGGGAGATCGACGCGGGTGACGTCGGCGCCGGAGTCGCGAGGCCCGCTGGTTCTCCTCGCGCGGACGCAGTCCTCGTCCTCACCCCGCGGATCACCAAATCCTCCGATAAGTTACATTATGTCAGTCTGTAGTCTGCGTATTGCATCAGATGAATCACTGGCTGCCGTAGCGGGGACTGTCAGATTTCCGGTGTAACTGGCCACTGGCGTCCTTGGTTGTCCGAGGGTTGATGCGTCCCTCGAAGGTGATGGCGAAGGCGTTGAGTGCGGCCTTCCATCGGATGACCCATCGTGCCCGACCGGTGCCGGTCGGGTCGAGTGAGCGGGTCACCAGGTACAGGCACTTCAAGGCGGCGGCGTCGTTGGGGAAGTGGCCCCTGGCGCGGACCGCACGGTGGTAGCGGGCGTTGAGTGACTCGATCGCGTTGGTGGTGCAGATGATCTTGCGGATCTCCACGTCGTAGTCCAGGAACGGGATGAACTCGGTCCAGGCGTTGCGCCACAGCTTCACCGCGGCCGGGTACTTGCTGCCCCACCTGTCGGCGAACTCCTCGAGCCGTGCGGCCGCGGTCTCGGCGTTGACCGCGGTGTAGATCGGCCGCAGGTCCTTGGCCATGGCCTCCCAGTCCTGCCGGGCGGCGTAGCGGAAGGTGTTGCGGATCAGGTGGATGATGCAGGTCTGGACCGCGGTGAACTCCCAGGTCGTGGTGATCGCGTCGGGCAGTCCCTTCAACCCGTCGCAGACCGCGATCAGCACGTCTTCAACACCGCGGTTCTTCAGCTCGGTGAGCACGTTGAGCCAGAACTTGGCGCCCTCGCCGCCGTCGCCGGCCCAGATCCCCAAGATGTCCCGTTCACCGGCGGTGGTGACGCCGATGACGATGTAGAACGGCTTGTTGGTGACCTGCCCGTCACGGACCTTGACCACCAGCGCGTCGATGAAGATCACCGGGTAGACCCGGTCCAGCGGACGGGTCTGCCATTCGGCCATCTCCGCAGCGACCTTCTCGGTGATCCGACTGATCGTGTCCTTCGACACCGAGGCGTCGTAGACATCAGCGAAGTGCGCTGCGACCTCACCGGTGGTCAACCCGCGGGCGGTCAGCGACAACACGATCTGGTCGACGCCGTCCAACCGGCGTTGCCGCTTCCTCACGATCTGCGGCTCGAAGGTGCCGTCCCGGTCCCGCGGCACGTCCAGCTCGACCGGCCCCACGTCGGTCAGCACCGTCTTGGAGCGGGTGCCGTTGCGGGAGTTCTCCTTGTTCCGGCCGACGGGGTCGTGCTTGTCATAGCCCAGGTGCTCACTGAGCTCCTCCTCCAAGGCGGTCTCCAGCACCGTCTTGGTCAGACCCGTGAGCACCCCGCCAGGGCCGACCAGATCGACCCCCTCGGCCTTCGCCTGGTCAACCAGCCGCTGCGCCAGCTGCTGCTTCTCTTCCTCGTCGAGCCTCATGGGCTCGATCGTGTCGGTCATGATCCCTGCTCTCCTGCCAAGCAACCGCTCGGCGTGTCAGGCCAGGAACCAGTTACACCGTTGATCTGACAGACCCCTGCCGAGCCCTGGGCGCGCTACGCAGGACGGTCACTGCGGAACCCATGAGATGGAGACCTCAACAGCGATGTGACTTATGACGACGAGCGGATTGAAGCTCTCGTCAAGTCAGAATCGCGTCGGCACGCCGAATGGGAAAAAGAAGCTATAAGGCGGCAGAACCGTATTACGAGCTCGCCGATTGGCTTGATGCAACAGGACATCTTGATCTGGAAGACCCAACAGCCAGACGCCTAGTCCAGGATGCTCAGTTGCTTGTAGCTGGTGCAGCAGTGAAGGGGCGCGTTTGGGGACCTATCGCCGACCCACCTTTGGCAGGGGAATCACTAGTGCCCGATCACACTGTCGAGGCGCAGCGAAGACTGCATGATCGTCAGCGGGGTATCTTGCACAACTCGGCCTCACGGGAGAGGTTGTGCAAGATGCGCCCCTCGTCATCAACGCAGGTCACCGAGCATCCCGGGAGGACGCCAGGCGCGCGATCCAGACTCTGCAAACTAGCTGTCGAGACACAGCGAAGATTGCGCCTTCCGCCGCAGGAACACGTACATCGCTCGGCGCCGAAGGGTCGGCGGTGCACGGTCCAGGCATCGAACGCGTCCGTCTGCCTGGAGCGGGATCGGGATCAGATCGGAAGCGACTCAGCGCACCCACCGTTCGGTCGCGTCGTGGCTCAGGCGCCAGATCCGGTCGATGTCACCGTCCGCAAGCGCAAGGTCGCGAACGCCCTTGTCCTTCTTGACCGACACGTAGTGATCCCGAGCCCCCGTCGCCGAGAGCGACTGAAGGGCAGCGACGACATGACGGGCCGAGACGTCCGGGGTTGTCGCGACGACCTGCATCGCGACCTTGATGGCAGCACGCTGCAGCCGCCCGGGTTCGTCGGCGAGGATCTTGGTCTTGACCAGGCCGGGCATGTAGGTGTTCGCCGGCACGTGCCCACGCTCGTTCCAGGCCCGCAGGTAGGTCTGGATCGCCCACTGCCATTGGCCCAGGCTGGCCATGCCGCCCGGCGAGCCGGGCAGGGACAGGTCGTCGGTGTCGATCCGCCCGAGGTTCATCCCGACCACGGACAGCACCTGCCCACTACTCGCGGCGAGGAGCGGCTCGAGGCGGCGCATCATGAGCACCCGAGAGAGCCATCCGATGGCGAGGTTCGCCTCGAATCCCTCTGGCGTCACCACGCGCTCCTGAGTGATGTGGTTCGCGTTGAGCAGCAGGACGTCGAGCCGGTCGACTGCCGCCAAGACCTGGTCGACGGCCCGCCGGGTGTCGTGCATCGAGGTGAGGTCGGCCACGACCGCGTATGCCGTGCCACCGGCACGGCTGATGTCCTCGACGACGGCTCGGGTGCGCTCCGGGTTGCGCCCGAGCACGCCGACCAGCCACCCGTCCTGGGAAAGGGCTTGAGCGGTGGCTCGCCCGATCCCGTCGGTCGCTCCAGTGACCAGGGCCGTCTGCTGGGCCTCACCGCCCGAGCCGTGCCCAGACGCGGTGCGCTCAGTCATCGGGCCAGATGTCATAGCGGTGGCCGATCTCGATGAGCGCCGCGGGGTCGTCGGCCGCGCGGGCGACGAGGTCGGCGACCTCGGCGAGATAGCGGTCGAAGCCACCGGGGGTGAAGATCGTCAGCAGCCGAGCCCCGCCGGAGCTCGCGACCCCATGGTGGACTCGGGGCGGCACGGTGACCACATCGCCGACGCCGATCGTCACCTGCTCGTCGTCGAAGAGGAAGACCGCCTCCCCGTCGAGGCAGTAGAACGTCTCGGTCATCCGCCGGTGATGGTGTCGGGGCAGGACGAAGCCGGCCTTGAGGGTGTCCTCGACGAGGGTGAGCGCACCCTCGCTGCACCGAGCCGCGGACAGGATGCGGACCGAATCGTTGGACCAGTCGTATGCCGTGCCTTCGGCGGCTCGACACACGTGGTGGCCGGTGGCGGATGACATCTCAACTCCTCGGGGGCGAGTTGGTGTGGCGGCTGCAGCATCCGGATCATCCGAACAGCGCCCTGCCGAAGTCGGTGCGCATGAACGAGCGCCAGGTCAAGATCGACATCCCCAGCAAGATGAGCACGACTCCGGCGAGCAGGACCTGACCGGGAAGAGCACCCCCGACCGCACACAACCCAGCGACGAGTGCGACGGCGACGAGCCGTTCGCGCGCGAGCCGACGGCCGATCCGCCACTGCAGGCCGAGCAGACCCCCGACGAAGAGCAGGACCGACGCGGCCAGGACGAGACGGTCAGGGCCGGCGAGCGCGTCGTGCGGGTGCTGGACGAGATGTTTGGCGACGACGGCATACGCGATGAGGCCCAGGATGAGCGGGACGTGACCGAAGCTGCCCACGTCGCGAGCCACGTTTCCCCGGCGACTCGCCGGAGCTTGGTGCAGAGCGAGCTCGACGACGCGGGGGACGTAGGCGAAGTAGGACCACCAGAGGGTCCCTGCGCCCAGGGTCGCGATGACGAGGGCAAACAGCCCCGCGCTTTCGAGGCCCCCCTCCTCGGCCGACGCGGAGACGTTTGCGCCGATCGCGACCAGCACCTCGCCGAGGGAGATGATGATGAACAGGGCGTGCCGTTCGGCGAAGTGGACCGGGTCCACGCCCCACTGACCCTCACTGTTGCCGGCGAGGAACGCACTGACCGCATTGATGACGGCGACACCCACCCACAACCAGATCCGCACCCCCTCCGGCGCGAAACCGCCGGCGACGAGCAGCAGCGGACCGACGGCGGCGCCGGGGGCGTATCTGATGAAGGCCCGGCGCGTCTTGTCGTCCTGCCACGCCGCTGAGCCCTGCAGCGCCAGCACCCATAGCTGGACGACGGCATACGCGAGGGCGAACCAGGGCCCGTGCGTCGTCAACGCCGTCGGGATCGTTGCCGCCACGAGCAGCAACGCGGGGATCATCCCGAGCACGAAGACGCGGGTGGCGGGTCGGCCGTCCAGGTCGATCGTCGTCCCCGCCCAGGTGAAAGCCGTCCACAGCCACCAGGCGAGCCACGCCATGAGGAGGGACTCGGCCGCCCCGGACCACGTGAGGTGGTGCGCCAACATGCCGGTGACCTGGGTGATGGCAAACACGAAGACGAGATCGAGGAAGAGCTCGAGGTTGCTTGCGTGCCTGCCCGGCTCGTGCAGTGGAAGGTCAGGCTGCACGCTGGTCGCGGCGTCACTCATGGGCCGATGTCCTCGGTTGTCAGGTCGCCGTCAGCGTCCGCGACGGAAGTCGAGCGCGGTGCGGGCGTGCGCGCGCGAGAGGTAGTCG
The DNA here is from genome assembly GCA_041393675.1 of Nocardioides sp. GTDB lineage: Bacteria > Actinomycetota > Actinomycetes > Propionibacteriales > Nocardioidaceae > Nocardioides. The sequence goes on along the minus strand of JAWKJR010000001.1, from coordinate 182,217 downwards.
GAGAGCGCCGGGGCCACGTCCTCGGGGGCATACAGCTGCGCGGGGATGACCGAGAAGGTCCCGTCGGCGACGCCGGCGAGGAAGCCCCAAGTGCGGCCGCATCCCACTGCACTTGGACCATCTCGATGCCGTCTCCCCTGACGGTGACGCTGAGGTAGCGTCCCTGCGAGGTGACCCAGCCCTGGCGCTGGGCGATCTGCTCCGGGCTCCCCGGCAACGTCAAAGACGACGTCGAAGCCGCCAAGGCCGGCAAGCGCGACCTCGTCGTCGCGGGAAACGGCATGAGCACCGAGTGCGGTCATGGCGGGCACGTCCGCGCTGGAGGTCACGGTGGTCACCTGCACACCGTCTCGGACGAGCAGCTGCACGAGCCACCGGCCGACTCCTCCGGCCGCGCCCGGCACGATGGCGCGGGCACCGGAGCCCAGCTCCGCCACGCGGAGCAGGCGCAGCGCGGTGAGCGGCAGCAAGACATTGGCGCCGACGGTTTCGTCGCTGAGGCCCGCAGGGACGGCCGCGAGCCGGTCGGCGGCCACGACCACCCGATCCTGCCAACTGCCCGGGTCGCCGGCGAAGGGCAGCGCAAGGGCGGCCACCCGATCGCCCACCGCGAACGCCGCGACGCCCTCGCCCACCTCGACCACACGCCCCGCGAGCTCACATCCGGGGACATAAGGGAACAGGCCCGGCCCGAATGCGCCGCCGACCACCTTGGCGTCCACCGGGTTGACTCCCGAGACCGACACCTCCACGGCCACCTGGCCCGGACCGGGCGCGACGGTCTCGCGCTGCTCGATGACCAGGACGTCTGGTCCTCCGGCCGCACGGGCGACGATGCTGCGGGAGGTGGGCACGGCATACTCCTTATGTGTTGACAATGAACCGACATAAGAATGTCGGCCAAGTCCCGACATGTCAACCGGGCTCCTCTACGCTGGAGTCATGCCCGGACCGGACAGCCGCTTTGGGGTCGCGCTGCATGCGCTGACTCTCATGGCGTATGCCGATGCGCCGGTCCCCTCGCAGCGCATCGCCATGTCGGTCGGCACGAACGCCTCCTGGATCCGCGAATCGGCCGGCGCCTTGCGGGCGGCGGGGATCATCCGCTCGGTGCGCGGTCCCGGCGGGGGGCTCACCCTGGCCGCCGACCCCGGTGACATCACCCTTGCCCAGATCTGGCTTGCGGTGGAGGGTCCTGCTCTCCAGCCCGCCCGCCTGGCCACCCAGCCGGACAACCGGTGCGCCATCGGCGGCCACATCGAACCCCACCTGTGCGCGCTCTCGGCGCGGATGGTGGAAGCCGTCCGGGCGGACCTGGCGCAGACCACGCTTGCCGAGTGGGCGGCTGGGGTCGCCCCGGATGGCCGCGAGTCACCCCCGGGCGGTCCTGCCGCATCGACCTGACGGGCCCCACCGGCATACACCAGGAAGTGCTGTCCGGCGCGACGCAACGATCTCGTGAGAGACGGCCACGCCTGCCGTGACTTCGACGAGGTGACTGCTCACTCGTCCGGCCAGATGTCGTGTCGGTGCCCGAGGTCAAGGAGGAGTTGAGGGTCGTCGACCTCGCGCGCGACAAGGTCCGCTACCTCGCTGAGGTAGAGATCGAACCCACCCGGGCTGAACACGGTGAGCAGGCGGGCGCCGTCGGCGCTGGACACCTGATGGTGGACGCGCGGCGGGACCGTGACGGCATCCCCGGCCGTGAGGGCCACCTGTTCATCGTCGAAGACGAACAGGACGCGGCCGGACAGACAGTAGAACGTTTCGGTCATCAACCGGTGGTGGTGGCGCGGCAGGAGGAAGCCCGGCTTGAGGGTGTCCTCGACCAGCGTGAGGGCCCGGTCGCTCCACGTTGCCGCTCCCAGGACCCGCACGCGGTCGTTGGCCCAGTCGTAGGCCGTTCCCTCGGTTGCTCGAACGACATGGTGGGTGTTCATGCATTCTCCCGGTGCTCGTGGTGACGACGGCGACACAGCAGGGCGGTTGGGGCCGAGCTGCGCTCCCACCCTAGTCCTTGCAATCTGCAGCATCTACGCTATCGTAACTCTTGCAATTTGAAACACTTCCCAAGGAGGGCCCATGGCCGTCATCCAGCTTGTCCGCTTCCGCCCCAAGGTCGAAATCTCTCCCGACGACATGCTCGCCATCAACGAGCGCTTCCAGCGCGAGGTTGCCCCGACCCTCCCCGGCCTCGAGCGCCGCGAGGCGACCGTCACCGAGGACGGCGACTGGCTCCTGGTTCTGCGCTACAGCGACATGGACAGCGCCGCCGGGGCGAACGCCAAGGACACCAGCGAGATCTCAGCCCAACTCATCTCGATGATCGACATGTCAACGATGTCGGTCTCGTTCCATCCCATCGTCTCCCAGTGACCTCGGCGTCACCGCTGGCCAGCGACTCCAAGACCCTGGTCCCCACCTGGGCGCGGGTGATCGTCGGCGGGCTCGCCCTGGCGAACGTCGCCTTCGGCGTCTCGAACTACGTGAGCAGCCGGTCGCTCTTCCAGAACTCCACGAGCGGAGTGGACCTCGTCGGTGAGGGAGCGAGGTTTGCGGGCTACGAGTTCGGCGCTCGCAACCTGGCGATCGGGATCGCCCTGCTCATCGTGGCGCTGGTCGGCGTGCCCGAGACGATCGCCATCGTGACGATCATCCGGGCCCTCGTCGAGATCCAGAGTGTGGTGATCGCCGTTGTCAGTGGGAACTTCGGGGCCGGGGCCGTGCTCCCCCTTGTGGTGTTTGGTGTGGAGGTCTTCATCATCAAGACCATGTTCGGGATCGTGGCCAGGCGCGACGCCCCCCAGGAGGCATGATGAGCTTCATCGGTACCGCTCGGTTTGACACCCATCCCGGCGTGACTGTCGACCAGATGATAAAGGCCGAGCGCGGGATACGCGAGGCGCTGGGAGAGCAGGTGGGATTCCCCAAGCGAACTCTGGGACGGTTCCCGGACGGGCAGTGGTTGGTCACGATCCGCTGGGACTCCGCCGAACACGGCTCCCGGTGGACCGAGGCCTCCCGACGCTATGAATCGGTGACGAGCCAACACGCACTTATCGACTTCGACACGATGAGGATGGAGTTCTACGAGGAGTTCGACCTCCGGTGAGCGGCCGATGGCCTGTGCCCCTTCGTCTGCCCGCGGCGCCCCGACCGAGTCGGCGCGCCTGGAGGCCTTCAGCGACGGTGTCTTCGCCGTCGTGATCACCCTGCTAGCCCTGGACCTCAGTCGCATCCACGCCGATCTGGAGGCAAGTCCGCCAGTCACGTTGTTCGACAGTCTGCGGACACACTGGCCCACCGTGCTGGCGTTCGTTGGAGCCTTCGCGTTCGTCGGGGTGGCCTGGACCAACCACCACAACGTCTTCGCGCGGGTCGAGCGAGTCTCACGGTCGCTCAACGCGGCGAACTTGGTCCTGCTGGCCGCCATCTCCACGGTCCCTGGGCCACCTCGTCTCTGGCGGAGGCGCTGAGCAGCAATGACACCGGGGCTGGTCGCCAGGCGATCATCGTCTACGCCGCCGTGGCCCTCCTCGGGTCGCTCACGTGGGGCCTGCTCTTCCACGTCCTCGCCAGCGAGCCGGAGCTGTTGGTCGACCAAAGCCATGCCCACGGGTTCGCGACCGACCGGCTCGGCGCCGCGCTCGGGTTCGCCACCACAGCCCTGGCCGGCGCCGTGGGATGGTTCCTCTCCCCGCTGGGCGCGACGGCCCTCCTCGCAGCGTTGCCTGTCGTGTTCGCTGTCGCCTCCGAGGGCTTTGAACGCGTCACGACCCCCTAGCCGGGTCCACCGTGTGCGATACCTCCGTAACCTGAGCCCATGACCGCAGACGTCCGCTGGCTCGACGAGAACGAGATGGCTGCCTGGGGTCCTTTCGTCGTCTCGGCCATGCACCTCCTGTCGCGCCTGGACCGAGACCTCAAGTCGGAACATGACGTCACCCTTCTCGACCACGGCATCCTGCTCATGCTCCAGCACACCCGGAGTGGTCGTGCTCGCACTGACTGTGGGGGAGGCAGTGCTGGGATCTGTAATCGCTGGCCTCGTCCTTGCTCTGGTCCTCGGAGCGTGGGCGCTCCTGTGGGGGCCGCTCCGTAACCGACTCGACCCCGTGATCCTGCGCAAGACGGGCGACCACGGAATCAAACTCCTCGTCTACGCCACGCCCGATGAGATGGGCGGTCTGCGGCCCGACGAGATGCTGAACGTCGATCCGGCGTGGCTTGCTGACACCGACTTCTACTTCTCTGAGGGCATCCCAGGACCCGGGCCGCACGAGAAGCAGGAATGGGCCGACTGGGCTCGCGGTCACGGTGCCGAGGGCGTCGGATGGCGCCACATCCTGGTCAGAATCCAGGCCACGCAGGATCGAACGGTGCTAGTCATGAAGCCGCAGGTGACCGTGAGGCCAACTGCAGTAACCGGGGGCGCGGTCCTCTGCCCCGCCAAAGAACCGGGCGGGACCGGTCTGAGCAATCGTCAAGACCTGTGGATCAGCAATGGTTCCCGACGGGTCCGAAGACGTAGGCGAAGGCTGTTTTCGTGTAGGCGATGCCTCGTCCCTGTCGCCGGATCGTGTCGGGGTCTGCTGCTGATGGCCGCTTGGGGATGAGGTAACTGTCGAGGTCCGCGGCGTCGAGGCGGTACTTGTCGGCTCGGTGATGTACGGCGGCTACGAGTCGGAGGGTCGGGTCGAGCGCGGCGAGGCTGGCGTCGCCGTGGCTGGTGTTGGCCAGGAGCATCCCGTGGGGTGAGAGGTACTGCCGGCAGTGCTCCCAGACCGGTCCCGCGTACAGGGAGATGAGCAGGTCAAAACTGGCTGGAGGGATGGGGAGCGGCTCGGTGAAGTCGGCATGGAGGAAGGCGATGTCGGTGCCGGCCCCAGGCGAGGTACGACCCTGGAGCTCGGCCGTCACGCGCGCCTCGTCGGCGAAGTAGCGGGCGGCGCGGCGATCGGTGTCGACGTAGGTGACCGACGGGATGGCCGTCGAGGGCGACAAGTCGAGGTAGCTGCCCGGGTAGAGCGCCTTCGTCGGATGCCAGGCCATCCTCAGGGCGCCAAACAGGCCGGAGCGGTCGCCGATGCTGCTGCGGTAGGTGGTCCACGACGGTGCGGAACGGCCACTGGAGTCGTTCCTGGGAGTGTTCATGCGACACGCTCGCTCGCCGAGGTGTCTGGCCGTTCAGCGAGCACGCCGTTCTCGAAGGTCGCGCCAGCGCGGACAAGGGCGACGAGGTGGGGTGCGTTCACGGCGCGCCACCGGCGCTGGGCGGACTCGATGAGCTTGAACGCCATCGCGACGCCGGCTGCTCTGGAGCCGGGTCCCTTAGTGACGCGCTGACGAAGCCGCACGGTGGCGAAGGTCGACTCGATCGGGTTCGTGGTGCGTAGGTGGATCCAGTGCTCGGCGGGGTAGTCGTAGAACGCGAGGAGCACGTCGAGGTCGTCGACGACCTTGGCGACGGCCTTGGGCCACTTCGCGCCGTAGCCGGCCGCGAAGGCCTTCGCCGCCGTGCGGGCGTGGTCCTTGTCCTCGGCGTTGTAGATCTCCGCGAGCGCGGCCTTCGCGCCCGGGTGGGCGGACTTCGGCAGCGCAGCAAGGACGTTGCCGATCTTGTGCCACCAACAACGCTGCTCACGGGTGTCGGGGAACACCTCCCGCAGCGCCTTCCAGAACCCGAGCGCGCCATCGCCGACCGCCAGCGTCGGGGCGCGCATCCCGCGGCGCTTGCAGTCACGGAGCAGGTCGGCCCACGACTCCGAGCTCTCGCGGAACCCGTCGGCCAGGGCGACGAGCTCCTTGGTGCCGTCGACCCGGACCCCGATCATCACCAGCAGACACACCTTGCCGGTCTCGAGGCGGACCTTGAGGTGGATCCCGTCGACCCACAGGTACACGTAGTCGCTGTCCTTCAGCGACCGCTTCCCGAACGACCTCGCGTCGTCCTGCCACTGCGCGGTGAGCCTGGTGACCGTGGCCGCGGACAGGCCCGCGGTCGAGCCGAGGAACTGTTCCAACGCGGGCACGAAGTCGCCCGAGGACAGTCCGTGCAGGTAGAGCAGCGGCAGCACCTCGGCAACACCGGGCGACTTCCGCGCCCACGCCGGCAGGATCGCCGAGGAGAACCGCTTCCGCTGCCCGGTGGTGTCGTCGATGCGCTTGTTGTTGACCCGGGGCTGACGCACCGGCACCGCGCCGGCCGCGGTCGCGACCTCCCGCGCGTCGTGGAACCCGTTGCGTACCACCAGCCGCCTGCCGTCCTCGTCGACCTCGTGCCGGTGCGCCTCGACGTACGCAGCGACCTCGGCTAACAACGCCGCGGCCAGCATCTGCCGCGCGCCGTCGCGGGCGAGCTCGTCGAGCAGCGACCCGCCGACCGCCGCCGGGGTGTGGACATTGGGCTGGGACTCCTCCTGGACTACCTTGAACATGGACGCGCCTTCCCGAACCGACGCGCCAAACGCCGGTCCTGATCAGTGAGGTACGGATTCCAGATCTTCCTCGGGAAGGTGCGTCCGTTCACGTCACCCGGCCGAGGGCCATCCACAGGTTCTGATCATTGCTCATCAGGTTGAACCGGAAGTGGCTGGTCCAACACAACTACCATCGGCCCCACGACGCTGCGGGTGACCGACCACCAGCCTCACGACTCAAGACCGGCGTCACCAATGTCATGAGCAATTGCATCTAGTTGGGGCAAGGGCCGTTGAACCGGGGGCAGTCGAGCAGATGTGGCGCATGCGGGCTGTGGAGCGGGTCAGGAGTCCGCTGGTCTGGTTCAGCAGCCGCTCGGGTTCGCCGTCGATCCGCCACCAACTGGCAAGTTCTATCGGCTATCCGTCCGAACTTGATACGCAGGGTGTCCAGTAATGTGGCAGCCGGCCCGACGCGGCGGGCCACAGCCCCTCCCCTCCGCCTCGGTCGGCGAAGCGGGCCGGTTCGGTGTGCCGTCGCTGGAGCTCGCACGGATTGCCGCTGAGGTCGGCTAACGTGCAGAAGTGAGGGTCTGGCGGCGCAGCAACGACTCCCCGAGCACGCTCGATGCGACAGCCATAGCTATGGACGGCAAGGTCGTGGGCCGGGCCGGGAGCAAGTGCGTCCCGTCCTGCGCTGCTGGTTTCAGCCAGTTCACCGACCGCAAGGCGTGTCGGGAGACCGAGCACACCATCGACCACGTGACGTTCCGGTCGATGAACGCCTACAACGCCGGCGTGTTTGGGTGCCCTTCGTACTCGGTGACCGTTGAGGTCGGCGTCTTCTACCGGTGCCTCGACCCGGAGCTGACCAAGCCCCAGGACTACAACTGCACATTTCGAGCGATCCTTGGGAAGACGATCCGGCAACCCTTCTTCGTCATTGAGTGGGGCCCAGCGGCCGACCGTCCGGAGATCCTCTACGTGAAGTCAGATGGGACGAACCTTGGTGAGGTCGTTCAAGAGGCGAAGCACATCCTTGAGGCTCAAGGCCTCCCGTTCATGGACCACTTCAACCAGCCGGATCGTGCGTTCAACTCACTCATGACGGAGCGGATGACGGACGGTGACTTTGGCAAGCCACGCGTGATGTTCCCCGGCAACCCGGACTCGCCGAACTGGCGTGAGACCTCCCTCAACATTGGGCACCTCATCATGGACGACCCGCGGGCGGCGACAGAGTCGGCTCCGATCGTGGGCGCGGGGTAGCTGGTCGTTCGCGGTCAGGCCCCAGCCACGTCACCCCGAGGAATGTGCCGCGAAGCGATCGATGGCGCTCTTCTGCATCGTCGGGGTGACGTGGCTGTAGATGTTCATTGTCGTGGTGATGGTTGGTGACCGAGCGCTCCTGAACGACAGGGTGCTCGCCGAGCTCGAGGAGCAGGGTGGCGTGGGTGTGCCGCAGGCGTTTGAGAGTGACGCGCGGAAGCCCTCGATCTTGGCGCAGGCCAGTCGAGCCTCGGGTCCATCGGCTGGTGACGTCAGGGACGCGGATGGCTCCATTGGTCGCGCTGAAGACGTAGGCGTCGGCTCGCGCGAGGCTGAGGGAGATCGCGCCGCGGTCTGACTTGTGGGCCTTGAGGACGCGGTGGGTCTCGGCGCCGATGTCGATGACGCAGGCACTGCCGGTCTTGGTGATCTTGGTGGTGTTGGGGAGCGTGACGTCGACTGCGCGGCGGGCTGATCCGGCAGGTGGTGAAGTTGATGTCGGACCAGCGCAAGGCGAGGGCTTCCGGGCGGCGCATGCCGGTATGGGCGGTGAGCCAGAGCGGGAAGAGTCCGTCGTTCAGCTCGTCGCGGTTCCAGGTCAGGAAAGCCTGGAGCTGAGGGCCCGGTCCAGGTGATGATCTCTGGCTTCTGCGCGCGGACCTGGCTGGACCTGGGTGAGTTGACGGTGCGCCGCTTCTTGGCCGGGTTGATCAGGATGAGCCCGTCGTCGGTGGCGGCGTCGAGCATGGCCGCAAGCAGGACGTGGACCTTGGCGACGGTGTTGGCCGAGAGCGGCTTGCCGTACCCAGGCTTGTCGCGGCGGCCGGAGGTCTCCAGCTCGCGGTAGTGCGCTCCGATCCAGGGTGGCGGTGAGCTGGTCGAGCGGATCGCGCCGAGGTACGACGTGACGTGGTTGCGGATGATCTTCTTGTAGCCCTCGATGGTCGAGTTCTGCAGCCGCAGCCCGGCGACCCCGTGGTCGGCGGTCAGGGACCAGGGCGCTCAGTGGGGCAGTTACGGTCCCATCGTCGGCGACCACGACCGGGCCGGTCCCTGTCACGACTAGGCGGAAGGCCGGGTCACCGACACCGCTCGTGTCGATCTGAGCGATTGCACTGGTCAGGGACTGAGCGCCGGCGGCGACCTGTTGGCCGCCGAGCTTGACTTCGACCGCACCCCAGCGACCGTCGGGGAGCGTGATCACCGCATCGATCTCCTTCTGGTTGGAGTCGCGATAGTGGCTGACCTCGCCGCCCATCGCGGAGCCAAGGACGGTCAGGTCGTGGACGACAGCACTCTCGAAGAGCATGCCGAGCGTGTTCAGGTCGCCTCGGAGGTGCTCGACCCCGGCTCCCAGGGCAGCAGCGGAGAGCGCAGGGTCGACCAGATGCAGCTTCGGCGAGGTCCGCACCCTTGCCCGGGAGCGCAGCGCCGGGGTCCACGGTTGCTGAGCTTCCACCACGAACAGGCGCATGAGCAGCCTGACGTAGTTGCTGATGGTCTCCTCGTCGATGGACGGCGCAACCGCGCGGACGTCGGAGGCGAGCGTCTTGTAGGTGACCGCTGAGGCAACGGATCGTGCAAGGGATGCCACAAGGTGCTTGATCACTTGGGGCTCGTGGCGGACGTCGGCGAGGCGGCGGATGTCGGTGCGCGCGACGTCGTCGATGTAGCCCCGCATTCGATCCGCGGACTGCTCATGCGTCAGCGAGGTCATCGCCGGAACCCCGGACGTAGCAGGTTGTCGATGACGGCGCCAAGGTCGGGTGCCGCGCCGAGGTTGGTCTCGGGCAGTCTCCCCTCGAACAGGGCCGCGATGCTCACCTCGCCGGTCGGCGAATCAGCTTACTCCCACCACGACATGGTCCGCTCTCGCAGCCGAAGGAAGCGGCCTGCTCGGTGTGCCGGGTGACATCGTCTGGAGGTAATGCCGATCCGGTGAGGATGAATCGGCCCGTTTCTGCTGAAGCGTCCACCGCGCGACGGACGAGATTCCAGAGCTGCGGCGCGGCCTGCCATTCGTCGAGCAGTCGGGGCGCGTCGCCATCGAGGGATGAACGCGGCGCCACCTCGATCAACTGTTGGGCCCTCGGGGCCATCGATGAAGACATAGGAGGCGGCGGCGTGGAGCGCGGTCATGGTCTTGCCGCTCGCGCGCGCCTTCGATCACGACTGCGCCCGAGGCCCCGATCGCACGCTGCAACACGCCGTCGATCACTCGAGGCCGGTACATGTGACCGAGCACAGCCGCCGTATCCATGCGGGTCCCACCCCTCAGTTGACTTCAACTCGGATGATTGCAGACAGTCTAGTCGGATAGTTGCAGAACTCCTATCCGGATGAGTGCAGAGTCCTTGAGCGGTTCAACTCTGCCCCTCACCATGGTGGATCGCTCGTAGCGGGAGCCGACGATCCACCACACAGGGGCCCGACAGCGCTGCTGTCGTCTCGACTGGGCTGGTCCGAGCAGCCGCCGGAGGTCGCAGCAGCCCCCGGCCCTGGACGGCGAGCGGGACTTTCCCTAGGTTCGGAGGACACGAGGACGGCGCCATGCGCCCTCGGGTGCGCGCCATACGGATCGGGAGAACGGGAGCGCGAGATGTCCACACGTGTTGTGCTGGTCGGAGCAGCCCTCGCCCTGGGGGTCACTGCCGGGTCCGGCCAGGCCGCCCTGGCGGGCTCCGGCAAGGTCAAGTCAGCCCAGTCGCACCAGACGGCCGCCGCCCGGTCGGTCGAGTTCATCGGGATGGATCCGCCATCCACGCCCGAGGAGAAGGCCAGCGTCTACACGACCGCGAAGGTCACGGTGACCTACCGCGACGGACGCACCAGGACCTACGACCTGGCCTACCACCAGCTGATGGCGACCGGCGACACGGTCAACGGCACCGTGGTCGGTGGGCTGTACGACGTCAACGACCAGCCGCTCACCGACGACAACGGTCAGATCGCCTCGGACGCCCCGGACGGCACCTCCCTGATCGACGTACCCGGCCTGAAGGCCGCCGACCCCAGACACAACCGGGGTCTGGCGCTGGTCACGCAGTACGAGTACCGCGGCCTGCCCCCGGCGGGCGCCGGCTTCACCCAGAGCGACTACTGGAGCCGGCTACCGGCGACCATGAGCCTGGCCCGGATCGACCAGGACAAGCGCACCGGTGCCCTGCAGGTCACCGACTACACCCCGGTCAGCTTCTCCGGGGTGGACGGCCTCTGGATCCCGTGCGCGGCCTCGCTGTCGCCGTGGAACACGCATCTGAGCTCGGAGGAGTACGAGCCGGACGCCAAGACGCGGGAGGGCCTGCCGGCCGCGGCGGACACCCAGGACGGCACCGACATCAACAGCTTCAGCACCTTCTACTTCGGTGACGCGAGCACGGCCAACCCCTACGACTACGGGCTGGTCCCGGAGGTCCGGGTGCGCCGCGACGGCAGCACGAAGCTCGAGATGCACTATGCGCTGGGGCGGCTGGCTCGCGAGCTCGCCGACGTCCAGCCGGACGGCCGGACCGTCTACATGGGCGACGACGGCGGCTTCACCGGCATGTTCATGTTCGTCGCCGACCGGCGCGGCGACCTGTCCCGCGGCAGCCTGTACGCCGCCAAGTGGATCCAGACCAGCCCGGTCGGCACCGACGGCGGCGCCGCCACGCTCAGCTGGATCCGGCTGGGACACGCCACCGACCGCCAGATCAGCCGGATGGTCGACGACGGCCTCACCTTCAGTGACATCTTCGACGTGAGCAACACCGACCCGAGCGACGCGACGTACACCCAGGTGCACACCTACATGGGCACCGAGTGGCTGCGGCTCAAGCCCGGCATGGAGCAGGCGGCGGCCTTCCTCGAGACCCGCCGCTACGCGGCGATGCTCGGCGCGACCACCGAGTTCAACAAGTTCGAGGGGGTCACCCACAACGCGCGCGACCGGAAGGCCTACGTCGTGATGTCGCGCGTCGAGGTCGGGATGAGCGACACCGAGGGTGACATCCAGGTGGCGCAGAACAAGGGCGGCGCCGTCTACGAGCTGGCGCTGAGCGGTGGTGTGCGCGACTCCGCGGGCGCCACGATCCGCTCCGCGTACGCCGCCACGGACATCGCGGCGATCCCGGAGCTGCTGGGTCACTACTCCGCGACCGCGGACGCCAGTGGCAACCGGTGCGACCAGGACCACCTCTGCGGTGGGGACAACCTGAAGTACTCCGAGGGGATGCGCACGCTGTTCATCGGCGAGGACACCAGCTACCGCAACAACAACTACGTCTGGGCGTTCAACGTCGACAGCCGCACGCTCGCGCGCGTGCTGTCGGTGCCGATGGGCGCCGAGGCGACCGGGCTGCAGGCGGTCGACGACTACCACGGCTCGTCCTACATCATGAGCAACTTCCAGCACCCGGGAGAGTTCGGCAGCAGCGACCCCGACTGGGCGCAGATCCTGCCGCTGCTCGACAGCACCTGGAACAACCGGCTGAAGGCCACCATCGGCTACCTCGGGACCGAGGACGGCGCCCTGCCGGCCATGAAGTAGCCGCGACCTCGCCGCGCCGCCCGACACGGGCGGGCGGCCGGCGGGGGCGTCAGCCGGCGACGACGACGTCGGCGTGCGCGGTGCGGCCGTAGACCCAGCACATCAGCTCGGTGGGCTCCCCGGTGACCACCCGGTGCCCCGCCCCCCGCGTCACCACGGCGCGCTGGCCGTCGGGGCGGGCGAGCACCAGCCCCGGCGTACGCCGGTGCAGGGCCCGCGCGGCCCGTTGCGCCCGCAGCCACAGCGCCTCCTGGAGGGCGCTGTCCGGCGCCGGTTGGGGGATCTCGTGGGGCCGGGCCACGTCCTGGGTGTGCACCCAGTACTCCCCGAGGGCGTGTCGATGGTCCTCCCACCGGTCCGGCGGCATGCAGGCGATCGCGCCGGGCTCGCGACGGAGCCGGGCGACCAGGTCGGGGTAGGACCACCGTCGGCGGATCCGGGCGGCCCGACCCGCGCCGAGCGCCGGCACGACGACGCCCGGCCAGCCGAGCGGGTCACGCTTGAGGATCCAGAGGTGGACGGCGACGTCGTGGGCCGTCCAGCCTGCGCAGAGCGTCGGAGCGTCGGGGGCGACGGCGTCGAGCACGTCGCACAGCCGCAGCAGCTGGCGGTCACGCAGCTCCGCGCTCACGTCCCCGACGCTACTCCGCACCGGCGAGGGGCGCCTGGGGACGGCGTCCAGCCGGCTCGCCCCCCGGCAGCACCGGGTCAGCCGAGCAGCCCGCCGTCGGTGAGGGTGAACCGGGTCACCCGGGTCGCGGTGAGCAGCGAACGCAGCCGCTCGGTGGCCTGGACGACCCGGAGGTAGGCCGAGGCGGTGGCGGCGAACTCGATGATCGGCGGCTCGGGCACCGGGTCCTCGGTGGGGTCCAGCTGACGGGCCAGGCCGGCGACCGCCGCGACGAAGTCGTCGCTGCTGAGCAGGACCGGCCGGCCGTCGGCACCGAGGTCGAGGAGAACCGGGTCCGGCGGCGCAGCACGCCGACCAGGTCGCCCAGCCATTCCGGCACCCGGGGCAGGGTGATGGTCACCGGCACGAGCAGCAGCTGGTGCGGGACGAGGATCGTGCCGCGCGCCTCGGGTGAGCCGAGCACCAGCGACCCCGACTCGCTCAGGTCGAGCGTGCGGCCAGGCCCGAGCGGGCGCCGGCCGGACGCCGGATCCGTCGCAGGCGAGTCGGCCCCGTCGACCCAGAGCCGGGTCGCGGGCGCCGCCAGGACGCGCCCGGCTGAGCTGGGCCCAGCGAGGGTCGCCGACGACGAGCCGGCGCGGTGGGTGGTGGCTCGTGCCGTCGGCCGCGTCGGCGGCCCCCGGCCCCCGCGGTCGCACCACGTCGGCGAGGACGTACGTCGGCAGGCCGGCGGTCAGGTCGTCGGCTGAGGCCTCGCGCATGCGCTCGGGGCGGGCGGTCACCCGGGCCGCGGGCCAGGCGCGCTTGTCTCGGGTGGGCGGCGTGCGAGTCGGCCTGGGCCGGGAGCCGCTCCCGCGCGGCGCCGACCGGGCGGGCTGTCGGCGGACGACCGGGCGTGGCCGGCCCTGGACGTCCACCAGCGGCCGCCCGTCCATGCCGTCGGTCGGGATCCCGAGCAGCGAGAGGACCGTGGGTGCGAAGTCGACGAGGTCCGCGGTGTCGAGGGTGACCCGGCCCTCGGGCATCCCGGGCCCGCAGAAGACCATCGGGATCCGGGAGGTGGGGTAGGCGAAGGACCCGTGCGTGGACGGCGAGGAGGTGAAGCTGCGCCCCGCGGGCGCGAGCAGGACGATGTCGGGCATCGAGCGGTGCCCGGTGGGCGGCTCGGTGGACCCTGGCCCCGTCGGGGCGAACCCGCCGACCCGGTGCGGGACGCGCAGCAGGTCGAAGATCTCGGGAGTGTTCAGCGCCTCGCGCAGCCGCCGCTCGGCGACGGGGTCGCCGCCGTCGTCGAGCGACACGGCCTCGATCTCCTCGGTGGACACCGGGGCGCGTCGAGCTGAGGCACGATCGCGGCCCGCGCGGCCCGGGAGTCCAGCCGCACCGGCTGCGCCTCGCCCCGGGCGAGGAAGAGGTAGCGGTCCTCCTGCAGCACCAGGGCGCCGTACGGCTCGGTGTTCATCGGGATCGACAGCAGCCGACGGGCCGTGTCCACCGGGCCCAGGTCGGAGCCGGCCCGGAGATAGACGTAGAGGTTCATGGCCTCGGCCCAAGCTCGCACCTGGTCCCGGAGCAGATCGGAGTACACCGAGGAGGCCGACAGCCGGTTGGCGTCGATGATCGTGCGGATCCGCGCGGTCTCCGCCTCGCCGAAGCGGATCCGCATGAGCTCCTCGCGCACCAGCAGGACGTTGTCCGAGGACAGGTCCGGGGTCGACGGCGGGTTGGTGATGGCCCGGTGCCCGTGGTCGGCGACGAAGGCGAAGATCGTGTTCGACCAGGTGTCCGGGTCGGCGGTGCGCAGCGCCTGGATGAAGCGGGCCAGCCGGTGGTCGAACCACGCCAGGTAGGTCTGCTGCTGCCGCGGGCCGGCATGGTGGCTGGACTCGTCGATCGAGGCCGCGTAGAGCGCCAGCAGGTCCGGGGCGCCGTCGGGGTGCGGCTCGCCGTCGATGCGCCAGCCGGCGGCAGGAACGCCGTCACGGTGCGTGAACGCCAAGCCGACCGACCGGGCCAGATTAGGGTTCGGCGGGGTGACCGAGACCGTCGACGGCATGAACCGCACCGCCAGCTCGGCCTTGGCGAAGGTGCCGTGGTCGGCCACCTCGAGCTGGTCGAGGTCCTCGTCGGAGCAGATGTCCTTGACGCTGCGCAGCTCGACGCTGTCGTAGTGCCACCACTGGTCCTTGCCGTAGGGGTCCCACGGCTGGCGGGCACCGTGGTAGAAGGCATGCACGGCCGTGCTGCGCTTGCCGGCGTCCTCGACCCGGTGGAAGAGGGTGTCGACCCGCAGGTCGGAGTTGAGGCCCCGGTTGCGGTTGCGGCAGGCGTCCTCGCTGACCTGGTCGAAGCCGCCCCACAGGTAGTCGAAGAACGCCCCCACTCGCCGTCCGAGTCGGTGCAGAACCCTTGCAGGGACAGCGCCCGCGGCAGCCCGTCCCACGGGTGGTAGTCCCACTCGGGGGGCTCGTCGCGCACCATGAACTTGTGGCCGCAGATGCCGTGCCGCCACGGCCACGTCCCGGTGTACATCGTGGCATGGGTGGGGAAAGTGAACGACGGGTAGCTCGTCAGCGGCAGCCGGACGTCGACCATCCCGCTGTCCGCACCGAAGCACAGCTCGCCCAGCCCGCTGAACAGGTCGACGCCCCGTCGCCCAGCACCGTGTCGTCGGAGGCGCCGGGCGCCAGCTCGAAGCGGTAGGCGACCTCAGTGCTGGCGCCGGCCATCCGCACCCGGCGCAGGTGCCGGTAGAAGGTGTCCCAGCGGCAGCCGTCGATGTCGATGACCACCACGCGCCGGGTCGGGCGGTTGACCAGGATCCCGTCCGAGCTCGAGTGCCAGAGCGTGTCGGCCGAGTCGCCGGTGTGCACCATGTGCAGGCGGGTGCCGCCCGGCTCGGCGTACGCCGCCAGCGCCGGCGCCTCCTCGGCGAACTGGTGCGGGACGGGGATGTTCGGCGCCCAGGTGCCGCCGTCGAAGGTGGAGTGCCAGATCCGGTTCGAGGAGTCGCCGAGATGGACCAGCTGCAGCAGCCCGCCGACCTCGGCCAGGGCCGGGGCGGCCTTGCTCTGCTGGCCGGGGATCTCGACGTTGGTGGTCCAGGCCGACCCGTCGAAGGTCGAGTGCCACAACGCGTTGGAGCTGTCGCCCTGGTGGACCAGGTGCAGCCGCCCCTGGTGGACCGCCAGCGCCGGCGCGCCCTTGGCCAGCTGGCCCGGGATCTGCATCAGCTGCCTCCAGCGCTGGCCGTCCCAGACCAGGTGGTAGAGGCGGTTGGAGGAGTCGCCGTTGTGCACCAGGTGCAGCAGCCCCCCGAACTCGGCCATCGCGACCGCGGAGTGCGCCTTCTCGCCCGGGATCTGGGTGTTGGCCGTCCAGCGCTGGCCGTCCCACAGCGAGTGCCACAGCTGGTTGGAGCTGTCCCCGAGGTGGACCAGGTGCAGCCGGCCGCCGTACGACGCCAGGGCGGGCGGCGCCTTGCTCTGCTGGTCGGGGATCCGCTCGTTCGGCCGCCAGCCGGCGCCGTCGTACCAGCTGTGCCACAGGTCGTTCGACGACTCGCCCAGATGCACCAGATGGAGTAGGCCGCCGAACTCGGCGAGCGCGGGCGTGGTCTTCGCCTGCTGGTCGGGGATCGGGACGTTGGGGGTCCAGGACATGGGCAGCTCCTGCCGTAGCGCCAAGCTCTGGGAGGAGGAGGCGCGGTGCGCCGTGCTGATACCCCGAGCGGGGACGCGAGTCGGGAGTATCGGGCCAGCCTCCAGGGTTGACATCGTTTCTCGATAGGCATATCGTTTTTCGTGAACATCGACATTCGATATAAGGAGGACGCGATGCCCGCACCACCGAGCACCGCACGCAAGGGCCGCGACTGGCTGACCTTCGACCGCTACGATCGGTGGGGCCTCGCCGGCCTGCTCGGGCTGATCTCGGTCGGGGCGGTGGCGGCCTACGTCGTCGCGCCCCTCGCCCGATG
The DNA here is from genome assembly GCA_041393675.1 of Nocardioides sp. GTDB lineage: Bacteria > Actinomycetota > Actinomycetes > Propionibacteriales > Nocardioidaceae > Nocardioides. The sequence continues at coordinate 165,391 of JAWKJR010000001.1, read as the reverse complement.
GGCCTCCGGGAGCGGGCTCCGGGTGCCGTTCTTCAGCGAGGTCGACGTGCCCGCGCTCGAGGGCACCGGCCTGCGACACGGGCTGGGCGACTACCACGTGGTCATCCCGGACCCGACCGCCGGCCAGCGGCTGCTCGACCTGCTGCCCGGGCTCGGCTGGCTGGCGCTGGCGCTGGCGTGCTGCTGGCTCGTGCTGCGGGTGATGGGCGACATCGGCCGCGGCGACCCGTTCCAGCCCGGCAACGTACGCCGCCTCCGGCTGCTCGCCGCGCTGCTGGTCCTCGGGTGGCCCGTCGTGGCCAGCCTGGAGGCGATGACCGCCTTCGCGATCCTGGCCGAGCTCGACCTGGAGGGCGTGGGCCCGCGGGCGGCGTTCACCTTCCCGCTGCTGCCGATGCTCGTCGGCGTCGTCGTAGCGCTGCTGGCCGAGGCGTTCAAGGCCGGCAGCCGGTTGCGAGACGACGTGGACGGGCTGGTCTGATGCCGGTCGAGGAGCCGCACCGCGTCGTCTGCCACCTCGACGAGCTGCTGGCCGCCCGGGGGATGACGCTCGCCGCGCTGGCGGAGGCCGTGGGCGTGACGGTCGTCAACCTGAGCGTGCTCAAGAACAACCGGGCCAAGGCGATCCGCTACAGCACCCTCACCGCGATCTGCGACGTGCTCGGCTGCCAGGTGGGCGACCTGCTGTCGGTCGCGGAGGTGCCGGCCGGCGCCTCGGTGTGACGGCGCGGCCGCAGCGCCGGCGTCAGTCCGGCAGCCCGGCGGCTCGGCCGGTCCGGTCGACTGCCGGCTCCTGGACGCGGGGCCCGACTGCGAGCACGACCACCGCGGTGAGCAGTGCAACCGCCGCGGCCACGACCAGCGCGGCGCTCACCCCGTCGACGAAGGCCTGCCGGCCGAGGTCCGCGAGCTCCTGGCCGCGGTGACCGAGCCGGGCGAGCTCCGGGGCCTGGGTGAAGGCGACCGAGCCGAGGATCCGGTCGGCCACCTGCTGGGGCAGACCGGCGAGGTGGCCGACCATGGCGTCGCGGTAGACCTGGTTGAGGGTCGAGCCCAGCACGGCGATGCCGAGCGCGGAGCCGAGCTCCCGGGCGGTGTCGTTCATGGCCGAGGCGACGCCCTGCTTGGCGGGGGCAGCGCCTCGGTGACGGCGGTCGTGGACGGGGTCCCGGACAGCCCCATTCCCGCCGCGCCGACGAGCAGACCCGTGACGAAGAGCGGGTAGCTGAACTCCACCTGGGTCCGACTGATCACGGCCAGCCCGACCGCGAGCAGCACCATGCCGACGGGCACCAGCCGCCGGAAGCCGAGACGGGCCGCCAGCCGGGGGGCCAGGCGCGCGGTCGGGATCAGCACGAAGGGCATCGGCAGCAGCCGGACGGCCGCCTCGAGCGGGCTGTAGCCCACGACGAACTGGAGCAGCTGGAGGACGGCGAAGATCAGCCCGAACCAGCAGAAGAACGTCACCGTGATCGACAGGCTGCCGACCGCGAAACCTCGGCGGGTGAACAGGCGGGGGTCCAGCAGTGGCTCGGCCCGGCGCAGCTCCCATGCCACGAACGCCGCGAGGCCGACGACTCCGACGACCAGGGCCGCGACCGTGAGCGGGTCGCTCCAGCCCCGCTCGGGGCCCTCGATGATCCCGAACACCAGCGCGCCCATGCCGACCAGGGTCAGCAGTCCGCCCACCACGTCGACCGCCGGGGGGTGCTCGTCGGCGGAGTCGGGCACCAGCGCAAGGGTGCCGGCGATGGCCAGGGCCGCGAGGACGACGTTCATCCAGAAGAACGACTGCCACGCGAAGAGCTCCAGCAGGATCGCGGTGAGGAACAGGCCCACGATCGCCCCCGCGCCGGCGATTCCCACCCACGCACCGATGGCGCGCGGCCGCTCCTCCTCGGGGAACGACGTGGTGATGACCGACAAGGTGGTGGGCATGACCGCGGCGGCGCCGAGGCCCATCGCGGCCCGGACGACGATCAGCCCGGTCGGGGTGTCGACGAAGGTGCCCCCCACGGCGGCGAGCCCGAACACCGCGAGCCCGGCGACGAGCAGCGGCTTGCGGCCGAACCGGTCGCCGAGCGCGCCGGCGAAGAACAGCAGCGCGGCGAAGACGACCGTGTAGGCGTCGACGATCCAGGTCAGCTCGGTCTGGGTGGCGCCGGTGGCGCGGGCGATGTCGGGCAAGGCCACGTTGAGCCCGATCACCGCCGAGACGATGGTCATCAGGGAGAGGGCGATGACGGGCATCACGGCTCGGGTGGAGACGGCGGCCGGGGTGCTGCTGGGCCTGGTGGGGGTCGTCGCGGTGGGGGTATTTCGGCGCATGATGAAATGTTATTCTACGCAGGATGAAATTTGTCAAGGGGGCCGAGTGAGCACACCCGCCCGCCGCGGGCGCCGGCCGGGCTCCTCGAAGACCCGGGTGCAGATCCAGGACGCCGCCCGCCGGCTGTTCGCCGAGCACGGCTTCGTCGGCACGTCCCTGCGCCAGGTGGCTGCGGAGGCTGGCGTCGACGTCCGCCTCGTGAGCCACTACTTCGGCTCCAAGGCAGACCTGTTCGTGGCAGCGGTGGAGCTGCCGTTCGACCCCGAGCCGACCTTCGACGCGCTGCTCGGGCCGGGGCCGGACGGGCTGGGCGAGCGGGTCGCGGCGTTCATGCTGGGAGTCCTCGACGGCCCCGCCGGCCAGACCATGGTGGGGCTGGTCAGGGCCGCCGCGTCGGAGGAGCAGGCCGCCGCGATGCTGCGTGACCGGCTGGTCGGGCAGCTGCTGCTGCCACTGGCCCGACGGCTTGGCAGCGAGAACGCCGAGCTGCGCGCCTCGCTGATGGGCTCCCAGGTCGCCGGGCTGGTGATGGCCCGCCACGTCGTCGGCCTGCCCCCGCTGGTGGCCGCCGACAGCGCGACACTGGTGCCACTGCTCGCTCCCGTGCTCGAGCACTACCTCACGGCGCCGATGCCGCATTAGGGCGCCGGGTGCCGCGAGCTCGCCGCACCGGCTGTGAACGTCGCCGATTGGGCAGAAGTTGCAGCCTGAGGCCGCCCCGGCGTGCCGTTGCGGGCCAAACGGCGGACCACGGACCACCCGCTCACCACGCCAGCGAGCCGTAGACCCCCTGCGCCTCCTGGAGGGCGGCGACGTAGCCGGCCCGGGCGGTGGCGCCGGCGTGGGCGCCATCGCGCACCGCCAGCAGCCCGCGAATCTCGTCGACCGAGGAGTAGCCCTTGCGGTCGAGCCAGGCTGCCAGGCCCCGGGTCAGCTCCCCGACGTACGCCGGCCCGTGCCGCAGCAGGGCGGAGGCGGTCATCACCACGTCGGCGCCGGCCAGCAGGAAGGCGACCACGTCCTCGGCGGTCTCGACCCCGGTCGTCGCGGCCAGCGACCCGTGCACCCGGTCGCGCAGGATCGCGATCCAGGTGCGCGGCAGGCGGGCCTCCACCGGCGACGACAGCGTCACCCCCGGCACGACGCGGATCGCCTCGACGTCGACGTCGGGCTGGAGGAACCGGTTGAACAGCACCAGCCCGTCCGCGCCGGCCGCGTCGAGCGCCGTGGCCACCGCGCCGATCGCCGAGAAGTAGGGGCTCAGCTTCACCGCGACCGGGATCGAGACCGCCGCCCGGACGCCGGCGAGGATGTCCAGGTGCCGCTGCTCGACCTCCGGGCCGGTGAGGCCCTCGTCGCCCGGGACGGCGTAGATGTTCAGCTCCAGCGCCGCCGCCCCCGCCGACTGCAGGGACGACGCGATGGACGTCCAGCCACCCGGGGTGCTCCCGTTGAGCGAGGCGATCACCGGGATGTCGACGGCGGCCGCCGTCCGCTCCAGGTGGCGCAGGTACGGCGTCGCGCCCGCGTGCCCGACCGCGGGCCCCGACGGGAAGTAGTCGCGCGCCTCCCCGAAGGACTCCTCGTGCACCTCGGTGATGAGCAGGTCGGCGACCTCCTGGGCGCGCACCTGCTCCTCGAACAGCGAGTAGAGCACCACCGCGCCGGCGCCGGCGTCGGCCACCCGACGCACCCCGTCGAGCGAGACCGACACCGGAGAGGCCGAGGCGACGACGGGGCTGCGCAGGGTGAGCCCCAGGTAGCGCGTGGTCAGGTCCATGACGTCCTCCGCCCTCCCGAGGCCGTGCGGCGCGCGTCCGGCATGAACTCCGCCGCGCTCCGCGTGGCCATCTCCTCATAGGTCGCCCAGCGTTGGTCCGCCGCGTCCTGCGCGAGCTCGAGCAGCCGCTCGGCCTCCTCCGGCGCCGCGTTGCGCAGCGCCCGGTAGCGCAGCTCGCCGTAGACGTAGTCGCGCAGCGGGATCGTCGGGCGCGGCGAGTCCAGCATGAACGGGTTGTCGCCGCCGGACCTGAGCGTCGGGTCGTAGCGCACCAGCGGCCAGTGCCCCGACGTGACCGCCCGCTTCTGCTGGTCCAGGCCCTTGCTCATGTCGATCCCGTGGGCGATGCAGTGGCTGTAGGCGATGATCAGCGACGGCCCGTCGTACGCCTCGGCCTCGCGGAAGGCGCGCAGGGTCTGCTGCGGGTCCGCTCCCATCGCCACCCGGGCCACGTAGACCGACCCGTAGGCGATCGCCTGCAGGGCGAGGTCCTTCTTCGCCGCGGTCTTGCCGGCGCTGGCGAACTTCGCCACCGCCGCCAGCGGGGTGGCCTTCGAGGACTGACCGCCGGTGTTGGAGTAGACCTCGGTGTCCATCACCAGCACGTTCACGTCCCGACCGCTGGCGAGCACGTGGTCGAGACCGGCCGAGCCGATGTCGTAGGCCCAGCCATCGCCGCCGACGATCCACACGCTGCGGCGCACCAGGTGGTCGGCGACGCTGCGCAGGTCGGCGACGGCGGCGGCGTGCGGCCCGTCGGCCAGCTCGTCGAGGCGACGCAGCAGCCGCTCGATCCGCTCGTGCTGGGACCCCAGCTGGGACTCGCGCAGCTGCTCGGCCCCGAGGATCTCGTCGGCCAGCCCGCTGCCGACGTCCTCGCGCAGCTCGGTGAGCCGCTGCCGCGCGAGCCGGGTGTGCAGGTCGGCGGCCAGCCGCATGCCCAGCCCGAACTCGGCGTTGTCCTCGAACAGCGAGTTCGACCAGGCCGGCCCGCGGCCCTCGGCGTTCTTGGCCCAGGGGGTGGTGGGCAGGTTGCCGCCGTAGATGGACGAGCAGCCCGTGGCGTTGGCCACGACCGCCCGGTCGCCGAAGAGCTGGGTCAGCAGCTTCAGGTACGGCGTCTCACCGCAGCCGGCACACGCCCGGAGAACTCGAAGAGCGGCTGGAGGAACTGCGTACCGCGCACGGTGCCGAGGTCCACCCGGCTGCGCGAGTTCACCGGGAGCGACTCGAAGAACGCCACCTGGTCGACGCCCGCGTCCAGGACCGTCCGGTCGTCGGTGAGGTTGATGGCCTTGACGTCGGTGCCGGGCACTGCCGTGATCGGGCAGGCCTCCACGCACAGCCCGCAGCCGGTGCAGTCCTCGGTGTAGACCTGCAGGGTGTAGCGGCTCTCGGGCAGCCCCACGGCGTTGAGCGCGGCAGAGGGGAACCCGGCCGGGGCGTCGACCAGCGCCTCGGCGTCGTAGAACTTCGCCCGGATCACCGCGTGCGGGCACACGAAGGCGCAGTTGCCGCACTGGATGCACGCCTCCGGGTCCCACTGGGCGACCCGATCGGAGATTCGCCGCTTCTCATACGCCGTCGTGCCGCTCGGCCAGGTGCCGTCGACCGGCAGCGCGCTCACCGGCAGCTCGTCCCCGCGGCCGGCCATCATCGCGGCCGTGACCGTGCGGACGAACTCGGGCGCGGAGCTGGACCACCGGCGGCAGCGGCCGCGCCGACGTCGCAGCGGCCGGCACCATGATCTCGTGCAGCTGGCCGAGCGCCGCGTCGACGGCGGCCTCGTTGCGGGCGACCACTTCCAGCCCGCGGCGGCCGTAGGTCTTGCGGATGGCCGCCTTGACCTGGGCGATCGCCTCGTCGCGGGGGAGCACCCCCGAGATGGCGAAGAAGCAGGTCTGCAGCACGGTGTTGGTGCGGCCCGGCAGCCCGGCGTCCCGCGCGACGCGACCCGCGTCGATCGCGAACAGCCGCAGCCCCTTGGCCACGATCTGCTCCTGGATCGGGCCGGGCAGGGCGTCCCACACCTGGTCGGCGGGGAGGGGGGCGTTCAGCAGGAGCGTGCCCCCCGGGCGCGCGACGCCGAGCACGTCGAGCTTCTCCAGCAGGTTGAGGTGGTGACAGCCCACGAAGCCGGCCTGCCGCACGAGGTACGGCGCGCGGATCGGGTGGGGGCCGAAGCGCAGGTGGGAGATGGTGCTGCCGCCCGACTTCTTGGAGTCGTAGACGAAGTAGGCCTGGGCATAGAGCGACTCGTCGGCGCCGAGGATCTTGATGGTGTTCTTGTTGGCCCCGACGGTGCCGTCGGAGCCAAGGCCGAAGAACACCGCGCGCAGCGTCTCCTCGTCCTCGATGTCCAGGTCGGCGTCGTAGTCGAGCGAGGAGCCGCTCACGTCGTCGTGGATGCCTACGGTGAACCGGGCGGGGGCGTCGGGCCGCGCGAGTGCGGCGTACACGCCGGCGACCATGCCGGGCGTGAACTCCTTCGACGACAGGCCGTAGCGACCCCCGACGACCCGGGGCATGGCCGCCACCGATCCGGTGCTCACCCCTTCGGAGAGCGCGGCCACGACGTCGAGGAAGAGTGGCTCGCCGCCCGCCCCCGGCTCCTTGGTGCGGTCCAGGACGGCGACGGCCCGGGTCGTCGGCGGGAGCGCGGCCAGCAGCTGCTCGGCCGGGAAGGGCCGGTAGAGCCGCAGCCGCACGACCCCGACCCGCTCGCCGGCGTCGACCAGGTGGCGCACGGTCTCGGTCACCGTCTGGCCGCCCGAGCCCATGACCACCACCACGCGCTCGGCCTCCGGGTGGCCGTCGTACTCGACCAGGTGGTAGCCGCGGCCGCTGTGCCCCGCGAGCTCGTCCATCACCGACTGCACGATGCCCGGCGTGGCGGCGTAGAACGGCGTGACCGTCTCGCGGGCCTGGAAGTACACGTCCGGGTTCTGCGCCGTGCCGCGCACCACCGGGCGCTCGGGCGACAGCGACCGCAGCCGGTGCGCCCGGACGAGCTCCTCGGGGACGACGGCGCGCAGCACGTCGTCGTCGAGCAGGTCGATGGTGGAGAGCTCGTGCGAGGTGCGGAAGCCGTCGAAGAAGTGCACGATCGGCACCCGGGCCCGCAAGGTGGCGGCCTGGGCGACGAGGGCGAGGTCGTGGGCCTCCTGCACCGAGCCCGACGACAGCAGGGCGAAGCCGGTCTGGCGGACCGCCATCACGTCCTGGTGGTCGCCGAAGATCGACAGCCCCTGCGCCGCGAGCGAGCGCGCGGCCACGTGGATCACCGAGGACGTCAGCTCACCGGCGATCTTGTACATGTTCGGGATCATCAGCAGCAGGCCCTGCGACGCCGTGAACGTCGTGGCGAGCGCCCCCGCCTGCAGCGCACCGTGGAGCGCTCCGGCCGCGCCGCCCTCGCTCTGCATCTCGATGACGGTGGGCACCGTCCCCCACACGTTCGGTCGCTGGTGGCTGGCCCACTCGTCGGCCAGCTCGGCCATCGTCGAGGACGGGGTGATCGGGTAGATCGCGCACAGCTCGTTGAGCCGGTAGGCGACGTCCGCAGCGGCCTCGTTGCCGTCGATGGTCGCGCGCATGTCAGCCCTCCTGGCCGGCGGTCGACGGGGCTCCCGGCCAGGGCTCGGGGATCATCTCGATCGCGTGCACCGGGCACTGCCGCTCGCAGGTGCCGCACCCGGTGCAGCGGTCGTAGTCGAAGCGGTAGCGGTGCCCCACCCCCAGCTTGATGACCGCGTCCTCCGGACACGAGCCCAGGCAGCCGTCGCACTCGAAGCAGTTGCCGCACGACAGGCAGCGCCCGGCCTCGAACCGCGCCTCCTCCGCAGCCAGCCCGGACACCACCTCGTCGAACGCCCGGACCCGCTCGCCCGGGTCGAGCTCGGCCTGCTGACGCTGGGTGTGCTCGCCGAAGTACCACAGGTGCAGCTTGTCGAGCGTGGCCACGTCGTGCTTGGCCCGGGCCGGGCCGGCGCCGCCACGCAGCCACGCGTCGATGCTGCGCGCCGCCTTCTTGCCGTGACCCACCCCGACGGTCACCGTGCGCTCGCTGGGAACGGCGTCCCCACCGGCGAAGACCCCGGGGCCCTGGTCATCAGCGTCTGCGGGTCGACCCGCACCACGTCGCCGTCGAACTCGACCCCGGCCAGCCCGGCCAGGAAGCGGGTGTCGCTCTCCTGGCCGAGCGCGAGGATCACGGTGTCGGCCGCCAGCGTCTCGAACTGGCCGGTGCCGTGCGGCTTGCCCTGCTCGTCCAGCTCCTGGATCTCCACGGTGAGCTCGTGCTCGTCCATGGAGGCGATGGTGCGCAGCCAGTTGATCCGCACCCCCTCCTCCTCGGCCTCGGCGGCCTCCTCGTCGTGGGCCGGCATCTGGTCGCGGGTACGGCGGTAGACGATCACCGTGTCGTCGGCGCCGAGCCGACGGGCGACCCGCGCTGCGTCCATCGCGGTGTTGCCGCCGCCGTACACCGCGACCCGCCCACTCACCTCGCGCTGCTCGCCGGACTCGACCCCGCGCAGGAAGGCGACCGCGTCGAGCACCCGGCCGGCGTCCTGGTTCGGGATGTTCACGCGCTTGGACAGGTGCGCGCCGACCGCCACGAAGGCGGCGTCGAAGCCGCCCTCCGCCATCTCGGCCTGCAGGTCGGTGACCACGTGGTCCTGCTCGAACCGGACGCCGAGCTGGGCGATGCGGCGGATCTCGGCGTCCAGGATCCGCCGCGGCAGCCGGTAGGACGGGATGCCGTAGCGCATCATCCCGCCGGCCAGCGGCGAGTTGTCGCGGACGACGACCTCGTGACCGAGCCGGACCAGGTGGTAGGCCGCCGACAGCCCGCTCGGCCCCGAGCCGACCACCAGCACCCGCCTGCCCGAGCGCTCGCGCGGCACCTCGAAGGACCAGTCGTGGTCGATGGCGGTGTCGCCGAGGAACCGCTCAACCGCGTGGATGGAGACCGAGCCGTCCATCTGCGCCCGGTTGCAGGCGTCCTCGCACGGGTGGTAGCAGACCCGGCCGTGGATGGCGGGGAACGGATTGTCCTCGGTGAGCTGCCGCCAGGCCTGTTCGTGGCGGCCGGCCTTGGCGTGGGCCAGCCAGGCCTGGATGTTCTCGCCCGCCGGGCACCGCTGGTTGCACGGCGGCAGCAGGTCGACGTACACCGGGCGCTGGGTGCGGACCGGCCCGGACCGCTTGCGACCCGACCCGAGAGCGCTCGGGGGAGCGACGTCCTGCGCAACGTCCCGCTGGCCGTCCCGGGTCGGCTGGTCGTCGGTCACGCGGAGCCTCCTGGACTGGTCGACGTCGGTCGGGTCGCGGGTGCCGAGCCCGGGCCGCCCGTGCCCGGTGCACCGCCCTGGCTTCCGACCCTAGACCTGCGGCCTCGCGTGTCCACCGGGGGCTACCCGGCAGCGACCGCGAGCTCGGCGAGCGACTCGAGCCCGGCATCGGCGTAGGTCTCCCACACCGGCGAGAGCCGGGGAGTCTGCTGCCACCGACAGCGGACGGCGGCCAGGCTCGCGGCTGGATCCTCGTCGGGATGCTGGCGGCGGCGCCGGACTAGATCAGCCAGTGCGGTCGAGCGTCCTTCGAGCCGCTTCACGGTGGTGACCCGGTCTTCGCCGATCCGGCAGACGGCGGCGCCGCCGGTGGCGGCGGCGAGCTCGGCCAGGGCGTCGGCGGCGCGCTGCGCCAGCACCTCGTCGAACGGCGAGGACGGGTCGGTGGGCACGGTTCCAGTGTGCGCCAGGCGACCGGTCTGGCAGGCTGGGGGGTCATGCGAGCACGAGCCCTGGGTCTGCTGGTGGTCCTCGCGCTCGCGGGCGCGGCGCTGGCGCCCGCCACCGTGGCTCGGGCCCAGCCCCTCGTCCTCGCCGCCGCGCGGGGTGTGAAGCCGGTTCCCGTGCCCGCCGAGGCGCAGGCCGTGGACACCAGCCACCCCGATCGGTGGGTGGGCGACGGCACGCCGCAGTCGTGCACCTCGCGCGCGGTGGTGCGCGCGGTCCGGCGCGGCGGGATCATCCGGTTCCGGTGCGGACCGGACCCGGTGACGATCGTGATGAAGCGGACCGCCAAGGTGGTCAACACCAGCCGACAGGTGGTGCTCGACGGGGAGGGCCTGGTGACCCTGAGCGGCGACGGCAGGCACCGCATCTTCTACCAGAACACCTGCGACCCCAAGCAGACCTGGACGACCAGCCACTGCGACAACCAGGCGACGCCGCGGCTGGTGGTGCAGCACCTGCGCCTGGTGCGCGGCAACTCCACCGGCAAGACCTACGACGGCGGTGGCGGCGGCGCCATCTTCGCCCGCGGCGGCCGGCTCAAGATCGTCGACTCGACGTTCGTGCGCAACCGCTGCGACAAGCACGGCCCCGACCTCGGCGGCGCCGCGGTGCGCGCGCTCTCGCAGTACGACGGGAAGCCGGTCTACGTTGTCGGCAGCACCTTCAAGCGCGGCGTGTGCAGCAACGGCTCGGCGCTCTCCAGCATCGGGGTGAGCTGGGAGGTCTACAACAGCCGCTTCCTCGACAACCGGGCCGTCGGCCATGGCGCCAACCCCGCCCGCCCCGGCACCAAGGGCGGGGGCTCGGGCGGAGCGATCTACCTCGACGGCAACACCTTCCGGCTCAAGCTCGCCGGCACGCTCGTGCAGGGCAACCACGCGAACGAGGGCGGTGGGGCGATCTTCTTCGTCTCGAACGACCGCACCGGCACGCTGCGGATCACCTGGTCGACGCTGAAGCAGAACCCGAGCGACGGGTTCGAGACGCTGCCGGGGATCTACTTCCTCGGCAAGTCCCGGCGGATCACCCACTCGGTGGTGAAGTAGCGCCCGTCAGCTCACGTCCTGGCGCAGCACGCGCAGCGTGCCCAGGCCGGCCAGCACGGCGGCGTACCCGGCGAGCACGAGCGCCCCCGCCCACCAGGACAGCCGCACCGAGTCCGGTGAGTTCTGCACGGCGTTGACGACCGCGTTCGTCGCCTCGGAGGGGAAGAACCTCACGATGTGCTCGCGGGCGAACGTCCAGAACGACAGCCCGAAGACCAGCACCGGCTCGACGATCCACGCGACCCCGACGCCGATGAGCAGCGCCGCGACCTGGTGGGGGATGAGGATCCCGATCCCGAGCCCGATGAGCGCCCAGAGCCCGAGCACCAGCAGGCTCAGCGCGATGGTGCGGTAGACCTCCGCGGACGGGAACGCCGCCAGCCCCTGCGCCTTGAGGGTGATCGCCCCCGCGGTCACCGACCCGGCCAGGGACAGCACGCCGTACGCCGCGCCGATGACCAGCAGGGCGATCACCTTGGCCGCCATGACGCGCGCCCGGTGGGGGGTGGCCAGGAAGGTGGAGGTGATGGTCATGTGGCGGTACTCCGAGCCGATCTGCATCACCCCGATGGTGAGCAGCAGCAGGTAGCCCACGCCGAGCCCCGCGCTGTAGACCGAGTTCGCGACCTGCGTGGCGTCGCCGAGCGGCGCGCCGCCCTGCCCTTGGGTGAAGGCCTCGCTGTTGAGGATGATCCCGAAGATCACCGCGAACGCCGCCGCGGTGACCACCACGGCGATGGCCATCCCCCACCACAGCCGCGTGGTGACGAACTTCAACAGCTCCGCGCGGACCTCCCGACCCAGACCGCTCACGACGTCTCCTCCGTGCCCGCGGCGGGTGCTCCCAGCCTGGCCGACGCGGGCGGTTCGCCGGGTGGTGGCAGCTCCAGCCCGGCGTTGCGGTTGGTGCCGTCGGTGAGCCGGAAGAACAGGGCCTCGAGATCGGCCTGCCGCTCCGTGAGCTCCCAGATCGGGAGCCCGGCGCGCAGTGCCAGGTCGCCGACCAGCCGCAGGTCGTGGGTGTCGGTCTCCAGGGCGCCGTCCGAGCCGAGGGAGACGCCGACGCCCGCCGCGGTGAGCGCCGCGGCGAGGGCCGTGGGGTCGGAGGTGCGCACGATCGACCCACCCCCCTGCTGCAACTCGGCCAGCGGCCCCTGCATCACGAGCTGACCGTTGGCGATGATCACCAGCTCGTCGACCGTCTGCTGCACCTCGCTGAGCAGGTGGCTGGACACCAGAATCGTCTTCCCCTCGCCCGCGAGGTAGCGCAGCAGCCCCGCAGCCAGCGGATCCCCTCGGGGTCCAACCCGTTGGCGGGCTCGTCCAGGAGCAGGACCTGCGGGTCGCCGAGCAGGGCGGCCGCGAGGGCGAGCCGCTGCCGCATGCCCATCGAGTAGGCACCCGCGCGGCGGGAGGCGAAGGCCGGGATGCCGGTCATCTCCAGCATCTCGTCGACCCGGGTGACCGGGATGCCGGCCGCGGCGGCGAGCACGCGCAGGTGGTCGCGACCGGAGCGGCCGGGGTGGAAGCTGGTCGCCCAGCGACGCGCCGACGGTGCCGAGCGGGTCGGCCAGCTGGGTGTAGTGCACGCCGCCGATGGTCGCCGTGCCGGACGTCGGCCGCACCAGGTCCAGCAGGATCCTCAGGGTCGTCGTCTTGCCGGCGCCGTTCGGGCCGAGGAATCCGGTGATCCGGCCCGGGTCGACGGAGAAGCTCAGCCGGTCGACGGCGGTGAAGCTGCCGAACCTCTTGGTCAGGTCGCGGACCTCGATGCGCCCGCCCGGCGTCGACCCCGTAGCCGACAACCCCGTAGCCGACGACCCCGTAGCCGGGGCGGGGCGACCCGATGGCATGGAGGCAGCGTGGGCCGGTGTCATGCCTCGATCCTGCCAGGCTCGCCCCGGGGCGGGTCCAGAGCCGGTCGGTGCTCCCTCGACATGTTGGCCTGACCTGCGACGATGGGAGGCGGAGGTGCCCGTTGAGCCAGATCGTCCACCAGCTGCTGGCCGTGCCGCCCCCCGTGGCCTACGCCCTCATCGGCGCGCTGGTGTTCGGGGAGGCCGCCCTGTTCGTCGGGTTCGTGCTGCCCGGGGAGACGGCCGTGCTGCTGGGGGGCGTCCTGGCCAGCACCGGGCGGCTCACGCTGGGGCTGCTGCTGGCGCTCGTGGTGGTCGCGGCGGTGCTCGGGGACTCGGTCGGCTTCGAGGTGGGGCACCGGCTCGGCCCTCGGCTGCTCGCCGTACGCCCGCTGCGGCGGCATCGCCGCCAGCTGGAGGCGGCCCAGGGCTACCTCCGGGCCCGCGGCGGCCGGGCCGTGGTGCTCGGTCGCTGGACGGCGTTCCTGCGCGCGGTGATGCCGGCCCTCGCCGGCGCGAGCCGGATGCACTACCGCACGTTCCTCGCCTACAACGTCGCCGGGGCGGTCGCCTGGGGGTGGCGGTCACCCTGCTCGGCTTCTTCGCCGGGGCGTCCTACCAGCAGGTGGCCACCCGGCTCGGCCAGACCGGTGCGGTGATCGGCGTGGTGCTCGCGGTGGCCGTCGTGGTGGCGTGGGTGCGGCACCGCCGTCGGACCCGGCCGGCGGGTGCTGGCGCCGGTGAGGAGTAGGGCCACGGCCACCCACCCGGCCCCGGCCTGGTCGCCCTGGCGGACCGTGGTGTGGTTCGGCGCGGTCAGCCTGGCCGCGGACCTCGTCTACGAGGGCGCGCGGTCGATCACCGGGCCCTACCTAGGCTCGCTCGGGGCCAGCGCGCTCACCGTCGGGGTGGTGACCGGGGCGGGGGAGGCCGCGGCGCTCGGCTTCCGGCTGTTCTCGGGGCCGCTCGCCGACCGGAGCGGCCGCCACTGGACGTGGACCTGGGTTGGCTACGCCCTCACCGCGGTCTGCGTGCCGCTGATGGCGCTGGCGCCGTTCGTCGGCCCGGCCGGGCTGGTGCTCGCGGCGAGCCTGGTGGTGCTGGAGCGCACCGGCAAGGCGGTGCGCAGCCCGTCCAAGACCGCCCTGCTCGCGCACGCCGCCCGCGCGGTCGGCGGCGGCCGGGGCTTCGCGGTCCACAAGGCACTGGACCAGGTCGGCGCGTTCGCCGGCCCCCTGCTGGTGGCCGGCACGGTGGCGCTCACCGCGCGCACCTGGCCGGGCCTGGCGGTGCTCGCGGTGCCGGGCGTGGTGGCGATGGTGCTGCTGGGCGTGCTGCGTCGCCGCGTCCCGACCCGGGTCGCTTCGCCGCCGCCCGCCCGGCGCCGGTCGACGAGGGACGGCTGCCGAGCTCGTTCCTGAAGGTCGCGGGAGCGTGTGGCGCGACGACGCTAGGCCTGATGACCTTCGGCGTCATCTCCTTCCACCTGGTCGCCGCCGGGCTGGTCTCGACGGCCGTGGTGCCCGTGGTGTACGCCGGCGCGATGGCGATCGAGGCGTTGTCGGCGCTCGGCACCGGACTGCTCTACGACCGGTGGGGTCCGCGCACCCTGCTCGCCCTGCCCGTCGGGGTGGCCGCGGTGCCGGCGCTGGCCCTCGCGCCGGAGCTGGGCCCGGCGCTGGTGGGGATCGGCCTGTGGGGCGCCGCCACGGGGGTCATGGACTCGACGGTGAAGGCCCTGGTCGCCGACGTGGTGCCCGCGGCGCGGCTGGCGACGGCGTACGGCGTGTTCGCCGCCTTCCAGGGCGTGGCCGCCCTCGCCGGTGGGGCGCTGGCCGGCTGGCTGTACGCCGGAGGACGCACCGACCTCGTGGTCGTCGTCGGTGCCGCGCAGGTCGTCGCGCTCGTGCTCCTGCTGCTCGCGATGCCCCGCCGACGCTCACCCGGCCACGACGGCTAGCCGGGGCGGGCTATCCGTCTCGGGCGTAGAGAGCGGCCCCCACGATGCCGGCCTTGTTGCGCAGCTTGGCCGGGACGATCGGGGTGTCGATGCGCACCAGGGGCAGGAACTCGTCGGCCTTCTTGCTGACCCCGCCGCCGACGACGAGCAGGTCGGGGAGAACAGCCGCTCGACGGTGCTGAAGAACTCGGTGAGTCGCTCGGCCCACTCCGCCCAAGACAGCCCCTCGCTCTCCCGGGCGCTGTTGGCCGCCCGGGTCTCGGCGCCCACGCCGCGGATCTCCAGGTGGCCGAGCTCGGAGTTCGGCACCAGCACCCGCGGTAGATGAAGGCCGAGCCGATGCCGGTGCCGAGCGTGGTGACGATGACCAGCCCGTGCTGGCCGCGCGCTGCGCCGTACCGTGCCTCGGCCAGCCCGGCCGCGTCGGCGTCGTTCACCACGTGGACGTCGCGCCCGGTTGCCTTCGTGAACAGACGGTCGGCGTCGGTGCCGATCCAGGCATCGTCGATGTTGGCGGCGGAGGCACCACACCGTGCCGCACGATCCCCGGCACGGTGACCCCGACCGGCCCGCTCGCGCCGGGAAGCCCTCGAGCAGCTCGGCGAAGACCTCGGCGACGGCGTCCGGCGTCGAGGGCTGGGGCGTGTCGATGCGGACCCGGTCGGCGGCGAACTCGCCTTCGGCCAGGTCGACGGGGGCGCCCTTGATGCCGCTGCCGCCGAAGTCGATGCCCACGGGCACGTCGGACGCCGCGCGCGATCGCGAGGTGCGGGAGGCGGCGGTGGCGGGCTGACGGGGCATGCGCACACTGTCACCGGCCGGCCACCTGTGGCGCAAGTCACGCGCCAGCGGCGGGGGAGGTGGTATCCCTCCGGGCCTCTTGTCCGTCCATGGTGGGAAGACAACCCCATGGAAGGACCCCCACCATGAACACCAACGTCGGAAGCGCCGACAAGGTCATCCGCATCGTCCTGGGCATCGCCGCGGCCGTCATCGCCTTCGTGGTCGGCGCCGGCAGCGTCGGCGGGATCATCCTGCTGGTCGTCGCAGCGGTCATGCTGGTCACCGCCTTCACCGGCTTCTGCCCCCTCTACCGCCTGATCGGCGTCAACACCTGCAAGGTCAAGGCGCACTGAGCCGCCGGCCGCCCGGCGTACTTCGACCACTCCCGCTGCGCCGGCGGCTATCGTCACAGCCGTGACGTTGCGCGCGGAGCAGGTCGAGGCCGAGCTGCCCGGCCTGCTCCGCTACGCGCTCGCCCTCACCCGCGACCCGGCCCGCGCCGAGGACCTGGTCCAGGACACCGTGGTCCGCGCGCTCGAGCGCGCCGACCAGTTCCGGGGCGACTCCGCCCCGGCCACCTGGCTGCATCGAGTGATGTACCACCGGTTCGTCGACGACGCCCGCCGCCGGTCGGCCGAACCGGTCGACGACGAGGTGCTCGCGCTGGCTGTCGAGGACGCGTGGCGCGACGACGCCTACACCGTCGACGCAGACCAGGTGCTGCTGCGTGCGGAGGTGCGCGATGAGCTGTACGACGCCCTGGTGCGACTGCCGGTGCCCTACCGCACGGCCGTCGTCCTCCACGACGTTGAAGGGCTCACCGCGGCCCAGCTGGCCGAGGTGCAGCAGGTCTCGCTGCCCGCGGCCAAGCAGCGGATCCGCCGGGGGCGGGCGATGCTCGTCACCGCCCTGGCGGGCGGGGTGGAGCGCCGGGCCGCCACCCGAGGTGTCCCGATGAACTGTTGGGAGGCCCGGTCGCGCATCGACGAGTACCTCGCCGGCGAGCTCGGCCAGGCCGCGCGCGCCATGCTGGAGCAGCACCTGGCCGGCTGCCCGACCTGCCCCGCGCTGTACGCCAGCATCGTCGGCGTCACCGAGGCTCTCGGCGGGCTGCGCGACCCCGACTCGGTGGTGCCACCGGCCCTGGCTGGCAGGGTCCGCAGCGCCCTCGACGCCGCCGGTCACCGGTCGGACTGATCAGGCGGCCGGCGCGCTCCCGGGGCAGGACTGGTCCACAGCCCCTGTTGCACAAACTTGCAATTCGTGCGCTGGCGTGTTGGAGTGCTGTCGACGTCCTGACGCCACATGGGGGGAACCGCTCGGGGGCCGGCGGCACCTGCCAGGACGACAACACGTTCTGGGGGGAACACATGCGGTCTGCCTGCGCGCTCACGCCTGCCAACGGGTGGCATTCGCGTCTAGGCCTGCTCCTGGTCCTGGTGCTGGCCCTGACCCTGGCGCCGCTCGCCACGCCCCTGGCTCCCTTCGCGGTGGCCGACGAAGGCCGCGTGCTGGTGAGCACCGACCCGGCCAACTACACCCCGAATGTCGACGACGGCGAGGTGCTGGCGATCGCCCAGGTGGGCGACACGATGGTGCTCGGCGGCACGTTCACGTCGGTCAGCCAGCGCGGCGCCAGCTTCCAGCGCACCGGGCTCGTGGCCTTCGACGAGTCCACCGGCCGGGTGCGCGTGACGTTCGCGCCCGAGCTCGACGGTGAGGTCACGGCGCTGGCGCCTGCCTCGGACAGCAGGGTCTACGTCGCGGGTGGCTTCACCACCGTCAACGGAGAGCGGCATCGCAAGCTGGTGCAGCTGGACGTCTCGACCGGGCAGGTCATCGAGCAGTTCGACGCGCCGCCCATCAACGGTCAGGTCAAGGACCTCAAGGTGGCCGGGGGCCAGGTCCTCATCGCGGGCGCCTTCACTGTGGTCGACGGGGAGCCCCGGGGCGGGGTCGCGAGCCTGGCTGCCGGCACCGGTGCCCTGACGTCGCGTCTGGTCTCCACCTTCTCGGGGGTCAACAACGGCGGCCGTCCCAACGTCGTCAAGATCGACCTCACCGAGGACGGCTCCCGGCTGGTGGCGGTCGGCAACTTCACCGAGGTCGACGGGCAGCCGCGAGGCCAGGTGGCGCAGCTCGCCCTGGTGAACGACCAGTACGCCGTCACCGCCTGGGCCACGCACCGCTTCCCGGACGTGTGCAGCAAGAAGTTCAACACCTACCTGCGCGATGTCGCGTTCTCCCCGGACGGGTCCTACTTCGTCGTCGTCACCACCGGCGGCTACCACGGCGGCGACACCCTGTGCGACTCGGCATCGCGCTGGGAGACCGACCGCTCCGGTGAGCGGCAGCAGCCCACGTGGATCGACCACACCGGCGGTGACACCCTCGACTCCGTGGCGGTGACCGAGGCGGCGGTCTACGTGGGCGGTCACATGCGCTGGCTCAACAACCCCTTCGGCCGGGCGGTGCCCGGCGAGGGCGCGGTGCCGCACGAGGGCATCGCGGCCCTCGACCCGATCTCCGGGCTGCCCTACACCTGGGCGGCCAGCAAGCAGCGCGGCATCGGCGTCTTCGACCTGCTGGCCACCGAGGACGGGCTCTGGGTGGGCTCGGACACGGAGTGGATCCAGGGCGAGCGGCGCGCTCGCATCGCGTTCCTGCCTCTGGAGGGCGGCGAGGTGCTGCCGACCCTCACCGCTCCGGCGCTGCCGGGCCAGGTCGGCCAGCTGGGCCGCCACGGCAGCACCCGTGCGGCCGACGAGGTGCGCTTCACCCAGCTGGACGCCAACGGCGAGGTGGGGCAGACCACGACCCTCACGACGAAGGTGAAGTTCCGGCGGGCGCGAGGCGCCTTCGTGGTCGGCGGACCCTGTACACGCCCTGGTTCAACGGCCGGTTCCTGGCGCGCACGATCACCACCCGAGGCTTCGGGACCAGCGGCCAGGTGGACCTCTTCGGTGGGCGGTTCGGGAACGACGCCGCCTCGGTCACGGGCATCCTGGTCGACCTCCCCACCAGGCGGATCTACTACACCCTCGAGGGCCGGGACCGGCTCTACTGGCGGTGGTTCAACCCCGAGAGCCAGCTGGTGGGGGCAGTCCGCTTCCCGATGTCGGCGGGGAGGCTGCCGACCGAGCACATCGCGGGCATGTTCGCCTCCGACGGCTGGCTGTACTTCGCACGAGCCGACGACGGAGGCCTCTACCGCATCCGCTTCGACGCCGGCAGCCCAGGCAGCCCCGGCGCCGGAGTGACGGGCCGACCGCGGCTGGTGGACGATGGCCGCCGCTGGACCACTCGGGGACTCACCGTTCTTCCCTCGTGAGCCCGGCCGAGCGCCCCGGCTAGGCCGGGTCGAGCAGAGCAGGGTCGGGCAGGGCAGGGTCGAGCAGGGCAGCGTCGAGCAGATCCAGCACGGCCGCCAGGTAGGCCCGCTCGGGGTCGCGGTCCACGAACCGCCGGCCGTCGGTGAGCGTGACGGCGTACTGCGTGGAGGGCGGGTTCGCGGAGGCATCGGGCGCGGACGGCGCCTCGAGACTCGCGAACCGTGCGCCGAGGAGCTCGCGCAGCTGGTGCTCCCACGGCAGCCACAGCACGTCTTCGGCGGCGATGGTGTCCAGCGCCCACTCGGTGGTCCCGTTGAAGCGCACCAGCGGCCCGCCGGCGGCCTGCTCGACCTCGATCGTCATCTCGGCGACGACGAAGATCATGTCGTCCAGGTCACGGTCGGGGATGCAGAACCGGTCGCCGGAGCGGGGCTGCCAGGGCCGGTCGAGGCGCCCCAGCGCCGCCCGGAGCTGGCGGGCGTCAGCGGGTCGGATCACGGCTCCATTGTGCGACCCCATCGGCCATTGCCGCGCTTCTCCCGGCCCCCGGGACGGGCCGGTCGAGCGTGATCCACCTTGGCAAAAGGTGCGCGTGGGGGGTTGCGGGACCAGTGGGATCCATGTTCTGGTCGAAGAAGAGTCCTGGGTTCCGGCGGCGCCGGGGGGCGTCGTCGGTCGGGGTTCGCCCACGACAAAGAGACGACATGGGGGGACTCACATGCGGTACTACCGCGCGATCCTTATTTCGGCATGCCTGGGGGTAGTCACTGCCCTGCTGGCACTGCTCTCGCCCGCAGCGACGGCGTCGATCCAGCAGCCGTCGCTGGTCACCACCAACCCGGCCAACTTCACGCCGAACGTGGAGAACGGCCGCGTGCTCGCGATCGCTCAGGTCGGCAACACGATCGTCCTGGGAGGCACGTTCTCGTCGGTCACCAAGAGCGGGACGACGTACAGCCGCTCGCGGATCCTGGCGTTCGACGCCACCACCGGTGCGGTGAGTACCGGCTTCCATCCCACCCTCGACGGCGCGGTCGACACGCTCGCGTCAGCGGGTGACGGCAGCACCGTGTACGTCGGCGGCAAGTTCAACAACGTGAACGGCGAGACGCGCCGCAAGGTGGTGCGGCTCAACGTCAACAACGGCAACGTCGTGAACGGTTTCGCGCCCGGGCGGGTCAACGGCCGGGTGAGGGACATGAAGCTGGTCGGGAACCAGCTCTTCATCGCAGGCGCGTTCAGCCGGGTGGCCGGCCAGGACCGCTCCCGGATGGCCAGCCTGAACGCCGGCACCGGGGCGCTGACCAACCGCCTCACCCCGACGTTCGCGGGCGTCAACAACGGCGGCAGCACGGCAGTCACGAAGTTCGACCTGACGCCGGCCGGCGACCGGCTCGTGGCGATCGGCAACTTCGCCACCGTCGACGGCCAGCCGCGCCACCAGATCGCCATGATCGACACCAGTGGCGCTACCTCGGCCCTGTCCGACTGGTCGACCGACCTGTTCCCGAACGCGTGCGCTGCCGTGTTCAACACCTACCTGCGGGATCTGGACTTCGCGCCGGACGGGTCGTACTTCATCATCAGCACGACAGGGGCCTACCGCGGCTCCACCAGCCTGTGCGACACGATCACGCGGTGGGAGACCGATCGTTCCGGAGCCGGCCAGCAGCCGACCTGGATCGACCACACCGGCGGTGACACGACCTACGCCGTCGCCGCCACGGGCGTGGCGGTGTACGCCGGGGGCCATATGCGCTGGGTCAACAACCCCTACGCCGGTGACCGGGCCGGACCTGGGGCTGTTCCGCACGAGGGGATCGTGGCGCTGGATCCGGCGACCGGCCTGCCGTTCAGCTGGGACGCCTACCGGGCTCGGGGCGTCGGGGTCTTCGACATGCTGGCGACCGACGGGGGGCTCTGGCTCGGGTCGGACACCAACCGCTTCGGTGGCGAGGTCCGCAAGCGGATCGCCTACCTCCCGCTGGCCGGCGGCCAGGTCATCGGGCCGGTGACCGCGCCCGAGCTGCCCGGCAACGTCGTGCAGCTCGGCCGCGCGGGCGCGGCCGCGGACCCGTCGGTGCTCTATCGCGTGAACGCGGGCGGCCCGCAGCTGCTGAGCGTGGACGACGGGCCGGACTGGTCCGCCGACACGGCCGGCACCTCGCCGTACCGCACCAGCGGGAGCAACGCCTCCAGCTGGCCCTCGACGGTCACGCTCGATGCCTCGGTGCCGTCCTCGGCCGACGACGGGGCGCCGGCAGCGCTCTTCCAGACCGAGCGGTGGGACCCGGGCGCGGCCCCCGAGATGGAGTGAACTTCCCGGTGACGCCGGGGACGCCCATCACGGTGCGGCTCTACTTCGCCAACCAGTACAGCGGGACCTCGACGCCCGGCACCCGGGTCTTCGACGTGTCGCTGGACGGGACCGAGGTGCTGACCGACGAGGACCTGGTCGCCCTGCACGGGCACCAGGTCGGCTTCCTGGAGTCCTTCGACGTCACCGCAGACGGTGACGGCGTCGACATCGACTTCGCCCACCAGGTGGAGAACCCGCTCGTGAACGCCATCGAGATCATCGACCGGTCCGCTCCGGCGGGCGGCGGTGGTGCGAGTGACGAGGTCGACCTCACCCCTGTGGACGCGTCCGGCGTCCCCGGGGCGACGACCACGATCCCCGGCAACGACGCCTTCCACCAGGCGCGGGGAGCCTTCGTCGTCGGGTCGACGCTCTACACCGCGTGGTCGGATGGCACGCTGCGGGCGCGGGCGATGAGCGGGAGCACGCTGGGTGCGCCACGGACGGTCGATCTGTACGGCGGCACGTTCCTCGGGGACGCCCCGAACGTCACGGGCATGTTCTACGACGTCGGCACCAGCCGGATCTACTACACGCTCGTGGGTGACGGCCGCCTGTTCTGGCGGTGGTTCACCCCCGAGAGCGAAATCGTGGGCGCGGTCCGGTTCGAGGCGCCGGCCGGGTGCGCTGCCGGCGGCCGGGCTGCGAGGGATGTTCACCTCGAACGGCTGGCTCTACTACGCCGAGTCCGCCACGGGCGACCTGTACCGCCTCGGGTTCGACGCCGGGGTGACCGGCTCGTTCGGGCCGGGCGTGACCGGGTCGCCGGTGCTCGTCGACGCCAGCCGGACCTGGTCGGCGCCGGGGGTCACGGTGGGCAGTCCCTGACCCACGCTCCCGCAGCGAGCACGCCCCGCCCCCGACGACAGTCGGTGGGCGGGGCGCTGCGCGCGGAGCCGGCCGATCTCGTAGCGCGGGCCGGCGCCGGGCGATACTCTGTGGCGACCCCATGGTGCGTATCACGAAACGGGTTCCACTATGCGCAACAAGGACGCGGCCACCGTGCTCCGCCTGCTCGAGCGCGCGCGCTACGAGGTCCTGCCCACGCCGACGATCGAGGAGAAGGTGCTGGCGGCCGTCCCGCGCGACGTCCAGCTCACCGTGACGGCCTCGCCCACCAAGGGACTCGAGCTGACCTTGGCGACGGCGGAGCGGCTGGTGGCCGAGGGGTACGCCGTCGTCCCCCACCTGGCGGCGCGGATGGTGCGTGACAAGGCCGAGCTGAAGGACATCGTGGCCCGGCTGACCGCGGTCGGGGTCACCAGCGTGTTCGTGCCCGGCGGCGACGCCGACCCGGTGGGCGAGTACCGCGACTCTCTCGGCCTGCTGACCGACCTCGGCGATCTCGGCCACCCGTTCCACCACGTCGGAGTCACGGGGTATCCCGAGAGCCATCCGGCCATCCACGACGACGTGACCATCCAGGCCATGTGGGACAAGCGGAAGCTCGCGACCCACGTGGTCTCCAACATGACCTTCGACCCGAAGCTGATGGCCGCCTGGGTCCACCGCATGCGGCTGCGCGGGATCACCCTGCCGCTCCTCGTCGGGCTCCCGGCCCGGTCGACCGCACCAAGCTGCTGGGGATGGCCACCAAGATCGGGGTGGGTGACTCGACCCGGTTCCTCGCCAAGCACAAGGGGCTGATGGCCCGGCTCACCGCCCCGGGCGGCTTCACTGGCGAGCGGTTCCTCGAGAAGTGTGCCGCTGCCTTCGGCGACCCGGAGGCCTTCGTCGAGGGGTTGCACCTCTACACCTTCAACCAGGTTGCGGAGACCGAGTTCTGGCGCCGCGCCCTGATCGACCAGCTCCGCCACTGACCCGATCCGTCACAACCTCGCCGATCCGGCAGAACTTCGGGTTGATCCGGCAGAACTTCGGGTTGATCCGGCAGAACTTCGCCGAACTTCTGCCGGATCGGCGTCAGAGCAGAGCGGCGAGCGCCGCCTCCAGGCCCGCGTGACCGGTCTCGACCACGGTGAGCGGGAGACCCAGCCGCGCGGCCGCCTGCCTCGCCAGGTCGCGCAGCTCGTCGTCGGGCCCTGGGCCAGCCACACCACGCGGGTGTACGAGCCGAAGTCCTCACGCAGCTCCGGCCAGCGGTCCAGCCCCAGCTCGCGGACGACGGTCCGCTCGAAGGACCGGACCAGGAAGTCGGTGAAGACGTAGGTGCCCGGCTCTCCTCGAAGTACGCCGCCAGCCGCCCGGCGCCGCCGTACACGTCGTAGCAGTGCAGCCCGGGCAGCCGGGCCAGCCCCAGCTCGGCACAGACCGCGTCCAGGGCGCCGTAGGTGCCGCAGTCGGCGTAGCCGACCGCCACCTGCTGATAGGTCCCCTGCAGCCGGGTTGCCAGCCCCGGACCTCGTCGGCGATCCGCGCCGGGTGGTTGTGGAGCAGCGGGGGCAGCGGGTGGACGTCGACCGCCCAGCCGCGGCGCTGGGCGATCTCGGCAGCCGGCTGGGCCGGTGCCCCGCAGGCCACCAGGGCCACCCGCGTCCCGGCCCCGGGCCGCTCAGAAGGAGAGCTGCTCGACGAAGCGGTCGTTGAAGTCGGCGCGATCGGAGAGCTCGACATAGGTCACCTCCTCGAGCAGGGCCTGGGCGCCGTGCCGCTCCTGCATGGACAGCAGCGCCATCTTCGCCCCCTCGCCCGCGACGTTGCCCGCCGAGACGATCCGCAGGACCGGCAGCCCAGGCACCAGGCCGATGCGAACGGCCGATGCGGGGGAGAGATAGGAGCCGAAGGACCCCGCGAGCAGCACCTGCTGTACGTCGTCCACGGTGAGGCCGAGCTCCTCCAGCAGCAGGGTCCACCCGGTCGAGATCGCTGCCTTCGCGAACTGCAGCTCGCGGACGTCGCGCTGGGAGAGGTAGACGGTCTCGGTGACGTCGGTGGCGCCCTCGGGTCGAAACAGCACGAACACCCGCTCCTCACCGACCCGGGTCAGGCGGTCGGCCAGCGCCGGGGCGACGACCGCGGCCCGGTCGTCGGGCAGGAAGCGGCCCGAGGGGTCGAGCAGCCCCACCCGCACCAGCTCGGCCACGGCGTCGACCAGCCCGGAGCCGCACAGGCCACGCGGCTCCGCGTCGCCGATGACCCCCAGCTCGACGTCCGGATGCAGCCGCACCACCTCGATCGCGCCGTCGGCGGCGCGCATGCCGCAGCGGATGGCCCCGCCCTCGAACGCCGGCCCGGCCGGCGCCGCGGTGGCGACGATCCGGTCGCCGTCGGAGAGCACGATCTCGCAGTTGGTGCCGACGTCCACGAAGAGCCGGACGCGCTTGTCGCGGTCCATCCCGGTCGCGAGCATGCCGGCGACGATGTCGCCCCCGACGTACGCGCCGAGCGCGGGGAAGACCATCGCGGGGGCTCGTGGGTGGACCGCCAGACCGAGCTCGGTGGCCGGCACCGGCGGGTACGACGCCGCGGCCATCACGAACGGCGCGACCCCGAGCGGCTCGGGATCGACGCCGAGCACGAGCGCGGTCATCGTCGCGTTGCCGGCCAGGGCCACCTCGTAGACCGACTGCGGATCCACGCCGCCCTCGGCGCACACCTCGGCGGAGAGCTCGGCGAGGGTCGCCTGGGCCGCTCGTCGCAGGTGGCCCAGGGCCTCCGGGTCGAGCATGGTCGCGCTGATCCGGGTGATCACGTCGGCGCCGAAGGGCTGCTGCTTGTTGAGCATCGACGCGACCGCGACAGGGGTGCCGGTCTCGAGGTCGAGCAGGGTCGCCACGACCGTGGTGGTGCCCAGGTCGAAGGCCAGGCCGTAGCGCACCCCCGTCGTGTCACCCGGCTCGATCGCCACGAGCTCCTCGTCGACGACGACAGCCGTCACGCGGTAGTCGGCCCGGCGCAGCGTCACGGGCAGCTCCCGGAGCACCTCGATGCCACACGACAGCTCCAGGTCGGGGATCGCCTCGCGCAGCCGGGTGAGGTCCGTGCGCTGGTCGGCCAGGGTGGGCTCGACGAGCTCGACGTACCGCTTCTGCACCGCTGGCCGCAGGATCACCTGCCGGCCGACCCCGACGGTGGCGGCCTTGGGCCGGGTCGTCAGCGGAGGGACGTCGACCGCGAGGTCGCTGACGGCGTTGACCAGGCAGGCCAGCCGCCAGCCCTGGTCGAGCTGGTCGGTGGAGAAGGTACGTCGGTCGTGGCTGGTGATCGGCAGGGCTCCGGTCGCCGCCTCGACGCGCACCTTGCACTTGCGGCACGTGCCGTGCCCACCGCAGGTGGAGTCGATGGCGATGCCGTTCCACGAGGCGGCGTCGAAGACCGAGACCCCGGGCGGCACGCGCACCGCGCGGGCGGCGGGCTCGAGGTCGCGGTCGCTTGCGACCCGGAAGGACAGCTCGACGCGACCCGTGCCGTCGTGGGCGGGAGAGGGGGCACCGGCGGGCGCCAGCAGCCCCTCGCGCCGGACGTCGTCCAGGGAGAAGTCCGGCCGGTCGCCGACCTCTCCCGCGAGCCCGTCGTCGCTCACTGCGCGGGCGCCGCCTCCGCCGCCAGGGCGCGGGCCCTGGCGATCCAGGACATGCCCCACTCGTCGTGGTCCAGGAACAGGTCGGCGGCCTTGACGGCCTGCACGATCGCCGGTGTGCGGGTGTCCATGATGGCGCAGGTGAGGCCCATCATCATGGCCATGGGGAGCCAGGTGGCGTTGAGCGCGTGGCGCTCGGGCATCCCGAAGGAGACGTTCGACGCGCCGCAGGTCATGTTGAGGCCGTACTCGTCGCGCACCCGGCGCATCGTCTCCAGGGTGTTGACGCCGCTGGTGGTGTCCGCACCGATCGGCATCGCCAGCGGGTCGATCACGATGTCGTGCATGGCGATGCCGTACTCGCCGGTGGCCACGTCGACGATCTTCTTGACCAGCTCGAGCCGCTTCTCCGGCTCCATGGGGATCTCGTCCTCGTCGTTGGGCAGGGCGATGACGGCGGCGTCGTACTTCTTGACCAGGGGGAGGATCTGCTCCATCCGGTCGTCCTCCGCGGTGATCGAGTTGACCAGTGCCCGGCCCTGGTGGACCGACAGCCCGGCCTCGAGCGCCTCGACCACCGAGGAGTCGATGCAGATCGGCTTGTCGGTGAGGCTCTGGATCTTCTGGATGGCCTTGGCCAGCAGGTCCGCCTCGTCGGTGAGCGGCACACCCATGTTGACGTCGAGGATGTCGGCGCCGCCGACCACCTGGGCGGCGACGTCCTTCTCGATGGCCGACAGGTCGCCGGCCCGCAGCTGCTCTTGGAAGATCCTTCGTCCGGTCGGGTTGATCCGCTCGCCGATCAGGCAGAACCGGTGGCCCCGCCCGATCACGACCTCCTGCGTCGCGGAGCGGATCTTGGTCTCGAAGTGGATGCCTTCGGCGCTCATGGCTCCTTCTCGGTCGGGTCAGGCGGGGACGGACGAGCGGCGCTGCTGGAGCAGGTCCTTGGCGCGCTTGACGGTGGCGGAGGCGTCGGCGGCGTACCCGTCGGCGCCGACGGCGTCGGCGTACTCCTGGGTGACGGGCGCACCGCCGACCATCACGATCACCTGGTGACGCAGGCCGGCCTTCTCCAAGGCGTTGATGTTGGCCTTGAACATCGGCATCGTCGTGGTGAGAAATGCCGACATACCCACGATGTCGGGCTGGTGCTCCTCGATGGCGGCCACGAACTTCTCCGGCGCCACCTGGACGCCGAGGTCGATCACTTCGAAGCCGGCGCCCTCGAGCATGATGTTGACGAGGTTCTTGCCGATGTCGTGGACGTCGCCCTTCACCGTGCCCATGACGAAGGTGCCGACCGTCTCGACCCCGGTGTCGGCCAGCAGCGGGCGCAGCACCTCCATCGAGCCGGCCATCGCCTTGCCGGCGACCAGCATCTCCGGGACGAAGTAGTCCCCACGCTCGAAGCGGGCACCGACCTCCTCCAAGGCGGGGATGAGCGCGTCGAACAGCATGGACTGCGGCTCCATGCCCATGGCCAGCGCCTCGTGGGTCAGCTCGAGGACCCGGGGGCCGTTGCCGACCATGGTCTCGTCGTAGAGTCCGCGCAGGATCTCCTCAGGGGTCATGCCACACCTTCCTCGGGGGTGCGTCGGCGCAGCAGCCGGGTCAGCTGTGCGGCCTGGTCGATCAGGAGACGGCCCCACTCCGAGACGTGCTCTTCGAGGCGGGGGTCGGGCCGGACAGGCCCAGGGCGGCGACCACGTCGCCGTGGCCGTTGTGGACCGGTGCGGCGATGCCGCACAGCCCGATCTCGAGCTCGTCGCGGGTGATCGCGTAGCCGGCCACCCGGACGGCGTCGAGTGCGGCGCGCAGCTCCGCGCGCGTGGTCAGCGTGTGCTCGGTGCGCTGCTCGAGGGGGTAGGTCGAGGGCTCCGCCAGCGCGCCGAATGCGGAGAGCGCCTGACCCAGCGCCGAGCAGTGCGGAGGCACCTCCAAGGTGGTCCAGTCACGGGTGCCGAGCAGGTAGCGAGAGTCGACCTGCGCCACGTGGACGACCGTCTCGCCGCGCGGCATGCCGAGGTTCACGGTCTCGCCGGTGATCTCGCCGACGGTGTGGAGGACGGGCACGGCCAGCCGGGCCAGGTCCTGGGACTCGTGCCGGGAGGCGAACCGGGTGAAGAGCGGGCCGGCGACGTACTCGCCCTCGGCCGTGCGCTCGACCAGCTCGGTGCGCTCGAGCGCGGTGAGCAGCCGGGAGGTGGTCGACTTGGGCAGGCCGCACTCGTCGGCGATCTCGGCGAAGGCGAGGGGCTCGGTGGCTTCCACCACGGTCGAGATCAATAGCGCCGCGCGGTCGACGGCCTGAGTGCCGGTCGCGGTCATGGGACTCCCGTTCCATCATGTGGAATGTTGATTCCACATGATGGGCCATCATCGCCGGCTCGTCAACCGAGCCCCGGACCCTCAGCGTGGATCGGTGTGCAGCGCCTGCTGGGCCCGCCAGGCCGCGAGTGCCCGGGGCAGCGCTCCGGCCGCCTCGAACGCCTGCGCGGCCGTGGTCGCCTCGCCGATCGCGAGCTCGCGCTCGCCGAGGGCAGCATGGGCCCGATGGCGTAGCCAGGAGAGCTCGGCGAGCGCCAGCGGCGGAAGGCCGTCCATGGGCGTGTGCCGGAGCAGCTCGGCTGCCTTCCGTGACTGACCTCGCGTGAGGGCCAGTTCGGCCCGGGTCAAGGTGAGCTCGAGGCGGTCGCCCTGGTTGCCGACCAGCTCGAGCGCGTGGGTGGCCTTGGCGAGGAGGTCGTCGACGCCGTCGTCGGTGCCGGCCGAGATGCGCATCGCGGCCGAGGCCTTGCAGAAGCGGCCCCAGGCCCGAAGGTCTGTCTCGGGGCGCAGCAGTTGCGCTGCCTCGTCGTGCTCGCGCAGCCCCTGGAGAACGTCGCCGCGCAACATGGCGACGTTGCCCAGTGTCCAGGAGATCAACCCGCGCAGGTGGGAGGGCGCGAAGTCCTCACGGAGACCGGCGAGCTCGCTCACGGAATCGACCGCGTCGTCGAGGCGGCCGAGCTCGCCCAGTGCGGCGACACGTGCCAGCAGCGCATGGGCACGCTGGGGGCGGTGGGCTGCGTGATCTCTCGGGCCGCGACCAGCGCCTGCTCGGCGTACGCCAGCGCGGCCTCGAGCCGTCCGGCAGCCCGGTTGACCCGCGAGCCGAGGACGGCGGCCTCGGCGATGAGGTCGGGCACGCCGACGGTGAAGTGGTGGCCCAGCAGCTCCTCCACCGTGGCGATGCAGTCGTCGTGCAGCTCCAGGCGCAGCTGAGCCTGGGCCTTGATGTGGGTGGTCGTCCACCACGACGCCGGCCGCCCGGCCTTGACCGCTGCCCGGCGCGCCTGGTCGGCGTAGACGACGGCGAGCTCGAGGTCACCCTCCTCGAGCGCGGAGCGTGCGTTGAGCTCCGGGATGGCCACGCTCAGCGTCCGGGGGCCCTTCCGGCCCTCTGCCTCCGAGTCGCCGAGGAGTGCCGTGGGTTCCACCTGCAGCCGCGAGGCCAGGTAGTCGACCACCTCGGCCGTCGGCAGGCGACGACCCTTCTCGAGGTGGGAGATGTAGCTGCCCGAGTAGCGGCCGCCCCCGAGCTCGCCCTGCGAGAGGCGACGCTCCAGACGGAGCGCTCGCAGCCTGGAGCCAAACAGCTCCATGGGCGCCTCCCGTTCTCTTGACACACTTGTCAACAATATTCTACAGTCCAGTCATACTTGGCACCAAGTTCAATACTCAATTGTCAATCGTACCTGACGCATCGGGAGTCATCATGGACCGGATCGGCAAGTTGATCGCCAACCTCGCCCTGCTGGCAGCGCTCCTCACCGGGGCGGTCGCAGTGAACACCGGCGACGCGGGGGCCCCGCAGTCCGGTGGCGACGGGACCCACCACACGACCGGCGAGGGGAACTGGCCGTGATCGGCACGGCGACGCCGGCCGTTGAGCTGCCGGAGTCGCTGTCCGCCATGAGCCGCCTCGTGTCTCCGTTCGGCCTGGTGTCGAAGGTGACCCCGAGCTGCCCGTGACGGAGGGGGAGCCCAGATTCCCGATCTACACCGGCTCGCTGGGCAATCCCGGTGCCGCGCTCACGGTGCAGCCGGACTGGTCGCACGACATGACCTCAGGCAACTTCGACGGGCCGGCGGCGCCCTCGATCGGGAGACGGCGGCGCACATCAGCGTCGCCGAGTCGCTCGAGCGCTACTCGTCGTGTTCCTGGGACCCGGCGGCCCTGGTCTGGGCGTCCGCTGACGAGCTGGGCGACGACGCGATCCGCCCCGAGCGCTGGCCGGCCTGTTCGGGGGCCGAGCTGGGCGACCGGCGCTCCGGGCTGGTGACCGCGGACCCCCGGGTGCCCCAGCGCTGGGTCTCCGCGTGGTCGCTCACCGGCCGGCGGCGGGTCTTCGTGCCCGCGGTCCAGACCTACCTGCGCTTCCCGCCGCTGTCGTCGGCGGAGCGCTTCACCCATCCGGTCTCGACCGGCTGCGCCGCCCACGCCGACCCCGTGTCTGCCGTCGTCAACGGGATCCTGGAGGTGGTGGAGCGGGACGCCATCGCCTTGACCTGGCTGCAGCGGCTTCGCCTGCCCCGGCTCGTCGTCGAGGAGGACGATCTGGCGCCCGAGTACGCCGGCTACCTGAGGCGGGGACGCTCGCCCCACATCCGGACCGTGCTGTTCGACGCCACCACCGACCTCGGCATCCCGGTCGTCTACGGCCTTCAGCTGGCCGATCACGATGCCGAGCTGGCTCAGCTGGTCGCCGCGACGTGTGATCCGGACCCCCAGCGGGCGGTCGCCAAGCTGTTCCGCGAGGCGGCCTCGCTGCGCATCGCCCTGCGCGCGCTCTCAGCCCCCGAGCATCGGCCCCAGGAAGCCCCCGAGGACACCCTCAGCGTCGTCGGCGGAGCGCTCCTCGCGGGTCCGAGGGATCGGCGTGAGCTGTTCGACTTCCTGCTGGAGGGGGACCGGCCCAGCCGCCGTCTGATCGACCTGCCGCGTCCGGACCCGGAGCAGGCCGCCCTGCCGTGGCTGCTCGACCGGCTCCACGCGGCCGGCTGCGAGGTCGTCGTCGCCGACCTCACCACCGACGAGGCCCGGCACGTGGGCGCCCATGTCGTCCGGGTGCTCATCCCCGAGCTGATGCCGTTGTCGTTCGTCCACCGGGCGCGCTACCTCGGCCATCCGCGCCTGTACGACGCCCCGCGGGCCATGGGTCATCCGGTCGCCCTCGAGGCCGACCTCAACCCGCACCCCCAACCCTTCGCCTGAGTCAGGAGTCGGCCATGACCCGTTACCACGATCCTGCCCACCGGCCGGCCTACGACCAGGCCCGCCGCCCCGTTCCCGACGGTCCCCCGCACCTGCTCGTCCTCGCCGCCGGGGACTTCGGGCTGCAGGTGGCGCGCGCCCTTGCCGAGCACCACGACACCACGGTCCTGACCATCGACGACGGCACCCACCCCAGCCTCTGGCCCTTCGCCGACGTGATCGTCCTGGCGGCCGATCATGAGCGCCCGGCCGTCGTCGACGCGGTCGACGCCACCGCATTCGTGCGGGGGATCCCCTGGGTGGCCGCCCACACTCGCCCCACCGAGCTGCAGGTCGGCCCCGTCGTGGTGCCTGGCCGCGGGCCGTGCTACCGCTGCTTCGGCCGCCGCCGAGCCCAGCACGGCCCCGCGCAGACCCCGATCGAGGTGCCGCCGCCGCGGGGGTTCGCACGCCATCACGTGGCGTTGGCCGTGGCCCTCACCCGGGTGGCACTGGCCGAGGCGCTGCCGGTGCACCCGACGGAGGACGGCCGCCCCAGCGGGGAGCGGTGGGTCCATGCCGAGCCGGGCACCCGCGGCACCCTCGTCCGCCGGCTGCACCTGGTGACCGGCGCGCTGTCGTGCCACGAGGTCGTGGCGGTCGACGGGTGCGACCGGTGTCGCGGCCGCTTCGGCCCACGGGACCAAGGCCGCCAGGAGCTCTGGAGCACGCTGGACCGGGCGGCGAGCGAGCGCACTCAGGCCGGGATGGAGCTCGTCCGGTGAGTGCCGACACCGGCCTCAGCGCCGACCGCATCGGCGACGCCGCGCGCTACGACCCCCAGCTGCGGACCCTGCCCTGCCCCGTCTGAGGCGCGGCATCGGCATTGGGTACGGCGCCGACGAAGTCGTCATCGACGGGATCCCCAAGCGACAGCTCTTCCGGGGCAGCTCGCTCGCACCCTGCTGCCGTCCCTGCTGCCCGTCCTGGACGGCTCCCACGACCATGCCGGCATCGCCGAGCGGCTCAGTGTCAGCGAGGACGTCGTCTTCAAGGTCGTCTCCCTGCTCTGGGCCAGTGGTGTGGTCGAGGAGGGTCCGCCCGGCTCCGGTGAGCCAGCCGCGCACGCGGGCCGCCGCCGTCGACCCCATGACCGCCGACTTCGTCTCGCGGGTCGGCGATGCCACCGGCGCGAACGCGCGCTGGGAGGACGTGGCGCTTCGAGCGAGCCGCACCGTCGTGGAGCTCTTCGGTCCCTCCCGGCTGGTCGACCCGGTGCTGTCAGCGCTGGATCCGCTCGTCGCGGTCGCCCGGGGCGCCGACCCCGCCGCGGAGGGCTGCGCTGGCCGTCGTACTCGACGACGACGACTGGCCGCTCGTCGCCCAGGTGTCGGACGCGTGCTGGGCCGCCGGCGTCCCCCTGCTGCGCGTCCGGATCGTCGGTGGCGCCCTCGAGCTCGGCCCCTACGTCGACCCGGCGGCGACCGCGTGCCTGGAGTGCCTCGACGTCGAGGAAGACGTGCGGGCCGAGGATCGGTGGGGGAGCTGGAGGTGGCGTTGGCCGCCGCGATCGTCGCCCATGACCTGTTCGCGCTCGTGACGAGGACGACGCCGACCTCGCTGCCGCTGAGGCGCCGGCTGGACCTCCACGACCTCCGCTTCTCGAGCGAAGCGAGCGACCCGTCCGGGCTGTCCCTGCTCGGTGGCGCCGGCTCGGCCGAGCCGACCCGCTATGTGCCCGCTACGAGGCGTCGGTCGCCATGCCGCCGAAGGCCTTCGCCGATCTCAAGGCGCACCAGATGCACTACAAGGCCTCCAACGTGGCCCTCCAGCAGAAGTTCCGGGCCTGGCCCGTCGCCCCGCGTGTCCCGCTGCCGCCGGCCGACCCGGAGTCGCTGTCCGGTGCTGCCGACGACACCCCAGGGCTCGAAGCTACGCAGCTCTCGACCCTGCTGCTGGTGCTCGCGGCACGTCGGCGGTCACCCCGGACCGGGTCTTCCGGTGGACGGCGAGCGGCGGCAACATCGTCGGTTCTCGCCCGGGTCGCGGTCCGTGACGTCCCCGGCGTCGAGCCCGGTCTCTACGCCTACCGTGCCGAGGACCACGCGCTCGCGAGGCTCGCACCGGATCCGTCGGTGGTGCCCGGTGACGCCCCGGCCACCGTCGTGCTGTCGGGCGACTACCCCGTCGCCCAGAAGTACAGCCTTCGCTCTGCGCATCGTGTTGCTCGACAGCGGCTGTGCCCAGGCGACGCTCCTACTGGCCTGCCGCCAGCTCGGGGTGGTGGCCAGATCCGATCGGCCTACGACGACGAGCGCCTGGTCGAGGTGCTCGACCTCGAGCCGGACACCGAGCCCATCACCGCCGTCATCGACCTGGGGGGGCAGCCATGACCAGCGCAGCCGAGATTGCCGGCCAGCTCATCGCCTCGTTCCGCGATCAGGCGACCGACCCCACGCCGCCACCGCCCACCCGCCGGCTGCCACCGCTCGCCGCCCCCGTGCCCATCGCGCCGTCCCCCACGGTCCAGCGCGCCGATCTGCTCACCACGCTGAAGCGGCGCCGCTCGCTGAGGTTCTTCGACGGGGGCTCGCTGGCGGTCGGGGAGCTGCTCGACTGCGTGGCGGCCGGACAGGAGCTCGACCGCGCCGGGTGGGCTGCCGACGACGGCGCTCTGCTCGAGGTCACCGCGCTGTGCGCCCGGGTGGAAGGTCTGGAACCGGGAATCTTCCGGCTCGATCCGGCCCGGCGTGAAGCGGCTTTGGTGGCGCCGCTGCCCTCGGCCGAGCTGCTGGGCGAGCTCACGCTGCAGGCGGAGTTCGGGCAGGCAGCGGCCATCTTGTCCTTCGGTGGCGATCTGGAGGCGGCGTCGCGGGCCGGGGGACGCGGCTACCGGGAGCTGATGTGCCGGGCCGGTGCCACGGCGTACGCCGTGTGGCTCGACGCGGTCTCGCGCGGCTGGGTCGGCTCGGTGTTCGCGGGCTTCATCCCAGCCGCCGTGCGCCGGCGGCTCGCGAGTGACGGCGTGAGCCGGCACCAGCTGTTCGCGCTGGCCCTGGGGACGGCCCCCACTGAGCCCCCGCTGTCGACCGGCGGCGGGTCCACCCTCACCCGAAGAGAGGAGGAACAGGCATGAACGAGACCACCGATCTCTATGCCCTCGCCGACGGCCTCGAGCTCGAGACCCTCGCCGAGGGGAACGCGCTCGCGTCGGTGTCGACGGCCGGCAGCGTCAGCACGGCGTCGTGCCCGGCGACGTCGGCGTCCAGCTTCACCAGCTTCTCCAGCTTCACCTGACCGACACAGGAGGTTCACATGAACGACCAGTCCCACGGCCTCGACCTGCACAGCCTGGAGGCCGTCGACACCATCGACGTCAGCACCCTTCCCGAGGGCGCCGCCCTGGGGACCTGGGGCACGACGTCGACCGCCAGCACCGCGAGCTGCCCCATCAGCAGCGCCGGTTCCGTGATGACCGCGAGCTGACGGCTCGTCCGACACCGGAGAGGAGGGAAGAGTCTCATGTCCCACGAGATCGATCTGTACGTGACCGATGAGTTGGCGATCGAGGAGATGCCGCAGGGCAACGCCCTCGGCTCGTTCTTCAGCTTGACCTCGGCCAGCTCGGCGTCGTGTCCCGCGACGTCGGCGTCCAGCCTCACCACGGCCTCGAGCTTCAGCTGATCGGCCGCGCCCTTCCAAGCGGACGTGCGGGTACCGGCCCGGTCGTGTCCCGGCAAGCACCGGGACGGGCCGGTCCCCGCACCGCCGCACCACCGTACCCACTCCCCTCTCAGAAGAAAGGAAGCACGTGATGACGACGCAGATCGAACTGTACGCCGTCGAGACCGACCTGGCGATCGAGGAGCTCCCGCAGGGCAACGCCCTGGGGAGCTGGTTCACCGCCTCGTCGGCGTCGACCGCGTCCTGCCCGGGCAGCTCGGCCGCGAGCGTGGGCACCGCCTCCACCTTCGGGTGAGCCGCGCCCCGTCCGGGCCCCGATGGCACACCTCGGGAGCCAGCGGGGCACGGACGGGGTCGGCGGCCCGGCCCCGCGAACCAACGAAAGGAGATGTCGTGACGGCCACGTCCGCCCCGTGCCTGCGTCGCGGGCTGGAGATCATCAACGGCATGGACGACCTGCCGATGATCTTCGACCCGGTCACAGGCTCGTACCACCGACTAAGCAGGTCGGCCCGCGCCCTGGTCGACTACCTGGACGGCACCCGCACCCAGGACGACCTGGTGCGCCTCCTCGCGCCGACGCCGGCCGAGCGGGAACGGCTCTTGCCCCAGGTAGGCGCCTTCGTTGCTGGTCTCGACAAGAGTGGGCTCCTGGAGGGCTCCGAGGCCCCCGCAGCCGTCCGCAGATCCCGCGTGTCGAGCACCCGGTGGATGCCCCGGATCGTGCTGACCCGTAGCCTGCCCCGACTGCTCGAACCGCCCGCACGCCTGCTGCGCCGCCTGCCTCTCGCCGGGCTGTCGACCGTGGCGACGGTGCTCGCGGTGGTTGGATTCGTCGTCGGCGCCGTGGTGTTGAGCCGCCTCGGCCTGCCCGCCCGGGATCGCGCGGGAGCGGTCTTCTTGATGGCGGTCGGGGTCCAGCTGACGCTCATCTTCGTCCACGAGGCGGCGCACGCGCTGGTCGCCCAGGTGCAGCGGGTCCCCGTGCGGGGTCTCGGCGTGGCGCTCCTCTTCTACTTCATGCCCGTCGCCTACGTCGACCGCACCGACGCCTATCGGCTGCGCAACCGGGGCGGCCGGCTGGCCATCGCGCTGGCCGGCATCGTGGCCGACGGCCTGACCTGCGGAATCACGGCCCTGGTCGCCGCCACCAGCGACGGCGTGGTCCGGGAGACCGCGGCGATGCTGATCGGGCTGCAGCTGGTGGCGTTGATGGTCAACCTCAACCCCCTCATGCCCGGGGACGGCTATACGGCGCTGGAAACCGCCTCCGGGATGGTCGACTTCCGCGGTCGGGCCTTCTTCCTGGTGCGCTCGTGGGTCCGGCGGGCCCCACTGCCCGTCCACCTCGCGAGCCTGAGCCGCAAGGCCCGCATCGGGTACGCCACCTACGCCGTCGTGGCGGCGTCGTACGTGCTGTTGGCCGGCGGCCTGGTGGTGCTGGGCGTCTGGCACGCGGTGCTGACCGGTCTGGCCGCCGGAGGGCTGCGATGACGTCGGCGCGGCCGAGCGCCGCCGCCACCTTGACCACGACACCGTTCCTGGAGGGCCCGGCGCTGACCAGGGTCGGCGGGCTTCCGGCGGACGCGGTGACCGCGCAGACCGCTCTGGTGCAGGTGGCCCTGGGGCAGCTCGCTGAGGCGCGGGGGCGGCTCGACAGCGCATCGGCGGCCCTCGTTGACGCGCTGTTCGCGGTGGTCCCGACCATAGAGAACGACGCCGTCCGCCGGCGAGTCCTCGACGGCAAGCGGGCCGCTCACCGCGGCTCCGACCTGCCGTGGCGCCCCCACGAGCTCGGACCGGCCATCGAAGGCCCGGAGGCCGGTCGCTACCGCGACGCGCTCGCCCAGGTCGCGGTCGCCGAGGCCGGCCTCGACGCGGCACTCGACGACGACCGGCGCAGCGTGCTCGAGCAGCTGACGGCGGCGGTGGACGACCCGGACTTCATCGCCGCGCTGGCCGTCGCCGCCCCCGACTGGCTGCGCTGGGCGCGGCCTCAGGAGCGTCCACCGACCTCGGCGAAGGATCTGAAGACACTGCTGCTCTACGTCACCCGAGCGGCGCTCAAGACCAGCCCTTCGCGGGGTTGACCACCGTTGGCGGCACCGGGAGAACCGGCCGAGGCCGCAGCCGCAGCCGCATCTCGGTGCCGTGGCCCGCCAGGTCTTGGCGGACCTCGCGACCTGGCCCGGAGGCGCCGGCCTGCTCTGCTACCAGGTGGCGCCCGTGCGGGCCGGCGGCGTCTCCTGAGCCGGGCGGACTTGCGGTGCACTCCGAGCTGGTCATGGCCGAGGGGATCGTGTGGCGCGACGATCGGGTGATCGAGGCCGATCACGTCGCGCCGTGGCTGGCTGTCGTCGGGCCGGGCCCGGTCGCCTTCGGGCCGCTCCTGGAGCGACTCGGGGGCGCCGACCCCTGGGCCCGGTTCCGGCGACTGCTCGCGAGCCGGCGTGCTCCGGCCTGCCCTCCGTGGCGGCGCGACCAGGATCCCCTGAGGTTCTCGCAGCCCTGCTCGACGGACTGCCCGAGGCGGCCGACGAGGGCGACCGCGCGAATCGTCGGCCGGAGGCGGCCGTCAACGCCGACGGGCTGGCCGCGCTCGCGGGCAGCCGGAGGGCGTACCGCTCCTGCGTCGGCAGCCGAACGGCTGGACCTGGCGGCCTGCATCGCGCGGCTGGCCGGGCCCCTGCTGCCGACCGGGTCGGCACCCAGCGGCCTGGTGTACGAGGACCGGGAGACCGCGGCCCCCTCCTCGACCCACGGTCCCTGCCGGGCGTGGGCGACCACCTGCGGCACCTGGCCGAGCTGGTCCGCCCCGCGGTGTTCCGCTCCCACGTCTATGACCTGGTCGTCCAGCGCTTCGTCGCCGAGCACCACTCCGGCGGGTGGTGTCGCGACGCCTTGGGCTTCCTTATGCGCGGCAGCGTCGAGCGGGACGCCGACCGCGATCTCCAGCGGGCCATGGGGGCCGACTTCGAGGCCAGATCGGCCCCGGGTGAGCGAGCCTGGCTGCCGGTCGGGGTCACCTCGATCGGGCCGCACGCAGGCGTCATGTACCAGGTGGCCACCGGGCCCCTGGGCGATCCCGAGCAGCCGGTCACCGTGGTCAACAACTTCGGGTCGGGCACCGGCTCGCTGCTGGCCAGGTTCGCTCACCTCCTGGGCGAGGAGTTCCGGGGCCAGCTCGAAGACCACATCAGGGGTGCCTGGGCCGACCTGCCGGTGCGCGAGCTGACCCTGTGGACCGAGGCCAACACGGCCCAGGCCGAGTGCTCCGGCATCCTGCCTCCGCTGTTGGTGCCGGGCGAGCCCGACGCCCCCGACGGGCTTGCGCTGCAGGACTGCGGTCTTGCCCACGACCCGGTCACCGACACGCTGGCGCTGACCGACCCCCGTGGGGAGCCGTTCGGTCTGACCTACCTGGGGCTGACTCCTCGCCACCTCCTGCAGGGCTACCTGCGGTTGCTCGGCGTCCTGGCCGATCCCTGGATCAATGGCTCGCCCCACTCCGACTACACCGTCACCAAGTACGCCCTGCTCGCGGAGCTGAGCACCGACCACGTCGAGGAGCTGCCCCGCGTGGTCCAGCGCGGGCTGGTGACGCGCCGCCGTTCGTGGGTTGTCCCGCGGGGGATGCTGCCCGACATCGACGGCTCCGACCGCGACCTCTGCCTGGCGGCGTCCCGCCTGAGAGAGGAGCACGGCATGCCCGAGGAGGTGTTCATCCACCAGCTGGGTGGGTTCGGCGCTCCGATGACCGGCCTGCGCAAACCCACCTGGACGTCCTGGTCGTCGCCGACCTGCCTACGGGTGGCGCTGGGGACGCTGGCGCCGCAGACGGCGCACGTGCGCGTCGTGGAGGCGCTGCCCGCGAGCACCGGTCACGTCCAGCGTGATCCGGACGGCCGACCACGGGCCACCGAGCACTGCCAGCTGCTCGCGTGGCCGCGACCGCCGTGCGACCCCGCCCGAGGGGGGATGTCATGACCGTCGCGACCGTCCCCCTCACGGACTGGTGGTACCTCCGGGCCTACCCCGGAGACGCCACGCTCATGGATCACTGTGTGCAGGTGGCGGGCCCCTGGTTCCGCGACCTGGCACACGGTCTCGGCGCCGAGTCGTGGTTCTTCGTCCGCTACCTCGACCTCACCGGGCAGCACCTGCGGCTGCGGGTCAAGGCTGGCACCGACGCGCTCGACGCCGTCGCCGCGCGGAGGGAGGAACTGGCCCTCCTGCTCGAGGCCCGGGCCGACCGGGCGCCGTACCCCCGCCTGCTGGCGGGCGCCGAGCTGGGGCCGATGCCGGGGCCGGTCGCGGTCCGGGCTGCGACGTACGCACCGGAGCACGCCAAGTACGGCGGCCCCGCCGGCGTAGCCCTGGCTGAGGCGCTGTTCCACGTGGGGTCGGAGTGGGCGGTGGCACACGACGTGGCGGGCCTCCCCGCGCTTCGATCGTGCCGCGTGGGCCGTCGCCCTCATGCAGCGCGTGACGGCCGCGGCGAAGGGCCTGGACCACGACGCCTTCTGGCGGGCGCACCGGCGGCAGTGGGGCTGGCAGCTGCGGATGCTCGTGCCCACGCAGGACCTGCTGACGCCGCTACTGCAGGAGCTGCGCGCGGGCGTGGGGCGGGTCGACCCGGCGACACTGCCCGGTCCCGAGCTGGACGAGCTGGCCGACGCCATAGCGGCGACCTGGCACCGGGCCGCCGACGCTCCGGTCGAGCCGGAGCAGCTGCTGATCGAGTACCTGCACATGGAGCTGAAC
Source organism: Nocardioides sp. (assembly GCA_041393675.1). Taxonomy (GTDB): domain Bacteria; phylum Actinomycetota; class Actinomycetes; order Propionibacteriales; family Nocardioidaceae; genus Nocardioides. The sequence goes on along the minus strand of JAWKJR010000001.1, from coordinate 125,978 downwards.
CGGTGGGGTCTCATGCCCGCCGAGGAGTGCCTGCTCGGCGTGGTCGCCGGCACGAGTGCCCGGGTTCTGGGCGAGGAGGAGTCATGAAGCGCACCAGTGCCGCGAGTTCGAGTCCGTCACCAAGACCTACCCCGGGCCGCACGGACCGCTGGTCGCGGTCGACGATCTGAGCCTGGCCGTCGACCAAGGTGGCATCGTGAGCCTGCTGGGACCCAACGGGGCGGGCAAGACCACCACCCTCGAGATGCTCTCGGGCCTGCGCCGACCAAGTTCGGGGCGGGTGCGCACCCTCGGCCTGGACCCGGTCGCCGAGCGGGACAGCCTGCGGCTGCGGCTGTCGGTGCAGCCCCAGCAGGCAGCTCTCTTCGAGCACCAGACGGTGGCGGAGCTGCTGCGCTGCTGGGCCAGCTTCTACCCGAACCACCGCGAGGTTGCCGACGTCGCGGCTCGGCTCGGCCTGGAGAGCTGCGTGGATCAGCGGATCCGCCGCCTCTCCGGTGGCCAGCAGCAGCGGGTCCTCGTGGCGCTGGCGCTGGTGTCGGATCCCGAACTGCTGGTGCTCGACGAGCCGTCCACCGGCCTGGATCCCAACGCCCGCGAGGAGCTATGGGCGGCGATCACCCCGCTGCGCGAGGCCGGTCACAGCGTACTGCTGTCCACGCACTCGATGGAGGAGGCAGAGGCGTTGTCCGACCGGGTGGTGATCCTTCACCAGGGCCGGGTGGTCGCCGACGGAACCCCGGACGAGCTCGTGGCGCGCCACGCCCCGCACCGCGAGGTCGCCTTCGACACCGACGACGACCTCGACTGGGCCCCGATCCTGCACTTCGGCGACCTGCTCGAGGAGAGGCCGTTGGCCGACGGCTGGCGCCGGGTCCGGATCGCCACCGTGCGGGCCGACGAGCTGGTACGCGAGCTGGCGGCCACTCGATCGCGGCGCATCGGCGTGCGCGACGGCGGCCTGGTCGACGTCTTCCGCCGGGTGGCGGGAGCCGACCTGGGCGCCGACGGCGACGCCGTACCCTCGGCCGAGCCGCCCCCCGACCGCCGAGCCCTGGCCAGGGCCGGCCAGCACCGAGAGGAGATCTGACCATGTCGTCGGCCACCACGGAGCTGACCCGGCTCCACGCCCGAGAGCTGTTGCGCGATCGCCGCTACTTCTGGTTCGCGCTCATCTTCCCGTTCTTCATGCTGTCGATCTTCTTGACGCTCAACGCCGTCATGGCTGACCAGCCTGGGGCGCCGGACTTCTCCACCACCGTGATTCCGATGGCCGTGTTCCTCGCCGTCACCGGGGCGGCCCTCACGGTGACTGCGGGGCCGGTCGCCGCGATGCGGGCACGTGGGACCCTGCGCCTGCTGGGGACCACGCCGATCGGTCGCTCCCGTGTCGTCTTGACCCACCTCGCCACTCGCGTGGCGATGGTGGTGGTGCAGCTCGTCGTGCTGTTGGCCATCGGCACGCTCCTGCACACCATCACCCCGGGCGACCTGCCCCGGGTGCTCGCGGTGTCGATGCTGGGACTGACCATGTTCTTGGGTTTCGGCTACCTGATCGGGGGCCGGCTGTCCTCTCCGGACGCAGCAACCAATGTCGGGACGCTGGTACAGCTCTCGACGCTGTTCCTCAGCGGCCTCGCCGTCCCCCTGTGGCTGCTCCCCGACGGGGTGGCACGCGTGCTGGGGTGGCTGCCGACGACGTTCTTCGCCGACTTGCTGCTCTCCTCGATGCGGGGGCAGTCGCCGGCGCATCCGACCCTGGTGTCCGTGGCCGTGGTCGCCGCGACGGCCGGGCTGGCGCTCTTCCTCGCGGTGCGCACGTTCCGGTGGGACCAGGGCGAGGAGGGCGTGCAGTGAGCTCGGGAGCGGTGCGCGTGGCCGGCATCGGTCGGATCTGTCTGCTGCTGGGGGCGTTGCTGGGCGTCTTGCTGCTCGGCTATGGGATCCTGCTGGAGGTCCCCGGCCTGCTGCCCTGGGGCGTCGTGACGCTGATCCCCGGATTCGTCCTGACCCTGGTGACTGCGTCTGTCCCCGAGTCGCAGCGTCCGTCGGCCTGGTGGTACCCGATGCTGGTGCCGCTGTCGTTCGGGGCGCTGGTCGTCGTGATGCTGGTGGGGACCTTCGTCGTCGGAGCCGTGGCATGGTGGTGGGTCCTTGGCGCCGCGGTCGCGGTCGCGCCCTACGGCGTGGCGGCGCGCGTCTGGTAGTTCCATATTGTGGAACCCATGGTCCACATCGTGAGGCTAGGATGCGTCACCACCGCCTCGTGTCGCCCGGAGGACACATGTTCCACAACAAGATGCCGCGCTACGAGATCCTGTCCGAGGAGGCGATGGCCACCCTCGACCGCGGCTGGCGGCGGCTCATGTCCGAGCTCGGCGTGGAGTTCATGGATGCCCGGGCGCTCGACCTGTTCCGGGCCGCGGGGCAGCGGGTGGAGGACCACAAGGTCTTCCTCGACCCCGACTTCGTGCTCGAGCAGGTGGCCAAGGCCCCGCGCGAGTTCGACGTTCAGGCGCGCAACCCCGAGAACTCGATCCACATCGGCGGCGACCGCATGGCCTTCGGGGCGGTCTACGGGCCGCCGTTCGTCCGCCAAGGCGAGGTGCGCCGCGACGCCACCATGGAGGACTTCCGCAACTTCACCAAGCTCGCCCAGTCCTTCGCCGTGCTGGACTCGGCCGGTGGTGTCGTCTGCGAGCCCAACGACACCCCGCTGGACAGCCGGCACCTGGACATGACCCTGGCCCTGCAGACCCTGACCGACAAGGTCTACATGGGCAACGTCGTCACCGGGGTGAACGCCGCCGACACGATCGCCATGACATCGATCCTGTTCGGCTCGCGGGAGGCCATCGAGGAGACCCCGGCCACGATCTCCCTCATCAACTGCAACTCCCCGCTGCGCTGGGACGACCGGATGCTGGAGGCGCAGTTCGAGTACACGGCGGCCAACCAGCCGGTGGTGCTCACGCCGTTCATCCTGATGGGCGCCATGTCACCGGTCACGATCCCCGCGGCGCTGGTCCAGCAGATCACGGAGGCGCTCAGCGGGATCGCGCTCTCCCCAGCTGATCCGGCCGGGCGCGCCGGTCATCTTCGGCTCGTTCCTCTCCAACATCGACATGCAGTCCGGCTCCCCGACGTTCGGCACGCCGGAGTCGGGCATCGGCCTGCTGTGCACCGGCCAGATCGCTCGGCACTTCGGCCTGCCCTTCCGCACCGGCGGCGGCCTCACGTCCGCGCAGGTGCCGGACGCCCAGGCCGGCTACGAGGCGCTGATGACACTGCTGCCGACCTTCCTGGCCGGCACCAACTGGGTGATGCACTCGGCCGGCTGGCTGGAGGGCGGCCTGGTCGCCGGCTACGAGAAGTTCGTCATCGATGCCGAGCTGGTGCAGATGCTGCAGCACGAGTTCACGCCCCTGGAGGTCGACGAGGACTCGATGGCCTTCGGGGCCCACGAGGAGGTCGGCCACGGCGGCCACTTCCTCGGCGCGATGCACACGATGGAGCGGTTCCGCACCTGTTTCTACCGGCCGTTCCTGTCCAGCTCGGAGAACTACGAGCGGTGGCTGCGCAACGGCGGCCAGGACACCGCGGCCCGCGCGGCCACGATCTACCAGCGGCGGCTGGAAGAGTACGAGCAGCCACCGCTGGACGACGCGATCCGGCAGGAGCTCGAGGAGTACGTCGTGCGGCGGCGGGCCGAGCTGGGCGACTGACGGGTCGTCCACTACCGTTGCGCTATGAGCAACGGGGCAGTGGAGGGCGCAACCGTACAGTCGGTGGATCGGGCTCTGACCATCCTTGAGGCGCTGGCCCGACAAGGCGAGGCGGGCGTCACCGACCTGGCCCGCGACCTCGGTGTGCACAAGTCGACCGCGTTCCGCCTGGTCGTCACCCTGGAGAGCCACGGCCTGGTCGAGCAGACCGAGGATCGCGGCAAGTACCGCCTCGGCGTCGGGCTGCTGCGGCTGGCCGGCGCCACGACCGCGCGGCTGGACGTCGTCCAGGAGGCGCGGCCGTCTGCCGCAAGCTGGCTGCCGACACCGGTGAGACCGTCAACATCGCGGTTCTGGCCGACCGCGCCGCCCTCTACTTGGACCAGGTGGCCGGGTCCAGCGCGCTGCAGCCGCACAACTGGGTCGGGCAGCACATCCCCTTGCACGCGACGTCCAACGGCAAGGTGCTGCTCAGCTGGCTGGACCCCGATCGCCTGGCCGACCTGCTGGGCACGCTGCCGGCGTACACCGACATGACGATCATCCGGAAGGGTCAGCTGCGCTCGGGCTCGAGAAGGTCCGCGACCAGGGGTACGCCGTCGCCGTCGACGAGCTCGAGGTGGGCCTCACGGCGGCGGCGGCCCTGATCCGCAACGCCCACGGCGACGTGATCGCCTCGATGAGCGTGTCCGGACCGACCTTCCGACTCGACGAGGCCCGGGTCAGCGACGTGGTGACGCTCCTGGTCGAGGCCGCTGCCGAGGTCTCCCACCGGCTCGGGTGGGGCCACCGCTGACGCCTCTCCCCACACGTGGCCGCCGTCCGCCGTTACTCCTGTGATCTGACTCATGCGTGACGTCAAAGCGGCGTGAAGATGAACACTGGGTGAACAACCCCCTCCAACTTGTGGCCGGAAGGTGGCAGCCCCACAGTTACCGCCGTGGATGCAGCGCTGATCATCTTGCTGTGCGTCATCGGGACCGCACTCTTCTTCGATTTCACCAATGGGTTCCACGACACCGGCAACGCCGTCGCCGCGTCGATCGCGACCGGGGCGCTCAAGCCGAAGACCGCGGTGGCCCTGTCGGCCGTGATGAATCTCGTCGGGGCCTTCCTCTCCATCGCCGTCGCCCTCACCGTGACCAACTCGGTGGTGAAGATCCAGGCAGACGACGGCACCCCGCTGCCGGAGCTGATGGGCGGCCACGGCGAGGCGCTGCTGCGCATCGTGCTCGCCGGCCTGATCGGCGGCATCCTCTGGAACATGTTCACCTGGCTGCTCGGTCTGCCGTCGAGCTCCTCCCACGCGCTGTTCGGCGGCATCATCGGCTCGACGATGGCCGCCCAGGGCGTGGACGGCGTCAAGTGGGTCGGCGACGCGTCGAAGATCTCCGGAGTGCTCGGCAAGATCATCATGCCGGCGCTGCTCTCTCCGATCATCGCGGGGCTGATCGCCATGGTCGGCACGCTGATCGTGTTCCGGATCGCGGCGCGCGGACACGGCGAGCGAACCAGCAACGGCTTCAAGTTCGGCCAGATCGGGGCGGCGTCCCTGATGTCGCTCGCACACGGCACCAACGACGCCCAGAAGACCATGGGGGTCATCACGCTGGCGCTCATCGCGTACGGCTCCTGGACGCACACCGACGCCATCCCCCTCTGGGTCAAGGTCGTCTGTGCGCTGGCGATCGCCCTGGGCACCTACCTGGGCGGCTGGCGCATCATCCGCACGTTGAGCAAGGGCCTGGTCGACATCACCCGGCCGCAGGGGATGGCCGCCGACGGGGCATCGTCCGCCGTCATCCTCGCCTCCAGCCACCTCGGCTTCGCCCTGTCCACGACCCAGGTGGCCAGCGGGTCCATCCTCGGCTCGGGGGTGGGGCGGCCCGGTGCGACCGTGCGCTGGAGCGTCGCCGGCCGGATGATCCTGGCCTGGGCGATGACGCTCCCTGCCGCGGGACTCGTCGGCGCCCTGATGTGGGTGGTCAGCAACGCGCTGGGCGGGCTGGTCGGAGCGCTGGTGATCATGGCCTGCTTCATCGCGGGCGCGCTGGTGATGTACCTGCGGTCGCGGCACCACCAGATCACCCATCACAACGTCGACGAGATCTGGGACGGCGGGCCTCGCGTCCGCAAGTCGGCCAGCCGGGTCGCGTGAGAGGAGCCTGCTGATGGACACCCTGCGACTGGTCATGGAAGCGGCCTGGAAGGTGCTCTGGGTCGGGCTGCTGCTCGGCGCCGGGCTTCCGGTCCTGTTCGCCACCGGAGTGCGGCTGCTCTCCGGGGCGGAGGACACCGTCGCCGCCGACGGGACCGTCGTCACCCACGGCGCCCGGCCCGTGCAGAAGCTGCTGGCCTGGCTCTGCTTCGCCGTCGTCCTGTACGGCGTGGTGGTCGGCATCCTGATCATCGTCGGGGGTGGCATGGGCAAGGTCGTCGAGTTCCACGGCCTCCTTCCCGTGCTGGTGCCGAAGTCCTGACCTGGGAGAGGGAGTCACGATGAACCGCGGAGCTGCCTTCGAGCGCGTGCTGGGCTGGGTCCGGGCCGCGTATCCCGACGGAGTCCCGGCCGAGGACCACGCCGGGCTGCTGGCTGTCCTGGACAACCACCTGTCCGGCGACCAGCTGGCGTCGGTGCTGGCCCTCCTGGGCGCGTCGAAGGCGCCCACGCCCGGCACGGAAGACGTGTCCCGCGTCTCCGCGCGGCTGGTGGCGGGCGGCTGGCCGCTGGCCGGTCCTGACATCGACGAGGCCGACCAGACCCTGGTGGGCCGGGCCGTCACCGGGGTGGTCAGCTGGCTGCGGGCCGGCTATCCCGAGGGCGTCCCGCTGCAGGACTACATCCCCCTGGTCGCGATCCTGGAGCGTCGGCTGACCAAGCGCGAGGTCAAGGCCGTGGCGAAGGAGCTCAAGGCCCAGGGCACGCTCTCGCCGGATGCCTCGGACATCGAGGACGCGATCGCGCACCTCATCAACGAGGCGCCGAGCCAGGAGGACATCACCCGCGTCACCGAGCACCTGCTCAAGAAGGGCTGGCCGCTCGAGCTCTCCTGAGGCTCGCCCCTCTCCTGCGGCTCGGCACCGCCGGGTCGACCTTGTCTCGATCTGGTCACCGGCTGGTCCTCAGTCTTGACTGGTGACCCGGCTCACACCATGCTCGACACGATCATGGGTTGCGAGGGAAGCATCGCGTTGCGCAATGCGCAACATCCTATGCCGGTGGGCCTGCCGCACCGGGGTCGGGGCGCGACGTGAGCCGGGCCGACCGCTACGACTACGTGATCGTGGGCGGCGGCTCCGCCGGCAGCGCGCTGGGCAACCGACTCTCCACCGACCCGGGCGTCTCGGTACTCGTGCTCGAGGCCGGCCGGAGCGACTTCCGCATCGACCCGTTCATCCACATGCCCGCGGCGTTGCCGTTTCCGATCGGCAACCCGCTCTACGACTGGAAGTACGAGTCGGAGCCGGAGCCGGAGATGCACGGCCGCCGGATCTACCACGCCCGTGGCAAGGTCCTGGGCGGCTCCTCGTCGATCAACGGGATGATCTTCCAGCGGGGCAACCCGATGGACTACGAGCGCTGGGCGGCCGACCCGGGCATGGAGAGCTGGGACTACCTGCACTGCTTGCCCTACTTCAAGCAGATGGAGGCGCTGCACCTCGCCGACGGCCGCAACGGCGCGGACGACTGGCGGGGTGGGGTCGGGCCGCTGCACCTGGAGCGGGCGCCGGCGGCCAACCCCTCTTCGAGGCGTTCTTCGCGGCCGCCGAGCAGGCCGGCTACCCGCGCACCGACGACGTCAACGGCTACCGGCAGGAGGGCTTCGGCCCCTTCGACCGCAACATCAAGGACACCCGGCGCTGGTCGGCCGCGCGCCTACCTGCATCCGGCCATGCGGCGGCCCAACCTGCGGGTCGAGACGCTCGCGCACGTGACCGGCGTCCGCTTCGACGGCACCCGAGCCGTGGGCGTGGACTACCTGCGCGGCGGTCGCGCCCGGCGTACCGTCACCGCCGGCGAGGTGGTCTTGTGCGGCGGGGCCATCAACACCCCGCAGCTGCTCCAGCTCTCCGGCGTCGGCAACGCAGAGCACCTCCAGCCGCTGGGTGTGCGGATGGTGCACCACCTGCCCGGCGTCGGCGAGAACCTCCAAGACCACCTGGAGGTCTACATCCAGTACGCCTCCGCGCAGCCGGTGTCGATCGCTCCCGGCCTGGCCTGGTGGAAGCGGCCCAAGATCGGGGCCGAGTGGCTCTTCCTCAGGCGCGGGCTGGGCGCCACCAACCACTTCGAGGGCGGCGGCTTCTGCCGCAGCAACGACGAGGTCGGCTGGCCGAACCTGATGTTCCACTTCCTGCCCATCGCCATCCGGTACGACGGCAGCGCGCCCACCAAGGGCCACGGCTACCAGGTGCACATCGGCCCCATGTACGCCGACACCCGCGGCTGGGTGCGCCTGGCGAGCACCGACCCGATGGCCAAGCCGCGGATGCTGTTCAACTACCTGTCGACGCCTACCGACCGACGCGAGTGGGTGGAGGCCGTGCGGACCGCCCGGTCGATCCTCAACCAGCCGGCGTTCGCGGCGTACAACGCCGGCGAGCTGTCACCGGGCCCCTCGGTGGAGACCGACGACGAGATCCTGGAGTGGGTCCGCCGGGACGCCGAGACCGCGCTGCACCCCTCCTGCACCGCCAAGATGGGCGTCGGCGGCGACGCGGTCGTGGACCCCGCCTCGATGAAGGTCCACGGCCTCGATGGCCTGCGCGTGGTGGACGCGTCGGTCTTCCCCTACGTCACCAACGGCAACATCTACGCCCCCGTGATGATGGTGGCCGAGAAGGCCGCCGACCTCATCCTCGGCAACACCCCGCTCCCCCCGGTCGACGTGCCGTTCTACCGGCACGGCGCCGGCATGCCGCTCTACCCACCCGGCGACCCCCGCAACGCCGCCACCAGGCAGCGCGATGAGGCCGTCACCGAGAGTCAGGAGACTGCATGAGCGTGGCACCGTCCTCCACCGGCCCCGCGATGTCGCACAGCGTCGACGGCAAGGCCGAGCTGAGTGCCGACGTCAACCCCGATGCCGCCTTGTCGGTCCGCGGGTTGTGGAAGATCTTCGGCCCCCGGGCCGACTCGATCATCGGCACACCGGATGCCGACCTCTCGCGCGCCGAGCTGAAGGAGAAGACCGGGTGTGTGGTCGGGGTGAAGGACAACGCCTTCGACGTGGCGCCCGGCGAGGTGTTCGTGGTGATGGGGCTGTCGGGCTCGGGCAAGTCGACGCTCGTGCGGCTGCTCACCCGGCTCATCGAGCCCACCGCCGGCCGGGTGATGATGAACGGCAACGACATCACCTCCGCCTCCGAGGGCCAGCTGCGGGACCTGCGCCGCCGGCACGTGTCGATGGTGTTCCAGCACTTCGGGCTGCTGCCCCACCGCCGGGTGGTGGACAACGTGGCCTACGGCCTCGAGGTGCGCGGCGAGAGCAAGCGCGAGCGGCGCAAGCGGGCCTTCCAGATGGTCGACCTGGTGGGGCTCAAAGGCTATGAGAACTCCTACCCCGACCAGCTGTCCGGCGGCATGCAGCAGCGCGTCGGCCTGGCCCGGGCGCTCGCCAACGACCCCGACCTGCTGCTGTTCGACGAGCCGTTCTCCGCGCTGGACCCGCTCATCCGGCGCGACATGCAGAACGAGGTGATCCGGCTCCACCACGAGATCGGCAAGACCATGGTGTTCATCACCCACGACCTGGCCGAGGCGCTCAAGCTGGGGGACCGGATCCTCATCATGCGCGACGGAGAGATCGTTCAGGTGGGGCGGCCCGACGAGGTCGTGGGCGCACCCGCCGACGACTACGTCAGGGAGTTCGTCTCCGACGTGCCCAAGTCGCACGTGCTCACCCTGCGCTGGGTGATGCGGCCGGTGAGCGATGCCGTCGGCGCGGACGCCCCGGTGCTGCAGTCCGACGTCGTCGTCCGCGAGGCGGCCCGCGCCGTCCTCGCCAACCAGGGGCCGGTGCGGGTCGCCGAGGGCGACACGATCGTCGGGATGGTCGACGACGAGGACATCCTGCGCGTGGTCGTCGCCGAGGAGGGCTGACATGGCCACCGCCACGCTGGCGCCCAAGCCCGTCGAGCCCGGCGCCGAGGCTCCCGTCGAGGAGCAGAAGCCGCTGATCCCGCGGTGGGGTCTGGCGCTCGCCGTCATCGCCGTGTGGATCGGGATCTGGTCGTTCACCAAGGGCACGCACACCTTGGTCGTCCCCGGGCTGGAGGAGACGCCCTTCCACGACAAGATCTCCGAGTGGGGTCGTGGCCTGGGTGGGTCGGCCTTCACGCAACGCATCGCCGACGCGCTCACCGGGCTCGTCGACTTCTTCCGCCGGCTGGTCGCTGTCCCGACGTACCCGTCACCGGCGCCGACCATCGGCTGGCTGGGCGTGACCGCCATCGCCACCTGGGTGGGCTATGCCGTCGCCAACTGGCGCATCGCGCTGTTGGTGCTGGGCACGTTCTTGTCCTTCGGCCTGTTCGGCTTCTGGGAGGACTCGCTGGACCTGCTGGTCGTCACCGGCGTGGCGGTGGGGCTGGCCGTGCTCATCGGCTTCCCGCTGGCCATCTGGCTGGGGCTGAGCCCGCGGGCCGCCCGGGCCATCACCTTGCTGATCGACCTGCTGCAGACGATGCCGACGTTCGTCTACCTCGTCTTCGTGCTGAAGTTCTTCGGCATCGGCGTCCCGACGGCGATCATCTGCACGCTCGCCTACGCCCTGCCGCCGATCATCCGGATCGCCGGCTTCGGCATCCGTGAGGTGTCGCCGACCACGATCGAGGCGACCGACTCGCTCGGCCAGACCACCTGGCAGCGGCTCTGGCGGGTGCAGATCCCGATGGCGCGCAGCACCATCATCCTCGGGCTCAACCAGACCATCCTCGCGGCGCTGTCGATGGCCATCATCGCGTCCTACATCAACGGCCCTGGGCTCGGGAAGCCGGTGCTGGCCGGCCTGACCCAGAGCGACTTCGGGCTTGCCCTGGTGCCCGGGCTGCTCATCGTCGCGACCGGCATCATGCTCGACCGGGCGACGACGGCGGCGAGTGAGCGCTCCGAGGTCGTGGCTCGCGGCGGCGGGGAGAACCGCCGCCTGCGCCGGCTCAAGCTGGGCGCGCTGCTGGTGCCGGTGGGCGTGGCGGTGTGGTACTCCCGCTACTCGATCGACGCCGCGGTCTTCCCCGAGACCGGTTGGGGCCGCAGCATCGCGCTCAAGGCGGACGACTGGATGCGGTCCGTGGTCTCGTCGATCGACACGCTCACCGAGGGCTTCCGCAACGCCGTCAGCTACGCGTTGCTCAACCCGATGCAGGACCTGCTGGCCAACTCGCCATGGTGGCTGAGCTTCGGGGCGCTGCTGCTGCTGGGGCTCATCATCGGCGGGGCCCGGGCGGCCTTCCCCCTCCTCGTCTGCCTGGTCGGCCTCTACCTGCTCGACCTGTGGAACGACACCATGATCGTGCTCAACATGACCCTGGTCGCCACGCTGCTGGTGATGATCCTGGCCCTGGTCTTCGGGGTCTGGATGGCGCGCAGCCGGGCTGCCGACCTGATCATCAGGCCGATCCTCGACGCAGGGCAGACGATTCCGGCGTTCGTCTACCTCATCCCCGTCCTGGCGCTGTTCCTGTCCAGCCGGTTCACCGCGATCATCGCGGCGCTGGTGTACGCCGCCCCGGCCGCCATCAAGCTGGTGGCCGACGGGGTGCGCGGCGTCTCGGCGGGGGCGATCGAGGCCGGCCGGGCCAACGGCTCCACCACCTGGCAGGAGATCACCAAGGTCCAGCTCCCGATGGCCAAGGGGTCGCTGGTGCTGGCCACCAACCAGGGCCTGCTCTACGTGCTGGCCATGGTGGTCATCGGCGGCTTCGTCGGGGCGGGTGCGCTGGGCTACGACGTCACGCTGGGCATCGCCCACTCCGAGCTGTGGGGCAAGGGCTTCGCGGCCGGCTGCTCGATCGTGCTGCTCGGCATCATGCTGGACCGGGTGATGCGGTCGGCTGCTGCGCGGATGGGCGCTGGGGCCACCCGCCGTGAACGGTTCTTCCTGCTCTCCGGCTGGCGCCCGGGCTCCGGCGGAGGAATGGCCCGATGACGTCTCGGAACCAACCCAGGTCGCTGCGGCGACATAACTCAAGGAGAAGGAAAGTGCGGCAACTGAACACCCAGGGTGCTCGCCTCGTCGCCGTCGCCGCCAGCGCTCTGTTCGCGCTGACGGCCTGTGGCGGTGGGACGGTCGGCGAGCAGACCAAGGCCAACGAGTCCAAGGCCGCCGAGGCCGGGGGCGACTGCGGCGACTTCAACATCATCGTCAACCCGTGGGTCGGCTACACCGCTGACGCCTACGTGGTCGGCGCCGCCGCCGAGCAGCTCGGCTGCAACGTCAGCTACGTGGAGCTGAAGGAGGGCGGGCCGTCGTACGCCGCGCTGCAGTCCGGCGACGGCGACGTGATCCTCGAGGAGTGGTCGCACGCCGAGGAGCTCGCCCAGGGCGAGGCCGACGGCTACGCCACCGACCTGGGCTCGCCCGGCAACGTGGGCATCATCGGCTGGTACGTCCCCGACTGGCTGGCCCAGGAGCACCCCGACATCCTGGACTACAAGAACCTCAACAAGTACGCCAAGGAGTTCGCGACCTCCGAGTCCGGCGGCAAGGGCCAGTTCCTGGGCTCGGACCCGACGTACACGCAGTACGACGAGGCGATCGTCAAGAACCTCAAGCTGAACTTCAAGGTCGTCTTCTCCGGCGGCGAGACCGCCACGGTCGAGGCCTTCCAGAAGGCGCAGGAGAAGAAGCAGTGGCTGATCGGCTACTTCTGGGAGCCGCAGTGGGTGCACGCCGAGGTGCCGATGGACCGCGTCAAGCTGCCGCCGTACACCGAGGGCTGCGACGCCAACAAGGCCAAGGTGGCGTGCGACTACGCCGAGACCGAGCTGAAGAAGGTCGGCCGGACCGACTTCATCGACACCGGCTCGCCGGCCGCGACGCTGGTGCAGAACTTCACCTGGGCCAACGACGACCAGAACCTCGTGGCGAAGTACATCACCGCCGACAAGATGACCCCGGAGGAGGCGGCGGCCAAGTGGGTCGCCGACAACCAGGACAAGGTCGACGCCTGGCTCCAGTGAGCCACCCGCCGATCCGGCAGTAAATCGGTGATCCGGCAGAAGTTCGCGCCGAACTTCTGCCGGATCGGCGAACTTCTGCCGGATCGGCGTGCTTGACAGGGTCGGGTCGGATTGCCAACACTGGTGCTGTTCCGTAATACGCACCGCGTTGCGCCATACGGAACGTCCACCGAAACGCTTTCGTTCCACAGTCCGGACCGTCCGCGACCCCCGCTGCTCTCCCGGCACGCCACCCGCGTGTCTGAAAGGAACCACACATGGCTGACGTCCCAGCCTCGGCACGCGTCGTCGTCATCGGCGCCGGAATCGTCGGCAACGGCTTGGTGTGGCACCTGGCCAACCTCGGCTGGCGCGATATCGTCCAGCTCGACAAGGGCCCGCTGCCCAACCCGGGCGGCTCGACCGGGCACGCGTCCAACTTCATCTTCCCGGTCGACCACTCCCGGGAGATGACCGACCTGACCGCCGACTCGGTGGCGCAGTACCAGGAGATGGGTGTGTTCACCCGGTCGGGCGGCCTCGAGGTGGCCCGGACCGAGGAGCGGAGGGAGGAGCTGCGCCGTCGGATGTCATCGGCGAGGTCCTGGGGCATCGATGCGCAGCTGGTGACACCCGACGAGGTGCAGGAGATGGTGCCCTTCTTGGAGAAGGACGTCATCGTGGGCGGCTTCTACACCCCCGGCGTGGGCGTGGTGGACTCGCTGCGCGCGGGCACGATCATGCGCGAGCGCGCCATGGAGCTAGGTGCCCTCACCGTCGTCCCCAACGTCGAGGTCACCGGCATGGACGTCGCGGACGGCCACATCGCGCGCGTGCGGACGACCGCCGGCGACATCGCGGCCGAGACCGTAGTGATCGCCTGCGGTGTCTGGTCGCCCAAGCTGGCCGCGATGGCCGGCGCCGCCATCCCGCTCACGCCCGCCGTGCACCAGATGATCTCCGTCGGGCCGTGCCCGCAGCTGGCCGAGCGCGAGGGAGAGATCAGCTTCCCGATCGTGCGGGACATGGACACGTTCTGCTACGAGCGCCAGCACGGCGCCGACATGGAGGTCGGGTCCTACGCCCACCGACCGATCCTGATGGAGCCCGAGGAGATCCCCTCCATCGAGCAGTCGAAGCTGTCGCCCACCGAGCTGCCCTTCACCGAGGAGGACTTCGACCCGCAGCTGGAGCAGGCCTACGAGCTGATGCCGGAGCTGCTCGGTGCCGAGGGTGCCGAGATCCGCTACGCCATCAACGGGCTGCTGTCGCTGACCCCCGACGGCTTCCCGATCCTGGGCGAGACCCCCGAGGTCAAGGGCCTGTGGAGCGCCGCGGCGATCTGGATCAAGGAGGGCCGGGCACCGCTCGCGCGGTCGCGGAGAAGATGACGCGCGGCTGGTCGGAGATCGACGTCAGCCACTCCGACATCGCCCGGTTCTACGACCACCAGCGCGCCCGCAGCCACGTCCAGGCGAGGACGTCGGAGGCGTTCAACAAGACCTACGGGATCGTCCACCCGGCCGAGCAGTACCTCTCCGAGCGGCCGATCCGCACCTCGCCGATGTACGAGCGGCAGCAGGAGCAGGGGCGCACTCTTCGAGGCGGCCGGCTGGGAGCGGCCGTACTGGTACGACTCGAACGCCTCGCTGCTCGACAGGTACGGCGACGCGGTCATGCCGCGCGAGCACGAGTGGGACTCGCGCTGGTGGTCGCCGATCATCAACGCCGAGCACCTGGCCATGCGCGAGTCGGCTGGCATCGTGGACCTCACGGCCTTCGCGATGTTCGACCTCGAGGGCCCCGGGGCGCTCGACACGGTCCAGCGTGCCTGCGTCGCCCAGTGCGACGTACCCGTCGGCAAGGTCGTCTACACACCGGTGCTGGACGCCAACGGCGGCTTCGTCTCCGACCTCACCGTGATGCGGCTGGGCGAGGACCGGTTCCGCGTGGTGACCGGTGGCGCGCACGGCATGGTCGACAAGAAGTGGTTCGGCGACCTCATCGCGGACCCCGGCACGACGCTCACCGACCACACCGCGGACGTCACAACGATCGGTATCTGGGGTCCGCGCGCCCGCGACATCCTCAGCCGCCTCACCGACGACGACGTCTCGCACGAGGGCTTCGGCTTCGGCAGCTGCCGGGAGATCCAGGTCGGGCCGGCGGGTGCGCGCCAGCCGGTGCTCGCCTCTCGGATCTCCTATGTCGGGGAGCTGGGCTGGGAGCTGTACGTGCCGATGTCGGGCGGGCTGGCGCTCTGGGATGCCCTGCACCAGGCCGGCGCGGCGTACGGCGCGGTGCCGGTCGGCATCGGGGTCTACGGCACCACTGGCCGGATCGAGAAGGGCTACCGCGCCTTCGGCGCCGAGCTCGACGCCGAGCGCACGATCGTCGAGGCCGGCATGCAGCGTCCGAAGGTGAAGGCGCAGGACTTCGTCGGGCGGGACGCCTACCTCGCCCAGCGCGACGCCGCGCCCGCGACGGTGCTCTGCACGATGACGGTCGACGACCACACCTCCGCGAGCGGGGTGAGGCGCTACATGCTCGGCGGTGAGCCGATCCTGCGGCGCGACGGCTCGACGCTGACCGACGGGCACGGGCACCACCCCTACGTCACGACGGCAGGCTCGGCCCCGAGCCTGGGCAAGCACGTGCTGATGGCCTACCTGCCTCCGGCGGAGGCGGTGATCGGCAACCAGCTCGCCGTGTCCTACATGGAGGAGCTCTACCCCGTGACCGTCGGCTCGATCGACGCCACCTCGCTGTTCGACTCCGCCAACGAGCGGATCCGTGCGTGAGCGGGGCGTGCCACTGCTTCACCATGTTCTCCTGGTGGAGTCTCACTTCTCACGTCGTAGACGCCGTGAGAAGTGAGACTCGGTCCACTTCTCATGATGAAGCGGTGACCACCACCCCCGAGGGCCGAGCCATGACCGACGTCCTGGTCTGCCTCAAGAGGGTGCCGGACTCCTCCGGGGAGGCGCTGCTCACCGACGACGCGCAGAGCATCGACGGAAGGTACGTCGGCTTCACCATCAGCAACCACGAGAACTGCGCCGTCGAGCTGGCCGTGCAGATCGCCACGGCGACCGGCGGCCAGGCCACCGCGCTCACCCTGGGCGCTCCGGAGGCCGCCGAGCAGCTGCGCAACGCGCTCGCGGTGGGCTGCACGGGTGCCACGCACATCGAGGCGGACCCGACCGGCTACGGCCCGGCCGACGTGGCCCGCGAGATCGCCGCCGTCGTCCGCGACCACGAGGCGGCCGGCCGTCGCCACGACCTCGTCCTGCTCGGCAACGACGCTGCCGACAGCGGCGACTTCCAAGTCGGCATCCGGCTCGCGTACGAGCTCGGCCGGCCGGTGGTCAACGGCATCGCGACGGTCTCGGTCGAGGGCGAGGTCGCGACGGCCCACGGCGACGGCCCCGACGGGCACGAGACGTTCCGCCTCCCGCTCCCCGCCGTGGCGACGGTCATGGAGGGCGGGGTCGAGCCCCGCTACCCGACCGTCCCGGGCCGGATGAAGGCCAAGAAGGTCGAGATCGAGACCCGTGCGCCGATCGGGGACCCCGAGGGGCCGCGCCGCGTCCGACTCACCTTGCCGCCCGCCGTGCCGAGCACGGTGCAGATCCTGGGCGAGGCCCCGCGGCCGCGTCCGCCGTCGTCGACCTCTTCGAGCAGCTGGGAGTGGTGGCGCGATGATCGTCGTCCTCGTCGAGACCGACGCCGACGGCGCCGTCGAGGTGTCCCGTGAGGCAGTGACCTTCGCCCGGACGCTCGCCGAGGCTGGGGGCGGCGTGCCGATCGACGCCGTCGTCCTCGGCGAGATGGCCGAGGGGGTGCCGGCGCAGCTGGCGGCGTACGGCGTCCGCGAGGTCCACCACGGCACCGGCCCCGGCATGGCGGACTACGCGGGCGCTGCCTGGGCGACCGCAGTCCTCCAGGTGCTCGCCGCGCAGGGCGCGGTCGTGATCACCGCGGCCGGCACCCAGCGCGGCAACGAGGTGCTCGCGCACTGCGCCGCCCGCACCGGCGCGGCGATGGCGGCGAACGTGCTGTCCTTCCAGGGGCTGGCGCCGTTCGTCGTGACCCGCCAGGTGATGGGCGGCGCAGTCGTGGAGGAGATGCGGCTGGACCAGCGCCCGGCGATCTTCACCGTGGCGGGACACGCCGTCGAGGCGGCCCCGGCGGCGACGCCCGCGGCCGGGACACTCGTCCCGCTCACCCCGGTGGTGACCGAGGCCGACCTGGTGGCCCGCGTGGTCTCGCGCGAGGCGCCGCCGCCCGACCTGTCCGGCGCGCTCAAGACGGCGAACGTCGTGGTGGGCGCGGGCCGCGGCGCCGGCGGTCCGGACGGGTTCGACGGAGTCGTCGAGCTGGCCGACCGGCTCGGGGGCGTCGTAGGTGTCTCGCGGGTCGTCACCAGCCTCGGCTGGCGGCCGCACCACGAGCAGATCGGCCAGACCGGCAGCCGGATCAGCCCGGAGCTGTACGTCGCCTGCGGCATCAGCGGCGCGATCCAGCACTGGGCCGGCTGCTCGTCCTCGAAGGTGATCCTCGCCGTCAACACCGACGCCGAGGCCCCCATGGTCACCAAGGCGACCTATGCAGTCGTCGGTGACATGCACGAGGTCCTGCCGGCGGTCAACGCCGAGCTGAGCCAGCGCACCGGCTGATTCCCCGGCGCCGGCGACCCGGCCCGCGAGACCCGGCCGACCCCATGCGGTCGGAGTCTCGCAGCTGTCCGCACACGGCTGCACGCCGGCTTGCCGACAGCGCCTACCCTGGTGGTCACCGGGTGGCGGAGGGGGCTGCGATGACGGGGTCGTGGCGGCGTACGCCGCGAGGGCGCCACCGCGGTCGTGGCATGCTTCTCGGCACCGCGCTCGCGCTGACCGGCTGCGCCAGTGCCGCGACACCGCCGGAGCCGACCCCTTCCAGCACCCTCTCGTCGCCGGCCGTCGCCGGCTCCCCACGGGGCCGGGAGCGACGCCATCGGGGTCGGGATTCGCTCCTGTCGATCCGGCGCACGCGGTCGCGTCGCCGCCGCCGCTGCGCGGCCGTCAGCGCTCGCCGGACCTGCTGGTCTACAGCGCCGACCCGCTCCCGGCGGACGCGGTGGCCCGGCTGGCGCGGCTGCCCGGGGTCACCGCAGTCGCCCGGCTCTCCCTGGCACAGGTCGCGATCGAGAACCGGGTCATCACCGTGGCGGCGGTCGACCCGGCCAGCTACCGGCGGTTCGCGCCCAGCGCCACCGCCGAGGCCCAGCGGGTCTGGGAGCGGGTCGCCGGCGGCGAGCTGGCGATCGACCCGGCGCTCGGCCGGCAGCTCGTGGACCCCGCCGGCTTCCTCAAGCTCGGCAACGACGTGGATGCTCCGTCCCTGCACATCGGCGTCCTCGCGGGGCAGGTTCCCCAGATCGACGCGGTGGTCAACAGGGCCTGGGGGGAGACCTTGGGCATGCACGCAGGCAACGCCGTGCTGGTGTCGACGGGGGAGACGGCGCCGCGCCGGGTCCGGCCGGCCGTCCAGCAGGTGGCGGGTCCGCAGGCGTCGGTCCAGATCCGTGCTCCCGACCCCGACACCAGCGTGGTCCAGACGGCGTACCTCACCGGCGGCTCGGTGGCCGCCACCGTCGGCTCCTTCACCTACCGCATCCTCGACCACGGCCGGATCGCGCCGGACCAGGCGTGGGTCCGCGCCAACATCCGCACCGAGCGGGTGCCGATCCTGGGCGCGGTGACCTGCCACCGGGTGCTGTTCCCGCAGCTGCGCGCGGCCCTCACCGAGGTGGTTCAGGCCGGGCTTGCCGACCGGATTCATCCCGACCAGTACGCCGGCTGCTACTACCCACGGTTCATCGCCGGCACGCACCAGCTCAGCCTCCATGCCTTCGGCATCGCCCTGGACCTCAACGTGCCCGAGAACCAGCGCGGCACCGTGGGGCAGATGGATCGCACTGTCGTGCGGATCTTCGAGCGCTGGGGCTTCACCTGGGGCGGGCACTGGGCCTATACCGACCCCATGCACTTCGAGATGAACGCCCTCGTCGAGCCCCGCTGATCCGGCGGACGTTCGGCTCGGCAGAAGTTCGGCGATCCGGCGGAAGTTCGGCGATCCGGCGGAAGTTCGGCCCGTACGACGCCTACTCGCCGCCCTCGTGGAGACCGACCCGGTCACCCACGGCGATCTCGCCGCCGACCAGGACCCGGCAGATCGCCCCGGCCCGGCGGCGCAGGGCCTCGGCGGCCCCAGCGCCGAGGTTGTCGTCGAGGAGCCGGCACGGCGCGGCGAGGCGCACCACCTCGAGCTGCACCTGGCCCAGCGTGATCCGGGCGCCCGGCCGAGTCGGGACCAGGCCGCGACTGAGGGTGATGTTCCGGCGGGTTCCGGCTGGGTCGATGGGGCGCCCCAGCAGCTCCGCACCCTGGGCGAGCTGCTCGAGGGACTGCACGCTCACGTGGCGTTGCCGCGTGCCGTGGTAGCGGTCGCCGACCAGTCCCTTGCCGGCCTCGGCGACGACCCGAGCCACCGAGCGCACGGGCAACCGGGCCCCGGGCGCGATGTGGATCGCGGCCACCATCGGGACGGGCTCGTGACACGGCTCCACACGCAGGGAGGCTATCCCGGTCCTCCCCGCCGTACCCATCTCGCTAGGGTCCTCGCCATGCGAGCCGTACAGGTGGTCACGACCTCCGGGCCCGACGGCGTCGAGCTTCGTGACGTGCTCGAGCCGGTCCCGAAGCCCCACGAGGTGCTCGTGCGCGTGCGGTGCGTGGGCGTCTCCTTCCCCGACCTGCTGCTCAGCCAGGGTCTCTACCAGCTCCGACCCGAGCCGCCCTTCACTCTGGGAGTCGACCTTGCCGGCGAGGTCGTGAGCGGGCCGGACCCGTTCGTTCCGGGGCAGCGGGTCGCCGGTGTCGTTCCGTACGGCGGGGCCGGCGAGCTCGCCGCCGTACCAGCGGCATCGACTTTCGCCATTCCCGACGTGCTGGACTACGCGGCTGCGGCGGCCTTCCCGATGAACTACCTCACCGCCCAGTTCGCGCTACGCGAGAGGGCCGGCCTGCAAGCCGGGGAGCTCGTCCTCGTGCACGGAGCCGCCGGCGGGGTCGGGACCGCGACCCTCCAGGTCGCTCGCGGGTACGGCGCCACGACGTTCGCCGTCGTCTCGACAAAGGAGAAGGGACGCGTCGCCACAGAGGCGGGGGCCGACCACGTCGTCCTCCTCGACGACTTCAAGGACCGGGTCCTGGAGATCACGGGGGGCCGCGGGGTCGACGTGGTCGTCGACGTGGTGGGGGGCGAGGCCTTCACCGACTCGCTGCGGGTGCTGGCGCCCCAGGGGCGACTGCTGGTGGTGGGCTTCGCCGCGGGCGCGGGCATCCCCGAGGTCAAGGTCAACCGGCTGCTGCTCAACAACATCGACGTACGCGGCGTGGGCTGGGGCGCCTACGCAATGGCTCGACCCGACTACATGCAGCAGCAATGGGCCGAGCTCGTGCCGATGATCGAGAGTGGTGTGGTGCGGCCCCTCATCGGGACGACGTACCGCATCGCCGACTTCCCACAGGCACTGCGCGACCTCGCGGCGCGTCGGGCGATGGGCAAGCTGGTCGTGGAGGTCGAGTAGGCCGAACGACCCTGCCCGAGGTTCTGCCGGATCGCCGAGGTTCTGCCGGATCGCCGAGGTTCTGCCGGATCGCCGCCGAACTTCTGCCGGATCGGCGAGCTTCTGCCGGATCGGGGGTGTGCCGGGGCGACGGGTGGTCGCGTACGCTCGCCTCTCGTGAGCATCCTCGACGACGCCCGCCCGGGCATGAACCTCGACATCCGGCCCCAAGACGACCTCTTCGGTCACGTGAACGGCACCTGGCTGGAGGAGACCGAGATCCCGGCCGACCGGTCCGCCTGGGGACCGTTCGCCTACCTCGCCGACCAGGCCGAGGAGCAGGTGCGGGCCATCATCGAGGAGCTCTCGGCGCGCGCAGCCGACGGTGCCGAGCTGGATGCGGACGCGGCGAAGATCGCGCGCCTGCACCGCTCGTTCATGGACACCGACGCGATCGCCGCCCGAGGTCTCAGCAGCGTGCGGGAGGTGCTCGACGAGGTGGACCGACTTGCCGACCTGGCGGGGCTGGCGGCGTTCCTCGGCCGGCAGGAACGCACCGGGCTGGCGGGGCTGTTCGGCAGCTACATCGACACCGACGACAAGGACTCCGACCGTTACCTGGTGCACCTCGTCCAGGGCGGCCTGGGGCTGCCCGACGAGAGCTACTACCGCGAGGACAAGTTCGCCGAGGTGCGCGACAAGTACGTCGACTACCTCACCCGGATGCTCGAGCTCGCCGGCCGGCCCGGGGCGGCCGAGGCGGCCCGGCGGGTCCTCGAGATCGAGACCCGACTGGCGCAGGGCCACTGGGAGCGCGCGGAGACCCGCGACGTGCAGAAGTCCTACAACCTCACCTCGCGGGCGGCGCTGGGCGAGCTCGCCCCCGGTTTCGACTGGGACGGCTACGTCGCCGCGCTCGGGGGCGGAGCGCACACGCTGGCCGAGACCGTCGTCAAGCAGCCGTCCTACCTGGCGCACCTGTCGCAGGTGCTGGGCGAGGTGCCGGTCGAGGACTGGCGTCACTACCTGGCGGTGCGGGTGCTGCGCGCCGCCGCGCCGTACCTCACCGACGACTTCGTCGAGACCAACTTCGACTTCTACGGCCGCACCCTGAACGGTACGCCGGAGCTGCGGGCCCGGTGGAAGCGCGGCGTCGCGTTCGTCGAGGGCGCCATCGGTGAGGCGGTCGGCCGGGAGTACGTCGCCCGGCACTTCCCGCCGACCTCCAAGGCGATGATGGACGAGCTGGTGGCCAACCTGCTGACGGCCTACCGCCAGTCGATCTCGGTGCTGGACTGGATGGGCGAGGAGACCAAGCAGCGCGCCTACGAGAAGCTGGAGACCTTCCGCCCCAAGATCGGCTACCCGGACCGGTTCCGCGACTACTCGGCGCTGGAGGTGGCGGAGGGAGACCTGCTGGCCAACGCCGCCGCGGCCGCGGCCTTCGAGACCGACCGGCAGCTTGCCAAGATCGGCGCGCCGGTCGACCGCGACGAGTGGTTCATGCTGCCGCAGACGGTCAACGCCTACTACAACCCGGGCACCAACGAGATCTGCTTCCCCGCGGGGATCCTGCAGAAGCCGTTCTTCAGCCCCGACGCCCACCCGGCCGAGAACTACGGCGGCATCGGCGCGGTCATCGGCCACGAGATCGGGCACGGCTTCGACGACCAGGGGCGCAGTTCGACGGCCAGGGCAACCTCAACGACTGGTGGACGCCCGATGACAAGGCGGCGTTCGAGGTCAAGAGCAAGGCGCTCATCGAGCAGTACAACGACTTCTGAGCCGCGCAACCTGCCCGGCGAACGGGTCAACGGCGCCCTGACCGTCGGGGAGAACATCGGAGACCTCGGCGGGCTGACCATCGGCTACCAGGCCTACCTGATCTCCCAGGGCGGCCAGACGTCGGTCGAGGACAGCCAGCGGGTGTTCTTGAACTGGGCCTACTGCTGGCGCTCCCTGCGCCGCAAGGAGCAGGAGCTGCAGCTGCTCACGATCGACCCGCACAGCCCCGCCGAGTTCCGCGCCAACATCGTGCGCAACCTGGACGAGTTCCATAGTGCGTTCGGCACCCAGGAGGGCGACGGGCTCTGGCTCGACCCGGCGCGGCGGGTGCGGATCTGGTGACGGCGGCGGCCTCAGCTTCATCATGAGAAGTGGGTGACGTGGCACTTCTCACGTCGGGTATGCCATGAGAAGTGACGCTCTCGACCACTGATCATGATGAACCAGTGAACCCCGCCCACCGCCAGCAGGACCACGCCGTCCGGCTGGAGTGGGGGCTGGCGGGCGCGGCCGCGGTGGTCGAGGGGCGGCGTACGCCGTCGTGGTCGACGTGCTCTCCTTCACCACGGCCGTGACGGTGGCCGTGGAGCGGGGGCCGAGGTGCTGCCCTACCCCTGGGGTGAGGCGGAGGCCGCTGCGTACGCCGCTGCCCACGGCGCCGTGCTCGCGCGGGGTCGCCGGCAGGCGCTCACCGAGGGGGGTGGCCCGAGCCTGTCCCCCGCGAGCCTGGTCGCGACGGAGGCGGGGGCCCGGCTGGTGCTGCCGTCCCCGAACGGGTCGATGATCGCCCATGCCCTCGCCGCCGGGGGTGCCACCGTCGTGGCGGCGTCGCTGCGGAACGCCCCCGCCGTGGCGGGCTGGCTCGCGGCCCGAGCCGAGGACGGCCCGGTCGCCGTGCTGGCGGCCGGCGAGCGCTGGCCCGACGGCTCGCTCCGGCCCGCGGTCGAGGACCTGTGGGGCGCCGGTGCCGTGGTCGACGCCCTGGCCGACTCGGGGGTCACCGGTCTGTCACCCGAGGCGGCACAGGCCGCGGCGGCGTTCGCGGCGGTGCGGGACCGGGTCGCCGACGAGCTGGCCCGCTGCGCCAGCGGGCGCGAGCTGGTGGCGGCCGGCTTCGCCGACGACGTCCGGCTGGCCGGGGAGCACGCCGTCGCCCGCGTCGTGCCGGTGCTGGGCAACGGCGCCTTCCGCGGCTGAGCCCCCTCGCGGCTCGACACGTCGATTCTCCTGCGTGGAGCCGCCGCGGGCACGGACAATAGGCCCGTGCCCACTGCCCCGCTCGAGCTGCGCCTGCTCGACGCCCTGCTCGACGGGGATGCATCGCCTGCGCAGCTCGCCACGCGCCTCGGTGTTCCCGAGAGCGGCCTGGCGCCGTCGTCCACCTGGGCGGAGCGGGCGGGCTACGTGCGACGCACCGACCTGCCGTCCGGTCCGTCGTACGCCCTGACGCCGACGGGGGCGCAGCTGGCGACGACCCGACGCGAGATGGCCTCGGCCCGCGGCGCGGACGGCCGCCTGGACGTCGGCAAGGTGACCGAGCTGGTCGTGCGCCAGCAGTACGAGCTCGTCGACGTCCAGTTCCACGAGGCCGCCCGCCAGCAGGCCGGCATCCCGGTCTCCGACGCCTGGCGTGACTGGGGGACAACGGCTCTGAGCGAGGCGTTCGGCGCGGGCCGGCTCACCCAGGAGCAGCTCGACAGCCGGGCTGCGGCCGTCCTCACGGCACAGACGATGGGCGACCTGCGTACGGCGCTCGGCGACGTGGCGCGGCTGCCGCTCGTCCCGGGGGTCCGACTGCCTGCGCGCGCCGAGACGCCGCTCCCGGTGCCGCGGCCCCCTACCCAGCTGGGGAGCGGTTGGCTGTGGGTGGTCGTCGCGATGTTCGCGGCCTTCGCGCTGCCGTTCCTCCGCTCCGGTGACCCGCTCGGTGTCGCGGCGGGGGTCGTCTGGCTGATCCTGCTGGCCGTCCTCGTCGGGATCATCCTCGTCGGGCCCGGTCGCGACAGTGGGAGGTCGGCGTGAGACGAGTGGACCGGCTCGGGCTCGCCCTTGACGCGCTTGCGGAGGGCGACGCGACGCTGGACGAGCTGGCGGCCCGGCTGCTGGCGAGGCGGTCGTCGCTGGTACCCGTCCTCGAGCACGGTCTCGCGCAGTCGCTCGTGCAGCGCTTCGAGCTCCCGACAGGGACCTACTACACGCTCACCCCGACCGGGCTCCACGAGGTCGCCCTGGGCCGGCAGCTGGACGAGGACTTCAAGACCGGCGGGGCGACCGCGCTGTTGCGCACCCTGGGCCGGGTCCAGTCGACCTCCCAGCAGGTCCTCACCCGCGAGGTGCGTGCCGACGAGGCGCCGGTGCTCACCGACGACGACGCGCGCGATCTGGCCGTGGACGGCCTCAACCAGGCCTACGCCGAGGGCCGGCTGGCTGCTGAGGAGCGGGATCGCCGGGTGGCCGCGGCGCTCTCCGCGCGCACCTTCGGCGAGCTGCGCGCGGCCGCAGGGGAGGTCGTCGAGATCGGGCCGGTGGCGCCCGACACGGCGCGGCTGTGGTGGATGCGCGCTCAGCGCCCGGCCGACGGTGGTCGACTGCTGGTCCTGCTCGGACTGCTGGTCGTGGGGGTGACGCTGGTCTTCCTGGTCGGCAGCTGCACCGTCTCGATCCACTGACCCGACCACGGCACCGGTCGCGAGTCTCAGCGCAGGCGCGAGCCGCCGTCGGGGACGACCAGCACCGGGACCTCGGTGAACTCCAGCAGGTGCTCGGTCTGGCTGCCCAGATAGGCACGCCCCGTCCGGCGCTCGTCGGTGCGGCCCATCACGATCAGGTCGGCGTGCCACTCGCGTGCCGCCGCCAGCGTGCTCTCGAACGGCGGGACCCCGTCCCGCTCGGCCTGGGTGCTGACGGCCACCCCGGCTCGCCGGGCCAGTCCCTCGACGTGCCGCAGGATCGGCTCGGGGTCCCTGTCCCGGTCGGCGACGGTGAGGACTCGCAGCTCGGCCCCGAGGGTGCTGGCGAGACCGACGGCGGCCCGGGCCGCGGCCAGCGAGGGCGCGGAGTCGGCGACCGCCACCAGGATGCGTCCGATCATCGGGACCTCCTAGCGCTGGCAGCGTGGCCGGTCCGCTGGGGCGCGAGCCGAGCCGCGACGCGCACGCGGAGCGCCTCCTCGCGGTCCAGCTCGTCCAGCCGGAGCTCGAGACGGCGGCGCTGGTCGAGCAGGTCGGGCACCAGCCGGTCCTCGACCGCCCGGCGGCGTCGCCGCGTCTGGCCCAGCTCGGCATCGAGTCGCTCCACGGCCAGCTCGGCCGCCCCGGCCGTCGCCGCCGCGGTGAGGGCTGCCCGGTGGGCCTCGGTGGCGGGGACCAGCGCCGCGGTGGAGGTGAGCGGTGGGGTGGGTCCGGGCAGGCAGCGAACCTCGCCGGGGTAGGTGATGCCCATGGACGCCTGCCAGTCGGGCTCGATCCGTGCGGCCGGCTCGAGAGCAGCGAGGCGGCGGAGCTCGTCGGTGGCCCCCAGGGCCCGGGCGCGGGTGAGCAGCTGCGCCGCCTCGGCGGCCTGGGCGCGCCACTCGTCGCGGGCTCGGGTCAGGTGGCCGGCGAGGCGCGACCTGGACCGCGTGCTGGGCGGGCTGACGCGGGTGCCACCCGTGGCAGAGGAGGAGGCGGCGGCTCAGTCGGCGCGATAGAGCGCCCACTGCACCTGTCGGTCGCGGAACCCCGCGGCCCGGTAGGCGCCGATCGCCGGACCATCAGGGTCGGCGACGATCACCAGGGTCGTCGCTGCGAGGTCGCGCCGAGCCCACGCTCCGGCGTACCGCAGCAGGGTGCCGGCGATCCCCGCCGGCGGTGGGCGCGGTCGGTGAGCACGCTCTGGTAGCGGGCCAGCCCGAGCCCTGCGCGGTAGACGCCGAGGGTCGCGACCAGCCGGCCCTCGCTGGTGCGCGCGCCGAACCAGGCTCCGTGGCCGGCGCGCTGTAGCCGTCGCAGCCCCTCGTGGCGAGCCTGGAGGAACGCGCGATGCCCGACCGCGTCGTCGTCCGGCGACTCGGCGAGATGGTCGGCCAGGTCGAGCTCCACCGACTCGGTCCACGCGGCGTCGTCGTCGACGTGGAAGGGCTCGCAGCGAACACCGTCCGGCTCCGGGTGCGCCGACGGGGTCAGCTCCGTGGCGGTGAGGACGATGTCGCGCTCGATCGCGAGGCCCAGCGCGCCGGCCTCGGCGGGGTCCAGCTCCGCGGCCGGGTCGTCGATGCCGATCGCGACGTGGGCGGCGCCGGGGTGCTCGGCCCGAAACGTCGCCACCCATGCTGCCAGCGAGCCGCGCTCCGGGGCGCCGTCCAGGATCAGGCAGTTGCCCCAGTGGTAGGTCGGGTTTGCCGGCATCCGCTCCACGAGGTAGGCCCGGTGCGCCTCGACGACCCCGCCCTGGAGCACCAGCAACGCCTCATCGGTGGCGAAGCCGAGCGAGCGCGGCCGCCGGGTGCCGGTCTGCGTCTCCCGCGACATGAGGGCGAGGGTAGCCCGGGCTGCTCCCGGGGCTGTCGTTTGGCCCGCAATGGCAGCGGCGCACCCCCGGTGCATGCGACTGCTGCCCAATGGGCATCCTGATCGACCCTGCGGGGCCGCGGCTGCATGGCCCTCCTGCCTCGGCGAGGTCTCAGCGATCGAATGACGTACGGCGCGCGGCCGCGGTCCTCGATTGGGCACAAACTGCGCCCGCCCGCCCTGAAAGCTGCGGTTCGGGGCCAAACGGCGCAGCAGCCGCGTGCCTACCCGACCCCGAGCGCCCGGCCGGCCATCTCGCGCAGCAGCGTGCCCATGTCGGCATCGGGGAGCAGCCCGCTGTGTGGGGTCGAGTTGATCAGCCCGAAGGCCGCGTGGGACATCGCCCGCGCCCGGGTGAGCTCCAACCGGGGCCACACCGACTGCAGCTGGCCCGCCCACAGGTCGACGTAGGTCCGCTGCAGGCTGCGCACCCGCTCCCGGGCCTGCGCGGGCAGCGACTCCCAGTCGCGGTCCTGCACCACGATGAGCGCGCGGTGAGCCAGCGCGAACGAGACGTGCCAGTCCACGAGAGCGCGGAGCGCGGCGGCCGGGTCGGCCTCGCCGGCCACCCGCTGGCCGCCCACGCGCAGCAGCTCCTCGCTGATGTCGACCAGCATCTCGGCCAGGATCGCCTCCTTGGAGGCGAAGTGCTGTAGAGCGCCGGCCCCGAGATCCCGCAGGCCGCGCCCAGGTCGGCGACCGAGACTCCGTGGAACCCCCGTGCGGCGAAGAGCTCCGCCGCGGTGTCGAGGATCTGCTGACGCCGGCTCACCGGCCCAGGTTAGCGCCCGCTAACCCCGGGTGCCCGGGCAAAGACTTGGCTCTTCCAATGATCGACGCTGGGGTGCTAGGTTGCGCGGAATCGGCGCGCGCGACGCGCTGAACTCGGCGCACACCGCGCCCGGTGATGAGGGGCCCGTCGATGACGGCAGAGGTCGCGAGTTCCAGGGTCGAGGTCCGCACGGTCGTCCGCAAGTTGGGCTTGGGCTCGATCGTGGGGATCATCTTCTTCTCGGTGTCCGGTGGCCCCTACGGCCTCGAGGATGTCGTGGGGTACTCCGGCGCCGGGATGGCCATCCTGCTCATCGTCGTGACGCCCTTGGTCTACAGCCTGCCGGTGTCGTTGATGGTCGCCGAACTGTCCACGATGATGCCGGTGCAGGGTGGCTACTACCAGTGGGTCAAGGAGGGACTCGGTGCGTTCTGGGGGTTCCAGGCCGCCTGGTGGGCCTGGGTGGCGAGCTGGTTCGACCTGGCCATCTATCCGGTGCTGTTCACCGAGTTCACCGCATACTTCTGGCCGACGCTGGAGACCACGACGCTGTTCTCCCTCGGGGCGCTCGACGTCACGTTGAAATGGGTGGTCGGGCTGGCGTTCCTGTGGGCCTTTGCCGGCGTGAACATGCTCGGCTCGTCCGTGGTGGGTGATTCCTCGAAGCTCTTCGCGGCCATCGTGCTGGCACCGTTCGTGCTGATCGTGCTGATCGGCCTGTTCACGATGAAGCACAACCCGGCGGTGCCCTTCGTCCCCGACGGGTTGTCGACGGCGGAGGCGTTCGGCGCGGGACTCTTCGTCATCATGTGGAACTACTCGGGGTGGGACGGTCTCAGCACGGTGGCCGGCGACATCGACAACCCCCGGGTGAACTATCCCAAGGCGCTCGCCATCACCATCCCGATGATCACGCTCATCTACCTGTTGCCCACCGTCATCTCGCTCGGGGTGGTGGGCAGCGAGGACATCGAGTGGACGGCCGGTGCGTTCACGCTCGTCGCCGAGGGCGTCGGTGGGCGGTGGCTGGGGTTGTTCATGGCCGGCGCCGCGATCGTCTCGGCGGTCGGCCTGTTCTCCGCGTGGCTGCTCAGCTACTCCCGCATCCCCTTCGCCCTGGCCAACGACGGGTACCTGCCGCCCGCTCTGACTAAGGTGCGCGCCAAGGGCGGGGCACCGGTGCGCACGATCGTGCTCGCCGCGGTCATTTGCTCGCTGGTGACCCTGCTGCCGTTCGGTCAGCTCGCCGCCCTGTCAGTGCTAGTGGGCGGCTGCGTGCTGATTCTGGAGTTCTTGTCCCTCATCATGCTGCGTCGCCGGCACCGGAGCTTCCTCGGCCGTTTCGGGTCCCGGGGGCGCTTGGGTCCCCTACCTGCTCATCTCGCTGCCGGCGATGATCATCACGATCGCGGTGTACTACACCGTCTTGGAGTCCGGCTTCGTTGCCGGCGTCGGGTACGCCGTTGTCGCCTTGCTGTCGGGGTCGTTGGCCTACGCCTTGACCCGGGGAGGCAAGAACCGGCGAGGCGTGGACAAACGGATGGACTTCGAGAAAGGGGAGCTGGTCGGATGAACCGCGAGACGCGGCCCCATGACCTGGAGGACCGGTCGCCCTGCCAGGCGTGCAGGCCCCCGGGCGCATCCTGGTGCCCTTCGACAGCTCCCACAACTCCGAGCGGGCGATGGCGTGGGCCGCGCTGGTGGCCGCGAGCGCCGTGACCGAGATCGTGGTCGTGGTGGGCTATGAGCAGCCGATCACGATGCGCGGCCGGGGTGCTGCCTACATCGAGTCCGTGCGCGTCGACCTGGAGCACGAGGCGGTCGAGCTCGCCGAGGAGGCCGTCGCCCTGCTGACCTCACGGGGGCTGAGCGCCAGGGGTGTCGTGATCAAGGGAGACGTGCCCCACGCCCTACTCGACGTGGCCGAGTCGGAGGAATGCGACCTGATCGTGATCGGTCGACAGGGCATCTCGTCCGAGGCCGGGGGTGTCAGTGGCGCGCTCGACCGGATGCGTGATCTGCTCCAAGGCGGAGTGTCGTCGAAGGTCGTGCGGCATGCGTCGGTGCCCATCTTGGTGGTGCCGTGATGGCGGCCCCGCTCCCGCTGACCCGTCGTGGGGTGCTGAGGTGGGGCGCAGGCCTCGGCGTGGCCGTCACGGTCGAGTCGGCGCTCGCCGGTTGTGCGACGACTGCGGCTGATACCAGGATCAGCTTCTTGAACTGGCAGGACTACGTCGACCCCGAGATCCTCACCAGATTCACCGAGGAGACCGGCTTGCAGGTCGGCTATGAGACCTACGAGAGCAACGACGAGCTGGAACGCCGACTGACCGCGGCCTCGGTCACCCGGAAGGGGGGCCGCAAGGCGTCGTCCTTCGACCTGATCGTCCCGAGCGACAACGTCATGAGTCGGCTCAGGGGCGGCAACGCCCTGCAGCGGCTCGACTCCGGCATCGTCACCGCGGCGCTGCTCGACAACCTTGACCCTCGCTTCCGCGACCTGCCGGTGGACCCTGGCAACGCCTACTCGATCCCATGGGCATACGGGACCACCGGCATCGGCTACGACCGCACCGTCTTCAGCGAACCGCCGACCTGGGAGGTCTTCGCCGACGAGCAGTACTCCGGCAGGGTGTCCCTGCTGAAGGAGACCCGCGAGGCGTTCGCGGCAGCCCTCCTCTCCTTGGGCGAGGACCCCAACACGACCGACGCCGCGGTGATCGGTCGGGCTGAGACGGTCCTCGAGACATGGCTGCAGCAGGCCGAGCTGAACGCCGCGACGTACCTCGATGACCTGGCCGAGGGGCGGCTGGTCGCGGCCCAGGGGTTCAACACCGACGTTCTGCAGGCTCAGAAGCGCAACTCCAACCTGGCGTTCACGATCCCGGAGCAGGGGGGCACCTTGTGGACCGACCTGCTGTGCATCCCGGTCGACGCACCCAACCCGGAGGGCGCGAACAAGCTCGTGGCGTTCTACCTCGACCCCGAGATCTCGGCCATGAACGCCACCTTCAACCGCGTCGCGACAGGCAATGCAGAGGCAAGGGGCTCGTCGATCCGGCGGTGCTCAACGATCCGGGCGTGTACCCGCCGGAGGGGATGCTCGAGCAACTCGTGGTGATCCGGAACCTCGGGGGCGGTGAGGACCTGTACCGATCCGCCTGGGAGCGCCTCACCGGGGGCTAGGCCCGCTCACTCCTGGCGGTCGGGCGGCGCCCCCCGCCTCCTCGGCCCGGGCCTGGGCCAGCAGCCACTCGCGCATCGACACCGGCCGCGTGGGGCCGGCAGCTCGACCCACACCCAGCCGTCGTCGTCGACGCGCGAGGGATAGACGGTGGCGGCGTAGGTCGGGTCATCGGTACGCCGCCCCGCGTCGACGAGGTCGAAGCGCCAGAAGTGCCCCGGGCAGGTGAGCAGCCCGTGCCGGACCAGCCCGCCGGACAGAGCGATGTCCCGGTGGGGGCATCGGTCGAGCATCGCGACGACATCGCCGTCGGCGCCGCGGGCCAGGCAGAGCCGCTGCTCGCCGACCGTCTCCCCGATGGCGGCGTCGGCCGGCACCTCCTCGGCGCGGCACACGCGCGTCCAGCCGCTCACCGCTGCCACCCCAGGTTGTGGCTGATCCGGTGCGCGGCCTCGACAGGCGGCCGCACCAGCCGACGCATCTCGTCGGGATCCTCCGTCGCGCCGGCGGCCGACAGCGCCGCGACCACACGCCCGGTCCGGTCGCGGACCGGCGCGGCGATGGAGACCATGCCGGGCTCGGACTCGAAGACGTTCTCACCGAAGCCCTGCTTGCGCACCTTCCCCAGCTCGGTGAGGAACGCCGTCCGCGAGGTGATCGTGAACGGCGTCTTGCGGGCCAGCCGCATGTCCTCGACGATGCGTCGCTGCTCCTCGGGCTCGAGGTAGGCCAGCAGCACCTTGCCGGTCGAGGTGACGTGCGCCGAGTTCCGCCCTCCCACCCGGCTGAAGACCTGGAGCGCGGTCGGACTCTCCCGGCGCTCGACGTAGAGCACGTCGCTGCCGTCCAGGATCGCCAGGTGCAAGGTGTTGTCGGTGACCTTGCGCAGCTGGTCGAGGGCCTGGGTCGCGGCCTGGTGCAGCGACTGTGCGGTCTCGGCGCTGACCCCGAGGTTGCGCATGGTCGCGGTCAGCCGGAACAGGCCGGTCTCGTCGACCTTCTCCAGCAGTCCCTCGCTCACCAGCGTCCACACGACGCGGTGCGCGGTGCTCTTCCCGACGCCGGTACGCCGGGCCAGCTGGCTCACCCCCAGCTGGGTGTCGCCCTTGCCGAACTCCCGCAGGATCCGCGCGGCGGTGGCCACGCTCGACAGGGTCTGCGTGCTGCCCGGGACTCGGCTCACGGCCGCTCTCCTCGGCCGATCCGCAGCAGCGCCGCGCGCAGCCGCGCGGTGTCGCCGGCCAGCTCGGCATCGGTGAGGCCGGCGTCGACGAGAGCGGGGCCGCCGATCTCCTTGGCGAGGAGGGCGGCCGCGTGGGGGAGCCCCGTTCGGTCGGCGACCACGAACTCGTCGACGAGGTGCTCGCGACCCGGGAAGAGGTGGCGCAGGGACTGCCCCTCGCGCACGGCCGCCGCATGCTGGTTGGCCAGCGCAACGCCCGCGTGCTGGGCGTGGTGCTCCCCGAGCCCGGCGCCGGGAGACATCGAGAGGTGGTAGACGACGTCGGCGACGCCGAGCACCCGGCGTACGGTCGTGGGGTCGTCGGCGCCCGGGCCACGACCGGCGACGACGCCCAGCTCGGGCAGGATGCTGGGGTCGTAGAAGCGGACGGTCCAGCGGACGCCGGCGTACTCCTCGGTGAGCTCGACCTCCGGGCCGCGCGGCGGGGGCAGCGGGTCGGTGGTCGCGATGAGGTGCAGGTCGCGGGCCGCGGCCACGGCGACGGTCACCTGCTCGCGGGTCACCAGCGGCATCGCGGCCTTCTCGGCGGGCGCGAGCAGGTCGGTGTGGGAGAGGTACGCGCGATGCAGGGCGTGGACGTAGTCGGCCAGCCGCGCTCGCATCGCCTCCGGACCGGTCGGCCCGGGATCTGGGCCGTTCGGCGCTGGACTCACGCCCTCGCTCATGGCGCCACCTTAGGGACCGGCGTCCCGCATGACGGTACGCGCTTTCCCGTATGCGGGACACGGAGTGACCCACGCTACACACTTGCGTCCCGCATAGAGGGACAGCCTTGCCACCGCGCGGAGCCCCGCGCCTACCTTGCAGGGCATGACGACTGGGTCGGGTCCGAGCATCCCCCTCGTGCACGAGGACGGCTCCGAGGTGGATCTCGCCGAGGGCACCCCCGAGGGCACGACCCGGGTCGAGCACGGAGTCATCGACCCGCGGCACCTGCCCGAGTCCGAGCGGCACAGCCGGACCTCGCCCCTGCGCGGCGTACCCGGCGGAATCCTGCGGCTGGCGCACATCGACGTCGCGGTCACTGACCTGGATCTCGCCACGGCCTACTACACCGGCGTGATGGGCATGCACGTCACCGCCCGCGACCCCGACTCGGTCTACCTGCGCTGCTGGGACGAGACCGACCACCACTCGCTGCGGCTGCGCTACTCCCCGCGGGTCGGCCTGGACCAGATGGCCTTCAAGGTCGCCCACGAGGACGACCTCGACATCCTCGAGAACAGGATCTCCCGCTACGGCCTGCCGGTGCAGCGGATCAGCAAGGGCGAGAGCATCGGCCAGGGCGAGAGCCTGCGCTTCGCCGCTCCCAGCGGGCAGACCATGGAGCTGGTCTACGACATCGAGCGCGTCGACACCCGGCCCCGCGTCAACCCGGCGCCGTACGACGGCGAGCCGGGCCTGCCGGGCGTCATCGCGCCGCCGCGGATGGACCACCTCCTGGTCACCGCGGAGGAGGTCGGCGAGGCCACCCGCTTCTACATGGACGTGCTCGGCTTCCGCATCACCGAGCAGCTGCTCGACGGCAACGGCCACCAGCTCGCCACCTGGCTGGAGCGCTCGCACTCCCCCCACGACCTGGCGATCGTGCACGGCCCCAGCGGCGGGCTGCACCACTTCGCCTACTGGCTCGACGACTGGGACGACGTCCGCGACGCGGCCGACATCCTGGCCTACAACGGCATCCAGCTCGACGTCGGCCCGACCCGGCACGGCATCACCCGCGGGTCGACGATCTACTTCTTCGACCCGCTCGGCACCCGCAACGAGGTCTTCACCGGCGGCTACCGCCCCGACCCCGACTTCCCGACCCTCACCTGGACCGAGGACAACATCGGCCGAGCCGTCTTCTACTACGAGGGCGAGCTCAACGACCGCTTCATGAGAGTGCACACCTGACATGGCGATCCTGCGACTGTCCCACGTCGAGCTCCGCGTCCCCGACCTCGAGCTCGCCACGGCCTACTACTCCGAGGTGGTCGGGCTCATCGAGACCGCCCGGGAGAAGAACCGGGTGTTCTTCAAGTGCTGGGACGAGCACCAGCACCACTCGCTGGTGCTGACCCTCGAGCCCACCCACGGCCTCAACCACCTCGGCTTCAAGGTCACCGAGCGCGAGGACCTCGACCACTACCAGCAGCGGCTTGAGGCGGCGGGGGTGGCCGTGAAGCGGTACGCCGCCGGCGAGTGGGCCGAGGGCCACGGCGAGTCGATCCGCTTCGAGCTGCCCAGCGGTCAGCAGATGGAGCTGGTCCACGGCATGCAGCAGGTGGGCAACCTGCTGCCGCAGACCAACCCGCCGCCCCGCCCGATGGGCCTGGTCGGCATCGCGCCGCCTCGGCTGGACCACGTCTTCCTCACCGCGGAGGAGGTCGACACCGTCACCCGCTTCCTCATCGACCACCTCGACTTCCGGCTCACCGAGCAGGTGCTGGGCGACGACGGCTACCAGATCGCGACCTGGCTCGAGGTGTCGCACACCAGCCACGACATCGCCCTCATCACCGGCCCCAACGGCGGCCTGCACCACTTCGCCTACTGGGTCGACGGGTGGAACGACCTGCGCACTGCCGCCGACGTGTGCGCCTACCACGGCGTCAACATCGAGACCAACCCCACCCGGCACGGCGCCACCCGGGGTCAGTGCCTGTACTTCTTCGACCCGGTCGGCAACCGCAACGAGATGTTCACCGGTGGCTACTGGGTCGACCCCGGCACCGAGCCGGTCACCTGGACCGAGGCGGAGATGGGCCGGGCGCTCTTCTACTACGACGGCGTCGTGAACCAGCGGTTCCTGACGGTCCACACCTGAGCGGGGCGAGATGAGCAGCGACGTGGTGAACTCCGAAGCCGGCACCGAGGCTGGTGTCGAGGCACCGCCTGTCGCCGCGCCGTCGTCGGCGGCGATCCCGCGCACGGAGCGGCCGGACGCTCCGGCGTACCTCCAGCGACACAAGCAGCGGCTGGCCGAGCAAGCAGCCACGCGCGCCCGGCTCGAGGTCACCGACCGCGCCGACGAGGACGACACCCCGCTGTACCTGCGACGCTTCCGGGACCGCCAGGACCACGGCGGCGCCCTGGGCGACACCGTCTCCTTCGACGGCGAGAGCCTGGGCACCACCCGGGCGTGGGCCGAGGTCACGCGCACCAAGGAGATCATCCCGGAGCGGCGCGACCAGCTGGCCAGCGTCGCCTGCGACGTCTACCTGGTGCGTCACGGCGAGACCCAGGGCTACTCCTCGGAGTCCGGCCTCACGCCGCTGGGCGCCTGGCAGGCGCACCGTCGGGGTCAGGAGCTGGCCCGCCGCGTCCAGCCCGGGATGCACGTCGAGATGGTGTGCGCGCCGACCAACCGCGCCCGGCAGACCGCCGAGCACCTGCGCCGCGGGCTGCTCGACAACGTCGAGCTGTACGGGCGCCAGAGCGCCGAGATCTCCGAGATCCGCGACGACCGCAACTTCCGCAACTTCGAGGTGGCCACGCCGCAAGGGCCCAAGGACGTCACGTCGGCGTTCCGGCTCTACCAGCGCGAGGTCGAGAAGTACGAGCGGATCGGCCTGGGTGAGCGGCCGGGGTGGCTGGTCGAGGTCGACCGGTTCTGGGGGATCCAGCAGGGCGGTGGCGACCCGATCACCCACTGGCTGACGATGCCGATGCTCTACTTCGAGCCCCCGGTGTCGGCGGTCCGCCGGTTCTGGCGGGGCATCCTCGAGCTGCAGCGCGGCACCCCCGCCAAGCAGATCGTGGTGGCGACGCACTCCGGCCCGATCCGCGCCTTCGCGACGGCCGTCATGGGCTACGACCCCGGCGAGCCGTTCAACACCGAGTTCGTCCGGGTTCGTCTGATCGAGGGCGGCACCACCGCGCTGCTGCTCTACCGCAACCGGGTCCAGGAGGTGCACGTCCCCGACCTGGACGCGCTGCCGCCGAGCTCCGACCCCCGCTTCGCCAGCGATGAGGAGGCGTGATGAACGAGCAGTACTTCTCCGAGCCGCGCGTGATGAGTTTCGACACGCTGACCGAGGAGCACCTGCCGATCGTGGGCGGCAAGTGCGCCTCGCTGGGAACGATGAGCCAGGTCGGGCTGCCCGTGCCGCCGGGCTTCGCCGTGACCACGACGGTCTACGCCGAGGCCCGCGAGCACTCCACCTCCTACGACGAGCTCACCGCCATGTTGCGCGCGGTCACCGTGGGCGACACCGCCGGCCTGGCCGTGGCTGCGGCCCGGGCCCGCGAGCTGGTGAAGGCCTGGGAGATCCCCGCCGAGGCCGAGGCGGAGATCCGCGCGAAGTACGCCGAGCTCTGCGACTACTGCGGCGTCGAGGACATCCCGGTCGCCGTCCGCTCCTCGGCCACGGCGGAGGACAGCCCCGACGCGTCGTTCGCCGGTGAGCACGACACCTACTTGTGGGTCCGTGGCGCGGACGCCGTGATCGACCACGTCCGCGCCTGTTGGGCGAGCCTGTTCACCGACCGGGCCATCGCCTACCGCGAGGAGATGGGCTACGACCACACCGACGTGCACATGGGCGTGGCGGTGCAGAAGATGGTGCGCCCCGCTCGGCCGGCGTCGCGTTCACCCTCGACCCGACCAACGGCGACCGCTCCGGGATCTGCATCGACTCCGCCTGGGGCTTCGGGGAGGGCGTCGTCTCCGGCGAGGTGACCCCGGACAACTTCTTGGTCGACAAGGTGATGTACCACATCGGCCGCCGGATCATCTCGCCCAAGTCCCACGCCTACCTGCTCAACGGCGACGGGGTCGAGCTGACCGAGCTGGACGACGAGCTGGCCCAGCAGCCCTCGCTCACCGACGAGGAGATCGTCGCCATCGCCAAGCTCGCCCGCACCGCCGAGCGGCACTACGGCTGCCCGCAGGACATCGAGTGGGCGGTGGACGACGACCTGCCCCGCGGGGAGGACGTCGTCCTGCTTCAGGCCCGACCCGAGACGGTCTGGAGCAAGAAGTCCACCGCGGTGGGCGCCCAGGCCAACCTGATGACCAGCATCGTCGACACCCTGGTCAACCCCCTGTACTCCAAGAAGACTTGAGCCGTGGTCGCGGGTTCGTGACTCGGGCGGCCCGCCCACCTCACCTGGCAAGACCGTTCCACCCGCAGCACCCGTCCCATCAGAGCACCACCGCAGCACCTGTCGCAGCACCTGTCGCACCCGGCAAACCCCCCGGCACCGTCGCCGGCCGTCCACTGGAGGAACACAGCAATGGCCGATCGTTTCCCGAGCCCGTTCGACATCGAGACGCCGGCCGGCGCCGAGGGATGGGAGCAGCTCTACACCTACTCGTCGCTGTTCGGCGACGAGCGCCGCGACTACGAGGACGGCGGCTTCTGGTTCCAAGACGGCGTGCACTGGCCCGAGGCGCTGAGCCCGTGGGACGCCTCCCTGTTCGAGATGGCCATCACCGGCCTGGGGCAGTACAACACCCGGCACTACATGGTGCCGCCTGCCTACGGCGTGGACTTCCGGATCCTCAACGGCTACGTCTACCTCTCCCCGGTCCCCGCCCCTCCCGAGGAGATCGAGTCTCGGGTGCCGCTGTTCATGGAGCGGGCCGGTTTCTACTTCGGCAACTGGGACCGGCTCTACGACGACTGGCTGGTCAAGATGCGCGAGCTGGTCGGCGAGATGACCGCGCTCGAGTTCAACCCGCTGCCCGCCATGGAGGACCTCGAGGTCATCACCTCCGGCGCCGGCAAGGGCTCGGGCCACGCGCTCATCGCCAACTACCACGACCTGCTCAGCAAGGCCATCCAGCTGTGGCAGTACCACTTCGAGTTCCTCAACCTCGGCTACGCGGCCTACCTCGACTTCTTCGGCTTCTGCAAGGCCGCCTGGCCGAGCATCCCCGACCTGGCGATCGCCAAGATGGTGGCGGGCGTCGACGTCGACCTGTTCCGCCCCGATGACGAGCTCAAGCGGCTGGCCCGCAAGGCCGTCGAGGACGGACTCGCCGACCGGTTCGCCTCGCGCGACGTCGACACCACCTGCCAGCTGCTGAAGTCCGACGACGCCGGCCAGGGCTGGATCGCCGAGTGGGACGAGGCGTGTGAGCCGTGGTTCAACTTCTCCACCGGGTCCGGCTTCTACCACTCCGACAAGATCTGGATCCAGAACGTCGAGGTGCCCTTCGGCTACATCGCCAACTACATCGACCAGCTCCAGCAGGGCGCCGACCTCAACCGCCCGGTCGAGGCGTTGCACGCCGAGCGTGACCGGGTGGTGGCGGAGTACCGCGACCTGCTCGACTCCGAGGAGGACAAGGCCGCCTTCGACGGCAAGCTTGGCCTGTCGCGCACGGTGTTCCCCTACGTGGAGAACCACAACTTCTACGTCGAGCACTGGGCGCACTCGGTGATCTGGCGCAAGATGCGGGCGATCGGCGAGATCCTGGTCGGCGCGGGCTTCTTCGCCAATGCCGACGACGTGTTCCTGCTCAAGCGCTACGAGGTGGCCGACGCCTTGTTCGACTACTACGCCGGCTGGTCTGTCGGCGCGCCGTCGCGCGGCCCGGGCTACTGGGCGAAGGAGCTGCAGCGGCGTCGGGGCATCCTCGAGGCCCTCAAGGGCTGGAGCGCCCCGCCGGCGCTCGGCGTCCCGCCGGAGGTCGTGACCGAGCCGTTCACCGTCATGCTCTGGGGCATCACGTCCGACTCGGTGTCGGCGTGGCTGCAGGCCGGGAGCGGCGAGGGCGGCGACGGCACGCTCTCGGGCTTCGCGGCCTCCCCGGGCCTGGTGGAGGGGCCGGCACGCGTCATCTTCAACGCCGACGGCATCGGCGACCTGCAGGAGGGCGAGATCCTCGTCGCGCCGCTCACCGCTCCGTCGTGGGCACCGGTGTTCAACAAGATCAAGGCGACGGTCACCGACGTCGGCGGCATGATGAGCCACGCCGCCATCGTCTGCCGGGAGTACGGCCTCCCGGCCGTCACCGGCACGGCCTTCGCCACCAAGCAGATCACGACCGGGCAGATGCTGCGGGTCGACGGCAACACGGGCAAGGTGACGGTGCTCGACTGAGCGCCGGCCGACGTACGCGAGAGAGGAACGAGAGACGACATGCTGACTGTCGAACAGAACGAAGAGCTGACCCGGGTCGGGCCGGGCACGCGGATGGGCACCCGCTGCGCCGCTACTGGTACCCCATCGCCTTCGAGCAGGACTTCGACGAGCGCCCGAGCAAGTCGGTGCGGCTGCTCGGGAGGACTGGACGCTGTACAAGACGCCCTCGGGCAGGTACGGCATCATCGGCGAGTTCTGCCCGCACCGCCGGGCCTCTCACCTACGGCGTCGTGCACGAGGACGGCATCCGGTGCGGCTACCACGGCTGGAAGTTCGACTTCGACGGGCAGTGCGTGGAGCAGCCCGCCGAGCAGGACAACACGACGTTCAAGGACAAGATCAAGGCGCACGCCGGCAAGGCCGAGGCGATGGGCGGCATGGTCTGGGTGTACGTCGGGCCGGGCCCCGCGCCGGAGCTGCCGCGCTTCGACGTCTACGTGCTCGATGGCATCCGCGACGTCGGCGTGGCGACGCTGCCGTGCAACTGGCTGCAGATCATGGAGAACTCCGTCGACCCCCACCACGTCGAGTGGCTGCACGGCTACTACTTCGACTTCGTGGGCAAGCTGGAGGGCTTCGAGGCGCCCAAGTCGTTCCAGAAGAAGCACATCAAGGTGGCCTTCGACGAGTTCGAGTGGGGCATCATCAAGCGCCGCGTGCTCGAGGGCCACTCCGAGGCCGACGACGACTGGGCCGTGGGCCACCCGCTGATGTTCCCCTACGGGATGCGGGTCGGCGGGCAGTGGATCGACCAGATGCAGATCCGGGTGCCGATCGACGACACCACGACGTGGAAGCTGTTCTACTCCCTGCACCACCCCGACGGCGGCACCTGGGAGCACCAGGAGCGGCCGGTCGTCTACGACTACGAGTGGATGGACGAGAACGGCAACTTCATCACCAACTACGTCGAGGGCCAGGACGTGATGGCCTGGGTCTCCCAGGGCGCGATCACCGACCGCACCCAGGAGCACCTCGGCCGCTCCGACCAGGGCGTGGCGATGCTCCGCAAGATGTTCAAGGAGGCCATGCAGGCCGTGGAGGACGGCGAGGACCCGCCCGGCGTCATCCGGGAGAAGCACGACGTGATCCACCTGCCCTGCGAGCGGAACAAGTTCGGCGCGGGCACGGCCTTCACCGACCAGTGGATCACCGGGGGCTCGATGAAGTACTCCCCGATCAAGGAGCAGCTGATGAAGCTGCACCACGACGCCGCCGAGGCCCGTGAGAAGGCCGGTGCCGGTGGCTGACGAGAGCCACATGCCGCACACCACGCCGTTCGGGCGGCAGGGGTGGATGGACACGCACGACCGGAGCGTGCCGCCGTTCGACCCGTCCCTGCCGCCGGACCCGCACCGGCTGCCACCTCCCACCGAGTGGTTCGCGCCCGACGCAGAGCGGCACCTGCTGGACCGCCCGCGTTTCTGCCCGATGTGCGGGGCGTCGCTGGACCACGGGCTGACCTCGGAGTACTGGGTGGCCCACGAGCGGGTGTTCCTCACCTGGTGCGCCGGCTGTCGCTGGACGGGCAACGTCGTCCTCTACGACCGCGCCACGATCCTCGAGCCCGAGCACTAGATGCCGGTGGTTGAGGAGCGGGCGGAGCGAGCGTCTCGAAACCACCACCTCCCGGCCCTGGTTTTCGACTTCGGTGGGCCGGTGCTGCTGACGCCGTTCGAGCTGGTGGAGGAGCTGGGGCCGGCTGCCGCGGCGTACCAGCTGCTGCACGGGCGGGGGCCGATGGCGCCTGCCGACCATCCCGACGTCGACTGGGCCGACCTGATGGCAGGTCGGATCACCGAGCGGACCTACTGGGACCACCGCGCGGCGGAGTGGGGCGAGCTGGGCGGCGGCGGGGAGTCGATCCGCGAGATGATCGCGCACCTCTTCGAGCCGGCGCGGCCCGGTCTGCTGCGCGCGGGCGCGCTGCAGCTGATGCACGACGCCCGGGTGGCCGGGCACCGGATCGGCGTGCTCACCAACGACCTGCACGCCTTCCACACCGACGAGTGGATCGCCCAGATGCACGTGCTCGACGAGGTGGACGTGCTGGTCGACGGGTCGATCGAGGGCTACCTCAAGCCGCACCCGCGGCTCTACGAGGTGATGGCCGAGCGGCTCGACGGGCTACGCCGACATGCTCTTCGTGGACGACCAGCCGGTCAACATCCAGGGTGCGCAGGCGCTGGGCATCCGATGCGTGGCGTTCGACCCGCGGGACCCCGCGGCGGCGTACGCCGAGCTGCGGGCGCTGCTCGGCCTGGCCGACCAGGCCGCCACGGTGTAGGCCGCAAACCGGAGCCAGACCGTCCGCAACCTCCGCTAGCGTCGCCGCCATGAACTCTCCCACCACCGGCCTGCTCGTCGTCGACGTCCAGAACGACGTCATGGGCTCCTCCGTCAACCGAGACCAGGTGATCGCCAACATCGGCTCGCTGGTCGACCGCGCCCGCGAGCGTGGCGTGCCCGTCGTGTGGGTGCGCCACCACGCCGAGCGGGAGCTCCAGTTGGGCACCCCAGGCTGGGAGATCGTGCCTGAGCTGACACCGGCCGACGGCGAGCCGATCGTGGACAAGGCCTTCAGCGACTCGTTCGCCCAGACCGACCTCGAGGACGTGCTGAAGGCCGCGGGGATCGGCGGCCTCGTCTTGTGCGGCGCGCAGACCGACGCCTGTGTGCGCAACACCTTCTACGGCGGGCTCTACCGCGGCTACCCGATGACGCTGGTCGCCGATGCCCACACCACCGAGGACATGCAGCAGTGGGGTGTCGGCTACACCCCGGAGCAGTCGATCGCGGTGCTCAACGCGCAGGCGGCCTTCACGGTGCTGCCCGACGTCAGGGGCGCCGTCACCACCACGGCCGAGGCCTTCGGCGGCTGACCTGCTCGGGTGGCGGGGGCCGCCGCCGACCGATCCGCGGCGCTGACCCGCTCAGCGCCTTGGTCCTGGGCCACCTGGGGACTCACGGCCACGGCGTTGTGGTCCTGGCGGGGAGGCCCGGGCCCCGCGGTCTGCTAGTCCGTCATCAGCCGGCGGAACTCGACGTGGTCGCCGCCCTCGGCGAACTCGCGCAACGCCTCGAGGAGCGCCGGCTCGTCACCGGACTCGATGAGGAAGAAGCCGACGATCTGCTCCGCCGACTCGGTGAACGGACCCTCGGTGACGGTCGCCGACCCCGCCGGGTGTTGCGCATCGAAATCGCGGCGGCCGACTGCTCCAAGGGGCCGGCCGCGAGGATCCGGTGGTCGCCACTGGCCAGCGTCTCGTGGAAGCGCTGGTGGTTCGCCATGCCAGCCTCGTGCTCGGACTCCGGCAGCTGGGCCCACTCCTCCTCCGGCGCAGGGAGCAGGATCAGGTAGCGGCGTCGCTGGGATTCCACGGGACCTCCTGGTGTCGTGCCTCACTCTGCATGACGCGCGGGTGGGGACGGAATCGACACCGCGCCCATTCCGACGACGCGCGGGCTGGACGGCGTACGGCTCCATGCCGTAGGACCGTCCCGTGACGTACGCCGCCCCGGCCCTGCCGCTCGAGCCGCTCACCCCCGACGCCCTGGACGCCGTGCACGAGCAGGCGCTGCGGCTGCTCACCGAGGTGGGCACCGAGGTGCACGACGACGACATGCTGGAGCGGCTTCGCGACGCCGGCCAACGCGTCGACGGGACCCGGGTGCGGTGGGACCCCGACTGGGTGCTGGCGCAGCTGGCGCTCGCCCCGGACGGCTTCATGCTGACCGGCCGCAACCCCGACCGGGCGGTCAGGATCGGCGGCGGCAGCCTGGTGGCGATGCCGGTGGGCGGGCCGCCGTTCGCGCACGACGAGGAGCGGGGCCGGCGCGACGGCTCGCTGGCCGACCACGTCGAGCTGGTCAAGATCGCCCACGCGTCCGGCCGGCTGCCGGTGCTGCAGAGCGGCACGGTCGAGGCGCAGGACCTGGACGCCGCCAGCCGGCACCTGGCCATGGACTACTCCATCCTGCGGTGGAGCGACCGGCCGTTCATGGTCTACGGCACCAGCGGCCCGAAGGCGCGCGACGGCTTCGAGCTGGCGGCGCTGGCCGCCGGCGGCCGCGAGGCGCTGGCCGCCCGGCCGATGACGCTCGCCGTGGTCAACCCCAACTCCCCGCTGGTCTGGGACGGGCTGATGGTCACCCAGCTGGTGGCCTGCGCGGAGTACGCCCAGCCGGTCGCGATCACGCCGTTCCTGCTCGCCGGCGCCTCGGCCCCGGTGACGCTCGCGGCCGGGCTGTCGATCCTGGTCGCCGAGACCCTGTCCGGCGTGGCGATGGCCCAGCTGGTGCGGCCGGGCACGCCCTGCCTGATGGGCACCTTCTTCACCGGCGTCGACATGCGCTCGGGCGGCCCGTCACTGGGGCTGCCCGAGTCGGTGCTGACCACGCTGGCCGGCGCCCAGCTGGCCCGTCGCTACGGGCTCCCGCTGCGCGGGGGCGGGGGCTCGTGCTCGGCGATCCCGCTGGACGCCCAGGCCGGCGCCGAGACGACCATGTCGCTGTGGGCGACCTACCTGGCCGGGTGCGACCTCGTGGTGCACGCCGCCGGCTGGCTCGAGGGCGGCCTGGTGGCGTCGTACGAGAAGCTGATGCTCGACCTGGAGCTGATCCGGATGTTCGAGCGGCTCCGCGAGGGGCTGGCGGTCGACGCCGAGTCGCTGGCCTTCGACGCGATCGCCGAGCTCGGGCCGGGCGGGCTGTTCCTGGCCCACGAGCACACCCTGGCCCGCTTCCGCACCGACGTCTTCATGAGCCCGCTGTTCCGGTCGCAGGCCCACCCGACGTGGGCCAAGCTCGGCTCACCCGAGCTGCCGCAGCTCGCCGCCGGGGAGTGGCGGCGCCTGCTGGAGTCCTACGACGA
This sequence comes from Nocardioides sp., assembly GCA_041393675.1. GTDB lineage: Bacteria > Actinomycetota > Actinomycetes > Propionibacteriales > Nocardioidaceae > Nocardioides. Next base: position 81,991 of record JAWKJR010000001.1, on the reverse strand, counting down.
CCCGGGCATCGACCCCGAGCTGGACGCGGCGCTGCGTGAGTACGTCGACCGCCGCACCCGCGAGTGCGAGGCCTGACCGTCGGACCCCGACCTCAGCTCGTCCCTTCATGCGGGACACGTCGCCCGTGACGGCCGTCACGCGGGATGCTGGGGACCCGAAGGAGGAGTGGTGGTCGAACAGCGCGAGCTCCGAGTCCAGCAGATGACGTGGGAGTCCGAGGGGGTGGTCTCCCTCAGGCTGACCCGCATCGAGAGTGACAAGCCGCTGCCCGAGTGGCGGCCCGGCGCGCACATCGACGTCTACGTGCCCGACGGCACCACCCGGCAGTACTCCCTGTGCGGTGACCCGAGCGACCTGACCTACTACCAGATCGCCGTCCTGCGGGAGCCGGAGTCACGCGGCGGCTCGTCGTACATCCACGAGCAGCTGCGCGTCGGCGACCCCCTGCTGGTGACCCGCCCCAAGCACCACTTCAACCTCGAGGAGGCGCCGGCCTACGCGCTGGTCGCGGGCGGCATCGGCGTCACGCCGATCATGACGTTCGCCGAGGAGCTGGAGCGTCTCGGGACGCCGTACGCCGTGACCTACGGCGGCCGCACCGCCGACTCGATGGCCTTCCGGGAGCGGCTCGCCCGGCTCGGCGACAAGGTCACCTTCCTCGCCGAGGACGTCGACGGCCGCCCTGACCTGGAGGCGATCGTGCGGGCCCTGCCCGAGGGCGGGCTGGTGTACGTGTGTGGCCCGCTCCCGCTGCTGCGCGCGGTCGAGGCGGCCGCGGAGGCGGTGCACGGCCCCGACCAGGACATGGTGCGCTTCGAGCTGTTCTCCCGCGCCGGCGTGGAGATCGCGGAGGCGCCCTCGCCGCTGGCGGGCGACACCTTCGAGCTGGTGCTGGCCCGGTCCGGCCACACCCTGCGGCTCAAGCCCGACGTCAACATCCTCGACACCGCGCTCGCGCTCGGCATCGAGATCGAGAACGACTGCCGCGACGGCATCTGCGGCTCGTGCGTGACCCGGGTGATCTCCGGCACCGTCGACCACCGCGACCTGGTGCTCACCAAGAAGGAGCAGGCCGCGATGGACCAGATGATGATCTGCTGCTCGCGGCCCACCAGCGAGCGGCTGGAGCTGGACCTGTAGGTCGGGCTAGGAGCCGCCCAGTGGGCTCTCGGCGACCGTGCGCAGTGCCTGCGCGGCGATGGTCAGCGCCGGGTTCATCGCCGCGCTGGAGGGGAAGAACCCGCCGTCGACCACCCAGAGGTTCTCCAGGTCGTGGCTGCGGCACCACGGGTCGAGCACGCTGCGCGCAGGATCCGTGCCGGCCACGACGGTGCCGCACTGGTGGCTGTTCATCGAGAGGTCGAAGGGCTGGGTGCCGATGAGCTGGTAGCCGCACTCCCTCAGCAGGCGCTTGGCCCGCCGCAGCAGCCGGGCGTGCGAGGCGGTGTTGCGGGCCCGGCGCACGGTGGTGACCCGGCCCGCGGCCCCGAGCAGCACCCGGTTCTCCGGGTCGGGCAGGTCCTCGCCCATGACCAGCCACTCGACGCTGCGCGCCGCGAACGGCCCCAGCACGGCCATCGGCACCCGGGTGGCCCACGACTTCATCATCGAGGCCTGCACGGTGCCGATCAGCTGGAGCGTCCCGCCCGGGAAGCCGTCCCCGGCGTCGTGGTACCAGTCGTTGACCGACAGGGTCTTCTGGAACACGGCGTCGTTGCGCCGGCGTACGTCGGCCGCGGCGACGTGGGCGTTGTTGTGCATCATGAAGTGCCGCCCGACCAGCCCGGAGGAGTTGGCCAGCCCGTCGGGGTGCTCCTCGCCCCGGTGGCCGAGCAGGAAGGCCGCGGACAGCACGGCGCCCGCCGCCAGCACGAACCGGTCCGCGCGCAGGTGAGCGGCCCGTCCGGCCCGTCCGCCTCGACGGCGGTGACCCGCCCGTTGCGGGTGACCAGGCGGCGGGCGGTGGTCCGGGTGAGCAGGGTGACGTGGTCGGTCGCCACCGCCGGGTCGACCGCGAAGGTCTCGGCGTCCGACTTGGCGCCGACCCGGCACGGGAAGCCGTCGCAGGTGCGGCAGTGCACGCAGCCGCCCTCCCAGTCGATGCCCATCGCGTTGGCGCTGGGATGGACGCCGGCGGCCAGCAGCCGGTCGCGGAGGTCGGCGATGTAGGGGTCGTGCGGCAGCGCCGGGTGGGGTACGCCGTGCTGCGCCAGGGCTCGGTCGGATCCTTCCCGGTGCTGCCGTGCACCCGGTAGAGCCGCTCGGCCGCCCCGTAGTAGGGCTCGAGGTCGGCGTAGCCGAACGGCCAGGCCGGGACGTCCCGTCGGGGTGCTCGACGGCGACGAAGTCGGACTCGCGGAACCGCGGCAGGCTGGCGCCGTACACCTTGGTGCTGCCGCCCACCACGGCATGGATCCCCGGCCGGAACGCGCGTCCTGCGGCGTCGTACCACCACTCATCGGGCTGGTAGCGACGGTGCTGGAACACCGCCTCGGGCGACCAGTTCTCCGGCTCGCGGGGCAGCCGGCCACCCCGCTCCAGCAGGACCGTGTCGATGCCGCGCTGCGCCAGGGCCCAGGCCACGGTGCCGCCGCCCATGCCGGACCCGATCACCACGACCTCGGGGCTGGCGGCCATGTACGTTTCTACCGTGACCAGCGTGCCGGCGGACACCCCGTTCCTGCCCCTCCTGACCGGCTCCTTCTCGCAGCCCGCGGGCGGGAACCCGACCGGCGTGATGGTGGAGGCGGCCTATCGGCACCACGCGATCAACGCCCGCTACGTCAACTGCGAGGTCTCGCCGGCCGGGCTCGCCGAGGCCGTGCGGGGCGCCTGGGCGATGGGCTGGCTGGGCTTCAACTGCTCCCTGCCGCACAAGGTCGCCGTGCTCGACCACCTCACGGGGCTGGGCGAGTCCGCCCGGGTCATCGGAGCGGTCAACTGCGCGGTGCGCACCGATGAAGGCTTCGTCGGCGAGAACACCGACGGCAAGGGCTTCCTGGAGTCACTGCGCACCGTGGTCGACCCGGCCGGCCTCCGGGTGGTGATGTACGGCGCCGGCGGGGCCGCGCGCGCCTGCGCGGTCGAGCTGGCGCTGGCCGGGGCCTCCTCGGTGCAGGTGGTGAACCGGGATGTCGGACGCGGGGCGGAGCTGGTGCGCCTGCTCACCGAGCGGACCCCGGTCGCGGCGACGCTCGACCCGTGGACCCCGCGGCACCGGGTGCCCGACGCCGACCTGGTCCTCAACGCGACCTCGGTCGGCCTCGCCCCGGACGTGGACGCCGAGCTGGACCTCGATCCCGACAGCCTGCCGCCGGAGGCCGTGGTGGCCGATGTCGTGTTCAACCCCACCCGCACCCGCCTCCTCCGGTGGGCCGAGCAGCGCGGCTGCCGCACCCTGGACGGTCGCGGCATGCTGGTGAACCAGGCGGTCGTCGGGGTGCGGCTGTGGACCGGCGTCGACGTGGACCCGGCCGTGATGCGGGCCGAGCTCGACCGGGTGCTCTAGCCCGGCCCGGACCTCGGCGGGTCCCGGTGTCAGCGGCGGGGGCCGTAGCGTGGTCCCGTGAGACGCAGGGGACGCCGAACGCCGGCGTACGTCGAGGGCATGGGCGCGCTGCCCCAGGAGAAGGGCGTCGCCTTCCGGGTGTGGGCGCCGCACGCCGAGGCCGTGCACGTCATCGGCACCTGGAACAGGTGGAAGCCGACGGCCACGCCCCTGACGCACGAGGGCAACGGCTACTGGTTCGGGCTGGCTGCGAAGGCCCGGCCCGGGCACGAGTACCGCTTCAGCCTGACCACCCCCGACGGCGAGCTGAGCCGGATCGACCCCTATGCCCGCCAGGTGACCAGCTCGGTCGGCAACGGCGTGATCCTCGACCACGCGGACTTCGACTGGGAGGACGACGACCCGGTCGTCCCGCCGCACCACGAGCTGGTGGTCTACGAGCTCCACATCGGCTCGTTCTACCGGGAGGACCCCGACCGGCCGGGCAACCTCGCGCTGGTGCTGGACAAGCTCGACCATCTGGTCCGGCTGGGCGTCAACGCCGTGCAGATCATGCCGCTCATGGAGTTCGCCGGCGACCTGTCGTGGGGCTACAACCCCTCCCACATCTTCGCGGTCGAGTCGACGTACGGCGGCCCCACGGCCTTCAAGGAGTTCGTCCGGGAGGCCCACAAGCGCGGGCTGGCGGTGATCCTCGACGTGGTCTACAACCACTTCGGGCCCGGCGACCTGGACCTGTGGCGCTTCGACGGCTGGAGCGAGCACGGCAAGGGCGGGATCTACTTCTACAACGACGACCGCAGCCAGACGCCGTGGGGCGACACCCGGCCCGACTACGGCCGCGAGGAGGTGCGCCGCTTCATCCACGACAACGCCATGTCGTGGCTGCACGACTACCACCTCGACGGGCTGCGCTTCGACATGACGCCGTACATCCGCAGCGTGCACGGGTCGGGCTACGACCTGCCCGAGGGGTGGGACCTGATGCGCTGGGTCAACCTCAGCCTGCGCGAGCAGTTCCCCGGGGCGATCAGCATCGCCGAGGACATGCAGCAGGACCCGCGGATCAGCTCCACCGACGACGACGGCGCGGCCTTCCACGCGCAGTGGGACGGCGCGTTCGTCCACCCGGTCCGCCAGATCGTGATCGCCCCCGACGACAACGACCGCTCGATCGCGGCCCTCAAGACCGCCCTGGAGACCCGCTACCACGACGACGCCTTCCAGCGGGTGGTCTACACCGAGTCGCACGACGAGGTCGCCAACGGCCGGGCCCGGGTGCCGTATGAGGTGAACGCCGACGACCCGACCGGCTGGCACGCCCAGAAGCGCTCGACCCTGGGCGCGGCCCTCGTGCTCACGGCTCCGGGGATCCCGATGATCTTCCAGGGGCAGGAGTTCCTGCAGGGCGAGTGGTTCCGCGACGACGTGCCGCTGGACTGGGACCACGACGAGAGCTTCGCCGGCATCGTGCGGCTCTACCGCGACCTGATCCACCTGCGCCGCGACGCCGACGGGCTGTCGAAGGGCCTGACCGGGCAGCACCTCGACGTGTTCCACGCCAACGACCCCGACAACGTGGTGGCCTACCACCGCTGGGCGGACGGCGGCCCCGGTGATGACGTGGTGGTGGTCGTCAACCTCAGCCACCTGGCGCTGGAGGGGTACGTCGTCGGCCTGCCTGCCGCGGGCCCGTGGCGACTGCTGCTGAACAGCGACGCGACGGTCTACAGCCCCGACTTCGCGGACACGCCGAGCGCCGATGTCGAGGCCGTGGCCGAGCCGTACGACGGCCTGCCCGCCCGCGCCACCGTCACGCTCGCGCCGTACTCGGTGCTGGTGTACGGCCGGGCCTGAGGGCCAGCCGTGCGTCCGCTGTCGGAGCCGGGTCAGCCCTTCACATAGGACAGCTTCTCGGCCACCAGACCGTCGCGGAACCGGAACACGTCGACGCCGCGGACGTGGCCGGGGGTGTCCTCGTCGTTGCGCCAGGAGAAGCGCCAGCGCAGCACCCCGCGGTCGCCGCTGACGAAGAGCTCCTCCTCCTCGAACAGCGGCTCGGTCGTGTCGCCGAACAGCTGCTCCCACTGCAGCCGCACGGCGGCGGCGCCCTCGTGCGGCGTCCCGTCGGGCGCGGGGCCGGTCGCCTCGAACCGGCAGTCGTCGGTCATCAGCGCCATGATCGCGTCGATGTCGCCGCGCCCGAACGCGGTGGAGAGCGCCGCCAGGCAGGCGTGGTTGGCGCCCCACAGCGCGTCCCGGCCGAACCCGCCCAGCAGCCGCGCCTGGGGGTCCTCACCGTTGGCCAGGTGGGCAGCGACGAGGCCGGCGCCGCGGTAGGGGATCTCGCGGTCCCGGAACCAGGCCGCCACCGCGGTCACGGCCTGGTCGTCCAGCCGTCGCGGCCCACCGACGGCGGCCGCGAGGTCCCAGGCGTGCACGAGGTGGTCAGCGGCCAGCTGCATGACGTACTCCTCGGCACGCTCCTCGCCGTAGGACAGGTTGACGCCGCCGCCGGCCGGCAGGTGCTCGTCGACCGCCGCTCGCGCGGCCTTCGCCGAGGCGCGAGCCGCAGCGCCGGCGTCGTCCCCGAGCAGGTCGCCGTCGAGGCGGTCACCGATGTCCTCGAGCCTCGCTCCGGCCATCAGGGGGACGGTCCAGAGGTCCTCGCCGACGAGGTGGTTCACGAGCTGGCGCACGTCCCAGTCCCGGCACGGCGTGGGGCGCTGCCAGTCGGCCGTGCCCACCCCGTCGAGGCGGCCGAGCCATTCGTCGAGGCAGCGGTGATAGAGCGTGAGCGTCTCCACGGCGAACTCCCTTCGCGAGGGACGCCCGAGAGCACCGGTCCTGGCGGCGGCCGGCGGCGAGCCTTGGCTCATGCTCCCGCCGGAGCGGCTCCTCGACAAGGTGGCCTGCTGGGCGCGAGCCTAGGAGGTGCGGCGGACCCAGGCGAAGACGTCGTCGAGGTTGTTCGTGTCGTCGGGCACGAGGTCGCCCGCCAGGGAGGTGAAGGCGAGCACGCCACCGTCACCCGACAGCGACGCGCGGTAGGAGGGGGCGGTGCCGGCGGCCGTGACCCGGGTGAGCAGCGCGTCGGCCACGTCGTACAGGAAGACGTCGCTCTGGTCGTTCGTGTCGCCGCGCACCAGGTCGGAGGCGTAGGACTCGAAGGCGATGTGCTGGCCGTCAGTGGAGATGGTCGGGTTCTGCGAGTGGTTGTCTCCCGCGGTGAGCCTCGTCGTCGTGCCCGTCTCCCGGTCGAAGACGAAGACGTCAGCCCGCCCGTTGGTGTCGCCGTCGACGAGGTCGGAGGCGAAGGAGTAGTAGGTCAGGTAGCGGCCGTCGCCCGACAGCGAGCCGGGGCCGGTGTAGGAGGCTCCGTTGCCGTTGGTCACGCGGGTGATCGTGGCGGTGTCCCGGTCGTAGAGGAACACGTCGCGGGTGTGGTTGCCGTCGCCCGGCACGAGGTTGGAGGCGCCGGAGTAGAACGACACCCACCGGCCGTCGGCGGAGATCGACGGCGCGAGCGCCGCGCCGTTGCCGCCGGTGAGCTTGGTGGTGGTCTGCGTCAGCTGGTCGTAGATGAACACGTCCCGGTAGCCGTTGGTGTCGTCGGGCACCAGGTCGTCGGCGAAGGAGTAGTAGGCGATGTAGCGCCCGTCGGCCGACAGCCCGGCAGCGTAGGAGCCGTCGTCGCCGTCGGTGATCCGGCTCAGGCTCTGCGTGAGCCGGTCGTAGACGAAGACGTCACGGTTCTGGTTGGTGTCGTCGGGCACCAGCGTCGAGGCGTAGGAGTCGAAGATGACGTAGTGCCCGTCGGCCGAGATGGCACCGGCGTACGACGTGCCGCGGCCGTTGGTGATCGCGGTCGTCTCCCCGGTCGCGCGGTCGTAGAGGAAGACGTCCTGGTAGTCGTTGGTGTCGCCCTGCACCAGGTCGGGAGCCAGTGAGTCGAAGGTGAGGAACCGGCCGTCGGTCGAGACCGTGGCGCGGTCCGACACGTTGCTCCCGGGGGTGATCCGCGCGATGTCGCCTTGGGCCGGGCGGGGCGGGGCGGTGACTCGCAGCCGCTGGCGCGGCGTCTTGACCCGGGGGTAGAGCCGGCCGTTGAGGAAGCGGCGCGGGGCCACCACCCGGAGCACCAGCCGGCCGGTGGGCCGGCGGGCCTCGTAGGAGAAGTGGAACCGGCCGCGGGCGCTGGTCCGCGAGCTCATCTCGGCGGCCCAGCCCCACCCGGTCTTGCGCTGGAGCACGACCTTGCGCGCGGCCCGCGGCGGGACCTTGCCGGTCACCTCGATCGTCTCATAGCGCTCGACGGTGGTCACCGAGAGCCGGATCTTGCCCACCGTGCGCACGCGCGCCTCGGCGGGGCCGGGGAGCGAGGCGAGGACGCCGGTCGCGAGCACGGTGCTGAGGAGCACCGAGACAACGCGCTTCATGACGGTTCCTCCAGCGGGGGTCGGGGGAAGAGGGTGAACCTGGTCCTCCATGGTGGCAAAGCCCGGCGGGTCGCGAGGGCGTTTCGGGATTTCCGCGGCTCGGGGAGGCGTCGCGCGGTGCGTGGGGACTGCCCAGGTCGGTCGACAGGAGGGCACGGGGCCGGTACCGTTGGTTAGCGATCGTTAACCTGAGCCGGAGGTGTCATGACCGCGACCGCGCAGCCCCGGGCCGCCCGCGCTCCCCGACCTCGTCGCGGAGCTGCGCGAGCGGTGCGCGGTGGCGCGTCGGGGCGGCTCGGAGAGCGCCCGCGCGCGGCACGTCGCCCGCGGCAAGCTGCTGGCCCGGGAGCGGGTCGACCGGCTCCTGGACCCCCGGCAGCCCGTTCCTCGAGCTGAGCCCGCTCGCGGCGTACGGCATGTACGCCGGGCCGGACGGCGACCCGTTCGCCGTCCCGTCGGCCGGCCTCGTGACCGGGATCGGCACCATCACCGGGCGGGAGTGCGTCGTGGTCGCCAACGACGCCACCGTCAAGGGCGGCACCTACTACCCGATGACGGTCAAGAAGCACCTGCGCGCTCAGCAAGTCGCCGCCGACCACGCCCTGCCGTGCGTCTACCTCGTCGACTCCGGTGGCGCCTTCCTGCCCATGCAGGACGAGGTCTTCCCCGACCGGGAGCACTTCGGGCGGATCTTCTTCAACCAGGCCACGCTGTCCGCCGCGGGGATCCCGCAGCTCTCCGCGGTCATGGGCTCCTGCACGGCGGGCGGGGCCTACGTCCCGGCGATGTCGGACGAGACCGTGATCGTCAAGGACCAGGGCACGATCTTCCTCGGCGGTCCACCCCTGGTGAAGGCCGCCACCGGCGAGGTCGTCACGGCCGAGGAGCTCGGCGGCGGCGACGTGCACGCCCGCGCCTCGGGGGTGGTCGATCACCTTGCCCACAACGACGCGCATGCGCTACAGATCGTGCGGTCGATCGTGGGGACGCTGCCGCTGATTCCCCGTGGTTTGGCCCGCAACGGCAGCTCCGGGGGCGCAGATCACGCCGTTGGGGGCCAAACCATACCCCCAGGGGCATCCCCCGAAGACCCCCACGAGGACCCGGCCACGCTCGTGGACGTCGTGCCGGCCGACACCCGCACGCCGTACGACGTGCGCGAGGTGATCCGGCGGATCGTCGACGGCAGCCGGCTGCACGAGTTCAAGAAGCTCTACGGCGAGACGCTGGTCTGCGGCTTCGCCCGGATCTGGGGCTACGACGTCGGCATCGTGGCCAACAACGGGATCCTGTTCAGCGAGTCGGCGCTCAAGGGGGCGCACTTCATCGAGCTGTGCAACCAGCGGGGCATCCCGCTGCTCTTCTTGCAGAACATCACCGGCTTCATGGTCGGCCGCGAGTACGAGAACCGCGGCATCGCCCGCGACGGCGCCAAGCTGGTGACGGCTGTGGCCTGCAGCGTCGTGCCCAAGCTCACCGTCGTGATCGGGGGCTCCTTCGGCGCCGGCAACTACGGCATGTGCGGGCGCGCCTACGACCCGCGGTTCCTCTGGATGTGGCCGAACGCGAGGATCTCGGTCATGGGTGGTGAGCAGGCCGCGTCGGTGCTGGCCACGGTCAAGCGAGACGGCCTCGAGGCCGCCGGCGAGGAGTGGAGCGCGGAGGCCGAGGACGCGTTCAAGGCGCCGATCCGGGAGCAGTACGAGCACCAGGGCTCCCCGTACTACTCCACGGCCCGACTCTGGGACGACGGCATCCTCGACCCGGCCGACACCCGCCGGGTGGTCGGCATGGGCCTGGCGCTCGCCGCCCGTACCCCGATCCCGGCGCCGGCCTACGGCGTCTTCCGGATGTGAGCGCGATGGCCACCGTCGCCCTGGAGTCCGTCCTCGTCGCCAACCGCGGCGAGATCGCGCTGCGGGTGCTGCGCACCTGCCGGGCCCTCGGGATCCCGACCGTCGCCGTGCACACTGAGCTCGACGCCGACGCGCCACACGTCCGTGCCGCCGACCGGGCCGTCGTGGTGCCGGGCTACCTCGACATCAAGGGGCTGGTCGCCGCCGCCGTGGCCAGCGGGGCCCGGGCGGTGCACCCCGGCTACGGCTTCCTCTCCGAGCGCGCCGACTTCGCCCGCGCGGTCACCGCGGCCGGGCTGGTCTTCGTCGGCCCGCCGGCGGCGGCGATGGAGACGATGGGGCGCAAGGACGCCGCGCGCGAGGTCGCCGCCGCGGCGGGGGTGCCGGTCGTCCCCGGGGCGAGCCGGACAGCGACGCGGCGTACCCGGTGCTCGTCAAGGCGGCAGCCGGCGGGGGCGGCAAGGGCATGCGCGTCGTGCGCTCCCGCGACCAGTACGCCGCCGCGGTCGCCGCCGCCCGCCGCGAGGCGGCCGCGGCGTTCGGTGACGACACCGTGCTGGTGGAGCGGTACGTCGAGCGCGGGCGGCACCTCGAGGTGCAGGTGCTGGCCGACACGCACGGGCACGTCGTCCACCTCTTCGAGCGCGACTGCTCCTCCCAGCGACGCCACCAGAAGGTGGTGGAGGAGGCCCCCGGACCGACCGTGACCCCCGAGCTGCGGGAGCGGATGACCCGGGCCGCGGTCGACCTGGCCCGGCAGGTGGGCTACGTCAACGCCGGCACCGTGGAGTTCCTCCTCGACGCCGACACCGGCGAGTTCTTCTTCCTGGAGATGAACACCCGGCTGCAGGTGGAGCACCCCGTCACCGAGGCGATCTGCGGCGGCCTGGACCTGGTCGAGCTCCAGCTGCGGGTGGCCGCCGGCGAGCCACTGCCGTTCACCCAGGAGGAGCTGACCCTCCAGGGCCACGCGATCGAGGCTCGCGTGTATGCCGAGGACGCCTTCGGCGGCTTCCTGCCCCAGGCGGGCACCGCCGTCCTCGTCCGCTGGCCGAGACCCGACGGTGTCCCGGTGCGCGTGGACCATGCCTGGAGAGCGGCCAGGTCGTGAGCACGGCCTACGACCCCATGCTCGGCAAGGTGATCGTGCACGGGCCGGATCGCGAGTCCGCGCGCCGCGCGCTGGTGGCGGCGCTGGACGACACGGGGATCCTCGGGCTGACGACCAACGTCGGGTTCCTGCGTGCGCTCGTGGCCGGTGACGCCTTCCGCGACGCTGCAGTGGACACGACCTGGCTGGACCGCCACGACCTGCCGGCGCCCCCGCGGACCTGGCCCGGGTGGTCGCGGCCTGGACCGATGTGCTGGTGCAGCGGGTCACCGCGGCGGCCGGGCCGTTCGCGCCCGACGGCTGGCGGCTGGCCGGTCCGCCCGCGGCTGTCCCCGTCGCCCTGGACCGAGTGCTGTGGGTCGACCCCGTCGCCGGCACGGTCGTGGACGGCGAGACGACCTACGCGGTGACGACGCTGCACGCGGCCGATCACCGGGTGCTGCTCGAGATCGACGGACGCCGGGAGCGGGCCGTCGTCAACGCCGCCGCCCACGCCGTGGAGGTGGCCCACCACGGCCAGCGGTTCCGCTTCGAGCGTCCCGACGCCTTCGGCGACCACGGGCCCGAGGTGGGCGACGGCACCGTCCTCGCCCCGATGCCGGGGACCGTGCTGGCGGTCCGGGTGGCCGAGGGCGACGGCGTCGACACCGGTCAAACCTTGGGCATGATGGAGGCCATGAAGATGGAGCTCAGCCTCACCGCTCCCTTCGCGGGCTCGGTGGTCGAGGTGGCTGCGGCAGCGGGTCAGCAGGTGGCGCTCGGCCAGCGGCTCTTCACGATCGAGCCACGCGAGCCGGCCGAGGCGACCGACCTCGCCGGCACTCCGAGCCAGGAGCCGCCCCCGTGACCGGCGCACCCCCGGGACGTCATCCGAATCGAGCGGCCGTCTCCTCGTTTCCTATGACGTCAGCGGGCTCCCGGAGCGCGTGACGATCTACGAGGTGGGCGCCCGTGACGGGCTCCAGAACGAGCCGACCTCGGTGTCCACCGAGGTCAAGGCGGAGTTCGTCACCCGGCTGCTCGCGGCCGGCCTGCCGGTGGTGGAGGCGACCTCGTTCGTCCATCCCCGGTGGGTCCCGCAGCTCGCCGACGCCGCGGAACTGATGGACCTGCTCGGCGCGCGACTCGGCGCGCGGGCACAGCAGCTGCCGGTCCTGGTGCCCAACGAGCGCGGCCTGGACCGTGCCTTGGAGCGCGGCTGCCGACACGTGGCTGTCTTCGGCAGTGCCACCGAGTCCTTCGCCCGGCGCAACCTCAACCGTGGCCTGGCCGACCAGCTCGAGATGTTCGAGCCGGTGGTACGCCGCGCCCTCGACGCGGGGGCGGACGTCCGCGCCTACCTCTCGATGTGCTTCGGCGACCCCTGGGAGGGCACCGTGCCGATCGAGCAGGTGGTGCGCGTGGGTCGGCAGCTGCTGGACCTCGGCGCCGGCCAGCTGTCCCTCGGGGACACCATCGGCGTGGGCACCCGGGCCACGTGCGCGCCCTGCTCGAGGCCTTCGCCGCGGCCGGCATCGGGGTGGACCGGCTCGCGGTGCACATGCACGACACCTACGGGCAGGCGCTGGCCAACACCTACGCGGCCCTGGCGGCCGGCGTCACCACGGTCGACTCCAGCGCCGGCGGCCTGGGCGGCTGTCCGTACGCCCACTCCGCCACCGGCAACCTCGCCACGGAGGACCTGGTGTGGATGCTGGACGGCCTCGGGATCGAGCACGGGGTCGACCTGGCCGCCCTCGTCGAGACATCGGCGTGGCTGGCTGAGCGGCTCGGCCGCCCCAGCCCCTCGCGGGTGGTTCGTGCGCTGGCCTCGCGCGGTGGGGCAGAATCGGGGGCATGAGCCCCCGGGTCGTCTACCTGCACGTCGGCGCCCCGAAGACCGGCACGACCTACCTCCAAGACCGGCTCACCCTCAACGAGGACACCCTGGCCGGCCACGGTGTGCACTTCCCTCGGGCTCCCGGCTGGTGCCGCCGGACCGCTTCCACTTCCGGGCGGCGCTCGACCTGCTCGACCAGGACTGGGGCGGGGCGCCCGGCCACGCGCACGGCGCGTGGGACGCACTGATGAAGAAGGTCCGCCGCACCCAGGGCGTCGCCGTGATCAGCCACGAGATCCTGGCGCCGGCGACCTCGGACAAGGTGACCCGCGCGATGAACGATCTCGCCGGCAGCGAGGTGCACATCGTCTACTCGCGCGCGACCTCGCCCGGCAGGTGCCGGCGGCCTGGCAGGAGAGCATCAAGCAGGGCCGGACGTGGAGCTATGCGCGGTTCCTGCGCAAGATGGCCACCGGGAAGCAGTGGTTCGCCCGGGCGATGGACCTGCCCACGGTGCTCTCCACCTGGGGCGCCCATCTGCCGCCCGAGCGGGTCCACGTGGTCACAGTCCCTCCGTCCGGCGCGGCGCGGGGTCGCGAGGGGATGCTCTGGCTGCGCTTCTGCGAGGCGTTCGGGATCGACCCGGAGTGGGCGCCGCTGGACAGCGAGCGGGCCAACCGCTCCCTCGGCATCCCTGAGACCGAGCTGATCCGCAAGCTGAACAAGCGGCTTGATCCCGAGCTGCGCCGTGACCCGACCTACGACAAGCTGGTCCGCGAGCTGCTCGCGCAGCAGCGGTTCAGCGGTGGTCCGGCGACCAAGCCGGTGCGCCTGCCTCCCGAGTGGTACGACTGGGCCGAGGAGCGGGCCGAGCTGTGGATCGACTGGCTCGAGGGCAGCGGGGTCCACGTCGTCGGCGATGTCGACGACCTGCGCCCCGGCAAGCCGCCGGAGGACGAGCGCTGGCGAGACCCGGGCAAGGTGCGCTCGCGGCTGGTGCTCAAGGCCGGCCTGGACGCCCTCGACGCCATGACGCGGGAGGCCGCCCGGCGCCCCGACCCCGACCAGCAGCTGACCAGCATGGTCCGTCAGAGCGCCGAGCGGCTGCGGCGGAGCCGGTGACCGGCCCGGTCGGAGCCGAGGCACCGCCGGGCGCCGACCGGGCGTGGGTGGCGCACCTGCGCGCGGGGGGGACGACGACCTGGCGGGAGTGGGTGGCCGGCCGGCCGGTCGAGGCGGGCACCGGCCCGGCCGGGCCGGTGCCGTCGGCGGCGTCGCTGGAGCTGCTGCGCCGGCTCAACCTGTCCGGGGCCGCCCCGGGCGGGCTGCCCGCGGACCTCTCGGGGCGGGTGCTGCTCGGCCGGTGGCGCCGGGCGCGGGCGGGCGGACCTGCGGCTGGCCGGGACTCCTGCGCCGGCGTACGGTCCGGAGCCGGCGGACCCCGAGCAGCTGCCGGCTGCCGACCTGCTGCGTCTGGCCGTGCCGCTGCTGGCCGAGGAGGTTGCGGCGGCCCGCCCGGTCGGGGGCCAGCCGGCCCGGCCGGTCCGCCGCCTCCGCCGCGGCTACCGGCTGTACGGCGACCCGGCGCTGGCGGGCCCGCTGACCGAAGCGCTGACCCGAGCCGGCTATCCGCCCGGGGCACGGCGGCCCGGCTGCTGGTCGCCGGGACCGACCTGGCGAGCATGCTGGGCCACGAGTGGGCCGAGCGCGGCCTCACGACCGGCGCCCGCGCCTGGGCGCCCTGGCTGGACCGGCACCGCGACCGGCTTCCCGCGCGCCTCGACCTGGCCGCCGTCGCCGCCCGGCTGCGTCGCTCCGCGGGGTCCCGCCGGCGGCGGGTCGTCCTCGACCCGGGCCGGCTGGCCGAGCTGGCCGGGGAGGCGTCGGTGCGGCCGGAGGCGCCGTTGTCGGCGGACGCGGCCGACCTGGGCCGTCGGGTCGCGGCGGCGCTCAAGCTGCGCGTGCCCCCCGGCCCGGAGCGGGCTCGGCTGCTGGCGGGCGCGCTGCGGCCGCGACTGGCCACCCACCCGGGGCCGCCCCCCACTCTGCCGCTCGGACACCAGGCCTGGGTGCGCCGTCGGGCGGCCGAGCTGCGCGAGGCGCTGCTCGCTGCTGGCTACCCTGTGGTCGGGGATCTCGACGTGCTGACGGAGCCGGCACCGGACGGCGTCCTCCCCGGCGCCGAGCGCACCCTGGCGCTGGCCGTCGCGATCCTCGCGGCCGGGCCGGGTCACCCCGAGGAGGCACACAGCTGATGGCCAGGCGGGTGATCCTCCATGTCGGTACGCCCAAGACCGGCACGTCGTACCTGCAGGACGTGCTCTTCCGCAACCGCCGGCGGCTGCCGACGCGCGGGCTGAGCTATCCGGCCGACCGCCCCGATGCCCACTTCCTCGCCGGGCTCGACCTCATGCAGCTGCCCTGGGGCGGGCTGGAGAACGAGGCGGTCGGGGCGTGGGAGGAGCTGGCGCGCGCGGTGCGCCGCTGGCCGGGCACCTCGATCGTCAGTCACGAGATCCTCGCTGCGGCGAGCCGTCCCCAGGCCGAGCGCGCGCTGGAGTCGCTCGGCCTCGGGGCGGGCGCCGAGGTGCACCTGGTGCTCTCCGTGCGCGACCTCACCCGGCAGATCCCCGCCGAGTGGCAGGAGAACCTCAAGCACCGCAGCGCCCTGTCCTACCGCGACTTCCTCGACCAGATCCAGGACCCCGCGCGGAGCGGGCGCGTGGCGTCGTGGTTCTGGAGTGTGCAGGAGCTGCCGGCGATCCTGGACCGCTGGGCCGCCCACCTGCCCGCCGATCGGGTGCATCTGGTCACGGTGCCCCCCTCCGGCGCGGACCCAGACCTGCTCTGGCAGCGGTTCGTCTCGGTGTTCCGGCTCGGCGGGCTCCCCCTCGACCTGGCGGGGGAGCGGGCCAACCCGTCGCTCGGCGTCCCCGAGACCGCACTGCTGCGCCGGCTCAACCAGGCCGTGACCCGGGACCTCCCGCCGGCCGACTACCGGCCGCTGGTGCGCGAGCTGCTCGCCCATCGCACGCTGTCGCAGCGCACCGGCTCGCCGCGACTGGCGTTGCCGCCGCAGGTGCGACCGTGGGCGGAGGGGCTGATGGCCTCCTGGGTGGCCGAGCTGGGCGCGCGCGGGTACGACGTGGTGGGCGACCTGGCCGACCTGGCGCCCACGCCGGCGGCCGATGACTACGTCGACCCCGACCGGGTGCCCGAGCGGCAGATTGCCGCGGTGGCGCTCGACGCGCTGCGCGCACTGCTGCTCGAGAGCGCCCGGATGCGGCACGAGGAGGAGCTGGCCCGCGAGGAGCTCCACCACTCCCGCGAGGCGCTGGACCGCGCCTATCTGCGGCCGTCGTACCGGCTGCGGGAGAAGGCCGTGAGCGCCCTGGAGCGTGGTGCGGTCGGCCGGCGGGCGCTGGGCGTCTACCGCTGGGCGCGGGGCAGGAGCTCCCGGTCGGCGTAGCGGCCGACCTTCCAGGTGGCGAACCCGTCGGCGCCGGCGCCGACCACCCCGCCGAGCAGCGGGATCCGGCGGCCGGCCGTGACCGCCAGCCGCTTCCCGGTGACCTTGGTGATCAGGTCGGAGGCCACCTCGGCCGAGATGACGCTGTCCAGGTCGGGGTCGTGCGCGGGAGCGGTGGCCAGCGCCATCGGCGGCGCGGGGAGCTTCTTGGCCGTGACCAGGGAGTCGACCGTCTCCTCGCCCAGGATGCAGGTGAGCACGGCGTTCTTGACGCGCGGGTCGGCGAGGTCGTAGCCGCGCAGGTGGGCGATGCCCGCGACCATCCGGCTCTGGATCAGGGCCAGCCCGGTGATGTTGGCCGGGATCGCCACCGTCGCGGTCACCAGGCCGCCGAGGTTGGTGGCGAAGCCCTGGGCGCCGGCATACCGGACGTGGTTCTCAATGACCTCGTGGATGCCGCGGTCGACGTCTCCGTGCTGCTCGCGCAGCTGCTTCTCGGCGGCCTGCGCGGCGGGCGGCAGCGGCCCGATGCCGTGGATCGCGCGATGCAGCGCCTCGCGGACGAACGCCGTCGTCAGGCTGGGCACGCTGTCGGCGAGGAGGGGCGCCAGCCGCTTGCCGACGCTGTTGGCGACGCTCATGGGGACCCCCGTCGGAACGTGTGCCGCATGGCCACATCGTACGGCCGTGCGCCGAACGCAGGAGCGGTCGTCGGCTCCCCGCGGGCTACGGTGAGCGGGTGCCCGTGCTGCCCCCGCCGTCCCGGTGGGACTTCGCGCCCGCCGAGCAGTGGGACCCGGACGAGGACGTGGTCGCGGTGGGCGCCGATCTGGAGCCGGGCACGCTGCTCACCGCCTATGCCCGCGGGCTCTTCCCGATGCCCACCGGGCGCTCTGCCCGGGAGGGTCGTGCAGCCCCGCCGGCGTGGTTCTCGCCGGTGAGCCGCGGCGTCCTTCCGCTCGAGGGGTTGCGGGTGTCCCGCTCGCTGCGCCGGTCCCGGAGCCGCTTCGACATTCGCGTGGACACCGCCTTCGCCGAGGTGATGGCACGCTGCGCGGACCCGCGCCGACCGGGCGGCTGGATCGACGCCGACATCTCGGCGGCGTACCAGCGGCTGCACGAGCTGGGCTGGGCGCACTCGGTGGAGGCCTGGCAGGGCGGGCGGCTGGCCGGGGGGCTGTACGGCGTCGCTATCGGCGGGCTGTTCGCCGGGGAGTCGATGTTCCACGCCGAGACGGATGCCTCCAAGGCGGCCCTGGTGGGACTGGTGGAGCTGCTGCGCGACGAGAGGGCCGCCCGCCGGCTGCTGGACGTGCAGTGGGCGACCCCTCACCTGGCGTCGCTGGGGGTGGTGGAGATCCCGCGGGCCGACTACCTCGAGCGGCTGGCCGACGCCCTGACCCTGGCGCTGCCCGCGGCGTTCGCGGGCGCCGCGGGAGGGCTGGTCAGCGGCTAGCTCGGAGCAGCCCGAGCAGGCGCCGTGAGGAGCGGCGGCGCGAGGCGTGGGCGTCGATGGCGGCCAGCTCGGCACTGATCCGGCTGCGGTCGCGGTCGACGGGTCCGGCGCTGAGGTGGTGGGTGCCGATGCGGTCGTGGTGGGAGTCGAAGAAGCGGGCCATGCCTCCATGGTCTCTCCGCTCATGCAACAGCACAAGCGAACGTTTCTGAAGAACACTTCAGTACTGCTAATGAGTGGGCTAGCCTGGCCACATGCTCGACCCCACCCGGCTCCGGGTCTTTCGCGCGGTCGTCGCCACCGGAAGCGTTGCGGCCGCCGCCGGCAACCTGGACTACACGCCCTCCGCCGTCAGCCAGCACCTGCAGGCGCTCCAGCGCGAGACCGGCCTGGTGCTCTTCGAGCGCTCGGGCCGAGGCATCACCCCGACCGCCGCCGCCCTGCGGCTGGTCGCCAGCAGCGAGCCGGTGATGTCAGCACTGGCCAGGCTGGACGGCGACGTGGCCGACCTGCGCGAGGGCCGCACGGGCTCGCTGTCCCTGCAGTCGATCCAGTCGGCGGGGGAGACCTGGCTCCCGGTCGTCGGGCAGCGCCTGATCGCGGAGCTGCCGGACGTGCTGCTCACGCTGGCCATCTCCGACGACGCACCCGAGGGTGCCGAGATCGACCTGCAGGTGGCGACCGAGGATCCCAGCCAGGCCCCCGGAACCACCCCCGGTCTGCGCCGGCACCACCTGCTCACCGAGGCCTACTCGGTGGTCATGCCGGTGGGGCACCCGCTCGCCGAGCACGACCAGGTGCCGCTGCCGGCTCTCGGCGGCCACGCGCTCATCGACGACGACCTGCACGACTCCACCTGTGGGCTGATCCTGCGGCGCTGCTACCGGGCTGCCGGCTTCACGCCCCGCTACGTCGCCCGGGTGACCGACCACCACGCCGCCCAGGCCTTCGTGGCCGCGGGCATCGGCGCCTGCGTGCTCCCCGACCTCACCCTCACGCATCCTCCGGACCGCGTCGTGGTCCGCCCGCTGGTTGATCCCACGCCGCGGCGGACGATCGTGGCGCTGGTGCGCGAGAGCGTGGAGGCCAGCCCGCCGGTCGCCCGGGCCTTGCAGATCCTGCGCGAGGTGGCCGCGGGCTGACCGGCGTCCCTGCCGGGCTCGCGGTCGGGCAGGATGACGCCATGGACGCCGGCGCCCAGAGCCACGAGACCCTGACCTACGCGCAGTTCGGGACGGCCTGTCGCGAGCTGGCCCAGGCCGTGGCGGACGACGGCTACGAGCCCGACCTGATCCTGGCGATCGCCCGCGGCGGGCTCGGGCTCGGCATGGGGCTGGGCTACGCGCTGGACGTCAAGAACCTCTCGGTGGTGAACGTGGAGTACTACACCGGCGTCGACGAGCGGCTCGAGCTGCCGATCATGCTGCCCCCGACGCCGGCGGCGGTGGACCTGTCGGGTCTGCGCATCCTCATCGCGGACGACGTCGCCGACACCGGCCGCACGCTCGAGGCGGTGCGGGAGTTCTGCGCCGATCACGTCGCCGAGGCCCGGGTGGCCGTGATCTACGAGAAGCCGCAGTCGACGGTCAAGCCGGACTACGCGTGGCGCCGGACCGAGGCCTGGATCGACTTCCCGTGGTCCAGCGAGCCACCCGTGGTCCGCCGGGCCGACGCGGCTCGCGAGGGGTCGGCTACTTGAGGAGCCGCGACATCCGCCGGTCAGCGAGCGGCTTGCCGCCGGTCTGACAGGTGGGGCAGTACTGGAGGCTGGAGTCGGCGAAGGACACCTCGCGCACGGTGTCGCCGCAGACCGGGCAGGGCTGGCCGGTGCGACCGTGCACCGCGAGGTTGGACTTCTTCTCGGCCTTGAGGTCGGCGGCGTGCAGGCCGCGGGAGCGCTGCACGGCGTCGCCGAGGGTGGTGCGGACGGCGTCGTACAGGGTCTGCAGCTCGGTGTCGGTGAGCGAGCTGGCCGGCTTGAACGGCGACATCCGCGCCGCGTGCAGGATCTCGTCGGAGTAGGCGTTGCCGATGCCGGCGATGATGCTCTGCTGGCGCAGCACGCCCTTGATCTGGGCCCGACCGGCGTCGCTGAGGATGGTGCGCAGCGCCTCGACCGTGAACTCGTCGGCGAGCGGGTCGGGGCCGAGGCGCGCGATCCCCTCGACGTCGGCCGGGTCCCGGACGACGTACACGGCGAGGCTCTTCTTGGTGCCGGCCTCGGTGATGTCCAGCCCGCTGCCGTCGTCGAGCACCACCCGCGCGGCGAGCGGCGACTTGGGGTTGGGCCGGGCCGGCAGCTGTGGCAGCTCGTCGCGCCAGCGGACCCATCCGGCCCGGGCCAGGTGGAGGCACAGGTGCAGTCCGGAGGCGGTGACGTCGAGGAACTTGCCGTGCCGGGTGACGTCCTCGACCAGGGTCCCCTCGAGGGCCGACAGCGGCGGGTCGAAGGTCTTCAGGGCGCTGAACGCCGCGATCTCGACGCGCACGATGGCGCGGTCGGCGAGCCGGCCCTTGAGGTCCAGGGCCAGCGCCTCCACCTCGGGCAGCTCCGGCACGGCGCCAAGTCTAGGGCTGGCGTCGGTCGGGTCGTCGGCGCAGAATGGACGGATGCAGCCCACGCGCCCGCTGCCGGCGTCGGGGTCGGTGCTGATCGACACCCGCGGAGGTGGGCGCGCGCTGCGGGTCTCCTGGCACCCCGAGAACGACGTGGTCGTCTTGTCGCTGTGGCGCGAGAACCTGTGCGTGGGCTCCTTCCGGCTCTGGGCCGACGAGATCCCCGCCCTGGTCGCCGCCCTCCAGGCCGGACTCCCGCTTCCCCAGGCCCACGCCTCCTAGCGCCGATCCGGCGGAAGTTCGCATCGATCCGGCAGAAGCTCGCGCCGATCCGGCAGAAGCTCGCGCCGATCCGGCAGAAGTTCGCGCCGATCCGGCAGAAGCTCGGTCAGCGCGCCTCGGGGTCGGGCTGGTGGATCCCGAAGGTGTTGCCCTCGGTGTCGAGGTAGTAGCCCTGCCAGGCCATCCCCGCCAGCGCCATCTTCGGGAGGGCCACGACTCCGCCGGCCGCCACGATGGCGGCCTCGGTCGCGTCGTAGTCGTCGACCTGGACCGTGCAGACGTAGGCGTTGGTCCCCTGGCCAGGGCCGGGGGCGGGCGCCGGACGCGGCATGAGACCGCCGTTGATGCCGGGCTGGTCGGCGTCGCCGGTGAGGATGCCCCAGTACGTCGTCCCGCCCGCGGGTCCGCTCCAGTCCTCGAACCGCCAGCCCAGCGCAGCGCCGTAGAACTGCTTGGCCCGCTCGACGTCGTCGGCCTGGATCTCGAAGTGCACTACCCGTGCCATCGCCCCTCCTCGGTGGGTCCTCCCCCGACGCTACGCCGGGGCGCGGCCCGGGTCGACCTCGATCTCCTCGCCGTAGGTCCAGTCGTTCGTCAGCGGCAGCGCGTCCCCGCTCCAGAACCGCCCCGGGTCGTACCACGTCGCCGGCAGCTCGTCGGCGAGCACGCCCATCCCCTGGAGGGTGTGCGCGGCCAGCTCCGCGCAGTAGGCGACCTCGGTGCGCAGGGCCGGTGGCAGCTGCGGGTTGGGGATCCGGTTGCGGCCGGAGAACCATCGCAGCGCGAGCGCCGCGGTGCTCGGGAAGGAGGTGCCGTTCCACCGCGCGACGGCCCTGAGGGCGGCGTCCTCCTCCGCACGGCCCGGCTCAGGGTGCAGCTGACGCACGAAGACCCGCTGGCTGCGGGCCCGGGTCCAGCGGATCACCGCGGCACGCAGGTCGTGCAGCTGGGCTCCCCGGTGGTGGGTGCCCGTCCACAGGTCGACCAGTCGCTTGCCCAGCTCGGCGTGCCACATCATGGCGGGCAGGTCGTCGATGACCACGGCGAGGGCGACGTGGTTGACGGGTGCGTTCGTGGCCAGCCGGATCGCGTGATCCGCTGCCGTGATCCCTCGGAAGAGCCAGAGGTCACCGGTGCGGGTCAGCTCAGCGGCCTCGTCGAGCGAGAGGGTGCTTCCTGCCATGGCGTCAGTGTGCCCGCGGCTAGGCTGCGGCGTGTGACGAACCGCTGGTGGAAGGCGCTGGGTCTGGCCGGCGTGCTCGGGATGGCGGCCACCGGTGCCGTCGTCGCGCGCCGTGAGCGCACCCGGCGGGCCTACACCCCTGAGCAGATCCGCGACCGGCTGCAGGCTCGGTACGCCGAGATCGGCGCCGACGCGCGCGACGAGGCGCTCGAGGCCTGGCGGGAGCGGCGGGACGGCTGATCGTCGTACGCCGCCGGCCGCGGCGCGCCACGGAGCGAATCTACGGATCCCGCTAGAAAGCGCTCTACAGTCCTCGAATGGACCCGATCCGCAACCCGTACGCCCCCGGCGCCGGCCAGCGGCCCCCGGAGCTGGCCGGCCGCGACCGCGAGCTCGCCCAGTTCCAGGTCACCGTGGAGCGCGTGGCCGCCGGCCGGCCGGACCGCTCCATGGTGCTCTCGGGACTGCGCGGGGTCGGCAAGACCGTGCTGCTCAACGCGCTGCGCTCCCTGGCCGTCGGCCGGGCCTGGGGGACGGGCAAGATCGAGGCGCGACCCGCGCAGTCGCTCCGCATCCCGGTGGCTCAGGCCGTGCACGCCGCCGTCCGTGAGGTGGCGCATCGGCACCGCGACCCCGAGCGGGTGGACGCCGTCGCCGGCGTGCTCAAGGCCTTTGCGCTCCGCACGCCCGCGCCGGACCGCAAGGGGATCCGGTGGACGCCGCCGGTCGACGTTCCGGCCGCGCGGGGCCGGGCCGACTCCGGTGACCTGGAGCTGGACCTGGTCGAGCTCTTCGCGGACGTCGCCGAGCTGGCAGGCGATCTCGGCGTCGGCGTGGCGCTGTTCGTCGACGAGATGCAGGACGTCGCCCCCGACGAGCTGGGCGCGCTGTGCGGGGCCGTCCACGAGCTGAGCCAGCGGGCCGCCCCGGTGTTGGTCGTCGGGGCTGGTCTGCCACACCTGCCGACCACCCTGGCCGCCTCCCGCTCCTACGCCGAGCGGCTGTTCCGCTACGTGGCCGTCGACCGGCTGCCGAGGGAGATGGCCGACCGCGCGTGGCGGCTGCCGGCGGGGGAGGAGGGGGTCGAGTTCACTGCCGAGGCACTCGATGAGCTGTACGCCCTCACCGACGGCTACCCCTACTTCGTGCAGGCCTACGGCAAGGCGACGTGGGACGCGGCGGTCGGGTCGCCGATCCGGCCCGAGGACGTCCGCGAGGGCGCGCCGGAGGCCGAGGCCGAGCTCGCGGTCGGCTTCTTCGGCGCCCGGTTCGAGCGGGCCACGCCCGCTGAGCGCGAGTACATGACCGCGATGGCCGACCTCGCGACGGCGGATGCCGCGGTCGCGACCGCCGACGTGGCCGCGCGCCTGGGCCGGACCCCCCAGTCGGTCTCGCCGGCCCGGGACGGGCTGATCAAGAAGGGCCTGGTGTACGCCGCGGCACGGGGATCGGTGGCCTTCACCGTCCCGCACTTCGGCGCCTTCCTGCGCGGCCGCTAGCTGTTGCGGGGAGAAATGTCGCCCGGCCGAGCAACGTCCGCGGCCCCCGTGGCGTCTCACCTGGCATGAACGGACACGCGCCGGCCCCGGGAGGCGCGGTGACCACCCGGCCCGAGGACTCCTTCGCCGACTGGGTCGCCGCCAGCGGGCCTCGCCTCAAGCGGATGGCCTTCCTGCTGACCGGCGACCTGCACGAGGCGGAGGACCTGCTCCAGACGGCGTACGCGAAGGCCCTGCCCCGGTGGCGCGCGCTCTCGACGTACGACGCCCCCGAGGCGTGGATGTACAAGGTGATGGTCAACCAGCGCACGTCGTGGTGGCGACGCTCGCGCAAGCGCGAGTGGTCGACCGACCAGATCCCCGAGCGGGCCTGGCGGGCGGGCACGGCCGGCGAGGCCGAGGCCCTCGTCGAGTCGCAGTCGCTGCTGGCGGCCCTGCGCGACCTGCCCGAACGGCAGCGTGCGGCCGTGGTGCTCCGACACTGGTGCGACCTGAGCGAGGCCGAGACCGCGGAGGTCATGAGGGTCTCCGTCGGCACCGTGAAGAGCAGCACCGCCCGGGGCCTGGCCCACCTGCGCACCGCGCTGGCCGCGGCCCAGTCGACCTCCCAGACCAGCACCCCCCACACCGACAAGGGTGACCCGTCATGAGCCTGACCAAGGACCCGATCTTCGACGCCCTCGACCGGCTGGCGGGCGTGGCCGACACCGACCCGGTGGGCGATCGGATGCCAGCCATCACCCGGCGGGCCCGGGTGCACCGACAGCGAGCGGCGGCCCTGACCGCGGCAGGGGCGGCGGCCGCCCTCGCCGTCGGGTACGCCGCCATCACCAGCCTCGGCCCGGCGGGCCGCGCCTCCGACCCGGGGTATGCGACGAGCTCGCCCTCGCCCACGACGGCACCGACGTCCGATCCCTCAGCCCCGACCCTGCCGCCGCCGGAGTCGGCGAGGCCCTCGGACGACGTCGGGACGCCGGAGGGGAGCAACGGCCCGGCCGACAACTACCGCGCGGTGGAGTCGGTGCGCGCCGACGTGGACGGCGACGGCAGCGCGGAGCGGCTCCAGGTGATGCTTCCCAAGGCCGAGGCGGCGGCGTACGACCCCCGCGAGAGCGTCACGAGTGATCACATCAGCCTCGTGGTGTGGCAGAACCAGGGGGCGGACTTCGTGGCCGGCATGTCCGGCTCGGTGCCGACGTTCGCCGGCACGCCCGACCTGGACGGCGACGGCGCGGCCGAGGTGGTGCTGGCCTTCTCCGGCGGCGACGGCTTCAGCATGCAGGTGTGGACAGCGTCAGGTCCCGGCACGGGGCTCGCGCCGGCCGAGCCCGACCTCGGCGGCGCTCCGTCGGTGCTCGCGGAGGGATCGTCGCTGTTCGGGTCGGAGGCCACCGCCACCGGCGTCGCCCTCGCCGATGGCCGACTGGTGAGCTGGAGGCGGCCCGACCAGGCGTCTCCCCAGGTGGACACCTGGGTGTGGCAGCTGGACGGGGCGGCGCTGGTCCCGGTCTCCGACGGGACGAAGTGCTTCACGCCGGGTGACGCCGCGCCGACGGCCTGCTGAGCCCCCGCGGCTCGACGCTCCCGCCTGACCGCCTGACCGCCTGACCGCCTGACCGCCTGGCATGCTGGCGCCCATGGCGGGTCGGCGGCACGGGAAGCTCCCGGAGGGCCTGGGGTTCGCCCGCGAGACCAGGCAGTTCGCGGCCGACGACGTCCCGTCGGGCCTGTTGGCCACCCATCGGGTGGCCGAGGGGGTCTGGGGGCTGCTGCGGGTGCATGCCGGTCCGGTGCGGTACGTCGACGAGGCGACCGGCGCGCCCCTCGACCTCGACGCCGGCGACGAGCAGGTGATCCCGCCCGGGGTGCCGCACCACGTCGAGCCCGGCCCGGGATCTCGCTTGTCGGTGTCGTTCTACCGCTGACCGCTCGGCCCGTTCCGGCCGGGTCATCGGCCGGGCAGCACCAGGCCGAGCCCGAGCCACGTGGCCAGCGACTCGACCTCCTCGTGCAGGGCGTCCCGCTCGGCGCGCGACCAGGGCCGTCCTCGTGCACCGCGTGCACGATCAGCTCGCCCGCCTCGCGGTCCGCGGTGGCGTCGAGCTTGCCGATCAGCCGGTCGCCGTACAGGACCGGCATCGCCCAGTAGCCCCACCGTCGCTGGACGACGGGCTTGTACATCTCCAGCTGGTAGTCGAACTCGAAGATCTCGGTCATCCGCCTGCGGTCGAAGATCAGCCGGTCCAGCGGCGAGAGCAGCGCGGCCCGCGGAGCCGGCCCGGCGCGGGCCACC
Source organism: Nocardioides sp. (assembly GCA_041393675.1). Taxonomy (GTDB): domain Bacteria; phylum Actinomycetota; class Actinomycetes; order Propionibacteriales; family Nocardioidaceae; genus Nocardioides. The sequence continues at coordinate 56,519 of JAWKJR010000001.1, read as the reverse complement.
GCCAGCCACCGTGGGTCGACCCGCCAGCCGCCGCGCACCCCGTCGATCTCGGCCGGCTCTCCCGCCGCACCCACGTCGTGCGGCTCACCCGGCTGCTGTGCGGCCTTGGCGCGCGCGATGCCGAGGGAGGCGAGCCGGCGCCGGGCTCGCTCGGCCATCGCCTCCTCCAGCGGCACCTCGGGGTCGTCGGGGTAGACCCGCGCGGCCAGGTCGAAGAGCCGATCCCCCCCGTCGCGGCCGACGACGGCCACCTCGCCCCGGGCGATGAGGAAGCCGAGCATCCGCTGCACGTTCTTGTGGTGGGTCCAGCCCGAGGACCGCCAGGGCCGCACGCAGGTGTCCGGCAGGTCGCGGGCCCGCTGGGGTCCGTCCTGGCGCAGGCGGTCGAGCAGGTCCAGCCGGGCCGCGGTGTTGTCCTCGACCCAGCCGGCGATCTTGTGCTGCCAGGGCTTCCGCGCACCGGTCCCGGGCCAGGTCGCCATCTCGGCCCGGTAGAGCGCGAGGTCCTCGGCGGGCCGGAGCATCGAGTGCAGCTCGAGGAGCCGCTGCTGGTCGAGCGCTCGGGTCAGCTCGTCCGGAGAGTACGCCGGCCCGAGCCGGCTCCACGCCACGACGTCCGCGCTGGGGGCGATGGCCGAGGTCGGCTCGTACTGCAGCAGGGTCAGGTGTCGCACCATCTCGAGCAGCTCGCCGGGCCGCTCGGCCGTCAGCAGCTGTGCACAGACGGCGACTCGTCGGGCGTCCTCGAGGGTGAGCCGGTGGACGGTGGTCACGGCGAGAGCCTAGGTTGCCGGGAACATCCCGCGCGCACCGGAGGTTCTCGCGCTCATGACGGCACTCACCGACCGCAGCATCGCCGCCCTGCGCGGCCTCCACGACGACCTCGTCGCTCACGTCCGGACCCTGGCCGAGGCCGAGCTGTCCGGGCCCTCGGCAGCGACCGACTGGACCGTCGCCCAGGTACTCTCGCACCTCGGCAGCGGGGCGGAGATCGGCCGGGCGACGTACACCGCCGCGATCGCGGCGGCGGACCCGCCCGGTGACGAGTTCAACCTCGGGGTGTGGGACCGGTGGAACGCCATGACCCCGGCTCAGCAGGCGCAGGGCTTCATCGAGGCCGACGCCGAGCTGCTGACGCTGCTCGAGTCCGTCACCGCTGTGCAGCGCGACCAGCTGGAGGTGAAGCTGGGCTTCTTGCCGAACCCACTGCCGCTGGAGTCCATCGTGGGCATGCGGCTCAGCGAGGTGTCGCTGCACTCCTGGGACGTCCGCGCCGGCCGGGACCTGACCGCCTCGGTGGACCCGACCGCCGCGAGCGCTCTGCTCGAGCACTATGCGGGCGGGATGGGCTTCCTGCTGGGCTTCATCGGCCGGGCCGACCAGGTGGCCGAGCAGGCAGTCGTCGCGCTGGGCGACACCGGGCTGTCGCTGGTCGTCGGCGACGGCGTGCGGGTGACGCACGAGGCCGGCGCCCCGACGGCAACCTTCGCCGGCCCCGCCGAGGCCGCGATCCGGCTGCTGGCCGGGCGGCTCGGCCCGGCGTACGTCGGCGGTGTCCAGGTGTTGGGCAACCTCACCCTCGACGACCTTCGGCGGGTCTTCCCCGGCTACTGACGGCCGCGCTTCAGGCCGCCGCAGGAAGCGTGGTCTCCTCGACCTCGAGCGGGATCGCCGGCGCGGGTCGGCGACCCGGCAGCGCTACTGCCGCGGCGACGGCAGCCACCGGGCAGAGCACCCCGACGACCGTGGTCGTGGCCTGCAGCCCGGCCATGAAGGAGTCGTGGAAGTCGGCCAGCAGCTGCGCGCTGCGGGAGGCGACGGCCTGGGCGACGCCGACGGAGTCCTGGCTGCGGGCCAGCAGGCCGCCCGGCAGCGTGGCGAAGCCGCCGTCGGCGAGCCTGCCGGCGAACACACTGGAGAAGACCGAGCCGACCACAGCGACTCCGAGCGTGCCGCCCAGCTCGCGCGTGGCGTCGTTGACCGCGGAGCCGACCCCGGCCCGCGCCGGTGGCAGCACCAGCAGGATCGACTCGGTCGCCGGTGTGCTGATCAGGCCCATGCCCAGGCCCATGAGCACCATCTGCGGCACGATCACGGCGGCATAGGAGCTGTCCACGGCGTCGGTGGACATCCACAAGAAGGCGGCGCCGAAGAGCACCATCCCCGTGGTGACCACGACCTTGGTGCCGATGCGGGGCGCCAGGGCTGCGCCCAGGACCGACGCCACGGCGATGCTCAGGGCGACCGGCAGGATCCGGAGCCCCGTCGAGAGCGTGCCCCAGCCGCGGACGAACTGCATGTACTGCGTGATCACGAAGATGAAGCCGAAGAGTGCGAAGAAGGTCACCGTGACCGCGCCGCTGGCCGCGCTGAACCGCCGGTCGCGGAAGAGGGTCACGTCGAGCATGGGGTGGGCGACGCGGCGCTCCACGGTCACGAACCCGGCGACCAGCGCGGCGGCCAGGCTGAAGCCCGCCAGCGTCCCCGGCGCCGCCCAGCCGTGTGCCGGCGCCTCGATGATGGTGAGCGTGAGCGTGGTCAGGGCGAGGACCGACAGCAGCAGCCCCCACCTGTCCAGCGGAGGGACCGCGGGGTCACGGGACTCCGGGACCAGGGCGTACGCCCCCGCCGCGGTCACCAGCGCCAGTGGCACCAGGGCCCAGAACACGCTGCCCCAGGCGAAGTGCTCGAGCAGCAGCCCGCCGGTGACGGGGCCCGCGGCCACGCCGACGCCGACCACGGCGCCCCACACCCCCAAGGCGGCCGCGCGCTCCCGGCGGTCGGGGAAGGTGTTGCTGAGGATCGACAGCGTGGTCGGGAAGATGACCGCGGCGAAGGTGCCCATGGCGACCCGGGCCGCGACCAGCGCCTCGGCTGAGGAGACCAGGGCTCCGGCTGCACTGGCCACCGCGAAGCCGAGCAGACCCACGATGAGCGCCGGCCGCCGGCCGTAGCGGTCGGACAGGCTGCCGGCGGCCAGCACCAGGGCGGCGAAGGCCAGGTTGTAGCCGTCGACCACCCACTGCAGGGCCCGGGTGCCGGCGTCGAGATCGGTGGCGATGCTGGGCAGGGCCACGTTGACGATCGTGGTGTCCAGGTTGATGGCGAGCACGGCCGCACAGACCGTGAGCAGGACGGGGAGCTTGCGGGCCACGGGGTCCTCCCGGAGTAGGTGCATGTGGACAATGACAACATTGCGAGGTGACGAGCATGCCAACAGATGTGACCATTGTCAACATCGCCTCGTATACTGGCCCCGTGAGCCCCTACCACCACGGCAACCTGCGCGCCGCCCTGCTCGACGTCGGGGTCGAGCTGGCGCAGGCGCGCGGCCCCGAGGGCGTGGTGCTCCGGGAGGTTGCCCGACGGACGGGGGTGTCGCACAACGCGGCGTACCGGCACTTCAGCCACCGCGACGAGCTGCTCGCCGAGATCGCCTCGGTGGCCGCCGACCGCCTCGAGGCGGCGATGCGGCGGCGCCTGGACGAGCTCGAGGAGCCCGACTCACGTCGGATGGCCCAACTGCGGCTTGCCGAGGTGGGTCGCGCGTACGTCGAGTTCGCGCTCGCCGAGCCCGGGCTGTTCGCCGTGGCCTTCAGCGACGCCGGCCCGGGCCACGCGCAGGCCGGGTCGGGCGCACCGCCGCCCGAGGAGCCGGTCGACGCCGGCCCCTACCGCCTGCTCGGCGAGTGCCTGGACGACCTGGTCGCCGTCGGGGCCATGCCGGCGGGTCGTCGCGCCGGGAGCGATGTCGCCTGCTGGGCGGCGGTCCACGGCTTCGCCGTGCTCTGCCTCTCCGGGCCCCTGCGCGAGCTGCCCGCCGTCGAGCGCGGGCCCGCGCTCGACGTGCTGCTGGCGACCGTGCAGCGCGGGCTGGTGGGGCCCGAGGTCGCGCCGTGACCGGTGGGCACCGGCTGGTCGCCGGCCCCGTGGCCTCCTGGCTGTCTCCGGCCGGCCGACACCTCTCCTCGCGCCGGCGGATCGTTCCCGATCCGTGACCGGACCGAGGCCTGGCCGCGTCGTACCGGCTCGATGCTCGGGACATGCCGAGCGACCTGATCACCCGCCCGAGCGGGCCGGCCGGCGAGCACACCCTGCACCTGGTCGACGGGGTGCGCTTCGGGACGTTCAGCTGCCCGCCCGGTGACTGGCGCTGGGACGAGCCGAACCCGGTCGGTGAGGAGCACTACCTGGTGTTCCCGCGACGCCGGGTGCTGATCGAGCCGGAGGGTGGCGTCGAGGTGCTGGCGACGGGCGCGCATCTGGTGACCTATGACGCCGGCGGCGTCTTCCGTAGGCGGCCGCTCGACCCGGCCGGGGACTGGTGCACCTTCCTGGCACTCGACCCCGGTCTGCTGCCCGGGCCGCGGCGCAGCCGCGGCATGACTCCGGTCCTCCCGCCGCGGGGGTATGCGCTCCAGGCCGGACTGGTCCGGCACCTGACCACCGCGCTCCAGCCGGGACCGCTGGCCGACTCGGCAGTGCTGGCGCTGCTCGACGAGGCGGTGGGCGGCGCAGCGCCCCGGCCGCCCGACGCCGACCGGCACCAGGCACTGGTCCGGGACGCGGCGGTGCTGCTCAGCGACGCGGACTGGTGGGACCGGCCCCTCAGCGAGGTGGCCGGGGCGCTCGGCGTGTCGGCGTACCACCTGGCTCGGGTGTTCCGCAGCCGGACCGGCTACTCCCTGCACGGCTATCGGCTCCAGCTGCGGCTGCGGGCCGCGCTCGACCAGGTCGCGGAGCGGCCGCGGGATCTCGCGGGCATCGCGGCCGACCTCGGCTTCGCCCACCACAGCCACCTCACCAGGGCGTTCCGGGCGACGTTCGGGTCGGTGCCGTCCCGGCACACGCCCGCGCGGCTGCCCGAGACGCTGCGCGCGCTCGTCGCGGCCTGACCCTGGAGGCGGGTCGAGCACGATCGTGACAGCGCTTGCCCCACCGGCGCCCTAGCGTCCGCGACGAAGGCCCGGACGGCGGGCCCGGCGCGAAGGAGCGGACGATGCGGAAGTCACGAGGGCGACAGGGCGCGGCCGCGGCCGCAGTGGCAACGGTGCTGGCGGCGCTGCCATGGGCCGGCACGGCCGCAGGAGCCCAGACGCAGGGCCAACGCGACCAGTCGCCCTTCGCCGAGCCCGACGTGCGGGTGCTGCACACGCTGCGCGGGCAGCCGGGCAGCTACTTCGGCTGGGCGATCTCGGAGCTCGGTTCTCGGCGGGCCCCAGGTGGCGGCGACCTGATCGTCGGAGAGCGATGGGGCGACGGTGGCTCCGATGTGGCCGGCGGCGCCGCGACCGTCTTCGAGGGGCGCTCCGGTCGGGTGCGGTTCCGCTACGTCGGCCAGCCGGGCGACCAGGCGGGCTTCGCTGTCGCCGACGCTGGGGACGTGAACCGCGACGGCCGCGCCGACGTCCTGGTGGGAGCGCCAGGGGTCGGGGCCGGCCACGTGGATCTGGTGTCGGGCCGCACCGGTCGGCTGCTGCGCCGGTTCGCGGGCGAGGACGACGGCGACTTCTTCGGGGCCGCCGTCGCCGGCGTTGGCGATGTCGACAGGGATGGCCGGCCCGACGTTCTGGTGGGGGCCCCGCGACACGGCGACAGCGGTCGCGCGTACCTGCTGAGCGGGCGGACCGGGGCCACCTTGCTGACGTTGGACGGCGAGGCCGCGGGAGACGCCTTCGGGTCGGCGACCGACGGCACCCGGGACATCGACGGCGACCGCCGGCCGGACCTGGTGATCGGCGCGCGCAACGCGGGCGACCCGGGGCGGGCGACCCGGACGGAGCCGGGCGGCCTACGTCTTCTCCAGCCGCGACGGCTCGCGGCTGCTCACGATCGACGCAACGCCGGGAGGCGGTGACGTGGGCTGGTTCTTCGTGGCCGGCGTCGGTGACCTCGACGGCGACCGCGTGCCCGACATCTACGTCGCGGACTTCGACGACGTGACCGGCGGAGCCGACTCCGACGGCAACCCGGCCGGCCGAGCGGGCGTCTACTCGGGCGCTGACGGCCACGAGCTGCACGCTTGGGTCGGTGGCCCGGGCGATGGCGTGGGGCCCGGGCGCGAGGCGGGCGATGTCGACCACGACGGTGTGATGGACCTCGCCGTCGGCTCGTACACGAGCTCGGCCGGCGCCCCTCTCGGCGGCGCGGTCACCGTCTACTCCGGTCGCGACGGACGACCGCTGGTCACCCTGACAGGGACCGTCGCGGAGGTCCTCGCCGGGTTCGACACGGTGGGCGTCGGCGACCTCAACGGCGACCGGGCGCCCGACCTGGCAGTCTCCGCGGCCTGGGGGGACGTGGTCTACCTGGTTGGACTGCCCCGGAGGTGAGCGCTCAGGCGGGCGCCATCGTGCAGTCGAACATCGGGATCTGCAGGGCGCCGTTGGCGCCACCGGCGAGCTCGATGTCCAGGTCGGCGTCGAAGAAGCCGCCGGCGCCCGGCAGCACGGGTGGGGTGCTCAGCCAGAACAGGTTGTGGTCCGGGTTGGCTCCGGTGACGTTCCACTCCGTGTAGCCCGCGTGCAGCGAGGACGGCCCGCGGTTGCCCGCCAGGCCCGCTCGGTAGGACTCGACCACACCGGTCCCGGTCTGGGTGACCGTGACGGAGTAGGGCCGGTTGTTCCAGTTGAGCAGCCCGGTCACCGTCCGCATCGTGTTCTCGCCGAGGGTGCCCGTGCACGAGAACGACCGCGGGGAGCGGGGTGGACCATCCACGCGGGGCCACCGCTGATCGTGCAGTCGAACATCGGGATCTGCCAGCCGCCGTTCGCGCCGCCGGCGAACTCGACGTCCAGGTCGGCGTCGGAAGTAGCCGCCGGCGCGGGCAGCACGGGTGGGAGGCTGAGCCAGTAGAGGTTGCCGTCGGGGTTGGGTCCGGTGACGTCCCACTCGGTGTAGCCCGCGTGCAGCCACGACGGGCCGCGGTCGGCCGCCAGCCGGTGTCGGGTCGACTCGACCAAGCCCGAGGCCGTCTGGGTCACCGTGACCTCGTAGGGCCGCCCGGCCGCGGTGAGCAGGCCCGCGACGGTGCGCTGGGTGAACGCCTCGCCCAGGCTCCCGGTGCAGGAGAAGGCGCGGGGGTTGGCCGGCAGCGCCGTGGCGGAGGAGGCGACGGTCAGGGGGCCGAGCGCCACCAGCAGCGCCGCGACGAGTGGTCCCTTCCGCAGGACGCGGCGCAGGTGTCGAGACATGACAGCTCCTTCCAGGCCGGGCCGACCCGGCCGTGTTGACCGACCCCGGGACCCGCCCCGGGATCTACTACGCAACGTAGGACTCGGCCGTCAACCGCACCTCAAGCCGAGGCCAAGTCCAGTGCAACCGCGTGAAGGCCAGGTGAGTGCGAGGTGAGACAGTGATCCCATGGCAACGGCGGCCCGGAGCGACCTGACCCGGTTCGCGTGGCTGTCGATCGCCGCGGCGGTGGCGACGATCGCGCTCAAGATGGGCGCCTACCTGATCACCGACTCCGTGGGGCTGCTGTCGGACGCCCTGGAGTCGATCGTCAACCTGGTGGCGGCGATCGTGGCCCTCATCGCTCTCACCGTGGCGGCGCGACCGGCCGATGCGGGCCACCACTTCGGGCACACCAAGGCGGAGTACCTCTCCGCGGTGGTCGAGGGCGCGATGATCTTCGTGGCCGCGCTCTCGATCATCTACACCGCCGTACGCCGGCTGATCCACCCCGTCGAGCTCGCCAACGTCGGCATCGGGCTGAGCATCTCCGTGGTGGCGGCCCTGCTCAACGGGGCCGTCGCCCTGGTGCTGATCCGCGCGGGCCGGACGCATCGGTCGATGACGCTCAAGGCCGACGGCAAGCACCTGATGACCGACGTGTGGACCTCGGCGGGAGTCGTCGTGGGAGTGCTGCTCGTCGTGGTGACCGGGATCCTGCGGCTGGACCCGATCGTCGCCCTGCTCGTCGGGCTCAACATCGTCCGCACCGGTGTCCATCTGCTCCGCGACTCCGTCGGTGGCCTCCTGGACCGCGCCATGGATGCCGACACGCAGGCCCTGGTCGACGGCGCGCTCGAGGAGTTCGCGAGCGACGAGGTGACCTTCCACGCGGTCCGCAGCCGCGAGGCCGGCCACCGGTGGTTCGTCTCCCTGCACGTGCTGGTCCCGGGGGACTGGTCGGTACGCCGCGGCCACGACCTGGCCGACGCGGTGGAGCGCCGGCTCGGCGAGGTGCTCGAGCACGTCGAGGTCGAGACCCACCTCGAGCCGCGGGAGGACCCGCGCTCCTACGAGGCCTACCTGGGCGTCCCGACGCCGGACGAGCTCACCGGCACCGACGCCGCAGGCCGCCCCGACCTGGCATAGTCGGGAGAGAGGAGACCCGGCGGGAGGAGCCATCGTGGCCGCGCCGCAACCGCGTCCACCCCAGGCCGTCCCGCGTGCCCTGGTCACCCTGCTCCCCACCCTCGGCCGAGATCTGCGCGCGGCGGTGCGCGACGTCACGCCGATCGTGGTCGTGGTGGCGTTCTTCCAGGCGGTGGTGCTGCGTCAGCCGCTTCCTGGCCTGGGGCCGATCCTCACCGGCAGCCTGGCCGTGGTCGTCGGGCTGGCCCTGTTCATCCGCGGCCTCGAGCTCGGCCTGTTCCCCCTCGGGCAGCTGATGGCCACGGGTCTCGCCCGCCGAGGCAGCCTGCTCTGGCTCACGGTGTTCGCGTTCGCGCTCGGGTTCAGCACCACGATCGCCGAGCCCGCGCTCCTCGCCATCGCCGGCGAGGCGGCCGAGGTCGCGGCGGCGGACGGGGTGATCCCCGACGAGGCCGGCGCGCGCGCCGGCTACGCCCTCGGCCTGCGCGTGACGGTGGCGCTCTCGGTCGCCGTCGCGCTCGTGGTCGGCGTGATCAGGATCGTGCGCGGGTGGCCGATCCTGTGGTTGATCATGGGCGGCTACGCCGCGGTCGTCGTCATGACGGCCTTCGCGCCGGCCGACATCGTCGGCCTCGCCTACGACTCCGGCGGCGTCACGACGTCCACGGTGACGGTGCCGCTCGTGGCGGCTCTCGGGGTCGGGCTGGCGTCGTCGGTCAAGGGCCGCAACCCGCTGGTCGACGGCTTCGGGCTGATCGCCTTCGCCTCGCTCACCCCGATGGTCTTCGTGATGGCCTACGGGAGCGTGAGATGAGCGACTTCGCCGGCCTGGTGGCGGGATCTCTGCGCGAGACCGTGCTGGCCGTGCTGCCGATCGCGGTGCTGCTGGTGTTCTTCCAGCTGGTCGTGCTGCGCCGACCGGTCGCGCGGCTCGGGAGCTGCTGCTGGGGTTCGCCATGGTCGTTCTCGGGATGTCCCTCTTCCTGGCCGGGCTGGGGGAGGCGCTGTTCCCGCTGGGGCGGCTGATGGCCGACCAGCTCACCCACGTCGACATCGTGGGCGCGCACCCGCAGGAGGCGACGTGGCGGCACTACGGCTGGGTGTACGCGTTCGGCGCGGCCATCGGCTTCGCCACCACGGTCGCCGAGCCGGCGCTGATCGCCGTCTCGATGAAGGCCGAGGACGTCTCCGGCGGGGCGGTGCGCGCCTGGGGGCTGCGGGTGGCCGTGGCTGCCGGCGTGGCCGCCGGCATCGGGCTGGGCTGCTTCCGGATCGTCACCGGCACCCCGCTCCCGGCGTACATCATCGCCGGGTACGTCGTCGTGCTGGTGCAGGCGACGCGTGCGCCGCGGGCCATCCTGGCGCTCGCCTTCGACACCGGGGGCGTCACCACCTCGACCGTGACGGTGCCGCTCGTCACCGCCCTCGGGCTGGGGCTGGCCGGCACGATCCCGGGCCGCAGCCCCCTGGTGGACGGTTTCGGGCTGATCGCGTTCGCCAGCCTGTTTCCTATGATGACGGTGATGGGCTACGCCCAGATCGGGCAGTGGCGCGCTCGCCGTCGCACGTCGGATGCGACCAAGAGGGAGGCCTAGCGTGCACTTCAAGCTCATCGTCGTGATCGTCGAGGACGCCGACACCGAGGCACTCTGCGACACCGCGCGCCGGGAGGGCGCGACCGGTTCCACGGTGATCAGCCAGGCCCGGGGGGAGGGGGTCGCGCCCGCGACGACGTTCTTCGGCCTCGGACTGGAGGCCAGCCGGGACGTGATCCTCCTCGTGGTGGAGCAGCACCTCAGCCGCCGCATCCTCGAGGCCATCGCCCGGGCCGGGCGGTTCGACGAGCAGCCCGGTCGCGGCATCGCCTTCCAGGTCGACGTGGAGGACGCGGTCGGGGTGCTCATGCAGGCCAACCTGCTCAAGGACGTGGTGGAGGAGGAGCTGTGAACGCCGAGTCATCGGAGCCGCGCAGGCGCGTGTCGGTGCGCGACGTCATGAAGACCAAGGTGGACCTGGTCGACGGGCTCACGACGGTCGCCGACGCCGTCCGGCAGATGAAGCACGTCGAGACCAAGGTGCTCATCATCGACAAGCGCCACGACGACGACGAGTACGGCATCGTCATGCTCTCCGACATCGCCCGCGAGGTGCTCGCCAAGGATCGCGCCCCGGAGCGGGTGAACGTCTACGAGATCATGTCCAAGCCGGTCGTCACCGTGCACCCGGACATGGACATCCGGTACTGCGCTCGGCTGTTCGAGAAGTTCGGGCTGTCACGGGCCCCGTCGTCGGCGACGGCGAGATCCTCGGAGTCGTCAGCTACACGGACATGGTGCTGCGAGGCATGTACCGCGACCTGTGACGCCCGGTCGGCCGCGCCCCGCGTCAGCCGGTGACGAACTGGCCGCCGGCCTGCTCCCAGGCGCCGATGCCGCCGGTGAGGTGGTAGACCTCGCTGAAGCCGTTCGCGGTCATGAACGACACCGCAGCGCCGGACCGGTTGCCGCTGCGGCAGTAGACGGCGTACGGCGCGGTCGGGTCGAGCTGGGCGACCTGGGACTGGAAGTCCGGGCCCTCGATGTCGATGTTCACCGCGCCCTCGAGGTGGCCCTGGGCGAACTCCGCGGGGGTGCGCACGTCGATGATCGTCGTCCCCGGCATCTTGGCGGCCTCGGCGAAGGTCTGGGCGTCGACGGCGGTGCCGTTGGCGGGGGCGGCGCTGGCGGTCGGGCCGGCGGTGACGCTCACGGCCTCCTTGGTGTCCGAGCAGCCGGCGAGGCCGAGGGCGAGGACGCCGGCGAGCAGGGCGGGGACGAGACGGCGGGTCATGGGTACTCCTGGGTCGATGGCTGGTCGGGTTTGGTCGGGTTGGGTCAGGCTGGGCGGGTTGCTCGTGATGGTCGGGAGGGCGCGGCGTCGCCCGCTCACTCGGGGACGCAGATCTCGCGGCGGGCCACCGCGCGCAGGGTGAGCGCCGCGACGTCCGCGACGCCGCCGGTGGCGAGAGCCAGGACACCGACCGCGATGACGTCGTAGGTCGGCGACTCGAGGCCGCCCGCGACCAGGGTCGTGAACGCGGCGGCCGCGGCCAGCGGGAAGGTGTAGGCCCAGTAGGGCAGGCCGAAGGGCACGTGCACCAGCCGGGGCAGCTGGGCCGCCGCGATCACGAGGAAGGCCAGCGTGGCGGCGTACAGGATGCGCACGACGGGGTCGATGCCCTGCTGCTGGAGCGTGACCCAGGAGATGCCGGCCACCGCGGGGGGTGCGACGAAGATCGCGATCGTCGGCAGCAGCTTGAGGGGAAGGGGGTCGCTGTGGAGCAGCACGCGCAACAGCAGCAGGGGCAGCAGGGCCAGCCAGAACATCAGCCCGACGCCGAAGGCGAACCAGGCCAGCTCCGTCGAGCCGAGGTGGGGCGCGGCGAGCGGCGTGATCACGTTGCCGACGACGGGGATGAACCAGGCCGGCGTCACCTGGGTCAGGCCGATGTCCTGCCGCTCGAACCAGGCGCCGATCACCGCGACGGTCAGCAGCAGGTGGCCGACGGCGCCGACCCACCAGAGCGCCTGGGGGACGCCGGCGGGTAGCAGGTCCTGACCGGCGGTGGCCAGGATGATCAGGCTGATGGTGATGGTGGGGACGAAGGCCATCCGGATGGGGTGGGCCAGCTCGGCCCGCGCAGCCCGGGGATGGCGGACCCACTTGGCGACGTACGCCGCCAGCACGAGCACGAACACGCCCGCCGCGAGCCAGAACAATGCTTGCATCGGCCAGCGCGGCACGTCCCAGACCAGGGCCGCGCGGCGCCAGGCCAGGGACAGGCCGCCGATGCCCATGACCGAGGCGAAGAGGGTCACGGGCAGGTGCTGGAGTCGGCCCTCCGGCGGCGCGGCTGTCGCCGCAGAGCCGGATGTGGCCTCGGTCACACTCTGTGTCGGGGTCCTGGTCACGGGCACTAGCGTATACCCCCGGGGTATTTCCACCGAATGCGCCCACGAAAGGGGACCACATGGCCGACGTCGTCATCCTCGGAGCCGGCATCTCCGGGCACACCGCGGCGCTGCACCTGAAGCGGATGCTCGGCAAGCAAGCCGGCCACACCGTCACGGTGGTGTCGCCGAACTCCCAGTGGAACTGGATCCCCTCCAACATCTGGGTGGGCGTTGGCAAGATGGACAAGCCGGACGTGGTGTTCCCGCTCGAGCCGGTCTACCGCAAGAAGCGCATCGACTTCCGGATAGCAGGCCAAGGCGGTGGCCATCTGGCCGCAGGGCGATGCGGACGGCGAGCGCGGCGCGGTCGACATCGTCTACACCGGCCAGGGCAAGGCGGGCACCGAGGAACGGCTGCGCTACGACTACCTGGTCAACGCGACCGGGCCGCGGCTCCGCTTCGAGGCCACTCCGGGCCTCGGCCCCGACGGCTACTCGCTCTCGGTCTGCACCGCCGACCACGCCATCGAGGCCGCGGCCGCGCTACGCCAGGCGATCGATCGGATGAAGGCCGGCGAGCGACTCACGCTCGTGGTCGGCATGGGCCACGGGACGTGCACCTGCGAGGGGGCCGCGTTCGAGTACGTGTTCAACGTCGACCACGAGCTGCGGGAGGCCGGCGTCCGCGACCAGGCGCGCCTGATCTACCTCACCAACGAGGCGCGCCTGGGTGACTTCGGCGTCGACGGGATGACCTTCGAGGAGCAGGGGTTCCAGACCTCCAGCGAGCTCTGGACCGCGTCGCTGTTCCGGGAGCGCGGCGTCGAGGCCATCCTCGGTGCGCATGTGCAGCGGGTCGAGCAGGGCGTCGTCCACTACGAGACGCTCGACGGCGCCAGCCACGAGCTCCCGGTTGACTTCGCGATGCTGCTGCCGCCGTTCGGCGGCGTCCCGCTCGCGGCGTACGACCGCGAGGGGCGGGACATCACGGGCGAGCTCTTCGCTCCGAGCGGCTTCATGAAGGTCGACGCCGACTACACCGCCAAGCCGTACGACGAGTGGCGGGCGCAGGACTGGCCGGAGACCTACCAGGCCCCGGGCTATGACAACGTCTTCGCCGTCGGCATCGCCTTCGCGCCGCCGCACCCGATCTCGCAGCCGCTCACGAACTCGAACGGCACGGTGATCGCGCCGGCGCCGCCGCGCACCGGGATGCCCTCGGGGGTCATGGGCAAGACCGTCGCGATGACCATCGTCGACCGGATCAAGCACGGCCCCGCGGCGGAGGCCCACACCGCCTCGATGGCGCACATGGGTGCCGCGTGCGTCGCCTCCGCGGGCGCCAGCCTGCGAACCGGGTCGGCGGCGGCGATGACGATGATGCCGGTCGTCCCCGACTACACCCGCTACCCCACCGGCCGCGACCTCACCGCCACCCGTGGCGAGATCGGCCTGTCCGGCCACTGGGTCAAGCTGATGCTGCACCACCTGTTCCTGCACAAGGCCAAGGCCCGCCTGGGCTGGCGATTCATCCCGGAGTGAGCCGATGACCAAACCCGATCCCGCCCAGCGCGCCGCCTCGCCGTCGTTCCAGGAGACAGTCGCGGGCGCAGACCAGCCCGTCGCCGACCTCTCCAAGGCCCCGCTGCCGACCGAGAAGACCCTCAAGATGCGCCGCAGCATCCCCCTCCAGCTCACCCGCTTCGCGGTCTTCAACGCCCGGATCATGAAGATGGTGCTCAAGGGCCACTGACCCTCGCGACGAGGTGGGAGTTGTTGTGCCGCGAGGTGGGAGTTGTTGTCCCGCGAGGTGGGAGTTGTTGTCCCGCGAGGTGGGAGCTTTGACCTCCGGGATCTGAACGAGCACGTCGTACGTCGGACGTGTGGGCAGGCTGCTGCCTCCCACGTCGCGCGCCATGCCTCCCACCTCGTGCCGCCATACGTCCCACTTCGCGCGCCATACGTCCCACTTCGTGCGGCCATACCTCCCACTTCGGCGGGGATCGCTCCGCGACAATGCCGTCATGAGGGTCGGCACCAGGCCACAGGTGGTGGCGCACCGCGGGGCGAGCCACGAGAACGCCGAGCACACGCTGGGCGCGTACCTCAAGGCGTTGGACCAGGGCGCGGAGGCCCTCGAGTGCGACGTCCGGCTGACCGCGGACGGGCACATGGTGTGCGTCCACGACCGCGACCTCAAGCGCACGGCCGCCCACCAGGGGATCGTGTCCACGATGCACCTGGCCGAGCTCGACGAGCTCGACTTCGCCTCGTGGAAGAATCCCTGGGCCGACCTCGACGACGAGGCCCCCGAGGTGGACGAGAGCCACGGCAAGGTGCTCACCCTCCGCAAGCTGATGGAGACGGTCGCCGACTACGACCGCCGGGTCGAGATGGCGATCGAGACCAAGCACCCCACCCGGTACGGCGGCCTCGTCGAGCGGCGGCTGGCCGAGATCGTGCGCGAGTTCGGCTGGGACGGCGCCGGCTCGCCGGTACGGGTGATGAGCTTCAGCTACAGCGCCGTCCAGCGCATGCAGCGGCTCATCCCCACCTGCGCATGGTCATGCTCCTGGATAGCCGCCGATCCTGGCCGATGTTGCAGAACGTCGTCCGCGACGACTGGGTGCTCGGGCCGGGGATCGACCTGCTGCAGCAGCATCCGCGCCTGGCCCGCCGACTCGCCGACAGCGGTCACGACCTGCACGTGTGGACCGTCAACACCGAGGAGCAGCTGCAGACCTGCCTGGACCTCGGGGTGAGGGCGGTCATCAGCGACCGACCGGCGTACCTGCTGGAGTTGCTGGACCGATAGGTTCGGCTGCCATGGGGGAAGCGTTCGCGCGACAAGCACCGGTCCGCCGCCGCCACGCCCGGCGAGGTCGGCCCGCGCCAGCCCTGCCCGTGCGGCTCCGGCAAGCGCTACAAGGCATGTCACGGCGCCCCGGGCGGCGCGCCCGGAGGCGTACGTCGCGCGACCGTTCGCGGGCCTCGCCTCCGAGTGCGACCTGGTCGCGCTGCGGAGCTGGTGCCGGCGGCCACGGCGCCGCTTCGGCTGCGGGACTCCGCCCGGAGCGCGGTGCTGTGCACCCTGCTTCCCGGCGGTGCGCCGGCGATGATGCGAGACTCCGGCGAGATCTGGCTGGGGCTCCAGGTGCGCCACCACTTCGGCGACCCGTCGCGGGACCTGGGGGCCGTCCTCGTCCGCGCGCTGGCCCAGGCCGAAGAGGGTGCGCCCGGTGTCGTCGGACTCACCGACCCGCCCGGCCCGGGACCCCGGCTGCAGGACCTGGTGACTGACGAGCCGCTCGAGATCACCGTCCACGACGGCTTCGGCTTCTGGGTGGCCGATCTCGAGGAGCGCACGCCGGCGGTCGAGGCCGCCCTCGAGCAAGCGAACGGCGTGGCCGCGCCCTCGGCGCGCCTCGCCTCGGTCGCCGCGGCGTACTGGACCGACGCGGGGACCAAGGAGCACCTGCGCTGGGTGCGTCCCGAGCCGGAGGATCAGCTGCTCGACGCCTTGGCTCGGCTGCACGCCGCGGGGCGGGACCGGTTGCTGCCCGACTCGCGGCTGGTGGGGATGTTCCGGGCCCACGGCCTGCTCACCCCGGTCTGGGACCTCGCGGTGGGCACCGGGCCGGAGGCGCTGGAGGACCGGGTCGTAGAATTCGACACCGCGCTGGGCGAGGCGCTCGCCGCTACCGAGCCGCTGACCGCCGACCAGCGCGCGGCCCGCTCGGGGCTGGCCAACCGGCAGGTGACCATCCGCTGAGCAGGTCGGCGCAGCCTCCGAAACCCCTTGAATAGTTGGGTTCCGCAGCCGTTTCGACCCTTCGGCGTCGTTTTCGCTGCTCTTTGCCGGATTTCCCGGGGCAGCCGGTTGTCACGCCCCCTACCGTCGCGTAGATTTCGTGGCGCCCGGTCGTTGTTGCATCCCCCGTCAGCAACGGCCGGGCATCTTCACGCCCGGACCTTGCCCGGTTCGGCCGCCGTCGTCCTCATCCTTCTCACATCTGGGCCTGCCACCATGGGCGCGTGCAGACCGAACCGGAGGTCACGGCGCGGGGGCTCCCCCTGCGGACCTTGCTGTGGGCCGAGATCGCCCTGGTGCTGGGGCTGTCGCTGGGCCGGTCCGCCGTGTACGCCGCCGTCAACCTGCTGCGGGTGGCCACCGAGCCCGGGCCGCTCTCGTCGTCCTCGGCGGTGATGAACCGCAGCCTGGTGCCCGACCGGCCGTGGTTCGACCTGACCTACCAGCTGCTCGGGATCGCCTTCGGGGTGGTGCCGGTGCTGCTGGCGGGGTACTTCCTGCTGCGCTCCGGCGAGCGGCCGGGGCTGCTGTGGTTCGGCCGGGGCACGGCGCCCGCAGGCCGCCTGCTCGGGGCGGACACCGCGCGGGGGGCCGTCGTCGCGGCCGTCGTCGGGAGCACGGGTGTGGCCTTCTACCTGCTCACCCACGCGCTCGGCATCAACCTGACCGTCGTCCCCGAGGACCTGCCCGACAGCTGGTGGAAGATCCCCGTGCTCGTCGGCTGGGCGCTGGAGAACGCCCTGCTGGAGGAGCTGGTGGTGATCGGCTTCGTGCTGGTGCGACTGCGCCGGCTGGGCTGGGGGCGCCGGCCGCGATCGGGGCGGCGGCGCTGCTGCGTGGGTCCTACCACCTCTACCAGGGATGGGGCGGCTTCGCTGGCAACGCGGTGATGGGCCTGCTCTTCGGCTGGCTCTACAGCCGTTGGGGCCGGGTGACGCCCCTGGTGGTCGCTCACACGCTGCTCGACATCGGCGCCTTCGTCGGGTACGCCGTGCTCGCCGGGCACGTCTCCTGGCTGCCGGGATGAGCCGGCCGCCGGCGGAGCGCCGGGGTCAGCCGAGCAGCTCGTAGGCCGTCAGCCCGGCCAACAGCAGGCAGACGACGGCGCCGGCGTAGTGCAGGGCGTGCAGCGAGACCACGCGCAGCAGGCCGCGACCCACGACGACGGCGAGCCCGCTCACGGTCACGAGGGCCGTCAGCGCACCCACGAACACGCTGGCCGGGGCGGCGTACTTGGCCACGAGGCTGAGCGTGAGCAGCTGGGAGAGATCGCCCCACTCCGCCGCGAAGAGCACCAGGAAGCTGGCGAGGATCACCTTCGCGCCGTGGACATCACCGGCCCGCTCGACGTACTGCTCTCCGCTGGCGCGGTGGTGGGAGAGCCCCTCTCGGAACAGCAGCACGGCGCCCACGAGGAACATGGCGAGCGCGCCGGTGCGCACCACCGTGGTCGGCAACAGCGACGCGAGGTGACCGAGCCCCACCGCCACCGTCGTCTGCACCGCGAAGGCCAGGCTGACGCCGACCCAGACGAACAGCGGCCGGAACCGCGTGGCCAGCACGAGCGTCGCGAGGAAGGTCTTGTCCGGCAGCTCGACCAGGAAGATGGCCCCGAAGGTCAGGGCGATGACGGCGAGATCCACGGTTCTGGCGCCCCGCTGCTCAGCGCTGCCGGAACGGGTCGGCCGGGTAGACGCCCAGGATCTTCACGTCGGTCGTGAAGAACGCCAGCTCCTCCAGCGCACGCTTCAGCCCGACGTCCTCGGGGTGGCCGTCCACCTCGGCCAGGAACTGGGTGGCGGAGAACTCACCGCCCACCATGTACGACTCCAGCTTGGTCATGTTGACGCCGTTGGTGGCGAAGCCGCCGAGCGCCTTGTAGAGCGCTGCCGGCAGGTTGCGGACGCTGAAGATGAACGACGTCACGACCGGCCCGTTGCCCGGTGCCGCCTCGATCAGCTCGCGGGAGAGCACCACGAAGCGGGTGGTGTTGTGCTCCTCGTCCTCCACGTCGTTGCGCAGGATCTCCAGGCCGTAGGTCTCTGCGGCCAGCGGCGGCGCGATCGCCGCCTGCGTCAGGTCGCCGCTCTCCGCGACCTCGCGGGCGGCGCCCGCCGTGTCGCCGGACACGACGGCGGTCAGGTCCAGCTCGCGGATCAGCCGCCGGCACTGGCCGATCGCGTGCACGTGGCTGTGCACGGTGCGGATCGTGTCGATGCCGGCGCCCGGCAGCGCCATCAGGGCGAACCGGATGCGCAGGAAGTGCTCGGCGATGATGTGCAGCCGCGACTGCGGCAGCAGGTGGTGGATGTCGCTGACCCGGCCGGCGATGGAGTTGTCGATGGGGATCATCGCCAGGTCCGCCTCGCCGCTCTCGACCAGGGCGAAGGCGTCCTCGAACGACGCGCACGGCACCGCCTCCCAGTCCGGGTAGTGCTGCACGCACACCAGGTGGGAGTTGGCACCCGGCTCGCCCTGGTAGGCGATCCGCCGGCCGGAGCTCGCGGTCGTCACGGCGGTCAGTGTCCCACGGGCTCGTCCTACCGGTCGGCCGGTCTCAGCCAGCCTGTGGGCGGGTCGTACGACGACGCCGGGCGGCTGCCACACCCGGCGCCCGAGCCGGACGCGCCGTGGCTCGCCGGCCGAGAGGTGTTCCCCGCCCTGCCACCGACTCGTGCGCCGGAGGACGCCGGCCGTTCGCCTGCCGGAGCGAGCCTCGAGACATGGCCGTCTTCCCCCGGCGTCATCTCTCGGACCGCGATCCCGGCCGGCCCTGCACCGGTCGACACCCCCTCGTCATCGCCCATCGGGGCGCCTCCGGCCAGGCCCCGGAGAACACCCTCGCCGCGGTGCGCGCCGCGGCGGCGGGCGCGCACGCCGTGGAGGGCGACGTCCACCGCACCCGGGACGGGCAGCTGGTGGTCATCCACGACCTGCACCTGCGCCGGACCACCGACGCCGTGCGCGTCTTCCCGACGCGGGCGCCGTGGCTGGTCGCCGACTTCGACCAGGCCGAGCTGGCGCGGCTCGACGCCGGGTCGTGGTTCGCGCCGCACTGGGCCGGCGCCACGATCCCGACCCTCCACGACTGGGCGGCTGCCGCGGCGCCGGCACGGCTGCTCGTCGAGGTCAAGCACCCGCGGCGCTACCCCGGCATCGAGCACGACCTGGTGGCGGCGCTGCACCGCGGCGCGCTCCGGGCCGCCGTCCGTGCTCAGCGCGTGACGGTGCAGTCGTTCGACCACGACTGGGTCGCGGCGCTGCGGGTGCTAGAGCCGGCCTTCCCGGTGGGCCTGCCGGAGAGCAGGCCCACCGGGAGGGACCTCGACCACGCGGCGTGGTTCGCCCAGCAGGTGAACCCGGCCGTCCGCGTCGCCGACGCGACCCTCGTCCGCCAGGCACAGGACCGCGGCCTCGAGGTGCACCTCTGGACCGCCGACGGCCGTCGCCACCACCGGCGGGCGGTGCGGTGGGGCGTCGACGGCATCATCACCAACCATCCGCTCCGGCTGCTCCACTGCCCCTCGTGCGCGCATCCGCTCGTCGAGACCCGCTCGCTCCCGGCGGCTGGCTGAGATCACCGAGGCACGCGCACGAGCAGCCGGCCGTGGATGCACTCCATGACCAGCTCCCGACCGGAGCCGATCGAGTCGCCGTCGAGCTGGCGCGGCACGTCCGAGGTGGCGCGCAGCGTGACGGTGCGACCGGTCATCCGGTTGATGGTCTCGTCGGTGCGCTTGCCCCGGGTCAGGACCCGGGCCGCGAGCGGCACCCAGGAGAAGAAGCGCTTGGGGTGCAGCAGGACGACGTCCAGCAGCCCGTCGTCGATGGCCGCGTCGGGCAGCAGCGGCATGCCGGCCTGCAGGTAGCCCACGTTCCCGACCACCACGGTGCGAGCCCGGTGCCGGGTGAACTCTCCCCCGTCGACGGAGATGTCGACGCGGATGGCCGGGAACATCAGCGACTTGAGCGCCGAGACGACGTAGGCCAGCCAGCCGACCTTCTTCTTGATGTCCTCGTTGACGCCCTCCATGATCGCGGCGTCGAAGCCCATGCCGGCCATCACGAGGAAGTGAGAATCCTCGAGACCGTCGCCGCTCACCGCCGCCAGGTCGATGGCCTTGTCCTGTCCCGTCAGCGCGACGTCCACGGCGGCGCGCTGGAAGAGCGGGATGTCCAGGTTGCGCGCCAGCAGGTTGCCCGTCCCCGCCGGGACGATGCCGATGGGGATGCCCGTGCCGGCCAGCTCGGCGCACACCTCGCGCACCGTGCCGTCACCCCCGCAGACCAGCACCAGGTCGGCGCCCTCGACGGCCGAGTCGTGGGCCATGCCGCGTCCCGGGTCCTCGACCGTGGTGTAGTGCCAGGTCGGTGTGGACCAGCCGGACTCCGCGGCGAGCAGGCCGACCATCGACTTGAACGCCGGCACGTCCTCCACCTTCGCGGGGTTGAGGACCACGTGCAGCTCGCGCCGCCCGGGCATCGTCTCGACGAGCGGCCCCGCCGCCACCGAATGGCTGCGCGGCAACGGGCTGTAGACGGCTAGCCAGGCCAGCAGCACTCCGCTACCGAGCAGCATCCCGCCGACGACGTCGGTCGGGTAATGCCGGCCCAGCAGCACCCGGTCGAGGGCGACCAGCGCGGCGAGGGACGCGGCGACGGCGTACAGCGGACGGCGCAGGCCGGCGCGCCGCACGAGCATGCCGCCCAGCATGACCACGATGCCGGCGAACGCGGCGGTCGAGGATGCGTGGCCGGAGGGGAAGGACCCGTTGTCCAGCAGGCCGACGGGGTCCTGCCAGTCCGGCCGACTGCGGCCGACCGTGACCTTGACCACGGTGGTGACCAGGGCCCCGGTGAGCATGACGCCCGCGGTGAACACGGCCGCCCGGAAGTGCCGTCGCCACATCAGCGCCAGCGTCAGCGCGGTCGCGTAGGTCGTCATGGCGACGGTGCCGAAGAACAGCTCGACGACCCGCAGGACGCCCGCCAGCACGTGGTGGCCCGCAGTCCACGCGGCGAGGTCCTGACCGAGGGTGTCCAGGGCGTCCAGCGGGGAGCGGTCCCGAGCCACCAGGAAGGCCAGCACGGCGAGCGCTCCCAGCGCGCCTGCGGCCCAGCCCAGGGGCACAGAGCGCGGACGGTCGAGCACGGCGTCAGTATGGCGAACCCGTGGGCACCACCGCCGCGACGGGTGGGCCGGGCCATCGGCTCGGCCCGGCCCGGGCTGTGTATGTCGGGTGCTCCCGCGCGCGGTGCCCGGATAGCCTGAGCGCATGATCGACCCCCGTGTGCTCCGTGACGACCCCGACCGCGTCCGCGCCGCCCAGGCCAAGCGGGGGCTGTCCGCCGACGTGGTCGACCGGGCCCTGGCCGCCGACGAGGCGAGGCGCGCCGCGATCGCGGCGTACGAGGCGAAGCGGGCGGAGCAGAAGAGCCTGGGCAAGCTGATCCCGCAGACGCAGGGCAAGGAGAAGGCCGCCCTGCTGGAGCAGACCAAGTTGCTGTCAGCGGAGGTCAAGACGGCCGAGGCGGCCCAGACCGAGGCCGAGGAGGCCTGGCGCCACGCCGTGCTGGCGATCCCGAACATCGCCGCGGACGAGGCTCCCGCTGGCGGAGAGGAGGACTTCGTCGTCCTCGAGACCGTCGGCACGCCGCGCGACTTCGCCGCCGAGGGCTTCGAGCCGCGCGACCACATCGAGCTCGGGCGGCTGCTCGGGGCGATCGACCTCGACCGCGGCGCGAAGGTGTCGGGCGCGCGCTTCTACTTCCTCACCGGGGTGGGAGCGCAGCTGGAGCTGGCCCTCATCAACCTCGCCATGGCGCAGGCCCGGGAGGCCGGCTTCACCATGGCGATCGCCCCGTCGCTGGTCAAGCCGCGGGCCATGGAGGGCACCGGCTTCCTCGGGCAGGCCGCGGACGACGTCTACCGGATCGAGGGCGAAGAGCTCTACCTCGTCGGGACGTCCGAGGTCCCCATGGCGGCCTACCACTCCGACGAGATCCTCGACGTCGCGCAGCGTCCCACCCGGTTCGCGGCGTTCAGCCCGTGCTTCCGCAAGGAGGCCGGCTCGCACGGCAAGGACACCAGGGGCATCATCCGGGTGCATTGGTTCGACAAGGTCGAGATGTTCGTCTACTCGACCCTGGAGGACTCCTTCGCCGAGCACCGTCGCCTGCTGGCGTGGGAGAAGGAGTTCCTCGACAAGCTCGAGCTGGCCTACCGGGTCATCGACGTGGCCGCGGGCGATCTCGGGTCCTCGGCGCAGCGCAAGTTCGACTGCGAGGCGTGGATCCCCACGCAGGGCAAGTACCGCGAGCTCACCTCGACCTCCAACTGCACCGACTTCCAGACCCGGCGGCTGGATACCCGAGGCCGGTTCCCGGACGGCAGCACCGGCCCCATCGCCACGCTCAACGGGACCCTGTGCGCGATGACCCGGAGCATCGTGGCGATCCTCGAGACCCACCAGCAGGCCGACGGGTCGGTGCGGGTGCCCGAGGCGCTGCAGCCATGGATGGGCATCGACGTCCTGAAGCCGGTCGCCGGTGCCTGAGCCGCCCCCGCCGGGCTGGTGCCCGGCGCTGGTGGCCCTCGACATCGACGGCACGCTGCTGCGCTGGGTGGAGGGCTCGGGCCAGACCTACGAGGAGATCCCGCCGGCGACGTACGCCGCCGTGCACCGGGCGGCGGCCGCTGGCGCCCGTATCGTGCTCGCCTCCGGCCGCTCCCCACACGGCATGACGCGGATCGCCGACCTGTTGGACCTGCCCACCGACGGCGCGGAGCCGCTGTGGATCGTGGCCTCGAACGGTGCGGTCGTCTTCCGCTATCCGCCGGTCGAGGTGGTCCACGAGGTGACCTTCGACGCGCGGCCCGCCGTGGCCGCCGTGCTCGAGCACCATCCGGACGCACTCGTGGCGGTCGAGGAGCGGGGCGTCGGCTACCGGGTCAACCGGCACTTCCCCGACGGGGAGCTGAGCGGCGACATGATCCTCACCGACATCGAGGACCTGGTCGCCGACCACTTCTCGGCCGTCAGCCGGGTCATCATCCGCGACCCCTCGGCCACGGCCCAGGACTTCGTCGAGCTAGCGGCGCGGCTCGGCCTGCACGGCACCGACTACGTGGTGGGGTGGACCGCCTGGCTGGACCTCTCGCCCGTCGGCGTCTCGAAGGCGTCCGGGCTGGCCCACGTCGCGTCCGCCCTCGGCCTCTCCGCCGCCGAGGCGATCGCCATCGGCGACGGCCGCAACGACATCGAGATGCTGGGCTGGGCGCGCCGGGGCGTCGCGATGGGCCAGGCGGTAGCGGAGGTGCAGGCCGCGGCCGACGCGGTGACGGCCAGCGTCTACGACGACGGCGCCGCGCTGGAGCTGAGCCGCTGGTTTCCCGGGGAGGCGTCGTGACCCCGGACGTGCTGACCACCCCGCGGCTGCGGCTCGAGCCCGTGACCGCGGCGACCGCCGAGGCCGTGCGAGCCCGGCATCGAGACCCGTGCTGGCACCCGGACTTCCCCAGCGAAGACGATGTCGCGGCGGTCGGGCTGGGGCAGCCGGGCGACCCCTGGGGCCCGCGCCTGGTCGTGCGGGCGGTCGACGGACTGGTCGTGGGCACCATCGGCTTCCTGGGGCCGCCGGCACCCGGCGCCGACGGCGGCCCTGAGGTGGAGGTCGGCTTCGGCGTGGTCGTCGACGCGCGCGGCCGCGGCGTCGTCACCGAGGCGCTCACGGCGCTGCTCGCCGAGGCCGATCGGGCCGGCGTCCGGGTGCGAGCCCACGTGGCCCCGGACAACCCGGCCAGCCTGCGGGTGCTGGCCAAGACCGGCTTCACCGAGCTCCGGGGGGCCTCGGCCGACGGCGAGCTGGAGCTGGCCCGTCCGGCCCGGGCCGCACGCCCATGAGCGGGCCGGTCCCCGGTCTGGTCGCCACCGACCTCGACGGCACCTTGGTGCGACCCGACGGCAGCGTCTCGGCCCGCACCCGCACGACCCTGGCCCGCCTCGCCGAGCGCGGGGTCCCGGTGGTGCTGGTGACGGCCCGCCCGATCCGGTGGATGGACGACCTGTGGCCCCTGGTCGGCGGTACCACCGTCGGCATCGTGTCCAACGGCGCGGTGCTGTACGACGTCCCGGCGCGGCGAGTGGCCCGCGTCGTCGGGATCGACCGCGACCCCGGGCTGGCCATGCTGGCCGACCTGCGGGCCGCGGTCCCGGAGGCGGCGTACGCGGTGGAGTGCCTCGCCGGCCTGCGCGCCGACCCGCGCTTCGACGAGCCCGACCACCGGGAGCCGGGCACCGTCGTCGGCGACCTCGACCAGCTGTGGAACGAGCCAGTGGTCAAGGTGCTGGTGCGCGCGGAGACGGTCGCGCAGGAGGAGCTGGTGGCCAGGACCGTCGAGGCCGTGGGCACCGCGGGCATCGTCTCGTGGACGACGCCCGGCCTGGTCGAGGTCGCCCCACCGGGCGTGACCAAGGCGGCCGCACTCGCCGAGGGTGCGCCGGGCTGGGCGTGCCCGCCGGTGAGGTGGTGGCGTTCGGCGACATGCCCAACGACCTGGAGATGCTGACCTGGGCGGGGCTGTCCTACGCCATGGCCAACGGGCACCCGAGCGTGCTCGCGGCGGCGGACGACGTTGCGCCCTCCAACGACGAGGACGGCGTCGCCGCCATGCTCGAGCGGCTCTTCGGGCTGGCGGGCTGAGCCCGGCGCCGAGCCAAGGTTCGGGAAGCGGCGCGGCGGGCCGTGATCGCGGCGCGCCGCGTGGCGTGCCCGGCCGAGCCGGACCCGTACTGTGGTGGCGTGCCGCCCACCCGTGTCCTGCGCCTCCCGACGCTGCTGGTCGCCGTCGTCGCGGCGATCGTCACCGTGGTGCTCGCGCCGTCGCCGGCGCTGGCCTGCAAGTGCCGGCCGGCGAGCGTGGCGGTGCACGCCAAGCGGGCCGATGCGGTCTTCACCGGCACCGTGACCAGGTCGCGCCGCAGCACGGAGGGCACCACGAAGAAGCCGCGGGAGATCCGCACCTACACCGTTGCGGTTGAGCGCACCTACCAGGGCAAGCTCTCCGGCACGACTCTCACCGTGGCGACCGCGGCAACGCCGGCGGCCTGTGGGATCGGGCCGCTCACCAAGGGCGACACCTGGGTGTTCTTCGTCACCGGCAAGGGCACGACCTTCGCCGGCACCTCCTGCGGGGGCAGCGCGCCGGCCTCGGCGGCGTACGTGCACAAGGTCGAGAAGGTGCTGGGCGCCGGCACCGCCGTCGTTGAGCCGAGGCCACCCACTCCTCCGCTCAGCTTCGACGACGTCGAGACGGCCTCGGTCCAGCCGCTGGCGCGGATGGTGGCCCCGGGCGCCGCGCTCGCGCTGTTGGGACTGCTCGGCCTGCTGCTGGTCGGCCGCCGGAGCCGCGTGCGGGCCTGAGCGGGCGGCTCAGAGGTACATGCCGCCGGTGTTGCGCCCATGCGGTGGCGGCTGCTCGCTGCGGGGAGCCGTCCGGGCCCTGTCCGGGAACCGCGCCCATCGGTAGCGCCCGGCGCATCTGCTCCAGCTGCACCCGGGCGGCCACCTGCCGGGCGTAGATGCAGGTCTGGATTCCGTGGAAGAGCCCCTTCGAGCCAGCCCACCAGCTGAGCCTGGGCGATGCGCAGCTCGCTCTCGGTCGGCGTCCTCCTCGGTGAAGGGCAGGGACAGCCGGCTCCAGCTCGTCCACCAGCTCGGGCGCGAGCCCGGTCTCGAGCCCTTGATGGACGCGGTGGATCTGCTTGAGGCGAGCCCGGCTGGCCTCATCGAGGGGAGCCGACTTCACCTCCTCCAGCAGCTGGCGGATCATGCTGCCGATCCGCATCACCTTCGCCGGCTGCTCGACCAGGTCGGTGAGCTGGCGCTCGCCGTCGTCGTCGGACTCGACCAGGGAGGCGGGATCGGGCTGACCGACGGCCGTCGGGGCCGATGATGACCACCTGCTCCTCTGCGGCCTCGCCGACCGGGTGCTCGGACTGCTGGGGGTGCTGCAGTCATGTGGTCCACCTTAGAGCCGTGCGCCAGGTCACGTCGTGAGCAGGATCTTGCCCACGTGCTCGGAGGCCTCCATCATCCGGTGGCGGCGTCGGCGGCGGCCAGCGGCAGTCTCGCGTGCACGACCGGGCGTACGGCGCCGGCCACCAACGGCCACACGTGCTCGACGACGGCGGCGCAGATGGTCGCCTTCTTCCCCGGCCGGCCGCGCCCGCAGCGACGTCGCGATGACGGCGGCGCGCTTGCCCAGCAGCGCGGCCAGGCCGAGCTCGCCCCGGGTGCCCCTGCATCCCGATGACGACCAGCCGGCCCTCGACCGCCAGCGCCTGCACGTTGCGGCCGAGATAGGCGGCGCCCATGTTGTCGAGGATCACGTCCGCGCCGTGGCTCCCGGTGGCCTCGGCGACCTCGGCGACGAAGTCCTGGTCCCGGTAGTGGATCGCGACGTCGGCCCCCAGCTCGGCACACCTGCAGCTTCTCGGCCGATCCCGCCGTGGCCAGCACCCTGGCCCTGAGCGCGTGGACGAGCTGGATGGCGAAGGTCCCGATGCCCCCGGCGCCGCCGTGCACCAGGAGCGTCTCGTCGGGGCGCAGTCCAGCCACCATGAACACGTTGGACCACACGGTGCACGCCACCTCCGGCAGCGCGGCGGCGTCGACCAGGTCCACGCCGCCGGGGACCGGCATCACCTGCCCGGCCGGGACCGCCACCCGCGTCGCGTAGCCGCCGCCCGCGAGCAGGCAGCAGCACCCTGGCCCACGGCGAGGCCCTCGACCCCGGGTCCCAGCTCCGCGACGGTCCCGCTGCACTCGAGCCCGATGACGTCCGTGACCCCGGGTGGCGGCGGGTAGAAGCCCATCCGCTGGAGCACATCGGCGTGGTTCACTGCCGACGCCACGACGTCGACCACCACCTCGCCCGGCGCCGGCGCGGGATCGGGCAGCTCGACGACGGTGAGGACCTCCGGGTCCCCAGGCTGGGGGGCGACGACGGCGCGCATGGCGGGGGCTGCTCGTCGGTCAGTCGTCGAACGACTCGCCGGTGTGGTCGACCCCGCTGTCGTCGGGAAACCTCGTCGTCGACATCGTCGGGGTCCGGTGCCCAGCCGGCCGGTCCCACTCCTCGGCCAGCATCGTGGCGCGCCCGGCGAGGGCCTCGATCCGCTCCGGCCCGGCGCCCGACACCCCGGCGGCGTACCCCAGCAGGTAGGCCGTGATCGGCGCGGCCGGCCGCTCGACGTTGTGCGCGGCGACCCGCGCCAGGTCCAGGATCAGACCTTCATCGAGCCTGGTCTCGTCGAGCACGTCGCAGAGCTCATCGATCCAGTCGTGGAGGTTCACAGGGCCAGACTCACCGATGCGGGCGGTGGTCGCAAGTGCCTCGCCGGCTCTCGCAGGGTCGGCCGCGCCCGGGCGTCACGGCAGGTCGGCCCACGTGTCGATGTCGTGACCTTCGTTGCCGGTGGCGGGGACCAGCCGAAGGTCGAGCGGGTCGAGGAGGAGATGCAGCGGCTGGCCGGTCGGGTCGGCCGGCCGGCGCCGGGTCAGGGCGGTTCTCGCGACCACGCCGGCCAGCTGCCGGCCCCTGGCGTCGGCGAGGAAGGCGCCGTCGTGGTTCAGGGCGGCCTCGCGCAGCCGGTCGAGGGTGCGTGCGGTGACGTGCGGCATGTCGACCGCGAGCACCGCGACCCAGTCGCGAGCCGGTATGCCCTCCGGGACGCCGCTCTCGCCAGCTCGGCCAGCCCCGCCAGCAGCATTCGCCACCGGCCCGCCGCCCGGTGGGTCCTCGCGGGTGAACCGCACGTGGCGGGAAGGTTGTCGGCGGGCCGACGACCACCACCTGCGCCGCGTGCGAGACAGCCGCGAGGGCACGCTCCAGCAGCGTGCGCCCGGCGTACCGCAAGGTGGCCTTGTCGACGCCGCCGAGGCGCCGTCCGGTCCCTCCGGTGAGCACGACCGCGTCGTACGGCGGCAGCGCGGGCGGCTCCTCCATGGGTCGCATCCTCGCACCCGGCCGCCCCCGGTGGCAGTCTGGACGGGTGAGCGACGAACTGCGCGTGACGTTGGTGCAGCACGCGGCCTCGCTGGAGCCGGCCGAGAACCGTGCCGCGCTGGCGGAGCTGACACCGACGGGGAACGACCTGGTGGTGTTCCCCGAGGTGTTCGCGCGCGACTTCGGCGAGCCGGGGTCCGACGTGAGCGCCTTCGCCGAGCCGCTGACGGGGCCGTTCGCCAGCGCCGTCGGTGAGGTCGCCGCCGGCCGCGGGACCACGGTGGTGGCGGGCATGTTCGAGAGCAGCGCGGATCCGGCGCGCCCGTACAACACGCTGGTGCTCCGCGGCGCGGTGGAGGCCGCGTATCGGAAGGTGCACCTCTACGACTCCTTCGGCTTCCGCGAGTCCGACCGGATCACCGCGGGCGAGGTCGACCCGTGCGTGGTCGACCTCGCCGGCTTCCGGGTGGGTCTGCTGACCTGCTACGACCTCCGCTTCCCGGAGCTGGCGCGGCTGGTCGTCGAGGCCGGCGCCGAGGTCCTCGTGCTGCCGGCCGCCTGGGTCGCGGGCCCCCACAAGGTGCAGCACTGGCGCACCTCGCCCGCGCCCGTGCCATCGAGAACACGGCCTTCGTGGTCGCGGTCGGCCAGCCGGGTCCGCGCTACACCGGGCACTCCTGGCCATCGACCCCTGGGGCGACGTGCTGGCCGAGGCCGGCACGGAGCCCGCCGTCCTGACCGTCACGCTGGCCCGGGCCTTGCTCGAGGACGCGCGACGGACCAACCCCTCGCTGGCGAACCGCCGCCTGTAGCCTTCCACCCCGTGTCCCGTGCCCGTACCGCCCATGCCGCGACCTCCCGGTCGTCGGGCCGGTCGTCGGGCCGGTCCTCACGCCGGTCCTCACGCCGGTCCTCGGGCCGGTCGTCGCGCCGGTCCTCGGGGCGCGCCCGTCCCGCCGGCTGAGCGAGTCGACTCGGCACCGGATCATGGTCACCCTGCACGTGCTGTGGGTCGCGGCGGGAGTGGCGGCACTCGTGGCCGCGGTCCTCGCCGACCCGCGCCTCCGCGCGGGCGTCGCCCTGCCGGATGTCGGGGCCGTCGTGGTGGGGTCGGGGTACGCCTGGGGCCTGGCCGCGCGGGCCGGCGGCCGGCCGCTGGTCTTCGGCACGCTCGCCCTCGCCGTCGGCGTGGTCACCGTGGTGACCGACCGGGACGTGCTGCGCAGCGGCTGCGCGGTGATGACGGCTGCGGTCGGGGCGGTGCTCGCGGTGATGGCCACGGTGCCGGCCGTGCGCTTCGTCGGCGCCGTCCGTGAGGTCCTCGTCGCCTTGGCCACCGCCGGGATCGGGGCGCTCGCGGCAGTGGGCTTCGAGCCGGTGATCACGCTCGCCCGCTTCGAGTACGTGACGCTCGCGGTGGCGCTGGTGATCGCGCTCGGCCTGGTCTACCGCCTGGGGGCGGGTTTCCACGGGCTGGGCCGGCGCGGGCTGGTGACCATGGTGGGCGGGGCGGTGTTCCTCGGCGCGAGCCTCGGGTACGCCGAGCTGCTCCGGGCCTACGGGACGCCCGGCCTGGTGGAGTCGGCGTACGGCGCCGTGGCTTGGTCGCGCGAGCACCTGGGCGCGTTCCCGCGCCCGATCCAGGCGGTGCTCGGCATCCCCGCGCTGGTCTGGGGGTGCCACCAGCGGGCGCGGCGGCGGCAGGGCTGGTGGGCCAGCGCGTTCGGGGTGGCCGCGACCGTCCCCCTTGCTGATCTGATGGTCAACCCGGGGCTCTCCCTCGCCCAGGTCGGGCTCATCGAGGCCTACACCCTCCCCGTGGGACTGCTCGTCGGCTACCTCGTGGTCCGTGCGGACCTCGCCCTGACCGGCCCTCGGGGCGCCGGAGCCCGCCGGGCCGAAGAGGCCGCGGCCCTCCGCCCCGAGCCCGGCCGCACCCACCCCTCCTCTGACCACGAAGTGGGAGTTGTTTCACGCGAAGTGGGAGTTGGTGTCGCGCGAAGTGGGAGCTATTCCACGCGAAGTGGGGGTTGTGTCGCGTGAGGTGGGAGTCGTGTCGGCGACTGGCCGGCTACGCCGGGTCGAGCACGAGAAGGATCGCGCCCTCCTGGACCACGTCTCCTGCCGCGACCCGGACCTCACGGACGATACCGGCCGACTCGGTGATGACGGGGATCTCCATCTTCATCGACTCCAGCCATACGACGGTGTCCCCGAGCTCGGCCTGACCGCCCACCTCGACCGGGACGGACAACACGTTGGCCACCATCTCGGCGACGATCTCGATCGGAGCGTTGCGGCTCATGGGCGGCACGCTAGCGGTCCGCTGCGGCTCCCACCTCGCGCGACACAACTCCCACCTCGCGCGACACAACTCCCACCTCGCGCGGAATAGCTCCCACTTCGGGGTGAGGGGGAACGCGGGGGAGGGTGTGGCAGAGGGGCGGGATTCGAACCCGCGGCTGACATCTCTGCCAGCGACCGCTTTCAAGGCGGTTCCGATCGGCCACTCCGGCACCCCTCCGTACCCCGTGGTCGGCGCTGCTCGGCGGTGCCAGGCGCGCGCCGAACCGGTCGGGTACCACGGCAGTCTAGGCGTCGGACCCGGAGTCGGGCCGCGCCGGCGGGGCTACTCCGAACCGCCGATCTCCATCTCCACCTCGTCGTAGGCGAGGTCGTGCAGGCGCTGGACGTGGTGGCGCACGTCGCAGATGAGCCGGCGGAGCTCGGCGCGCAGCTCCTCGATCTCCTCACTTTCCAGCACCCGCGGACCAAGCCGGCTCAGCCGGCTCAGCAGGGCGGTGCGCTCGCGCAGCACCGACCCGCCGCGCGCGGCCAGCCAGGCGTTCTCGTGCTGGGCGGTCTCCGAGACCAGCAGGTCGCGCAGTCCGGCCATGTGCTGGCGCACCGTCCAGCGCCAGGTGCCGAGCTGCGGGCCGTGGGCTCGGGGGGATTCCACGGCTTGGTGAAGGCGGTGAAGTACTGCGGCGGCGGCGGTCATGGGCCCTCCCGGCGTGCGTTTGGGCGAATGGGGTTGCCCCGAGTGTGACCCGAAGCACTGCCGGGCACAAGGCCGAGCTCCGGGCGAGCGGCCGCGGACTTGGCCGGTCAGGCGTGGGTGCCGTTGAATCGTCGCCATGTCGTCCGACTATCGGCTCGCTCCCGCGCTGGCCGCCCGCCTCTCTGGGGGGCTGCTGGTGCTGCTGGCGCTGGTGGTGCTGGCCGTCGCCGTGGCCACGGGTCTGCTGCGCCTGCCCGCGGCAGTGGTGCTGGGCGTGGCGGCCGGTGGTCTGGTGGTCGTGGCGGCGGCTAGCTGGTGGCTGCTGCGACGGGCGTACGTCGTCCGCGTGGACCACGCCGGCTACCGGCTTCGGCTGGTGCGGGGAGGCGGCGTGCGCGCGGCGCGCTGGGTCGACGTGGACGACGCGGTCGTGACCCACGTGTCGGGTGAGGCCTGTGTGGTCTTGCGCCTGCGGGACGGACGAATGACCACCATCCCGGTCGCGGCACTGGCCATCGATCGGGAGGAGTTCGTCCGCCAGCTGCAGGAGCACCTGCAGCGCGGGCACGGGCTGCGCCGCCTGTAGCCACGGCCTCCACCGTCCCGAGATCGGATTCGGCATCCGCGCAGGTCGGCGGGTAGCCTGCTCCTCGCACGTTGGAGGCGTCGCCTAGTCCGGTCTATGGCGCCCGCCTGCTAAGCGGGTTGAGGGCAAACCCCTCTCGCGGGTTCAAATCCCGCCGCCTCCGCCGCGCGGCCCCGTCCCGGTACGCCGGGCCGGGGCCGAGTCAGCTCGGCGGCATCACCCACCTGCGTTCGTCTGCGTTTGCCCCCATCTCGGTTGCGACTTTGTGCATTGCAGGTTTATGAGGCACCGATCGTGCGAGGGATGACGGCTTCTCGTATGACAATGAAGCCCGGAGTCGACCCCCACGACCCCCGAAAGGCAAGGTCCGACATGTCCCGACCCACGCTCCGCCGTGTCGCCGTGATGGCGGCGGCGATCCTGCTAAGCCTCGGTGTGGCCGCCGCTCCGGCCGACGCGAAGGGCAAGGACACCGGCTGGGGCACGGGCAGCATCGGCGGGACCGGCTAGGTCACGGGTCGAGACGACACCACAACTCCAGACTTGAGACGAGGACCCTCCCCACTTGATGGGTCCCAGTGCCACCCCCGGCCCGTCTCATGGACACGAGGGCAGCGACGTCGTCGCTGCCCTCGTGAGCGTCCGGGCCCGGTGCCCGGACGGGCCAGGGCACCTGGCCGGCCGCCCCGCCTCAGGCGTCGTCGTCCTCGCGGCCCGAGATGCCCTTCAACCCCATGGCGTACCCGAGCTGGAAGCGGGTCTGGACCTCGTACTCCTCCTTGAGGTCGGCCACGTAGCCGGCGTACGTGCGCGGGCTCACGCCGAGCCGCTTGGCACTGGTGGGGTCGGAGTGCCCCTCGATGAGCATCCGGATCGTCATCGCCCGCTGCTCGGCGGCCACGTGCGCATCATCGAGCTCTCCCGATTGGAGAAGGGTCGCGCCCGCTCCCACGTGCGCTCGAACATGTCGACGAGGTAGGCCACGACCGACGGCTCACGAACCGCGAGCGCGGTGTAGAGCCCCTCGTAGCTGGGGATCACCGCGATCCGCCGGTCCACGACGATGAGACGGTTGAAGAACTCGTCCAGCGTGCGGATCTCGGCCCCCGCTGAGTGACGGCGGCGACGTACTTGTGCGTGATCGAGCTGCGACGGGCTGAGTGCTGGTACAGGGTGCGCATCTTGACGCCGCGCTCGAGGGCGGCGATGTCGCGGACGGCGGCTGCCTGGATCGACGGCGCGTCCCGGCCGGTCTGCGGCTGCGCGGTGAGGAGCTCGTACTCGGCGTCACCGACGACGGACTCGAGGAACGACTCGATCGCCGAGCCGCGCAGCTCCGAGAACAGGCCGCGGCTGGCCTGGTCGGAACGCCGCCAGGTCTGGGACAGCCCGGAGAACGCCGTGGCCCACTGCGACGACTCGGTCAGCAGCGCCGCGCCCCGCTGGGTCATCGGCGTGACGACGTTGGCCTGGACTGTGCTGGGCTCCACCGGGAGGTGGTGTCGGTGTCGGTGTCGAGCACCAGCAGCCCGATCCGGACCAGCAGGTCGAAGGCCGGCCGCAGCGGCGCGTCGCCTGTGATGCGGGGGTCGTCGGGGCGGAGACAGCCCTGGGCGACGGCCGACTCGTAGAGCTCGGTCGCCTCTTCGGTGAAGACCTGGCGGTCCTCGGGGCTGAGGTCGCGCACCGCACCTCCCTGGCCAGCATCCCCGGGCGTCCCCCGATGGTCGCACAGGGGAGGCCGCGACGAGGGCCGTCAGCGAAGAATCCTCGCGCGGGCGGCCTCGTGGCGACCGTCGGCGCGGCCCCTACCCGGCCCGACTCACCGCTCCAGCCGCAGCCTCAGGCCGTCCAGCTCCGTGCGGAGTACGCCGGGAGCGAGTCGCCGATCTTGTCGAACCACTCGATGAGGGCAGCTCGGCCAGCCAGTCCTCGGTGCGCACGGCAAGCGCCTTCTCGACATCGACCGGGTCGATGTCCAGACCGGTGAGGTCGAGGTCGCCGGGTCGGGGCACCAGGCCGACCGGGGTCTCCACGGCGTCCACGTCACCCTCCAGCCGGTCGATGACCCACTTCAGCACCCGGCTGTTCTCGCCGAATCCGGGCCAGAGGAAGGCGCCGTTCTCGTCGTCGCGGCGGAACCAGTTCACCTGGAAGATGCGCGGCAGCTTCGCGGCGTCGGCCTGCTTGCCGATCGCCAGCCAGTGGTCCATGTAGTCGCCGGCGTTGTAGCCGATGAACGGGAGCATGGCCATCGGGTCCCGGCGGACCACGCCCACAGCGCCGACCGCGGCCGCGGTGGTCTCCGAGGAGAGCGTCGCGCCGACGAAGACGCCGTGAGCCCAGTCGCGGGACTCATACACCAGCGGCACGGTGCTGCGCCGGCGGCCGCCGAACAGGATCGCGTCGATCGGCACGCCGTCCGGCTCGTCGTACTCGGGGGCCATCATCGGGCACTGCTTCGCGGGCGTGCAGAACCGGCTGTTGGGGTGGCTGGACAGCTCACCGTTCCCGGGAGTCCACTCCTGGCCCTTCCAGTCGGTCAGGGCGGCCGGCGGCTGCTCGGTCATGCCCTCCCACCAGATGTCGCCCTCCGGGGTCAGGGCGACGTTGGTGAAGATGGAGTGCCCCTTCTCCACGGTGCGCATGGCGTTGGGGTTGGTGTGGTAGCCGGTGCCGGGCGCGACGCCGAAGAGGCCGAACTCCGGGTTCACGGCGTAGAGCCGGCCGTCGGGGCCGAAGCGCATCCAGGCGATGTCGTCGCCGACCATCTCGGCGCTCCAGCCGTCGAGCGTGGGCTCGATCATGGCCAGGTTGGTCTTGCCGCAGGCGCTCGGGAAGGCCCCGGCCACGTAGTGCACCTTCCCCTTCGGGAGGTGAGCTTGAGGATCAGCATGTGCTCGGCCATCCAGCCCTCGTCGCGGGCCATGGCCGAGGCGATCCGCAGGGCGTAGCACTTCTTGCCCAGCAGCGCGTTGCCGCCGTAGCCGGACCCGTAGGACCAGATCGCCCGCTCCTCGGGAAGTGCACGATGTACTTGGTGTCGCTGCACGGCCAGGCGACGTCCGCCTGGCCGGGCTCCAGCGGCGCGCCGACCGGTGCAGCCCCTCGAC
Source organism: Nocardioides sp. (assembly GCA_041393675.1). Lineage (GTDB taxonomy): Bacteria > Actinomycetota > Actinomycetes > Propionibacteriales > Nocardioidaceae > Nocardioides. Next base: position 21,744 of record JAWKJR010000001.1, on the reverse strand, counting down.
GAAGCCCGCCTCGAGCCGCTCCATCGCGCGCAGCACCGGGTCGCCGATGCGGGCCATGATCCGCATCGAGACGACGACGTACGCCGAGTCGGTGATCTCCACGCCGAACATGGGGACGGTCGCGTCGAGATGACCCATCACGAACGGGATGACGTACATCGTGCGGCCGCGCATGCACCCGTCGTACAGCCCGGCCATGAGGTCCTTCATCTTGGCCGGAGCCATCCAGTTGTTGGTGGGGCCGGCGTCCTTCTCCTCGGCCGAGCAGATGAAGGTACGGTCCTCGACGCGGGCGACGTCGCTCGGGTCGGAGGCGCAGTGGAAGGAGTGCGGCTTCTTCGCGTCGTCGAGGCGGGTGAAGGTGCCGGCGTCCACCAGGTGCTGGTTGAGGGCGTCGCGCTCCTCTTCGGTGCCGGTCACCCAGTGCACCGAGTCGGGCTGGCAGAGCTCGACGGCGCGAGCGACGAAGTCGAGGATCCCCGGGTGGGTCGTCGGGGCGGGTGCGGTGGCGGTCATGGCCTGGGGCTTCCTCTCGAGCAGGTGGGCGGTGGGACGGGCGCTGCGCGTGGGTCCTGCGTGCGCACAGCGCCACCCGGCCGGGAGATTCCTCGCCCCCGGCGAGGTCCGGCGTGCCGGGCGAGGACGCCGTACGCCGACGTCTCGACGCTAGCGCCGAGGGGCCGCCCTGCCTATCGGGTCGGTCACACGGATCGGTCACATCCGGCCGGCGCGGTCTGTGAGGTGGCTCGCCCGGAGCCGGCCCGATCTGGGCCTTGCAGGCGGACGGGAGGTTTGGGCCGGTGGGCGGATGGGTCATGATGTGGGGCAGACGCGACCAACCGGGGGGACTCCATGACCGTTCGCACCATCGCCGCAGCCGCCGTTGCTGCCGCGCTCACCGCCACCATGACCATCAGCCCGGCTCCGGCCGCGGGCCGCCGGCGGTGAAGGCCGCGGCGGTGCTGCACAAGCACGAGTCGCTTCTCATCGTCCACGCCGAGCCGCCCGCGAAGTCCACCGCCGCCTGGACGGCTGCCCGGATGCGCGCCGCGATCCCAGCCGTGCTGGGCCCGACCGGGAAGTACCTCCCGCCCGCGCAGGCGCGCGCGGCCGAGAAGGCCGTCGCCGCGAAGAACCCGGCCCCGAAGTCCACCGGCCGGCTCTTCTTCAGCTACAACGGGCTGGACTACTCCTGCTCGGCCGCGACCGTCTTCGACAAGAAGCTGAAGAAGAAGAAGAACAACATCGCCACGGCCGGCCACTGTGTTCACCACGGCGCCGGGGAGGGCTGGCACACCAACTTCGCCTACGTGCCGAAGTACCGCGACGGCAAGGCCCCCCTGGGGATCTGGACCGCTGCCTGGTCAGTGGCGTACAAGGCGTGGACCAACAACTCCAACGTCTACCGCGACCAGGCGATGATCCGGCTGGCCAAGCTGGGCGGCAAGACGATCACCGACGCCACCGAGAAGAACTTCGCGGAGTACGCCGCCAAGAAGCGGCAGCGCAAGGTCAAGGTGGTCGGCTGGCCGGCCGAGGCGCCGTACACCGGTGAGCGCGTCGTGTTCTGCAAGGGCCCCACGAAGCGTCGCGGCACAAGCTCCGACGCGATCATCAAGTGCCCCATGAACGGAGGCGCGAGCGGCGGTCCGTGGTTCAAGAAGATGCTGAGCAAGAACCGCGGTGTCATCATGGCGGTGACATCCCGGCGCACCACGACCGGCACCCCGAAGCTGATGGCGACGCCGCTGCCCAAGACCTACCGCGCGATGTTCAAGGTCAAGCCGACCTGAGGAGGCACCCAGCATGCGTAAGGCTCGTCGTACTCGCGGTCGTAGTCGCCGCGGTCGCCGGAGGTGTCGCGGCCGCCCAAGCGCTGCGTGGCGACGCCACCAGCACCGACAAGGACGGCATCGTCACCAAGCAGGCGACGCCCAGCGACAGCGACTGGGACTCCGACCGGATGCAGTCGGCCAGCCCGGCCCCGATGCCCGGCGGCTAACCCCGCCGGCACTCTGGGCGCGGGCCAACTGATTTCGGCATCGGTACGCCGGTCGGCTATCCTCGTCCAGTCCTGACGGCCGGGTCGACCGACCTGTGGGATGAGCGCCCGTAGCTCAACGGATAGAGCATCTGACTACGGATCAGAAGGTTTGGGGTTCGAATCCCTACGGGCGCGCAGATCGGATATGCCGCATGACCTGCGCACACAGGCTCAACGGGGCCGCTTCTGCTGGAGGCTATACGGTGACCGGAGTGACGACCGACACGAGGTCGTTGGGGCTGTTGGCCTGGCTTCTGCTCGGCTTGACGAACTGCTACTGGTACGACTATCTCGCCCACTCCAGGGCCGACATCATCTCCGGTCCCTTTCCCCCGGAGGGTGCGCCAGTGCCGCGCGTCGCCGTCCGCGTGTGGGGCGCTTCTCAGCGACCTCTGCGGCGAGGACTCACGAAGGATCCGACGATGTTGGACGCTCCTTTGTGACATCGGGTCGGGCCTCGGTGTTCCAGTAGAGAGTCTGTGATTTCGGGTAGCTCGGCCTTCTGGTCTTGGGTTCGAACTCGCTCGCTAGCAGGTGCCGGATCTCTGGCAAGCCGAGGCGAGCAGGGTGTCCGGGTAGACGGCTCGGAGGTCGGCCTGAAGGCGGGCCCGCACCGGGCCTCAGCACGTCGTCGGTGACGCCGAGGACGACCGCCAGAGTGCGTCTGGCGTCGACTGGGTCCGCCGCGTGGCTCGACAGTTCGATGAACAGCCTCGCATCCGCGGAGTCGGGAACGGCTGTGAGAAGCGGGCCGCCCTGCTGGGGGTCATCCATGGGGGAAGTATGACGCGACCCGCCCGGAGTCCTTCGGCGTCCGCCGTGTTGCCTCCGCTCACGCCCCCCGTGGTGCCGCTGCCTGCCACTGGCGCCGGTCGACCTCCGTCTTTGGGTCAACGCTGATGGCAACGGCTCGTCGTGGTCGGGGGCTAGTTGGCGTTGACCGCTGGTGACGCTGATCTAGACCGGGTGACATGCGGTCGCGTGGTGGGGTAGGTTCCGGCCGTCTTGGTCTGGCCTTGTTCTCGGGGGGCGGTTATTACGGGTTGGGTGTCGCGGCTGGTGGCCGTGGGTGTGGTGGCCGCGGGGCTGACTTTGGTGCCGGCATCGCCGCGGGGGCCTTGGTGGCGCCTACCGCCGCTGCCGCTGCCGAGGGCGGCAACGTGGAGGCGGTTCCGTTGCCGTCGTTGTCGCCTCCGGTGGATCCGGCCGACGCGATCGACGCGTTGCCCAACGAGGTCCCCGAGGTGCCGCAGGATGCTTCGGGGTGGTGGATCCGGGCACGTCGTGGACGGCGGTGCCCGGGGTCCCTGTGAAGGTTCGCGAGGACGCCGACGCGACGGCGCCTGAAGCGATCTCGGCGCCGCCGGGCTCGTCGGTGGTGGCCTCTACTGCGGTGTGGACCGGGGCTTCCTTGCTGGCGCCTGCGGTGTTGGAGGAGGATGCCTCGCCGGTTGAGGTGACCGTGGACCAGCCAGCCGATCTGTCGTCGGGCGCGCTGGTGATCTCTGTGGACGCCGCGCCTGCGCCGGATCCGGCGCAGCCGACGGGGTCGCCCACACCACAGCCGTCTGCCTCGCCCAGTCCGTCGGCCAGCCCGACTGGAGCTCCGGGCGAGTCACCCTCGCCGTCGACGTCCGGTTCGCCGGAGGAAACCCCTACACCATCGGCGAGCCCGTCCCCGCCCGATCCGGCAGTGCCGGAAGCGGGTTCGGAGCCGGCGGTGGACCTGAGGCTGTCCTATGGCGACTTCGCGGCGCTGTTCGGCGGTCGGTGGGGTGACCGGTTGCAGGTGACGGTGTTCCCGGAGTGCTACCTGTCCACGCCCGAGGTGGAGGAGTGTGCGACGGGGGCGCTGGTGCCGTCGGTCAACAACGTCTCCGCGGACACTCTGACGTTCTCGACCGCGGACGCGGCGCAGGCAGTCGCGGAGCAGGTGAGCGCGGAGCCGTCGCCGCGGGTGGGGTCGGCGTCGTCGACCGCTCCGGTGTCGGCGAGGGTGACGCAGACCGCGCTGGCGTCCTCGGGTGGGGGCTCGGTGTATGTGGTGGGGAGGGTCGGGCAACTACGGCGCGACGCCGCTTGCCCAGGCGGGTGAGTGGCAGGTGGGAGACGGGTCTGGGGAGTTCTCCTATTCCTACCCGTTCTCGTTCCCGGCTCCCCGGGGCGGGTCGTCACCTGACCTGGCGTTGAGCTACTCCTCGGGTGCGGTGGACGGAATGACGCTGGCCGAGAACACCCAGGCCAGCGCGGCCGGGCTGGGGTGGAGCTGTCGCCGGGGTATGTGACCCGCAGCTACGCCTCGTGTGCCGATGACGGGCTGCCCGCAAGGGGAGATCTGTGCTGGAAGAAGAACGCCGGCGCGCTGGTCAACGAGCTGACCCTGACCTTGAATGGCCGGTCGGGCGAGCTGATCCCGAACGGCGCCGACGAGTTCCGGCTCCGCGATGACCCGGGCTGGCGGATCGAGTGGATCCACGGGTCGAACGTCACCGCCAGCAACGCCGACAACGACAACGAGGCTTTCAAGCTCACCACCCAAGACGGCACGGTCTACTGGTTCGGCTACGGCAACGGCACCCAGTCGGTGTGGACGGTGCCGGTGTATGGCAACGACAGCGGCGAGCCGTGCTACAACGCCACCACCAAGAACGCGTGGTGCCAGCAGGGCTGGCGGTGGAATCTGGACCGGGTGGTGGACACCTCGGGCAACAAGATCGTCTACCGCTACGAGGACGAGCAGAACTACTACAGCCGGTGGGCCACGACGACCAGCGGCTTCCGCACCGGCTACGACCGGAGTGGCTGGTTGTCTGAGATCCGCTACGGGTTCGGCACCAGCGACGGGTTCGCCCACGACACCGTGGATGTCTCCACTGTGCCCCGCTGCATCCCGGCGCTGACCAACCCATCGGCTACCTGCACGGGCACCAGCGACCCGAAGGCCGCCCCGGGCAAGTGGCCGGACGTGCCGGCCGACCTGATCTGTGAGAGCACGGGCGCGTGTGACAACTTCTCCCCGTCGTTCTTCTCCAGCCGGCGCTACTACCAGCTGACCAGCTGGGTCCACCAGGGCCAGGCGGGTTCTACCGTCAACGACTACAAGGTGGACCGGTACACGCTGGGCCACACCATGCCCGACCCCGATGACAGCAACTCCAACAACAGCGACGAGCCCGACTTGTGGTTGAACCGGATCGACCGGGAGGGGTTCGTCACCAACAGCTCCACGGACTCGATGCCCGCGGTCACCTTCGACGGCACCACGAAGAAGAACCTGGTCACCCAGGTCGGCAGTCGGTGGCTGCGCAAGTTCGGGTGACCTCGGTGCGCAACGAGCTGGGGGCCGGATCCAGGTCGAGTACGGCCACGCCCCGGACCGCGCCTGTGACGAGGCGTACGTCGATGGCCGCGCCCAGTGGAACTCCAACCGGGAGTGCTACCCGCAAAAGTGGGCGCCTTCGGGTCAGACCCCCACGTGGAAGTGGTTCCACAAGTACGTCGTCACCCGGCTGGCGTTAAGCGACGACGCGATGGGGTACCGGTACGGCAACCCCACCCTGAACACCGCCGAGCCGGGCCCGCTGCGCGTCTTCGACTACGACTACCGGGGAGCGCCGGCGTGGCGGCACGTCAACAGCCGCAACCTGCCGGACTCTGAGGAGACCTGGAGCGACTGGCGGGGTATGAGAAGGTCTACGTCCGTACCCGCAACACCAAGGGTGAGGATGTTGCCCCCGGTGATGAGTCGATCCGCCGGGTGGTGCGTTTCCGGGGATGAACGACTCCAAGATCGACAACTCCGGCGCCCGCTACAACGTGCGCGTGGACACCGCCGAGTACGCCAACGACGCGGACGACCCCCTTGACGAGCCGTGGCGACAGGGACGTGTCGCGGAGGAGACCATCGCCGAACCGGACGGCACCGACTGGGGTGCCTGGCTGACCCGCACCTACCATCGCTACGACAACTTCGTGACCGGGGTCAACGCGTGGGACCAGAAATCCCGGATCGTGGTCGAGGATCTCACCCGCTACCACACCAAGGTCAGCGACGGTCCCGACCAGGAGCAGACCGTCACCCGCAGCTTCGACGAGGGGGGCACCTCCCACCAGCGGCCAGAGGCCGGCATGGTCCAGCTCGAGATGAACTCCGGCTGGAGCTCCGGCTCGGCAGACAACCGGTGCACTGTCACCAGCTGGGCCACCAATACCGCCGAGTGGATCGCCCTGCCCAAGACCCAGAGCACCTACCGGGTCAACTGCGCCCCGCCGGGCCTCTCGACGAGCAACGAAGTCCTCGAAGGTCGCGTGACCCACGTCTACGACAACGGCGCCGCTGGCGGCCCGACCAAGGGCCTGGAGACCGAGACCCGGGCGCACACCAGCGCGACCGCCTATCTGGCCACCGCCACCGAGTACGACGGCTACGGCAACGTGAAGAAGGTGACCGACCCCTACGGTGCGGTCACCACCACCAGCTACAACCCCGGCACCCCGTCAGCCCCGACCGGCGTCCTCGCCCAGCCCGGCGCGGACCAGGACGTGATCTGGGCGGTGACGACGACCACGGGTGAGCCGTCGCGGACTCCGCTGACCGGCACCACAGCGTTCGACATCCGGCACGGGGTTCCGACCGAGGTCATCGACGCCAACAACACCTCCACGCGGATGAGCTACGACGGGTTCGGACGCCTGCGCACGGTCCGCAAACCCGGCGTGACCGGCGCCCAGACCCCCAACCTGGAGTTCGTCTACGCCCAGCACGCCGACTCGCCCTCGAAGGTGACGACCATCACCCGCCGCACCGGAGCCGATACCGACACCTCCTACACCTACCTGGACGGGTGGGGCCGCGTCGTCGAGACCCAGATCCCCCAGATCGACGGAAGCGGACGCGTGGTGGCGGCCACGGAGTACAACGATCGCGGCCTGGTGGTCTACCAGATGCCCGCCGTCCGCAACGCCGACGACGCCGGCAGCGGTCTGCTCAACCCCAACCGAGACAACACCAACATCGAGCGCTACACCTGGACCCGCTACGACGCCGCCAACCGCGTCACCCGTGTCGACACCTGGCACGCCGGTGAGAACCTCACCACCGCCACCACCACCTACACCGGCGACGCCGTCATCACCGTACCGCCGAACCCCTCCGGCGCGACCCGCGCCGAGGTGAACGGCTACGGCCAGACCACCCGAGTCGAGCAGTACACCAGCAGGACCACCGACGCAGCGACCCCGGTGCATGCCGCCAACTACACCTACACCGCCACCGGCGCCCTCACCACGATCACCTCGACCGTCAACGGGCAGAGCGCGACCTGGGCCTACGGCTACGACCTCGCCGGCCGGCAGATCACCGCCAGCGACCCCGACACCGGCTACACCACGACCGTCTACAACGACGACCCCAACGCCCCCATCAACACTGGTCTCCGGCACTCGGTGCAGGTGCGCACCTACAAGGACCAGGCGGCGGCCAACGGCGGCCAAGGCGCCATCACGAACCTGACCACCAGCTACGACGCGTTTGGCCGTCCCAGCAAGGTCACCGATGCCGGCGGGGCCGAGGTCTCGTCCTGGGTCTACGGCGACGACCCCGGCGCCCCGGCCGTGAACTACGCCAAGGGCCGGCTGGTGTCCACCAGCAGCCGCGTCGACGTGCCCGCCCTCGGAAACGCGGTGGGCGTCGTTGGTGTGTTCTCCACCAGCGTGGATGCCTACGACGGCAAGGGCAACCCGCTCTCGGCGACCTACACCTACCCCACACGGTTCACCGACCCCACCGCCGGCGCGGACGCCAAGGCCAGCTACAAGGTCACGTCGACCTACAACGACCTCGGCCAGCCCACCCAGACCAGCTACCCGGCCGTCGCTGACCTGCCCGCCACCGTCATCAACACCAGCTACGGCCGCAACGACTCCTTCTGACGCCCTCACCGTCGCCGGGCCCCCGACAGCAGGCTCACTGGTCCTCGCGCAGGCAGGCTACGACAGCTTCAACCGTCCCACGTCCCTCAACTCCACCAGCACCGACCAAGGCACCCTCAACCGCAGCTACACCTGGGATCCCGACACCGGTCTGATCGCGACCATCACCGGCGCGACATCGACCGGGGCCGTCCCCCTGGGACTTGCCTACACCTACGACAAGCTCGGCAACCCCACCCGCATCACCGCCACCAAGACCGACAACAGCGCCAGTACAACCGCTGCGACCTGCTACACCTACGACGGCCTCAACCGGCTCGCCACCGCCGCAGCCGGCTACCCCGACACCGCCGGAGGATGCACAGGCACCGGCTCAGGCGCCGAGACCCTGGCGGGCGACACTTACCGCAACCAGTACGACTACACCGACGACCGCCTCACCCAGGTCGCCACCTGGTCCACCCCCACCACTGCCGGCAACCCGACCAGCCTCGTGACCTACGGCTACGCAGCGACCGGCCACCCCCACGCCACCAGCGCCCTCACCCAGACGTCCGGGCCCCTGGCGACCCAGCGGCACCCACCACCGGAGCCCTGACCTACGACGACCTCGGCCGCGCTACCACCTGGACCCCCACCGGGGTCGAACACGACCTACGCCTACGACACCCGCGGCAACCTCACCACCACCACCACACCCAACGAGACCATCCAACACGCCCACGACGCCGGAGGCCTCCGTATCGCCCGCCGCACCATCACCACCGGCACGAACCCCCGCGTCACCACCACCCTGTACCTCGGCAACACCGAGATCACCCACACCAGACCCACCACCGGCGCTACCACCCTCACCGCCACCCGCCAGCACACCACCCCCGCCGGCACCCCGGTGGCCACGCAAACCACCAGCGGCTACACCTGGCTCCTCACCGACACTCAACGCACCATCCGACTCACCCTCAACAACACCACCGCCACCCGCACCAACTACTACCCCTACGGCGCACTCACCACCAGCAGCACCACCACCACCAGCGCCACCCTCAACGCCGTCCGCCAAGCCCTCCCCAGCGAACACGGCTACCTCAACCAAACCCACGACCCCAACCACGACATCCGCCTCGACCACCGCACCTACACACCCACCCTCAACATCCTCACCACCCCGACCCACTCCTCGACACCACCGACCCCCAGAATCTCAACCCCTACAGCTACGCCCGCAACAACCCCGCCTCCAACGCCGACCCGAGCGGACTCTCGCCAACGCAATGCGCAGACGACATCCGGTGCAACACCACCGACGATGCGGAGAGAGAAGATCGAGGCGAAGGGTTCATCTACACCCCTCCCCCGCCCGGGTCAGGCAGCACGGGCAATCCCGCGGCGCCCGATGTTCATTCGGCTTCCGCTGCGGAGCACGGCCTCCAGGTTTCCCAGTACTGCGCGACGATGGACTTGACGACGGCCGCCTCAATTCCAGCTTGTGCTCAAGCGTGGGGGCGACAACCAGTGGGCCCGTACTCGACGCACCACTGCGACTTCACGTGCACGTCCGTTGTAGTTCTCACTGTGATAAACGTGCTCCAGCTCGGCGCCGACCCCATGACCGACGGGCTTGAGGCAACGCTCATCGAGGCCGAGATTGGTGGCGAAGCTCTCGCCGAAAGCACTACGGTTGCAGGGGCGGAATCTGAAATCGCCGCCGCCGCAAACGGCGCAGCTCCAATGGACAGCTTCCTCGCGAGCGGAGCGCGGGTGAGCGAGAGCCGCACCGCCACTGCCATTGGAGATGATGTGAACACCCTCCAGAACTTCGCTCGCTCCCGTGGAGCGGCCGGTCACGATGTGATTGTTCATGGCGATACCGCGGGCAACTTCGTTGTCAACGGGAACATCACCCACCCACAGCAAATCGCGGACGCGGTGCTCGGCAATCCGGGCTATCGCGGAGGCCCCATCAACTTGGTCACATGCCACGGGCCTGCGGCGCAGCCAGGAGCTCTCGGAGATCATGGGCGTCCCGGTGAACTCCATGTCTGGCCTCGTTGATCTTGACCCGATCACCGGGCTGCTGAGGAGTCTCGGATGAACGGGGTGCGGCCACTCGGAGTATTCGGCCCGCGAAACCGGTCCGAGTTCGCCCTGGATCGTGAGGAACTGCTGGCGCAGGGCACTCTCGCAGAGTCGCTCCGCGAACAAGTCGCCGCCTACCTGCGGTCGGGCACAGTGGTGCTTGCCCTCATGGAACACACCAGGGACGTGATCGATGGATCTTTCGGAACGCCGGGCGGCTCGGGCCTCCTGACCGACGGGACGTACTACTGGCGGGCCGACGCAGCGGACTATGTCGAGCACCACGGCGTTGCTGTTGAAGAGGAGGCGCTCGAATGGATGGAACGGCACGCTTGGCAAGCGCCGGCGGTTTCGCCCGACGCGCTCTCGCGGATTGACGCCGAACTGTTCGAGCGCCTTCGGTCCTAAGCGTGACGGGCGAAGACTATTCTCTCGGCGATCCCCGCGGCGACGCTGGAAGACTGACCCCATGACCACCGGCACCCAGCAGACGAATTCGCGTCGCTGGCTGCCTGTCTTGCAAGCTGCTCTGATCGCGGCCCTGGCGGCGATCCTGCTCGGAACGACCGCATCGGCGTCGGCGGCGGTCGGGGCTGAAACTCGCGTCGGGGCCTTCAACGTTGCCGGTGAGGTGCCCGTCGAGCCGCCGGAACACATCGCCGCAGGTCAGCGGCTAGGAAACGACGCCGCGAGGCCTGTTTTCGTGGTGGCTACCGGTGTTGCCGCAAAGAACGAACACAGCCTGCTTCAGCGTGCGCTGATGGATCGCCGCCTGAACCCTGAACGCGGCTCGATCGGAGGCGGGGGCTTCACTGGTAGCGCGACCACGCACGGTGCCGAACGATTGGCTGAGGCCGGCTTCGACGACATCGATGTAGCCATCATCCGAGCGGGACGATCGTTCGAACAGACGGATGGAGCTACCGCCTTTGTGAGCTCAACAGGAAGGGACAGCTTCAACATGATCGTCCAGAACTCGGATGGGGTGATCGTAACGGCCCACCGTGGCATGACCTACGACGACCTCGCAGGCCTGGCACAGAACTATCGGTGGTCGGGATGGTGAACCACGACCTCACGATCCGATATGACCCCGAGGCTGATGCGGCGTACATCTACCTTGTCCCGCCGGGACCAGATCGCTCCGTGGCCCGCAGCAGCGTGGCGGGGGTACGAATGGACCGAGCAGCGATCACGATCGACTTCACCTCTGACGACCTGATCGCCGGGATCGAGATCCTCGGCGCCAGCAGGGTATTGCCTCTTGACTTATTGGGTGGCGCCACTGGGTCCGAGCCGGACTGATGGTCCGAGCAGTCGCGGGACTTCGCCTGCTGGTTGCGATCGTTGCAACCTGGTTGGGGCTCCTCGTCCCCGCTGGGATGGGCGCTGCACCGCTTCCTCATGTCGCCGCATACACCCACGACGGCCACCACCACACCTCGCTGATGACGCATACCGCCCCCGGGCGAGGTCCACCCGCGGCGTGCGAACACACCACCGCCCATGACGCCGTCGACCATAGGTCGCACGGCCCTTGGGTGCGCCCGGAAGCCGCTCTCGGGCCCGCGATCACCACCTGCAACGACCCAATCGTGCTCGTGCGAGTCACGTGCGCTACGACTACAACCGGTCGCCGGGTCGTGGTCGCCGGCGGGGATCTCTCGTCGCTTCAGCGTTGGCGTGTTGCCGCAAACACAGAATCCACCCTCGCCCGAACATGCCTGAGATCGTTCGCCAGCGCCACGCTCGTCCTGATGGCCGACGGGTCAAAGAAGCCCATCGACCAGATCGAGGTCGGCGACAAGGTCATCGCCACCGACCCCGAGACCGGGCAACGCGTCACCCGCAAGGTCACCCACGTCTGGGTCCACGACGACACCCTGACCGACCTCAAGCTGGCCGACGGCACCACCCTGACCACCACCGAGGACCACCTGTTCTGGTCCGTCACCGACCAAACCTTCGAACGAGCCGACCAACTCGCGCCCGGCGAGGTCGTCCTCGGAGACAACGGCCACGAGGTCACGGTCGTCGGCTTCGAGATCGGAACCAGCCGCACGGCGTTGGCCTACAACCTCTCCATCGCCGGTGTGCACACCTACCACGTCGGCCCCGACGCCATCGTCGTCCACAACGACTGCATCCCCGGTGGTGGAGCGAGCCTCGACAACATCGCCTCAAGCGACGCGGCGAGAATCCAGCAGTTCGCCGACCGGACGGGAAGGTCGATTTCCGTTGTTGGAAGCCGCGCGGGTGGAACGGCTCACGAACTCTCGGACTGGGACTTCTTGGTCGAGGGTGGCTGGACGAACGCGCTCCGTAAGAAGGGCACCTGGTTGCTGCCGCGTGGTGGTGAGGTCGGACGTGACTTCCTTGACGGCCCGCTCAATCCCGAGTTGCCGTTCCTGACCTTCCGTCCTGGGGGTTGATGGTTGATGGTGGAACGTGTCGAGGTAGCGATGTACGCCGTTCAAGGAAATGCTGCTGTGGTCAAACTTCCGTGGCGCAAGTTCCCGGGTGTGCTGCTCCAAGGTGACACCTTGAAGGGGGTCGCGAATCTCCTGCGCGAGGCCCGGGAGGCTTCGGATGCGGACGAGTCGCGAGCAGTCATTGAGGAGGCACAAGCCCTCTTGGCTGAGCTCCTGGCGTTCTTCGAGGCGTCACTGACCCAAGCAGGCGAACCGCTCCCGTATGTCAAGGAGTAGCCATTTGGCGGGCCAGCCGGCGACACCTGGAGCTGGAGCAGCCGCCTGGTGGCAACCGAAGCGGCGCTGGATCAGTTTGCTTTGGCCCCAACAAGATGCTTGCGCATCTTCTTCTGTCAGCGCGAGTGCGAGGGGCCGTGGTCGCACCGGTTCTGGCGACCGGTGAGCAGCGGCGGGCTCAGCCGGTGATGAGGCGGAGTTTGGCTTTGGTGACCATGGCGTCGATGACGTTGGTGATCGTCGCCCTCTCCTCAAGGCAAACAGTCACCGGACTGGAATGATCACACCCATGACACCCCGCACCCAGCAGACGCACCCACGTCGCTGGCTGCTTCCCTTCCTAGCCGCTCTCATCGCCGCCCTGGCGGCGATCCTGTCCGGCACAACCGCATCCGCGACACCAATGGTCGGGGCTGAAACTCGCGTCGGGGCCTTCAACGTTGCCGGCGAGGTTCTCGTCGGGCCGCCGCAGCACGTTTCCGCTGGTCAGGGTCGGGATGCCGCCGAGAATCAGCCCCAGATCGTGGTGGCTCCGGTGTTGCCAGATGAAGGAGCCGGCGGTTTCACCTCACTTACCCGCGCATCGCCAGCTGGTCGATCGGCGTCCGATTTTGAACACGGATACAACCCGGCTGAATTCCCTGGGGGCCCGGGGAGTGAATACCCAGATGGCCGCGCCTACTTCGGGGTTAACGATTCATCAATCGCGAAGGAGTACGCACAGCTCGGCAGTTACGACTCGAACGTCATCGAGACGCGCATCCCGAACGACATCTTCTGAGCGGGAGTTCAAGATGCACGTTTCCTCGTACGACGGGGGCCGCGTCTACAGATCGGTGTGCCTCGGGACCTGATCCCCAGGCTCAACGAGTTTCCGCGCTTCTGGCTCGGAGGCGAGTGATGACCCAAGCGCAATGGAATGACCTGCCCATGATTGTGGCCCTCGGCGAGCAGCGACAGGCTCGCATCGTTCGCGTCGATCGATGGGGCATCCTGCTAGATCTCGGACTTTCCTTCCCTGGCTTCATGGATCGATTGCATGTGGGCGAGGATCTCGACCGCTACCACGTGGACGACGAGCTGGAGGTTGTCGTCGTACAGTTGCCGCCGGAACACAAAACCGCAGGTCAGCGGCTAGGAAACAGCGCCGCGGAGCCGGAAATCGTGGTGGCTACCGGTGTTGCCGCAAAGACCGAAGCCTCGCTGGGCTCGAAGCTCGCGGAATCCTGTCTGAACTCCTTCACCGGCACCACGCTCGTTCTCATGGCCGACGGGTCGAAGAAGCCGATCAAGGACGTCAAGCTTGGCGACTGGGTCATGGCCAAGGACTCGGAGACTGGAGAGCAGCATCCCGAGAAGGTCATCCGTCTGATCCATCACTCGGGTCTCCACACGATGGTTGCGGTCCACTTGGCTGACGGCAGCACGGTCGACGCCACCGACCATCACCCGTTCTGGGTCGAGTCCCGTCACGCATGGGTCGATGCGATCGACTTGCGTGTGGGTGATGTGGTCGAGAACGCGGCTGGCCAGTCCGTCGTCGTCAGCGGGGTGGGCATCAGGGCGGAGGACTTGACCGCCTACAACCTCACGGTCGAGAACGTGCATACCTACTTTGCGGGCGACGATGACGTCTTGGTGCACAACGCTGGCTGTGATCCTTCGGATCTTCGAGGGTTGAGCAACTCCTACGTGAAGAGATTGTTGAAGCAGTACGACACCGAGCCGCATGCGTTCAAGGAAGAGTTCGTCGGCCGGGGTTCTGTGTCGAAGTTCGACATCAAGATGGGGCCCGACGGCGAGCTCCACCTGGTGAATAAGGACGGATCGATCGTGATCCCGACCGGCGTCTTCCCGGGGCAGTGAAGCCGATGATCAAGGCATCGCTCGTGATCGAGAGCCGCGAACTCACACTCGCTGAGATCAGCGACGCCATGGCCCGTCAGCCTGATCAGGGTTACGACCGCGGCTCCCTCGCACCGGTCCGCCAGGTCCCGAGGGAGTGGACTTCTTGGTCGGCGGAGTTGACGTGGCCACCTGGCGCGCACGGAGGCACGGAAGGGCTGGCTACTGCTATCGAATCGCTCGGCCAGCCGCTGGCAGAGCGAGCAGCGAAGCTCGCGTCGCGGGGATGCGAGGTCGTGGTCAGCGTGCACCAAGAGCTTGCCGATACGCCGGAATCTCTCGGTCTGCATCTGACGCCCGCGGCGATCAGGTGGCTTGCCGACGCCAGAGCAGCGGTGTCCGTCGACCAGTACGTCGACAGTGGATCGGACGCCATCTAGCTGGTCTGGGCGAGTCTGCGGGCTTGGTGGCGGAGTAGGGCGCCTTCGATGAGGGCGCGGATGCTGTTGCGTTCGTCTGGGTCGAGCTGGTCGAGTGCGGCTAGGTGGAGTCGGAGCGATTCGTCTTGGGGGCCGCGTTCGTCGGGGTCGAAGACGAGCTCGTCGGCGGAGACCGCGAGGGCGACGGCGAGGGCGCGGAGGACGTCGAGGGTGGGCTGGTTGGTGCCGGCTTCGTAGCGGCGCAGTTGGGTGACGTGGACGCCGACGGTGTCGGCGAGGGTCTGTTGGGTCATGCCGCGTTGTTTGCGGACCGCGGCGAGGCGGTGGGCGAAGTCCATGGCGGCGAGGCGCTCCAGCAGGTTGACCGGCGGGTTGATCGGTGGGGTGCCCATTGTCGTTGCGCCTCCTACTGGCATGAATCGGATACAGTGTGTTAGATAGAGCGTATGCGCTTCTTGACAGGTTTTCGAGGTCCCGGAGGTTCTGGTGGCGCGTATCCCGGAGACTGAACTTGCTCGGTTGAAGGCCGAGGCTTCGGTGCAGCGGCTGGTGGAGGGGTGCGGGGTCGTGCTGCGCCAGCAGGGCAAGGATCTGGTCGGCTGCTGTCCGTTCCACGACGACGACTCACCGTCCCTGGTCATCACGCCGGGCAAGAACCTGTGGCACTGCCTGGGGGCCTGTGGTCGGGGTGGTGGGCCGATCGACTGGGTGATGACTGCCCAAGGGGTCTCGTTCCGGCACGCGGTGGAGCTGCTGCGGGAGTCCTCCCCGTCGCTGGCGTCGTTGGCGCAACCTGGGCCACGATCCACAGCACCGGGACCGGTGGCACGGTCGAAGACCGCGAAGCTCCCGTCGCTGGTCGAGCCTGATGCTGGCGACGCCGAGCTGCTGGGGATGGTGGTCGGGCATTACGCGGAGGCGTTGGCCGGTCACGGCGACGCGCTGGCGTTCCTGGCCCGTCGTCGGATCGACGACCCCGAGGCGATCGAGGCGTTCAAGGTGGGGTTCGCGGATCGGACGTTGGGTTACCGGATCCCGCACTCGCGCACCGCGGACGGGGCGCGAGTGCGTGGCCGGTTGCGGGACCTGGGCGTGATCAAGGCGTCTGGGCATGAGCACTTCCGGGGCTGTCTGACCTTCCCGGTCCTCGACGCCGCTGGCCAGGTCGGGGAGGTCTACGGCCGCCGGCTGGACCCGCACGCGAATCCGCGGCATCTGTATCTGCCGGGCCCGCATCGCGGCGCCTGGAATCCGGCCGGGTTCGAGGCCGAGGAGCTGATCGTCTGTGAGTCGATCATCGACGCGTTGACGTTGTGGTGCGCGGGGTTCCGGCACGTGACGGCTGCCTATGGGGTCGACGGCTGGACCCCCGACCACCAACAAGCGCTCGTCGAGCACGGCGTGAAGCGGTTGCTGGTCGCGTTCGACGGCGATGACGCCGGCGACCGCGGAGCCAAAGCCCTCGCCCAAGAGTTGTCCGGGGCAGGGGTGGAGGTGTTCCGGGTCGAACTGCCCCGCGGGGCCGACGTCAACGACGTGGCGGTGGAGGCGAAGAACCCGACCGAGGCGTTGGGCAGGTTCCTGCGGAAGGCCGCGTGGATGGGCGGCAGCAAGTCCAGCCGGCCGACCCCGGCGATCGAGCCCGCTCGGGTGATCCCGCCCGGGCTGGACTCGCCCGCCCACGCCATCGAGCCCGCCGAACCCACGCCGGTCGTCGTCCCAGCCGAGGGCCAGATCGACGAGAAGGTCGACGACAGGGCCCAGCCCGACGACTCCGAAGCTCCTGCGGATCCGTCGCAGGTGGTGGGCCGGGAGCTGTTGGTGGAGTTTGCCGAGCGGCGGTGGCGGGTGAGGGGCTTGGACGAGGTGACCAGCTTCGACGTGCTGCGGGTCAACCTCCTGGTCACCGTGAGCGGACAGGCCGACGGGCCGTCCCCATCGTCGGGGTCGGGGTTCCACGTCGACACCCTGGACTTGTATTCGGCCAGGGCACGCGCGGCGTTCGTCGCCGCGGCCGCGGCCGAACTGCGGCTGGCCCCGGAGGTGGTGAAGGCCGACCTGGGTCGGGTGCTGTTGGCCTGTGAGTCCAAGGCGGAGGAGGTCATCGCCGCGGCCCAGGCACCCGCGAAGCCGGAGGTCCGGCTGACCAGCGCGCAGCGAGACGCCGCGCTGAACCTGCTGCGCGACCCGGACCTGGTCGCTCGGATCGAGAAGGACTTCGGCCGGGTCGGGATGGTCGGCGAGGTGGTGAACTGCCTGGTCGGCTACCTCACCGCCGTCAGCCGCCTGCTGCCCAGCCCGTTGGCGGTGATCGTGCAGTCGACCTCGGCCGCGGGCAAGTCCGCGGTGATGGAGTCGGTGTTGGGGTTCGTCCCGGACGAGGACCGCGTGAGCTTCAGCGCGATGACGGGGCAGTCGCTGTTCTATCTGGGCGAGTCGGACCTGGCCCACAAGGTCCTATCGATCGCGGAGGAGGAAGGCGCATCGCGGGCGGCCTATGCGTTGAAGTTGCTCCAGTCGGAGGGCGAACTCAGCATCGCGTCGACGGGGAAGGACACCGCGTCGGGTCGGTTGGTGACGCACACCTACAAGGTCACCGGCCCGACCGCGATCGTGTTGACCACCACGGCGATCGACGTCGACGAGGAACTGCTCAACCGGTGCCTCGTCTTGACCGTCGATGAGGACCGGGACCAGACCCGCGCGATCCACCAAGCACAACGCCGGGCGCAGACGTTGGAAGGGTTGGCGGCGAGGACCGAGCGCGATCAGATCGTGGGCCTGCATCGCGACGCGCAGCGGCTGCTGGAACCCCTATCCGTGGTGAACCCGTTCGCGGACCGCCTGACGTTCGCCGACGGCCGGACCCGCACCCGCCGCGACCACGGCAAGTATCTCGGGCTCATCGCCGCGGTCACCTTGTTGCACCAACACCAGAGGGCCCGCAAGACCGCGACCATCAACGGCCGGGTGGTCGCCTACGTGGAGACCACGATCGGCGACATCGAGGTCGCGCACCGGCTCGCGCACGCGGTGCTGGGCCAGAGCTTGGATGAGCTGCCGCCGCAGACCCGCCGGCTGCTGACCGCGGTCCACCGGTTCGCCACGGACCAGGCGAAGCGGCACGCGATCCCGCTGGACCTGGTGCGGTTCACGCGGCGCCAGCTCAGGGAGCACCTCGTCGCGGCCGGGGCGGGGTGGGGTGACACCCAGCTCAAGGTCCACCTGGCGAGGTTGGCCGACCTCGAGCTCGTCGTCCCGCACCGGCTCGAGTCCGGCAGCTACGGCTACGAACTCACCTGGAACCCACCCACCGCGTCACCGTCGACGAGTACGACCCACAGCCAAGACGCCCAGGGCAGCAGCTACGACGAGGGTGGCAGGTTCCTCGCTGGTCTGACCGATCCCACGACCTTGCTCGATAGCACCTATGACCCACAACCGGTCGGGGCAAACACCCCGCTGGTCGGCCCCTGGTCGGCCCCCGGTCGGGGGGTGGTCGGCCCCCAGTCGGCACCTGCGGTGAGCAGCCCGCCAGCGGGTGAGGACGGGGCTGAGCAGGACTGGGCCGTCGCGGTGGGTGGTCGCTGATGGGCAAACGAGGGATCCACGTCCCACAGCGCATACCGGGCGACCCGAAGGACTCCCATGGGTTCCCGGCGTTGGTGGAGGAGTTCCTGACCGACCTCGGCGCCCGCGGCTATTCGCCGGCGACGATCCGGGCACGCCGTCAGTGCCTGGCGCAACTGTCGGCCTGGCTGGCCGACCGCGGGGTCACCCAACCCGTTCAGGTCACCCGCCCGATGCTGGTCCGCTACCAGCGGCACCTGTTCCACTACCGCAAACCCAACGGCGAACCCCTGTCCTTCCGCAGCCAGAACGCGCAGCTGTTGCCGGTGCGGGCGTTCTTCAAGTGGGCGGTCCGCAACGACCACGTCGCCGCCAACCCCGCCAGCGAGCTGGAGCTGCCCAAGGTCGAGAAACGCCTCCCCAAGGCCGCACTGACGATCGAGGAGGCCGAAGCGGTCCTGGCGATCCCGGACCTGGGCACGGCCACAGGAGTCCGCGATCGGGCGATGATCGAGACGTTCTACGGCACCGGCATCCGACGGTCCGAGCTGGCGCGGTTGAACTGGCGCGACCTCGACATCGAACGTCGCACCCTGATGGTCCGGCAGGGCAAGGGCCGCAAGGACCGGATGGTCCCGATCGGCCAGCGGGCGATCGCCTGGATCGAGCGCTACCTGGCCGACGTCAGGCCACGGTTCGCGGCCGAGCCCGACGACGGGACGCTGTTCCTGACCGTCGACGGCACAGCGTTCAGCCTGGACCGGTTGACGCAGCTCGTCCGGGATTACGTGAAGGCGTCCGGGACTGACAAGGAGGGTGCCTGTCACCTGTTCCGGCACACCCTGGCCACGTTGATGTTGGAGGGTGGGGCCGACATCCGCTACATCCAGGCGATGCTCGGCCACGCCGAACTCTCTACGACCCAGATCTACACCCAGGTGTCGATCAGGGCGCTGCAGGCGGTCCATGCCGCGACGTTCCCCGCAGCGTCCAACAAGCCACGACGCCACGGGTCGCCGACCTTGTCCGCCGTCACGTCGGAGCCGGTCCACAAGGTCAGTGCCAGTCAGTTGCTTGCTGCTCTTGATTCAGAGATCGAGGAAGAGAACCGCGGGCCTGCCGGATCGAGCGGCTAGGCAAGCGACCTTGTCGCAAGTAACCTTGTCATCATGGAGGAGGGTGAGTGGTGGGCAAACAGCAGCCCGAGGACGGCTCCGAGGATGCTCACGAGGAGATCGAGGAGCCGGTCGTCGTCGAGTCGGCGCACCGGCACGGGGTCGCCGAGGAAGACATGCTGCACGCGCTGCGGTTCGCGATCACCCACGTTCGCCAAGACGACGACATGGTCATGTTCATCGGTCCTGACCGGGCCGGGAACCTGATCGAGGTCGGTGTCGTGACCTGGCACGGCATCCTCGCGATCGTCCACGCCATGAGCCCCGCCCGCGAGAAGTATCTGAAGAGGTGACACCCGAGATGACCAAACGATCCCTGGCCGACCTGATCGCCCACGCCGACGAACTCGCCGACGCCTTCGAGAACCACGACCCCACACCCGAGGACTTCGACGCGCCCCTGCCGCCGCTGATGGCGGTCAAGCTCGCCGCGTTTCGTCGCGCGGCCGCGGAGAAGGAACTCGCCGAAGCCATCACCGCCGCCCGCGAGGCACACCTGTCCTGGCGGCAACTCGGCGAAGCAATCGGCACCACCGGAGAAGCCGCCCGGCAACGCTACGCAGCCTCCTGACCTGGCTATCCGAGAGCTGCGCCCGTCCTCTTCCCAGCCGCTTGGCTGCTTCCCTGTTCGACGCTGCCGCAACCCATCGCCCGTCCTGCGCCCCTCCTGCTGAGCCCCGCCCGTCCTATTCGACATACACGTCATGCAGAACGAGGCCCGCGAGGTTGCGTCGGTGACAAAACCCCAGGACGGGCGCACCATCGAGGCCATGGGCAACTCGGAGTCCGATGACGTGATCGACCCGTGGCGAGACGCAGACCGCCGCCGTCTTCCTGCGCACCTGAAACGCAAGCACCGCAAGCGCCCGTCCCCGAAACCGGTGGTCACCGAGAAGGTCATCGACCAGCAGCGTCAGCCGCTCGCTGAGTGCGCCCGCTGCGGCACAAAGCTGCCCGCCAGTGCGTCGACCGGGCGGCCGCGGGTCTACTGCACCCCGGCCTGCCGGAAGGCCGCCTACGAGGACCGCAGAGCCGGTCGCGAGAGCGCAGTGAAGGTGCAGCTGGTCGACCGGGTGATCGTCCAGACCGTCGAGCGGGTCGAACACCGAACCCACCCGCCGGCCGAGTGCGTGACCATGGTCCTGGCTGACCCCGCCCTGACCCGCAAGGTCCTCATCGGACTGTCCCGCCAGGTCGGGTCGAAGAGGATCACCCCGGACGATGACGCCTTCTGGGACCTCGTCACATCCACCGAGTTCCTCAGCGAAGCCTTCACCCGCGCCGCCAACCGCAGCACCTGACCGCAGCCGAACCGATCACCACGGGCGACTTCCCACAGCCGATCGCGTCCACACATCTGGCACCGTGAGGGCCACTCTGTTGCGTCGGCGACGAAACCCCTGACCGCCCGGCACGCATGCTACGGGCGTCCGCCCGTCCCGACCCCGCCCAGCAGCCGCACGAGAACCCGCCACGGGCGAGTAGCCGACGACCACGGGCGAGTGCCACGGGCGAGCCTTCAGGCTCACCGAGTCGCTCACAGCCGTCGTCGTCGGCGGCTGGAAGACTGACCCCATGACCACCGGCACCCAGCAGACGAACTCGCGTCGCTGGCTGCTTCCTTTCCTAGCTGCTTTGATCGCCGCCCTGGCGGCGATCCTGCTCGGCACAACCGCATCCGCGTCAGCAGCGGTCGGGGCTGAAACTCGCGTCGGGGCCTTCAACGTTGCCGGCGAGGTTCTCGTCGGGCCGCCGCAGCACGTTTCCGCTGGTCAGGGTCGGGATGCCGCCGAGAATCAGCCCCAGATCGTGGTGGCTACCGGTGTTGCCACAGATGAAGGAGCCGGCGGTTTCACCTCACTTACCCGCGCATCGCCAGCTGGTCGATCGGCGTCCGATTTTGAACACGGATACAACCCGGCTGAATTCCCTGGGGGCCCGGGGAGTGAATA